>CAJNCU010000001.1:0-643085 GCA_905221355.1 bacterium
GAGTTTGCCATTCCAAATAGCACTCAGAAACTCTATTTATCGCCTATTTTAGATGGCTTTAATAGCGAAATTATCGCCTATAATCTTTCTTGTTCTCCTAATTTAGAACAAGTGAAAGCTATGCTGGAGCAGGCCTTTACAGAGAAATACTATGAGAATACGATTCTCCATAGTGATCAAGGATGGCAATACCAACACGATTCTTATCACAGGTTTTTAGAGAGTAAGGGAATCCAAACATCTATGTCACGTAAAGGTAACAGCCCAGACAACGGTATGATGGAATCTTTCTTTGGCATTTTGAAATCGGAAATGTTTTATGGTTATGAGAAGCACTTTAGGTCTTTAGAAGACCTTGAACAAGCTATTGTGGACTATATTGATTACTACAACAACAAACGAATTAAGGTCAAACTAAAACATACTAAGGTTAGTAGTGAGGGAATCTCCGACGGGAGAAAGTACTCACTACTTTTTCATTATGTTAAAGTAGAGATGTCTTGTTAAGTCGATAAGTCCTTTGGTGCTAGACGTCATAACTAAAACTGATAAGACACCTGTTTTAGGAAGAATGTTATCAAAGTATGTGGGACGAAAAACGTCGAGTATTGAAAATGACATCACTAAAGCAAGGAATCATTCAAGACAAAGAGGTAATATCATGCGAGTAGTTTTTTGGGATTGACGTGAGTAAAGCAAGTTCAGAAGTGGTCATCTTGATCAATGGAGAGAAAGTACATGGCTATACCATACCCAATGATGCCATCGGATTTAATCGACTACTTGGGGACTTAAAGACTGTTCACCAGTCAGAGATTGTCTTCAAGGCGACTGGGGTCTATTCTCGTCGTCTTCAAGCCTTCTTTTCGCAGACTTCTATGAGAAACGGAAAAGACAATCGCAAGTGACTTCAACCAAACCACACACGATTGCCTCTATACATCGTCTCATTAGAACAATGTATTACCTCATAACGTATAACAAACTTTATGATTATACTTCTACCCAAAATCGGTAAAATTATTTATGCCATATCATTGTAACGCCTTATCAAAAAAATCACCAGATAAGGTGTTGGTTTAGTGTACACTTTTTTCACTAAACTTTCGTTCAGAAAAAGACAATTTCCTTAGTTTGACTATGGAAATCAAACTATTTTTCATCAAATACCTTGATATACTTGACAAATGGTAGAAAGGGACCTAGTCCTGTGCAATACAAGACTAAATCCTTTCAATAACTATTTGTCCAACTTTTTGGGGTCAGTACAGTAGCAGGTGGTTATGATTTAGTTTTTTTGGATTTTACTAGCCTATTTGGTAGCTTTTTGATACAATAATTCAAATAAAGGAGGAGACACTATGGATTTAGACGTGATTCGGCAAGAAATCGATCAAATCGATGACCAAATTGTCAAGCTCTTAGAAGAACGAATGCGCTTGGTCGACCAAGTTGTTGCCTATAAAAAAGCATCTGGTAAGCCAATCTTAGATTCTAAGAGAGAAGAAGTTATTTTTGAAAAAGTCAGAAATCGAGTAGAAGATAAGCGCTATCAGGAGACCGTTGTTGCGACTTTTTCAGACATTCTCAAACGTTCGCGTGATTATCAGGAACAAAACATCAAATGAAAAAAGAACAATTCTATCCGCTAGGGATTTTTCTAGCTGCTATGGTGGGCGGACTTATCCGCTATCTAGTTTCCACTTGGTTACCAGCCAGTCCAGAATTTCCTTGGGGCACCCTCCTTGTCAACTATCTGGGCATTATCTGCCTGGTCTATCTGGTGAAAGGCTATCTGGTCTATAAGGGAACTAGTAAAGGCTTGGTTTTGGCGCTGGGTACAGGATTTTGTGGTGGGCTAACAACCTTTTCTAGTCTACTGCTTGATGCCGTGAAATTGCTCGATACCGGGCGTTATCTTAGTTTAGGCATCTACTTATTTTTGAGCATTGGTGGAGGTCTACTCTTGGCTTATGTTCTAGGGAGGAAGAAATGGTAATCGTTTATCTTGCAATTGCTTGTGGCTGCGGAGCCCTAGTACGGTATATCTTTTCTCGCTATAATCAAGATTCTAAATTGCCCCTAGGAACTCTCATAGCCAATCTTCTCGGTTGTTTTTGGATTGGCTTGCTCTACAACCATGTGGAGTCCAAGGAAGTCTATGCTATCCTAGCGACAGGTTTCTGTGGTGGGTTGACGACCTTTTCAACCTTGAATGATGAGCTGCAAAGACTACTTAGTGACAAGAAGGTATTTTATAGCTATTTAATCTTAACTTACCTAGGCGGTTTTCTAGCGATTTTTTTAGGAATTCTGCTATAAATTTCTTTACTTTTAGGTGGAAATTTGGTAAACTGTATCTTGTGTGTAATGGACGCACGAAAATACAGTTTATCCGCTGAGGAAGGTTCCTCAAGATTGACAAAGATAGGAGAATAAAATGAATCCATTAATCCAAAGCTTGACTGAAGGTCAACTTCGTACAGATATCCCATCATTCCGTCCTGGTGACACTGTTCGTGTACACGCGAAAGTTGTCGAAGGTAACCGTGAACGTATCCAGATTTTTGAAGGTGTTGTTATCGCACGTAAAGGTGCTGGCATCTCAGAAAACTACACAGTTCGTAAAATCTCTAACGGTGTAGGTGTTGAGCGTATCTTCCCAATCCACACTCCACGTGTTGAAAAAATCGAAGTTGTTCGTTACGGTAAAGTACGTCGTGCGAAATTGTACTACTTGCGTGCACTTCAAGGTAAGGCAGCTCGTATCAAAGAAATCCGTCGTTAATTCGACTAAAAAACTCTGCTTACCCAGCAGGGTTTTTATCTAGCTCCCTTAGTTCAATGGATATAACAACTCCCTCCTAAGGAGTAGTTGCAGGTTCGATTCCTGCAGGGGGCATATAAACTACTGATTTTACTGGGTGTTTGAGGTGTTTCGCCCCAAATTCGCCCCTAAATTTGCAAATATCTCTCTTACTTCCGAGTTACTTTCCTCTTCTAGTTCTTTTAATTGATGAGCATAGACTTCGATGGTGATGTTCATATTCTCATGACCAAGAATTTTTGAAATAGAAAGCAATTCGACACGTTGAGAAATTAGAAAAGAAGCATAAGTATGTCTAAGCGAATGAGCATGGACATTTCTGCCAACAATTCTTCTCAATGTCTTATTGACTGCATTATTTGATATGTTGGAGAAAATCCGATTTTCTTTGTTATGGATCCAATGTTCTTTCTGGTAGTTTTTTAACAATTTAAGTGTCTCATCGTCAAGTGGTATCTTTCGGATACTGCTTTTTGTTTTTGTACTTGCAAAATCAAGATTGGTTTTATAGTTCCAGGTCTTATCTACTGAGAGAACTTTGTTATCGTAATCCACGTTATCCCAAGTAAGTCCCAGGCACTCAGCAAAACGCATTCCAGTAACTGCTATAAGATAGATCACTGCATAAGATTGAACGTCCATTTTACGCTTTGAAACAACTATAACTTTTTTGTACTCTTCAACCTCAAGAAACTTGGTTTCTTTTTCGATACCTTTATTTTGGGAAACAGCCTTGGCAAAGGTTGTAAAATCCTTTTGAATGATTTCCTCGTGAACAGCCATAGCGACGCATTGTTTGATATGGATATTTAATCTTTCAACCGTCGCTTGGGAGTGAGTCTCAGCAAACGTATTTAGGGCTTGCTGATAGATTGAACTGGTTATGTTTTTAAGTTTTTCCCCTGGGAATAGCTTTTCAATATTGCGATTGGTAACTTGATAAACTTGCCAAGTCACGGGAGAAATATTAGGTTTCTTATGAATGGTTGCCCATTGTTTAAAGTATTCGTAAAGAGTAATGTCGTCCGAAACATAAGAGGGAAGAAGTAGTTCTTTCTCTCCTTCAGCAGCTGCAATTTGTGCAGCTTTTTTTGTTGGGAATCCACCTTTTTCAGCTTTTTTGTATTTTCCGCCTGGACTTTTATAAGAAATGCGATATTCCCACTTGCCATTTTCTCTTTTTCTGTATGATGCCATTTGATTTTACCTCACTTTTTTGCTAAAATGGGTACAAGAAAACGACCTTTTGAATGGTTGTTTCTTATATTCAAGTTCCTCACACTCAGAGTCGCCAAACTTTGCGAGTGTGGGGATTTTTTATTTTAGATAATTTTTTCGAAGACCATTGTAGCTTGTATACGATCACCACCACCTAGGCCTTTACTTCCACCGTTAGCCGTAGTAATAGTATGTAGTCGATATCCTTTAGTTACTTGTTTGTTAATTACATCTTCCAGTTCTGTCAGGTTCCCTGATCCGGTACCAAAGAATTTTTCTTTCAAAGTAACTTGAAGGACGACATAGTGTAGTCCATTTGAGCCTGAAGCTGTAGAGAATGACGATTCTTGTTTAACATTATCAAAAAATCCCATAAGATTTTACTCCTTTAAAATATTAAAATTATTCAACTTGTTTATAAAATTCGGTGCGGACCATAATTTCATCAGTTACAGTCTTTAATTGATATCGCTCCATAAATCGAACACTATTAAAACTTTCAACTCCATATGTAGCTATCTCTTCGGCTACTAGATTTTGGATCATATAGCGATTAGCCTCATTCTCGCATAGTAGTGCAGCATTTTGGTACAAACTGCGGTAGTGTTCTAGATGACCGAGTTCGTGAAAAATAACTTTTCGTCTTTCATCTGGACTTAAATCAGCATTGATATAGACAATTCGGTTAATTTCGTCGTAGAATCCGTTTCTTTGCCATTGCTTAGTGGTAAATTCACGTAAAGTAACTTTATGGAGATCCAATAATTCTTTTTCTGTCATATTTTTCTCGCTAAATTCCTTTACTAATCAGCGTGTTTTTGTTAAAATCAAATTAAAAATAGAGAGGAGGAATTCATATGAAACTAGTTCAAATTCTTTGGGGATATTTGCTGGCGTATTCTATTTTTTCTCTCACTCTTTTCTTTTTAGACAGAGGTATTATTTTCATTACTTTTTTGATTTTTATTCTAGTAGTAAAAATTATCCCTCATCCTGATTCTCATTTGAATCCATTTGCGTTTGGGGTGCGTTTTCGTAAGAAACACTAGGTGAGTCAACAGTTATTTCAAATGCTCTCACATTTCTTAATAATTCTAGTTCTTTGCGAGCTTTTTCTATTTCAACATCTCGTTGTACATCTTTCAGCTTGGCGTCTTTTTCCATCGTTTCAACTTCTACAGTCAGTTTGCGTTCTTCCAAACTGGCTGTTTTTCTTTGTTGCAAGTATGGGAAGAGTCCCTTCACTTTGATGCCTTTGATATCAATATCTCCGAATAAGAGACCAATACCTATTAATCCTGAGTTAAGCATCCAATGATTATCTGATATGAATTGACTGATGGATTGTAGAGTTATATCTCCTGGGCTCTCTACGTTAGAAGTAGCAACGATTTCCTCATTAATTTCAGGATTTTTATATTCATCGATAATAGAATAGAGATTTTTCCACATACTGGATGTAATTGGATGTTTGGTGTTAACTCTCAACTGAAGGTGTAATTTCCCTTCTTTGAAGTAAAGTGGAGATATGAGACCATCGATATATTTTGATAAATCAGTGATATTAAAGATGGTATGATGGACGGTTAGCGTGCTATATAGAAATTTTGGATTTACTTTTCTTCTTGGCACTTCGTTAATCCACTTGACTTCTCGACGTTTGATATCCGTAGATTGTTCGTAGCCATGGTTTAGGGTTAGTTGCTCTTTCGGGATATCTTTTTCATAGACATCACTTGTGATTTGTCCAATCAAGAAGTAGTTTGATTTAAATGATGGAACTACGACGTAATCCCCTATACTCATATCTTCAACAAAACTATAGAGGCGTTTAGCGGTAAACGTGATTTGGTGTTTTGATAGATTTTGGTCTTGATATACTCTTGTTATCTGCTGCTTGTAGTGCTCTATAGTTTTTTCTGTCGTGAGGAGTAAGTCACTTGTCTGTAAATCCGCTAGCGTAACCTGGTTGTGATGAATAGAGATGAAGTGGTTGTATTTAAAATCATCGTAATATTTTCCACCTTCAGCTCGGACTAACCAATATTTCGTACGACTATTAAACTGGTAAATTTCAATTTGGTTTTTGTGAGACATTTTAATCTTCCTTGCTATTCATATACCCTGAGATGATTCCTCGAATAGCTCTACGATCTTCGTCAGTCAGAGGTTTTCCGTCAAATAGCATAGCGTGGTCTATGATTTTATCGATGTCATCTGGTTCATTTACGTGCAAATTCCCAGCAATTGCAGGATTATCTGTACGACCAAGCAGGTAGTCGGTGGATACGTTGAAGTAGTCGGCGATTTCTTGTAATCGTTCGGAGCTGACCTTTTGTCGCTTTAAAGAATACAGAGTATTTTTACTGTATCCAAGTTTTTCTTCTACTTGATTTAGAGATAAGCCTTGTTTTTTTGCTAATTCTCTAACTTTTTCAAATGTCGGAAACATTGTTAAATCAACCTTTCTAAGAGATTGACAAAAAATATTTAAATTATTTGTTTAAAAATATTGATAAATTAAATAAATGATCTAAAATAGTTTTTGTAAGTAAGTTACAACTAAAAAAATAAATTATAAAAATGTTTTGGCGAACGGTATTTATAGTTTTATTAGTGCTTTTTATTATGCTTTCATTTTAAATTATTTATTTAAAATAGTCAAGCAATAACACAAAAAATAGTTAAAAATTTAGTTGTTTCTTATTTACTTGTTCCTTGACAATTGAATAGAGCATGTGAGATAATAGAGGGGAATTAAGGATTAGTTCTATATCATGGACTAGAAAAGACCCTAAGCTCACGACCAAATAAGCTTAGGGTCTTTTTTTGACACTATCTATCTTTGTTTAGCCATTTATCCACTAAGCGAAGAATGACACCGACCACAATTGGTCCGATGATAGTTTTAAGGATTAGTTCCATCATGGGCTATCTCACCTCCTTTCGCAGGCGGTGTAGAAGTGCCGTTCCTATTGTATCACATGCTCTATCAATTTGATAGGGCATTTTTTATTTTTGAAAAAAGGAGGAACACATAGATGGAAAGCGTTCTTGAAAGCTTGAAAAAAGAAAAAGACCACCTTGAAAAAATTATTAAGGTAGTCAGCTCTGGTGGTAAATTTCTGAGATTGCCGTATCAAAAAAAGTCACGCTCGATTAGTGAGAATCTGAAATTGATTTCTCAAAATCTTGATAAATTGAGCGAGCGAGTTCAACAAACCACGAATCGGCATTCATGATTTCAAGATGACGAAAGAAACCTGTTTTGGTTTCCAGTTCGGAATCGTGTGCATAACGTAATATTTCTCTAGCAAAGATGGTTTCAAAATCAAAATCTTTACCATCATCGTAGATGTCGCGTTTGCTTGCTATTGTCAAATATTCTTTAAAAGTCATAAGGTTAACTCCTTTCTGCTTATATTATAGCAGAAAAAGAAGAAAGAAAAAGAAAGGAGAAAATATGCCAGATATCGCAAACGGTCGCGAAAGAGTTAATGCTTTCTTGAAAGAGAAAGGCATTAAAAAAGCAACTCTAGCGGTTGCTTACGGCTTTAAGCGACAGGAAGTGACAAACATTCTAAGTGGAACGACTAAAGGTCCAAGAGCGAATAGTTTCATTCTTCAGGTTATTGAAGATTATGGGATTGAGTAAGAAAGATTTGAGGAGTAGAAAAATGGAAGAAGACATCAGAATTCACATGCCTTACGAGGCATTTAAAAACCTGCTTGTTAGAGCAGGCAGAATAAAGCGTGAAGAAGGCAAGCAGATAACTTGGACAAATAATACCGCTCCGTTTACAAAAGAGCAACGGAGGGAAATAGATGAACTCTACGAACAGTTTGCAGAAGATTGAAGGTGGAGTTTGTTAGTGATGTGTGAGTTAACAATTAGCAAACAGTCATTTAGTCTATCGAAAATATATCTAGGTTCTTCGATTACATCAGGGTCAAAAAATTGCTCTTCCATTTCTATGTCCCAAGTGTAAAATCCTTCAGGGTGTTTATAGCCAGCCTGATAACGAAGTACGTTTCTAAAAGTGATGAATTTTTTGCGTTCGTCATCATTATCTAAAAATAGATAGGTCTTATAAAAGATATCATCGAAGTTTGTGATGATATCTAAATCAATTGGATCAGCACCATCAGGCCTTGAATCTATATATGAAACTGTTTTACCGCTAATAGATGCAAAATTTTGAAAAGTTGAAATATATAAATCTCTATCCTGACTTAGTTGGGCATTTAAGAAATCAACCTTCTTTTCTTCGAGCTTATTTTTACTTTCAACCTTTTTTTGCTGGTAAGCAAAACCATGAATAATCAAATTTGTTAAAACAGTTGCACCAACAGAAATCAATGTTGTTGTAAATACTTCAGACATACAAATACCTCGTATAGTATTATTTTTATAAATTATTATATCAAAATAAGAGGAGATGACATCGGACTTAAGATTGATATTTGGAGACAATCATGGAAGATAAAATCATCGAACTTGCTGATTACTTTATTAGCGAGAACACAACGTACAGAGAAGCTAAAATAGCATGTGAGAAGCTATTGAAACAAGTCAGCCATGAGATAGAACTCAGGGCGCTGGAAAGTAGGACGAGGGTATGAAATGAGACCAAGAAAATATCCGTATAGTTTCAAAACAAATCTGATGAACATTTTAGATAGTCGTTTCTATACACGGCTAATTGTTGAAACAGAGGATGGAGCAAAAAAAATAGCAGAAGTCACACTAGATGATGTAACTTCTGCTACAGGATATGTTGTAAGGCTAAGACCAAATTATGACTAGCCTTTAGGAGGGAATGGGTCTTTACCGTGGCTGTCACGGCTTTGAATTCTCCCATCTTTGCCATGAATGATTAGTTCGGAATCTTGATTTCGTGAAATCTGTCTAGCAATATTTGTAGCTTCACTCTTTGTAGTAGTATGAACAGTTGCTCTTGAATTGCCAGCACCTTTCACGTTCCAACCACCATTTTTGGAAGGGACAACATGCTGATTTTTACCCATGATTGTATCTCCTTTCTGTTGATTTTTTGACTAAAACGGTGAGAGGTCCTAGTCGAAATATATTATATGATAAAAAACAATACTTGTCAATATATTGTGTAAACAAGGAGGCGAAATCTAAAACAAGCACAATATATAGTGTGGTAGCATATATAAGTGCAAGAAGTATAAAACTAGATAAGGAGAAAAAGGCTATGCTTTGGGAAAAAATATCTGAAAAACTTTCAGAACGAAATTGGACAGTTTATAAACTTTGCTTAAAAGCAGGTATCGGACCTGCTGGAATCTATCGTTTAAGAGACGGAGAGGTGAAAGATTTGTATTTTGATACGGTTAAGAAAATTGCTGATGCGTTGGAAATCAGCGTAGATGAACTAAGGTAACAAAAAAAGCACCTAATGGAAGTTAGGCGCTTACTAAAATAACTAACTGAATTATATCACGAAAGGAGCAAAAATGGAAGAGTTGATCCAAGCGATTGCGAGTCAAATAGAATTCACGGTATTGCAATCAGCAGATATTGAAGAAGCTTTCCCTCTGGAATTGAAGCGAAAAGATGTGGCTAAAATGTTTGGGGTTTCTGTAGATACGTTCGATGACCGTTTTCGCTACCAGAAAGGATTTCCAAATATAAATGACAAGCGCTGGCCACGAGATGCAGTCCGTGAATGGTACAACAGCATGTTGCTGAGCAGTAACCGTATCATTGTTTTTGTACTCTCAAGATTTAAGTAACTGTACAACTGCAATTCAATTTATTAATTTACTCTCATTGTGATATATTCATACAAAACCCGCTCAGCTGAGCGGGTTTTATATATTCTTACTTTTTTACAATACCCACGTACGGATAGCATGGGCTACGCCAAATTCGTCATTTGATTTGGTGATGTATTTGGCGATTTTTTTGAGTTCTGGATTTCCATTTTCCATAACAACGGGGTTGCCAACGACTTCCAGCATGGCACGGTCATTTTCTTCGTCCCCGATCGCCATGGTTTCATCTTTGGTCAATCCGAGTTTTTCAGCTAGGTGAGTAATGGCTGATCCCTTGTCTACATTCTTTTTAAGGAGTTCGAGGTAGAAAGGAGCAGATTTGTTAATAGAGTAGCGCTCGTAAAATTCTGTTGGTATCTTTTCAATCGCAGCATCGAGAATCTCTGGTTCATCGATAAACATACACTTGACGATTTCCTTGCCAGCCATTTCTTCAGGGGTGCGGTAGAAGATAGGCATGCTGACGAGGGTTGATTCGTGCACTGTGTATTTTCCGATATTACGATTGGCTGTGTAGATACCGTCCTTGGTAATAGCGTGCATGTGAACACCGAGCTTGCGACTAAGAAATTCCATATCTAGATAATCCTCATAGGTCAAGGATTCGCTGATAATCTCATGGCCAGTAGCAGTCTCTTGGACAAGGGCACCGTTGAAGGTCACGACATAGTCACCTTGGTCTCTTAACTGCAAGTCGTCCAGAAGTTTGGCAACACCTGCGATAGGACGACCCGTTGCAATCACGACTTTGACGCCAGCTTCTTTGGCATCTTGGATGGCAGAAAAGACTTCCGGAGTGATTTCTTTTTTACTGTTAACCAGGGTACCATCGATATCGACGGCGATTAGTTTAATACTCATAAATTTCCTCTATTCGTTCTTATTTGGGGTAAAATGATCGTTCTCAATCAAGTGTAAAAATTGCTGGGTGATACTTGCGAAGATGCTGTTTTGGTCCAACATTTCTTTTGGAAAATAGAAACGATTGTCACCGTGGCGGCTGCCAGCAAGGGATTGGACGATAGGGGACAGGCTAGATAGTTCTGCCAGTTCACCATTTTTTTGTAAAATCTCAATCTGTGTCCTTGGATTTTCAGATTCGGGTCGATAGATATCATAAGGTAGGTCAAAGTTCTTATGAATAGCAGTATAGTAGTCTGGATCAAAACCGATATCTTCAACCAGTTGTCTCATGGTTGCGAGTTGGTCTTGGTCTTTTTCTGAAAAAGTAATGGATTTAAAGACCTTACGGTTGACAAAGCGTTGCGACAAGTCGGCTAGTATCTTGTCAGGACTGGTCATCCAGAGTTGGAAGTAGGTATTCATCACGCCATCATCCAGAGCTAGATAGTCAGACAAGGTCACATTTTTTTCAAAGAAAGGAAGGAGATGTGGAGAAGTTCGTGCAAAGAAGTCTTTGTCTTCAGGATAGAGTTCCTTAGCGCGTTTGAGGAGATTCTGTAGAAGAACTTCCATGGCGCGTGTTGCTGGGTGGAAATAAACCTGCATATACATCTGGTAGCGACTGAGAACGTAGTCTTCGATGGCATGCATGCCGTTGCGCTGAAAGGCGATGCCATTTTCGACAGGACGAATGACTCGGAGGATGCGAGTCAGGTCAAATTCCCCGTAAGATGCTCCTGTAAAATAGGAGTCGCGCAAGAGATAGTCCATACGGTCCGCATCAATCTGACTGGAAATGAGCTGTACGACCTGCTTGTTAGGGTAGGTATGGTCGATGACACTGGCAACTTTTTTTGGAAAGTCTGGTGCTACTTGTAACAGGACTTGGTGAATCTCTGTCTCAGGACTTTGGATGATTTCCTGAGTAATGGCCTCATGATCTGTATCAAAGAGATGTTCAAAAGTATGAGAGTAGGCACCATGCCCGAGGTCATGAAGGAGCGCAGCGGTCATGGTCAAGAGAGACTCAGCAGGATCCCATTCTTCAGGATATTTTTCTTCAAAAATCTCCGTGATACGTCGAGCAATCTCATAGACTCCCAAACAGTGGGAAAAGCGACTGTGCTCCCCACCATGGAAGGTATAGCTGGAAGTCCCTAGCTGCTTGATACGGCGCAGACGTTGAAATTCTTTTGTATTGATTAAGTCATAGATGACCTGATTATTAACATGGATATAATTGTGAACAGGGTCACGGAATACTTTTTCATTCATATGACCATTATAGCAAAATCCTGCTCTTTTTGGTAAAATAGTAGGACAAGAGACAAGAAAGAGGACTTGATGTGAAGATTCGGATGCGAAATACGATTCAGTTTGATGAGCAGTTGGAAGTGATTGACCAGCTTTATGACGTTGAAGTGCATGAAAAAGGGGATTTTAGCTATTTACTCTTTTATAATGAGGAAAAAGAAAAAGTAGTCATTAAATTCCATGGTCAAGAACTGGTGATGACCCGTTTCTCGAGTCCCAAAACCATCATGCGTTTTCTAAAGGATAGTGATAGTTTAGCCTATATTCCGACTCCGATGGGGATGCAGGAGTTTATCATTCAAACGAGTCACTACAAACTGGATGGGCAAAAGATTGAGTTAGCCTATCAACTGCAAAACCAAGAGGGCCACCCCTTTGCCAGCTATCAATTAGAAATTACTTGGGGATAAGAAAAAGGTTGGCGAATGCCAACCTTATTTGATATAGAGTTCTTGATTTTTTAGAACAATTTCACGCACGCTTGCAAATTTCTTGAGTTTTTTAAGGTCTTCTGGATGGGTTACCAGAGTAACAACATAGCCTTCTTTTCCCATGCGACCTGTACGTCCTGCACGGTGGGTATAGGTTTCCATATCTCTAGGGACGTCGAAATTGACAACACATTCCAAGCTATCAATGTCGATACCACGAGCCAGAAGGTCAGTTGCAAGGAGCAGGGTTAGTTGCTTATCTTTGAATTTTTCTAGGATAACTTTTCTAAATTTAACGTTGATATCGCTAGCTAATGAAACAGCTAAAACATCGCGATATTGTAATTTTTCTTCTGCACTTCCAAGATCTGATAGGCTATTAAAGAAAACTAGTCCGCGGAAATCCTCTACATGAGCCAGCTTTCGTAGCATATCCACTCGGTGACGTTGGTCTACCTGCATGTAGAAATGTTGAATGTTGTCCAGTTTTTGATCAGAGAGATCAATAGTGCGCGTGTTTGCCGCAATCTTTTCTTGGTCAAACTTGGTCGTCGCACTCATGTAGACGAGTTGGTGGTCACGAGGTGCGTAGTGAGTGATTTTCTCGACAAAGTGTATCTGAGAATCATCGAGCAATTGGTCAAATTCATCCAGGATGATAGTTTCCACATTCATCATCTTGATTTTTTTCAATTTAATCAACTCAAAGATACGGCCAGGTGTTCCAATCAGAATTTCTGGTCCTTTTTTAAGACGTTCAATCTGACGTTTCTGACTTGAACCTGATAAGAAGAGCTGAGCAGTCAAGCCGATAGCTTCTGCCCATGTTTTACATACGTCAAAAATCTGTCCAGCTAGTTCTGTATTTGGTGCTAGAATCAAGAGTTGCTGGGCTTTTTTCTTTTGTAGTCTGAGAAGACTTGGCAGGAGGTAAGCGAGGGTCTTACCAGTTCCTGTTGGGCTTACTCCCAGGAGGTTTTCTCCAGCGAGAATGGGTTCAAATAGTTGAGTTTGAATGGGGGTAAATTCTTGGAAACCGAGTTGGTCGCTCAGTTCTTGCCATTCAGTAGGTAGTTTGGTTTTCATTTTTCTGCCTCAAATCTAATGCCAGCAGTCTGGCGCATGGTATAGAGTAGCTCATGAATAGAACTTGCATCATCTAGCCAAGTCTGGTAGAGCGTCTGGTCTGGTTGCTGGATCATGTGTGCAAATGCAGCGACTTCCTCAGTCATTGTATGAGGAGCATGTTGGATAGGGAGTTGAACATGATTTCCTTGGTGGTTAGTAAAAATAGCTGAGCGGACATGCTCAATCGTGTTGAGGGTCAAGGTTCCATCTGCTGTGTAAATCTCACAAGGAAGATTGGAAGTGATGTTTTTCCCAGCCTTGATATGAACTTGAAAGTCAGGGTAGAAGAGGATACCGTCTCCATTTAGGTCAATGCTATTGTCAAGCTGTTGAGCTTGATAAGTCGCGTTTTGAGCCTTTCCAAAGAGGTGAATAGCAGCATAGAGAGGATAAATCCCCAAGTCCATAAGGGCTCCACCAGCAAAACGGTCTGAAAAGACATTTGGCGTCTGCCCAGCCAACAAGTTCGGCATCTTAGAAGAATACTTAGCATAATTGAAATCAGCTCCCAATACTTGCTTGTCTGCTAAAAAGTTTTTGATAGTGGTAAAAGCTTCCTCGTGGTAATTACGAGCTGCCTCAAAGATAAAACAGTGATTTTTCTCAGCCGTCTGTCTCAAATCCAGCCACTCTTGTGGCTGAGTGACAGCTGGCTTTTCAAGAATGACGTGCTTACCAGCAGACAAGGCAGCCTTGGCTTGAACAAAATGCAAGGAGTTTGGACTGGCGATATAGACTACATCAAAGGAAGACTTAAAGAAGTCTTCTAATTGATCAAAGAGTTGGATATCCTGATACCGAGAAGCAAAGGTTGCGGCTGTTTCTAGCTTTCTAGAATAGACTGCGACCAGCTGGTATTCTCCGCTGGCATGGGCTGCTTCTATGAAATGATGGCTGATAGCACCTGTTCCGATAACACCTAATTTAAGCATAGATACTCCTTTTCCGATTTTAAAACCTTCCTTCATTATAACACAGAAAAGAAGGACTATCCAACAGATGGTAAAAATTTTCAAATGGACTACGCATTTCTTGGAGAAAGTGGTACAATATTTAGATAAGTAGATGAAATGAAAAGGGGGAGAAAATGAGATTATTACCAATAAGAAAAATATCACGTCAGTCTAAAAGGCTAGCGCTTTTTTTGACTTTTTGTGCAGGATATGTAGATGCCTATACCTTTATTGTGCGAGGAAATACCCTTGTGGCAGGACAGACTGGGAATGTGGTTTTTCTATCAGTAGGACTCATTCAACACAATGTGTCAGATGCCAGTGCCAAAGTAATGACCTTGCTAGCTTTTATGATGGGGGTCCTTTTATTAACTATTTATAAGGAAAAATTGAGAATTGTTAAAAAGCCAATTTTGTCCGTAATTCCACTTGCAGTCCTGTCCCTAATTATTGGCTTTGTGCCGCAAACTGTAGAGAATATCTATCTCGTACCGCCCTTGGCCTTCTGTATGGGACTGGTGACAACTGCTTTTGGAGAAGTGTCAGGGATTGCCTATAATAATGCTTTTATGACCGGGAATATCAAACGAACCATGTTGGCTTTTGGTGATTATTTCCGGACCAAGCATACGCCTTTTCTACGAGAGGGCTTGATTTTTGTTAGCTTGCTTAGCAGTTTTGTCTTCGGAGTTGTTTTTTCAGCTTATTTGACGATTTACTATCAGGAGAAGACAATTCTAGGTATTCCTCTTATGATGAGTATCTTTTACTTCAGCATGCTTTTTGCTTCTTGGAGAAAAAAAGGGAAAGAAAAAGCTTAATTTTAATTGATTTTACTTGTAAGAAAAAAGAAGATATGCTATAATCGAAGAGTTGACTATGCACAATCCTGTGCAACCGCACGAACATCGTTGCTCGTCGTATAACAAATTTAAACTTTGTGATTATCGCCTTGCCTAACACAAGTTATGCCTTCGGCTCAATTTCTAGTTTTTTCTTTGTTATACTTAGAGCCTTTCTTTTAAGTGGTTCGTCCCACGATGCTAGGCGAGTCTTCACAAAAATACGGGGAAACCCTAAAAATCATAGGAGGTGCATAATGAGCACATACGCAATTATCAAAACTGGCGGAAAACAAGTTAAAGTCGAAGTTGGTCAAGCAGTTTACGTTGAAAAATTGAACGTTGAAGCTGGTCAAGAAGTTACTTTTAACGAAGTTGTTCTTGTTGGTGGTGAAAACACTGTTGTCGGAACTCCACTTGTTGCTGGAGCTACTGTAGTTGGAACTGTTGAAAAACAAGGAAAACAAAAGAAAGTTGTTACTTACAAGTACAAACCTAAAAAAGGTAGCCACCGTAAACAAGGTCACCGTCAACCATATACAAAAGTTGTCATCAACGCGATCAACGCTTAATTTTAAGGAGAACACATGATACAAGCAGTCTTTGAGAGAGCCGAAGATGGCGAGCTGAGGAGTGCGGAAATTACTGGACACGCCGAAAGTGGCGAATACGGCTTAGATGTCGTGTGTGCATCGGTTTCTACGCTTGCCATTAACTTTGTCAATTCCATTGAGAAATTTGCAGGCTACGAACCAATCCTAGAATTAAACGAAGATGAAGGTGGCTATCTAAAGGTTGAAATACCAGCGGATCTTCCTTCGCACCAGAGAGAAATGACCCAGTTATTCTTTGAATCATTTTTCTTAGGTATGGCAAACTTATCGGAGAACTCTTCTGAGTTCGTCCAAACCAGAGTTATCACAGAAAACTAACACGGAGGAAAACATTATGTTAAAAATGACTCTTAACAACTTGCAACTTTTCGCCCACAAAAAAGGTGGAGGTTCTACATCAAATGGACGTGATTCACAAGCGAAACGTCTTGGAGCTAAAGCAGCTGACGGACAAACTGTAACAGGTGGATCAATCCTTTACCGTCAACGTGGTACACACATCTATCCAGGTGTAAACGTTGGACGTGGTGGAGACGATACTTTGTTCGCTAAAGTTGAAGGCGTAGTACGCTTTGAACGTAAAGGACGCGATAAAAAACAAGTTTCTGTTTACCCAATCGCAAAATAAAAAGGTTCAGTGAGCCTTTTTATCCCGAGCCTTAAAATGAAAAGGCGAGGGAGCTAGAAGTAGCATAAAATCAGGCTTTCCGAGTTTTCGGAGAGCCTATTTTTTTGTTTTGATACCTATAATTCTTTGTTACTAGTGTAGATGAATTTTATGAGTGGCATTATTTTTCCTAGGTGGAAAATTTCTAAAATATGGTATAATGAACAGATAGAGAAGATGGGGGTAAAAGATGAACATTCAACAATTACGCTATGTTGTGGCTATTGCCAATAGTGGTACTTTCCGTGAAGCTGCTGAAAAGATGTATGTTAGTCAGCCAAGTCTATCTATTTCTGTGCGCGATTTGGAAAAAGAGTTAGGCTTTAAGATTTTCCGTCGGACGAGTTCAGGAACGTTTTTGACCCGTCGTGGTATGGAATTTTATGAGAAAGCGCAGGAGTTGGTCAAAGGCTTTGATGTTTTTCAAAATCAGTATGCCAATCCTGAGGAAGAAAAGGATGAATTTTCCATTGCCAGTCAGCACTATGACTTCTTGCCACCAACCATTACGGCCTTCTCAGAACGTTATCCTGACTACAAAAACTTCCGTATTTTTGAATCAACTACTGTTCAAATCTTAGACGAAGTAGCCCAAGGACACAGTGAGATTGGGATTATCTACCTCAATAATCAAAATAAAAAGGGCATCATGCAACGGGTTGAAAAGCTTGGTTTAGAAGTTATTGAACTAATTCCTTTCCAGACTCACATTTATCTTCGTGAAGGGCATCCTTTAGCCCAGAAAGAGGAATTGGTCATGGAGGATTTAGCGGATTTACCAACAGTTCGTTTTACTCAGGAAAAAGATGAGTATCTATACTATTCAGAGAACTTTGTCGACACAAGCGCGAGCTCGCAGATGTTTAATGTGACCGACCGTGCCACTTTGAATGGTATTTTGGAGCGGACAGATGCCTATGCGACAGGTTCAGGATTTTTAGATAGTGACAGTGTTAATGGGATTACAGTTATTCGTCTCAAGGATAATCTAGATAACCGCATGGTCTACGTCAAACGTGAGGAAGTGGAGCTTAGCCAAGCTGGGACTCTCTTCGTAGAAGTCATGCAAGAATATTTTGATCAAAAGAGGAAATCATGAAAAAAAGAGGAATAGTAGCAGTCATTATACTGCTTTTGATTGGGTTGGATCAGTTGGTCAAAAATTATGTTGTCCAGCAGATTCCACTGGGTGAAGTGCGTTCGTGGATCCCCAATTTCGTTAGCTTGACCTACCTGCAAAATAGAGGAGCAGCCTTCTCCATGCTGCAAGATCAGCAGTGGTTATTTGCTGTTATTACACTGGTCGTCATGGTAGGAGCCATTTGGTATCTACATAAACACATGGAGGATTCTCTCTGGATGGTTTTTGGACTGACCCTGATAATCGCGGGAGGTCTGGGCAACTTTATCGACAGAATGAGTCAAGGTTTTGTGGTGGATATGTTTCACCTAGACTTTATCAACTTTGCGATTTTCAATGTGGCTGATAGCTATTTGACAGTTGGTGTGATTGTTTTATTGATTGCAATGCTTAAAGAGGAAGTAAATGGAAATAAAAATTGAAACTGGTGGGCAACGTCTAGACAAGGCTCTGTCAGATCTGACAGAATTGTCACGCAGTCTCGCGAATGAACAAATCAAGGCTGGACAAGTTTTGGTTAATGGGCAAGCCAAGAAAGCCAAATACACTGTCCAAGAGGGGGATGTGATCACTTACCATGTGCCAGAACCAGAGGTTTTAGAGTATGTGGCTGAAAATCTTCCACTAGATATCATCTACCAAGATGAGGACGTAGCCGTCGTTAACAAGCCTCAAGGGATGGTTGTTCATCCGAGCGCTGGCCATACCAGTGGAACCTTGGTCAATGCCCTCATGTACCATATCAAGGACTTATCAGGTATCAATGGGGTTCTGCGTCCAGGTATCGTTCACCGCATTGACAAGGACACATCTGGTCTCCTTATGATTGCTAAGAATGACGAGGCACACTTGGCACTTGCCCAAGAACTCAAGGATAAGAAGTCTCTCCGCAAATACTGGGCGATTGTTCATGGCAATCTTCCCAATGATCGTGGTGTGATTGAAGCGCCGATTGGTCGTAGTGAAAAAGACCGTAAGAAACAGGCTGTAACTGCTAAAGGGAAGCCTGCAGTAACGCGTTTCCACGTCTTAGAACGTTTTGGTGATTATACTTTAGTGGAGTTGCAACTGGAAACAGGGCGTACCCACCAAATTCGTGTTCATATGGCTTATATTGGCCATCCGGTCGCTGGTGATGAGGTCTATGGTCCTCGAAAAACGCTGAAAGGACATGGACAATTTCTCCATGCTAAGACTCTAGGTTTTACCCATCCGAGAACAGGTGAAACTTTGGAGTTCACAGCAGATATTCCAGAGATTTTTAAAGAAACGCTGGAAAGATTGCGCAAAAATGAGAATAGATAAAAGAGTTGAGATGCCTTGTCTCAACCTTTTTATTTCAAGTCTTTTCTATTTTAAAGCATTCATGTTATAATGGATAAATATGAAGAATCGGAGTGAGAATATGAAGTACAAACGAATCGTCTTTAAGGTAGGGACCTCCTCCTTGACAAATGAAGACGGGAGTTTATCAAGAAGTAAAGTAAAGGCAATTACCCAGCAATTGGCTATGCTGCATGAGTCTGGGCATGAGTTGATTTTAGTGTCATCTGGGGCAGTAGCCGCTGGATTTGGAGCTTTGGGTTTTAAAAAACGTCCGACCAAGATTGCAGATAAACAAGCTTCGGCTGCAGTTGGTCAGGGACTTTTGTTGGAGGAATACACAACCAACCTCCTCATGCGCCAAATCGTTTCTGCACAAATTTTGCTGACACAGGATGATTTTGTAGATAAACGTCGCTATAAGAATGCCCATCAGGCATTGTCTGTATTGCTTCATCGTGGTGCAATTCCCATCATCAATGAAAATGACAGTGTCGTCATTGACGAACTCAAGGTGGGTGATAATGACACCCTGAGTGCCCAGGTAGCAGCGATGGTTCAAGCGGATCTTTTGGTTCTCTTGACTGATGTGGACGGCCTCTATACTGGAAATCCCAACTCAGATCCAACAGCCAAACGTCTTGAGAAAATCGAAACTATCAATCGTGAGATTATTGATATGGCTGGTGGAGCAGGTTCTTCAAACGGAACTGGGGGCATGCTAACAAAAATCAAGGCTGCAACTATTGCGACGGAATCAGGTGTGCCAGTCTATATTTGCTCCTCCATGAAATCTGATGCCTTGATTGAGGCAGCGGAAGAGACTAGGGATGGTTCCTTCTTCGTTGCGCAAGAGAAGGGCCTTCGTACTCAGAAGCAATGGCTGGCCTTCTATGCTCAAAGTCAGGGAACGATTTGGGTAGATGGTGGAGCTGCAGAGGCACTTTCAAAAAACGGGAAAAGTCTCCTTTTATCGGGTGTGGTAGAAGTGGAAGGAAACTTCTCTTACCACGATATTGTAACAGTAGCAGATAAAGAAACAGGTCAATCTCTTGGAAAGGGACGTGTCCAATTTGGTGTCTCAGCCCTAGAAGATATGCTCCGTTCTCAAAAAGCTAAGGGAGTCTTGATTCACCGTGATGACTGGATTTCCATCACTCCTGAAATCCAGCTACTCTTTACAGAATTTTAGAGGTGAACGATGGTAAGTACACAAGAACAATTTGAACAGGTACAGGCTGTTAAGAAATCAATCAATACTGCCAGTGAAGCAGTGAAAAACCAAGCCTTGCTAGCCATGGCTGATTATTTATTGGCAGCTACTGAGGAGATTTTAGAGGCCAATGCCCTCGATATGGCAGCGGCCAAGGGGAAAATCTCAGATGTCATGCTAGACCGTCTTTATTTGGATGCGGGACGTATAGAAGCGATGGCAAGAGGGATTCGTGAAGTGGTTGCTTTACCAGATCCTATTGGTGAGGTCCTAGATACAAGTCATCTTGAAAATGGCTTGGTTATCACCAAAAAACGTGTGGCTATGGGGGTTATTGGTATTATCTATGAAAGCCGTCCAAATGTGACGTCTGATGCGGCTGCTTTGGCTCTCAAGAGTGGGAATGCTGTCGTTCTTCGTAGTGGTAAGGACGCCTACCAAACTGCTCATGCTATTGTCACAGCTCTGAAGAAGGGTTTGGAGACGACTACCATACATCCAGAGGTGATTCAACTAGTGGAAGATACCAGTCGTGAAAGTAGCTATGCCATGATGAAGGCCAAGGGCTATCTAGATCTTCTCATTCCTCGTGGAGGTGCTGGCTTGATCAATGCCGTGGTTGAAAATGCTATCGTACCTGTTATAGAGACAGGAACTGGGATTGTCCATGTCTATGTAGATAAGGATGCTGATGAAGACAAGGCTCTGTCTATCATCAACAATGCTAAAACCAGCCGTCCTTCTGTCTGCAATGCCATGGAGGTCTTGCTGGTTCATGAAGGCAAGGTAGCAAGCTTCCTTCCTCGCTTGGAGCAAGTGCTGGTTGCAGAGCGTAAGGAAGCTGGACTGGAACCAATTCAATTCCGCTTGGATGAGAAAGCAAGTCAGTTTGTTTCAGGTCGAGCAGCTGAGGTTCAGGACTTTGACACCGAGTTTTTAGATTATATCCTAGCAGTTAAGGTTGTGAGCAGTTTAGAAGAAGCAGTTGCCCATATTGAAGCCCACAGTACCCATCATTCGGATGCCATTGTGACGGAAAATGCTGAAACTGCAACTTACTTTACAGATCAAGTGGACTCAGCAGCGGTTTATGTCAATGCCTCAACGCGTTTCACTGACGGTGGGCAATTTGGTCTTGGATGTGAGATGGGGATTTCTACTCAGAAACTGCATGCGCGTGGTCCAATGGGCTTGAAAGAGCTGACTAGCTACAAGTATGTGGTTACTGGTGACGGACAGATAAGGAAGTAAGAGATGAAGATTGGATTTATCGGTTTGGGGAATATGGGTTCTAGCTTGGCCAAGGCTGTCTTGCAGGCCAAGACGGGTGCTCAGATTCTTCTTGCCAATCGTAGTCAAGCGAAAGTAGATGCTTTCATTGCCAACTTTGGAGGTCAGACTTCCAGCAATGACGAAATCTTCGCAGAAGCAGATGTGATTTTTCTAGGAGTAAAGCCTGCTCAGTTTTCTGAACTGCTTGCTCAATACCAGACCATCCTTGAAAAAAGAGAGAGTCTTCTTTTGATTTCTATGGCGGCTGGATTGACTTTGGAAAAACTGGCAAGTCTTCTGCCAAGTCAACACCGGATTATTCGCATCATGCCCAATACACCAGTGGCTATCGGCCAAGGAGTGATTAGTTATGCCATGTCAGCAAACTGTCGTGCCGAGGACGGTGAACTCTTTTGTCAATTATTAGCCAAGGCTGGTCTCTTGGTTGAGCTGGGAGATGGCTTAATCGATGCGGCGACAGGTCTCGCAGGTTGTGGACCAGCTTTTGTCTATCTCTTTATTGAGGCTTTGGCAGATGCGGGTGTACAGACAGGATTGCCACGAGAAAGGGCCTTGAAAATGGCAGCCCAAACAGTAGTTGGAGCTGGACATATGGTTCTGGAAAGCCAGCAACATCCTGGAGTTTTGAAAGACCAAGTTTGCAGCCCAGGAGGTTCGACTATCGCTGGTGTAGCACGTCTGGAAGAACATGCCTTTAGAGGTACAGTCATGGACGCAGTTTATCAAGCCTATAAACGAACACAAGAATTAGGTAAATAAGAGGTGGCTTTGACTGCCTCTTTTATGGTGCATGGAATGAGAAGATAAAAAGATTGTCACAAACCCCTATTTTTTTGATAGAATAGAAGGTAGAAAAAAAGAAATGAGTTAGACATGTCAAAAGGATTTTTAGTCTCTCTTGAGGGACCGGAGGGAGCAGGAAAGACCAGTGTTTTAGAAGCTCTGCTCCCAATTTTAGAGGAAAAAGGAGTAGAAGTGCTGACGACCCGTGAACCTGGCGGAGTCTTGATTGGGGAGAAGGTTCGTCAAGTGATTTTGGATCCAAGTCATACTCAGATGGATCCTAAAACAGAACTCCTTCTCTATATCGCCAGTCGCAGACAGCACTTGGTGGAAAAAGTTCTCCCAGCCCTTAAAGCTGGCAAGTTGGTCATTATGGACCGCTTCATCGATAGTTCTGTTGCTTATCAGGGATTTGGCCGTGGTTTAGATATCAATGCCATTGATTGGCTCAATCACTTTGTGACAGATGGCCTTAAACCCGATTTGACCCTCTATTTTGACATTGAGGTGGAAGAGGGGCTGGCTCGCATTGCTGCAAATAGTGATCGCGAGGTCAATCGTTTGGATTTAGAAGGCTTAGACTTGCACAAGAAAGTTCGTCAAGGTTATCTTTCTCTTCTGGACAAAGAAGGAAATCGCATGGTCAAGATTGATGCGAGTCTTCCTTTGGAGCAAGTTGTGGAAACAACCAAGGCTGTCTTATTTGACAGAATGGGCTTGGATAAATGAAACAAGATCAACTAAAGGCTTGGCAGCCAGACCAGTTTGACCGCTTTGTCCGTATCCTAGAACAAGACCAGCTCAATCACGCCTATCTCTTTTCAGGTTTCTTTGGAAGCTTGGAAATGGCGCAGTTTTTGGCTAAGAGCCTCTTTTGCACGGATAAAGTAGGCGTTCTACCATGTGAGAAATGCCGAAACTGCAAGTTGATTGAGCAGGAAGAATTTCCCGATGTTACTTTAATCAAGCCAGTCAATCAGGTCATTAAGACAGAACGGATTCGAGAATTAGTGGGTCAGTTTTCCCAAGCAGGGATTGAAAGTCAGCAACAGGTTTTTATTATCGAGCAGGCGGAGAAAATGCACCCCAACGCGGCCAATTCTCTGCTCAAGGTCATCGAAGAACCCCAGAGTGAAGTTTACATTTTCTTCTTGACCAGCGATGAGGAAAAGATATTACCGACCATCCGAAGTCGGACGCAGATTTTCCACTTTAAAAAGCAAGAAGAAAAGCTCATCTTGCTCTTAGAACAAATGGGACTGGTTAAGAAAAAGGCGACTCTTTTAGCCCAGTTTTGTCAGTCACGAGCTGAAGCAGAAAAGTTGGCAAACCAGGCGAGCTTTTGGACCTTGGTCGATGAGAGCGAACGCCTGCTGACTTGGTTATTAGCCAAGAAAAAAGAAAGTTATCTCCAAGTTGCTAAATTAGCCAGCTTGGCAGATGACAAGGAAAAACAAGATCAGGTCTTGCGAATCCTCGAAGTGCTCTGTGGACAGGATCTCTTGCAAGAAAGGATTCGACAGATTCTGCAAGATTTGCTAGAAGCTAGAAAAATGTGGCAAGCTAATGTCAGCTTTCAAAACGCCATGGAATACCTGGTCTTGAAAGAAATATAAACTCAAAAAAGGATAAAGAAAGGAAAGGGCTGTTTTATGGACAAAAAAGAATTATTTGATGCGCTAGACGATTTTTCCCAACAGTTATTGGTGACCTTGGCCGATGTAGAAGCCATCAAGAAAAATCTCAAGAGCCTGGTAGAGGAAAATACAGCTCTTCGCTTGGAAAATAGTAAGTTGCGCGAACGCTTAGGCGAGGTGGAAGCAGATACACCCGTTAAGGCCAAGCATGTTCGTGAAAGCGTCCGCCGAATCTATAAAGACGGGTTTCACGTATGTAATGATTTTTATGGACAACGCCGAGAGCAGGACGAAGAATGTATGTTCTGTGACGAGTTGTTATACAGGGAGTAAGCATGCAGATTCAAAAAAGTTTTAAGGGGCAAACTCCCTATGGCAAGCTCTACCTAGTGGCAACGCCGATTGGCAATCTAGACGATATGACCTTTCGTGCCATCCAAACTCTGAAAGAAGTGGATTGGATTGCAGCTGAGGACACGCGCAATACTGGGCTTTTACTCAAGCATTTTGATATTTCCACCAAGCAGATCAGTTTTCACGAGCACAATGCCAAGGAAAAAATTCCTGATTTGATTGGTTTCTTGAAAGCAGGACAAAGTATTGCTCAGGTTTCTGACGCGGGTCTGCCTAGTATCTCGGACCCTGGTCATGATTTGGTCAAGGCAGCTATTGAGGAAGAAATCGCAGTTGTAACAGTTCCAGGTGCTTCTGCAGGGATTTCTGCCTTGATTGCCAGCGGTTTAGCACCACAGCCACATATCTTTTACGGTTTCTTACCTAGAAAATCAGGCCAGCAAAAGCAATTTTTCGACTCGAAAAAAGACTATCCAGAAACTCAAATTTTCTATGAATCGCCCCATCGTGTAGCGGATACGCTAGAAAATATGCTAGAAGTCTATGGTGACCGCTCGGTGGTCTTGGTTAGAGAATTGACCAAAATCTATGAAGAATACCAACGAGGAAAGATCTCTGAATTGCTAGAAAGCATCGCTGAAACGCCACTCAAGGGCGAATGCCTTCTCATCGTTGAAGGCGCCAGTCAGGATGAGGAGGAACAGGATGAGGAGGACTTGTTCTTAGAAATCCAACATCGTATCCAGCAAGGCATGAAGAAAAATCAAGCTATTAAAGAAGTTGCGAAACTCCACCAGTGGAATAAAAGTCAGCTCTACGCTGCCTACCACGATTGGGAAGAAAATCAAGAAAATGACTAAACAGGGAAGTTTGCCTTCTTCCCTTTTTTTGTTATACTAGTAAAAGAAAAAATTAGAAAGATTTGTGGGTGTCAAACAATCCAGTGGCTTGTTTGGATATGGACTGAGGTTCCACCCAAAGAGGTATTAGTGTCGTGTCTCAATCTTATATCAATGTTATCGGAGCAGGTTTAGCGGGGTCTGAAGCTGCCTACCAAATCGCAGAACGTGGTATTCCAGTTAAACTCTATGAAATGCGTGGTGTCAAGTCAACACCTCAGCACAAAACAGACAATTTTGCGGAGTTGGTTTGTTCCAATTCTCTTCGTGGCGATGCTTTGACCAATGCTGTTGGGCTCCTCAAGGAAGAAATGCGTCGCTTGGGTTCGGTCATCTTGGAATCTGCTGAGGCTACACGTGTTCCTGCAGGTGGGGCGCTTGCGGTGGACCGAGATGATTTCTCTCAGATGGTAACCGAAAAAGTAGCAAACCACCCTCTGATTGAAGTAGTCCGTGATGAAATTACAGAATTACCAACAGATGTTATTACAGTTGTCGCTACTGGCCCTTTGACCAGCGATGCTCTAGCTGAAAAGATTCATGCCCTTAATGACGGTGATGGCTTCTATTTCTATGATGCGGCAGCGCCTATTATTGATGTCAATACTATTGATATGAGCAAGGTCTATCTCAAGTCCCGTTATGATAAGGGAGAAGCAGCCTATCTCAATGCTCCTATGACCAAGCAAGAATTTATGGATTTCCATGAAGCCTTGGTTCATGCAGAAGAAGCCCCGCTCAATTCGTTTGAAAAAGAAAAGTACTTTGAAGGCTGTATGCCTATCGAAGTCATGGCCAAACGTGGCATTAAAACCATGCTTTATGGTCCCATGAAGCCAGTTGGTTTGGAGTATCCAGACGACTACACAGGACCTCGCGATGGGGAGTTCAAAACACCGTATGCAGTTGTCCAGCTTCGTCAGGACAATGCGGCTGGTAGCCTCTACAATATCGTCGGTTTCCAGACCCACCTCAAATGGGGAGAACAAAAGCGTGTCTTCCAAATGATTCCAGGTCTTGAAAATGCGGAGTTTGTTCGTTATGGGGTCATGCACCGCAATTCTTACATGGATTCGCCAAATCTTCTTGAGCAAACCTATCGTTCTAAGAAACAGCCTAACCTCTTCTTTGCTGGTCAAATGACGGGTGTGGAAGGCTATGTTGAGTCAGCAGCGTCAGGCTTAGTTGCAGGTATTAACGCAGCTCGACTCTTCAAGGGTGAAAGTGAAGCTATCTTCCCAGAGACCACAGCGATCGGAAGTCTAGCTCATTACATCACTCATGCGGACAGCAAACATTTCCAACCAATGAATGTCAATTTTGGGATTATCAAGGAATTGGAAGGCGAGCGTATCCGTGATAAAAAAGCTCGTTATGAAAAAATTGCAGAGCGTGCCCTTAACGATTTAGAGGAATTTTTAACGGTCTAATTTTTTTCAAAGAATTGCTCATGATACTATAAAAATCTTAGAAATTGTGATAAAATAGGTAGGATAAAAAAAGGAGAGTAAAAATGGCGAATCCCAAGTATAAACGTATTTTAATCAAGTTATCAGGTGAAGCCCTTGCCGGTGAACGTGGCGTAGGGATTGATATCCAGACAGTTCAAACAATCGCAAAAGAGATTCAAGAAGTTCATAGCTTAGGTATCGAAATTGCCCTTGTTATTGGTGGAGGAAATCTCTGGCGTGGGGAACCTGCTGCAGAAGCAGGAATGGACCGTGTTCAGGCAGATTACACTGGAATGCTTGGGACCGTGATGAATGCTCTTGTGATGGCAGATTCATTGCAACAAGTTGGTGTCGATACGCGTGTGCAAACTGCCATTGCGATGCAACAAGTGGCAGAACCTTATGTACGTGGACGTGCCCTTCGCCACCTTGAAAAAGGCCGTATTGTTATCTTTGGTGCTGGGATTGGTTCACCTTACTTCTCAACCGATACAACAGCGGCCCTTCGTGCAGCTGAAATCGAAGCGGATGCCATCCTTATGGCTAAAAATGGCGTAGACGGTGTTTACAATGCCGATCCTAAAAAAGACAAGACAGCCGTTAAGTTTGAAGAATTGACCCACCGTGACGTTATCAACAAAGGTCTTCGTATCATGGACTCAACTGCCTCAACCCTCTCTATGGACAACGACATTGACTTGGTTGTCTTCAACATGAACCAACCAGGCAACATCAAACGTGTCGTATTTGGTGAAAATATCGGAACAACAGTTTCAAACAATATCGAAGAAAAGGAATAAGAAAATTATGGCTAACGCAATTGTAGAAAAAGCTAAAGAGAGAATGGCCCAGTCTCACCAATCACTTGCTCGTGAATTTGGTGGTATCCGTGCCGGTCGTGCCAACGCAAGCTTGCTAGACCGTATCCACGTAGAATACTATGGAGTCGAAACTCCTCTTAACCAAATCGCTTCTATTACCATTCCAGAAGCGCGTGTCTTGTTGGTAACACCATTTGACAGGTCTTCTTTGAAAGACATCGAACGTGCCTTGAACGCTTCTGATCTTGGTATCACCCCAGCTAATGACGGTTCTGTGATCCGCTTGGTTATCCCAGCTCTTACAGAAGAAACCCGTCGTGACCTTGCTAAAGAAGTGAAGAAGGTCGGTGAGAATGCTAAAGTAGCTGTCCGCAATATCCGTCGTGATGCTATGGACGAAGCTAAGAAACAAGAAAAAGCAAAAGAAATCACCGAAGACGAATTGAAGACTCTTGAAAAAGATATTCAAAAAGTAACAGACGATGCTGTGAAACACATCGACGATATGACTGCCAATAAAGAAAAAGAACTCTTGGAAGTCTAAAAATAAACAGAAAAACTCAGTTGGCATTGCTGGCTGAGTTTTATTCGAAAGAAGGAAATATGAATACAAATCTTGCAAGTTTTATCGTTGGACTCATCATCGATGAAAATGACCGTTTTTACTTTGTGCAAAAGGATGGTCAGACCTATGCTCTTGCTAAGGAAGAAGGTCAACACACAGTAGGGGATACGGTCAAAGGTTTTGCCTATACCGATATGAAGCAGAAGCTCCGCTTGACAACCTTAGAAGTGACTGCCACTAAGGATCAATTTGGCTGGGGAACGGTAACAGAAGTTCGTAAGGACTTGGGTGTTTTTGTCGATACCGGTCTGCCTGACAAGGAAATCGTAGTGTCACTTGATATTCTCCCTGAGCTCAAGGAACTATGGCCTAAGAAGAGTGACAAACTCTACATCCGTCTTGAAGTGGACAAGAAAGACCGAATCTGGGGACTCTTGGCTTATCAGGAAGACTTCCAACGTCTGGCTCGTCCTGCTTACAATAACATGCAGAACCAAAACTGGCCAGCCATTGTTTACCGTCTCAAGCTGTCAGGAACCTTTGTTTACCTACCAGAAAATAACATGCTTGGTTTCATTCACCCAAGTGAACGCTACGCAGAGCCACGTTTGGGGCAAGTTCTAGATGCGCGTGTCATCGGTTTCCGTGAAGTAGACCGTACTTTGAACCTCTCCCTCAAACCACGTTCCTTTGAAATGTTGGAAAATGATGCCCAGATGATTTTGACCTACTTGGAAAGCAATGGCGGTTTCATGACCTTGAATGATAAGTCGTCTCCTGAGGACATCAAGGCAACCTTTGGTATTTCTAAAGGTCAGTTCAAGAAAGCACTCGGTGGCTTGATGAAGGCTGGCAAAATCAAGCAAGACCAGTTTGGGTCAGAGTTGATTTAGGCCTTATAGACATGATAAAGAAACTTGAAGAAATGAGTTTAGAGGAACTCTGGCAACTTTTTCCTATTTTTCTAGTAGAGCACAAGTCAGAGTGGAAAGACTGGTATGAATCGGAAAAAACAAATCTGAAAAAAATATTGGGCGCGAATGTTATTAAAAGAATAGAACATATCGGTAGCACTGCTATCCCTAATATTTGGGCCAAAAATATCGTTGATATTCTGTTAGAAGTAGGTAGAATAGAGGATTTAGCAAGAGTTAGAGATTTATTGGTGAAGAATGGTTGGCTAGTGATGTCGGAGAGTCCTACCAGGATTTCGCTAAATAAAGGATATGCAGAGCAGGGATTTGCTGAGAAAGTTTTTCATCTACATTTGCGAATGACGGGAGATCATGACGAGATTTATTTTAGAGATTATCTCTGCCAGCATCCAGATATTGCCCAAGCGTATCAGGAATTAAAACTAAGTTTGTGGAAAAAATTTGAACACAATCGAGACGCCTATACAGATGCTAAAACAGATTTTATAAACCACTACGTTTCAGAGGCTAAGTCCAGTAATTTTCAAGAATCAGAAAAGTGTCATCAAAAAACTCTTGATAGGAGAAAGAATTGAGAAAATCATTTTACACTTGGCTCATGACTGAGCGCAATCCTAAAAGTAATAGCCCCAAAGCCATCTTGGCAGACCTCGCTTTTGAGGAGTCAGCTTTTCCAAAACACACGGATGATTTTGATGAGGTGAGTCGCTTTTTGGAGGAGCATGCCAGCTTCTCTTTTAACCTAGGAGACTTTGACGCCATCTGGCAAGAATACTTAGAACACTAGAGACAATGAGATGAGGCTAGTATTTTATTGTTCTCTTTGCTATAATAAAAAGAAATAAACGGATTAGAGAGGTTCTTTATTTGAAGGAACATTCAATAGACATTCAACTGAGTCATCCAGATGACTTGTTCCATCTTTTTGGTTCCAATGAGCGCCATCTTCGTTTGATGGAAGAAGAGCTCGATGTGGTGATTCATGCCCGTACGGAGATTGTCCAGGTTATCGGAGAAGAGACTGCCTGTGAAGAAGCCCGTCAGGTTATCCAAGCCTTGATGGTTTTGGTGAATCGAGGAATGACGGTTGGCACGCCAGATGTGGTGACTGCGATTAGCATGGTCAAAAACGATGAAATCGACAAGTTTGTCGCCCTTTACGAAGAAGAAATTATCAAAGACAATACAGGGAAGCCGATTCGTGTCAAAACCTTAGGTCAAAAACTTTATGTGGACAGTGTCAAACAACATGATGTGACCTTTGGAATCGGACCAGCAGGGACAGGGAAGACCTTTCTTGCAGTGACCTTGGCAGTGACTGCCCTTAAACGTGGGCAAGTCAAGCGAATTATCCTCACTCGACCAGCAGTCGAAGCAGGTGAGAGTCTAGGATTTCTTCCGGGTGATCTTAAGGAGAAGGTCGATCCCTATCTTCGACCAGTTTATGATGCCTTGTATCAGATTCTTGGCAAAGACCAAACGACTCGTCTCATGGAGCGTGAAATCATTGAAATTGCGCCCCTTGCCTATATGCGTGGACGGACCTTGGATGATGCATTTGTCATTCTAGATGAGGCACAGAATACGACCATCATGCAGATGAAGATGTTCTTGACTCGTTTGGGATTTAATTCTAAGATGATTGTCAATGGAGATATCAGCCAGATTGACCTGCCACGTAACGTCAAGTCAGGTTTGATTGATGCTCAAGAAAAGCTCAAGAACATTCACCAAATTGACTTTGTTCATTTTTCAGCCAAGGATGTGGTTCGCCATCCAGTTGTTGCTCAGATTATCCGAGCTTATGAACCCGCTCCAGTTAAGGTTGAAGAAAAGAACCAAGAAACAGAATAGCAAAAAAGCAGTTCAGATGTGAACTGCTTTTCTTAATGAGTGTCTAGCTTTAAACAAGTTCGTCGATAGAAGTGTGATCTTTAGCGAGGCCTTGGGCAACTGGGAGGCTAGTTAAGTAACCTTGATAAGTGGTCACACCTTGACGCAAGCCCTCATCTTCAGCAATTGCTTGTGCGAATCCTTTGCCAGCCAGAGCTTCGATATAAGGAAGAGTGACATTGGTTAGGGCGATGGTTGAAGTACGGGCAACCGCACCAGGGATATTAGCAACAGCATAGTGGAGAACACCGTATTTTTCATAGACAGGTTCATCGTGCGTTGTCACACGGTCAGCTGTCTCGATAACGCCACCTTGGTCAACAGCAACGTCAACAATGACAGAGCCTGGACGCATTTGTTTGACCATCTCATCTGTCACCAATTTCGGAGCCTTGGCACCAGGGATGAGAACCGCACCAATCACTACATCAGCATCTCTCACACTTGCTTCGATGTTGAATGAATTAGACATAAGAGTTTGGATTTGGTTTCCAAAGACTTCTTCTAGAACTGAGAGACGCTTAGCGCTGATATCTAAAATAGTTACTTGAGCACCAAGTCCAAGGGCGATGCGGGCAGCATGTGTCCCGACAACACCGCCACCGATAATGGTTACTTTTCCTTTTGGAACACCTGGTACACCACCAAGTAGAACACCAGAGCCACCAGCTTGCTTAGTAAGGAAGTGAGCTCCGATTTGAACAGCCATACGACCTGCAACCTCACTCATAGGAACGAGGAGTGGTAGTTGTCCTTGATTGTTACGAACAGTTTCATAGGCAATTCCTGTTGTTTTGGATGCTAACATAGCTTCTGCTAATTCTGGAGCAGCGGCCATGTGCAAGTAGGTGAAGAGGAGGAGATCGTCGCGCAAATAACCATATTCAGAAGCTAGTGGTTCTTTTACTTTTACGACCAACTCGGCAGCCCATGCTTCAGCAGCAGTAGCGACAATCTCAGCTCCTTGCTTTTGATAGTCCGCATCAGTAAATCCAGAACCGAGCCCAGCATTTGTTTCGATGAGAACACGATGTCCACGGGTGATCAAACTATGGACGCCAGCAGGAGTGAGGGCAACGCGGTTTTCGTTATTTTTAATTTCTTTTGGGATCCCGATTAACATAGAGATAACCTACCTTTCAATTGTCGGATTGTTTTGGTTGTCACATTCCATTCCATAAATCAAAAATGTGATGGTTTTATTGTATATGAAACCGCTTCAAAAATCAAGAAAAACTTGTCATCCAAATTTATTTATGCTAGACTAGTGAGAATCAAGCTCTAATGGAGGGAAAAGTATGGAATCAATATTTGTGAAATTTGCCCAGTATCCATCTATAGAAACGGAGCGTTTGTTGCTCCGACCTGTAACCTTGGATGATGCGGAAGCTATGTTTGAGTATGCCTCAGACAGAGAAAATACACGCTACACTTTTCCAACAAATCAGAGCCTAGAAGAAACCAAGAACAACATCGCTCAGTTTTACTTGGCTAATCCCTTGGGACGGTGGGGGATCGAACTAAAAAGCAATGGAAAATTTATCGGAACCATTGATTTGCACAAGATTGACTCCATTCTCAAAAAAGCAGCTATTGGTTACATTATCAACCAAAAGTATTGGAATCAAGGATTGACGACAGAAGCCAATCGGGCCGTGATTGAGTTGGCTTTTGAGAAGATTGGAATGAATAAGTTGACCGCACTTCACGATAAAGACAATCTCGCATCAGGCAAGGTCATGGAGAAATCAGGTATGAGCTTTTCCCACGAAGAACCATATGCCAGAATGGACAAAAAAGAACCAGGTCGAATCATCACAAGAGTTCATTATGTCTTGACCAAGGAAGATTATTTTGCAAATAAATAAGCAGTTGAAAAGAAATTTTCGACTGTTTTTTCTTTCTCTTACGAATAATCTAAGAGAGGAGAAAATATGGAAGCAATTATCGAGAAAATCAAAGAGTATAAAATCATTGTCATTTGTGCTGTTTTAGGTTTGGCCTTGGGCGGATTTTTCTTGCTAAAGCCAAGTTCACAAACATCTGTGAAAGAAACAAATTTGCAGACTGAAGTCGCGGCTTTTTCAAAAGATTCATCGTCTGAAAAAGCAGTGAACAAGGAAGAAAAGGAAGAGTCTCCTGAACAAGATTTAATCACAGTAGATGTCAAAGGTGCTGTTAAATCGCCAGGAATTTATGATTTGCCAGTTGGCAGTCGAGTTCATGATGCTGTTCAGAAAGCTGGTGGATTGACAGAGGAGGCAGATAGCAAATCGCTAAATCTCGCTCAGAAAGTCAGTGATGAGGCTCTTGTCTATGTTCCAACTAAGGGAGAAGAAGCAGCTAGTCAGCAGGCTGCCTCTGAAACGACTCCCTCGACAAGTAAAGAAAAGAAGGTCAACCTCAATAAAGCTAGTCTGGAAGAACTCAAGCAGGTCAAGGGACTGGGTGGCAAACGAGCTCAGGATATTATTGACCATCGTGAGGCAAATGGCAAATTCAAGTCGGTAGATGAACTCAAGAAAGTCTCTGGCATTGGCGCTAAGACCATAGAAAAGCTAAAAGATTATGTCACAGTGGATTAAGAATTCCCCTATCCCCCTAATCTATCTGAGTTTTCTGTTACTCTGGCTTTACTATGCCATTTTTGGAGCGTCCCATCTCGCACTGCTAGGTTTTGTTTTTTTGCTTGTCTGTCTCTTTTTCCAATTTCCTTGGAAATCGGCTGGTAAAGTTCTAGCTATTTGTGGAGTTTTTGGATTTTGGTTTCTGTTTCAAACTTGGCAACAGACACAAGCTAGTCAAAAGTTAGTGGATTCTGTTGAGAGGGTACGGATTTTGCCTGACACTATTAAGGTTAATGGAGATAGTCTGTCTTTTCGGGGCAAGACTGACGGACGCACCTTCCAAGTTTACTATAAACTCCAGTCCGAGGAGGAGAAAGAGCACTTTCAGGCCTTAACAGATCTTTATGAGATTGAACTAGAAGGAAAACTTTCCGAGCCAGAAGGTCAGAGGAATTTTGGTGGCTTTGACTACCAAGCCTATCTGAAAACTCAGGGGATTTACCAAACTTTGACTATCAAGAGTATCCAGTCAATGAAAAAGATTAGCAGTTGGGATATAGGAGAAAATCTGTCTAGTTTACGTCGAAAGGCTGTAGTTTGGATCAAGACGCACTTTCCAGATCCTATGCGCAATTATATGACGGGGCTCTTGCTGGGACATTTGGACACGGACTTCGAGGAGATGAATGAGCTTTATTCCAGTCTTGGAATTATTCATCTCTTTGCCTTGTCGGGTATGCAGGTGGGCTTCTTTATGGATGCCTTTAAGAAACTCCTCTTGCGATTGGGCTTAACTCAAGAAAAGTTGAAGTGGCTGACCTATCCTTTTTCCCTTATCTATGCAGGTCTGACAGGATTTTCAGCCTCGGTCATTCGCAGTCTCTTGCAAAAGTTACTGGCCCAACATGGTGTTAAGGGCTTGGAGAATTTCGCCTTGACGGTGCTTGTCCTCTTTATCATCATGCCCAACTTTTTCCTGACTGCAGGAGGGGTCTTGTCTTGCGCTTATGCTTTTATCTTGACTATGACCAGCAAAGAAGGGGAGGGGGTCAAGGCTGTTGCCAGAGAAAGTCTAGTCATCCCCTTGGGAATATTGCCCATTCTATCCTTCTATTTTGCAGAATTTCAGCCTTGGTCTATCCTTTTGACCTTTGTATTTTCTTTTCTATTTGACTTGATCTTCCTACCACTTTTGTCCATCTTATTCATTCTGTCCTTTGTTTACCCAGTCACTCAGTTTAACCTTGTCTTTGAGTGGTTGGAGGATATCATTCGCTTGGTATCGCAGCTGGCAAGCAGGCCTCTGGTCTTTGGTCAACCCACCGCATGGCTGTTGATTCTTCTCTTAGTTTCATTGGCTTTAGTCTATGATTTTAGGAAAAATATTAAAAGACTAGCAGGGTTCAGTCTCTTTATTGTGGGACTCTTTTTCCTGACCAAGCATCCTCTGGAAAATGAAATCACCATGCTGGATCTTGGGCAAGGTGAAAGTATTTTCCTACGGGATGTAACTGGTAAAACTATTCTCATAGATGTAGGTGGTAAGGAAGAGTCTACTAAGAAAATCGAGGCTTGGCAAGAAAAGATGACAACCAGCAATGCCCAGAGAAACTTGATTCCCTATCTTAAAAGTCGAGGAGTAGATAAGATTGATCAGCTGGTTTTGACCAATACAGACAAGGAGCATGTTGGAGATTTGCTGGAGGTGACCAAGGCTTTCCAAGTCGGGGAGATCTTAGTATCAAAAGGAAGTTTGACACAGAAAGAATTTGTGGCAGAACTACAAGCGACTCAAACCAAGGTACGCAGTGTGACAGCAGGGGAGAACTTGCCGATTTTTGGCAGTTACTTAGAAGTCCTATCTCCAAGGAAGATTGGAGATGGAAGTTATGAGGATTCTCTCCTTCTTTATGGGAGATTTTTGGATAAGCACTTTCTCTTCACAGGAAATCTGGAGGAAAAAGGAGAGAAGGACTTGCTGAGGCATTATCCTGACCTAGATGTGGATATCTTGAAAGCAGGCCAACATGGAGCTAAAACATCATCCAATCCAGCTTTCCTAGAAAAAATCAAACCAGAAATTACTCTCATTTCAGTTGGGAAGAACAATCGTGCCAAACTACCTCATCAGGAAACCTTGGCACGACTAGAAAGCATCAAGAGTAAGATTTACCGAACCGATCAACAAGGAGCCATTCGCTTTAAAGGATGGAATAGTTGGCGAATTGAAAGTGTTCGTTAGGAAGAAAAATGTTATATATTAGTAAAATAGACTCAAAATCTGTTACATAATACAGGGAAAAACGATATAATGAAAGTGTTTTCAGTGCTAATGATATAAATGCAATGTAAACATGAAGAATCAGCAAAAGTCGTTTTATTAGCTAGTTTGTTATCTGTTGGTCTTTTTCAGTCCAGTGTATCTGCTGTGATAGTTACTAAAAGTTATCGGCATGATTGGAATACCGCGTGGAAGTTTAGCATGAATTACCACGGACATAAATATGTAAACATTTCAAGATGATCTGCTTATTACTCTACGATGACTATCAAGTTGGTCTGATTGGGATTCTGTTCGCTATGAGGTCATTAACTACTAGACAGGAAACTATCAATCGTTAAAGAGTGAGAAAAAGGAGGGTTGGATATGTTAAATCTTACTCATGTTACCTTAAAAACGCGACAAGTCATCTTGCAAGATGTTGATTTCACCTTTAAAAAAGGTAGGATTTATGGCCTTCTTGCTATCAATGGCTCGGGAAAGACGACCCTGTTCCGAGCTATTAGCAAGCTGCTTCCCCTTAGTAGTGGACATATCGCAGCCCCTCCTTCTTTGTTTTATTATGAGAGCGTTGAATGGCTGGATGGAAACTTAAGTGGGATGGACTACCTTCGTCTCATAAAAAATATCTGGAAGTCAGACCTAAACTTGGGGGATGAAATCGCCTATTGGGAAATGTCTGACTATATCAATCTTCCCATCCGCAAGTATTCCTTAGGCATGAAGCAACGCTTGGTGATTGCCATGTATTTTCTCAGTCAGGCGAAATGCTGGCTCATGGATGAGGTAACAAATGGTTTAGACGAGTATTATCGACAGAAGTTTTTTGATAGATTGGCACAAATCGATAGACGAGAGCAGCTGGTTCTTTTAAGTTCCCACTACAAAGAGGAGTTAGTGGGGATTTGCGATAGCATCGTAACCATTCGTCAGGGGCAGATAGAAGAGGTTCCGTTATGAAAGATATTAGCCTATTTTTGTTAAAGAAAGTTTTCAAAAGTCGCTTAAACTGGATTATCCTAGCTTTATTTGCATCTGTACTTGGTGTTACCTTTTATTTAAATAGTCAGACTGCAAACTCACACAGCTTGGAGAGCGAGTTGGAAACCAGTCTTGTAAAACATGAGAGAATCATCAATGAAAACAAAGCGAAACTCTCCCAAATCTCCGACACCAGCTCGGAGGAATATCAGGTTGCTAAAGAAAATTTAGACTTGCAAAAAAATCTTTTGACGCAAAAGAAAGAAATTCTGACTTTGTTAAAAGAAGGACGCTGGAAGGAAGCCTACTATTTGCAGTGGCAAGATGAAGAGAAGAATTATGAAGTTATGTCAAATGAACTGACTTCTGACTCTGAATTAAAAATGGCGGTTGACCGCCAACGAAAGATTTACCAAGCCCTGTATCCCTTAAACATAAAAGCACATACTTTGGAGTTTCCAACCCACGGGATTGATCAGATTGTCTGGATTTTAGAGGCTATCATCCCAACCTTGTTTGTGATTGGTATTATTTTCATGCTAACACAACTGTTCGCAGAAAGATATCAAAATAATCTCGATACAGCACAGTTATATCCTTTTTCAAAAGTGACATTTGCCATGTCCTCTCTTGGAGTTGGGATGAGCTATGTAACCGTGCTGTTTATCGGAATCTGTGGATTTTCTTTTCTAGCGGGAAGTCTGATAAGTGGTTTTGGACAGTTAGATTATCCCTACCCGTTCTATAGCTTAACCAATCAAGAGGTAACTATTGGGAAGATACAAGATGTATTATTTCCTAGCTTGCTATTAGCTTTCTTAGCCTTTATCGTCATTGTGGAAGTTGTATATTTGATTGCTTACTTTTTCAAGCAAAAAATGCCTGTCCTCTTTCTTTCACTCATTGGGATTGTTGGATTATTGTTTGGTATCCAAACGATCCAGCCTCTTCAGAGTATTGCACATCTGATTCCCTTTACTTACTTGCGTTCAGTGGAGATTTTGTCTGGAAGATTACCTAAGCAGATTGATAATATCAATCTAAATTGGAGCATGGGGATGGTCTTACTTCCTTGCCTGATTATCCTTTTGTTAGTGGGGATTCTATTTATCGAAAGATGGGGAAGTTCACGTAAAAAGGAAGTTTTTAATAGGTCTTAGCATTCCTATACGGAAGATGAGGAAAAAACTAACACAGGGAGGGAACCAACTAGGTTCTCTCTTTTTGATGCGGACATCAAGAAGAAAACAGAAAGTTTTTGAAAAAATGATTTTTTATCTTGACAGGGGATAGAAAACTTGGTATCATATAAAAGTTGAGAAAAGCAGAAGTGAGAGCTTCTCGCCTTGTGACATCAAGTTGCCTGGCCCTACGGATGAAAAGTTTCTAAGAAACGCTATCATAACGTGCGGGCTTGTATTATTACGAGTCCGCTCTTGTTTTTCTCTAATAATAAAAAAGAGGTGAAAACCATAGCAAAACAAGACTTATTCATCAATGATGAAATTCGTGTACGTGAAGTTCGCTTGATCGGTCTTGAGGGAGAACAGCTAGGTATCAAGCCACTCAGCGAAGCGCAAGCATTGGCTGATAGTGCAAATGTTGACTTAGTATTGATTCAACCCCAAGCAAAACCACCTGTTGCTAAAATTATGGACTACGGTAAGTTCAAATTTGAGTATCAGAAAAAGCAAAAAGAACAACGTAAAAAACAAAGTGTTGTTACTGTGAAAGAAGTTCGTCTGAGTCCAACTATTGACAAGGGTGACTTTGACACAAAACTTCGCAATGCACGCAAGTTCCTTGAAAAAGGAAATAAAGTTAAGGTATCTATTCGCTTTAAAGGGCGTATGATCACCCATAAAGAGATTGGTGCAAAAGTTTTAGCCGAGTTTGCTGAAGCAACACAAGATATTGCCATCATCGAACAACGAGCTAAGATGGATGGACGCCAAATGTTCATGCAGTTGGCGCCAGCAACTGACAAAAAATAATTGTCAGAAAGTTAAATAAAGGAGAAAAAATCATGCCAAAACAAAAAACACACCGCGCATCAGCTAAGCGTTTCAAACGTACAGGTTCTGGTGGACTTAAACGTTTCCGTGCTTACACTTCTCACCGTTTCCACGGAAAAACTAAGAAACAACGTCGTCATCTTCGTAAAGCATCTATGGTGCATTCAGGAGATTTCAAACGTATCAAAGCAATGCTTACTCGCTTGAAATAATAGCCTAACAGTAAGTAAACAATTCTAGGAAATATTTGGAGGAAATAAAACATGGCACGTGTTAAAGGTGGCGTTGTATCACGCAAACGTCGTAAACGTATTCTTAAATTAGCAAAAGGTTACTATGGAGCTAAACACATCTTGTTCCGTACTGCAAAAGAACAAGTAATGAACTCTTACTACTATGCATACCGTGACCGTCGTCAAAAGAAACGTGACTTCCGCAAATTGTGGATCACTCGTATCAACGCGGCAGCTCGTATAAACGGACTTTCGTACTCACAATTGATGCATGGTTTGAAATTGGCTGAGATCGAAGTAAACCGTAAAATGCTTGCTGACTTGGCTGTTAACGATGCAGCAGCTTTCACAGCTCTTGCAGATGCAGCTAAAGCAAAACTTGGTAAATAATAATTGATAAGACTGGAACAGGATTGTCCCAGTCTTTTTAAAAATAAAGGAGAATATATGGCTTCAAAAATGCTACACACTTGTTTGCGAGTAGAAAACCTTGAAAAATCAATTGCATTCTATCAAGATGCTTTTGGTTTTAAAGAATTGCGTCGCAGAGATTTTCCAGACCATGCCTTCACGATTGTCTATCTAGGACTTGACGGTGATGACTACGAGTTGGAATTGACCTATAACTATGACCACGGCCCTTATGTGGTTGGAGATGGCTTTGCCCATATCGCCCTCAGCACACCTGACCTTGAGGCCCTACATCAAGAACATAGCGCTAAAGGCTATGAGGTTACAGCACCTAATGGTCTACCAGGAACTGCACCAAACTATTACTTTGTCAAGGATCCTGATGGCTACAAAGTCGAAGTGATTCGTGAAAAATAATCGAGTAATGTCAAGTAGAATGTTCGTTTTCTACTTGACTTTTTTTCTTTGAAAGAGTATACTAATACAAATTTAACCTTTAAGGGGAGTCCAGAGAGACTCACAAGGTGTCAGATAAAAGGGATAGGGGACTTCTCTGTGGAGACTTTTTAAGTGTGCGCATGAGTTCTAGCCTAACCCAACTGAGGCCTTGCATTAGCAAGGCCTTTTCTTTATCTGGTCCCCTTAAAATTTAAGGAGGAAAATCATGAATCCCACATGTAAGAAGCGTTTGGGTGCTATTCGTTTGGAAACCATGAAGGTGGTCGCTCAGGAGGAAATTGCGCCAGGAATCTTTGAATTAGTCCTAGAAGGGGAGATGGTTGAAGCCATGCGAGCAGGCCAATTTCTTCACTTGCGTGTGCCTGATGATGCCCATCTCTTGCGCCGTCCTATTTCAATTTCGTCTATTGACAAGGCAAACAAGCAGTGTCACCTCATTTATCGGATTGAGGGGGCTGGGACAGCTATTTTTTCAACTTTAAGTCAGGGAGATACTCTTGATGTGATGGGGCCTCAGGGAAATGGTTTTGACTTGTCTGATTTAGACGATCAGAGCCAAGTTCTCCTCGTTGGTGGGGGGATTGGAGTTCCGCCCTTGCTTGAGGTGGCTAAGGAATTGCATGCGCGTGGGGTGACAGTAGTGGCAGTCCTCGGTTTTGCCAACAAAGATGCTGTTATTCTCGAAACCAAATTGGCCCAATATGGTCATGTCTTTGTAACGACAGATGATGGTTCTTATGGCATCAAGGGAAATGTTTCTGTTGTTATCAATGATTTAGATAGTCAGTTTGATGCTGTTTACTCATGTGGAGCGCCTGGAATGATGAAGTATATCAATCAAAGATTTTATGATCATCCAAGAGCCTACCTATCTCTGGAATCTCGTATGGCTTGTGGGATGGGAGCTTGCTATGCCTGTGTCCTAAAAGTCCCAGATAGTGAGACTGTCAGCCAACGTGTCTGTGAAGATGGCCCTGTTTTCCGCACAGGAACAGTTGTATTATAAGGAGAAAGTCATGACTACAAATCGTTTACAAGTTTCTCTACCAGGCTTGGATTTGAAAAATCCCATCATTCCAGCATCAGGCTGTTTTGGTTTTGGCCAAGAGTATGCTAAGTACTATGATTTAGACCTTTTAGGCTCTATTATGATTAAGGCGACGACACTTGAACCACGTTTTGGAAATCCAACTCCCAGGGTGGCAGAAACACCTGCTGGTATGCTCAATGCAATCGGTTTGCAAAATCCTGGTTTAGAAGCTGTTTTAGCTGAAAAACTGCCTTGGTTGGAAAGAGAATATCCAACACTTCCTATCATCGCTAATGTAGCTGGCTTTTCAAAACAAGAGTATGCTGCCGTTTCTCAGGGAATTTCCAAGGCAGCCAATGTAAAAGCTATAGAGCTCAATATCTCCTGCCCCAACGTAGATCACGGCAATCATGGCCTTCTGATTGGGCAAGATCCTGATCTAGCTTATGAAGTGGTAAAGGCAGCTGTGGAAGCCTCTGATGTGCCAGTTTATGTCAAACTAACCCCAAGTGTGACCGATATCGTTACTGTCGCAAAAGCTGCAGAAGATGCGGGAGCAAGTGGCTTAACCATGATTAATACTCTGGTTGGTATGCGCTTTGATCTCAAAACTCGCAAACCAATCTTGGCTAATGGAACAGGTGGAATGTCAGGTCCAGCAGTCTTTCCAGTAGCCCTCAAACTCATCCGTCAAGTCGCTCAAACAACAGACCTGCCTATTATTGGAATGGGAGGAGTGGATTCGGCAGAAGCTGCCCTAGAAATGTATCTGGCAGGGGCATCTGCCATCGGAGTTGGAACAGCCAACTTTACCAATCCTTATGCCTGCCCTGATATCATCGAACATTTACCAAAAGTCATGGATAAATACGGCATTAGCAGTCTAGAAAATCTCCGTCAGGAAGTCAAAGCCAATCTGAGATAAGCTAGGTCCTCCTTATCGTCAACAAGAAATAGAATCTTCATCAATTTGTAATATTTCCGTCGGTTAACTATGTTACAATAGGGTTTAGAAAACGTTATTGGAGCATTTAAATGAAACGATGGAAAGTGGCCCTAGTAAGTGCTGGCTTATTGGGGTGTTTTTTTACTGTAGTAGAAACAGCAAAAGCAGATGAAGGGACTTGGAAAGGAAAGACCTACCTCAAAGCTGATGGAAAACCAGTAACCAACCAATGGATCTTTGACCAAACGTATCAGAATTGGTTTTATCTTAAGGCTGATGGAAAACGTGCTGAGAACGGCTGGCTGACTGTTGGTGGTAAGGATTACTATTTTAACGAGACCGGAAAATTAGCCACAAAAACTTGGATCAACCAGTACTATGTGACTGAAAGTGGTGCTAGGGTCAAGAATCAATGGGTGTTTGACCAAGAAAAACAATCTTGGTATTATCTCAAGTCTGATGGTCAGAAAGCTCAAAATGAGTGGATTCAACAAGGTCAGGAAAAATATTACCTTAAAGAAGATGGGAAAATGGCCAAAGATGAGTGGGTCACTCAAGGTGGAAACGAGTACTACGTTAATTCTCAAGGTAAAATGCTGAAAAGTACTTGGCTTGGTAAGACCTATTTGTCAGAAAATGGTAATAAGGTCAAACAAGGTTGGATTTATGATGACAACTATAGCAGTTGGTTCTACATTCAACAAGATGGTACCTATGCTGAAAATGGCTGGCAAACCATAGATGGAAAGGACTACCATTTCAAATTTGGAGGCTATCTTTCTACCGAGCGCTGGATTGGCCGCTTCTATGTTGCAAAGAGTGGAGCCAAACTGAAATCCGAATGGCTCTTTGATAAGAATTACGATTCTTGGTTTTACTTGAAAGCAGACGGTAGCTATGCCGAAAAAGGCTGGGAAACGATTAAAGGTAAAGATTACCATTTCAAATTTGGAGGCTATCTTTCTACTGAACGTTGGATTAACCGCTTCTATGTTGCAAAGAGTGGAGCTAAACTGAAATCCGAATGGCTCTTTGACAAGAATTATAACTCGTGGTTTTACTTGCAAGCAGACGGAACCTATGCTGAAAAAGGCTGGGAAACGATCAAAGGCAAGGATTACCATTTCAAATCCGGTGGCTACCTCTCCACAGAAACTTGGATTGACCGTAGCTATGTGACGAGCAGTGGAGCAAAAGCAGGTAAAGGTTGGCTCTTTGATAAGAATTATAACTCTTGGTTCTATATCAACTCTGATGGGAATTATGCTGATAAAGAATGGATCTGGGATAATGGTTATTACTATCTCAAATCTGGCGGTTATATGGCTGCAAGTGAGTGGGTGTGGTACAAGAACAATTGGTTCTACCTCAAGTCAAACGGGAAGATGGCTGAGAAAGAATTAATCTACGATTCATCCGACCAATCATGGTACTACCTTAAATCAGGCGGCTACATGGCAAAAAACGAGACTGTAGATGGTCATACCTTGGATGCTTCCGGTAAATGGCATGTTGCGGATAAAACCAAATATTACAAAGTTAAACCAATCACAGCATATGTCTATAGTGCATCTGGAGAAATCTTGAGTTACATTAACCAAGGAAGCATTGTTTCACTGGATAGCTCAACGCGAAAAGGTGGCCGACTTGCAGTTTCGATTTCTGGCTTGTCTGGCTATATGAATCAAAGTGATTTGACAGCAGTGGATGAAGGAAGCGAGTTTATCCCTCATTATACTAGTGATGGGAAATTCCTCTATCATGAACTCTCTCCTTATACGAGTATCAAAGTAGCTCCACACACATCTGCTATGGTTATTGGTAAGAAGTACTACTCAACTGATGGAGAGCATTTTGATGGCTTTACCATTAAAAATCCTTTCCTCTATAAGAACTTGAGAGAGCCAAGTAATTATAGTGCAGCTGAGTTGGATAAACTGTATTCGATGATGAACTTGCAGGATAGTCCTCTTGCAGGTAAAGGAGCGACTTTCAAAGAAGCTGAGGAACGCTATGGCGTCAATGCTCTTTACTTGATGGCACATAGTGCCCTTGAAAGTGCTTGGGGTCGCAGTCAAATTGCCAGAGATAAGAACAACTTCTTTGGTATTGCTGCTTATGATACTAGCCCATATCTCTCAGCCAAGAGTTTTGATAATGTGGATAAAGGAATCCTTGGAGCGGCCAAGTGGATTCGTGAGAATTACATCGACTACGGCAGAGACCACCTTGGAAACAAGGCAACCGGGATGAATGTTCGCTATGCTTCCGATCCTTACTGGGGTGAGAAAATAGCCAGCATCATGATGACTATCAATAGCAAACTTGGTTGGAAAGACTAATCAAAAGAAATCAACGGTAACTACTGAAAAAGTGGTTATCGTTTTTGTTTTGAACATTGGAGGAGAAATAGTATAATAACAGCATCTTTATTCTTGAACAATTAACAAAATGATAGTAAAATGTAATAGGAAATATTAATCTAATCACTATATAAAAATAAAGGAGATTTTTATGAAAAAGCTACTATCCTTCTCAATTGCCTTGCTTTCAATCACAACCCTAGTTGCTTGTTCTGGACATAAGGCGGAATCAAAGGTCCCAGAAGAAAAAATTGAACAGAAGCAAATCAAGTTTGATGAAAAGTTGTTTAAAGAAGCTGGACTCTTGCCTTTTAAAAATGAGAAACAACTAGAACTTGGGGAATTGGATTCTAAATCACGCGCAACGGGTGCTCATATTCAACTTAAGGACAGTGATGAACCAACAGAGAAGAGAGAGCCTAAGATAAGTTATAACCCAGTTGGATGGCACAATTATAAATTCTTTTATGGTGATGGTAAAAAAGAAGCTTGGTTGATGAGTCGTGGTCATTTGGTTGGGTACCAGTTTAGTGGATTAAACGATGAAAAGAAAAACTTGGTTCCTATGACTAACTGGCTCAATGCTGGAAATTATTCTGGAACAGATGACCAAAACCAAAGTAGCATGCTTTATTATGAAAATCGATTGGACTCTTGGTTGGCCAATCACCCCAACTACTATCTTGACTACAAGATAACCCCAATCTATCAGAAAGATGAATTAATTCCGAGACAAATTGAATTGCAGTATGTGGGAATAGATGAAAATGGCAAACTCTTGGAAATCAAATTGGGTGGTGGTAAAGAAAAGATTGATCAGTATTCAGTAACGCATGTTGTTTTAGACAATGTTTCAGCTAATGCGGAAATCAATTATTTGGACGGTACGGCTAAAAATACAGTTGAAGATGCAAAGATAAAAGAAGAAAAAGAAAAGGCTAAGAAGGAAGCTGAGGAAAAAGCCAAGAAAGAGGCTGAAGAAAAAGAAGCAGCTGAAAAGAAAGCAAAAGAAGAAGAGCAGGAAAAAGCTCGCCAAGCCGCACAAGAAAAGGAAGAAAGCCAGGAATCAAACTCGCAATCAACAAATTCAGGTGGCTACTTTAGAGATAGAAACGGAAGATGGCACAGACCAAATGGTAAATTCGCTTCTAAGAAAGAAATTAGAGAAGCCGGATTGCAGTGGTAGGAAGAATTTAGCAGATATACAGTCAAAAAGCCGTTGGAAAACGGTTTTTTGTTATAATTAAATGAAGAATGTAGAATTAAAGGAGAAAAATTTGATGAGATACATAACTCTTGGTCAAGATGACAAAGAATTATCAGAAATTGTTCTCGGAATGATGAGAATAAAAGATAAGTCTGTAAAAGAAGTTGAAGAGCTTGTAGAAACAGCACTTTCTGTTGGAATCAATGCTTTTGACTTGGCTGATATTTATGGTCGTGGTCGTTGTGAAGAACTGTTAGGTATTGTCCTAAAAAATCGTCCAGATTTAAGAGAAAAGATGTGGATTCAGTCCAAATGTGGCATTCGCATTGAAGAATTTACCTATTTTGATTTTTCTAAGGACTATATTATAAAATCAGTCGACGGAATTTTGCAAAGATTGAAGATTGATCATCTAGATAGCTTGCTTCTTCATCGACCAGATGCTTTGATGGAATCTGACCAAGTAGCAGAAGCCTTTGATCTTCTTTATAAACAAGGTAAGGTCCGAGATTTCGGAGTTTCTAATCAAAATCCTATGATGATGGAGTTGCTTAAAAAAGATGTCAAGCAGCCGTTAGCTGTTAATCAGCTACAATTGAGTGCGGCTTTTACTCCAGGATTCGAATCAGGTTTTCATGTTAATATGGAAGATAGTCAAGCAACTATGCGAGATGGCAGCGTTTTTGAATATTGCAAATTACACGATGTGGTCATTCAAGCATGGTCTGTCTTACAATTCGGGTATTTTAAAGGGAACTTTGTTGGTAATGAGAAATTTCAAGCTTTGAATCAAGTACTTGATCGTCTAGCTTTTAAATATGGAGTAACCCCTTCAACTATTGCCATTTCTTGGATATTGCGTTATCCAGCAAAAATGCAGGCAGTCGTAGGTACAACAAATCCTAAGCATTTGAGAGAAGTTAGCCAAGCGGCAAACTTTAGCTTAACAAGAAAAGAATGGTATGAAATTTATCTTGCAGCAGGGAATAATTTACCGTAAGTAGAAGCAGATTTAAATAAATCACAGTCAAAAAGCCGTTGGAAAACGGTTTTTTGTTATAATTAAATGAAGAATGTAGAATTGAAGGAGAAAATCATGACTTTTGAAGAAATCCTGCCTGGGTTAAAAGCCAAGAAAAAATATGTACGCACTGGTTGGGGAGGGGCTGAAAACTATGTCCAACTCTTTGACACTATCGAACAAAACGGGGTTGCACTTGAAGTGACGCCTTATTTTCTAATCAACGTGTCTGGAGAAGGGGAAGGTTTTTCCATGTGGAGCCCGACACCTTGTGATGTTTTGGCGACGGATTGGGTAGAAGTGTATGACTAGACGTGTATTGATTACGGGAGTAAGTTCAGGGATTGGTCTGGCTCAAGCACGACTCTTTTTAGAGAATGGCTATCAAGTTTATGGAGTTGACCAAGGTGAAAATCCACTCTTAGAGCGTGATTTTCACTTTTTACAGAGAGATTTGACCTTGGACTTGGAGCCAATTTTTGACTGGTGTCCTTATGTGGATGTTTTGTGCAATACTGCTGGAGTTTTGGATGATTACAAACCCCTATTGGAACAATCAGCGCAGGAAATTCAAGAGTTTTTTGAAATCAACTATATGACTCCTGTTGAGTTGACTCGTTATTATTTGACGCAAATGCTGAAAAATAAAAAAGGAATCATTATCAATATGTGTTCGATTGCTTCAAGTATAGCTGGCGGAGGTGGTCACGCCTATACCTCGTCTAAGCACGCCCTAGCTGGCTTTACCAAGCAGTTGGCTCTAGACTATGCTGAGGCTGGTATTCAGATTTTTGGGATTGCTCCAGGGGCAGTCAAGACAGCCATGACTGCTGCCGACTTTGAGCCAGGTGGATTGGCTGACTGGGTGGCTAGTGAAACGCCAATCAAGCGCTGGATCGAGCCAGAGGAAGTAGCAGAGATTAGCCTTTTCTTAGCAAGTGGAAAAGCGAGCGCCATGCAAGGACAAATCCTGACCATTGATGGTGGCTGGTCTTTGAAGTAGGAGGAGTTAGATGGAAATCAAAAAACACTTTGGAGTCTATGCTGTTTGCTTTGAAAACGGGAAGTTACTCTGCATTGAAAAAACGAGAGGCCCTTATCAACATCGGTATGATCTACCTGGAGGCAGTCAGCAACTTGGTGAAGGACTGACGGAAACGCTGATTAGAGAAGTTATGGAAGAGACAGGATTTACTGTTAGAAGCTACTCCAATCCTCGAATCTACGATGTTTTCGTCAGGGAAGAGTTAAAAAATTTTATGGTTCACCATGTCATGGCCTTGTATGATGTTGAAATGAATGAGAGTGCACCTCAGGTTACGATTTCGGAAGCTGTCTCTGATGGTGCGAATGATTCACTCGGATATATTTGGATGGATATTCAGAAAATCACAGAAGAAAATGCATCGCCATTAGTTTTGAAGGCTAAGACAGAGTTACTAGGATTTCCAGAACTGAACAAGACTTCCTACATGAATTGGAAGGTGAGAGATGAAAAATTATTCAATGGATGAAAGTATATTTCAGTATCCTGAATCATTTAAAAAATGGTAGAACTCAATTTAGTTGATTTTGATATTTGGTATTTTTTAGATTCAGAATGGGCGTTATCTCTGCACAAGGGCTTGCAGGAAAGGTACCCAACAAGAAAGTTGATTCCATTCGCTAAAAGAGGAGATTGTGATGATACTGCTTGTTTTGAAATAGGAAAGAGCAATAGGGTTCAACTCATTCATGACTTTGCTGCAGAAGGCTGGGAGCAACGGGAAGAGTTTAATGACTTTTGGGAATGGGTAGAATATGCAGTCAACTGCATGATAGAGTATAACAAAGAGGATGGGATAGAGTAAAGGCTTATTGTAAGTATTGAAAGGAGTAGATACATGAATGTTAAAGAACTAATCGAAGAGGTTGAAAACGATGCTGAGTTAGTATCGTATTTAAACCTGGTCCCCAAAAAGAATAAAAAAACTCAGATGGATGCTATGCATGTTCTCAATCGCTTAAGTTACATCTTGTATCTGTCTGATAATTCTGCTTTAGCTCAGTCAATGATTGATAAAATGGTTCAAGTTGACTTTGACGGTGATTATCGCTATTGGGAACCTGTGCAAAATTCTGCTTTACTGGCTATTCTGATAGATGAAGAAAAATATCTAACACAAGTAAGAGATAGGATTCTCTATGCATTAAATTATGGTGATGAAGTGAGTGTATTTGGGAAAAGAAAGGTACACAAACGTTTTTTGACAGGTTTTAGATTAAACTCTCTTCAAACAGAATTAGAGAAAGCCAAGGATGAAGTTTCACAAATGAATAAAAGAATGGGAATCTTATTTCATTTATTGTATTTAAAAGCTTTTTCCAATGAATTGGAAATCGATCGGGATTTAGTTAATAATGAGATTCAAAGCACGATTTTAATTCTTCGTGACTATATTTTAATAAATGGATTTAAGCAACTCTATCCCTTTAAATAAAAAAGTAAATGAAAAGGAGCAACCCATGACACCGCAAGAAATGTGGAATGCATACAAGCAAATTAACCCCTCGATTGGAGATGAGATAGATGCCTGGGCTTTTGGAGTGGAAGCAGATCTCTTGGCGGATTTGGTTTTAAAAGGCGAAAAGACAGCAACCGCCTCAGTCTACGACCTCTACGCACTAGAAGACGAATCTCTTCCACAAGAAGGAACCTTCGATGTCATTTTAGATAGTCAAAATCAGGCTGTCTGCATTGTCGAAATTACAAAGGTCTCCGTTCAGCCTTTTCATCAAGTTTCTGCCGACCATGCCTATAAGGAAGGGGAAGGTGACAAATCCCTAGCCTATTGGCGCCAGGTTCATGAGGACTTTTTCACCGAGTGGATGAGGGAGGCTGGACTGACTTTTACACCTGACAGCAAGGTCGTTTTGGAAGAATTTCGCAAGGTCTACCCACTGTAGACTGTAGAAGGAAGAAAGTTTTGGAAATTACCGTCCAATCCTTTTTTCTAAAGCAAAACATGATATAATAAGTTTGTTTGAAGAAGAGTAAAACTCTTAAACTTAGAATAGGAGAAAACTATGCAAGCAGTTGAACATTTTATTACGCAATTTGTTCCTGAACACTATGATTTATTTTTAGACTTGAGTCGTGAGACCAAGACGTTTTCTGGGAAGGTGACCATTACTGGTCAAGCACAGAGTGATCGTATTTCCCTGCACCAAAAAGACTTGGAAATCGCTTCTGTAGAAGTTGCGGGTCAAGCTCGTCCGTTTACAGTTGACCATGACAATGAAGCCCTTCATATCGAATTGGCTGAGGCTGGTCAAGTTGAACTGGTTATTGCTTTTTCAGGAAAAATCACAGACAACATGACAGGGATTTACCCTTCTTACTACACAGTGGATGGTGTCAAGAAGGAAGTCTTGTCTACTCAGTTCGAGAGCCATTTTGCGCGTGAAGCCTTTCCGTGTGTGGATGAGCCCGAAGCCAAAGCAACCTTTGACCTCGCTCTTCGTTTTGACCAAGCAGAAGGTGAATTGGCCTTGTCAAACATGCCAGAAATTGATGTAGAAAACCGTAAGGAAACAGGCATCTGGAAGTTTGAGACAACACCTCGTATGTCATCTTACTTGTTGGCCTTTGTTGCAGGTGATTTGCAAGGGGTAACGGCTAAAACTAAAAACGGTACCCTCGTAGGTGTCTACTCAACCAAAGCTCACCCACTATCTAACCTTGATTTCTCATTGGACATCGCCGTTCGCTCGATCGAGTTTTACGAAGATTACTATGGAGTTAAGTATCCAATCCCTCAATCTCTCCACATTGCCCTTCCTGACTTCTCAGCTGGTGCTATGGAAAACTGGGGTCTTGTCACTTACCGTGAAGTTTACTTGGTTGTGGATGAGAACTCAACCTTTGCTAGCCGCCAACAAGTTGCCCTAGTTGTGGCACATGAGCTTGCCCATCAATGGTTTGGAAACCTCGTGACTATGAAATGGTGGGATGACCTCTGGCTTAATGAAAGCTTCGCTAACATGATGGAATACGTCTGTGTGGATGCCATCGAGCCAAGCTGGAATATCTTTGAAGACTTCCAAACAGGTGGTGTTCCAGCTGCGCTTAAACGCGATGCGACGGATGGTGTTCAGTCTGTCCATGTCGAAGTCAAACACCCAGATGAAATCAATACCCTCTTTGACGGAGCTATCGTCTATGCCAAAGGAAGCCGTCTCATGCATATGCTTCGCCGTTGGCTCGGTGATGCTGATTTCGCTAAAGGCTTGCATGCTTACTTTGAAAAGCACCAGTACAGCAACACCATTGGTCGTGACCTTTGGAATGCCCTTGGTCAGGCATCAGGACGAGATGTTGCAGCCTTCATGGATTCTTGGCTGGAGCAACCTGGTTACCCAGTCCTTACTGTCAAAGTTGAAAATGATGTCTTGAAGATTTCACAAAAACAATTCTTTATCGGTGAGCACGAAGACAAGAACCGTCTCTGGGTTGTGCCACTCAACAGCAACTGGAAAGGTTTGCCAGATACACTCGAAACTGAAAGTATTGAAATCCCTGGCTACGCAGCTCTTCTTGCTGAAAATAAAGGAGCTCTTCGTCTCAACACTGAAAATACAGCCCACTACATTACCGACTATCAAGGAGACTTGTTAGATGCCGTTCTTGCTGATCTAGAGACACTTGATAACACAAGCAAACTGCAAATCGTTCAAGAACGTCGTTTGTTGGCTGAAGCAGGGCACATTTCTTATGCAGACTTGCTTCCAGTCCTTGATAAACTTGCTAAAGAAGAGTCTTACTTGGTAGTTTCAGCTGTTTCTCAAGTGATTTCTGCCCTTGAGCGCTTTATCGATGAAGGAACAGAAACTGAGAAAGCCTTTAATACACTCGTTGCTAAATTGGCTTGTCACAACTATGACCGTCTTGGTTTTGAAGCCAAAGATGGTGAATCAGATGAAGACGAATTGGTTCGTCAGTTGACCGTTTCTATGATGATTCGCTCAAATGATGCAGAAGCTAGTCAAGTTGCTAGCCAAATCTTTGTAGCTCATAAGGACAACCTTGCAGGACTTCCAGCAGCCATCCGTGCTCAAGTTCTCATCAATGAAATGAAACACCATGAGACCAAGGACTTGGTGGCAACTTATCTGGACCTCTACACTCATGCGACGGATGCGGTCTTTAAACGTCAGTTGGCAGGAGCTCTTGCATACAGTACAGATGCTGACAATATCCAAACCTTGATTGGTTCATGGAAGGATAAATTTGTAGTGAAACCACAAGACCTTTCTTCATGGTACCTCCATTTCCTCGGACACCAAGCTACTCAAGAAACTGTTTGGGTATGGGCGCGTGAAAACTGGGATTGGATTAAGGCAGCCCTTGGTGGAGATATGAGCTTTGATAGCTTTGTCATCTTCCCATCGCATATCTTTAAAACAGAGCAACGCTTGGCAGAGTACAAGGCCTTCTTTGAACCACAACTTTCTGACCTTGCTCTTAGCCGCAACATTCGTATGGGTATCAAGGATATCGCAGCGCGTGTTGACTTGATTAAGCGTGAGAAAGCAGCAGTAGAAACTGTTGTAGCTCAATATGCCAAAGCTTAATTCATTCGAAATGTAAATAAAAAACTCAACTTTCTATCTCAAAAGAAGAGAGAGTTGAGTTTTTTTTAAGGCAATTTTGGTATAATAATCATAACAAGGAGGAGTTTCTGATGATAAAAATCTTATTAGTAGAGGATGACCTGGGCCTGTCAAACTCAGTTTTTGACTTTTTAGATGATTTTGCAGATGTCATGCAGGTCTTTGATGGAGAAGAAGGTCTCTACGAAGCTGAAAGTGGCGTCTATGACTTGATTTTGCTTGACCTGATGTTGCCTGAAAAAAATGGCTTCCAAGTCTTGAAAGAGTTGCGCGAAAAAGGAATTACGACACCAGTCCTTATCATGACTGCTAAGGAAAGTTTGGATGACAAGGGACATGGTTTTGAGTTGGGAGCGGATGACTACCTCACCAAACCTTTCTATCTAGAAGAACTCAAAATGCGGATCCAAGCCCTTCTCAAACGTTCAGGTAAGTTTAACGAAAACACCTTGACCTATGGGGATATTGTCGTCAACCTTTCAACGAATGAAGTGAAGGTGGAAGATACTCCTGTGGAACTACTCGGAAAAGAGTTTGAGTTATTGGTTTACTTCCTTCAAAATCAAAATGTTATTCTTCCCAAGACGCAAATTTTTGACCGCCTATGGGGATTTGATAGCGATACGACGATTTCCGTTGTAGAAGTCTATGTCTCAAAAGTTCGTAAGAAACTGAAGGGTACAGCTTTTGCTGAAAATCTTCAAACATTGCGTAGTGTCGGGTATATTTTAAAAGATGTTCAATAAACTAAAAAAAACATGGTATGCAGATGATTTCAGCTATTTCATTCGAAACTTTGGAGTGTTCACTCTGATTTTCTCTGCTATGACCTTGATTATCCTCCAGGTCATGCACTCGAGTCTCTACACTTCTGTAGATGAAAAACTACAAGCCCTTAGCACTAGCCCTCAAGCTGTTATCCAATTAGCCCTTAATCGGGCAACTGAGGAAGTCAAGGATATTCAACCAGCAACAGCGGATGCCAGCAAGGCTGAAATCAAGCCCAATGTTAGCTCCAATACAGAAGTTTTGCTTTTTGACAAGGATTTTAACCAACTCTTACTGGGCAATCGCTTTTTAGGCTTGGACAAAATCAAGCTGGACAAGAAAGAGTTGAATCATATTCGGCAAATTCAAGTTGTCAATAGCTACGGTCAGGAAGAAACCTACCGGATGATCTTGATGGAAACCAATTCATCCACTGTTTCAAGCAATGTCAAATATGCGGCGGTTTTAATCAATACTAGCCAGCTTGAGCAAATCAGCCAAAACCACGAGCATTTAATTGTTGTAGTGATGGCTAGTTTCTGGCTTCTGTCTTTAATTGCCAGTGTTTATCTGGCACGTGTCAGTGTCAAACCTTTACTGGAAAGTATGCAAAAGCAGAAGTCCTTTGTAGAAAATGCGAGTCACGAACTGAGAACGCCTTTGGCTGTTTTACAAAATCGTTTAGAGACTCTCTTTCGAAAACCAGAAGCGACGATTATGGAATCCAGCGAAAGCATTGCTTCTAGTCTTGAAGAAGTTCGCAACATGCGTTTCCTCACGACAAATCTTCTCAATCTTGCACGTCGAGATGATGGAATCAAACCAGAAATAGCAGAAGTTTCTCCACAATTCTTTAAAACAACCTTTGCTAACTATGAATTGATTGCTTCTGAAAATGATCGTGTTTTTGAATATGAAAATCGGATTTATCGTCCCTTTATGACCGATCAGTTGCTTCTAAAACAGCTCATGACCATCTTATTTGATAATGCCATTAAGTATACTGAAGAAGATGGGAAAATTGAGTTTGTGGTCCATGCTACGGATCGCCACCTCTATCTATCCGTAACGGATAACGGAATTGGGATTTCAGCTGCCGATAAGAAGAAAATCTTTGACCGCTTTTATCGTGTAGACAAGGCGAGAACTCGTCAGAAAGGCGGTTTTGGTCTAGGATTGTCTTTGGCCAAGCAAATCGTTGATGCCTTACGAGGAACGATTACCGTTAAAGATAACAAGCCTAGAGGAACAATTTTTGAAGTTAAGATTGCTATTCAATCTCCTCCCAAACGTAAGAATAAATAAAAAGACAGTTTTAAAACTGTCTTTTTTGTTAACTAGAAAAGAGGTTGGTAATGGTACCAACTTTTATTTTGAAATTTTTCGTTTAATAATCTTTCGTTGGAGTTGGAGGAGTATCAAACTTGCCTCCATAGCAGCAACAAATGATAAAGCTGTGTTCAATTTTAAGGCTAAAAAGATAAAACTAAAAAACACCATAAAAATACAAAAACAAGCAATATTTACAAAAAATAAAATCTCTTTTAAATTGGAGCTAACAGGAGCTTCCAGTGTATAATCTTGATAAAGCGGAGTTTGTTTCGATTCGGGAGCTTGTTCAAACTCATAAGCTTCTAGTTTTCTTGCGGACATGATTCTCTCCTTAACAGTACATAACTATTTTATCATTTTTTATGCAGAGAATTATTACAGAATTGTTACAAAACTACTAAAGTCTCTTATCAGCTTCTAAGTCACTCTTCTTGACACCCACTGGGGAAAGTGATAGCATGGATATTACACTTAAAACAGATGATCCGACCTTCTCTATTATAAATTTAATGAGAAAGGAAGAGATAACTTATATAAATTGATAGCAGGCTGAGGCTTTTTCCTAAGATGATTTGTTAAGTTGCTACCTGTATACTTTTGAAGAGTATTGGTAGGAGTTGTTTTGAATGGATGGAAGGACAGAGATTCTGTCTATTGGACTGGGTGGCCTTCTTGCTACCTCTGGGGAAAGTTAAAGGAGATAAACATGTATCTTGCTATCAAAGAAATAGTACGAAACAAACTTCGATATAGTTTGATTCTAACTACCATTTTTCTTATCGCTTTTATGGTCTTTTTTATGACCAGTCTAGCTCTTGGTCTTGTGCGGAACAACCGGGCCGCTATTGATAATTGGCAAGCGACGGGTGTCGTTTTATCCGACTACGCAAATGATAATTTAACGGCATCCTTTATTCCTGAAAAGGACTACAAGGATAAAAATTCTGAAGAGGCCGCTCCATTGGGCTATATGTTTGCTGTGACCAATCTAGTCGATGGTAGTGAAAAGGTCAATGTTTCCATTTTTGCTCAAGACTGGGACGCTTTTATCTCACCTAGTTTGACGGAGGGTCGTTATCCTGAAGGAGATGATGAGGTTGTCGTGGATCAGTCTTTTGAGAACTATGGGATTAAGCTAGGCGATGCCATTCAGCTCAATGGAAGCGATTCAAGTTACAAGATCGTAGGCTTGACTCAAGGAAATAAGTTTTTCACCGAGCCTGTTGTCTTTACGAGTCTGACAACTTATTGGACCTTACAAGGAACCTTGAAAGCCAATCGTTCTATCTCTGCCTTGGTATTGAAAAATGATATAGAAGTGGCTGGCGATGGACTGAAACAGATTTCCATCCCAAAAATGATATCGAAAATTCCAGGTTACACACCTCAGGTTAATGTATTTTCAGGGATGATTCTTGCTATGATTGTTATCACAGGCTTGATTGTGGGGATTTTTGTTTATATCATTACCATACAAAAACTAGGCCTTTATGGAATAATGCGAGCTCAAGGAATACAGATCAAAACCATTGTATGGTCTCTGTTCTGTCAAATCTTCCTCCTAGCTGGTATGGGGATTGTTTTAGCCTTGCTGGCAATTGGAGGAGTCATTTTAGTCTTACCAGCTACCTTCTTTTTCCATCCAAGTTGGATAGCCTACTCTGTCCTAAGCTTGGTAATTTCCTTGATGGCCCTTCTAGGTGGTGTCATTTCACTTCCACGCTTGCTAAAGGTGGACCCGATTACTGCGATTGCAGAGTGATAAGGAGAATAGTATGACAACATTGATAGAAATGAATCAAGTGACAAAAACCTACGGGGAAGGAAAGATGAAAGTCGTAGCCCTGCATGAGACGAATTTTCAGCTAAATGCGGGAGAGTTCGTAGCTATCGTTGGGCCTTCAGGTTCTGGAAAGACGACCTTTCTAACAACTCTAGGACAACTACAGGAAGCTTCGAGTGGAAAGATTCTAGTCAAAGGGAAGGAAACAGGCAGTTTAACGGAGAAGGAAAAAACAGATCTCCGTTTTAGAGAGTTTGGTTTCATTCTCCAGGCTTCAAACTTAATTCCTTTTCTAACGGTCAAGGAACAGCTGGATTTGATTGACAGACTGGATAAGGGAAAAAATAGTAAAAGTAATCGAAAAGAGCTGTTTGACTTGTTGGATTTGGAAAAAGTAAAAGATCAATATCCCAAGGCTCTATCAGGTGGTGAACGTCAACGTGCCGCGATTGCTAGAGCGCTCTATAACAATCCGAGTATCGTTCTTGCAGATGAGCCGACAGCAAGTCTAGACACCCAGCGTGCCTACCAAGTAACGGAGATGCTGGCTGCCATTGCCCATGAACAAGGTAGAGGAGTTGTTATGATTACGCATGATACACGCCTTCTTGATAAGGTTGATCGTATTTATGTCATGAACGATGGCCACCTAGTTGAAGAAACACATGCATAAAATAGAGTGAATGGTACAAGTTACTGTTCACTTTTTTGATTGGGAAAGATAGAAACAAGTTTAACTTTTTGTGAAACTCTCAGTAACCATAGCTGATTTTTGAGAAATGTGGTATAATTTTTCTTATGGAAAAGATTATCATTACAGCAACTGCTGAAAGTATTGAACAAGTTGAACAACTACTCGAAGCTGGCGTAGACCGTATCTACGTCGGTGAAAAAGATTTTGGTCTTCGTCTGCCAACGACCTTTAGTTATGAAGAGTTACGCACCATCGCTAATCTCGTTCATGAAGCAGGCAAAGAATTGATTGTTGCGGTTAATGCCCTCATGCACCAAGATATGATGGACCGTATCAAGCCTTTCCTAGACTTCTTGGAAGAAATCAAGACAGACTATATTACTGTTGGGGATGCAGGTGTCTTTTACGTGGTAAACCGTGATGGCTATTCCTTCAAGACTATCTACGATGCTTCAACCATGGTAACAAGTAGTCGTCAAATTAACTTCTGGGGTCAAAAGGCTGGCGCATCTGAGGCGGTTTTGGCGCGTGAAATTCCATCTGCTGAACTCTTCAAGATGCCTGAGATTTTGGAAATTCCTGCTGAAGTATTGGTTTATGGGGCTAGTGTCATTCACCATTCTAAGCGTCCGCTCTTGCAAAACTACTATAACTTCACGCACATCGATGATGAAAAGACACGTAAACGTGACCTCTTCTTAGCAGAACCGAGTGACCCTGAGAGCCATTACTCTATCTTTGAAGACAATCATGGTACTCATATCTTTGCCAACAATGACCTTGATTTGATGACCAAATTGACAGAGTTGGTGGATCACGGCTTTACTCATTGGAAGCTAGAAGGTCTCTACACACCAGGTCAGAACTTTGTTGAGATTGCTAAACTCTTTATTCAAGCGCGTGGCTTGATCCAAGAGGGGAATTTCAGCCATGACCAAGCTTTCTTGTTAGATGAGGAAGTGCGCAAGTTACACCCTAAAAACCGTTTCCTCGACACAGGATTCTATGATTACGATCCTGATATGGTTAAATAGGACACCAAAACCCGAAATAAAAATGTTCGGGTTTTTCCAGTGTATCCATGAAATAAAAACGGATACATGTTATAATAAAAATAGCTCTTTAATGGAGGTGTTTAAGTGGAGAATCTGAAAAAGATGGCAGGTATCAAGGCTGCTGAGTTTGTCAAGGATGGTATGGTTGTTGGACTCGGTACTGGATCAACTGCCTACTATTTCGTAGAGGAAGTAGGTCGTCGGATCAAGGAAGAAGGTTTGCAGATTACTGCTGTGACAACTTCCAGTGTGACTAGTAAACAGGCTGAAGGACTTAACATCCCGCTCAAGTCGATTGATCAAGTAGACTTTGTCGATGTGACGGTTGACGGGGCGGATGAAGTAGATAGCCAGTTCAACGGGATCAAAGGTGGTGGTGGTGCCCTTCTGATGGAGAAGGTTGTCGCAACGCCCTCAAAAGAATACATTTGGGTGGTCGATGAAAGCAAACTGGTCAAGAAACTAGGTGCTTTTAAATTGCCAGTAGAAGTGGTTCAGTATGGTGCAGAACAGGTCTTTCGTCGGTTTGAGCGAGCTGGCTACAAACCAAGTTTCCGTGAAAAAGACGGTCAACGTTTTGTGACCGATATGCAGAACTGCATCATTGACCTAGCCTTGGATGTCATTGAAGATCCAATTGCCTTCGGGCAAGAATTGGACCATGTCGTTGGTGTCGTAGAGCATGGCTTGTTCAACCAAATGGTGGATAAGGTCATAGTAGCGGGACGAGATGGTGTTCAGATTTTAACTTCAACAAAAGCAAACTAATCAACATAATAAGGAGACAGACTATGTCAAAATTTAATCGTATTCACTTGGTGGTACTGGATTCTGTGGGAATCGGTGCTGCGCCAGATGCCAATAACTTTGTCAATGCAGGGGTTCCAGATGGAGCTTCTGACACACTAGGACACATTTCAAAAACAGTTGGTTTGAATGTGCCAAACATGGCTAAAATCGGTCTAGGAAATATTCCTCGCGACACGCCTCTGAAGACGGTACCAGCTGAAAGCAATCCAACAGGATATGCAACAAAATTGGAAGAAGTATCTTTAGGTAAGGATACCATGACTGGTCACTGGGAAATCATGGGACTCAATATTACCGAGCCTTTCGATACTTTCTGGAACGGGTTCCCAGAAGAAATCCTGACAAAAATCGAAGAATTTTCAGGACGTAAGGTCATTCGTGAAGCCAACAAACCTTACTCAGGTACGGCTGTTATCGATGATTTCGGACCACGTCAAATGGAAACTGGAGAGTTGATTATCTATACTTCAGCTGACCCTGTTTTGCAAATTGCTGCCCACGAAGACATCATTCCTTTGGATGAATTGTACCGTATCTGTGAATATGCTCGTTCGATTACACTTGAGCGTCCTGCCCTTCTAGGTCGTATCATTGCCCGTCCATATGTTGGTGAACCAGGTAACTTCACTCGTACAGCAAATCGTCGTGACTTAGCCGTTTCTCCATTTGCACTAACTGTTTTGGATAAATTGAACGAAGCTGGCATCGATACGTACGCTGTTGGTAAAATCAACGATATCTTTAACGGCGCTGGTATCAACCATGACATGGGCCACAACAAGTCAAACAGCCATGGAATTGATACATTATTGAAGACCATGGGACTTGCTGAGTTTGAAAAAGGATTCTCCTTCACAAACTTGGTGGACTTTGATGCTCTTTACGGTCACCGCCGCAATGCTCACGGTTACCGTGATTGCTTGCATGAGTTCGATGAGCGCTTGCCTGAAATTATCGCAGCAATGAGAGAGAACGACCTTCTCTTGATTACTGCTGACCATGGAAATGACCCAACCTATGCAGGAACTGACCACACTCGTGAATACATTCCGCTTTTAGCTTACAGCCCTAACTTTAAGGGAAATGGTGTCATTCCAGTTGGACATTTTGCAGATATCTCAGCAACAGTTGCGGATAACTTTGGTGTGGAAACTGCCATGATTGGTGAAAGTTTCTTAGATAAATTGGTATAAGATGACACACTATGCTTTACTGGTTAGGGGCATTAATGTCGGTGGGAAGAATAAGGTTGTTATGGCGCAACTTCGTCAAGAACTGACAGAGTTGGGACTGGAAAAAGTTGATACCTACATCAACAGTGGCAATATTTTCTTTACTTCGACAGCTCCCAAAGCTCAATTGGTTGAAAAGTTAGAGGATTTCTTTGCAGTCCATTATCCATTTATTCAAAGCTTTTCCTTACTGAGTCTTGAGGACTTTGAAGCAGAACTTGAAAATCTGCCTGAATGGTGGACCAAAGATTTGGCACGAAAGGATGTGCTCTTCTACACGGAGAGCTTGGATGTTGATCAAGTTATTGAGAAAGTGAACAGTTTGGAACTGAAAGATGAAGTGGTTCATTTTGGAAGACTTGGGATTTTCTGGGGGAAATTCTCTGAGGAATCCTACTATGCAACTGCCTATCACAAGTACTTGCTCAAAATGCCTTTTTATCGCCACATCACCATTCGCAATGCAAAAACCTTTGACAAAATCGGTCAAATGCTAAAAAATAATAAAGGAGACACACAATGACATTTTTAGATAAGATCAAGGAAACAGCTGCTTTCCTGAAAGAAAAGGGAATCCAAGCGCCTGAGTTCGGTCTAATCCTTGGATCAGGTCTTGGAGAATTGGCAGAAGAAATCGAAAATCCAGTTGTAGTAGATTATGCAGATATCCCAAACTGGGGTCGCTCTACAGTAGTTGGTCACGCTGGTAAATTGGTATATGGTGACCTTGCAGGTCGAAAAGTCTTGGCTCTTCAAGGTCGTTTCCATTTCTACGAGGGAAATCCTCTGGAAGTCGTGACTTTCCCAGTACGTGTGATGAAAGTTCTCGGATGTGAAGGTGTCATTGTAACCAATGCAGCTGGAGGTATTGGATTTGGTCCTGGTACCTTGATGGCTATCTCAGACCATATCAATATGACGGGGCAAAACCCATTGATGGGTGAAAACTTGGATGATTTTGGTCCACGTTTCCCAGATATGTCTAAAGCCTACACTCCAGAATACCGTGATACTGCCCATGAAGTGGCTAAGAAACTTGGTATCAAACTTGATGAAGGTGTCTATATCGGTGTAACCGGTCCGACTTATGAAACACCTGCAGAGATTCGTGCCTATAAGACATTGGGAGCAGATGCAGTTGGTATGTCTACTGTTCCTGAAGTTATCGTGGCAGCTCACTCAGGCTTGAAAGTTCTGGGAATTTCATGTATTACTAACCATGCTGCAGGATTCCAAGAAGAACTCAATCACGAAGAAGTTGTGGAAGTGACAGAGCGTGTCAAAGGCGACTTCAAAGGCTTGCTTAAAGCGATTCTTGGTGAATTGTAATCCTATGAAAGCACGACTCCAAAGTCTGCCCTACGGAGTAAGATTACTTCTAGCCACTTTATCATTGGGAATAGGGGCTGGGCTAGTTGGCATTGCCTGCCATTATCTACTAGAAGGTGTGCAATGGCTGGCCTTTGGCCAAACTAGTTCGGATCTGCTCAAGCAATTCCAAGAAGCTGGGGGGCTCCGTAGATTCCTCGTTCTGTGTGTGACAGGGGTCTTGGCAGCTGGCTTCTGGTATATCCTGCAAAGGTGCCATAAAATTTTCTCTATTCGCCAGCAAATTGACCTAGCTGGAGTCAGGAATCCAGCACCCTTAGCCCACCTCCTTCATGCAGGTATGCAGGTTGCGATTGTCGGAGCAGGGGCATCGGTCGGAAAAGAAGGAGCACCACGCGAGGTTGGGGCTCTTCTAGCTGGTCACTTGTCAAAGGGGTTCTCTCTAGCCCTTAAAGAACGGAAGGTGTTGGTTGCCTGTGGGGCAGGAGCTGGTCTAGCTGCGGTCTATCAGGTTCCCTTTGCTAGTAGCTTGTTTGTCTTTGAGACCTTAGGACTTGCCTATAGTTGGCAGAACTTTTTGCTGGTTTTGGCTAGTACTTATCTGGCAACCTGGGTGGCTCAGCCCGTTGTTGGTCAGGATGCTATTTATCACCTAGCTGCGGTCTCATGGTCAGTCAGCGGTTTCTTACAAGCTATTCTGATTGCGTTATTGGTCACTCCTCTAGCACTGGTTTTTCGATCTTTAGCCAAGCAAGCTAATCGCAAACGGTGCAAGGATGAGACGATCCTTTGGGCTCTTCCTCTAGCCTTTCTAGTGTTGGCGAGCCTTGTATCCTTTTTCCCTATCTTTATGGGAAATGGTCAGGTACTAGCGCAAGCCTTGTTATCTCGCCAGCCAATTCCCTATCTTCCATTGACTCTTGCAGTAAAGGGGCTTCTAGTTTATCTCCTCTTGCGTAATGGTGCCTATGGGGGAACCTTGACGCCATCATTTGCCTTGGGGATTGGATCTGGCTATTTTGTGACTTTGCTTTTGACAGTAGTTGGCATTCATCTGGATCCAGCTCTAGGAATGCTACTAGGAGCAACAGTCTTTTTAGGAACGACCTTACAAGCTCCTCTGACGTCCATTGCACTGAGCCTTGGATTTATAGGCCAGGATTGGAGTTTGACAATACCGCTTGTACTAGCGGCAGGAATGTCTTACGTGATTCGAAAGAGATGGGAGAAGAAACAATGAAGGTACATTTTGTACTGCATGAAACATTTGAAGTTCCGGGCGCTTATCTAAAGTGGGCTCTGGCACGAGGGCATCACATTACATCAACAAAGGTTTACGAAAAAGAACCTCTTCCTGAAACAATTGACGGGATTGATTTTCTGATTGTTATGGGTGGCCCTCAATCACCTGATGAGGATAGAGAAAACTTCCCATACTATGATCCTAAGGCCGAGATTGCTTTTATGAAAGAAGCGATTGCTGCAGATATTTATATTGTTGGTGTCTGTCTTGGTGCGCAGCTCCTGTCTGTTGCCTATGGTGCGAAGTATGAACATAGTCCAGAGCGCGAGATCGGCGTTTATCCTGTGACATTGACGATGCAAGGCCTAACAGATCCTCATGTCAGCTTGTTCGGAGAAACCTTAGAAACCGGCCACTGGCACGGTGATATGCCAGGGCTGACAGAGGATGCTGTTGTTCTTGCGACGAGTCAAGGCTGCCCACGCCAAATTATTCGCTTCAGTCCGAAACATTATGCCTTTCAGGCTCATTTGGAATTTGATCCCGAAGCAGTAGAACTCTTAATTACTGCGGATGGTGAGGAGCAATTAAGAGAGCAAAGTGAAAAGTTACCTTTTGTTCAAACACCAGAAGAATTACGTGGAAACGATTACTCTGAAATGAATGTAAAACTGTATGCATTTTTAGATTCGTTGGTAAACTAGGAACTACAGAAAGGCAGGATTCCAGCTTTGGAAGAGAACTTGGAATCATCTTACTATGAAATCAAAAGGTGTAGTAAGTATTTAATACTACCCCTCTTTAAACTTTATATAATATATAAAAAGAAAGGTAGAGCGTGTGTTCTGATTTGAACACGAGCGGAAAACTTTTCTAAAAACATAGAGAGGGTAGTTTGGTTTTGAATTGAACCCGTGATATTCTCCTATTTGTCATCAAAATTAAGAAAGAAAGGAATTGAACCCACCCTAAGAGCAGTGGGAAAAAGATAGTTGGTCTAGCGAGCATCGCTCACTGCACCCAACTCCTATTTTCCCTTCGCTTTTTGGCAGGTTTGGTATCTTTCGTAGTATCACTTTTAGAATAAAGAAAGGTAGAGCGAAGTGTTCTAATTTGAACACGAGTGGAAAACTTGGAAAATAGATAATCTGACTGAGAAATCAGGATTTCTAGTCAGATTCCTAATTTTCAGTCGTTTTCTTCTCGCTCTTTGTATCATAAATTATGTCTATCCATATTGCTGCTCAGCAGGGTGAAATTGCTGATAAAATTCTTCTTCCTGGGGATCCTCTTCGTGCGAAATTTATTGCGGAAAACTTCCTTGAAGATGCTGTTTGTTTTAACGAAGTGCGTAACATGTTTGGTTACACTGGTACTTACAAGGGTCACCGTGTATCTGTCATGGGAACTGGGATGGGGATGCCTTCCATTTCGATTTATGCGCGTGAGTTGATTGTGGACTACGGTGTAAAGAAATTGATCCGCGTGGGAACTGCTGGTTCTTTGAATGAAGATGTCCACGTCCGTGAATTGGTTTTGGCGCAAGCAGCTGCGACCAACTCAAACATCATCCGCAACGACTGGCCACAGTATGATTTTCCACAAATCGCTAGTTTTGATTTGCTAGATAAGGCCTACCATATCGCCAAAGAACACGGTATGACAACCCACGTTGGGAACGTCTTGTCATCAGATGTCTTCTACTCAAACTACTTTGAAAAGAACATCGAGCTTGGTAAATGGGGAGTCAAGGCTGTGGAAATGGAAGCAGCAGCTCTTTACTATCTTGCTGCCCAACACCACGTTGACGCACTTGCTATCATGACCATTTCTGATAGCTTGGTCAATCCAGATGAAGACACTACTGCAGAAGAACGCCAAAATACCTTCACCGATATGATGAAGGTTGGTTTGGAAACCTTGATTGCAGAGTAAACAGAGAATAGCTTTTCAATTACATTAGTTACAAGAACGGTTGTAAGTGATTTATTTTCAATATCTTAGCAATGATAAAGAAAGAGTTGAAAATCCAACTATTGATTTTCAACTTTTTTAGAACCCAGCTTAAGGAGAGATGTGATGGATAAAATAGAACTATTACAAGATTTGATTGATAAAAGCCACAGAATAGTCTTTTTCGGAGGGGCAGGAGTGTCAACCGAGTCTAATATCCCAGATTTTCGTAGTTCAGATGGTGTTTATAGTCATCAGTTAGGCCGTCATTTTACGGCAGAGCAACTCGTTTCTCGGACCATGTTTGAGCGCTATCCAGAAGATTTTTTTGACTTTTATAAGAAATACCTGATTTATCCAGAAGCCAAGCCTAATGCTGCTCATACTTATCTAGCTGCTTTGGAAAAGACAGGCAAGCTAAAGGCTGTTGTGACACAAAATATTGATAGTCTTCATGAAATGGCAGGCTCCCAAAAGGTCTTTAAATTGCATGGGAGCGCGGACCGAAATTACTGCTTAGGTTGTCAACATTTCTATGACTTAACTGCTTTTCTTGCCCTCGAGGGACCTGTTCCCCACTGCCTAGACTGTGGTAAGGTGGTCAAGCCTGACGTGACCTTGTATGAAGAATCACTTGACATGGATGTCTTTAGCCAAGCTGCACAAGCTATTCGGCAAGCTGACTTGCTGATTATTGGTGGGACTTCCTTAGTTGTTTATCCTGCAGCTAGCCTAGTAAACTATTTTTCTGGGACAAATCTGGTCGTTATCAATAAAACCAGTACTCCACAAGACAGCCAAGCTACATTGGTCATTGAAGGCAAGATAGGAGAAGTATTTTCGAAATTGAGACAATAAAAGAATTTTAGAAGATAGCAACAAAACCTTGTTACTTGAAAGAGAAAACTATCTCATTTATTGACCACTATCTCGCTCTTTTAGAGTTATTAAAAACTGGCTGAGAAAATCAAAACACATTCACTGATATGATGAAGGTTAGCTTGGAAACCTTGATAGCAGAGTAATTTTGTAATAGAAAATCCTGATCTCAAGTGAAATCAGGATTTTTTCATGGATGCGATTTTTTCTGGGTCTGGTGTGACACGGAGGGTCTTTTGTCCAGTATAAGTAACAAAACCGGGTTTGCCACCTGTTGGTTTGTTGAGTTTTTTGACTTCTATCATATCAACCTGCACCAGATTTGACAGACGTCCCTTGGAGAAGTAGGCAGCTAGCTCCGCTGCATCTGTCTTAACTTCGTCAGAAGGATTGAGATTTCCTGAGATGACGACATGGCTTCCAGGGATGTCCTTGGCATGGAACCAAAGTTCCTCCTTGCGGGCTATTTTAAAGGTTAGTTCTTCATTTTGCAAGTTGTTTCGACCGACATAAATGATGGTTTTGCCATCGCTCGCCAGATACTGTTCTGGTTTTTTGCGTTTCTGAATTTTTTCACGTTGGCGTCTACGGATAAATCCTGTTTGGATCAATTCTTCACGGATTTCAGCGATTTCCTCCAGTCCAGCTTGGTTGAGGACGGTTTCCACGCTTTCTAGATAGAGAATGGTAGCCTTGGTTTCTTCGATTAGCTCAGTCAGGTATTTGACAGCTTCTTTAAGTTTCTGATAGCGTTTAAAGTAGCGTTGGGCATTCTGGCTGGGAGTTAGTGCCTTATCAAGAGCAATGGTGATAGGCTGATTCGTGTAGTAATTATCCAAGACTACCTGGTCTTGGTCATTCGGAACTTGGTGGAGGAAGGTTGTCAACAATTCTCCTTTTTGGCGAAATTCCTCAGCATTGTCTGTCGCTAGTAACTCTTTTTCTTGTTTTTTCAGCTTATGTCGATTTTTCTGAAGTTCATTTTCAACGCGGCGAATGAGTTCACTGGCTTGCTGTTTGACGCGATCACGCTCTGCCTTGTCTTTGTAGTAGGTATCCAGAAGATCAGAAAGACTGGCAAAAGGCTCTCCTACACTATTTTCGAAAGGAATTGGACTGAAAGAAGACTCTGTCAAAAATGGTTTGCTTGCTTGTCCGAAAAAGTGACGGAAGGTAGAAAGTTTATCGCTTACCAGTAGTCGTTCGAGTTCCTTGGCTGTATCTCGCCCCAAACCTTGAAAGAGGCTTTGAAGATTTTTTGCCGTTAGTTCTTGGGTTTGCAAGATTTCAAAGAGTTTTTCATCTTTGGCAGTAAAAGGATTGAGAGACTCAGTACTTGGTGGAGCGATATAGCTTGACCCTGGGAGCAAAGTGCGGTAGCTGTTTTGTGAAAAACCAACGTGTTTGATGACTTCGAGGATCTTATGACTGCTTTTATCCACTAGAAGGATATTGCTGTGTTTTCCCATAATTTCGATAATCAGTGTAGCCTGGATATGATCCCCAATCTCATTTTTATTGGAAACGGTGATCTCCACGATACGATCATTTTCCACTTGCTCAATAGACTCAATCAGGGCGCCCTGTAAATACTTCCTCAAAACCATGATAAAGGTGGAAGGTTGAGCTGGATTTTCAAAAGTCGTTTGGGTAAGCTGAATGCGTCCAAAAACGGGATGAGCAGAGAGAAGCAGACGATGGCTTTGGCGATTGCTGCGGATTTGCAAGACCAACTCTTGTTCAAAAGGCTGATTGATTTTCTGAATGCGACCATTGACCAACTCGCTTCGCAATTCCTCAACCATGTGGTGTAAAAAAAATCCGTCAAATGACATCGTTCTCTCCTTGTGATTGTATTCCATAGTATTATATCAAAAAGGTAGAATAAAATCATGGAAATATGGTATAATAAAGCCAAGTAAAGAGAATCGAGAAGTACATGTATATTGAAATGGTAGATGAAACTGGTCAAGTTTCACAAGAAATCTTGCAACAAACCCAAGAGATTTTGGAATTTGCAGCCAAAAAAATAGGAAAAGAAGACAAGGAGATGGCAGTCACTTTTGTGACCAACGAGCGTAGCCATGAACTCAACCTCGAGTACCGTGATACCGATCGTCCGACGGATGTCATCAGCCTTGAATATAAGCCAGAGTTGGACATTGCCTTTGACGAAGAGGATTTGCTGGAAAATCCAGAATTGGCAGAAATGATGTCTGAGTTTGATGCCTATATTGGGGAACTGTTCATCTCTATCGATAAAGCGCATGAGCAGGCTGAGGAATACGGTCACAGCTTTGAGCGTGAAATGGGCTTCTTGGCAGTACACGGCTTTTTACACATTAACGGCTACGATCACTACACTCCGGAAGAAGAAGCGGAGATGTTCGGTTTACAAGAAGAAATTTTGACAGCCTATGGACTCACAAGACAATAAACGAAAATGGAAAAATCGTGACTTGGTATCCAGTTTAGAATTTGCCCTTACAGGAATTCTGACTGCTTTCAAGGAAGAACGCAATATGCGAAAACATGCAGTGACGGCTCTAGTAGTCATCCTTGCAGGTTTTGTTTTTCAGGTGTCACGAATTGAATGGCTCTTTCTCCTAATGAGCATTTTCTTAGTAGTAGCATTTGAAATTATTAACTCTGCTATCGAAAATGTGGTGGATCTAGCCAGTCACTATCACTTTTCTATGTTGGCAAAGAAAGCCAAGGACATGGCAGCTGGTGCCGTACTTGTGGTTTCCCTTCTTGCTGCGGTGATTGGTGCACTCATCTTTCTCCCACGCATTTGGGATTTATTATTTTAAAGATTAAGAGGAAATTATGACATTTAAATCAGGCTTTGTAGCCATTTTAGGACGTCCCAATGTTGGGAAGTCAACGTTTTTGAATCACGTCATGGGACAAAAGATTGCTATCATGAGTGACAAGGCGCAAACAACGCGCAATAAAATCATGGGGATTTACACCACGGATAAGGAGCAAATCGTCTTTATCGACACGCCAGGAATTCATAAGCCTAAGACGGCTCTTGGAGATTTTATGGTGGAATCTGCCTACAGTACTCTGCGTGAAGTGGATACCGTTCTTTTCATGGTGCCAGCTGATGAGCCACGTGGTAAGGGTGACGATATGATTATCGAGCGTCTGAAAGCTGCCAAGGTTCCTGTGATTCTGGTGGTGAATAAGATTGACAAGGTCCATCCAGACCAGCTTTTGGCTCAGATTGATGACTTCCGTAACCAGATGGACTTCAAGGAAATCGTTCCTATCTCAGCTCTTCAGGGAAATAACGTTTCTCGACTAATCGATATTTTGAGTGAAAATCTGGAGGAAGGTTTCCAGTATTTCCCATCTGATCAAATCACAGACCATCCTGAGCGTTTCTTGGTTTCAGAAATGATCCGTGAGAAGGTTCTTCATTTAACGCGCGAAGAGATTCCTCACTCAGTTGCAGTGGTGGTTGACTCCATGAAGCGTGATGAAGAGACAGACAAGGTCCATATCCGAGCAACAATCATGGTGGAGCGTGATAGCCAAAAAGGTATCATCATCGGTAAAGGTGGCGCCATGCTTAAGAAAATTGGGACCATGGCCCGTCGTGATATCGAACTCATGCTAGGGGACAAGGTTTTCCTAGAAACTTGGGTCAAGGTCAAGAAAAACTGGCGTGATAAAAAGCTAGATTTGGCTGACTTTGGCTATAATGAAAAAGAATACTAAGTAGAGGTGGGCTCATGCCTGCTTCTTGTTTTTACAGAAGGAGGACTTATGCCTGAATTACCAGAGGTTGAAACGGTTCGTCGTGGCTTAGAAAAATTGATCTTGGGAAAGAAGATTTCTAATATAGAGATTACTTATCCTAAGATGATCAAGACGGATTTGGACGAGTTTCGAAAGGAAGTGCCTGGTCAAGTAATTGAGTCCATGGGGCGTCGTGGAAAATATTTGCTTTTTTACCTGACAGACAAAGTCTTGATTTCGCATCTACGGATGGAGGGCAAGTATTTTTACTATCTGGATCAGGTTCCTGAACGCAAGCATGCTCATATTTTCTTCCAGTTTGAGGATGGCGGCACTCTTGTATATGAGGATGTGCGCAAGTTTGGTACCATGGAACTATTGGCACCCGACCTTTTGGATGCCTACTTTGTATCTAAAAAACTAGGGCCTGAGCCAAGAGAGCAGGACTTTGATTTGCAGGTCTTTCAAGCTGCCCTAGCCAAGTCTAAAAAGCCTATCAAATCCCATCTACTAGACCAAACCCTGGTAGCTGGCCTTGGTAATATCTATGTGGATGAGGTCCTCTGGCGAGCGCAGGTCCATCCAGCTAGACCTTCCCAGACTTTGACGGTAGAAGAAGTGTCGGCCATCCATGACCAGACTATTGCTGTTTTGAGTCAGGCTGTTGAAAAAGGCGGCTCCACCATTCGGACCTATACCAATGCCTTTGGGGAAGACGGAACCATGCAGGACTTCCATCAGGTCTATGATAAGACTGGACAAGCATGTTCGCGCTGTGGGACAGTGATTGAGAAATTCCAGCTCGGTGGACGGGGAACTCATTTTTGTCCTCAGTGTCAAAGGAGGGGCTGATGGGAAAAATCATTGGAATCACAGGAGGAATTGCTTCTGGTAAGTCAACTGTGACAAATTTCCTAAGAGAGAAAGGCTTTCAAGTGGTGGATGCTGACGCAGTCGTTCACCAACTACAAAAACCTGGAGAGCGCCTATATCAGGTCTTAGTTCAGCACTTTGGACAAAAAAAAATCCTTGAAAATGGAGAACTCAATCGCTCTCTCCTAGCTAGTCTCATCTTTTCAAATCCTGAAGAACGTGAATGGTCTAGGATAACTCAAGGAGAGATTATTCGTGAGGAATTGGCTGCACTGAGAGAACAGTTAGCCCAGACAGAAACGGTTTTTTTCATGGATATTCCCCTGCTTTTTGAACAGGACTACGCCAACTGGTTTGATGAAACATGGCTGGTCTATGTGGACCGTGATGTTCAGGTGGATCGTTTCATGAAACGAGATCATCTTTCTAAGGAAGTAGCTGAGTCCCGTTTGGCTGCCCAGTGGTCTTTAGAAGAAAAGAAAAAATTGGCGAGCCATATATTAGATAATAATGGCAGTCGCGATCAGCTTGTGGGTCAAGTAGTGAAGTTACTTGAAGGAGGCGATAGCTGTGCAAGAGATTAGTTGGAAAGAGAATCTTCGTGTCGCCTGGTTCGGTAGTTTTCTAACGGGAGCCAGTATTTCCTTGGTTGTCCCTTTCATGCCTATCTTTGTAGAGCAGTTGGGAATTGAAGGGGACCAAGTTGCTTTCTATGCTGGATTAGCTATCTCAGTTTCGGCTGTTTCAGCAGCTCTAGTTTCTCCTATCTGGGGTATTCTTGCTGACAAATATGGTCGAAAACCCATGATGATTCGAGCGGGTCTTGCCATGACCATTACTATGGGAGGTTTGGCCTTTGTTCCGAATATCTATTGGCTACTCTTTTTGCGCTTGCTTAATGGTGTATTTACTGGATTTGTCCCCAATGCAACAGCCTTGATTGCCAGTCAGGTACCTAAAGATAAGTCTGGAGCGGCTCTGGGGACTCTATCTACAGGTGTAGTTGCAGGAACACTGACGGGTCCCTTTGTTGGAGGTTTTATTGCTGAAATTTTTGGCATTCGTAATGTCTTTTTATTGGTAGGCGCTTTCTTATTTTTAGCTGCAATCCTAACTATTTTCTTTATCAAGGAAGATTTTCAGCCAGTGGCTAAGGAGAAGGCTATCCCAACGAAAGAGTTATTTTCTTCTTTCAAGTATCCTAGGCTCTTAGTAAACCTATTTTTGACGAGCTTTGTCATTCAGTTTTCAGCTCAATCAATTGGTCCCATTCTAGCTCTCTATGTGCGGGACTTAGGGCAGTCCGAAAATCTCCTCCTTGTATCAGGATTAATCGTATCCAGCATGGGATTTTCTAGCATGATGAGTGCTGGAATTCTAGGAAAACTTGGCGATAAGGTAGGGAATCATAGATTGTTGGTCGCGGCGCAGATTTATTCCGTCATCATTTACCTTCTTTGTGCCCATGCAACCAGCCCCCTTCAACTTGGCTTGTATCGTTTTCTCTTTGGTTTGGGAACGGGAGCTCTCATACCAGGTGTCAATGCCCTTCTCAGCAAAATGACTCCAAAATCAGGTATTTCAAGGATTTTCGCCTTCAACCAAGTCTTTTTTTACCTTGGTGGAGTGATCGGACCTATGGCGGGATCCGCAGTTGCAGGATATTTGGGCTACCATGCTGTCTTTTATGCGACAGCAGCTTGTGTGGCTTTCAGTTGTTTATGTAACTTAGTGCAATTTAGATCGTTATTAAAAGTAAAGGAAATCTAGTGCGAGTAAAAATCAATCTCAAGTGCTCCTCTTGTGGCAGCATGAATTATCTAACCAGTAAGAACTCCAAAACTCATCCTGACAAGATCGAGGTTTTAAAGTATTGTCCCAAGGAAAGAAAAGTAACCCTACATCTTGAATCTAAGTAGATTTTATGGTAGAATAATAGGGATTTTAAGGAGTTTGATATGTATAACCTATTGTTAACCATTTTATTAGTATTATCTGTTGTGATTGTGATTGCGATTTTCATGCAACCAACTAAGAACCAATCCAGCAATGTATTTGATGCCAGCTCAGGTGATTTGTTTGAACGTAGTAAGGCGCGTGGTTTTGAAGCTGTGATGCAACGTTTGACAGGTATTTTAGTCTTTTTCTGGCTAGCCATTGCCTTAGCATTGACAGTATTATCAAGTAGATAAGAAATGGGCGAGACTAGGTCTTAGCCTATTTTTATTTTATGACACTTATAAAGTTATCAGTCAAAAAAATTATAAAAATCTAGAAAGAAAACATGAAAGATAAAATTAAAGAATATTTGCAAGAGAAGGGGCGAGTGACGGTGAATGACCTAGCTCAGGCTCTCGGAAAGGATGGGTCCAAGGATTTCCGTGAGTTGATTAAAACCCTGTCTCTGATGGAAAGAAAGCACCAGATTCGTTTTGAAGATGATGGTAGTTTATGCCTGGACCAGAAGAAGAAACATGAAATTACCCTCAAAGGGATTTTTCACGCCCATAAAAACGGCTTCGGCTTTGTCAGTCTGGAAGGTGAAGAGGACGACCTTTTTGTAGGAAAAAATGATGTCAACTATGCCATTGACGGCGATACCGTTGAGGTCGTTATCAAGAAAGTTGCTGACCGCAACAAGGGAACAGCTGCCGAAGCCAAAATCATTGATATATTAGAGCATAGCCTGACGACCGTTGTCGGGCAGATCGTTCTGGATCAGGAAAAGCCCAAGTATGCGGGCTACATCCGTTCAAAAAATCAGAAAATCAGCCAGCCCATCTATGTTAAGAAACCAGCTATCAAGTTGGAAGGGACAGAGGTTCTCAAGGTTTTTATCGACAAATACCCAAGTAAGAAACATGATTTCTTTGTCGCTAGTGTGCTCGACGTGGTGGGACACTCGACTGATGCTGGGATTGACGTTCTTGAAGTCTTGGAATCCATGGATATTGTCTCAGAATTTCCAGAAGCTGTTCTCAAGGAGGCAGAAAGTGTACCAGATGCTCCGTCTCAAAAGGATATGGAAGGGCGTCTTGATTTAAGAGATGAGCTTACTTTTACCATTGACGGCGCGGATGCCAAGGACTTGGACGATGCAGTTCACATCAAGCCTTTGAAAAATGGCAATCTAGAACTCGGAGTTCACATCGCAGATGTTTCCTACTATGTGACTGAGGGTTCTGCCCTTGACAAGGAAGCTCTTAACCGCGCGACTTCTGTCTACGTGACAGACCGAGTGGTGCCAATGCTTCCAGAGCGTTTGTCAAATGGCATCTGCTCACTCAATCCTCAAGTTGACCGTTTGACCCAGTCTGCTATTATGGAAATTGATAAACATGGTCGTGTGGTTAATTACACCATTACACAAACAGTTATCAAGACTAGTTTCCGCATGACCTATAGTGCTGTTAATGATATCCTAGCTGGCGACGAGGAAAAGAGACAAGAGTTTAAGAAAATTGTTCCTAGTATCGAACTCATGGCCAAGCTTCATGAAACTCTAGAAAGCATGCGTGAGAAGCGTGGCGCCCTTAACTTTGATACCAGCGAAGCAAAGATTCTAGTGGATAAAAAAGGTAAGCCTGTGGATATCGTTCTTCGTCAGCGTGGTGTTGCTGAGCGGATGATTGAGTCCTTCATGTTGATTGCTAATGAAACGGTTGCCGAGCACTTTAGTAAACTGGACCTACCTTTCATTTATCGGATTCACGAGGAGCCCAAGGCTGAAAAAGTTCAGAAGTTTATTGATTATGCTTCGAGCTTTGGTTTGCGGATTTATGGGACTGCCAGTGAGATTAGCCAGGAGGCGCTTCAAGACATCATGCGTGCTGTTGAGGGAGAACCCTATGCGGATGTATTGTCCATGATGCTTCTCCGATCCATGCAACAAGCTCGCTATTCAGAGCACAATCACGGTCACTATGGTCTTGCTGCTGATTATTACACTCACTTTACCAGCCCTATTCGCCGTTATCCAGACCTCCTTGTCCATCGAATGATTCGGGACTATGGCCGTTCTAAAGAAATAGCAGAGCATTTTGAGCAAGTGATTCCAGAGATTGCGACCCAGTCTTCCAACCGTGAGCGTCGTGCCATCGAGGCGGAGCGTGAAGTCGAAGCCATGAAAAAGGCTGAGTACATGGAAGAATACGTGGGCGAAGAGTATGATGCGGTTGTATCCAGCATCGTCAAATTCGGTCTCTTTGTTGAATTGCCAAACACGGTTGAGGGCTTGATTCACATCACCAATCTACCTGAATTTTATCATTTCAATGAGCGAGATTTGACTCTCCGTGGAGAGAAATCAGGAACAACCTTCCGTGTAGGACAGCAGATTCGCATTCGGGTTGAAAGAGCCGATAAGATGACAGGTGAGATTGATTTCTCTTATATCCCAAGTGAGTTTGATGTCATCGAAAAAGGCTTGAAACAGTCTAATCGCAGTGACAGAGGTCGTGGTTCAAATCGTCGTTCGGACAAGAAGGAAGATAAGAGAAAATCAGGGCGCTCAAATGATAAGCACAAGCATTCACAAAAAGATAAGAAGAAAAAGGGAAAGAAACCTTTTTACAAAGAAGTAGCTAAGAAAGGAGCCAAGCATGGCAAAGGGCGAGGGAAAGGTCGTCGCACAAAATAAAAAAGCGCACCACGACTATACAATCGTAGATACGCTAGAGGCAGGAATGGTCCTGACCGGAACTGAAATCAAGAGCGTTCGAGCTGCTCGAATCAATCTCAAGGACGGCTTTGCCCAAGTAAAAAATGGGGAAGTCTGGCTGAGCAATGTTCATATCGCCCCTTACGAAGAGGGTAATATCTGGAACCAGGAACCTGAACGCCGTCGTAAACTCCTGCTCCATAAGAAGCAAATTCAAAAATTGGAACAAGAGACCAAAGGAACAGGAATGACCCTAGTTCCCCTCAAAGTCTATATCAAAGATGGCTACGCCAAGCTTCTTTTAGGACTTGCCAAAGGGAAACATGACTATGACAAACGCGAATCCATCAAGCGACGTGAACAAAACCGCGACATTGCGCGTGTGATGAAAGCTGTGAACCAGCGATAAGAAGAGGAATAATAATGGAAAAATTAATTGCCTATAAACGGATGCCCTTGTGGAATAAACAGACCATGCCAGAAGCTGTCCAGCAAAAGCACAATACTAAAGTCGGCACTTGGGGAAAAATTACTGTCTTGAAGGGGGCACTCAAGTTTATTGAGTTGACTGAAGATGGTGAGGTTCTAGCTGAGCACCTCTTTAAGGCAGGAGCAGACAATCCTATGGCGCAACCACAAGCTTGGCACCGAGTGGAGGCTGCCACTGATGATGTAGAATGGTACTTGGAATTTTATTGTAAACCTGAGGATTATTTCCCTAAGAAATACCAGACCAATCCAGTCCATTCGGAAGTCTTGGAGGCTATGCAAACGGTGAAACCAGGAAGAGCCTTGGATTTGGGCTGTGGTCAAGGCCGTAACTCTCTCTTTCTTGCACAGAATGGTTTTGATGTGACAGCTGTTGATCAAAATGAATTGTCCCTTGAAATCTTGCAAAGCATCGTGGAGCAAGAGGATCTAGACATGCCTGTAGGTCTATATGATATCAATTCAGCTAGCATTGGGCAAGTCTATGATTTCATCGTATCGACAGTTGTTCTCATGTTTCTTCAAGCAGATCGTATTCCAGCTATCATCCAGAATATGCAGGAGCACACCACAGTCGGTGGTTATAACCTTATCGTCTGTGCCATGGACACAGAGGATTATCCTTGCTCGGTTAACTTCCCATTCACCTTTAAAGAAGGGGAGTTGGCGGACTACTACAAAGATTGGGAATTGGTTAAGTACAATGAAAATCCAGGACATCTGCACCGTCGTGATGAAAATGGCAATCGCATTCAACTACGCTTTGCGACCATGTTAGCCAAAAAAGTCAAGTAAATTAAACATCTACAAGCGAATAGTAACCGATTTGCAAGGTTTCTATTCGTTTTTGTTTGCGTTGGTTGATTGGGGTGAGCAGGATTTTATGCTATACTAGAAGTAGGAAATCAGAGCAGTAGAATTATATTGCTGACACTCTCAGCGAAAGAAAGTCTTTATGGTGGAGGTGGTCGAATGACGAGTCTTTTGGTGGAATTGTATGATCGGCATGTATTGGAAAAGAATGTCTACCAAGCCTTTATCAGTGATTGTGACGAGATTCTTTTTTTATCTTTGACGAAAATAAGCAATGAAGAGAAACTCTCTCTCCGTCAGTTCATCATGGAAGAGGTTCCTCATATCCAACGAGTGACCTTTCGTCAGTTATCCTTAGAACAACTAGCAAACCAGTTAGATTATTGCTTGGCCGAGTATGACCAGGTTCTTCTTGATGTTTTTGGTGGAGATTCGCTACTAGCCTTATCCCTCTATCAATATGGCTTGGATCGGGACCTCCCCATCGTTGCCATGGATGTCGAGCGAGGAAAACAATACAAGTGGGTAGCCGGTCAGTTAGAAAAAGAAGAGTTGGACATTCCCGCCCTAAGCATCCAGCAGCTGATAGCCTTGCGTGGTGGAAAAATGCTCAAATCAAAACGCCCTATCCACTCAGTTCAGCAAATTGCAGCCATCAAAAAACTAGCCAGATCTGCCATTGCCAATCCTGCCCACTGGTATCAAGTGACCCAATTTTTCTCTCTAGCTAAGACCAATGACCTGCATGTTGAGACCGAAAAGATACTGGAAAACAATGGCAGGTATTATCACTATCCAAAATCCCTTATTCCTTTACTTGTGGAAGCAGGGATGCTTTGTATTGAAAGCGAAGACAAGAAACGAGTAGCCTACAGCTTTCCAAGTCAAGAAGCTCAAGTCTTTTGCCGCAACAAGGGACATATTTTAGAGGTATATCTCTATCTCTTGGCGCTTGAATCTCAGCTGTTTGATGAGTGCATGATAGGTGGTGAGATTGATTGGAATGGCATCTTTCCAGAGGCGGACAATGTTCAAAATGAGATTGATGTCATTCTGAGAAAGGGACGCTCGATTACCTTTATCTCTTGCAAGATGACAGATTTATCAGTTGAAGCCATCAATGAGCTTGAAGTCTATGCCAATCATTTTGCTGGGGAGAGTTGCCTCAAGTTAATTGTTTGTACGGGAAAAATCAATCCCGTTTATGCCAATCGTTGCCAGGAATATGGTGTGCTGGTCATTAGGAGCGAGCAGATCTCCAATCTCATTCCCATGCTGAAAAAATACTCTAAGAGGTTTAAAAGGTAGAAAAGCAATATGAAAGACTGGAATTCCAGTCTTTTTTACTTCTTTTTCGAATAGAAAAGAAAAGGAGGTAGAGCATGTTTGTAGCTAGAGATGCCCAGGGAAATTTGGTAAATGCCCTCGAAAAAGACGTGACAAGACAAGCTTATACTTGTCCAGCCTGTGGGGGTGGACTACGATTACGTCAAGGACAGAGCATTCGAACGCACTTTGCCCATGAAAGGTTAAGAGATTGTATTGCTATTTTTGAGAATGAAAGTCCAGAACACATGGGAAATAAAGAGGCCCTTTATCACTGGGCCAAGAAGGACAATCAGGTGGCCTTAGAATATAGTTTGCCCGAGATCCAGCAGATAGCGGATGTTCTCGTCAATGAGAAACTAGCTCTAGAGGTTCAGTGTAGTCCCCTGCCACAGAAGATCTTACACGATAGAAGTCAAGGATACCGTAGTCAGGGCTATCAAGTCCTCTGGCTACTGGGAGAAAAACTCTGGTTAAAAGAACGACTTACTCAACTGCAAAGAGGATTTCTCTATTTTAGTCAAAATATGGGTTTCTATGTTTGGGAACTAGATCTCAAAAAACAAGTTCTGAGACTCAAATATCTTTTGCATCAGGATCTACGTGGCAAGCTTCATTTTCAGGTCAAGGAATTTCCCTATGGGCAAGGAAATCTCTTGGAAATTCTACGATTTCCTTATCAAAAACAAAAACTAGCTAGTTTTGCAGTTTCTCAAGATTCAACTATCTGTCACTACATTCGTCAGCAGTTGTACTACCAAACGCCTTACTGGATGAAGAAGCAAGAAGAGGCCTATCATCGAGGAGACAATCTATTAAACCGTCAACTAGACGACTGGTATCCTCAGGTCAGACCGATAGTATCAGGAGATTTTTTGCAGATTGAAACGGATTTGACTAGCTATTATAGAAATTTTCAGGCTTACTATCAAAAAAATCCGAAAAATAATCGTCAAAAGCTCTATCCACCAGCCTTTTATCACTTATATTTCTCAAAAAATGTGGTAAAATAGAAAGGATGGAGGAATCTTATGGTATTACAACGACATGAAATAAATGAAAAAGATACATGGGATCTTTCAACAATCTACCCAACAGACCAGGCTTGGGAAGAAGCCTTGAAAGATTTAACTGAAAAAGTACAAACAGCATCTCAGTATGAGGGGTATCTCTTGGATAGCGCAGACAGTTTGCTTGAGATTACAGAATTCTCACTTGACTTGGAACGCCAAGTTGAAAAGCTTTATGTCTATGCGCATATGAAAAATGATCAGGACACGCGTGAAGCCAAGTATCAAGAGTACTATGCTAAGGCAATGACCCTATACAGTCAGTTAGAACAAGCCTTTTCATTCTATGAACCTGAGTTTATGGAGATTAGTGAGGAGCAGTATGCGGCCTTCCTAGAAGCTCAACCAAAACTCCAAGTTTACAAACACTTTTTTGACAAGCTTTTGCAAAAGAAAGACCATGTTCTTTCGCAACGTGAGGAAGAAATACTTGCTGGAGCAGGAGAAATCTTTGGTGCTGCTAGTGAAACCTTTGCTATTTTGGACAATGCGGATATTACCTTCCCATACGTTCTTGATGACGAAGGCAAGGAAGTGCAACTCTCACACGGTACTTACATTCGTTTGATGGAGTCTAAAAACCGTGAAGTGCGTCGTGGTGCCTATGAAGCCCTCTATGCGACTTATGAGCAATTCCAACATACTTACGCTAAGACTTTGCAGACAAATGTTAAGGTGCAAAACTACCGAGCGAAAGTTCGCAACTATAAGAGTGCCCGTCATGCAGCCCTCGCAGCAAACTTTGTTCCAGAAAGTGTCTATGACAATTTGGTAGCAGCAGTTCGCAAGCATTTGCCACTCTTGCATCGATACCTTAACCTTCGTTCTAAAATCTTGGGAATTTCAGATCTCAAGATGTACGATGTCTACACACCGCTATCTTCAGTAGAATACAGCTTTACTTATGAGGAAGCCTTGAAAAAGGCAGAAGAGGCCTTGGCAGTCTTGGGTGACGACTACTTGAGCCGTGTCAAACGGGCTTTCAGTGAGCGTTGGATTGATGTCTATGAAAACCAAGGCAAGCGTTCTGGTGCCTATTCTGGTGGTTCTTATGATACCAATGCCTTCATGCTTCTCAACTGGCAGGACAATCTAGACAATCTCTTTACCCTTGTCCATGAAACAGGTCACAGTATGCACTCTAGCTATACTCGTGAAACTCAGCCTTATGTTTACGGAGATTACTCTATCTTCTTGGCTGAGATTGCCTCAACCACAAACGAAAATATCTTGACAGAGAAATTGTTGGAAGAAGTGGAAGACGACGCAACGCGCTTTGCTATTCTCAATAACTTCCTAGATGGTTTCCGTGGAACAGTCTTCCGTCAAACTCAATTCGCTGAGTTTGAACATGCTATCCACCAAGCAGACCAAAATGGAGAAGTCTTGACAAGTGATTTCCTCAATAAACTCTACGCTGACTTGAACCAAGAGTACTATGGACTCCGCAAGGAAGATAATCCTCAAATCCAATACGAATGGGCGCGCATTCCTCACTTCTACTATAACTACTATGTTTATCAGTATTCAACAGGTTTTGCAGCTGCTTCAGCCTTGGCTGAGAAGATTGTCCATGGTAGTCAAGAAGATCGTGACCGCTATATCGACTACCTCAAGGCAGGGAAGTCAGACTATCCACTCAATGTCATGAGAAAAGCGGGAGTGGATATGGAGAAGGAAGACTATCTCAACGATGCCTTTGCAGTCTTTGAACGTCGCTTGAACGAGTTTGAAGCCCTTGTTGAAAAATTGGGACTAGTCTAAGATGGTAGAGTCTTATAGTAAAAATGCCAATCACAATATGCGACGTCCCGTCGTCAAGGAAGAAATCGTAGAACTCATGCGCCAGCGTCAAAAGCAAGTGACAGGTTCCTTGAAAGAATTGGAGACCTTCGCTCGCAAGGAAAACATTCCTATTATTCCCCATGAAACGGTCGCTTACTTTCGATTTCTCATGGAAAGTCTGCAGCCTAAGAATATTTTGGAAATTGGGACGGCGATTGGCTTTTCTGCCCTCCTGATGGCGGAACATGCGCCAGATGCTAAGATTACAACCATTGACCGGAATCCTGAGATGATCGGCTTTGCTAAGGAAAACTTTTCTCAGTTTGATAGCCGCAAGCAAATCACCCTCTTAGAGGGAGATGCAGTCGATGTTTTATCTAGTCTGACAGAAACATATGATTTTGTCTTTATGGACTCAGCCAAGTCCAAGTACATCGTCTTTCTACCTGAAATCCTCAAACGACTTGAAGTTGGTGGAGTGGTTGTCTTGGATGATATTTTTCAAGGAGGAGATGTTGCCAAGGACATCATGGAGGTCCGCCGTGGTCAACGAACCATTTATCGTGGTTTGCAAAGACTTTTCGACGCAACTTTGGACAATCCAGGTCTAACAGCAACTCTAGTTCCTCTTGGTGATGGCATTCTCATGCTACGAAAGAATGTAGCAGATGTACAGCTACCTGATGATAAATGATTTTCAGAAAAATTTAAGAAATTATAGTAAAATAGATAAAGTAACACTTACCGTAAAAGGAGTAAACATGAAGAAAAAAATTATGGCAGGAGCCATCACACTTTTATCAGTAGCAACACTTGCAGCTTGTTCAAATAGTTCTGAAGGAAAAGATTTGATCAGCATGAAGGGTGATGTGATTACAGAACATCAATTCTTTGAAGAAGTAAAGAATAATCCAACTGCGCAACAAGTCTTGCTAAATATGACCATCCAAAAAGTATTCGAACAACAATATGGATCAGAGGTAACGGATAAAGATGTGGATGACGCCGTTGCTGAAGAACAAAAGAAATACGGTGATAGCTACAACAGCGTGCTTCAACGTGCAGGTATGACACCTGAGACTCGTAAAGCTCAAATCCGTACTAGCAAATTGGTTGAATTGGCGGTTAAGAAGGCCGCTGAGAGCGAATTGACAGACGAAGCCTACCAAAAGGCTTTCGAAGCGTACACACCAGATGTAACTGCTCAAATCATCCGTATGGACAATGAAGACAAGGCAAAAGAAGTGCTTGAAAAAGCTAAAGCAGAAGGTGCAGATTTTGCTCAGTTGGCGAAAGACAACTCTAACGACGACAAAACAAAAGAAAATGGTGGAGAAATCACTTTTGACTCTGCTTCAACAGAACTTCCAGAACAAGTCAAAAAAGCAGCCTTTGCCTTGGATGTGAACGGTGTTTCTGATGTGATTACGGCTACTGGAACACAAGCCTACAGCAGTCAGTTCTATATCATCAAAGTAACGAAGAAAACAGAAAAATCTTCTAACTTAGAGGATTACAAAGAAAAATTGAAGACCATCATTTTGACTCAAAAACAAAATGATTCAGCCTTTGTTCAAGGAGTAATTGGTAAAGAATTACAAGCTGCTAATATCAAAGTCAAAGATCAAGCCTTCCAAAACATCTTCACCCAATACATCGGTGGTGGTGACTCAAGCTCAAGCAGTAGCTCTTCATCTAACTAAGCAATGAAAATACAAATCTCATTTGAGGTTTGTATTTTTTATGCTTGAAGACAAAAAATAAGTAAAATTCGAAGGATTAAAGGATAATAGTTTTTTTCTTTCTGAAAAAGTGGTATAATAACAATCAAAACTAGAAAATAAAACGGAATTAGGGACAACCACCTCTGTTCCTATTAGAGTGGTGAAATATGAAAATTAGTAAAAGGCACCTACTAAACTATTCCATTTTGATTCCTTATTTTCTTCTGTCGATTTTGGGATTGATTGTAGTTTACTCGACAACGAGTGCAACCCTAATTGAAGAAGGAAAAAGCGCTTTTCAATTGGTACGTAACCAGGGGATTTTCTGGGTAGCTAGTTTGGTTTTGATTGCCTTAATCTATAAATTAAAATTAGGTTTCCTGAGAAATGGACGTCTCATTTTTATCGTGATGATTGTGGAGATAGTTCTTTTAGCCCTAGCGCGTCTGGTCGGAACACCTGTCAATGGAGCATACGGATGGATTTCTGTAGGACCTGTAACGATTCAGCCGGCTGAATACCTTAAGATTATCATCATCTGGTACTTGGCACATCGTTTTTCAAAACAGCAAGATGAGATTGCGGTTTATGATTTCCAGGTGTTGACCCAAAATCAATGGCTACCTCGAGCTTTTAACGACTGGCGTTTTGTTCTGCTGGTTCTGATTGGTAGCTTGGGGATTTTCCCCGACTTGGGAAATGCGACCATCTTGGTCTTGGTGGCGCTCATTATGTACACCGTTAGTGGAATCGCCTATCGTTGGTTCTCGACTATTCTAGCTCTCTTGGCAGGGAGTTCAATTTTATTCTTATCTGTCATTCGTCTCGTTGGGGTTGAAAAATTTTCTCAGATACCGGTATTTGGTTATGTTGCTAAACGTTTTAGTGCCTTCTTTAATCCCTTTAATGACTTGGCGGGTGCAGGACACCAGCTTGCAAATTCCTACTATGCCATGGTTAATGGAGGCTGGTTCGGACTAGGATTGGGAAATTCTATCGAGAAGCGTGGCTATCTGCCAGAAGCCCATACGGATTTCGTCTTTTCGATTGTCATCGAAGAGTTTGGATTCGTAGGAGCGAGTATGATTTTGGCTTTACTCTTCTTCTTAATTTTGCGAATCATCTTGGTTGGTATTCGAGCTAAGGATCCCTTTAACTCCATGGTTGCTATTGGTGTTGGAGGGATGATTCTTGTTCAGGTCTTTGTCAATATCGGTGGGATTTCTGGTTTGATTCCTTCTACAGGGGTGACCTTCCCCTTCCTTTCACAAGGTGGGAACAGTCTCCTGGTATTATCCGTAGCCATTGCCCTCGTATTAAATATCGATGCCAGCGAGAAACGTGCTAAACTCATTAGAGAATACGAATCTCAAACTGTTGAAGGTCTGTAAGGATTGTATGGAAAGGAAAAATATATGTCTCTTCAGAAATTAGAAAACTATAGTAATAAAGCCGTCATCCAAGAAGAAGTCTTGATTTTGACAGAGTTACTAGAAGATATTACAAAAAATATGCTAGCGCCAGAGACCTTTGAAAAAATCATGCAGTTGAAGGAATTATCAACAAATGAAAACTATCAAGGGCTCAATGAACTGGTGACTAGCCTTTCCAATGAAGAAATGATTTACATTTCTCGTTATTTCTCTATCCTTCCACTCTTGATTAATATATCTGAGGATGTGGACTTAGCCTATAAAATTAACCACCAGAACAATGTGGACCAAGACTATCTAGGGAAATTGTCTACAACCATAAAGATGGTAGCTGAAAAAGAAAATGCAGCTGAAATTTTAGAAAAGTTAAATGTCGTTCCTGTCTTGACCGCCCATCCAACGCAAGTACAACGCAAGAGTATGCTGGACTTGACCAACCATATCCATACTCTTTTGCGCAAGTATCGTGATGTCAAACTAGGTTTGATTAATAAAGAAAAATGGAACATGGATCTCCGTCGTTACATTGAAATTATCATGCAAACAGACATGATTCGTGAGAAGAAATTGAAGGTAACCAACGAAATCACCAACGTGATGGAGTACTATCAAAGTTCATTCCTGAATGCTGTGCCACGTTTGACGGCTGAATATAAGAAACTAGCTAAAGAACAAGGAATTGAGCTTGAGCATCCAAAACCAATTACTATGGGGATGTGGATTGGAGGAGACCGCGATGGAAATCCTTTCGTAACAGCGGAAACCCTCAACAAATCAGCCTTGACTCAGTGCGAAGTCATCATGAATTACTACGATGAAAAGATTTATAATCTTTATCGTGAATTTTCACTTTCAACCAGCATCGTGAATGTCAGCGACAAGGTTCGTGAGATGGCGCTTAAGTCACAAGATAACTCCATTTACCGCGAAAAAGAACTCTATCGTCGTGCTCTTTTTGATATCCAAGCTAAGATGCAGGCAACTAAGGCTTATCTCATTGAAGATAAGGATCTTCAGCCTAGATATGTTACTGCAGATGAATTTTATCAAGACTTGTTGGCCATTCGAGATTCTCTCCTTGAGAACAAGGGGGAATACCTGATCTCAGGAGAATTTGTCGAGTTAATGCAAGCCGTTGAAATCTTTGGCTTCTACCTTGCTTCTATCGACATGCGCCAAGACTCTAGCGTCCATGAAGCCTGTGTGGCTGAATTGTTAGCATCTGCTGGCATCAACGACCACTATAGCGATCTCTCTGAAGACGAAAAATGCGCCCTCCTATTAAAAGAGTTGGAAGAAGATCCTCGTATCCTCTCAGCTACTTATGCTGAAAAGTCAGAACTGCTTGAGAAAGAATTGTCTATCTTCAAAACTGCTCGCAAGTTGAAGGATAAATTGGGTGAAAATGTCATTCGCCAAACCATCATCTCTCACGCAACAAGTGTATCTGATATGCTAGAATTAGCCATCATGCTCAAGGAAGTGGGCTTGGTTGATGCTCAAAAAGCGCGCGTTCAAATTGTTCCCCTCTTTGAAACGATTGAAGACTTGGATCACTCGGAAGAAACCATGAGAAGATACTTCTCTCTTCCATTGGCTAAAAAATGGATTGCTTCAAAAGACAACTACCAAGAAATCATGCTTGGTTACTCTGATAGTAACAAGGATGGTGGTTATCTATCATCATGTTGGACACTCTACAAGGCTCAACAACAACTGACTGCTATCGGGGATGAATTTGGCGTTAAAGTCACCTTCTTCCATGGTCGTGGTGGTACTGTAGGTCGTGGTGGTGGACCAACTTATGAAGCCATCACATCTCAACCACTCAAGTCTATCAAGGACCGTATCCGTCTGACTGAGCAAGGAGAAGTCATTGGAAACAAATATGGTAACAAAGACGCTGCCTACTATAACCTTGAAATGTTGGTATCCGCGGCCATTAACCGTATGATTACCAAGAAAAAGAGCGATACCAATACCTCAAATCATTATGAGTCTATCATGGATCAAGTAGTGGACCGTAGCTACGATATCTACCGTGATTTGGTCTTTGGAAACGAACATTTCTATGATTATTTCTTCGAGTCAAGCCCAATCAAGGCTATATCAAGCTTCAACATTGGTTCACGTCCTGCAGCTCGTAAGACCATCACTGAAATCGGTGGTTTGCGTGCCATCCCTTGGGTCTTCTCATGGTCACAAAGTCGTGTCATGTTCCCTGGATGGTATGGTGTAGGATCAAGCTTTAAAGAGTTTATTGATCAAGATCCAAAGAATATCGAGTTCCTTCGTGATATGTACCAAAACTGGCCTTTCTTCCAATCTTTGCTTTCCAATGTAGACATGGTCTTATCTAAGTCTAACATGAACATTGCTTTTGAATATGCCAAGCTCTGTGAAGATGAAGAAGTGCAGGCTATCTACTACACTATTTTAGATGAATGGCAATTGACCAAGAACGTTATTCTAGCTATCGAAGGTTATGACGAACTCTTGGCAGAAAATTCCTACCTAAAAGACAGTCTAAACTATCGTATGCCTTACTTTAATATCCTTAACTATATCCAGTTGGAGTTGATTAAACGTCAACGTCGTGGTGAATTGTCGGTAGACGAAGAAAAACTAATCCATACAACTATCAACGGAATTGCAACCGGTTTGCGTAATTCAGGCTAATATTCTACAAACTTCCTCTTTTTTCAAGGGGAAGTTTTTGAATTGTTTGAAAAATTCTAAAAATAGCCTTGACAAGTAATTGAAAAATGATATAATTTAAACATTCAGAAAGTAATCATGCTCATTTTTTAGAGAGTCTGTGGTTGGTGAAAGCAGATAGATGAAAGTGATGAAATTGGGCTGAATGTTATTAAGAATTTGAAATCATAAAAATTCGGTGAGCACACCTTACAGTGCAACTCGTTATTGCGAGAAAGAGTGATAGGGATATTCCCTATAATTGAGGTGGCACCGCGCATCGACGTCCTCACACAAGTTTTTTGTGTGAGGACTTTTTCTATGGGGAGGAAAGATATTGGAGTTTAAACGATGGCGTCGCTTGTTTCGAGTGAAAAGAGTATTATACAAGTGATTTAAAAGGAGAAAAAGTATGAAAAATAAACGTTTAATGGGAATTATCGCTGGATTAGCAGTATTGGTAGTGGCTAGCTTGATTTATTCATCAATGAACAAGCCTGCAGCTAAGGAAGAGCAAAAGGTTGCTAAGGTTGGTGTTCTTCAATTTGTTAGTCACCCATCCTTGGACTTGATTTATCAAGGAATTCAAGATGGACTAGCTGAAGAAGGCTATAAGGACGACCAGGTAAAAATCGACTTTATGAACTCTGAAGGAGACCAGAGCAAGGTTGCAACCATGAGTAAACAATTGGTAGCAAATGGAAACGACGTTGTTGTTGGGATTGCGACACCAGCTGCTCAAGGACTCGCTAGTGCTACTAAAGATCTACCAGTTATCATGGCTGCTATTACAGACCCAATCGGTGCTAACTTGGTCAAAGATTTGAAAAAACCGGGTGGCAACATCACAGGGGTGTCAGATCACAACCCAGCTGAACAACAAGTAGAGTTGATTAAAACCCTCACACCAAATGTCAAAACAATCGGCGCTCTCTACTCAAGTAGCGAAGATAACTCAAAAACACAGGTAGAAGAATTCAAGGCTTATGCTGAAAAAGCAGGTTTGACAGTCGAAACATTTGCTGTTCCATCGACTAACGAAATTGCTTCAACAGTTAATGTCATGACAAGCAAGGTCGATGCGATTTGGGTTCCAATTGACAACACCATTGCATCCGCATTCTCAACAGTTGTTTCAAGCAACCAAACAGCTAAAAAGCCAATCTACCCAAGTGCCACTGCCATGGTAGAAGCAGGTGGATTAGCATCTGTAGTAGTTGACCAACATGATCTTGGAGTGGCTACTGGTAAAATGATTGCCAAAGTTTTGAAAGGTGAAAAACCAGCTGATACGCCAGTCAATGTCTTTTCAACTGGTAAGTCAGTGATTAACAAAAAACTAGCGCAGGAACTTGGTATCACCATTCCTGAGTCTGTTCTAAAAGAAGCAGGACAAGTGATAGAATAAAGATAAAGGAGGAGCTGGACACATCTCCTCCCATTTTTACTAAAGAAAGAAATGAGTGAAAGATTATGATAGTATCCATTATTTCTCAGGGGATGGTCTGGGCGATTCTAGGTTTGGGAATCTTTATGACTTTCCGAATTTTGAATTTTCCAGATATGACTACTGAGGGCTCTTTTCCTCTAGGGGGAGCAGTAGCTGTAACCTTGATAACGCAGGGAGCCAACCCATTTTTAGCAACCCTAGCTGCAGTAGGGGCGGGCTGTCTAGCTGGAATGGCGACGGGACTCTTATATACTAAAGGAAACATTCCAACCCTCTTATCAGGAATTTTAGTAATGACTTCTTGCCATTCCATCATGCTCATGATTATGGGACGTGCCAATCTGGGGCTTCTTGGAACCAAGCAAATTCAGGATGTCTTGCCTTTTGATTCAGACCTTAACCAACTCCTGACTGGATTAATCTTTGTAGCTCTTGTTATTGGCCTCATGCTCTTTTTCCTTGATACCAAACTAGGCCAAGCCTACATCGCTACAGGTGACAATCCTGATATGGCTCGTAGCTTTGGTATCAATACGGGACGTATGGAACTCATGGGCTTGGTTCTCTCAAATGGGATTATCGCGCTTGCAGGAGCCTTAATTGCTCAACAAGAAGGATATGCAGATGTTTCTCGAGGAATCGGTGTGATTGTCGTAGGGCTTGCCAGCTTGATTATTGGTGAGGTATTGTTCAAGAGTTTGACCTTGGCAGAGCGTCTCATGACCATTGTCGTAGGCTCTATCGCTTATCAGTTCCTCGTTTGGGGAGTGATTGCTCTTGGGTTTAATACAAGTTATCTTCGTTTGTACAGCGCCTTGATTTTGGCAGTTTGCCTTATGATTCCAACCTTCAAAAGCAAATACCTGAAAGGAGTCAAGTTTAGCAAATGACAGCAATTGTAGAATTAAAAAATGCTACCAAAGTCATCACGAATGGCTTTGATGAGGAAAAAATCATTCTGAATGATGTTTCTCTTGAAATTTTCGAACATGATTTCATTACTATTCTAGGTGGAAATGGAGCAGGGAAGTCAACGCTTTTTAACACTATTGCAGGTACCTTACCTTTAACAAGTGGAAGTATTCGTATCATGGGTGAGGACGTGACGCATTTTTCACCTGAAAAGCGGGCTAAGTATTTGTCTCGTGTCTTTCAGGATCCTAAGATGGGTACGGCTCCCCGTATGACAGTGGCGGAAAATCTCTTAATTGCCAAGTTTCGTGGTGAGAAGAGAGGACTCCTGCCTAGAAGGCTTTCAAGCCATAGGGAAGAGTTTCAGGCTACCATTGAAAAAGTGGGAAATGGTCTTGAAAAGCATCTAGATACTCCGATTGAGTTTCTATCAGGTGGACAACGTCAGGCCTTGAGTCTCTTGATGGCAATCTTGAAGCGACCAGAGTTGCTCTTGTTGGATGAACACACAGCAGCTCTTGACCCAAAAACAAGTGTGGCCTTGATGGAATTAACAGATGACTTTGTCAGCAAGGATCATCTGACAGCCTTGATGATTACTCACCATATGGAAGATGCACTGAAGTATGGAAATCGTCTGATAGTCATGAAGGAAGGCCGAATCATCCAAGACCTCAATAAAGAAGAAAAAACTAAGATGAAAATTTCAGACTACTATCAACTGTTTGAATAGGAGACGGCAGGAACTTCCTGAGACTATATAAAATCAAAACTTAGAAGCACGCAGATGTTTCTAGTTTTTTTAGTGACATAATTAGATCGATTGGTGCACTTGTCCAAGTTGCTTCATTTTATAGTATAATAAGTATCAACATGGAGTATAAATACAAGATTATTCCTAGCCTTTTAAGAAAATATCAAAATCAAGGATATCTAGGATAATAATAAGTCATTCAAAGTGAAAAAAATTCAATAAAACATATTGTTTATGGAGGTAAAAAATGACTTACACACAAGAAGACTTTCAGGAATGGATTTTCCAGATTGAATTTAAAATGGATTATTTTACTAAGGATTTTGCCCAAGAGCAAAATTTAATCTTGGACTATAGCATGCAGTCCTTGGATGATTTGGAGGCTTGGATTTTGGCTCATTACGAAAATCACCATGTCTTGATAGAGGATAAAAAACTCTTGGATTATTTAACAGTCTATATCGGAGAAACCTTCCGCAAGCACTTAGGTGGCAAGTGGTTCATTGACCTAAAGAATAAAAAGAATGCTTATTATTCCATGCCTGTGTTGGTTGATCCTTCCTATCGAGGAGAAGTATATATAGCACCCATGACTTTTGCAACGGCTTGTATCAGCAGAAAAGATGGACAATATATTAGCAGAATACTGAAAAATAATCTTCAAGAACAAGTAAAATAAAAGTAACTTATGAGCAATCTTACAAGAAAATAAAAGGATAAGTTGGAGGAGTTAAGGAGAAGACTCCCGATAACATGATAACAGTGAGTTTTTATGAAATATAAGTAGGGAAAGCGTATGAAATGGTTTACTTTTTTTCAGAAATAAGCTATACTAGTTAACGTAAAACTATGATAACATGGAGGTATTGTGTATGGTTGACAAGCAAGTTATTGAAGAAATCAAAAACAATACCAACATTGTGGAAGTCATAGGCGACGTGATTTCTTTACAAAAGGCTGGACGGAACTATTTAGGGCTCTGTCCTTTTCATGGTGAGAAGACCCCCTCTTTCAACGTTGTGGAAGACAAGCAGTTTTATCATTGCTTCGGCTGTGGTCGTTCAGGAGATGTTTTTAAGTTCATCGAAGAATACCAAGGTGTGTCCTTTATGGAAGCCGTTCAGCTCTTAGGGGAGCGCGTCGGTATTCAACTAGCCATGCCTGTCCAGTCTCGTCCTCAACAAGCTTCTCCCCATCAAGCTCTATATGATATGCATGAAGAAGCTGCTCGTTTTTACCATGCAATTCTCATGACGACCAAGATGGGAGAAGAAGCAAGGGCTTATCTATATAAGCGAGGGTTGACAGACGATGTTCTGAAGCACTTCCAAATTGGACTGGCTCCAGCAGAGAGAACTTATCTCTACCAACGTTTGGCTGACAAGTTTGAGGAAAAAGATTTATTGGATTCGGGCTTGTTTTACCTGTCAGATGGCAATCAATTTTATGATACCTTTTTCGGACGGATCATCTTTCCTTTGACCAATGACAAGGGGCAGGTTATTGCCTTTTCAGGTCGTATCTGGCAAGAAACGGATAGTCAGACTGCCAAATATAAAAATAGTCGCTCGACTGCAATTTTTAACAAGAGTTACGAATTGTATCATTTGGACAAGGCAAAAAAGGGAACAGGTAAGATTACAGAGCTCTATCTGATGGAAGGCTTCATGGATGTGATCGCAGCCTATCGTGCTGGTATAGAAAATGCTGTAGCTTCCATGGGAACAGCCTTAAGCAAGGAGCATGTTGATCACCTCAAACGCTTTACCAAAAAGATAGTTCTCAGCTATGATGGTGACAAGGCAGGGCAGGCAGCAACAGCCAAGGCTCTAGAGGAATTAAAAGACTTCTCAGTGGAGGTTGTTCGAGTACCTGATGCCATGGACCCAGATGAGTATTTGCAAAAGAATTCTGCTGAAGACCTGGCTTACCTTTTAACCAAGACCCGGATTAGTCCTATAGAGTTCTATATTCACCAGCTCAAGCCAGAAAATAGTGATAACTTGCAGGCGCAAATTGAGTTCATTGAAATGATTGCACCCCTAATCGCCAAAGAAAAGTCTATCACTGCCCAGAATTCTTATATCCACATTCTGGCGGATAATCTACCTTCTTTTGATTACCAGCAGGTGGAACAGATAGTAAATGAAAATCGAATTGTTCAAAGGCAGGAAAGAGTCAAAGAGGAGCAACCTCCAGCAGCGATTAGTTTACCTGTAACGCGGCAACTGACAGCAGTCATGAGAGCAGAGGCTCATCTCCTTTATAGGATGGCTGAGAATCCAGTTGTTCTAAATGACTACCGATTAAGAGAAGATTTTTTCTTTGATACCCCAGAATTTCAGATTCTTTACGAATTATTAAGTGAGCAGGGAGAAATCGGCTCAGAGGAGCTTTCTCATCAGACGCCTGAGGTTGAAAATGCTTGGTACCACGTGCTTAGTCTGGATTTGCCAGCTGAGATGTCGCCTCAAGAGCTAGTAGAAGTCGAAGCGACTCGGAACCGTGCTCTCCTCAGCAAGGACAACTTAAGAATTAAAAAGAAAGTGCAGGAAGCTAGTCATGTAGGAGATACAGACACAGCCTTGGAAGAATTGCAACGATTGATTTCCCAAAAGAGAAGAATGGAGTAATAATGGCAACAAAACAAAAAGAAGTAACCACATTTGATGTGCAAGTAGCAGACTTTATCCGTAACCACAAAAAAACAGGAACAGCAACAGATGACGAAATCAATTCAAGTCTGGTTATTCCTTTCACCCTCGATGCAGACGGCATTGAAGACCTTTTGCAACGGATTCAGGATGCTGGAATTTCTATCACAGATAATGAAGGAAATCCAAGTGCGCGTGTGCTTAGTGCAGAAGAAGAACCAGAACTCAGTGATGAGGACTTGATTGGCTCAACTTCTGCCAAGGTTAATGACCCAGTCCGTATGTATTTGAAGGAAATCGGGGTCGTTCCTCTCTTGACCAACGAAGAAGAAAAAGAATTGGCCCTAGCTGTTGAGGCTGGTGATATCGAGGCCAAACAACGTCTTGCCGAAGCCAACCTTCGTTTGGTGGTTTCTATCGCTAAGCGCTACGTAGGGCGCGGCATGCAGTTTCTTGACTTGATCCAAGAAGGAAACATGGGCTTGATGAAGGCTGTTGACAAGTTTGACTATTCAAAAGGATTTAAGTTTTCAACTTACGCAACTTGGTGGATTCGTCAGGCAATCACTCGTGCCATCGCTGACCAGGCTCGTACCATTCGTATTCCTGTCCACATGGTTGAAACCATTAACAAGCTTGTCCGTGAACAGCGGAATCTCCTTCAAGAATTGGGGCAAGATCCAACTCCTGAACAAATCGCTGAGCGTATGGATATGACACCTGACAAGGTCCGTGAAATCTTGAAAATCGCTCAAGAACCAGTATCACTTGAAACACCGATTGGTGAAGAGGACGATAGCCATCTTGGGGACTTTATTGAAGACGAAGTGATTGAAAATCCAGTAGACTACACAACTCGTATCGTTTTGCGTGAGCAGTTGGATGAAGTCTTGGATACTCTTACAGACCGTGAAGAAAACGTCTTGCGCTTGCGTTTCGGACTAGATGATGGGAAAATGCGTACTCTTGAAGATGTTGGTAAAGTCTTTAACGTGACTCGTGAGCGTATTCGTCAGATTGAAGCCAAGGCTTTGAGAAAATTGCGTCAACCAAGTCGCAGCAAACCCCTTCGTGATTTTATTGAAGACTAAGAGTGAGGAATAACATGGCTTATACAGAAGAGCAAATTGAAACGATCAAAACACGCATTTTAAATGCCTTGGAAGAGGTCATCGACCCTGAGTTGGGAATTGATATTGTCAACCTAGGTTTGATTTATGAAATTCGTTTTGATGGTGAAACAGGTCACACGGAAATTGATATGACCTTGACAACTATGGGTTGCCCACTGGCTGACCTCTTAACAGACCAGATACACGATGCGATGACAGAGGTGCCTGAGGTAACCAATATCGAAGTCAAATTGGTCTGGTATCCAGCCTGGACGGTTGAAAAAATGAGTCGCTATGCGCGTATCGCCCTAGGAATTAAGTAATCGATTGGAAAATTACGAGAGACGATTGGAAAAGAGAGGGGCTCCTCCATTTTCCTCTGGTCTCTTCTTTCTTTTACTGATTTTCTTGAAATAAAATGGTATAATGAGTAATATGGAAAACAAAAAATTGCGTATTAATATGCTAAGTTCAAGTGAAAAAGTGGCTGGTCAAGGAGTGTCAGGAGCCTACCGTGAATTAGTGAGTCTCCTTCATCGTGATGCCAAAGATCAGTTGATTGTTACGGAGAATCTTCCTGTAGAGGCAGATGTAACCCACTTTCACACCATTGATTTCCCTTATTATTTATCCACATTTCAAAAGAAACGCTCCGGGAGAAAGGTTGGCTATGTGCATTTCTTACCTGAGACACTCGAGGGGAGTTTGAAAATTCCATTTTTCTTAAAAGGAATTGTCAAACGCTATGTTTTTTCCTTTTACAATCGGATGGAACACTTGGTGGTGGTTAATCCCATGTTTATCGAGGATTTAGTGGCTGCGGGTATTCCACGAGAAAAAATAACTTATATTCCCAATTTTGTAAATAAAGAAAAATGGCATCCATTACCAGCTGAACAAGTTGCACAACTTCGTGAAGAAATGGATCTCGCCAAAGATCAGTTTGTCGTGGTTGGTGCGGGTCAGGTTCAGAAACGAAAAGGGATTGATGATTTTATCCGTCTTGCTGAAGAATTGCCAGAAATTACCTTTATCTGGGCTGGTGGTTTTTCATTTGGTGGAATAACAGATGGTTATGAACGCTATAAGAAGATTATGGACAATCCACCTAAAAATCTAATTTTCCCAGGTATTGTGTCACCGGAGAGGATGCGGGAACTGTATGCTTTAGCTGATTTGTTCTTACTACCTAGCTATAATGAACTATTCCCTATGACCATCTTAGAGGCAGCTAGTTGCGAGGCTCCTATTATGTTAAGGGATTTGGACCTGTATAAGGTCATTCTTGAGGGAGATTATCGTGCTACAAGTGATGTCTCTGAGATGAGAGAAGCAATCCTAGAATATAAAGAAAATCCTGAAGCGTTGAAAGAATTGAAAGAAAAAGCTAAAAGGATATCCAAGCAGTATTCAGAAGAGCGTTTACTGGGAATTTGGTTAAAATTTTATCGGGAACAGGCTGCTCTAGGTAAAAAGTGAGGTAATCTATGCGAATTGGTTTATTTACAGACACCTATTTTCCTCAGGTTTCCGGGGTTGCGACCAGTATTCGAACCTTGAAGACAGAGCTTGAGAAGCAAGGCCATGCAGTTTTTATCTTTACAACCACCGATAAAGATGTGAACCGCTACGAGGATTGGCAAATTATTCGAATTCCAAGTGTCCCTTTCTTTGCATTTAAAGATCGACGATTTGCCTATCGAGGTTTTACAAAGGCACTTGAAATCGCCAAGCAGTATCAACTCGATATCATTCATACCCAGACAGAATTTTCACTTGGATTATTAGGGATTTGGATCGCACGAGAATTGAGAATTCCTGTTATCCATACCTACCATACCCAGTACGAAGACTATGTGCATTATATTGCTAAGGGGATGTTGATTCGTCCAAGTATGGTAAAATATCTGGTACGTGGTTTCCTTCGTGATGTAGATGGCGTGATTTGCCCTAGTGAAATTGTTCGTGACCTTTTATCTAAATACAAAGTCAAGGTTGAAAAGCGTGTCATCCCAACTGGAATTGAGTTGGCTAAGTTTGAACGACCTGAGATCAAAGAGGAAAACTTACAAGAGCTTCGTTCGAAGTTAGGTATTCAGGAAGGCGAAAAAATGCTACTGAGCCTTTCTCGTATCTCCTTTGAGAAGAATATCCAAGCAGTCTTAGCTGCCTTTGCACAGGTTTTGAAAGAAGAAGACAAGGTGAAGTTGGTTGTTGCTGGAGACGGACCTTATCTGGATAGTCTGAAAGAACAAGCAGGGAAATTAAACATACAAAAACATGTGATTTTTACAGGTATGATTGCTCCAAGTGAGACAGCCTTGTACTATAAAGCAGCTGATTTCTTTATCTCAGCCTCTACGAGTGAAACTCAGGGCTTAACCTATCTGGAAAGTCTAGCCAGTGGAACGCCTGTTATTGCTCATGGCAACCCCTATCTTGAAAATCTGATCAATGATAAAATGTTTGGGACCCTCTACTATGGAGAACGAGAGCTTGCAGGAGCTATTCTTGAAGCCTTGATTGCTACTCCTGATATGTCTGAACAAAAGTTGGCGGATAAGTTGTATGAGATTTCGGCTGAAAACTTTGGAAAACGAGTACATGAGTTTTACCTCGATGCCATTATCTCCAATAACTTTGAACATGAATTACATGATGGGAAACCTGTTAGTCAGCGCTTTTTGAAAACGATTTTATATCTACCCCAACAGGCTGTTACAAGCCCAGTAAAAGAGTCTAAGCGTATTTTGCGGGCTTCTCGGAAGCAATTATCCAGCATCAGAGATTATTGGAAAGATGAATTCAAATAATAGAATAAGAGGAAAATACTATGAAAAAATTAATGCGAAGTGGAAAAGACCAGAAAATTGCTGGAGTCTGTGCAGGAGTTGCCCATTATTTTGATATTGACCCAACAATTATTCGTGTTGTTTGGGGTGTTCTTGCATTTTGTTATGGAGCAGGAATCCTTGCTTACATCATTTTATGGGTGGTTGCACCAGTTTCGACAGACTATTAAACTAGAATTATAAAGTGAAAAGGAGAAGTTATGGCTTTTGGAGATAATGGAAAACGTAAAAAAACATTGTTTGAGAAAGTGACACTTGTTGTCGTGCTCATCATGTTGTTTGTAACCCTTGCTGGTATCTTTGCAACTGCGCTTGGAGCTTTTAGCAGATTCTAAGCAAGCTGCGAGAATAGAAACAATAACTAATGACTGGGTTCTCCCCAGCCTTTTTAAAGTGAGAAGAAAATATGAGTATGTTTTTAGATACAGCCAAGATCAAGGTCAAGGCTGGTAATGGTGGCGATGGCATGGTTGCCTTTCGTCGTGAAAAATATGTCCCTAATGGCGGTCCGTGGGGTGGTGATGGTGGACGTGGAGGTAACGTTGTTTTCGTGGTAGACGAAGGCTTACGTACCTTGATGGATTTCCGCTATAACCGTCATTTTAAGGCTGATTCCGGTGAAAAAGGGATGACCAAAGGAATGCATGGACGTGGTGCAGAAGACCTTCGTGTTCGTGTGCCACAGGGAACTACTGTACGTGATGCAGAAACAGGTAAAGTCATTACAGACTTGATTGCACATGGTCAAGAATTTATCGTGGCTCACGGCGGTCGAGGTGGTCGTGGGAATATCCGTTTTGCAACACCAAAAAATCCTGCGCCTGAAATCTCTGAGAATGGAGAGCCAGGTCAAGAACGTGAGTTGCAACTGGAATTGAAAATCTTAGCAGATGTTGGTCTAGTCGGTTTTCCATCTGTCGGAAAGTCAACATTGCTTAGTGTTATCACTTCAGCCAAACCCAAAATCGGTGCTTACCACTTTACGACGATTGTCCCTAATTTGGGTATGGTTCGTACGCAGTCAGGTGAATCTTTTGCAGTAGCAGATCTTCCAGGTTTGATTGAAGGGGCTAGTCAAGGTGTTGGTCTTGGAACCCAGTTTCTCCGTCATATTGAACGTACACGAGTTATCCTCCATGTCATCGATATGTCAGCTAGTGAAGGACGTGATCCTTATGAGGACTACCTTGCTATCAATAAGGAATTGGAATCCTACAACCTTCGTCTCATGGAACGTCCGCAGATCATTGTGGCCAACAAGATGGATATGCCTGAAAGTCAGGAAAATCTTAAAACTTTCAAGGAAAAGTTGGCAGCAAACTACGACGAGTTTGAGGAACTTCCAGCCATCTTTCCTATTTCTGGATTGACCAAGCAAGGTTTGGCGACTCTTTTGGATGCCACAGCCGAGTTGTTAGACAAGACTCCAGAATTTCCGATCTATGATGAGTCTGATATGGAAGAAGAGGCATACTACGGCTTTGATGAGGAAGAAAAGGCCTTTGAGATTAGTCGTGATGATGATGCTACATGGGTACTTTCTGGTGAAAAACTCATGAAACTCTTTAACATGACCAACTTTGACCGTGACGAATCAGTTATGAAATTTGCCCGCCAGCTTCGTGGTATGGGGGTTGATGAAGCCCTTCGTGCGCGTGGAGCCAAAGATGGTGATTTGGTTCGCATCGATAAATTTGAGTTTGAATTTGTAGACTAGGAGAGTGATATGGGAGATAAACCGATATCATTCCGAGATGCAGATGGAAATTTTGTTTCTGCAGCAGATGTGTGGAATGAAAAGAAACTAGAAGAATTGTTTAATCGTCTCAACCCTAAACGTGCTCTTCGATTAGCACGCACAAAGAAAGAAGAAACACAGTCAAAGAAATAAAAAATTCCCGTGATTTTTTGATCACGGGATTTGTTTTATTCACCAAAGAAAAATGGTGGTGCGTATTTTTTAAGGCTTTCAAAACAAGCTTGCGCTTTTGTAGCATCTTCACAGATAATCATGCAGACATCATCTCCACAAAGCGTTGCAATGACATCTGGAAAGTCCAAGGAATCAATTACAGATCCAAATGATTGGGCTAAACCGGGTAAAGTTTTCAAAATAACTTGGTGTTGGACAGGACGCAACATAACAAGAGCATCTTCCATATAATTTTCGAGACGTTTTTCCCACTTGGAGATAGAGCCTGTATTTAACACGTAGTAAGAATTATCTTCTTCTCGTACTTTTGAAAGGTTCATGGTTTTGATATCGCGTGATAAGGTAGCCTGAGTAACTTGGATATCGTTTTCGGCTAACAAGGCTTGCAATTCTGCTTGGGTATGGATTTTATTTTTTGAAACGAGGGCACGAATAAGTTGGTGTCTGTGTTCAGATTTGTTCATAAGTGTTAATAGCTCCTTTTATGAGGGAATAGTGATAGTAGACTGTGCTAAATCAACAGTCAAGTGATAGTCTGTATTATCTCGAATTGTAATCTCAAAGTCTGTTGTGTAGAGAACCAAGCGGAGAGTGTCTCCTTCTTTAAGTTTGTAAATAGTTGGTTGGAGCTCTAGCTTGAAGTCCATCCATTCATTTGGTTGAATTTCTTCGATTGTCAAGAGATCATTTCGGTTTTGAAGATTGAGGTAGCCTTTGGTGATGACACGTTGGGAACTTGGGTTGAATGGCAGTTCACAGAGATTTTCTAACATGTGGTAACGACCATTATCAATGGTTCGGACTGATTGAACCGCTGGATAGGGTTGAAGGTACTTCTGTTGTCCTAGTTGGAGGACTTGAGCAGACAATAAGCCCTTGTTTGTACTTGATTTGACACGAAGTTTCAGTTCGACTCGACCATTTAAGTGGATGTCATTGGTCACCGGAAGGTCAATAGTGATTTGATTGGCTTTTCCCTGGTAAAGTTCTGTGTTGAAGGTCTGGTAAGTCTTGCCATAACGCTCAAAATCTTTTTGATCATACTGGTTTTGAATTACCTTTTCTTCAACTCCAAGAGAGAAGGTATGCAGTTCGTCCTGTTTGCCAAAGTCATCAAGTCTCTGCCAAGTTTGCGGTGTAGTATTGTCCTGCCAGATGACAGTAGGAAGTTGATAGTCTGAGTCAAGTCCTAACAATTTCTTACTCAACAAGGCATTCATGGACTCGCGGAAGTCAATTGACTGCCAGTTGTTCATATAGACATGGGCACCATGATGGAAAAAGAGGTGCTTCTTGATATGAGTTGGAAGGGCATGAAACATCTGGTAAACATGAAGAGGTTTGACATTCCAATCCTGAGAACCATGCGTAAAGACGACCTCAGCTTGAACCTTGTGAGCATTGAGTAGATAGTTGCGGTCATGCCAAAACTGATTGTAGTCACCAGTCTTGCGATCGAGTTTCTCTTTAACCTTTTCTAAGTCTGCTTGATGAGCTTCATTGGCACGAATATAGTCACCGGCTTGGAGGTTGCGAGAGTAGGTCAATTCAGCAAGTGAGTCAAAATCCTCACCTGGATAGCCACCTGGGCTAGTCACCAAACCATTTTCTCGATAGTAGTTGTACCAAGAGGAAATACCTGCTTCAGCGATAATGACCTCTAAGCCATCAACACCAGTGGTGGCGAGACCATTGGACATGGTGCCTAGATAGGAAATTCCTGTTGTTGCAACTTTGCCATTTGACCAATCAGCCTTGACTTGACGTTTGCGTGTGTGGTCTGTGAAAGCACGGCAACGACCATTAAGCCAGTCAATCACGTTTTTATATGCTTCAATTTGCTGGTAGTCCCCATTGGTCATGAGACCTTGAGAATCTTTAGTTCCAACACCCGATACATAGAGATTGGCAAATCCTCGTGGGAGGAAGTAGTCGTTGAGAGTGTATGAGCTATTGATATGAGCTAACTTTTCTTTAGCTTCAGAGACGAGTTCAGCTTGGCCGATAGGCTCGACTAAATTCAGCTTGGGCTCCTCAAGCTGAATGGTGTGGGCAGGTTTGACCTCAAACTCCCCTTCCATTTTGTAGAGAGCTTTATCGCTAGCTTTGACGTTGGTCCCTTGGTGATAAGGGCTGGCAGTCATAACTGAAGGAATCTGTCCATCATAACGCGGGCGAATAATGCTGACCTTGACTAAGTCAGGGAGACCGTCTTTATCGGTATCCACACGGCTCTCGACATACACGACTTCACGAATGACATCATGAGTAGAGAAGGTTGCCAAGCTCTTACCGTTAAAGTAGTGGTAGTGATTGTCTTCTGAAATGAGTCCGTCACTAACAAATTGGTCGATGAGCGTATTTCCTTTTTTCGTTCGCGTATTGAGTAACTGATAAAGATTTTCGATGAGATCTCCATAAACAATAGGAAATCCAGTTTCTTTACGGAATTGTTCGGCGTCCTCAAAGTCAACAAGATAGTTAAACCCTAAAAGTTGAAAAACTACCGTGTAGAAAACATCAGCAGTTAAATCACGCTCTGATTGGAAAAAAGTTAATAGATCTGTTTCGTTATCCGCGGCTAAAGTGGATAAGACATAATCCGTGTTAGAATAAGTGAAAAAACTCCAGCGGATGAAGTCTTCAAATTGCTTTTTTAAGGGCAGTTGAGGGGACAATTCCAGACCAAGACTTGCTAATTCATCTAATTGTTGAGAACTAGAGGTCGGAAGATAGCTAAATTGATTAAAACGCATGGTTCTCTCCTTTGAAAACAGACTGAATTTATTATATCAAAAAATAAGGAAAAATGGAATAAATAAACTTTGATGCAAGAAATTTCGTGAAGCGGAATACCTATTTAGTAAGTTATTATAAAATGATGAATAAATACTATAATAAAAAGCCCTTTCTTAGAATTTTTTATATGTGAAATTGCATATAGAGTCCGGCTTTATTATACTTTACTTAGTATAAAAATGTCTAAAATGATATTTAAATCCATCTTATAATATTAAAAATTAAAGGGGAGAAAGACGGAGAGGTTGTAAATGCTGATGTTGAAAAGAAAGCATCCGAGTTGCTTCAATATCCAGCTTAAAATGGTATAATAGTAGTAAAACGAAAGCAAGGAGGAGAAGAAATGATTGCACAGCTCGACACCAAGACTGTTTATAGTTTTATGGAAAGTGTGGTTTCGATTGAAAAATATGTACAAATGGCTAAAGAATACGGCTATTCTCACCTTGCTATTATGGATGTGGATAATCTCTATGGAGCTTATCATTTTCTAGAAGCAACTCGTAAGCATGGCATTCGACCTTTAATTGGTCTAGAATTGACCTTGGTCAAAGATGAGGAGAATCTCTCTCTACGTTTTCTAGCCCTATCCACTAAAGGTTATCAAGAGTTGATGAAGTTATCCACTTTAAAAATGACTGGACGGAAAAAATGGTCTGACTTCACCTCCCACCTCGAAGATGTGGCCATTATTGTTCCCTATTTTAATGGGGTCGAACAGCTGGATTTGGGGCATGATTATTTTATCGGTGTCAGTCCAGATACTCCTCAAGAAGTCTTTACTAGCCCCATTCTTCCACTCTATCAAGTCAATTCGTTTGAAAAAGAAGACCTACAGGTTTTACAAATCTTGTCAGCAGTCAAGGACAATGTCAGTCTGAGAGAAGTGGATGTACATTCACAACAGGGGATTTTTTTACCTGCCTCAGACTTGGAAGCACGGTTTAAAAATCGCTTCCCTCAGGCGCTTGCCAATCTTCAAGGTATGATAGAGAATGTAAGCTATCAAATCGACCCAAGTTTAAAACTTCCCCGCTTTAATCCTGAAAGACCAGCGGTCGAAGAACTTAGAGAGAGAGCTGAGCAAGGTTTGAGTGACAAGGGGCTAACCTCAGCTATTTATCATGAGCGACTGAATGAGGAATTGGCTGTGATTCATGATATGGGCTTTGACGATTATTTCCTTGTAGTTTGGGATTTGCTCCGTTTTGGACGCTCCCAAGGCTACTATATGGGAATGGGGCGTGGTTCTGCTGTTGGCAGTCTAGTAGCTTATTCACTTGATATCACAGGGATTGATCCGGTTGAAAAGAACTTGATTTTCGAGCGCTTTTTAAATCGTGAGCGTTATACTATGCCCGATATCGATATCGACATCCCTGACCTTTATAGGCCGGAGTTCATTCGCTATGTTCGTGATCGGTATGGTAGTCAACATGTGGCACAGATTGTCACTTATTCGACCTTTGGAGCAAAACAGGCAATTCGTGATGTTTTCAAACGTTATGGTGTTCCAGAGTACGAATTAACCAATATTACGAAAAAAATCAGTTTTCGAGATACGCTAACGACAGCCTATGAAAAGAATTTGCAGTTTAGGCAGATTATCAATAGCAAGATTGAATACCAAAAAGCTTTTGAGATTGCTCGAAAGATTGAAGGTTATCCTCGTCAGACCTCTATCCATGCGGCAGGAGTTGTTATGAGTGACCAAGACCTGACAGACTATATTCCACTTAAATACGGTGAGGATATGCTGATCACTCAATATGATGCACATGCAGTTGAAGCTAATGGCCTTTTAAAAATGGATTTCCTCGGTCTGCGTAACTTAACTTTTGTCCAAAAAATGCAGGAATTACTGGCTGAGTCAGAAGGTATACACCTAAAAATCGAAGAGATTGATTTGGAAGACGAGGATACTCTGGCCCTCTTTGCTGCTGGAAATACCAAGGGGATTTTCCAATTTGAACAACCTGGCGCCATTCGACTCTTGAAACGTGTTCAGCCACAAGTCTTCGAAGAGGTAGTAGCCACAACCTCCCTCAATAGACCAGGGGCAAGCGATTATATCGATAATTTTGTGGCTCGTAAGCATGGCAAAGAAAAGGTGACGGTGCTGGATCCTGCCTTGGAAGACATCCTTTCATCAACCTACGGTATCATGCTCTATCAAGAGCAAGTCATGCAGGTTGCTCAGCGATTTGGAGGCTTCAGTCTTGGTAAAGCTGACATTCTCAGACGAGCCATGGGTAAGAAAAATGCTAAAGAGATGCATTTAATGAAGGAAGATTTTATCACAGGAGCTATAAAACTTGGGCATACAGAAGAAAAAGCCAACCAAGTTTTTGCAGTGATGGAAAAGTTTGCGGGCTACGGATTTAACAGATCCCACGCCTATGCCTACTCAGCGCTGGCTTTCCAGCTAGCTTATTTCAAGATGCACTATCCTGCTATTTTCTTTCAAGTCATGTTGAATTATTCAAGCAGTGATTACATTGTGGATGCATTGCAGATGGGCTTTGAAGTAGCCCCGTTAGCAATCAATAGCATTCCCTATCACGATAAAATTGCTCAGAAGAAAATATATCTTGGTCTAAAAGCCATTAAGGGCATGCCAAGAGATTTTTCTTACTGGATCATCGAAAATCGTCCTTTTTCAAGTGTGGAAGATTTCGTCACGCGTCTCCCCAAGAATTACAAGAAACTTTCGCTTTTGACACCTTTGGTTGAACTAGGGCTTTTTGATGAATTTGACAAGAATCGTCAGAAAATCTTAGTAAACCTACCAAACTTATTTGTCTTTGTTGAGGAGTTGGGAGGTCTCTTTGCGGATACAACCTATAGTTGGACTGAGGCTGATGATTTTACAGAGGCGGAGAAATTTTATAAGGAGCAGGAATTGATTGGGGTAGGTATCAGTGCCCATCCTCTCCAAACTCTTGCCAAACAAGCCCTATATCCGACGACCCCGATCGCTAATCTAACCGAGGGGGCTCAAGCCACTCTTCTAGTTGAAGTGCAAAAACTAAAGGTGATTCGAACCAAGAAGGGCGAGAATATGGCCTTTCTACAGGTTCATGATAGTAAGTCTCGGATGGATGTGACTGTATTTTCGGATCAGTATCGAAAATTCGCCTCTATCCTATCTGAAGGGAAATTTTACTACATCAATGGCAAAGTTCAATCTCGAGATGGCCGTCTGCAAATGATTGCACAAGATTTGAAAGAAGCAGTAGCGGAACGATTCTGGATTCAAGTTAAAAATCATGAATACGATAAAGAGATTTCAAATATCCTAGAACAATACAAAGGCCCAATTCCTGTCATTATCAGGTATGAAGAGGAGCAAAAAACAGTTGTTTCTACACGGCATTTTGTAAAAAAAGAGCTTGCCTTACAGGAGAAATTAAAGGAAATCACCATGAAAACGATTTATCGCTAAAAATACAAAAAATAGAAGAATTTTCGATTTAAATGTGGTATAATCAGTAAGAATGTTAAAAGGAAAAGGAGCAAAAACCAAATGAAACGTATTGCTGTTTTGACCAGTGGTGGAGACGCCCCTGGTATGAATGCTGCCATCCGTGCAGTAGTTCGCCAAGCAATCTCAGAAGGAATGGAAGTATTTGGTATCTATGATGGATATGCAGGTATGGTTGCCGGCGAAATTTATCCACTTGATGCTGCTTCAGTAGGAGACATCATTTCCCGTGGTGGTACTTTCCTTCACTCTGCTCGTTACCCTGAGTTTGCACAACTTGAAGGCCAACTTAAAGGGATTGAGCAGTTGAAAAAACACGGTATCGAAGGTGTCGTTGTTATCGGTGGTGACGGTTCTTATCACGGAGCTATGCGCTTGACTGAGCATGGATTCCCTGCTATCGGGCTTCCAGGTACAATCGATAACGATATCGTAGGTACTGACTTCACAATCGGATTTGATACTGCAGTTACGACCGCAATGGATGCAATCGATAAGATTCGTGATACATCATCAAGTCACCGTCGTACTTTCGTTGTTGAAGTAATGGGACGTAATGCTGGTGATATCGCACTTTGGGCAGGTATTGCAACTGGTGCTGATGAAATCATTATCCCTGAAGAAGGCTTCAAGATGGAAGATATCGTAGCTAGTATCAAAGCTGGTTATGAATGTGGTAAAAAACACAACATCATCGTTTTGGCCGAGGGGGTTATGTCAGCCGATGAATTCGGTAAGAAACTCAAGGAAGCAGGAGATACTAGTGACCTTCGTGTGACTGAGCTTGGACATATCCAACGTGGTGGTTCACCAACCGCTCGTGACCGTGTATTAGCGTCACGTATGGGAGCACACGCTGTTAAACTTCTCAAACAAGGAATCGGTGGTGTCGCTGTTGGTATCCGTAACGAAAAAATGGTTGAGAATCCAATTCTTGGAACAGCAGAAGAAGGAGCCTTGTTCAGCCTAACAGCTGATGGCAAAATCGTTGTTAACAACCCTCACAAAGCTGACCTTGAACTTGCTAGCTTGAACAAGAGCTTGTCATAATCAACTTTAACTAATCTGGTAAAATGACCATAAAAGGTCAAATTATATAAAGGAGTCACAAATCATGAATAAACGTGTAAAAATCGTTGCAACTTTGGGTCCTGCGGTTGAAATCCGTGGTGGAAAGAAATTCGGTGATGACGGATACTGGGGTGAAAAACTTGACGTTGAAGCTTCAGCAAAAAACATTGCTAAATTGATTGAAGCAGGAGCTAACACTTTCCGTTTCAACTTCTCACACGGTGACCACCAAGAACAAGGTGAGCGTATGGCAACTGTTAAACTTGCAGAAAAACTTGCAGGTAAAAAAGTTGGTTTCCTTCTTGATACTAAAGGACCAGAAATCCGTACTGAGTTGTTCGAAGGTGAAGCTAAAGAGTACTCATACAAAACTGGTGAAAAAATCCGTGTTGCAACTAAACAAGGAATCAAATCAACTCGTGAAGTGATTGCTTTGAACGTTGCTGGTGCTCTTGACATCTATGATGACGTTGAAGTTGGTCGCCAAGTATTGGTTGACGATGGTAAACTTGGTCTTCGCGTTGTAGAAAAAGACGATGCAACTCGTGAATTTGTAGTTGAAGTGGAAAATGACGGTGTTATCGCTAAACAAAAAGGTGTAAACATCCCTAACACTAAAATTCCTTTCCCAGCTCTTGCTGAACGTGATAACGATGATATCCGCTTTGGTCTTGAACAAGGTATTAACTTCATCGCGATTTCATTCGTCCGTACTGCAAAAGACGTTAACGAAGTTCGTGCAATCTGTGAAGAAACTGGTAACGGTCACGTTCAATTGTTCGCTAAAATCGAAAACCAACAAGGTATTGACAACTTGGATGAAATCATTGAAGCTGCTGACGGTATCATGATCGCCCGTGGTGACATGGGTATTGAAGTACCATTCGAAATGGTTCCAGTTTACCAAAAAATGATTATTACAAAAGTAAATGCAGCTGGTAAAGTCGCTATCACAGCAACAAACATGCTTGAAACTATGACTGAAAAACCACGTGCAACGCGTTCAGAAGTATCAGATGTGTTTAACGCTGTTATCGACGGAACCGACGCTACAATGCTTTCAGGTGAGTCTGCAAATGGTAAATATCCACTTGAGTCAGTTACTACGATGGCAACTATTGACAAAAATGCTCAAACTCTTTTAAAAGAATACGGTCGCTTGTCATCTGTTAACTTGTCACGTAATTCTAAGACTGAGGTTATGGCTTCAGCTGTTAAGGATGCGACAAATTCTATGAATATCAAGTTGGTGGTTACTCTTACTAAGACAGGTCACACTGCTCGTTTGATTTCTAAATACCGTCCAGATGCTGATATCTTGGCAATCACTTTCGATGAATTGACTCAGCGTGGTTTGATGCTTAACTGGGGAGTTATTCCAGTAACCACTGATCGCCCATCAAACACTGATGATATGTTTGATCTCGCTGAAAGAATTGCAGTTGAGCAAGGTTTGGTAGAATCTGGTGATGATATTGTTATCGTTGCAGGTGTACCACTTGGCGAAGCTGTTCGTACAAACACAATGCGTATCCGTACAGTACGTTAATCTAACATTACAAAGCCTATCATATCAAGCTTTATCGCTTGTGTGATAGGCTTTTTTTTATCGAAATAGAATGTTTAATCAATAGGAATGGGAAAAAAATGAAAATTATGGTATAATAGAATGAAAAGACCTTTTTAGTAAATTTTGAAAGAGTAAAACATGAGAAAAATTGTCATCAATGGTGGACGTCCATTGCAAGGTGAGATCACCATTAGTGGTGCTAAAAATAGTGTTGTAGCACTTATTCCAGCTATTATCTTATCAGATGATATTGTCACTTTAGATTGTGTTCCAGACATTTCAGACGTTGCTAGTCTTGTCGAAATTATGGAGATTATGGGGGCAACTGTTAAGCGTTATGATGATGTCTTGGAAATCGATCCAAGAGGTGTTCAAAATATTCCTATGCCTTATGGTAAGATCAATAGCTTGCGTGCTTCTTATTATTTCTACGGAAGTCTTTTAGGTCGCTTTGGTGAAGCTACAGTTGGACTTCCTGGTGGATGTGATTTGGGGCCTCGTCCGATTGACCTTCACTTAAAAGCCTTTGAAGCCATGGGTGCTAAGGTCAGCTATGAGGGAGATAATATGAATTTATCTGCCCAAGGTAAGGGACTTCATGGCGCAAGTATTTACATGGATACCGTCAGCGTTGGTGCAACGATTAACACCATGATTGCTGCGGTCAAAGCTAAGGGGCGTACTGTCATTGAAAATGCGGCTCGTGAACCGGAAATTATCGATGTTGCTACCCTTTTGAACAATATGGGGGCCCATATTCGTGGTGCAGGGACTGATATTATCATTATTGATGGTGTCGAGAAACTACATGGGACTCGTCACCAAGTCATTCCAGATCGTATCGAAGCTGGAACTTATATTTCACTTGCTGCAGCGGTAGGAAAAGGAATCCGTATTAACAACGTTCTCTATGAGCACTTAGAAGGTTTTATCGCCAAACTAGAGGAAATGGGCGTTCATATGACGGTCTCAGAAGACAGTATCTTCGTTGAAGAGCAGTCTGATTTGAAGGCCATCAATATCAAAACAGCTCCTTATCCTGGTTTTGCAACTGATTTGCAACAGCCTATCACGCCACTTTTATTAACAGCTCAAGGCCGTGGAACGATTATTGATACCATTTACGAAAAACGTGTTAACCATGTTTTTGAATTAGCAAAAATGGATGCGGATATTACGACTACGAATGATCATATTATCTACAACGGTGGTCGTAGATTGCACGGGGCAAGCGTAAAAGCTACAGACTTGCGAGCTGGTGCAGCGCTTGTTATTGCTGGTTTGATGGCTGAAGGTAAAACTGAAATTACAAATATTGAGTTTATCTTGCGTGGCTACTCAGATATTATTGAGAAATTACGTAGTCTCGGAGCGGATATTACACTCATTGAAGACTAAACCGTTGAGGTGATTATGAATATTTGGACCAAATTAGCAATGTTTTCTTTTTTTGAAACGGAGCGCTTGTATTTGCGTCCTTTCTTTTTTAGTGACAGTCAAGCATTTTACGAGATTGCTTCCAATCCTGAAAATTTGCAGTTTATTTTTCCCAGTCAAGCAAGTTTAGAAGAAAGTCAATACGCGCTTGCCAACTATTTTATGAAGGCTCCTCTAGGTGTTTGGGCAATTTGTCTCCAAGGAAATCAGGAAATGATTGGCTCTATTAAATTTGAAAAGATTGATGAAATCAAAAAAGAAGCAGAAATTGGTTATTTCTTAAAAAAGGATTCTTGGTCACAAGGTTATATGACAGAAGTAGTTACCAAGCTTTGTCAGCTTTCCTTTGAAGAATTTGGTTTAAAACAATTATCCATCATCACTCATCTGGAGAATCAGGCTAGTCAAAAAGTAGCCTTAAAATCGGGATTTAGTCTCGTCCGACAGTTTAAGGGGAGCGACCGCTATACACGAAAAATGAGAGACTATCTTGAATTTCGATATATAAAAGGAGAATTCAATGAGTAAACACCAGGAAATCTTGTCCTATCTGGAAGAGTTGCCAATTGGGAAAAGAGTTAGTGTTCGCAGTATCTCTAATCATCTAGGTGTTAGTGACGGAACCGCCTACCGAGCTATCAAAGAAGCAGAAAATCGTGGCATCGTTGAAACTCGGCCACGTAGTGGAACCATACGAGTTAAGCCAAAAAAAGTGGCTATTGAACGGCTAACCTATGCTGAAATTGCTGAAGTCACCTCCTCTGAAGTTTTAGCCGGCCAGGAAGGGCTAGAGAGAGAGTTTAGCAAATTTTCCATTGGGGCCATGACAGAGCAGAATATCCTGTCCTATCTCCATGATGGTGGTCTTGTGATCGTAGGTGACCGTACTCGTATTCAACTTCTAGCCTTGGAAAATGAAAATGCGGTCCTCGTGACAGGTGGTTTTCATGTTCAGGATGATGTTCTTGAGTTGGCCAATAAAAAAGGGATTCCAGTTCTAAGAAGTAAAGATGACACTTTTACAGTAGCGACCATGATTAACAAAGCTCTCTCAAACGTTCAAATCAAAACCGATATTCTGACAGTTGAAAAGCTCTATCGTCCCAGTCATGAGTATGGTTTTTTGAGAGAAACCGATACAGTCAAAGACTATCTAGACTTGGTTCGTAAGAACAGAAGTAGCCGTTTTCCAGTTGTTAACCAACACCAAGTGGTTGTTGGGGTTGTTACTATGCGTGACGCAGGAGACAAGTCTCCCAGCACGACGATTGACAAGGTGATGACGCGCAGTATATTCGTAACAGGGTTAGCGACGAATATTGCCAATGTCAGTCAACGAATGATTGCAGAAGACTTTGAGATGGTTCCGGTAGTTAGAAGCAACCAAACCCTACTCGGTGTCGTAACACGACGAGATGTCATGGAAAAGATGAGCCGTTCCCAAGTTTCTGCTTTGCCGACTTTCTCAGAGCAAATCGGGCAAAAACTGTCTTATCATCATGATGAAGTCGTCATAACTGTTGAGCCCTTCATGTTGGAGAAAAATGGTGTCCTTGCTAATGGAGTCTTGGCTGAAATCCTCAACCATATGACCCAAGACCTCGTTGTCAATAGCGGACGTAATCTCATCATTGAACAGATGTTGATTTATTTCTTGCAGGCTGTACAGATAGATGATATTTTGCGGATTCAGGCTCGGATTATTCACCACACGAGACGCTCAGCTATTATTGATTATGATATTTATCATGGTCATCAGATTGTTTCAAAAGCAAATGTTACAGTTAAAATTAATTAGAATCTAGGAGAAAAAATGATAACTTTAAAATCAGCACGTGAAATCGAAGCCATGGACAAGGCTGGTGATTTCCTAGCAAGTATCCATATCGGCTTACGTGATTTGATTAAGCCAGGCGTAGATATGTGGGAGGTTGAAGAGTACGTTCGTCGACGTTGTAAAGAGGAAAATTTCCTTCCTCTACAGATCGGCGTGGATGGGGCAGTCATGGATTATCCCTATGCTACTTGTTGCTCTCTCAACGACGAAGTAGCTCATGCTTTTCCACGTCATTATATCTTGAAAGATGGCGATTTGCTCAAGGTTGACATGGTATTGGGCGGTCCAATTGCCAAATCCGATCTTAATGTCTCTAAACTCAACTTCAACAATGTTGAGCAAATGAAAAAATACACCCAAAGTTATACTGGTGGTTTAGCAGACTCATGCTGGGCTTATGCAGTTGGTACACCGTCTGAAGAAGTGAAAAACTTGATGGACGTGACCAAGGAAGCTATGTATATAGGGATTGAGAAAGCAGTTCTTGGCAATCGCATCGGTGATATCGGTGCGGCCATTCAAGAATACGCTGAAAGTCGCGGTTATGGTGTCGTACGTGATTTGGTTGGTCATGGTGTTGGTCCAACTATGCACGAAGAGCCAATGGTTCCTAACTACGGTATAGCAGGCCGTGGGCTCCGTCTCCGTGAAGGAATGGTACTAACCATTGAACCCATGATCAATACTGGTGACTGGGAAATTGATACAGATATGAAAACTGGCTGGGCTCATAAGACTATAGATGGTGGCCTGTCTTGCCAATATGAACACCAGTTCGTGATTACCAAAGACGGTCCAGTTATCTTGACTAGTCAAGGTGAAGAAGGAACGTATTAAGATAAAGGGAGCTTAGCTCCTTTTTTTGTGTCAAATTTAGTCAAAATCAATAAGCGTAGCAGACTTCTTACAAATTTATTCTTTTGTAGTAAAATAGGATTAGAATTTTGAGAAAGTAGGTAATTCGTTGGAGTCAATTATATTTCTAGTATCCGTTTTTTTAGCAGGTATTCTGTCCTTCTTTTCACCCTGCATCTTTCCTTTGCTACCTGTCTATGCTGGTATTTTACTGGATAATCAGGGAAATTCGAAAAGCTTTCGCTTTTTTGGAAGAGACGTTGCATGGTCAGGCTTAATTCGGACCTTGTGCTTTATTGCAGGAATCTCCCTCATTTTCTTTATTTTAGGATTTGGAGCTGGATTCCTAGGGCACATGCTCTATGCAGACTGGTTTCGTTATTTTATGGGGGCAGTCATTATCCTCTTGGGTCTTCACCAGATGGAAATCTTGCATTTCAATAAACTGGAGGTTCAAAAGACAGTCACCTTCAAACAATCAAAGTCTAATCACTATCTGTCAGCCTTTTTACTTGGGATAACCTTTAGTTTTGGTTGGACCCCTTGTATCGGACCAGTATTAAGTTCGGTCTTAGCTCTAGCGGCTTCAGGAGGGAGTGGTGCTTGGCAAGGAGCCATACTAACCTTAGTGTACACATTGGGGATGGCTCTTCCTTTCCTTGTTTTGGCCTTAGCTTCGGGCTGGATTATGCCCTATTTTAGTAAATTAAAACCCCATATGATTCTACTAAAGAAAATCGGGGGAGCCTTGATTATTTTGATGGGATTATTATTAATGCTAGGGCAGTTAAATGCCTTGTCAGGAATTCTTGGATAAAAGGAGAAAAAATGAAAAAAGTTATTTTTGCTGGATTGAGCCTCATGTCTCTATTCTTGTTGATTGCCTGTGGTGAAAAAGAAACCAAACAGACAAGCAGTCCAAAACAACCTGCTGTACAACAAATCGCAGTGGGTAAGGATGCGCCAGACTTTACCTTGCAGTCTATGGATGGCAAAGAAGTGAAGTTATCAGACTATAAAGGGAAAAAGGTCTATTTGAAATTCTGGGCATCTTGGTGTGGACCATGTAAAAAAAGCATGCCTGAGCTGATGGAATTAGCTGCCAAACAAGATCGAGACTTTGAAATCTTGAGTGTCATTGCACCAGGTCTACAAGGTGAAAAAACAGTTCAAGACTTTCCAAAATGGTACCAAGAACAAGGTTACAAGGATATTCCAGTTCTATATGATACGCAAGCAACTACCTTCCAAGCCTACCAAATTCGTAGTATTCCAACGGAATACTTGATTGATAGTCAAGGTAAAATTGGAAAAATTCAGTTCGGTGCTATTAGCAATGCAGATGCAGAAGCGGCTTTTAAAGAAATGAAATAAAGAAAAAATCGCGATTGTTCGCGATTTTTTTATAGTTTTTCATTGATAAAGCGGATAAAACGATTCCACCAAACCTTCAAAAAGAAGGCTTTTTCTACTTTCTTTTCAGCGACCATTTCAAAAGAAGGTTTTTCAGAAGTGAGATAACCTTGACCGACCAAATCCTGATCGTCATAGGTTAGAGTACCGACAACCTTGCCTTCTTCCAGTGGAGCTATTTCTGATTTTGTTGTGAATTGAAGAGCTGATGTTGTTTCACTTCCAACTCGTTGGACGATTGCAATATCTGACTTAGCAATTGCGGCTACCTTATCTTCTTTCCCGTCAAGGACTGTCACTTTACTATCTTTATAAGTTTCGCCTTTCTGAACGACAGTTTTTAAAGCAAAGTTCGCAGAAACATAATCTAAAAGTGAAGAAGTTGCAGTAAAACGTGCATAAGGGTTGCTATCTTGCTGGTCTGCATTTAAAACAACCGTAATGATACGCATCCCTTTTTCAACGGTTGTTCCAACGAAAGAAGCACCGGCTTTGTCGGTAGTACCTGTTTTCAAACCGTCGACACCACCACGATAGGCTGGCATTCCTTCCAACATATAGTTGGTTGAGTGGATTTCAAGTCCAGCAAAAGTAGAAGTTGGCTTTTTGGTGATTTCCAAAACTTGAGGATAATCTCGGATGAGATTACGAGCGACTATTGCAACGTCGTAGGCACTCAACTTGTTTTCATCATCTTTTTTAGAACCGGGATAGATATTATCACCAAGGGTCTCATTATTTAAACCAGTTGTATTTACAATAGTTGCATCTTGAATTCCCCATTCAAGAAGTTTAGCCCTCATTTTGTCTACAAAGTCTTTCTCAGAACCAGCAATCTTTTCTGCTAGCGCAATCGCAGCACTGTTTGCACTGGATACCATTGTAGCCTCTAATAATTGTTCAACAGTATAATTTCGAGCTTCCATAGGGACGTTACTTGCCTCAGAATTGGTTGTAAGTTTGTAAGGATAGTCCGAAATATCGACAGGTGTAGATAGGCTGATGGTTCCTTGTTCCAAGGCCTCATAGACCAAATAGACTGTAACCAGTTTCGTAATAGAAGCAATTTCTACAGGCTGATTTGCATCTTTCTCGTAGAGGATTTTTCCAGTTGTAGCCTCGACAGCAATGGCATGTTTAGCAGCAACATCAAACTCCTGAGCAGAAACAGTAGAAACTGTTCCAAAAACAAAAAGTGTTATAAAAGATAGAATTATTTTTTTCATATTAGCTTTATTCTATCATAAAGAAAAAAAATATTCTCACTTTTATACTAAAGCCATCTTATCTTTTGAAGAAATATGATAAAATAAATAGAGGAGGATGCCTATGTTCCGTAGAAACAAATTATTTTTTTGGACAGCTGAAATTTTATTATTAACACTGATTTTCTATCTTTGGAGAGAGATGGGGGCGATTATTACTCCTTTCGTGACGGTTGTTAATACCATCATGATTCCATTTTTGTTAGGTGGATTTTTTTACTACATTACCAATCCAATCGTTACCTTTTTGGAAAAGAGATGTAAGATTAATCGTCTAATTGGTGTCTTGGTCACTCTCTGTGCTTTAATTGGTGCCATCGTTGTAGGGGTCGTCTATCTCTTGCCGATTCTGATTAATCAGTTGACTAGCTTGATTATTTCTAGTCAAAACATCTATAGTAGATTGCAAGATTTGGTTATTGATTTGTCAATGAACCCTATTTTCCAGAATATCGATATTCAACAAACAATTCAACAGTTAAATCTCTCCTATGTGGATATCCTACAGAATATTCTTAATAGCGTCAGCAACAGTTTAGGAAGCGTCCTTTCAGCCTTGTTTAGCACGGTTCTGATTCTCATTATGACTCCTGTATTTTTGATTTATTTCTTGTTAGACGGACATAAGTTGCTACCAATGTTGGAACGTACCGTCTTAAAACATGACAAATTGAATCTTTCTAGCCTTTTAACCAATCTCAATACAACCATAGCACGTTATATCAGCGGAATTGCGATTGATGCGGTTATTATTGGATGTTTAGCCTATATTGGTTATAGCGTTATCGGATTAAAGTACGCTCTTGTTTTTGCTATTTTCTCTGGAATCGCAAATTTAATTCCTTATGTTGGTCCAAGTATTGGCTTGATTCCGATGGTGATTGCGAATGTATTCACGGATCCTCATCGTATGCTGATTGCGGTTGCCTATATGCTTATTATTCAGCAGATTGATGGAAATGTTCTTTATCCACGTATCGTTGGAGGAGTTATGAAAGTACATCCGATTACGATTTTGGTGCTCCTTTTACTGTCAAGTAATATCTACGGTGTCATAGGAATGGTCGTAGCAGTGCCAACCTACTCTATTCTCAAAGAAATCACTAAGTTCTTGGCAAAATTATATGAAAATCATAAGGAAGCTAAAGAACTGGAAAAATCAGAATCCATTTAGAATCAGGGGAAACCTGATTTTTTTGTGAGCATAATACCGCTTGAATTGTATAAAGAAGCAGAAGAACAGCACTTTGTAAGATTCAGATTAATTCACAAAATATGTGTAAAACACTTGCAATTTAGCAGAAATTTGATAAAATAGTAAGGAAAGTTAGACTGTATTGCCTACTGTCTATCTATAAAATATATTTTATTGGAGGCTTTTACTCAAATGGCAAAAGAAAAATACGATCGTAGTAAACCACACGTTAACATTGGTACTATCGGACACGTTGACCACGGTAAAACTACTTTGACTGCAGCTATCACAACTGTTTTGGCACGTCGCTTGCCTTCAGCAGTTAACCAACCTAAAGACTATGCGTCTATCGATGCTGCTCCAGAAGAACGCGAACGCGGTATCACTATCAACACTGCGCACGTTGAGTATGAAACTGCAAAACGTCACTATGCTCACATCGACGCTCCAGGACACGCGGACTACGTTAAAAACATGATCACTGGTGCCGCTCAAATGGACGGAGCTATCCTTGTAGTAGCTTCAACTGACGGACCAATGCCACAAACTCGTGAACACATCCTTCTTTCACGTCAAGTTGGTGTTAAACACCTTATCGTCTTCATGAACAAAGTTGACTTGGTAGACGACGAAGAATTGCTTGAATTGGTTGAAATGGAAATCCGTGACCTCTTGTCAGAATACGACTTCCCAGGTGACGATCTTCCAGTTATCCAAGGTTCAGCTCTTAAAGCACTTGAAGGTGATACTAAATACGAAGATATCATCATGGAATTGATGGATACTGTTGATGAGTACATCCCAGAACCAGAACGTGATACAGATAAACCATTGCTTCTCCCAGTCGAAGACGTATTCTCAATCACTGGACGTGGTACTGTTGCTTCAGGACGTATCGACCGTGGTACTGTTCGTGTCAACGACGAAATTGAAATCGTTGGTATCAAAGATGAAACTCAAAAAGCAGTTGTTACTGGTGTTGAAATGTTCCGTAAACAACTTGATGAAGGTCTTGCCGGAGATAACGTAGGTGTCCTTCTTCGTGGTATTCAACGTGACGAAATCGAACGTGGACAAGTTATCGCTAAACCAGGTTCAATCAACCCACACACTAAATTCAAAGGTGAAGTCTACATCCTTACTAAAGAAGAAGGTGGACGTCACACTCCATTCTTCAACAACTACCGCCCACAATTCTACTTCCGTACTACTGACGTTACAGGTTCAATCGAACTTCCAGCAGGTACTGAAATGGTAATGCCTGGTGATAACGTGACTATCGACGTTGAGTTGATCCACCCAATCGCCGTAGAACAAGGTACTACATTCTCTATCCGTGAGGGTGGACGTACTGTTGGTTCAGGTATGGTTACAGAAATCGAAGCTTAATTCGATTAAGTTCCCAGAAGAACAATTATTTAAGTCAGACACTAAAAGAATCTTGCCTTGCAAGGTTCTTTTTTTTCTTCTTCTTACTCTATTTGAAGTGCTTCTACTCTAGAAGTATAATCGTTTTTTTGGTATAATAAAAGTTATGGAAATCGAAAAAACCAATCGTATGAACGCCCTTTTTGAATTTTATGCGGCGCTTTTGACAGACAAGCAGATGAACTATATTGAACTCTATTATGCTGATGATTATAGTCTTGCTGAGATTGCTGAGGAGTTCGGTGTCAGTCGTCAGGCTGTCTATGACAATATCAAGCGGACGGAAAAGATTTTAGAAGATTATGAGATGAAACTGCACATGTATTCGGACTATATTGTCCGCAGTCAGATTTTTGACCAGATCTTAGAGCGTTATCCCAAGGATGACTTTCTGCTGGAGCAGATAGAAATTTTAACAAGCATTGATAATAGAGAATAAGAGGAAGAAAAATGGCATTTGAAAATTTAACAGAACGTTTACAGAACGTCTTTAAAAATCTAAGAAAAAAAGGAAAAATTTCTGAGGCTGATGTCCAAGAAGCAACCAAAGAGATTCGCTTGGCCTTGCTGGAAGCCGACGTTGCTTTGCCTGTTGTAAAGGACTTTATCAAGAAGGTTCGTGAGCGTGCAGTAGGGCACGACGTCATTGATACCCTTAATCCAGCACAACAGATTATCAAAATCGTTGATGAGGAACTGACAGCCGTTTTAGGTTCCGATACGGCAGAGATTATCAAGTCACCAAAAATTCCAACCATTATCATGATGGTCGGTTTGCAAGGGGCTGGTAAAACAACCTTTGCGGGTAAGCTGGCTAACAAACTCAAGAAGGAAGAAAATGCCCGTCCTTTGATGATTGCGGCGGATATTTACCGCCCAGCTGCTATCGACCAGTTGAAGACACTTGGACAACAGATTGATGTTCCTGTCTTTGCACTTGGAACAGAGGTTCCAGCTGTTGAGATTGTTCGTCAAGGTTTGGAGCAAGCACAAGCCAATCATAACGACTATGTCTTGATCGATACGGCAGGTCGTTTGCAAATTGATGAACTTCTCATGAATGAGCTTCGTGACGTAAAAGCATTGGCCCAACCAAACGAAATTCTACTCGTAGTGGACGCCATGATTGGTCAGGAAGCGGCTAATGTTGCCCGTGAGTTTAATGCTCAGTTAGAAGTGACTGGTGTTATCCTTACCAAGATTGATGGGGATACTCGTGGTGGTGCGGCTTTGTCTGTTCGCCACATCACTGGTAAACCTATCAAGTTCACTGGTACGGGTGAAAAGATTACAGATATCGAAACCTTCCACCCAGATCGTATGTCAAGCCGTATCCTTGGCATGGGGGATATGCTGACATTGATTGAGAAAGCTTCTCAGGAATACGATGAGCAGAAGGCCCTTGAAATGGCTGAAAAGATGCGTGAAAACACCTTTGATTTCAATGATTTCATTGATCAATTGGATCAGGTGCAAAACATGGGACCGATGGAAGACTTGCTCAAGATGATTCCAGGTATGGCTAACAACCCTGCCCTTCAAAATATGAAGGTGGATGAGCGCCAGATTGCGCGCAAACGTGCCATTGTGTCTTCTATGACACCTGAGGAGCGTGAAAACCCTGATTTGTTAAATCCAAGTCGTCGCCGTCGTATCGCTGCAGGTTCTGGAAATACCTTTGTCGAAGTCAATAAATTCATCAAAGACTTTAACCAGGCCAAACAGCTCATGCAAGGTGTCATGTCTGGGGATATGAACAAGATGATGAAGCAGATGGGAATCAATCCAAATAACCTTCCTAAAAATATGCCAAGTATGGGAGGGATGGATATGTCAGCCCTTGAAGGCATGATGGGACAAGGTGGAATGCCCGATATGTCAGCTCTTGGAGGAGCAGGCATGCCAGATATGACCCAGATGTTTGGTGGCGGACTTAAAGGTAAAATTGGCGAATTCGCCATGAAACAGTCTATGAAACGCATGGCCAACAAAATGAAAAAAGCGAAGAAGAAACGCAAATAAAAAAAGGAAAGCAGAAATGCTTTCCCTGCATATAAAAAAGAACTCTGAATCTGATTCAGAGTTCTTTTTAAGTGCGATTGGCCTATTCCCACTCAACGGTTGCAGGTGGTTTACTTGTGATATCGTAGACGATACGGTTAACGTGGTCTACTTCGTTAACGATACGAACAGAGATTTTTTGAAGAACTTCCCAAGGAATTTTGGCAAAGTCAGCTGTCATGCCATCGATAGAAGTTATCGCACGAATGGCAATCGTGTAGTCATAAGTACGACCATCACCCATAACACCGACTGAACGAACGCCTGTGTTGACAGTGAAGTATTGCCAGATATCACGGTCAAGTCCAGCTTTTGCGATTTCTTCACGAAGGATTGCGTCTGACTCACGGACTGTTTCCAGTTTTTCTTCAGTGATTTCCCCCATGACGCGGATAGCAAGACCAGGTCCAGGGAATGGTTGACGCCATACGATGTGGTCTGGCATACCAAGCTCTGTACCGAGAGCACGGACTTCATCTTTATAAAGAGTGTTCAATGGTTCAATCAATTCAAACTGCATGTCTTCTGGTAGACCACCAACGTTGTGGTGTGACTTGATGGTTTGAGCAGTATCTGTACCAGACTCAATCACGTCAGTGTAAAGCGTTCCTTGAGCAAGGAATTTCACATCTTTTAGCTTACTTGCTTCGTCATCAAAGACATAAACAAACTCGTTACCGATGATTTTACGTTTTTGTTCAGGGTCAGAAACGCCAGCAAGTTTGTCAAGGAAGCGTTTTGCAGCGTCTGCTTTGACGATATTCAAACCAAACTTACCACCAAGCATGTCCATAACTTGGTCGGCCTCTCCCTTACGGAGAAGACCGTGATCTACAAAGATACAGATTAATTGATCACCGATTGCTTTTTGAAGAAGAACCCCAACAACAGAAGAGTCAACACCACCTGATAGACCTAGAAGAACACGCTTGTCACCTACAGTTTCACGGATTTTCTTGATCTGCATGTCGATGAAGTTGTCCATTGACCAGTCGCCTTTAGCCTTACAGATGTTAAGGGCAAAGTTGCGAAGGATATCATTTCCGTATACAGAATGGCGCACTTCTGGGTGGAATTGGATACCGTAAATGTGCTTTTCTGGGTTTTCAATAGCTGCATAAGGACAGTCAGCAGAAGTGCCAGTACGAACAAAATCAGCTGGAATCTCTGTAACAGCATCGCCATGACTCATCAAAACAATCTGTTCTTCAGGAGTCCCTTCAAAGAGGGCAGAAGTGGTATGAGTAAGTGGTGATTGGCCATACTCGCGGTTACCAGCATCACCTGCAGGAACAACTTTTCCTCCAAGTTTATGAGTTAAAAGTTGCATACCATAGCAGATTCCCAAAATTGGAATGCCAAGTTCAAAAATTTCTGGGTCAATATCAAATGAACCATCTTCGTATACAGAGTTTGGTCCACCAGAGAGGATGATCCCTACAGGGTTAATCGCACGAACCTCTGCAGCTGAGATTTTGTGACTTTTTAGCTCTGAAAAAACACCAATTTCACGAATACGGCGTGAAATCAGCTGGTTGTATTGGCTACCATAGTCCAGCACAATGATCTTTTCGACATCTTGCAAATCAGTTGAAATGTTGCTCATCTTTTTCCTTTCTCAAAAGAAATATCTTTTTCAATATTCTATCACAAATAGGGGCGAATTACCAACTAAACAAGGCAAAGTTTGACTTTTTATTAGCAAATACGGTACAATGGAGAAAATAAAGAAAAGAAGTGAGAATCATGTTACCAGCTTATATGAAAATCCACGATCAGATCAAGAAGGATATAGATGAGCATCATTGGAAAATTGGAGAGAGACTTCCAAGTGAGCGAGATTTAGCGGAACAGTTTCAAGTTAGCCGGATGACATTACGCCAAGCCATCTCTCTCTTGGTCGAGGAAGGAGTTTTGGAGCGTCGTGTAGGAAGTGGAACCTTTGTCTCTAGCACTCGTGTCCAAGAAAAAATGCGAGGAACAACCAGTTTTACGGAGATTGTCAAATCTCAGGGGAAAGTACCTTCCAGCCAACTCATTTCTTACAGAAGAACCATTCCAAATGAGCAAGAGATCGCAAAGCTGGGGATTACTCCAACAGAGAATATTATCCGCATGGAACGGGTGCGTTATGCTGACCAAGTACCGCTAGTCTATGAAGTCGCATCCATTCCTGAGAAATTTATTAAGGATTTCAAAAAAGAAGAAATCACCAGTCACTTCTTTCAAACCTTGCAGCAGTATGGCTACCGGATTGGCAAATCCCAACAGACCATTTATGCGAGATTGGCTAAGGAAAAGATTGCTGACTATCTGGAAGTCGAAAAGGGGCATGCGATTTTAGCCTTGACTCAGGTTTCTTATCTTGAAGATGGGACAGCTTTTGAATATGTAAAGAGTCAATACGTGGGTGAACGCTTTGAATTTTATCTTGAAAATAACTAGTTTAGAAAGGCTAGTTTTTTGTTTTCTTAAAAGATTAGAATTGTCAAAACAATATGTCTAGGCTTGATTTTATCCTTTATTTACTATAAAATGAGAAGGAAAAACGTCAAACTTTTATATTGCAAATAGGAGAAAAAATGACAAAAACATTAAAACGTCCTGAGGTTTTATCGCCTGCAGGGACTTTAGAGAAGCTAAAAGTGGCTGTTCGGTATGGAGCTGATGCTGTTTTTATAGGTGGACAAGCTTATGGTCTTCGTAGCCGTGCAGGAAACTTCACCTTTGAACAGATGGAAGAAGGCGTGCAGTTCGCTGCCAAGTATGGTGCCAAGGTCTATGTAGCTGCCAACATGGTTATGCACGAAGGAAATGAAGCTGGGGCTGGTGAGTGGTTCCGTAAGTTGCGTGACATTGGGATTGCGGCAGTTATCGTGTCAGATCCGGCCTTAATTATGATTGCAGCAACAGAAGCACCAGGTCTTGAAATCCACCTCTCTACCCAAGCCAGTGCGACGAACTATGAAACGCTTGAATTTTGGAAAGAACTGGGCTTGACTCGTGTCGTTTTGGCGCGTGAGGTTTCAATGGAAGAATTGGCAGAGATTCGCAAACGCACTGATGTAGAAATTGAAGCCTTTGTTCACGGAGCCATGTGTATTTCCTACTCAGGTCGCTGTACGCTATCAAACCACATGAGTATGCGTGATGCCAACCGTGGTGGTTGTTCGCAGTCTTGCCGTTGGAAATACGACCTTTACGACATGCCTTTTGGTCAAGAACGCAAGAGTCTTAAAGGTGAAATTCCAGAAGAATTTTCGATGTCAGCCGTTGACATGTCCATGATTGACCATATTCCAGATATGATCGAAAACGGTGTAGACAGTCTCAAGATTGAAGGCCGCATGAAATCTATCCACTATGTTTCCACTGTAACCAACTGTTACAAGGCGGCTGTGGATGCTTACCTTGAAAGCCCAGAAAAATTTGAAGCTATTAAACAAGACCTGGTAGATGAGATGTGGAAAGTTGCCCAACGTGAATTGGCAACAGGTTTCTACTATAGCACACCTACAGAAAATGAACAGTTGTTTGGTGCACGTCGTAAAATCCCTGAATACAAGTTTGTCGCTGAGGTTGTTTCTTATGATGATGCAACCCAGACAGCAACCATTCGTCAACGGAATGTTATCAATGAAGGAGATCAAGTTGAGTTTTATGGACCAGGTTTCCGTCATTTTGAAACCTATATCGAAAATCTTCACGATTCTAAAGGCAATAAAATCGACCGTGCTCCAAATCCAATGGAACTCTTGACCATTAAGGTTCCTCAACCTGTGCAAGCTGGGGATATGGTTCGAGCTCTCAAAGAAGGTCTTATCAATCTCTATAAGGAAGACGGGACAAGTGTCACAGTTCGTGCCTAGATAAGGAAAAGTGAATGATTCAAGTGCAAGGATTGTTGGTAGATAATGAAAGCAGATGTGTTCACTATCATGGTGAAAAGGATATTATTTCCCTCCAGTGCTATGAGTGTAAAAAATACTATGCTTGCTATCAGTGCCACAATGCTATAGAAACGCATTTGTTTTCACCTTACCCCTTGACGCTTGCGGAGGATCGACCGATTTTATGTGGGGCTTGTATGAGGACAATAACATTTCAAGAATATCAAAAGCAGATAGCCTGCCCTTATTGCAAATCTCCATTTAATCCAGGGTGTAAACAACACTATTCCTACTATTTCAAATAAAATGAATCTATCCAAGTTCTAAACTTGGATTTTTCAATTTATTTCGGAAAATATAGAGAAAGTGGAAACACATTTCATCATAAAATGAGAAACTTATCTATACAGTGGTATAAAAATAGCAAAAATAAAAATAAATCATCTGAAACGCTTTCAACATGAGTAAAAAGTTGACAAAAACAAATTTTAGGACTAAACTAAGTAAGTAAATTTTAAATAAAAGGAGAATTCATCATGAATTTAACATTTTTCGGTCTATGTCTTGCCTGTATGGGTGTATCTCTTGCAGAAGGATTTTTGATGAACGGTTTGTTCAAGTCTGCAGCTCGCCAACCAGACATCATCCCACAATTGCGTAGTTTGATGATCATGGGGATTGCCTTTATCGAAGGAACATTCTTTGTAACTCTCGTATTTTCATTTATCATCAAATAAAGAGAAGTATAAAATGGAAAAGGGAGGATTCTAGATGGAAGAAAGTATCAATCCAACCATCAATATTGGTCCTGTTACCTTTGATTTAACCTTGACAGCATTGACTTTGTTGTCTGTGGCACTGATTTTTGGCTTTATCTATTGGGCAAGTCGTAATATGACTGTGAAACCCAAAGGAAAGCAAAATGTACTAGAGTATCTCTATGACTTTGTAGTCGGATTTACAGAACCCAACGTAGGTTCTCGGTACATGAAAGATTACTCACTCTTTTACTTATGTTTATTTCTTTTTATGGTTATCGCAAACAATCTTGGTTTGATGGCGAAACTTCAAACTACAGATGGGACAAACCTTTGGACATCGCCAACTGCAAATCTCCAGTTTGACTTGGCTTTGTCATTTGGAATTATCCTGATGACCCATATAGAAGGAATTCGTCGTCGTGGTATTAAAAAGTATCTAAAAGGTTTTGTAACCCCAGGTTTTATGACACCGATGAATCTCCTTGAAGAAGTCACGAATTTCCTATCACTTGCTTTGCGGGTGTTCGGGAATATCTTTGCCGGAGAAGTGATGGCAAGCTTGCTTATTACTCTTTCTCATCAGGCTCTTTATTGGTATCCAGTCGCATTTGTTACCAATCTTGTCTGGACGGCATTCTCTGTGTTTATTTCCTGTGTTCAGGCCTATGTATTCACAGTCTTGTCTTCAATGTATCTAGGAAATAAAATTAATGATGAAGAGTAGAAAGGAGTAAATGATGCATGTAACAGTAGGTGAATTGATTGGTAACTTTATTTTAATCGCTGGCTCTTTTATCCTTTTGGTCGTCCTAGTCAAAAAGTACGCATGGTCAAACTTGACGAGTATCTTTGAAGAACGAGCTGAAAAGATTGCTGCTGATATTGATGGCGCTGAACAAGCTCGTCAAAAAGCAGAGACTCTTGCTCAAAAGCGCGAAGATGAATTAGCAGGTAGTCGTAGTGAAGCTAAAACTATCATTGAAAATGCTAAAGAGACAGCTGAAAAGAGTAAATCAGATATTTTGGCTGAAGCTAAGCTAGAAGCTGGTCGCTTGAAAGAAAAAGCTAACCAAGAAATTGCGCAAAACAAAGCTGAGGCTTTACAAAGTGTTAAGGGCGAGGTGGCAGATTTGACAGTTAGTCTAGCTGGGAAAATCATCTCACAAAACCTTGACAGTCATGCCCATAAGGAACTCATTGATCAGTATATAGATCAGCTAGGAGAAGCCTAATGGACAAGAAAACAGCAAAGGTAATTGAAAAATACAGCATGCCTTTTGTCCAATTAGTGATTGAAAAAGGAGAAGAGGACCGGATTTTTTCAGACTTGGATCAAATCAAGCAAGTCGCAGAAGAAACGGGCTTACCTTCTTTTTTAGCTCAGGTAGCAGTTGATGAGTCAGATAAGGAAAAAACAGTTCGTTTCTTTCAAGACTCTGTGTCACCTTTAATGCAAAACTTTATTCAAGTTCTGGTTTACAATCACAGAGCAAACCTTTTTTATGAAGTAATTGCAGATTGTTTGAATCGCCTTGAAAAAGAGACCAATCGTTTTGTAGTCATGATTTCTTCAGCTCATCCTTTAACAGATGAACAGAAGGAACGTCTGCTCCCATTGATAGAGAAAAAAATGTCTCTGAAAGTGCGGAGCGTCAAAGAACAAATTGATGAAGAACTCATTGGTGGTTTTGTCATTTTTGCTAATCACAAGACAATTGATGTGAGTATTAAACAACAACTTCGAGTTGTTAAAGAAAATTTGAAATAGAAAGTGGTGTTCTTTTGGCAATTAACGCACAAGAAATCAGCGCTTTAATTAAGCAACAAATTGAAAATTTCAAACCCAATTTTGATGTATCGGAAACAGGTGTTGTAACCTATATCGGGGACGGAATTGCGCGTGCTCACGGCCTTGAAAATGCCATGAGTGGAGAGCTGTTGATTTTTGAAAACGGCTCTTATGGGATGGCGCAAAACTTGGAGTCTACAGACGTTGGGATTATCATCTTAGGTGACTTTACAGATATCCGTGAAGGCGATACCATTCGCCGTACAGGTAAAATCATGGAAGTTCCTGTTGGTGAGAGCCTTATTGGACGTGTTGTGGATCCACTTGGCCGTCCAGTTGACGGTCTTGGAGAAATCCATACTGATAAGTCTCGTCCAGTAGAAGCGCCAGCTCCTGGCGTTATGCAACGTAAGTCTGTATCAGAACCATTGCAAACAGGTTTGAAAGCTATTGATGCCCTTGTTCCGATTGGTCGTGGTCAACGTGAGTTGATTATCGGTGACCGTCAGACAGGGAAAACAACGATCGCTATTGATGCTATTTTGAACCAAAAAGGTCAAGATATGATCTGTATTTATGTAGCGATTGGACAAAAAGAGTCAACAGTTCGTACGCAAGTTGAAACACTTCGTCAGTACGGTGCCTTGGACTACACAATCGTTGTGACAGCTTCTGCTTCACAACCTTCTCCATTGCTCTTCCTAGCTCCTTATGCTGGGGTTGCTATGGCAGAAGAGTTTATGTACCAAGGGAAGCATGTTTTGATCGTTTATGATGATCTTTCAAAACAAGCGGTCGCTTATCGTGAACTTTCCCTCTTGCTTCGTCGTCCACCAGGTCGTGAAGCCTTCCCTGGGGATGTTTTCTACCTTCATAGCCGTTTGCTTGAGCGTTCAGCTAAGGTTTCTGATGATCTTGGTGGTGGTTCAATCACAGCTCTACCATTTATCGAGACACAAGCAGGAGATATCTCTGCTTATATCGCAACCAACGTGATTTCAATCACAGATGGTCAAATCTTCCTTGGCGATGGTCTCTTCAATGCAGGTATTCGTCCAGCCATCGATGCGGGTTCATCAGTATCTCGTGTAGGTGGTTCTGCACAAATCAAAGCTATGAAGAAGGTTGCTGGTACACTTCGTATCGACCTTGCTTCATATCGTGAGTTGGAAGCCTTCACTAAGTTTGGTTCTGATCTGGATGCGGCTACTCAAGCTAAGTTAAATCGTGGACGTCGTACCGTTGAAGTTCTGAAACAACCAGTTCATAAACCATTACCTGTTGAGAAACAAGTAACCATTCTTTATGCTTTGACACATGGTTTCTTGGATACGATTCCTGTAGATGACATTGTTCGTTTTGAGGAAGAGTTTCATGATTTCTTTGATGCACAACATCCAGAGATTTTGGAAACTATTCGTGAAACAAAAGACTTGCCAGAAGAAGCAGTCTTGGATGCTGCGATTACAGAGTTTCTCAAACAATCCAGCTTCCAATAAGAATAGAGGTGTCAGATGGCAGTATCTCTAAATGATATTAAAACAAAAATCGCCTCAACAAAAAATACTAGTCAAATCACTAATGCCATGCAAATGGTATCGGCTGCTAAACTCGGTCGCTCTGAAGAAGCAGCTCGCAACTTCCAAGTTTACGCTCAGAAAGTTCGTAAGCTTTTAACGGATATTCTGCATGGTAACGGATCTGGTGGTTCTACCAATCCGATGCTCATTAGTCGCCCAGTTAAGAAAACAGGCTATATCGTTATCACTTCAGACCGTGGCTTGGTTGGAGGTTATAATGCTTCCATCCTTAAAGCCGTTATGGAGTTGAAAGATGAATACCATCCAGATGGTAAAGGTTTTGAGATCATCTGTATCGGTGGGATGGGAGCTGATTTCTTTAAGGCTCGTGGTATTCAGCCAATCTATGAACTACGTGGCTTGGCAGATCAACCTAGTTTTGATGAAGTTCGTAAAATTATTTCAAAAACGATTGAAATGTATCAAAACGAACTTTTTGATGAATTATACGTCTGCTACAATCATCATGTCAATACTCTCACAAGTCAAATGCGTGTGGAACAAATGTTGCCGATTGTTGACTTAGATCCAAATGAAGCGGATGAAGAGTATAGCTTGACATTTGAGTTGGAAACGAGTCGTGATGAGATTCTAGAGCAGTTGTTACCCCAGTTTGCAGAAAGTATGATATACGGGGCTATCATCGATGCCAAGACAGCTGAGAATGCTGCTGGTATGACAGCCATGCAAACGGCGACTGATAATGCCAAGAAAGTTATCAATGATTTGACAATCCAGTATAACCGTGCCAGACAGGCGGCGATTACACAAGAAATTACAGAAATTGTAGCGGGGGCTAGTGCCTTAGAATAAGGCTTTGCCTCCCTCGTATCAAAATGAACTTAGGACCTAGGTGAACTAGGAACCGACAGTATCTTATATAGAATAGGAGAAGGAGATGAGTTCAGGTAAAATTGCTCAGGTTATTGGACCCGTTGTCGACGTCTTGTTCGCAGCAGGGGAAACACTTCCTGAGATTAATAATGCACTTGTCGTCTACAAAAATGACGAAAGAAAAACAAAAATCGTCCTTGAAGTAGCCTTGGAGTTGGGTGATGGTATGGTTCGTACTATCGCCATGGAATCAACAGATGGTTTGACTCGTGGAATGGAAGTTTTGGACACGGGCCGTCCAATCTCTGTGCCAGTAGGTAAAGAAACTTTGGGACGTGTCTTCAACGTTTTGGGAGATACCATTGACTTGGATGCTCCTTTCGATGAAGACGCTGAGCGTCAGCCAATTCATAAGAAAGCTCCAACTTTTGATGAATTGTCTACCTCATCTGAAATCTTGGAAACAGGGATCAAGGTTATCGACCTTCTTGCCCCTTACCTTAAAGGTGGTAAAGTTGGACTTTTCGGTGGTGCCGGAGTTGGTAAAACTGTCTTGATCCAAGAATTGATTCACAATATTGCCCAAGAACACGGTGGTATTTCAGTATTTACTGGTGTTGGGGAACGTACTCGTGAAGGGAACGACCTTTACTGGGAAATGAAAGAATCAGGTGTTATCGAGAAAACAGCCATGGTATTTGGTCAGATGAATGAACCACCTGGAGCACGTATGCGTGTTGCCCTTACTGGTTTGACAATTGCTGAATACTTCCGTGATGTAGAAGGCCAAGATGTGCTTCTCTTTATCGATAATATCTTCCGTTTCACTCAAGCTGGTTCAGAAGTATCTGCCCTTTTGGGTCGGATGCCTTCAGCCGTTGGTTACCAACCAACACTTGCTACGGAAATGGGTCAATTGCAAGAACGTATCACATCAACCAAGAAGGGATCTGTAACCTCTATCCAGGCTATCTATGTGCCAGCAGATGACTATACTGACCCTGCGCCAGCAACAGCCTTCGCTCACTTGGATTCAACAACAAACTTGGAACGTAAGTTGGTACAGTTGGGTATCTACCCAGCCGTTGATCCACTGGCTTCAAGCTCTCGTGCCTTGGCACCTGAGATTGTTGGTGAGGAGCACTATGCAGTTGCTGCTGAGGTCAAACGTGTCCTTCAACGTTACCATGAATTGCAAGATATCATTGCTATCCTTGGTATGGATGAACTCTCTGATGAAGAAAAGACTTTGGTTGCTCGTGCCCGTCGTATCCAGTTCTTCTTGTCTCAAAACTTTAACGTTGCCGAACAATTTACTGGCCAACCTGGTTCTTATGTACCAGTGGCGGAAACAGTTCGCGGCTTTAAGGAAATCCTTGAAGGAAAACATGACCATCTACCAGAAGATGCCTTCCGTGGTGTCGGTTCAATCGAAGATGTGATTGCAAAAGCTGAGAAAATGGGATTTTAAGAGGTGATCTATGGCTCATTTAACTGTCCAGATCGTGACACCAGATGGCCTCGTCTATGATCACCATGCCAGCTTTGTATCGGTACGAACTCTGGATGGTGAGATGGGGATCTTGCCACGACATGAAAATATGATTGCGGTTTTAGCGGTTGATGAAGTAAAGGTAAAACGAATCGATGACGATACTCATGTGAACTGGATTGCAGTGAACGGAGGAATTATCGAGATTGCCAATGACATCATTACTATTGTAGCAGACTCAGCAGAACGTGCTCGTGATATCGATATCAGCCGTGCCCAACGTGCTAAACTTCGTGCTGAACGTGAGATTGAAGAAGCACAAGATAAACACTTGATTGACCAAGAACGGCGAGCTAAGGTTGCTTTACAACGTGCCATTAACCGTATCAATGTCGGAAATAAACTATAAAATAAAAATGAACTTGCTTAAGCAAGTTCATTTTTATTTTACATTAATGTTTAAATGTGATGCAAACAGCTTCGGGAACTTGGAAATCGTTAGAAAGCTCAGCTAATCGACCAGTTCCGGGATTACGTTTAAAGACGGTTGCATTATCTGAATCTTGGTGAACTGCAATTAGAAATTCTTGGTCAGGAGTAAGATTGAAATCGCGCGGATTTTGTCCATGGCTGGGCACAATTTCTAATAATTCCAGACTACCATCAGCTAGGATGCTAAATACAGCAATGGAATCATGACCTCGGTTGGATGCATAGAGATATTTACCATCTTTTGAAAGACGAATGGCGGCAGTAGCATTAAATCCCTCATATCCATCTGGCAAAGTCGAAATGACTTGCATGCGTTCAAATTCACCAACACCATCGTAAATCAAGACTTCAATGGTACTGTTGAGTTCACAGATGAGGTAGGCAATCTTATAATGATGATGGAAAACGATGTGGCGAGCACCTGCCCCAGCTTGGCTGTTATAAGTGTAGAGTTTACTTAGTTTTCCTTCTGGGCTAACATCGTAGGTAGTTACTTCATCCGTGCCTAGATCACATGTAACGAGATACTGGTCAGGTGTTAGATCCGTAAAGTGTACATGTGGGGAAGCTTGGTTTTCATGAGGGCCTTGTCCGCTATGCTGATCCAGATCTGTTTGGATAAGGCTACCATCCGTTTGACGTTTATAAACTAGAACTTGACCTTTATGATAGTTGGCCCCATAAACGAGATTACGTTTTTCATCTACTGCCACATAACAATGAGGAGCGCCTTCTTCCACCACATGATTTAACAAAGTGCCATCTGTCTTGTAAGCAGCGATTCCACCCAAGCCATCCTGGCTCCCTACGGTGTATAAATGTTGCTGTTGGTCAAAGGCAAGGTAGGTCGGACTTGGTTCAGCAGCAAAGAGTTCAAGATTTGCAAGCTGGCCTGTTTCTGTATTAAAATCAGCTTTGTAAATCCCTTTAGATAAGCGACGAGTGTAAGTTCCAAAATAAACAGTTTCTTTCATGTCCATACCTCTTAATAATGATAAATTTATTATACCACAAAATGACAGTCAGGAAGTGTTCATTTAATCTATGTAAGCACTTAAAAAAAGAGTTATTTTAGTCTAAAAATGGTATAATGAGAGAATGACAGAAAGGATGTATTTATGGAACATAAAGAGAAACATTTTAGCCTATCTTGGTTCTTCAAGTGGTTTTTAGATAATAAAGCTATTACCGTATTCTTGGTGACCTTGTTACTGGGCTTGAACCTTTTCATTATAAGTAAGATTAGTTTTATTTTTTTACCAGTTTTAGATTTTCTAGGAGTTGTCATGTTGCCAGTTATTTTATCTGGTTTACTTTATTATCTCCTCAATCCGATTGTTGACTGGATGGAGAAACACAAAATCAATCGTGTTCTTGCCATTAGTATTCTCTTTGTTATAATTGGTCTCTTTATCATTTGGGGGCTAGCGGTTGCTATTCCAAATCTGCAACGTCAGGTCTTAAATTTTGCGAAGAATGTGCCGACATACCTGGAAGATGCTGATAAGGTTATCAATGATCTTGTAACCAAACGTTTACCAGATGATTTTAGAACGCAATTGGAGCAGGTTCTTGCCAATATTTCTACTGAGGCGACCATGTGGGCGAGCAAAATCTCTTCCCAAGCCGTTAACTGGGTGAGTGCCTTTGTCAGCAGTGTATCCCAGGTTATTGTAGCGGTCATTATCGTACCTTTCATGCTCTTTTATCTTTTACGCGATGGGAAAGGTTTGCGAGATTATTTGACTAAGTTTATTCCCACGAAGTTAAAGGAACCAGTAGGACAAGTTTTGTCAGATGTTAATAAACAGTTATCAAACTACGTTAGAGGACAGGTTACAGTTGCTATTATAGTGGCGATTATGTTTATTATCTTCTTTAGGATTATTGGTCTCAGATATGCTGTGACCCTGGGGATTACGGCTGGTATCCTCAATCTAGTACCTTACCTAGGTAGTTTTCTAGCGATGTTGCCTGCTCTGGTTTTGGGCTTAATAGCGGGGCCTGTCATGCTTTTGAAAGTGATTATTGTCTTTATTGTTGAACAAACGATTGAAGGTCGCTTCGTTTCCCCACTTATTTTAGGTAGTCAGCTAAACATCCATCCGATCAATGTCCTCTTTGTTCTCCTAACTTCAGGGTCTATGTTTGGTATTTGGGGAGTTTTGCTGGGAATTCCTGTCTATGCCTCTGCTAAGGTCGTTATCTCAGCTATCTTTAACTGGTATAAAAAAGTCAGCGGTTTGTATGAAGAAGAAGGGGAGGAAATCAAGAGTGAACAATAGTCAACGCATGCTCCAAGCTTTGGATGACCAAGATTTAAACAAAGCAGATCAGTATTTTCACAAAGCCCTTGAAACAGATTCAAGTGAGGTTCTCTATGAACTAGCAAGCTATCTAGAGGGAATTGGCTTTTATCCTCAAGCAAAAGAAATTTACCAAAATATCGTTACAGAATTTCCAGAAGTGAATCTGAACTTAGCCAGCATTGCTAGTGAGGATGGCAATGTTGAGGAAGCCTTTGCTTACCTTGAGGAAATCACACCCGAAAGTGACTGGTATGTATCGGCCTTGGCCTTGAAGGCTGACCTCTATCAGTTGGAAGGATTGACAGATGTAGCACGTGAAAAGTTATTGGAAGCCTTAAACTACTCAGACGATCCCTTATTAGTTTTTGGTTTGGCTGAGTTGGATAGCGAGTTAGGGAATTATCAAGAAGCCATTCAGGGCTATGCTCAATTAGATAATCGCTCCATCTATGAGCAAACGGGTGTCTCAACCTATCAACGAATTGGTTACGCTTATGCCCAGTTAGGTAAGTTTGAAGCTGCAACTGAATTCTTAGAAAAAGCCTTAGAATTAGAATATGATGACCAAACTGCTTTTGAACTGGCTAGTCTTTACTTTGACCAAGAAGAGTATCAAAAATCTGTTCTTTACTTTAAGCAGATTGATACCATTTCACCAGATTTTGAAGGATATGAATATGGTTATAGTCAAGCCTTGCATAAGGAACATCAGGTGGAAGAGGCCCTTCGTATCGTTAAAAAAGGACTGGAGAAAAATCCATTTGAGACTCGGCTCTTACTAGCTGCTTCTCAGTTCTCGTACGAATTGCATGATCCTAGTGCTGCAGAGCAGTTTCTCATTACTGCTAAGGATGATGCAGAGGATACAGAAGAAATTTTCCTTCGTCTTGCAACTATTTATATGGAACAAGAGCGGTATGAAGATATCATTGCTCTCCAAAGTCAAGAACCTGAAAATCTCTTGACTAGGTGGATGATTGCACGTTCTTACCAAAAAATTGAGGATTTAGATAAGGCTTATGAGCTTTATCAGGAGTTATCGTCTGACCTCAAGGATAATCCTGAGTTTCTGGAGCAGTATACTTATCTTTTGCGTGAATTGGGATATTTTGAAGAGGCCAAGATACAAGTTGAAGCCTATTTAAAACTCGTTCCAGATGATGTTCAGATGCAAGAACTCTTAGAAACACTTTAAAAGTTATCTCTTTAAAAACGTATCCGTCAATTTGTCAGATACGTTTTTTTAGGAGAAATGGAATTTTTTTACAAAAACTCTTGCTAAATTGTTTATTTATGCTATAATAGGAACAATTATTTTTAGGAGGTGCAGTATGTCTTATATGTTTGAGATATTACCAAGTTTATTGAACGGTGCAAGTATGACACTTCAAGTCTTTGCTCTAGTTTTAATTTTTTCAATTCCCTTAGGTATTGTCGTTGCCTTTGCTTTGCAGGTCCGTTGGAAACCCCTCCATTATCTGATTGACCTTTATATTTGGGTAATGCGAGGAACTCCCTTGCTTTTGCAATTAATCTTTATTTACTATGTGCTCCCTAGTGTTGGGATACGTTTAGATCGTTTGCCAGCTGCTGTAATTGCTTTTGTATTGAACTATGCAGCCTACTTTGCTGAAATCTTTCGTGGAGGAATTGAAACCATTCCCAAAGGGCAGTATGAGGCTGCTAAGGTCTTGAAGTTTAGTCCTTTTGACACAGTGCGCTATATTATTTTGCCTCAGGTTACAAAAATTGTCTTACCGAGTGTTTTTAATGAGATTATGAGTTTGGTCAAGGATACTTCATTGGTTTATGCCCTTGGGATTTCAGATTTGATTTTGGCTAGTCGTACAGCAGCCAATCGAGATGCCAGCCTTGTGCCTATGTTTTTAGCTGGAGCGATTTATTTGATCATGATTGGTCTTGTAACCATTGTAGCGAAAAAACTTGAGAAGAAGTACAGTTATTACAGATAGGAGGATTGCTATGTTAGAATTACGAAACATCAACAAAGCCTTTGGTGGCAAACAAATCTTAACCAATTTCAGCCTATCAATTCCAGAGAAGCAAATCCTCGCAATCGTAGGTCCATCAGGAGGCGGAAAGACAACCCTATTACGTATGCTAGCTGGACTGGAGACCATCGATTCTGGAGAAATCTACTATAACGGCGAATCGCTAGCTATAGACGAACTAGAAAAGCGCAATCTTCTGGGATTTGTTTTCCAAGATTTTCAACTCTTTCCGCATTTGTCAGTTCTAGATAACTTAACCTTGTCGCCCATAAAAACGATGAGCATGGAGAAGGAAGTTGCTGAGAAGAAGGCGCGTGGTTTGTTAGAACAACTTGGGTTAGCAGGACATGAAGATGCCTTTCCATTCTCACTTTCAGGTGGGCAAAAACAACGAGTGGCCTTAGCACGCGCCATGATGATAAACCCAGAAATCATTGGATATGATGAGCCTACATCAGCCTTAGATCCAGAGTTGCGATTAGAAGTAGAAAAACTTATCCTTCAAAATAAAGAGCGTGGGATGACTCAGATTGTTGTGACCCACGATCTTCAGTTTGCGGAAAACATTGCTGATCAGATCCTTAAGGTTGATCCAAAGTAGGACTAGGAGGTGCCTATGAAGAGAAAGAAAATTGCCCTTGTACTTGCTCTGTTCTTTAGCTTCTTCCTGACGGCTTGTACGCAGAAGGCAAGTGATCCAAATCAGGATAATTGGGCCAAATATCAAAAGCAGGGTAGCATTACCATTGGCTTTGACAATACCTTTGTTCCCATGGGATTTGAGGAAAAGAATGGCCAGTATGCAGGCTTTGATATTGACCTGGCCCAAGCTGTTTCTGAAAAGCTAGGAATTCAGATTAAATTTCAACCCATCGACTGGGATATGAAAGAAACCGAGCTACAAAATGGTACTATTGATGCCATCTGGAATGGCTATACAGCTACAGATGAACGGAAAGAGAAGGTTGCCTTTACCATTCCTTACATGGAAAATCAACAAGTTTTGGTCTCTAAAAAGTCTCAAAATATCCACTCAGTTCAGGATATGACTGACAAAGTTTTAGGGGCCCAGGCTGGATCTTCTGGTTATTTGAATTTTGAAGGACAACCAGAACTACTTAAGAATAGAGTGAAAGACCAGAAGGCCAATCAATACCAAAGTTTCAATGAAGCATTGATTGATTTGAAAAATGATCGGATTGATGCCTTGGTGATTGACCGGGTATATGCTAATTATTATCTCCAGTCCGAAGGGATATTAAGCGACTATAATGTCTTTTCAGCTGGATTTGAAAGTGAAGCTTTTGCAGTTGGTGTTAGACCTGCTGATAAAACTTTGCTAGCTGCATTGAACCAAGCCTTTATCTCACTATACCAAGAAGGAAAATTCCAGGAAATCAGCCAGAAATGGTTTGGGGAAGATGTAGCAACCAGTCAAGTTAAAAATCAAGAATAAGAAAAAGAGATTGAGTTTTTCCTCAGTCTCTTTTTGTATCGAAAAATCCTCTGGCAAGTACCAGAGGATAAGGGTTTATACTCAATGAAAATCAAAGAGCAAACTAGGAAGCTAGCCGCAGGCTGTACTTGAATACGGCAAGGCAACGCTGACGTGGTTTGAATTTGATCTTCGAAGAGTATTATTTCATTGTTGGGAAGAGCAATACATCACGGATAGTAGTTGTATCAGTGAGGAGCATGCAGAGACGGTCGATACCGATACCCAAACCACCTGTTGGTGGCATACCGTATTCAAGAGCCTCGATGTAGTCGTAATCGATACCTGTTGCTTCATCGTCCCCAAGTTCTTTAGCTTTGGCTTGAGCTTCGAAACGGCTAAGTTGATCGATTGGATCATTCAACTCAGAATAGGCATTTCCGTATTCTTTGGTCATAATGAAGAGCTCGAAACGGTCAGTAAAGCGTTCATCTTCAGGGTTTTTCTTAGCGAGTGGAGATACAGCTACTGGATGTCCATAAACGAAGGTTGGTTGGATCAATGTTTCTTCGACAAATTCTTCAAAGAAGGCATTGATGATGTGACCAACTTCAGTGTAATGCTTTTCAACAGGTACATGTTTTTCATTGGCAAGAGCTACGGCTTCTTCGAAAGTTAAATCTTGCCAGAAGTCAACACCAGTAATTTCCTTGATAGCATCCACCATGTGAACACGTTTAAATGGTTCATTAATCTTGATTTCAGTGCCTTGATAGTTTACTGGACCATCTCCTTTGACAGCCTTTGCAGCATGCTGGATAATACCTTCTGTCAAATCCATAATATCATGGAAATCGGCATAGGCTTGGTAAACCTCAATCATAGTAAATTCAGGATTATGAGTTGCATCCATTCCTTCGTTACGGAAGATACGGCCAATCTCATAGACGCGTTCCATACCACCGACAATTAGACGTTTGAGATGAAGTTCTAGAGCTATCCGAAGCACCATATCAATATTTTGAGCATTGTGGTGTGTAATAAATGGTTTGGCAGCAGCACCACCGGCCTCGTTGTGAAGTACAGGTGTTTCCACTTCAAGAAAATCATGTCCATCTAGATAACGACGAATTTCAGAGATGATTTTTGAACGAGTGACAAAGCGTTCAAAACTTTCGCGATTTGAAATTAAATCAAGGTAACGTTTACGGTAGATAGTTTCAACGTCAGTCAAACCATGGAATTTCTCTGGAAGTGGGCGAAGTGCTTTAGACAAGTGTGTAATATGAGTTGCCTTGATAGAGAGCTCTCCCATATCTGTCCGCATGACTTCACCTTCGACACCGAGGAAGTCTCCTAGGTCAGCCTTCTTAAAGATTTCGTAGTTTTCTTCACCCACAGCATCTTTACGAACATAGATTTGGATTTGGCCATCACGGTCTTGTAAATGAGCAAAGCCGACTTTCCCTTTCCCACGTTTACTAACTAAACGTCCAGCGATAGTAGCAGTTTCGTTTAATTCATGTAATTGTTCTTTATCGAGTTCTGCAAATTTGTCTTTTAGTTCTTGAGAGTTAGCAGTACGTTCAAAACGTTTACCGAAAGGATCAATTCCTTGTTCACGGAGCGCAGCCATTTTTTCACGGCGAACGATCTGCTGGTCATTTAGTTCTTCCATATGTTCTGTAGACATGGGTTCCTCCTAATTTTTAATCAAATTTTGAAATAATAAATCAATTTTTCACGATACTCCCATTTTATCATAAATAGTCAAGAAATTCACGGATATTCTTTGAAAACTAAAAAGAACTTGACTATTAAGATCAAGTTCCATTATTTTCTTTGATAGGAAGTGTCATTCCATCTTTCCAGAGTGAAAGTTTCAAAATCCTCAGTGTCCAAAATTGTCAAACTAGCATTGGCCAAGCCCCCATCTTTGCGAAGGTGAGCCTCTTTATAACCTAGAAGTGTCCGTAGGCTAGCAGTCAGATTTGCACCATGACCCACAATCAGGATTCTTTCAGCCTTGCTTCCTTTTAGCGATTTGATAAATTGAATGGTTCGCTGAGTCGTAGAGTAGAGAGATTCGGCTTCAAACATCCTCGTATCAAACTGAGCCAGATTAGAGCGAAAGGCCTTTATTTGTTGAGGGTAGATGGCATTGAGCGTAGCGATTTTTAATCCCTCTAGTTTGCCAAGTTGCCATTCACGTAGGTCAGGAATGCTCTTTAAAGGACAAGGAGACTGGAGTTGACTTTGGATAATTTTAGCAGATTTAACTGCTCTGGGCAAATCACTAGAATAAATCGTATCAAAAGGAATTTCCTTAAGATACTGGCCAAGTTGCTTAAGGATGTCAATGGACTCTGGAAGAAGGGGAGAATCACCGCTAGCACCTTGAAAACGTCCTTCAAGATTCCAGATAGTCCGACCATGACGAACAAAATAGAGTTTCATCAGTTGTTTTCCTCCAATATATCTGCAAAATCTGCTTTCACAAAGCTAGCCAAGTCTTGTGGAGCAATAATGATACTATGCCCGACTTCTCCAGCAGAGACGATCATTTTGTCTAAATCTAAAGCTGTTTTATCAATAAAAATAGGATAGTTGTGTTTTTGGCGAATACCGACGGGGTTATTTGCCCCATGAATATAGCCTGTCGTTTTTTCTAGGTCTTTTTGTGGAATCATACTCACTTTTTTATTACCAGAAACCTTTGCTAATTTTTTTTCAGCGAGGTGTTCTGTTATGGGAACGATTCCGATAATTGGGCCTGTCTTGTCCCCCAGCAGAGCCAAGGTTTTAAAGATATGTGTTCGATCATATTCCGAAGGAAGTTCTCCCTCAAGCGCATTGATTTGAATCCCTGTGTGCTCAATTCCTGCTTTGGTCAAGATTTGTTCGACCAAGGTTTTCTTAATCTTAACTTTCTTTGACATTATTTATACTTATCCTCCAATTGACTCATCCAGATACCAAGCCAAATGCCAAGTGCAAAGAAGAAGGTGATGAGAACATAGCTTACGATGGAAAGTCCAGTGTATTGGATACTTTCAGCACTTCCAGCATTTGGAATCAAAATCAAGAGGGTGCTTGATAGCACAATTCCAATAATAAAGTGATAAACACGGGAGTGGTAGTTGTTCAAGGCATGGTCCATTAATTTTGAAAAAACGATGAGAGTTGCACCTGCACCAATCCCGATAGGAAGGAAGGTACCAAATAAATCGAAGGTCTTAAAGCCAGTTAGCATTGGAGCGTACAGTCCCAAAATCAAGAGTAGATTTGATGGACTTAAACCAGGCACCAAAACACCAAGAGCTAAAAGAACACCTGCTAAGATGAAACTAGCGAAACTGGCGCTGAGAGAACCAACAACAAAGTTTAGCACGTAGAGCCCTAGACCTGAAAGGATAAAGGTAGTCCAGAACCAGACTAGGTCAACCTTGTCACGATCAGATTCTCGAGTAGATTCTCTAAGGAGGCTAGGAACTGTACCGATGATAGCTCCAGCAAAGCTCCACAAAACATAGACTTGGTAATTTTCTAGCAAATACTCGATTGGATAAGAAAACAAACCAATACCTAGCAACATTCCGATGGCTACTGGGATAAAGTATAGGACATTCTCTTTAAAATCCTTAAAGGGATGAGCAAGAAAGCCAATCATTCGCTCGTAGATCCCCAAAATCGCTGCTAGAACACCACCAGAAATTCCAGGTAGGATAAATCCTAAGGCGATGACGATTCCTTTAATAACTCGTGCAATCCATGAAAACATAATAAGATCCTCAATTTCACAAAATTCTTCTCTATGCTATCAATTATAACACAGACGGGGAGAAAATGAAAAAACAAGTGAAAAAGTTTGTTATTTTCACTTGTCTTATGGTCTCAAAAATAATTTTCGGAAGGTTTCTTCCTTCTCTCTAGCAGTAGAAATCAAATTGATGTCCAAATGATGTTCAAATCCTGCAATTCTTCCTTTAGATGTGTACTGGTGGAGATCGTAGTCCAGATCAGTATTTGGCTTCGTTTCAAAATAACCAGAGTCCGTTCCATAGGAAGGGATCCAAATAGCAGTAAACTTTTCTGTATTGATGCTATGTTCTTGCATGAAATAAACACCAATGTAAATCCCGATATTTTTAGCGCCCAGCGATTCAAGTTTAGCCCGAAAAGCTTCGACTCCGTCATTCATATCGGCCATTGTTTTTTCCTCAACGTCAAGCCAGTAATAACTAGGATTGTATGGAGAAGCAGCGTTGTAGAAGACTTCAGCAGCTTTTTCCATTTCTTCTTTGTTCGTACCAGCTAGATAAGCATAAACGGCTACGGGGACATTGCGCTTTTGAAATTCTGAAATGTGATTTTTATAGGATTTATCAACCCCGTTGATAAAGGCCGCATCATTTGCTTCCGTGTGTTGAGTACCACTGTGCACGCGAACAATAGCTCCAGAAATATTTTGAGATAAAATATCGTAGTTTATCTCCTCCGGTCTTTGCCAACCAGAAATGTCAATAATGGGTTTATCAAGATTATGCAAGGCCTGGTTTTCAACTTGGACAGTGTTGCTTTTTGACTTGACCGAATGGTCTTCATAAGCTGGTTTATTAAAGATTAAAATAGCTATAACAATGGTGAATAGACTAAAAATAATAGCTGGATGAATCTCTTTTCTCATATCTAATTAGTTTAACGTAAATAGATAAAAAAATCAAAGAAAACGTTGAAAAGATGAATGAACTAGCATGTTTTCCCCTATTTCTCTGTTTGTTTACTCCTAAGGAAGTAAATTATGGTATAATATAAGGGAATTTTTACAGAAAAGAGAATAGTATGTCAAATTATGCCATTATCTTAGCAGCGGGTAAAGGTACTCGCATGAAATCAGATCTTCCAAAGGTACTTCATAAGGTAGCAGGAATTTCGATGTTGGAACATGTTTTTCGTAGTGTTGGTGCTATTCAACCTGAAAAAACAGTTACTGTAGTTGGTCACAAGGCTGAGCTAGTTGAGGAAGTCTTGGCTGGACAGACAGACTTTGTTACCCAATCAGAACAACTAGGCACAGGGCATGCTGTCATGATGGCAGAACCCATTCTCCAAAATCGTACTGGCCATACCTTGGTTATCGCTGGGGATACTCCTCTGATTACAGGTGAAAGCTTGAAAAACCTCTTGGATTTCCATATCAATCACAAAAATGTGGCGACGATTTTAACGGCTGAAGCAGCTGATCCTTTTGGGTATGGTCGTATCGTCCGTAACGATAACGCTGAAGTTCTTCGCATTGTGGAGCAGAAAGATGCCACAGACTTTGAAAAGCAAATTAAGGAAATCAATACAGGAACATATGTATTTGACAATGAACGTCTTTTTGAGGCTCTTAAAAACATCAACACCAACAATGCCCAAGGTGAGTATTATATTACTGATGTGATTGGTATTTTCCGTAATGCAGGTGAGAAGGTTGGCGCCTATACTCTCAAGGATTTTGATGAAAGTCTTGGGGTAAACGACCGTGTGGCTCTTGCCACTGCGGAAGCAGTGATGCGTCGCCGTATCAATCAAAAACATATGGTTAATGGTGTTAGTTTTGTCAATCCAGAAGCAACTTACATCGATGTTGATGTCGAGATTGCTCCTGAAGTCCAAATCGAAGCCAACGTTACCTTGAAAGGTCAAACGAAGATTGGGGCGGAAACTGTTTTAACAAATGGAACTTATATCGTGGATAGCGCTATCGGAGCTGGAGCTGTGATTACGAATTCCATGATTGAGGAAAGTACAGTTGCAGATGGTGTGACAGTTGGTCCCTATGCTCATATTCGTCCAGGCTCAAGTCTAGCTTCCCAAGTTCACATTGGAAACTTTGTTGAAGTAAAAGGATCTTCAATCGGTGAAAATACCAAGGCAGGTCATTTGACCTATATCGGAAACTGTGAAGTGGGTAGCCATGTTAACTTTGGTGCAGGTACGATTACAGTTAACTACGACGGGAAGAATAAGTACAAGACGGTCATTGGCAATAATGTCTTTGTTGGATCAAACTCAACTATCATTGCTCCAGTGGAACTTGGTGATAATTCACTAGTTGGAGCTGGTTCAACGATTACAAAAGATGTTCCAGCTGACGCCATTGCTATTGGACGTGGACGTCAAGTTAATAAAGATGAATATGCACTACGTTTGCCTCATCATCCTAAGAATCAGTAGGAGTCTATCATGGAATTTGAAGAAAAAACGATTAGCCGGAAGGAAATCTATCAAGGTCCTATTTTTAAGCTAGTGCAAGATCAGGTGGAACTACCCGAAGGGAAGGGAACTGCCCAACGTGATTTGATTTTTCACAATGGAGGCGTATGTGTTCTAGCTGTGACAGCTGAGGATAAAATCGTCCTTGTTAAGCAATACCGAAAAGCTATTGAAGCCATCTCTTATGAAATTCCTGCTGGTAAACTGGAAATTGGTGAAAATGCAGATCCCATGTCGGCGGCTCTTCGTGAATTGGAGGAGGAAGTTGCCTATACGGGTAAGTTAGAGCTTCTATATGATTTCTACTCTGCTATTGGTTTTTGTAATGAAAAATTAAAACTCTACCTCGCAAGAGATTTAACTAAGTTGGAAAATCCTCGTCCGCAAGATGATGATGAAACCTTGGAAGTTCTAGAGGTCAGCCTTGAGGAAGCCAAGAACCTGATCCAGTCTGGCCATATCTGTGATGCCAAGACGATTATGGCAATCCAGTACTGGGAATTGCAAAAGAAATAGAGGAGTAGCCCATGGGAAAACCTTTGTTAACAGATGAAATAATCGAACGTGCCAATCGTGGGGAGAAAATCTCCGGGCCACCTCTTCAAGATGACGAGGAAACTAAAATTTTATCAACTTCTTCACAAAACTTTGGTTATTCACGTTCTAGAGACTATAATTCTATTCAAGATACTTTAACAATCGAAGTAGAGCCAACGATTCATAAGAGCCGTCGCATTGAGAATACCAAGAGAAATGTTTTTAACTCAAAATTAAACAGAATCTTATTTACAGTCATCCTACTCTTGATTTTACTTGTGTTGGCGATGAAACTTTTGTAATAGAAAAGGAAATAAAATGAAAATTGGAATCATTGCAGCAATGCCAGAAGAGCTCGTACACTTGACTCAGAATTTAGATCGAACACAAGAAGTCCAAGTCCTCGGAAATACTTACTACACTGGCACTGTTGGCAAGACAGAAGTTGTTCTAGTTCAGAGTGGGATTGGAAAGGTCATGTCAGCTATGAGTGTAGCGGTGTTAGCTGACCATTTTCAAGTGGATGCCGTTATCAATACAGGATCAGCAGGTGCAGTTGCAGAAGGGATTGCCGTTGGAGATGTAGTGATTGCGGATAAATTGGCTTACCATGATGTGGATGTAACTGCTTTTGGCTATGCTTATGGTCAGATGGCTGGTCAACCTCTTTACTTTGAATCCGATAAGAACTTTATCGCTAGGATTAAAGAGAATTTATCTCAATTAGAACAGACCTGGCACCTAGGATTGATTGCCACAGGGGATAGCTTTATAGCTGGAGATGATAAGATTGCTAGTATCAAATCCCACTTTCCGGATGTTTTAGCAGTTGAAATGGAAGGGGCAGCGATTGCACAGGCAGCTCAGGCTCTTGGCCTACCTTTCCTAGTCATTCGTGCCATGAGCGACAATGCCAATCACGAAGCTTCTATCTCTTTTGATGAGTTTATCATTGAAGCTGGACGTCGTTCTGCCCAAGTTTTACTGGCCTTTTTAAAGGCTATGGATTAAGCGGAAATTTGACAGTTTATCTAGCTTATGATAAGATTTAAGTAAAGAAAAGCTAGAAAACGTTTCAGAGGATATTATGAGTATTGAAATGACCGTCAGTGAGATTGCAGAGGTCTTAGGTCTATCTCGTCAGGCAATCAATAATCGTGTCAAAGAACTTCCAGAAGAGGACACGAAAAAAAATGACAAAGGTGTAACTGTAGTTACTCGAAGTGGCTTGATTAAGCTAGAAGAAATCTATAAAAAAACGATTTTTGAAGATGAACCAGTCAGTGATGATGTCAAACAACGCGAACTGATGGAAATCTTGGTCGACGAGAAGAATGCTGAAATTCTTCGATTGTACGAGCAACTTAAGGCCAAAGACCAGCAGTTGGCAGAAAAAGATGAACAGATGCGTGTTAAAGATCGACAGATTGCTGAAAAGGACAAACAATTGGACCAACAGCAACAATTAACTCTTCAAGCTATGAAGGATCAAGAAAGTTTGAAACTAGAGTTGGACCAAGCAAAAGAAGAAGTTCAAGCTACCAAAAAAAGCTTTTTTGCTCGCTTATTTGGAGGAAAATAAAGAAGCTGTTTGGGTTATTCACTAACCTGATAGCTTCTTTTATTATTTATGGTTTAAATTGAGTCGGAACTGAGGTAAAAGATGGAAAAATTAAGAGATTATATTGCCTTTGATTTGGAGTTCAATCAATACGAAGGGGTTACCCATTTGATTCAGGTATCAGCAGTTCGCTTTCAAAATGGTCAAGAAATAGGTGCCTTTGATTCTTATGTTCATACTACAGCACCTTTGAAGAGTTTTATCAATGGCTTGACTGGAATCACAGCCGAAACCTTAAAAGATGCGCCAATGGTGGAACAAGTTTTAAGGGATTTTCAGATTTTTGTTGGCAATTTACCTATGGTTGGATACAATGCGGCCAAAAGTGATTTGCCTATTCTCTTGGAGCACGGTATCGATTATCGTGACCAGTATAAAATTGATCTATATGATGAGGCTTTTGAACGGCGTAGTTCTGACCTACACGGGATAGCTAATCTTAAATTACAAACTGTTGCGAATTTTTTAGGCTTTCACGGGAAGTCTCATAATAGTTTAGAGGACGCCCGCATGACGGCGCGTGTTTACGAAGCCTTTTTGGAATCGGATGAAGGAAAGCTATTATTAGAAGACCAGAGTAGTTTTTCTATGAATCCCTTTAATAGCTTAGATTTATCTCAATTTTTAGACTAGGAGTGCCTATGAAACCTGAAAAACCTAAAAAGCTAGGTTTTAGGAAAATTTACTATAACCTAGATAAAATACTATTTCTATTTTTCTTGATTTTCATGATGGTAGAGTTTGTTTGGTTGCCATTGAATTCATGGATAGCTGGCATACTTCTAAGACAAACAGGTTACTTGTTTATCTCCTATAATAACTTTTGGGCGATTATACAAGGCTCGCCTTTTGTCAGTTTAGCCTTTCTCATTTTAATAGCAATCAATCTTTTAGTGGCTTATTTTCAAATCTGTCTTTTGTTTATCGGGGCGCGTCACCTTCTCTACCATGAAAAGAGAACCCTGATTGAATATAGTCGAAAAGTCTTTCACCAGAGCTTTCTATTTGTCAAACGATTGAGCTTTTGTAAGATGGCCTTTGTCTTCTTTTATGTAGCTCTACTTTTTCCTTTTATTAGGAAAATTTTAAAAATCTACTATCTCAATAAGATTATTATCCCTGATTTTATCGTTACATACCTAGAAGATAAGAACTGGCTGGTAGGGCTGTTGATCATAGCATCCGCTTGGATCTTTCTCTACATTTCTGTTCGTTTCATGTTTGCCCTTCCTAAGATTCTCTTTGAAAGAAAGACAGTAAGAGAAAGTGTGAAATATAGTCTCCAAAAGACGAAGAAAAACGTCCTTTTCTTCTCTTGGCATCTCCTACTCATTATCATTAAAACCTATCTCTTCTTCTTTGTCTTGTTAATTCCCTTGCTCTTTGCTCAGGCGGTAATGGATAATTTTACTCAAAAAGAATCCTTGATTCTTGGTGTGATTAATTTTATCTTGATTAAAAACCTCCATTACATGACTCTGACTTATTTCCTAGTGAAGTTTGTTTCCTTCCTGACGGGAGAAGAGTTGGAGATCATGCCAAGGCGAAAAAAAGATCATCTGATGAGATGGGGTGTTATGGGGTGTGCAAGTATCTTTTTTGCTTTAGAAGGTTATATCTATCTGGAGTCTCCGGACACCAATACACCTTTAGTGATTTCGCACAGAGGAGTAAGTAATAAAAATGGTGTTCAAAATACGGTACAGTCTTTAGAAAAGACAGCCCAACTAAAACCAGACCTCGTCGAGATGGATGTGCAAGAAACGAAAGACGGTCAGTTCGTGGTGATGCATGACGCTAACCTTAAATCGCTAGCAAGAATTAATGCTACACCGCAAGACTTAACTCTGGATGAATTAACAAATACAGATATTTACGAGAATGGTTATCAAACAAAGATTTCAAGTTTTGATGATTATTTAGAACATGCAAATACATTAAACCAAAAATTGCTGATTGAGATTAAAACCAGTAAAAAAGATAGCCCACAAATGATGGACCATTTCCTTGAAAAGTATGGAACGACGATCAAGAAATATGGTCACCAGATGCAGTCACTAGACTACCATGTGATTGATAAGGTCTTGGCTTATGATTCTGAAATTCCAGTGTACTTCATTCTGCCATATAATAGTGTGTTTCCGAGAACCAAGGCGACTGGCTATACCATGGAGTATTCAACTTTGGATGAATACTTTGTCAACAAGCTCTGGACAACAGATCAGAAACTCTATGTTTGGACTGTGAATAGTTCTGAGTCCTTTGATAAGGCAGTCAGACTTGGAGCAGATGGCATAATAACGGATGATCTTGAAATGGTCCAGTCACAAGTCACAATGGCTCAAGACGATCCGGAATACACGGAATTACTCTTAAAGAAAGCAATGGAATTCTTTGATTTCTAAGAAAAAAGAGAAACAGATGTTTCTCTTTTTTTTGTGGATTAGAAAGGCAATTTTCCAGCGAAAGCACCGAGTTTCTTCTTAGTCGTTTCGTCAATTTGTTCAAGTGCAGCGTTAATCGCTTGCACAGTCATGTCAGAAAGGGTTTCGAGATCTTCTGGGTCAACGACGACTGGGTTAAAGTCAATGCTGACAACTTTTTTGTCTCCAGTCAGAGTTGCTTGGACAAGATCCTGAGCTGATTTTCCAACAAATTCCATGGCAGCGAGTTCTGCTTGACTTTGTTCCATTTGTTTTTGAAGTTTTTGTGCTTGGCGCATCATGTTCTGCATGTTCATCATAGCGGTTTATAGTTTCCTTTTTCTATTATTTTCTTTTTTATTTTACCAATTTTAGGAGCAAAAGTCTAACAATAGTTTAAAACATCGTAGAGATTGCTTTCTTAAATTTACAAAAATGGATGCCATAATTTTCCTAGCTTTTTCTTGTATTTCTAAAAATATGTTTAAGTTTTCTTTAAGGTTTCTATTATATTCTAAAGAACTCTATATTAACCGAACGTTGAATGAGGGGTATAGAGAATAACCTAAATTTATTTCTTAATTTATTATAATTTTTCAGATTTTGTTGAATATTGTTCATTTTTCATCCTAATAGTGAGCCGATTCACATGGTGGCTCTTTATCTTTTCTTCATGATAGGCATATATTGTGATATAATAGATAGTAATGAGTTTTTTAGAATAAACTAAAGGAGAATATAAATGATCTATGCAGGAATCCTAGCCGGAGGAACTGGCACACGCATGGGAATCAGTAATTTACCAAAACAATTCTTGGAGTTGGGTGATCGACCTATTTTGATCCACACAATCGAAAAATTTGTTTTGGAACCAAGTATTGAAAAAATTGTAGTTGGAGTTCATGGAGACTGGGTGTCACACGCTGAGGACCTAGTTGACAAGTATCTTTCTCTCCACAAGGATCGCATCATCATTACCAAGGGTGGTGCTGATCGCAATACCAGTATCGAGAAGATTATAGAAGCCATTAATGCCTACCGTCCAATCACTCCAGAAGATATCGTGATTACGCATGACTCTGTCCGTCCCTTTATCACACTTCGAATGATTCAGGACAATATCAAGCTTGCTCAAGAGCATGATGCAGTTGACACAGTAGTAGAAGCAGTTGATACCATTGTTGAAAGTACCAATGGCCAATTTATCACGGATATTCCAAATCGTGCTCATCTTTATCAAGGTCAAACACCTCAGACTTTCCGTTGCAAGGATTTCATGGATTTGTATGGTTCTCTATCTGACCAAGAAAAGGAAATCCTAACGGATGCATGTAAGATTTTTGTTATCAAAGGGAAAGACGTTGCCCTAGCTAAAGGGGAATATTCAAACCTTAAAATCACAACTGTAACAGATTTGAAAATCGCGAAAAGCATGATTGAGAAAGACTAAGGCTATGATTAATCAAATTTATCAACTGACAAAACCAAAGTTTATCAATGTAAAATACCAAGAAGAGGACATTGATCAGGAGAATCATATCCTTATTCGTCCAAATTATATGGCGGTTTGTCATGCGGATCAACGTTACTATCAAGGGAAACGCGATCCAAAGATATTGGCTAAAAAGCTTCCTATGGCGATGATTCACGAGTCTTGTGGAACTGTTATTTCCGATCCAACTGGGACTTATGAAATTGGTCAAAAGGTAGTTATGATTCCAAATCAACCGCCTATGCAGAGTGACAAGGAATTCTACGAGAACTACATGACAGGGACCTACTTCCTATCTAGTGGCTATGACGGTTTTATGAGAGAGTTCGTTTCTCTTCCTAAAGATCGTGTTGTGTCTTATAATGACATCGAGGACACAATTGCTGCCATTACTGAGTTTGTGAGTGTCGGTATGCATGCTATGGATCGATTCCTGCATCTTGCTCATAGCAAGAGAGAGCGCATCGCTGTTATCGGAGATGGTAGTTTGGCCTTTGTGGTTGCCAATATTATCAATTACACTCTACCAGAAGCAGAGATTATCGTTATTGGTCGCCATTGGGAAAAATTGGAGCTCTTCTCTTTTGCAAAAGAGTGCTATATTACGGATAATATCCCAGAGGATTTGACCTTTGATCATGGGTTTGAGTGTTGCGGTGGCGATGGTACAGGCCCAGCTATCAATGACTTGATTCGCTATATTCGTCCACAGGGAACGATTCTCATGATGGGAGTGAGTGAATACAAGGTTAATATCAATACACGAGATGCTTTGGAAAAAGGATTGTTATTAGTAGGATCATCTCGTTCAGGACGCGTCGATTTTGAGAAGGCCATTCAAATGATGGAAGTTAAAAAGTTTGCGAATCGTCTGAAGAATATCCTTTATGTTGAAGAGCCTGTGAGAGAAATCAAGGACATTCACCGTGTCTTTGCTACAGACCTAAATACTGCTTTCAAAACAGTATTTAAGTGGGAAGTGTAGAAGATGGAGGTTAATTGTGGAGAAACTCATCAAAGAAAAAATTTCTTCTTTACTATCTAATGAAGAGGAAGTACTCAGTGTTGAACAGTTGGGAGGCATGACCAACCAAAACTATTTGGTTAAAACAACCAACAAACAGTATATTGTGAAATTTTTTGGTAAAGGGACTGAAAAACTCATCAATCGTCAAAATGAAAAGTACAATCTTGAACTTTTAGAGGATTTAGATTTAGATGTCAAAAATTATCTCTTTGATATTGAATCAGGGATCAAAGTAAATGAATACATCGAATCAGCAGTAACTCTTGATTCAACATCTATCAAATCAAAGTTTGAAAAGATTGCACCAATTTTACAAACCATTCATGCTTCAGGCAAAGAATTACGAGGAGAGTTTGCTCCTTTTGAGGAAATCAGTAAATATGAATCCTTGATTGAGGGACCTATCCCTTATGAAAACTATGAAACTGTAAGAAAAGATGTATTTTCACTAGAAAAGAGATTGGCTGATTTGGGTGTTGATAGAAAGTCCTGTCATATCGATTTGGTACCAGAAAACTTTATCGAGTCACCACAAGGTCGTTTGTATTTGATTGACTGGGAATACTCTTCTATGAATGACCCAATGTGGGATTTGGCAGCTCTTTTCTTAGAGTCTGAATTTACAAAGCAAGAGGAAGATGATTTCCTTTCCTACTACGAAAGCGTCAAAACGCCTGTATCACGTGAGAAGATTCGTATCTATAAAATCTTGCAAGATACTATCTGGAGTTTGTGGACAGTGTACAAAGAAGCTCAAGGGGCTGATTTTGGAGATTACGGTGTCAATCGTTACCAAAGAGCTGTCGAAGGTTTGACTTATTATGGAGGTTAGGATGAAGAATAAAAATGGTGTTTCCTTTGGTCTGCTCTCTGGTATCTTCTGGGGATTAGGTCTAACAATTAGTGCTTATATCTTTTCAATTTTTACAAATCTTTCACCTTTTGTGGTGGCTGCCGCTCATGATTTCTTGAGTATCTTTATCTTGTTAGCTTTTCTTTTGGTAAAAGAAAGAAAAGTTCGTCTCTCGATTTTCTTAAATATTCGAAATGTAAGTGTAATTATCGGTGCTTTACTAGCAGGACCTATTGGTATGCAGGCCAATCTTTATGCGGTTAAATATATCGGTAGTTCTCTAGCTTCATCTGTATCGGCTATTTACCCAGCAGTTTCAGTTTTGCTAGCCTTCTTCATTTTGAAACACAAGGTTTCAAAGAATACAGTATTTGGTGTTTTCTTGATTATTGCAGCGATCATTGCTCAAACCTACAAGGTTGAACAAGTTAACTCGTTTTACATTGGGATTCTTTGTGCCCTTATCTGTGCCATTGCCTGGGGGAGTGAAAGTGTTCTCAGCTCCTATGCTATGGAAAGTGATTTAAGTGAAATTGAAGCCTTGTTAATCCGACAAGTAACCTCATTCTTATCCTATCTTGTGATTGTGCTCTTTTCTCACCATTCATTTGCAGAAGTGGCAGATGGGCAATTATTCGGTCTCTTGATTGTCTTTGCGGCCTTTGATATGATTTCCTACTTAGCTTATTATATCGCCATTAATCGCTTACAACCTGCGAAAGCGACAGGTTTGAATGTGAGCTATGTAGTTTGGACTGTCTTATTTGCAGTTATTTTCTTGGGTGCACCGCTAGATATGCTGACAATCATCACTTCACTTATTGTTATGGCTGGTGTTTATATTATTATTAAAGAATAAAGGAGATTCGTGTGAAAGCGATTATTTTAGCAGCGGGCTTAGGAACTCGTCTGCGCCCTATGACTGAAAATACCCCAAAAGCTTTGGTTAAGGTTAATCAAAAACCCTTGGTAGAATACCAAATCGAGTTTTTGAAAGAGAGAGGAATTGATGAGATTATCATCGTTGTCGGTTACCTCAAAGAACAATTTGACTACCTAAAAGAAAAATATGGTGTCCGTTTAGTCTTTAACGACAAGTATGCTGATTACAATAACTTTTACTCACTTTATCTAGTAAAAGAAGACTTAGCTAACAGCTATGTCATCGATGCAGATAACTATCTTTTCAAAAATATGTTTCGAAACGATCTTAAACGTTCTACCTATTTTAGCGTTTATCGTGAAGACTGTACCAACGAGTGGTTCTTGGTTTACGGTGATGACTACAAGGTTCAAGACATTATTGTTGACAGCAAGGCTGGTCGCATTCTGAGCGGAGTTTCATTCTGGGATGCACCAACTGCTGAGAAGATTGTTGGCTTTATTGACAAAGCTTACGAAAGTGGTGAATTTGTTGATCTCTACTGGGACAACATGGTTAAGGATAATATCAAAGAATTGGATGTGTATGTTGAAGAATTAGAAGACAATAGCATCTATGAAATTGATAGTGTAAAAGATTACCATAAGTTAGAAGAGATTTTATCTACTATTGAGTAAGGAAATAGAAGAAGGCTTGAGCCTTCTTTTTTTGTAGATTTTAAAACAGAAATGTTTGATATTGATTGTATTCTTTAAATGAAACAAAAATTACAAAAAAATGAACAAAATAAAACAAAAATCATTGACAACGATTTCATATAGTGTTATACTTATACCATAAAAGTTAATTGAAAGAAGGGAAAATGTTATGGGATTAGATCATTTCTTTGACAAAAACCTGGTGTTTTGCTTAGAAGCGGATAATCAAGAACAACTCTTTGATCAGGTAGCAACCCTGTTGGAAGAACGAGAAATTGTAACTCCAACTTATCGTGAAGCCTTGATCACTCGTGAAAAGTCATTTCCAACTGGCTTAGATATGGAATTTCTGGGCAAGGATTTGCCAAATGTAGCGATTCCTCATACAGATATTGTTCATAATCTAGCTGAGAAAGTGGTGGTTGTTCGATTAGAAAAACCAGTAACTTTTCACAACATGATTGCTCCTGATAGAGAGGTTGAAGTTTCACTGCTCTTCTTTATCATTAACAACTCAAGTTCAAGTCAAACGAATATTCTGGCTCAGTTGATGGATTTCTTTACAGGGAAGGATCATCTAGAAGATTTATCAAAAATTTCTGAACCAGAAAAACTTTATGCTTATATTGCTGAAGCAACAGCTTAATCTTGTCTATTAAAATATAAAATCGGAGGAAATCCAAATGATTAAAATTCTTGCTGCCTGCGGTGCAGGTGTTAACTCAAGTCACCAAATTAAAAGTGCTCTAGAAGAAGAACTCTCAAATCGTGGTTATGACGTTCACTGTGATGCAGTCATGGTGAAAGATGTAAACGAAGACCTTATCAAGGGCTACGATATCTTTACTCCAATCGCTGCAACTGACCTTGGTTTTGAACCAGGAATTCCAGTAATTGAAGCTGGACCAATCTTGTTCCGTATTCCAGCGATGAGTGCTCCAGTATTTGACAATATTGAAGCAGCTATCAAAGAACATGGACTAAGCTAATTCATTCTTTATCTTGTTAACATTCATATAACTTAGAAAAACGGGAGGAACTATTATGGATGTCATTATCAATCTGGCCAACGATATCTTCAAACCTATCTTGGCTATGGGTGGCCCTATCATCATGCTGATCATTTTGACAGTATTGGCCCTACTTTTTGGAGTGAAATTCTCCAAAGCGCTTGAAGGTGGTATCAAACTTGCCATCGCCCTTACTGGTATCGGTGCTATCATCGGTATGCTCAATGGAGCTTTTTCAGCATCACTTGCGAAATTCGTTGAAAACACTGGTATTCAATTGAACATCACTGACGTTGGTTGGGCACCACTTGCTACTATCACTTGGGGTTCTGCCTGGACACTTTACTTCTTGCTTGTGATGTTGATTGTCAACGTTGTGATGCTTGCAATGAAGAAAACAGACACACTTGACGTTGATATCTTCGATATCTGGCACTTGTCAATCACTGGTCTTTTGATCAAATGGTACGCAGACAACAATGGAGTTAGCCAAGGGGTTTCCCTTTTCATCGCAACTGCAGCAGTTGTCCTTGTAGGTATTTTGAAAATCATCAACTCTGACTTGATGAAACCAACATTCGACGACCTTCTTAATGCACCAAGTTCATCACCAATGACTTCAACTCACATGAACTACATGATGAACCCAGTTATCATGGTTTTGGATAAGATTTTTGATAAAGTATTGCCTGGTCTTGATAAATACGACTTTGACGCTGCAAAATTGAATAAAAAAATCGGTTTCTGGGGATCTAAATTCTTCATCGGTTTCATCCTTGGTATTGTTATCGGTTTGATGGGAACTCCACATCCAGTTGCTGGAGTAGAAGAAGCGGCATCTTGGGAACTTGTTATTAAAGGTTGGTTGAGCCTTGGTTTGACTGCCGGTGTCTCCTTGGAGCTCTTCTCACTTATCGGATCTTGGTTCATTGCAGCCGTAGAACCACTTTCACAAGGTATTACAAACGTTGCTACTAAACGTCTTCAAGGACGTAAATTTAACATCGGTCTTGACTGGCCTTTCATCGCTGGTCGTGCTGAAATCTGGGCTTGTGCCAACGTACTTGCTCCTATCATGCTAGTAGAAGCTGTACTTCTTTCTAAAGTCGGAAATGGTATCTTGCCACTTGCAGGTATCATCGCAATGGGTGTAACTCCAGCTCTCTTGGTTGTTACTCGTGGTAAATTGCTCCGTATGATCATCTTCGGAACTCTCTTGTTGCCACTCTTCCTTCTTTCAGGTACACTTATTGCACCATTTGCAACTGAACTTGCTAAAGGTGTGGGTGCCTTCCCAGAAGGTGTGAGTCAAACTCAATTGATTACTCACTCAACTCTTGAAGGACCAATCGAAAAACTTCTTGGTTGGGCAATTGGTAATGCCACAACAGGTGATATTAAAGCAATCCTTGGCGCAGTAGTCTTCCTTGTATTCTATGTAGGTATCTTTGCTTGGTATAGAAAACAAATGATTAAACGTAATGAAGAATACGCAGCAAATGCTAAATAATTCGCTCCTATAAAATGTAAATTGTGAAAACTAGGTTGTCAGTTTCCTAATGGGGAGTGACAGCCTAGTTTTTTATAAACTATCAAGAAATCGGAGAAAATAATGGTAATTGAAATAAAATCGGAGCAATTGACGGTCCAATTTAAAACTTTTGGTGGTGCCTTGTCGTCGATCAAGGATCGAGATGGCGTTGAGTACTTGTGGCAAGGAGATGCCACCTATTGGAGTGGGCAAGCTCCAGTACTTTTTCCAATCTGTGGCTCTTTAAGAGAGGATACAGCCTTCTACAGTCACGGAGATGGAACGGAGACGAAAGGAACTATTCCTCGACATGGTTTGGTTCGTAAAAAAGAATTTGAATTAGTTGATCAAACAGAAAACAGCGTAACCTTTGCTATCGAAGATGATGAGAATACTTATCAAAACTATCCTTATCATTTCCGCCTTGAAATCACTTATAAGGTTACTGGCAAGACCGTTCGTACCCAATACAAGATTTTCAATAAAGAAACCAATAAAGTAATGCCATTCTTTATAGGAGGACATCCAGGATTTAATTGCCCTCTTCTAGATGACGAAACTTATGAAGATTACTATTTAGAGTTTGAGAAAGAAGAGACTTGCTCTGTTCCCCGTCCTTTCCCAGAAACTGGACTCTTAGACTTCCAAGATAGAAGTCCATGGTTGGATTCACAAAAGGAAGTGAATCTCAGTTACGATTTGTTCAGTGTTGATGCAGTGACACTCGATGAGTTGCAATCCAGAACAATTGCCCTTCGTTCTCGTAAGCATGAGAAGGGATTAAAAGTACACTTCCAGGAGTTCTCAAATCTCATCATTTGGTCAACTTTGAATAAGGGACCTTTCATTGCCTTTGAACCATGGTCTGGCTTATCAACTTCACTTGAAGAAGGAGATCATTTAGAAGATAAGAAGAATGTTCGTCTCTTGGAAGCTGGTCAAGTAGAACAGATTGGCTTTGATATTGAAATATTTTAGATAAAAAAACCACAAAAACAAACATTTACTGTTGACTTTTTCTATAAATAGGAGTATATTATGTTTGTAAACAACAAATGATGTTTGTAACAAACAAATAATCACTTGTTATATTCTCTATCGCAGAGAAAGTTTCTTTCTAGGAACTTGATTTCCTGGACTTGGATAAGGTGATATTCATCTCATTCAATCAAATTTATCACTAAACTGCTAGAAAGTCTTTTGTAGGTAAACTGCTAACTATAAAAGTCTTTACTAGCCTAGAAAAATAAAAAGGAGTATACAATATGTCTATTGTTATCGGTGCAGATGCTGCAGGTTTGAGATTGAAAGAAGTTGTGAAAGACTTCTTGGAAAAAGAAAACTTCCACGTTGTGGATGTTACAGCTGAAGGTCAAGATTTTGTTGATGTGACTCTTGCTGTTGCTGCAGAAGTAAACAAAGAAGAACAAAACCTTGGTATCGTGATTGACGCTTATGGGGCTGGTCCATTCATGGTCGCAACAAAGATCAAAGGAATGGTTGCTGCAGAAGTATCTGACGAACGTTCAGCTTATATGACTCGTGGCCACAACAACTCACGTATGATCACTATGGGTGCACAACTTGTTGGTGATGAATTGGCTAAAAATATTGCTAAAGGTTTTGTTAACGGTAAATACGACGGTGGTCGTCACCAAATTCGTGTGGATATGTTGAACAAAATGTGCTAATTAGATTACAGTAAGAAAGGTAAGATAAAAATGAGAATTGCAATTGGATGTGACCACATCGTAACAGATGAAAAAATGGCGGTTTCAGAATTTTTGAAATCAAAAGGATATGAAGTTATCGACTTTGGTACCTATGACCACACACGTACTCACTACCCAATCTTTGGTAAAAAAGTTGGTGAAGCCGTTACAAGTGGTCAAGCTGATCTTGGGGTATGTATCTGTGGTACTGGTGTTGGTATCAACAACGCTGTAAATAAAGTTCCAGGAGTTCGTTCTGCCTTGGTTCGTGATATGACAACAGCTCTTTATGCAAAAGAACAATTGAACGCTAACGTTATCGGTTTTGGTGGTAAAATCACTGGTGAATTGCTTATGTGCGATATCATTGAAGCTTTCATCAATGCTGAATACAAACCATCAGAAGAAAATAAAAAATTGATTGCGAAAATTGAGCACGTTGAAACTCACAATGCTCATCAAGCAGATGCAAACTTCTTTACAGAATTCCTTGAAAAATGGGATCGCGGTGAATACCACGACTAAGAGGTGACGCATGATTTTAACAGTCACAATGAATCCATCCATTGATATTTCTTATCCTTTGGATGAATTGAAGATTGACACTGTCAACCGTGTGGTAGACGTGACCAAGACAGCTGGTGGTAAAGGTCTCAATGTTACACGAGTTCTTTCAGAATTTGGTGATTCTGTTGTTGCTACCGGTTTGGTCGGTGGTAAACTTGGTGAGTTTTTAGTAGAGCATATCGACGATAAAGTATCGAAACGTTTCTTCTCCATTCAAGGAGAGACTCGTAACTGTATCGCTATTCTGCACGGAGATAACCAAACAGAAATCCTTGAAAAAGGTCCCGAAGTTCTTGAACAAGAAGGGCAAGATTTCTTGGTTCATTTCGAGCATCTCCTTGACACTGTGGAAGTAGTTGCTATCTCTGGTAGTCTGCCAGCCGGGCTTCCAGTTGACTATTATGCAAACTTAGTGAAGCTTGCTAATAAAGCAGAGAAACCAGTTGTTCTAGACTGCTCAGGTACGGCTCTTCAGGCTGTCCTTGAATCACCATACAAACCAACAGTTATTAAACCAAATAACGAAGAATTGTCTCAGCTTCTTGGGAAAGAAGTTTCTGAGGATTTGGATGAATTAAAAGAAGTTCTTCAAGAGCCTCTATTTGCAGGGATTGAGTGGATAATTGTTTCACTTGGTGCAAATGGTGCTTTTGCAAAACATGGGGATACTTTCTATAAAGTAGATATTCCAAGAATTCAGGTAGTCAATCCTGTCGGATCTGGAGATTCTACTGTTGCAGGTATTTCATCAGGACTTCTTCATAAGGAATCTGATCAAGAAATCCTCATCAAGGCAAATGTCCTTGGTATGCTTAACGCTCAAGAAAAAATGACAGGTCATGTCAATATGGCCAACTATCAAGGTCTATACGACCAACTAATCGTAAAAGAGGTATAAAATGGTTTTAACAGAAAATAAACGTGCATGCTTGCAAAAACTCTCTGACGAGAACGGCATTATCTCAGCTCTTGCCTTTGACCAACGTGGTGCTTTGAAACGCCTCATGGCTCAATACCAAACAGAAGAGCCAACAGTAGCTCAAATGGAAGAACTCAAGGTCTTGGTAGCAGATGAATTGACAAAATACGCATCATCTATGCTTCTCGACCCTGAGTATGGTCTCCCAGCTACAAAAGCGCTTGCTCCAAATGCTGGTCTTCTCCTTGCTTATGAAAAAACTGGCTACGACACAACTAGCACTAAACGCTTGCCTGACTGCTTGGATGTTTGGTCTGCAAAACGCATCAAAGAACAAGGTGCAGATGCAGTCAAATTCTTGCTTTACTATGACGTAGACAGCTCTGACGAACTCAACCAACAAAAACAAGCCTACATCGAACGCATCGGTTCAGAGTGTGTGGCGGAAGACATTCCATTCTTCCTTGAAATCCTCGCTTACGATGAAAAAATCGCTGACGCTGGCTCTGCAGAATACGCAAAAGTGAAACCACACAAGGTTATTGGTGCTATGAAAGTCTTCTCAGACCCACGCTTCAACATCGATGTCTTGAAAGTGGAAGTTCCAGTCAACGTCAAATACGTTGAAGGCTTTGGTGATGGAGAAATCGTTCATACTCGCGAAGAAGCAGCAGCCTTCTTCAAAGCACAAGATGAAGCAACTAACTTGCCATACATCTACTTGAGTGCGGGTGTATCAGCTAAACTCTTCCAAGAAACACTTGTCTTTGCCCACGAATCAGGTGCAAACTTCAACGGAGTTCTTTGCGGCCGTGCAACCTGGGCTGGATCAGTTGAAGCCTACATCAAAGATGGTGAGGCAGCGGCTCGTGAATGGTTGCGTACAACTGGATTTGAGAACATTGACGAACTTAACAAAGTTCTCAAAACTACAGCGACTTCATGGACTGAACGTGTGTAAGATTTTAATTAGACTGTTTGATCATTTTCGTCTAAAAATGGAATTTTTTTGATTGAAAGTGTTTACAATCTTTTATCTTAGTGGTATAATTAAACCATAAATTAATAGTAGTGAGTGTTACTAAGTAATATTAGGCATGATCACAGATGAATTAGAAAATAGTAGATTTTCTAACCTCATTTGTGATCATTTTTTGTACTCATATACCTTTAAGATACAAAAGGAGGTTGCCATGTATCGAATTCTAAATCCAATGAATCACAATGTCTCGCTTGTCAGAAATGACAAAGGAGAAGAAGTGATTGTGATTGGTAAGGGAATTACATTTGGAAAGAAGAAGGGAGATTTAATTTCTGAAAACCAAGTAGAGAAGATCTTTCGGATGAAGACAGAAGAGTCCAGAGAAAACTTTCAGACTCTCTTAAGAGATATTCCACTGGATATACTAACGATAGGCTATAGTACGATTGATGAAGTCGTCGAAAAGTATCACTTTCCCATCCAAGAATATCTCTACGTTACTTTGACTGACCACCTATACTCCGTCTATAAAAAATTATTAAGTGGTTCATATCAAAAAAGTCATCTTCCTGATATTTCAAATGAATATGTCACAGAATTTTCAATGGCTCGAGATACAATTAAAATTTTAAATAAGAAATTATCGATTGTGTTTCCTGAAGATGAAATTGCTAGGATTGCCTTGCATTATATCAATGCAAAGGGTGAGTATGAATTATCAGAAGAATTAAACGAGAATGTTGCAAAGAGAGTTTTAAGCATAGTTGAAAATGAACTATCAAAATTTCATATTGAAAGAAATACTGAAAATAGTAATTTATATGATCGCTTGATGATCCATTTGTCCTATCTTGTAAATCGTCTTCAGAATGATAAACAAGATATGACTCCGTTAATACCATTGGAAGAGCATGTTAAGTTGGATTATCCTAAGGCCTATCAGATTGGACAGAGAATTCACCAGGTGATTGAAAGAGAACTAAACATTGATTTATCGAGAAGTGAGCGTGTATATCTCGTTTTACATATTCAACGCTTGTTAAAATAAGGAGAAAAACATGTACAAATTACCAGAAGATTTTATTTTTGGTGGGGCTACAGCCGCCTATCAAGTTGAAGGAGCAACACAAGAAGGAGGAAAAGGTCCGGTGGCCTGGGATGATTTTTTGTCAGAACAGGGCCGCTTTAGTCCAGATCCCGCTAGTGATTTTTATCATCAGTATCCAAAGGATATTGAACTGTGTGAAAAGTTTGGTGTCAATGGACTTCGTTTGTCTATAGCTTGGAGTCGTATCTTTCCAAACGGTACTGGTGAAGTGAATCAGGAAGGTGTGGACTATTATCATAGAGTATTTGCAGAATGTAAAAAAAGACAGATTACAGCTTTTGTAACCCTCCATCACTTTGATACGCCAAAAGTATTATTTGATAATGGCGATTTTCTAAATAGGGATACAATTGAAGCATTTGTAGATTATGCAAAGTTCTGTTTTGAAGAATTTACAGAAGTTCTACATTGGAGTACTTTCAATGAAATCTATCCAGTAGCAACAAACCAATACCTTCTCGGTATTTTTCCACCAGGAATTAAATATGACCTTTCAAAAGTAATTCAATGCCTGCACAATATGATGTATGCACATGCCAGAGTAGTTAACTTGTTTAAAGATGGTGGCTATCAAGGAGAAATAGGAGTAGTAAATTCTCTTGAAACGAAATATCCTGCGAGTGATAGTGAAGAGGACAAACATGCAGCATTTCTAGATGATGCCCTTTCAATTCGTTTTTTGCTAGATGCTACATACTTAGGCTATTACTCAAAAGAGACTCTCGATGCACTAGAGGAAATTTGTCAAGCAAATCAGACGACATATGAATTCTTAGATAGTGATTTTGAAGAAATGAAAAAGGCAAGTCATCGGAATGATTATCTAGGAATTAATCATTATCAATGCCACTTTGTGAAGGCTTATACAGGTGAAAATGCTATTCACCATAATGGTACTGGTGATAAAGGAACCTCTGTTTATAAAGTAAAAGGAATTGGAGAACGTATATACAAAGAGGGAATTCCAAGAACCGACTGGGATTGGATTATTTATCCAGAAGGACTATATGATTTATTGCTCCGAATCAAATCGGACTATCCTCATTACAATAAGATTTTCATCACTGAAAATGGTATGGGGTATAAAGATCAATTTGATAACGGAATCATCATGGATCAGCCTCGAATTGAATACCTTAAAGTTTATCTACAAGCAATTTCAAAAGCAATTAGCGCAGGTGTTAATGTCAAAGGTTACTTCTTATGGTCATTGATGGATCTGTTTTCTTGGTCAAATGGATACAATAAACGTTATGGTCTGTTTTATGTCGATTTTGAAACACAGAAACGGTATCCTAAAGCATCGGCTTATTGGTATAAGCACATCAGTACGACCAAAATTGTAGAATAGAGGAACTGAAACATGAAAAAAAATGAATTACAAATGCTTGGATTTGAAATTGTTGCATACTCGGGTGACGCTCGCAGTACACTGTTGCAACTATTAAAAGAAGCAAGGTCTGGAAACTTTGACAATGTAGAGCGAGCTATGCGTGATGCTGACGAGAATCTAGCGAAAGCACATAATGCTCAGACAAAACTATTAGCAGAAGAAGCCGCTGGTGAAGATTTGGATATTGGTTTTATCTTTATCCACGGTCAGGATCACCTGATGACAACCTTGTTGCTTCGTGATTTAATTCAGGATTTTATAGAACTTTATAAAAATCATTAATTTAAAAGAAAGGATATAACCAATGCTTAGTAGAATTTTCCTCCCTTTCTACTAGGCATTGATTGTAGGGAGTTTTATCATGAATAAACTCATTCAACAAATTGAAAAAGGAAAACCCTTTTTCGAGAAGGTCTCACGTAACATTTATCTAGGCGCTATCCGTGATGGTTTCCTAGCAGCTATGCCAGCGATATTATTTTCAAGTATTTTTATCTTGATTGCTTCCATACCGGATGTTCTTGGTGTTAAATTGCCCGAAGACGTTTCAGCTTGGCTTTGGAAAATATATAACTATTCAATGGGAGTAGTTGCTCTTCTAGTTTCTGCCACAACTGCACGTTGTTTAGCTGAATCTGTCAATAGAAAAATGCCTGCAAATAAAAAGATTAATGCAGTATCCGTGATGCTAGCTTCTATCGTTAGTTTTCTCCTATTAAGTGTTGATCAAATAGATAAGGGTCTTGCTAGTGGTTACATGGGGACAAAGGGAATTCTAGCAGCATTCGTAGCAGCTTTTATCACAGTAAATATGTATAAATTCTGTGTTTTGAAAGATATTACGATTAAGATGCCTAAAGAAGTGCCAGGGACTATCTCCCAAACCTTCCGAGATATCTTCCCATTCTCATTTGCAGTTTTTGCAGCAGTCATTATTGATACGCTTATCCGCCATTTCTTTGGTCATTCATTTGCGGAGGCTGTAATCAGTTTAATGCAACCGTTATTCAGCGCCGCTGATGGTTATCTAGGAATTGCCATTATCTGGGGTGCGATGGCTCTCTTCTGGTTTGTAGGTGTACACGGACCATCTATCGTAGAACCAGCGATTGTAGCAGTTATCTATGCAAATGTTGAAACAAACCTTCAATTGGTTAAGGCAGGAGAACAGGCTTCAAATGTTTTGACAGTTGGTTTGGGTAATTTCGTTGGTACCATGGGTGGTACAGGTGCAACATTAGTTGTTCCCTTCTTATTCCTCCTTTTTGCAAAATCAAAACAATTAAAAGCTGTAGGTAAGGCTTCCTTTATTCCAGTAAGTTTCGCAGTTAATGAACCTTTACTTTTTGCTACACCAATTATTTTAAATCCATATTTCTTTGTACCATTTCTATTTGCACCAATTGCAAATGTTTGGATCTTCAAGTTCTTTGTAGATGTCTTAAAAATGAATAGTTTTATGTACGTTCTACCTTGGGCTACACCTGCTCCAATTGGATTAATCCTCGGTACTGGTGTAAGCGTTCTTGCAATCATCTTAGTATTTGTCTTAATTTTTGTAGATAGTATTATCTATCTTCCATTTATCAAGGCTTATGATGCCTCACTTCTTGAAGAAGAAAAACAAAAAACAAGCGAAGAAAGCACAGAACAGTCTAATCCTGAAACAGTATCAACTAAAGAAGTTGTTACCAAATTAGGGAATCAATCCATCGATGTATTGGTACTTTGTGCTGGAGCAGGTACAAGTGCTATGCTTGCGAATGCAATCACTGAAGGAGCCAAAGAAACAGGAGCTACTATTTCAGCATCAGCTGGTGCTTATGGATCTCATTATGAAATCATGAAAAACTTTGATATGATTATACTGGCCCCGCAGGTAAATTCATTCTATGAAGATATCAAGAAAGATACAGATGCCCTCGGTATAAAACTTGCTGCTACAAAAGGTGCTGAATACATTAAATTAACACGTGATCCTAAAGGAGCCATTTCATTTGTGCTATCCTATTTCGATTGATATTTAGGTGATGATATGAGATATAATTCTAAATTGGTCAATTTCATTTCGATGACTTTTCTGTTAGCATTTCTCTTTATCTTACCAGTTAAAAATGTCTTTGCAGATGATGATTTTTATGTCGAAAAGGTTGAAAACTTACCCAGTGATTTTATTGAAGGAGCTGATATTTCAACATTAATAGCTCAAGAAGAAAGTGGTGTTCGCTATTATGATGAGAATGGTAACGAGAAAGATTTAATCACTATTCTAGCAGAAAATGGCGTCAATTATGTTCGTGTTCGAATCTGGAATAACCCATATGATGACAAAGGTCATGGGTACGGTGCTGGTAATAGTGACCTCTCTAAGGCGATTGCAATTGGGAAAAGAGCTACTGCTGCAGGGATGAGAGTTCTGGTGGATTTCCACTATTCAGATTTCTGGGCAGATCCGGGTCGACAGGTCTCTCCAAAAGCTTGGGCCAATATGACGATTGATGAAAAATCTAAAGCTTTATATCAATTTACAAAAGAAAGTTTGAACACACTGCGTGCTTCAGGTGTTGATGTTGGTATGGTTCAGGTTGGGAATGAAACAACTAGCAGTGGCATGGCAGGAGAAGCAGGGGACGAACGTTATCAGTTATTTAAAGCGGGTACGCAGGCTGTCAGGGATGTTGACAAATCTATATTGATAACCTTACACTTCACTAATCCAGAAAAGAAATCAACGATCTTGTATTATGCAGAAAAGCTAAAAGAGAATCAGATCGATTATGATGTTTTTGCAACGAGTTACTATTCATTTTGGCATGGAAGTCTTGAAAACTTAAGTTCAGTTTTGACAGAGATTAGAGAAAAATATGGAAAACAAACTTTAATCGCAGAAACAAGTTATGCTTATACATTGGAAGATGGTGATGGTCAGAAGAATGTGATCAAATCTGATCAGCAAACGAAGAATGGAGGGTATCCTCCAACCGTGCAAGGCCAGGCCAATAATTTGCGTGATGTGATTGCTACAAGTCAATCTGCAGGTGCTTTAGGGGTGTTCTATTGGGAACCTGCTTGGATACCGGTCGGTAAAGCTGATAGAAATTCGAATCTCCCTATTTGGGAGCAATATGGTTCTGGCTGGGCTTCATCATATGCCATCTCTTATGATCCTAACGTTGATGAATCTAATTATGGAGGATCTGAATGGTATAATCAAGCACTATTTGATTTTAATGGAAAAGCCCTTCAATCTTTAAAAGTATTTAAATTTGTCAACACAGGTTATGGCACAGTACCTGAGAAAAAGGATAATCAAAATAGAGAGAAAGAAGACGAGGACACCACAAATTTACTTCAAAACGGAAGTTTCGAAGAAGAGAACTTAGAAGCCTATAAGATCAGTCAAAGCTATGTTGAGCGTCAGAATGATACCCCTAAGACGGGTCAATATGCCCTTCATTTTTAGTCAGATAAGAGTATTGATTATCAAGTAGAGCAAGCAGTTACTCTTGAACCAGGAACCTATCGTTTCTCAATTCAAATGCAAGGGGATAAAACAGGTAGTGGTGAAAGAATCTTCTCTTATGTGAGGTTCAATGATACAACTTCAGAAGGGAATCAACTACACTTGGAAGGTTATGCTATTTGGAAAGAAAGTTTTGTTGAGTTTAAACTTACTGAAAAGATTCAGGTAAATGTGGGTCTATCAGTTACAGCAGATGCGGGAGCTTGGGGAACAACTGACGATTGGAAATTGAAAAGAATCGATGCAACTGAAAATTCCCAAACCCCGTCAGAACAGACTCAAACTGATGATAGCCATGAAGGAAAGCTAGAACCACCATTATCTTCATCAGAAGATCCAAAGTCTAAAACAGAACCATCAACTTCCTCCCAAAAAGTGACTACTAACCAGTCGGTTCAAAAAGATGAAGGTAGTAGAACCCAGAATGATAAACGTAAAAATCTTCCTGAAACGGGAATGAGAGATCAAAAGATATTGTTCATATTGGGATTGGGAGGTATCGTATTAGTTATAGGAACAAATTTGTATCGTAGGAAAAAATAGTTGAAATTTCAACTTATTGATTAAACCTTCATATAAAAATTCCCCGCCAAAAGGCAGGGGAATTTTTATGGTTTTGATAAAAGAATGGTTGTTTGTTTCGACAGGTCTTCAAATGTCTCCTGACTCAGTTTGGAATCTGAAACGATGGTATCAATTTCTGAGATATTGTAGAAAGTGTAAAAATCAAACTTATTAAACTTACTGTGGTCTGCCAGTAAGTATTTTTTATTGGCATTGTTCAAGGCGATTCGTTGTACCTCGCCCTCTTCCTCGCTGAAAGTAGCAATAGCTTTATCCTTAATACCATTACAACTTACAAAAGCTTTAGAAAACTGAAGATTGGTCAAATCCTGCAAGGTGAGTGTCCCTACAAAAGCACCAGTGATAGAGCGATAATTTCCGCCAATCAAGATCAAATCTGTTAATTTTCGTTCGTTTAGTATGAGAAAAACTGGAAGACTGTTTGTTACAACACGAATGTTATCGATAGGGAGCTCACGAGCAAAACATTCTAAGGTTGTTCCTGGCCCGATAAAAATGGTTTCACCTTCGTCAATCAAATGACCAGCAAAACGGCTAATTTCTTGTTTTTCAGCAATCTGTAAGCCTTGTTTTTCGACGTTTGACCGTTCGTTGTTTAAGAGAGAACCTGTACGAAGTTTTTCAGCGCCACCGTGCACACGAACCAGCAAATCCTTATCTGCCAATTCTTGTAAGTAGCGACGAGCTGTCATATCTGATACATCAAGACTCTCCATAATCTCTTTTACAGTAATAGTGCCTTTTGTGTTTACTGCTTCTAGAATACTATCTAGTTTTTCTTGCTTTAGCATCCTTATCACCTCGATTTCTACTATTATTATCTTACCATAAAACGCTCAATCAATCAAATAGAAAAAAACAAAATAAAACAAAAACAAAAATACCATGGTTGTTTTAAACAAACCATGATATTTTGAATGATTGGTCAAATTAGTCTAAACCGTAGTTGTAATCCTCGTCTTGCATGGCTTCAACTTCACCAAGGAGGTAACCATTTCCGACTTGAGAGAAGAAGTCGTGGTTAGAAGTTCCTGTTGAAATACCGTTCATGACGATAGGATTGACATCATCAGCTGAATCTGGGAAGAGTGGATCTTGTCCTAGGTTCATAAGGGCCTTATTGGCATTGTAGCGAAGGAAGGTTTTAACTTCTTCGGTCCAACCAACACCGTCATAGAGACTTTCAGTATAACCTTCTTCGTTCTCGTAAAGAGTATAGAGCAGGTCGTACATCCATTCTTTAAGCTTTTCTTGCTCTTCTTCAGGCAATTCATTAAAACCAAGTTGGAATTTGTAACCAATGTAGGTTCCGTGAACAGACTCATCACGGATGATCAGTTTGATGATTTCCGCAACGTTGGCCAGTTTGTTGTTACCGAGATAGTAGAGCGGTGTAAAGAAACCAGAGTAGAAGAGGAAGGTTTCAAGGAAAACGCTGGCAACTTTTTTTTCTAGTGGGCTACCATTGAGGTAGATTTCATTGATAATTTCCGCTTTTCTTTGTAGGTAGGGGTTAGTGTTGGTCCATTCAAAGATTTCTTCGATTTCAGCCTTGGTATTCAAGGTTGAAAAGATAGAAGAGTAAGATTTTGCGTGGACAGATTCCATAAACTGGATGTTGTTGAAAACAGCTTCCTCATGCGGTGTACGGATGTCTGAACGAAGAGCCTGAACCCCTGTTTCAGATTGCATGGTATCAAGAAGCGTTAAACCACCAAAGACTTTTCCAACCAAGTCTTTTTCTTTGTTTGATAGTTTTCTCCAGTCGTCTAGGTCATTTGACAAGGGGATACGCGTATCGAGCCAGAATTGCTCTGTCAGCTTTTCCCAAGTTGATTTGTCGATGACATCTTCGATGGCATTCCAGTTAATGGCTTTGTAGTAAGTTTCCATTTTGTAAAATTTCTCCTATATATTTTGTCAATGCAAATGATTTTTGATGATATTTGCGTAATGATATAAATTTCTCTTTTCTAGTTCTTTTAGAAAAACTTCTAATGGTGGAATATTACTCATATATGGAGAACTATCTGGTCCAGTGTAGAGACCACCACCTGGTCCAGTGTAAAGACCGCCACCTGGTCCAGTGTAGAGACCACCACCTGGTCCAGTGTAGAGACCGCCACCTGGTCCAGTATAGAGACCACCACCCGGTCCGGTGTAAGCACCGCCACCTGGTCCAGTGTAGAGACCACCACCTGGCCCGGTGTAAAGACCACCACCTGGTCCAGTGTATCTATTTCTAACCCACATTAATCCAGTCCTTTCAAATTATGCTTAAATCACACAACTTTCACATTGGTTAGCACCAACTTCCCCACCGTCGTCTGTAAAGGTACGGACGTAGTAGATAGACTTGATACCCTTGTTGAAGGCATAGTTACGAAGGATAGACAAGTCACGTGTCGTTTGTTTATTTTCCTTCTTCCATTCGTAAAGACCTTTTGGAATATCACTACGCATGAAGAGGGTGAGTGAAAGTCCTTGGTCCACGTGCTCTGTTGCAGCTGCGTATACATCAATCACCTTACGCATATCCATATCGTAAGCAGAAGTGTAGTAAGGGATAGTATCCGTTGACAAGCCGGCAGCTGGATAATAGATCTTACCGATTTTCTTCTCTTGGCGTTCTTCAATACGTTGCGTAATCGGGTGGATAGAAGCAGAAACATCGTTGATGTAGCTGATAGAACCATTTGGAGCTACAGCAAGGCGGTTTTGGTGGTAAAGACCATCTGCTTGAACCTTTTCGCGAAGTTCAGCCCAATCAGCAGCGCTTGGAATAAAGACATCTTTAAAGAGTTCTTTAACACGGTCTGATTTTGGAACAAACTCGCCTGTCACATACTTGTCAAAGTAGCTTCCGTTAGCATAGTCTGATTTTTCAAAGTTGTGGAAGGTGATACCACGTTCGCGCGCTATATTGTTTGATTCCACCAAGGTCCAGTAGTTCATAAGCATAAAGTAGATGCTTGTAAATTCAATTGACTCAGGTGATCCGTACTCAATCAGTTGTTGGGCAAGGTAACTATGAAGTCCCATGGCACCAAGGCCAAAGGTGTGAGCCAAACTGTTTCCGTGGTCGATAGTAGGGACAGCTACGATGTGTGAACTATCTGTAACGAAAGTAAGGGCACGAACCATCGCGCGAATAGAACGACCAAAGTCAGGTGAAGTCATCATGTTGACCACGTTGGTTGATCCAAGGTTACATGAAACGTCTGTTCCCATTTGAAGGAATTCTTGAGCATCGTTGATCAAGCTTGGTTTTTGAACTTGAAGAATCTCAGAACACAAGTTACTCATGATAATCTTACCATCTACTGGATTAGCACGGTTGGCTGTATCAATGTTGACTACATAAGGGTAACCAGATTCTTGTTGCAATTTAGAGATTTCAGTTTCCAAATCACGCGCCTTGATTTTTGTCTTGCGGATATTTGGATTTGCGACTAATTCATCGTATTTTTCAGTGATGTCGATGTAGTTGAATGGTACACCGTACTCAAGCTCTACAGAGTAAGGGCTAAAGAGATACATTTCTTCATTTTTACGAGCTAATTCGTAGAATTTATCTGGTACCACAACTCCAAGTGAGAGGGTCTTAACACGAACCTTTTCATCGGCATTTTCTTTCTTAGTTGAAAGGAAAGCGATGATATCTGGGTGAAAGACGTTGAGGTAGACAACCCCGGCACCTTGACGTTGCCCGAGTTGGTTTGAGTAAGAGAAGCTGTCTTCAAAAAGCTTCATAACTGGTACGACACCAGAAGCAGCACCTTCATAACCTTTGATAGGAGCTCCAGCTTCACGAAGGTTGCTGAGGGAAATTCCCACACCACCACCGATACGTGAAAGTTGAAGAGCAGAGTTGATAGAACGTCCGATAGAGTTCATGTCATCAGTTACTTGAATCAAGAAACAAGATACCAACTCCCCACGACGAGCACGGCCTGCGTTCAAAAAGGAAGGAGTAGCTGGTTGGTAGCGTTGGTGGATGATTTCATTGGCAATATCAGTCGCGATCGCTTCATCTCCGTCAGCAAAGTAAAGTGCATTAAAGAAGACACGGTCTTCCATACTTTCAAGGTAATATTCACCGTCATTAGTCTTCAAGGCGTACTGGTTGTAAAACTTATAGGCTGCCATGAATGATTTGAATTGGAAGTTTTGGTCTTTGATAAATTGATGCAATTCTTCCAAAAACTCTGGACGGTACTTCTTGAGAAATGCAGTTTCAATATAGTTATGTTCAATAAGGTAGTTGATTTTATCAGTAATTGAATCAAAAACCATAGTGTTTGGAATTACATTTTCTTTAAAGAAGGCATCCAAGGCTTCTTTATCTTTATGAAGCATGATTTGTCCATTGACAGGACGGTTGATTTCGTTATTGAGACGGAAGTAAGTCACGTCCTCAAGATGTTTTAATCCCATAAAATTTCCTTTATCTAATTACAAAAGAAAGGCCTCTAAGTTAGCCCTAGAAGCAATCTCTTCTGGATGATGTACTAAGATTATGCTAATTGTTTCAGTTTTCCTGGTTGGAAACCTGAAAAGACTTCAGTTGGTGTTTGGATAACAGGAGCAGCGCTGAAACCAAGCTCTTTAACTTGGTCGATATACTCTGGTTGCTCGTCGAGATTGATCTCACGATAAGCGACATTGTTGCTGTCCAAGAAACGTTTGGTCATCTTACATTGGACGCAGTTATTTTTAGAATAAACGGTTACCATTTTCGTAACTCCTCTTTCAAAATAGATTACTTTCTTAGTATATCAGAAAAAAAAACTTTGTCAAACTTTTTAAACTAAATCTTGTGCTAAAAAGTTACAGTTTTGAAATCAAAACACAAGATATAGTGTTTTTTGAAACATAAATTTTGACTTCCGTTGAATTGTCAAACTTTCTCAAAATAAAAAAACTACATACTGTATATTGGCAACATGAATAGAAGATTTTCAGCAAGTTATCAGAAAGGAAAACGAAGAAAATAGCAAAAATCGTAAGAACAGGAATAAGTCTAGCTGAGACAATGCTTTAACAAAACAGAAACTGTGATATTTACGAAAAAAGAAATTTTCTACACAAGATGTCCCAATATTTTGTATTAGAATATCTAAAATATAACAAAAGTGGAAATGACAGATTATGCTGTATTCATAAAAATGGATCATTGGTTAATTTTATAGTAGGATACTTATGAGTTTCGTATCCTTTTATAAGGAGTATATAAATACAATGTTTGAGAAAGTTCATTTTATGTGATATAGTATCTGTGATTATAAGATTAGAAAATGGATATCTGGATGCTTTTGCTTGATAGAGAATGTTATCAGATTATAATTAGATTAAATGAATGAAAGAACACAGAATTAGGAGGCGCGTGGTGAAAGAAAATGATGTTATTTTAAAACGGCAATCAACTCAAATATTTTTTAAGAATGGTGATACGGATTTTTTCTTTAATTGGTTGTTAGGAATCGGTGAAATTTTTGGTTTCTCTCATGGAGAGCTTTATTATCTTGCTCAAAGATTGGGGAACTCACCAAAGCCTGATGACTGGAAAAATGTATTTTTATCGCATGTAAACTACCTTGAACAAGAAGCAAGTAATTCAGGATTGAGTGAACAAACAAAGGCGCAGTATTATCTTGCACAGACCTACTCACTTCGCTCGGCAATTCAGTTTACCGATCCATTTTCTGACGAGTATTTACCGACCGTTCGTCAAATGGAGAAGGTGTTTTCTAGTGCAATTCATTCACTAGGTGCACCGATTGAAAAACTAACTATTCCCTATCAGGGTTCTTACTTGCCTGGGTATTATCTTCATAGCGGTGATAATTGTCCAACGCTAATCATGATTGGTGGAGGTGATACTTATCGCGAAGATTTATTTTACTTTGCAGGATATCCTGGATGGATACGAAATTATAATGTTTTAATGGTTGATCTTCCTGGTCAAGGGAGCAATCCTAGTAGAGGGCTGGTCTTTGATGTGGATGCTTCTATTCCAATTTCATTATGCATAGACTGGTTGGAAAATAGAAATCCTAAACTAAATTATTTAGCTATTTATGGTGTCAGCGGAGGGGGATATTTTACCGCACAAGCTGTCGAAAAGGATCCAAGAATTCATGCTTGGATTGCTAGTACCCCTATTTACGATGTTGCAGAACTTTTCAGAAAAGAATTTGGATCAAGTTTGAAAGCACCTAGTTGGTTAATAAATGCCATTTTAAAATTAGCTGGAAATTTGAATGAATCAGCAAATTTAAATCTTAAAAAGTATGCATGGCAGTTTGGTACTTCTGATTTTAAGAGTGCTATTGATGATGTATTTAACCATGCAAAGATTGTGGATTATCAAAAAATTCAATGCCCATGCCTTTTTATCATGGGAAAGGGTGAGGGTGCTGAACTGCAGCATCAAACTAAGGTAATTTATGAAGCACTTAAATCTAAAAATCAACAAACTAAACTTCAAGTATTTGAGGCGGAAAGTGGTGCGGACGCTCATTGCCAAGTCAATAATCTAAGACTCGCCCATAATGTCGTTTTTGATTGGTTGGATACTTTATTTGAATGGAATCAATCAAAGTTTTAGCTCTACTTATACCACTTAGATATATCTACCTTTTTACTGTTAGGGGCTACAAACTTATTTTACTTTAAGTAGCAAATTGGATAAATTCTCTACTGTTGATGGTAAGAGTAGGTTTTAGAATTTCAGTATTTAGTATTTGATGAAGTCTTTTCAAATAATAGATTTACTGAGTTATATTAATTATAGTTAAATAGTATTATTTCATTATTTACTAGGATTGTCCTCTGATTGGTATTAAGGGAAAATAGCTTTGAAAATTGGAATTTTGAAGGTAATATTCTTTTAATAATTAGTGCCTAAATTTCCCATAGTACCTGTATGATAGAAAAAAGAAGCAATTTCATTTTCAGTAAAAGTCCATAAAATACTTGAAAAATTATCTAGAAGGTGATATAATACAGTCTTGTAAGGGTTATCACATATAATCCAAAAAAGAAATAACTAAAGGAGAGTCAAACTATGGCTTCTAAAGATTTCCACGTAGTGGCAGAAACAGGTATTCACGCACGTCCAGCAACATTGTTGGTTCAAACAGCTAGCAAATTTGCTTCAGATATCACTCTTGAATACAAAGGTAAATCAGTAAACCTTAAATCTATCATGGGTGTTATGAGTCTTGGTGTTGGCCAAGGTGCTGACGTTACAATTTCAGCTGAAGGTGCAGATGCTGACGACGCAATCGCTGCTATCACTGAAACTATGGAAAAAGAAGGATTGGCATAAGGAAAATGACAGAAATGCTTAAAGGAATCGCAGCATCAGACGGTGTTGCAGTTGCAAAAGCATATCTACTCGTTCAACCGGATTTGTCATTTGAGACTATTACAGTCGAAGATACAAACGCAGAAGAAGCTCGCCTTGATGCCGCTCTAAAAGCATCACAAGACGAGCTTTCTGTTATTCGTGAGAAAGCAGTAGGTACGCTCGGTGAAGAAGCAGCTCAAGTTTTTGACGCTCACTTAATGGTTCTTGCTGACCCAGAAATGATCAGCCAAATCAAGGAAACAATCCGTGCGAAGAAAGTGAATGCAGAAGCAGGTCTGAAAGAAGTGACAGACATGTTTATCACTATCTTTGAAGGTATGGAAGACAACCCATACATGCAAGAACGTGCAGCGGATATCCGTGACGTGACAAAACGTGTATTGGCAAATCTCCTTGGTAAGAAATTGCCAAACCCAGCTTCTATCAATGAAGAAGTGATCGTGATTGCGCATGACTTGACTCCTTCAGATACAGCTCAATTGGACAAAAACTTTGTAAAAGCTTTTGTAACCAACATCGGTGGACGTACAAGCCACTCAGCTATCATGGCGCGTACACTTGAAATCGCGGCAGTATTGGGTACAAACAACATCACTGAAATTGTTAAAGATGGTGATATTCTTGCTGTTAACGGTATTACTGGTGAAGTGATTATCAACCCAACTGATGAGCAAGCAGCAGAATTCAAGGCTGCTGGTGAAGCTTATGCGAAGCAAAAAGCTGAATGGGCACTTTTGAAAGATGCTCAAACAGTGACTGCTGATGGTAAACACTTTGAATTGGCTGCTAATATCGGTACTCCAAAAGACGTTGAAGGTGTCAATGCCAACGGTGCCGAAGCTGTCGGTCTTTACCGTACAGAGTTCTTGTACATGGATTCTCAAGACTTCCCAACAGAAGACGAGCAGTATGAAGCTTACAAGGCTGTACTTGAAGGAATGAACGGTAAACCTGTTGTCGTTCGTACAATGGATATCGGTGGAGATAAGGAACTTCCTTACTTCGATATGCCTCACGAAATGAACCCATTCCTTGGATTCCGTGCCCTTCGTATCTCTATTTCTGAAACTGGAGATGCTATGTTCCGCACACAAATCCGTGCCCTTCTTCGTGCGTCTGTTCACGGTCAATTGCGTATCATGTTCCCAATGGTTGCGCTCTTGAAAGAATTCCGTGCAGCGAAGGCAGTCTTTGACGAAGAAAAAGCAAACCTTCTTGCTGAAGGTGTTGCAGTTGCGGATAATATCCAAGTTGGTATCATGATCGAGATTCCTGCAGCGGCTATGCTTGCAGACCAATTTGCTAAAGAAGTTGACTTCTTCTCAATTGGTACAAACGACTTGATCCAATACACAATGGCAGCAGACCGTATGAACGAGCAAGTTTCATACCTTTACCAACCATACAACCCATCAATACTTCGTTTGATTAACAATGTTATCAAAGCAGCTCACGCTGAAGGTAAATGGGCAGGTATGTGTGGTGAGATGGCTGGTGACCAAAAGGCTGTTCCACTTCTTGTCGGAATGGGCTTGGATGAGTTCTCTATGTCAGCAACATCTGTACTTCGTACACGTAGCTTGATGAAGAAATTGGATACAGCTAAGATGGAAGAGTACGCAAACCGTGCCCTTACAGAATGCTCAACAATGGAAGAAGTTCTTGAACTTCAAAAAGAATACGTTGACTTTGATTAATCGAAAGGTCCTTGCAACTTAGTTGCAGGGATTTTTTGTTTTAAAAATTTGGTGATTGATTTTCAATATAGGATTCTCAAATCAGACTGTTCAGATAGAAGATAGTGTAGAAGACAAAAAAATCGTTAACTGGTTCATAAAATTCTTGACAAGTTACAAATTTAGGAGTAAACTATTAACTAGTTAACTATTAGAGAGGAGTTTCTGCAATTTAGAAATGAATTGCAACTAGAAATATCAAAAAGAAAGAGAGTTTCGATGAAAATTAATAAAAAATACCTAGCAGGTTCTGCGGCAGCCTTGATTTTAAGTGTCTGTTCTTATGAGTTAGGACTGTATCAAGCTAGAACGGTCAAGGAAAATAATCGTGTGTCTTACGTTGATGGTAAACAAGCAGCGCAAAAAACGGAGAATCTAACTCCTGATGAGGTTAGTAAAAAAGAAGGCATCAATGCCGAACAAATCGTCATCAAGATAACAGACCAAGGCTATGTCACTTCACATGGCGACCACTATCATTATTACAATGGCAAGGTTCCTTATGACGCTATCATCAGTGAAGAGTTGCTGATGAAGGATCCAAACTACCAGCTCAAGGACGAGGATATTGTCAGTGAAATCAAGGGCGGTTATGTTATCAAGGTAGATGGAAAATACTATGTTTACCTTAAGGATGCAACCCATGCGGATAATGTCCGTACAAAAGAAGAAATCAATCGGCAAAAACAAGAACATAGTCAGCATCGTGAAAGAGGAACTTCAGCAAACGATGGTGCGGTAGCCTTGGCGCGTTCACAGGGACGCTACACCACAGATGATGGTTATATCTTTAATGCCTCTGATATCATTGAAGATACTGGTGATGCTTATATCGTTCCTCATGGCGACCATTACCATTATATTCCTAAGAGTGAGTTATCAGCCAGCGAATTGGCTGCTGCAGAAGCCTTTCTATCTGGTAAAAGTGGCCAATCAAATACGCCTACTTATCGCCGTACCAATAACAACAGTGCTAATAGCGATGTAGATAGATGGACCCCATCCTATAATAATCAAGGCAACAGCTATAACAATCAAAGCAACAGCTATACGAACACGAACACAGCTAACAACAGTAGCGACGATAACCAAGCAAGTCAGAGTGATGAGGATATTGATAGCCTTCTGAAACAACTTTACGCCTTGCCACTCAGCCAACGACACGTAGAATCTGATGGCCTTGTCTTCGACCCAGCACAGATTACAAGTCGAACAGCTAGAGGAGTTGCTGTGCCTCATGGGAACCATTACCATTTCATCCCTTATTCACAGATGTCTGAATTGGAAGAACGAATCGCTCGTATTATTCCTCTACAGTACAGTTCGAACCATAGGGTGCCAGATTCAAGACCAGAACAACCAAGTCCACAACCGACTCCGGAACCTAGTCCAAGCCCGCAACCTGCACCAAATCCTCAACCATCTCCAAGCAATCCAATTGACGAAAAATTGGTCAAACAGGCAATTCGAAAAGTAGATGATGGTTATGTATTTGAGGAGAATGGAACATCTCGTTATATTCCTGCCAAGGAATTATCAGCTGAAACTACTGCAGCCATTGATAGTAAGCTAGCCAAGCAAGAAAGTTTAGCTCATAAGCTCGGAGCTAAGAAAACCAACCTCCCATCTGGTGATCAAGGATTTTATAATAAGGCTTATGATTTACTAGCAAGAGTTCATCAAGACTTACTTGATAATAAAGGGCGCCAAGCTGATTTTGACACTTTGGATAAACTGTTGGAACGTCTCAATGATACCTCAAGTGATAAAGTCAAGTTGGTGGATGATATCTTGGCCTTTCTAGCACCGATTCGTCATCCAGAACGTTTAGGAAAACCAAATGCGCAAATTGCCTACACTGATGATGAGATTCAGGTAGCCAAGTTGGCAGGCAAGTATACAACAGAAGATGGCTATATCTTTGATCCTCGTGATATCACCAGTGATGAGGGGGATGCCTATGTAACTCCACATATGACCCATAGCCATTGGATTAAAAAAGATAGTTTGTCTGAAGCCGAAAGAGCGGCAGCCCAGGCTTATGCTAAAGAGAAAGGTTTGACTCCTCCTTCAACAGACCATCAGAATCCAGGAAATATGGAGGCTAAAGGAGCAGAAGCTATCTACAACCGCGTGAAAGCAGCTAAGAAGGTGCCGCTTGATCGTATGCCTTACAATCTCCAACATACCGTGGAAGTTAAAAATGGTAGTTTAATCATTCCTCATTATGATCATTACCATAACATCAAATTTGAGTGGTTTGACGAAGGACTTTATGAGGCACCTAAGGGGTATAGTCTAGAAGATCTCTTTGCGACTGTCAAGTACTATGTCGAACATCCAAACGAACGTCCGCATTCAGATAGTGGTTGGGGCAATGCAAGTGACCATGTTCAAAGAAACCAAAATGGTCAAGCTGATACCAATCAAACGGAAAAACCATCAGAGGAGAAACCTCGGACAGACAAACCTGAGGAAGAAACTCCCCGAGAAGAAAAACCGCAAAGTGAGAAACCAGAATCTCCAAAACCAACTGAGAAGCCGGAGGAAGAATCACCAGAGGAACCAGAAGAACCTCAGGTCGAGACTGAAAAGGTTGAAGCGAAGTTGAGAGAGGCTGAAGAGCTACTTGCAAAGATCCAAGACCCCATTATCAAGTCCAATGCCAAAGAAACTCTCACTGGCTTAAAAAATAACCTGCTATTTGGTGCTCAGGATAACAATACCATTATGGCTGAAGCTGAAAAGTTGTTGGCTTTATTAAAGGAGAGCAAGTAAAGGTAGTAGCATTTTCTAGATCCTAAAAACAGGATAGGAGAACTAGAAAAGTTAAAATCGAAAATGAGAACAGAATGTAAGTTCTAGTTCTCATTTTTTTCATGAAAATATGTAAAATATCTTGACATATAGTGTAAATAAAGATAAACTATTTACTAGTTAATTGAATGGTTAAATACTAGTTAAGGAGTAACAATGAAAAAAAGAACATTTCTATTATTAGTGGTAGGTCTCTTGGTTCTTGTCTTAGGAGCATGTAGTCAAAAAGAAAAACAAGAAGCAAATGGAATGAAGATTGTAACAAGTTTTTACCCAATCTATGCCATGGTCAAAGAGGTATCAGGTGACTTGAATGACGTACGGATGATCCAGTCAAGTAGTGGGATTCACTCCTTTGAACCGTCAGCAAATGACATTGCTGCCATTTATGACGCCGATGTCTTTGTCTACCATTCTCATACGCTCGAATCTTGGGCGGGAAGTTTGGATCCAAACTTGAAAAACTCAAAAGTTAAGGTTTTAGAAGCTTCTGAAGGAATGACGTTGGAGCGTGTACCGGGCTTAGAAGATGTAGAAGCTGGTGACGGCATCGATGAAAAAACACTCTACGACCCTCACACTTGGTTAGATCCAGAAAAAGCAGGTGAAGAAGCTCAGATTATCGCTGACAAACTTTCGGAGATTGATAGTGCTAATAAGGAAAAGTATCAAAAGAATGCTAAAAACTTTATCGCTAAAGCACAAGAATTGACTAAGAAGTACCAGCCTATTTTTGAAAAAGCGAGCCAAAAGACTTTTGTTACACAACACACAGCTTTTTCTTATCTCGCTAAACGTTTTGGTTTGAAACAACTTGGTATTGCAGGGATTTCCCCTGAACAAGAGCCAAGTCCGAGACAGTTGACAGAAATCCAAGAATTTGTCAAAACTTATAATGTCAAAACCATCTTTACTGAGAGCAATGCTTCTTCTAAAGTCGCTGAGACCTTGGTCAAATCAACGGGAGTTAGCCTAAAGACACTCAATCCTTTAGAAGCAGATCCTGAAAATGATAAAACTTACTTAGAAAATCTAGAAGAAAATATGAATGTTCTTGCAGAAGAATTAAAATGAGGAGATTATGAAAATTAAGAAAAAGTATCTTGCGGCGGGATCGGCTTTAGTCCTTTCCCTGAGTCTTTGCATCTATACACTGAACCAACACCAGCTAGAAGGAAACAAAGATAATAATCGTGTGTCTTATGTCGATGGAAAACAAGACTCTCAAAAAACAGAGAATCAGACACCAGATCAAGTTAGCAAAAAAGAAGATATTCAGGCTGAACAAATTGTTGTGAAAATTACCGATCAAGGTTATGTGACTTCACATGGTGATCATTTCCATTATTACAATGGTAAAGTTCCTTTTGACGCGATTTTCAGCGAAGAACTGTTGATGAAAGATGCCAATTATCAACTGAAAGACGCTGATATTGTCAACGAAATAAAAGGTGGCTACATTATCAAGGTGGATGGTAAGTATTATGTCTACCTTAAAGATGCGGCTCATGCTGATAATATTCGTACGAAGGACGAAATTGAGCGGCAAAAACAAGGCCATACTCATGATGCACCAACTTCTAACAGTGCAGTGGCGCTTGCTCAATCGCAAGGACGCTATACTACCGATGATGGCTACATCTTTAACCCATCTGATATTATAGAGGATACTGGTGATGCTTATATCGTTCCTCACGGTGGACATTACCACTACATTCCAAAGAGTTCCTTATCTGCTAGCGAATTAGCAGCTGCTCAAGCCTACCTATCTGGAACTAGAAAACAAGCAAGTGTGACTGACTATCGTCCGAGTCCAAACGAGACTGGTCAAACTACCAACCCAAGTCAACAGGCTGAAACACCAAGTAATCAAGTTGAGAGTCTTCAGAGTCTATTGCAACAGCTCTATGCTCTTCCAAGCACTCAACGTTATGCTGAATCAGATGGCTTGATTTTTGACCCTGCTAAGATTTCGAGCAGAACACCAAGTGGCGTAGCGATTCCTCACGGAAATCACTATCATTTCATCCCATATACAAAGCTTTCTGCTTTGGAAGAAAAGATTGCGCGTATGATTCCTTTATCTAGCGACAGTGGGAAGCCAACACCTTTGGAAAATCCAAGCAAACCAGCAGAACATCCAGCTCAACCAGATCATCCTCATGACCAAGACGGTGACCATGGAAGTCAGGATACCAACCACGAAGATCATGACCATGATGGAGAGGAGCATGACCATCACCACGGTGAAGAACAAGATCATGGTTTTGCAGCTGACCGTGTTATTAGTGAAGATGAGCAAGGGTTTGTAGTTTCTCATGGAGATCACGCTCATTATTTCTTTAAGAAGGACTTGACTGCAGCCCAAATCAAAGCTGCCCAAGATCACTTGAAAGAAAATCATCAGTCTCAGCATGTTCAACCACTTGCAAAGACTGTGGAAAGTTTCTCAAGAGATGCTAGCGATGAAGAAAAAATCAAGTATATCTCACAGACCTACGGGGTTCCGCTCGAAGCGATTCGTATTTCAAATGGATTCTTTGTCTTTGGAAATCCGGATCAAGCCTATGATCCAACCCATATCCATCCCTATGCTGTTCGAAAAGAACATGTTCGTATTCCTCTCCAAACTGGAAATCCAGAACTGGATTTCCTAAATGAACTGTATACGACTGCCCTACGTGATGGGGTGTCTCCTTATAGTTTGCAAGTAGAAAATGATAGTTTTGTGATTCCTCACGGAGACCACAATCACTATATCAAAGTTCAAACTAAGGGCTATGAAGTAGCTTTGAAAAATAAGATTCCGGCCCTACAATCGACCTATCAACCTGGAGCATTTGATGAACAAACAGTTCTATCTAAGGTGGATCAACTTTTAGCAGATAGCAGAAGTCTCTACAAAGACCAGCCAATCATGCAGAGACGGGTTGAACTTGCTTTGGGGCAATTCACCGAAAATATGAAAAAACTGGCAACAAACTCAACTGCTGGATATCTAGCAGCCTTAGATCTCTTTGATAAACAGTATATCCATGTGGATCAAAGTGTGGCACCGGTTGAAACTTCACCTTTAGATAAGAAGTACCAAGCCCTAGTAGATAAGATCAATACATTGGATACAGATACTTATGGCTTGCCTAAGAAAGATCTTTTGGTACATTTGCAGGAAGCAAAACTAGCACAGGATGAGACAGAGTTGGCTGCCATTGAAGCGAAACTGCAGGCCTTGCAAGATTTCCGAGATCGAACAGGGGTTACAACAGTAGAGTACATCAAGTATTTCTATGAACATGTATCTGATGGTCGTTTGAGAGAAGAACTTCGGAACCGTGTTGCCAAGTTGACTTGGGAACTTTACCAGTCACAATCTTTCCTCAAAGCAACCGACTTGAACAAGCTATTCCCAACTATTTACCAAACTAAGCTAGAGGTAGAAGAAGCTCTCAAAGAAGAACCCGTTTCTACAAAAGCTGGTAAGACTATTCTAGATACGGAAAAAGTAGATAGTCAAACTGCTAAGACTGCCATCTATGAATTCCTAAAAGAACTCTACGGTGATTTTATGCCAGAAGAGCGGGTTAGCCATGTTAAGAAGGAAGAAGTGGATGCTCTCCTAACTAAAGCTGCTCAACTCCTAGCACGTGTCAAAGAAGATGGTGTCAAACAATCCCTAGCTGAAGAAGCAGCTAATATCAAAGCGGCTACTGAGAAGGAAAATGCAGACCTTGACGAAGCTAAAACACAACTTGAGGATCTTTTAAATCGTATTGCAGCGACTATCCAACGAGAGAAAAAAGAAGCAGAACAAGATCCGCAAACCGTGATCATCTACCAAAAACTTTATAATGTCTTGCTCGATCTTCACAAGTACTTAGAGGATAACAAAGGATCCGATGCTGACTTTGAACGTGTTGATGCCCTATTTGATCAACTTGCAGCCAAAAGCAGTGATAAAGAAGGTCTCCTCAGTCTAGCTAAAGAAATCATTAGCTTGAACCAGGAACTCCGTTCAAAAGCAAGTGAAACTGATAGCCAATCTAAGTCCGAGAAAGACAGTGAAACAGCTGCTTCTCAAGCGACAGAAAAGCAAGCACAAAGTGAGTCTGAGACAAGTGTTCAACCAAATGAATAAAAAGAAAGGCGAAGTAGCTGAGCTACCTCGTCTTTTTTAGTCTTTATAAGATACAATGCCAATGATGGTATCCACCGCACGCTCCATTGTCTGAAGGCTGACGTATTCAAAACGTCCATGCATGTTTTCACCACCAGCAAAGATATTTGGAGTTGGAATCCCCATAAAGGAAATCTTAGACCCATCTGTTCCACCACGAATCGGTTCGATAATTGGCGCGATCCCTAAATCTTCCATAACAGCTTTAGCAATGGTAACAGGCGTCATGTCTTTCTCGATGACTTCTTTCATATTGTAGTACTGGTCTGTCAGAGTCAAGCTAACGCGATTATTCCCAAGCTCTTGATTCATCTTATCAGCTATGGTTTGCATAGCTTCCTTACGCGCTTCAAAGGCATCTTTTTCAAAATCGCGAATGATGTAGTTTGCACGCGCCTCCTCGACATTACCTGACACATCCATAAGATGATAGAAACCTTGGTAGCCATCTGTCAGTTCAGGTCGGTCATTCTCAGGAAGTTGATTATGAAAATCAATTGCTAGCTGAAGGGCATTAACCATCTGCCCTTTGGCAGTACCAGGGTGAACATTGCGACCTTGAAAATGCAATTCAGCAGCAGCAGCTGAGAAAGTCTCGTATTGAAGCTCACCTAGCGGACCGCCATCAACAGTATAGGCAAAGTCAACATCAAAGTCTTCTGCATCAAACTTATTGGCACCGACACCGATTTCTTCATCTGGTCCAAAACCAACTCGAATCTCACAATGCTTGATTTCGGGATGAGCAGTAAGGTATTCGATAGCAGTCATAATCTCAGCAATCCCTGACTTGTCATCAGCACCCAGCAAGGTTGTGCCATCAGTTGTGATAAGTGTTTGGCCTGGATATTTTTCAAGACTCTTAAAGTCAGCTGTATCCAGTTTGAAGCCTGAATCACCTAGGTTGATAATCCCACCGTCATAGTTTTCGATGACTTGCGGATTAACACCCTCAGCATTAAAGTCAGCTGTATCCATGTGGGAGATAAATCCAATCTTACGTGTCAGGCTGGGATCATTAGCTGGCAAGGTTCCAATAGCAAAACCATTTGGTAGGTAGTAAACATTTTGCAGACCGACACGTTTCATTTCAGGAATAAGAACATTGGTCGCAAAATCTACCTGGCTTTGCGTACTTGGAGTAGTAGTAGAGTGTTCATCAGAACGCGTGTTAACCTTGACGTAGGTCAGAAAACGTTCCAAAAGGTTCGGATAAGACATAAAAACTCCTTTATTATCATTTTTTTAATTGTATCATAGAATAGAGAGAAAGACAAAGAGAAGTAAATAAAAATAAAATGAATGAAAGCGTTTATTTATGATATATTTCATGGTAGAATGGTAATTGAAAAAAACATCACAAGGACATATCAATGAAAAAAGCAATTTTAATGATGACATTCGGTTCGCCAGAGGAGATTAGTTTTGAAGGAGTAGCAGAATTTTTTACAAACATTCGTCGTGGAGTTAGACCCCAAGACCACGAAATCCAGACTCTCTATGACAACTATGTTCGTATCGGTGGGACGCCTTTGCAGCGGATTACACGTGAGGAGGTCAATTTAGTCAAAGAACGTTTAGGGGAGGAGTACGGTATCTACTTTGCCAACAAATTTTCTCGTCCCTTTATTCCAGACGTGATCAAGCAGATGGAAACTGATGGTGTTGAAGAATGTATCTGCTTGATTTTGGAACCTCATTATTCTTTTTACTCAGTCATGGGGTATGAAAAGTTTCTGGAAAGCCAGCAGATCCGATTTTTAGTTATTAAGGACTGGTATCAACAACAGCCTTTGCTGGACTTTTGGACAGATGAGATTAGAAAAATTTTACGAAATGAGGTGGGAGAAGAATCCTTCAAGGTAATCTTTTCAGCCCATAGCGTCCCCATTTTTGCCTTGGACTATGGAGATCCTTATATCGATCAGATTTTCGATAATAGCAGGCTCATTGCTGAACAACTCGGTCTAATGACAGACCAGTATACCAATACTTGGCAGAGCGAAAGCGATATTGGAATCCCTTGGATTAAGCCAGATGTCTTAGAATATTTACGAGAACAAAAGCAACATCCAGAACATTATATTTTTGTTCCGATTAGCTTTATCAGTGAGCACATCGAAGTCTTGTTCGATAATGATGTGGAATGTTATGATTTGTGTCAAGAATTAGGTGTCACTTACCATCGTCCACCGATGCCCAATACGGATAGCCGTTTAATTGACGCTTTAGTTGCTACTGTAAGAGCCAACGAACACAAAGAATTTAAAGCTTTTCTCCCAGAAGAAGAAACCTTTGATGAGTTAGCGCCTTCGGCAACTACCAAGGACATCATGAAAGAGACAGACGACCTTCAGATGCCAGAATTTGTCAAAAAACTCATTGAGAAAAAAGGCCGTGAAAATGTAAAGATGCCTTATTTGATCAAGAAAATGCTCGAAAAGGCTGGGAAGTTACCAAAAGAGTAAAGAAAAAAGGATTTAGCTTTAAGCTGAATCCTTTATCAGTCTTATTTTTTCTCAAGAAGGGCTTTGATTTCTTGAAGAACTTCAAGTTCAGTTGGAGCAGCAGGTGCTTCCTCAACCACTTCCTCTTTCTTACGAAGGTTTTGAGCTTTTTCAATACCTTTGATAACGAAGAAGAGAACTGTACCCACAACAAGGAAGTTGATAATAGCACTCAAGAATTTACCATATGTAACACCATTCCATGCAAGCTCAGCGATACGTTCAACGTTCGCAGCTTTCAAAGCTGGGTTCAAGATAAGTGGAGTGATGATATCGTTAACGAGTGAAGTTACGATAGCACCAAATGCAGAGGCGATGATTACACCGACAGCAAGGTCAACAACATTACCGCGAAGCAAGAATTCTTTTAGGTCCTTTAACATTTTCATAATTTCCTTTTCTAATTTTCTAACTAATTATATCCTAAATTGTGACAAAAAGCAACCTGAATGCTTAAGGAAGTCGGTTACTCCTTTTAAAAATATAGATTTTACTGAAAATATAATTAAGCACAATAATCAAGATTTGTGCTAAGATAGTTTCAACCGTATTAACCCTATCTATATTATATTCGACAAACTGACCAATAAGATCAGGAAAGGTTGTAACGAAGATATAAGTTAAAAGAACGTCAAGTCCAAGTGTAGAGAGACGAGCTAAGAAAAACTTAGCCAGCCGAGTTGACCAATTCCTTTTCTCTTGTTTAAAGACGATTGTATCATTTGTGAGAAAGGCAAAGAGAATCCCGATAAAATTTGCGAGTGCAGTTGCTAGGATTTCCTGGTGGCTGATGTGGTAAATAACCAAACGCGATAAGATAGAAACCAAAGTAGTAGCAGCACCGAAAAATAGGTAGGAGAGGATTTCGTTATCGAAGAATGCCTTTATTATTCTTTTCATGGTTTTAGTATAGCATAAAGTCCTATATTGTGCTATACTGGTAAGGTTGATAGTCTCAACCCTTGGTGCTTAGCTTCTTTCACCAAGCATATTTTACGCGGGAAACCGCTAAAGGAGAAAACATGAAAAAATTAACTGTTCGTGATATGGCAGATATCGCTATTGTCGCTGCTATTTATGTGGTTTTGACCATCACCCCGCCGCTGAATGCCATTAGCTACGGCGCCTACCAGTTCCGTATTTCAGAGATGATGAATTTCTTAGCCTTTTACAATCCAAAATACATCATCGGTGTGACGATTGGTTGTATGATTGCAAATTTCTTTAGCTTTGGTCCAATAGATGTCTTTGTCGGCGGGGGCTCTACCCTAGTTTTCCTAAGTCTAGGTGTATGGCTCTTTAGCAAGTACAAGAAAGACTATCTGTTTAATGGTTTGATTCGAAAAGATCATTTCTTCTTTTCAATCCTCTTTTCTATTTCAATGATTACCATCGCAGCAGAACTCTATATTGTTGCAGAAGCCCCATTCTTCTTTACATGGTTCTCTACGGGAATTGGTGAGTTTGCATCACTTATCGTAGGTGCTATTTTAATCGGAAAATTAGGGCGCCGAATCGATCTAACAAGATAAGAAGTTTATAAGCTAGATTCTTGCTAAATCTAGCTTTTTTCATTCCATAAAATTAAAAGAGAGCGCTTGACAAGAACATAGAACTATAGTATACTTTTTAGGTAAGCTGATTTAGCTCAGTTGGCAGAGCGCATCCATGGTAAGGATGAGGTCGCCGGTTCAATCCCGGCAATTAGCATGATAGAAACAAATGACCTTGGGAGACCAAGGCTTTTCTTATCTACCTGTATAAATGAAGCAAAGAGTTTTGTCTGTTGACAAAAGTGACTCTATCTAGTAGAATAGTAGTTGCGATGAGTCGATAGGTAGTCTTCGGACTGCTATTGAGCATAAGGAGGTCATAACGCAGGAGCGGACCTTGATGAGTTGTGTGAACCTGCTCATCACATGAAGATGCCTCTTAGTCCCTAGTCGAATGGCTAGGGATTTTTAGTTTTCAGAAAATATAGTCTAAAAATACTTTTCAATTTCTGTAAAAAGTAGTATAATACATCTATTATAGAAATTTTTAGAAAATTCCGAAAGAGGTTATTTATGGGATATACAGTTGCTGTAGTCGGCGCGACAGGTGCTGTCGGAGCTCAGATGATAAAAATGTTGGAAGAATCAACACTTCCAATCGATAAAATCCGTTACCTTGCTTCTGCACGTTCAGCAGGCAAGACTTTGAAATTTAAAGACCAAGATATTACGATTGAAGAAACGACTGAGACAGCTTTTGAGGGTGTTGATATTGCACTTTTCTCAGCAGGTGGTTCGACATCAGCTAAGTATGCACCATACGCAGTTCAAGCTGGAGCGGTAGTAGTAGATAACACATCTTATTTCCGTCAAAATCCAGATGTACCCTTGGTTGTGCCAGAAGTAAACGCTCATGCACTTGATGCCCACAACGGAATCATTGCCTGCCCTAACTGTTCAACAATCCAAATGATGGTGGCTCTTGAGCCTGTTCGTCAAAAATGGGGCTTGGACCGCATCATCGTTTCAACTTATCAGGCCGTTTCAGGTGCTGGCATGGGAGCGATTCTTGAAACACAACGTGAACTTCGTGAAGTCTTGAATGATGGTGTGAACCCACGTGATTTGCATGCGGAAATTTTGCCTTCAGGTGGTGACAAGAAACACTATCCTATCGCCTTTAACGCTCTTCCACAAATCGATGTCTTCACTGACAATGATTACACATACGAAGAGATGAAGATGACCAAGGAAACGAAGAAAATCATGGAAGATGATAGCATCGCAGTGTCTGCAACATGTGTGCGTATTCCTGTCTTGTCAGCTCACTCTGAGTCAGTTTATATCGAAACAAAAGAAGTGGCTCCAATCGAAGAAGTGAAAGCAGCTATCGCAGCCTTCCCGGGTGCTGTTCTTGAGGATGACGTAGCGCACCAAATCTATCCTCAAGCCGTCAATGCAGTGGGTTCGCGTGATACTTTTGTTGGTCGTATCCGTAAAGACCTAGATGCAGAAAAAGGAATCCACATGTGGGTTGTTTCAGATAACCTTCTCAAAGGTGCTGCTTGGAACTCAGTTCAGATCGCAGAAACACTTCACGAACGTGGCTTGGTTCGTCCAACAGCTGAGTTGAAATTTGAATTAAAATAGTCATATCGTTTAGGAGTTCAGATGAACTCCTTCTTTGAAATAGAGAGGTGTTTCTCATGTCTTATCAAGATTTAAAAGAGTGTAAAATCATCACGGCTTTTATTACCCCTTTCCATGAGGATGGTTCCATCAACTTTGATGCTATTCCAGCCCTTATAGAGCATTTATTGGCCCATCATACAGATGGCGTTCTTCTAGCTGGAACGACTGCTGAGAGTCCAACTTTAACCCACGATGAGGAGTTGGAACTCTTTGCAGCTGTACAAAAGATTGTTAATGGACGTGTTCCTTTGATTGCGGGTGTAGGTACCAATGATACGCGTGACTCGATCGAGTTTGTCAAAGAAGTCGCAGACTTTGGTGGTTTTGCTGCTGGTCTTGCTATCGTACCTTATTACAACAAACCTTCTCAAGAAGGAATGTATCAGCACTTTAAGGCGATTGCAGATGCTTCTGACTTGCCTATTATCATCTATAACATTCCAGGGCGTGTAGTTGTTGAATTAACTCCAGAAACCATGCTTCGTTTGGCTGACCATCCAAATATCATTGGTGTCAAAGAATGTACGAGCTTGGCCAATATGGCTTACTTGATTGAGCACAAACCAGAAGAGTTCTTGATTTATACAGGTGAAGATGGAGATGCCTTCCATGCTATGAACCTTGGTGCAGATGGGGTTATTTCTGTTGCCTCTCATACAAATGGAGATGAAATGCACGAGATGTTGACTGCCATCGCGGAGAGTGATATGAAAAAAGCAGCAGCTATTCAACGTAAATTCATTCCTAAAGTCAATGCCCTCTTCTCTTATCCAAGTCCTGCTCCAGTTAAGGCTGTTTTGAACTATATGGGATTTGAAGCTGGACCAACTCGATTACCTCTAGTTCCAGCACCAGAAGAAGATGCTAAACGCATTATCAAGGTTGTCGTAGATGGCGACTACGAAGCAACTAAGGCAACTGTAACAGGTGTCCTTAGACCAGATTACTAATAAAGACAATAAAATCCATGACCGAATGAACGATCATGGATTTTTCTTATTTTCCTAGACAGAATTGGCTAAAGAGTTGGGTAATGAGTTCATCGGGAGCAGCATCACCTGTGATTTCTCCGAGAATTTCCCAAGTACGAGTCAAGTCAACTTGAAGCAAATCAACTGGCATCCCCAGTTCCAGACCTTCATTAACAGCTTGTAAGCTTTCAACGGCCTTTTCAATCAAGGAAATATGACGGGCATTTGACAAGTAAGTGGCATCTTGCTCAACCAAACCAGCATTTTCAAAGAAGAGGTTGTTGATTCTCTCTTCAATCTTATCGATGTTTTGATTTTTAAGGACTGAAATACGGATGACATCTTCTGGTAGTTCCGAGGTTTCAATCGCTTCAGGAAGATCAGTTTTATTAAGTAGAATAATGCGGTTGGTATCCTGACTGATTTCTAAGAGTTGTCTGTCTTGTGCTGTTAGTGGCTCACTAGCATTTAGCACTAGTAGTACCAAGTCAGCTTCCTTGAGGGCTTTTTTGGAGCGTTCAACACCAATTTGTTCCACGATATCATCTGTGTCACGGATACCAGCTGTATCAATCAATTTAAGAGGAACGCCGTTGATGTTGACGTATTCTTCGATGACATCACGGGTGGTACCGGCGATGTCGGTTACGATAGCCTTGTCTTCACGCAGGAGATTGTTGAGGAGGCTCGATTTCCCAACGTTGGGGCGTCCGATGATGGCAGTTGAAATTCCCTCACGGAGGATTTTACCTCGACGGGCTGTTCGAAGGAGATTGGTTAGCAATTGCTCAAACTCCATAGTCTTCTCGCGGACAACAGCAGTAGTAGCTTCCTCAACATCGTCATACTCAGGATAGTCGATATTGACCTCAACTTGGGCAAGTGTATTGAGGATTTCTTGGCGAGTATTGTTAATGAGGTCAGAAAGAGAACCGTCCAATTGTTTGACTGCAATATTCATAGCCTTGTCTGTCTTGGCACGGATGATGTCCATCACCGCCTCAGCCTGAGTCAAGTCCACACGACCGTTTAGAAAGGCACGCTTGGTAAATTCACCAGGTTCTGCCAACCGAGCTCCTTCACGGATAGCTAGCTGGAGAATCTCATTGGTCACCGCAATCCCACCGTGGGTGTTAATCTCGATAATGTCCTCACGAGTGAAGGTCTTTGGAGATTTCATGGCCCCAACCATAACCTCGTCCATAACCTTACCAGTTTGAGGGTCAACAATGTGACCGTAGTTAAGAGTGTGGCTGGCAACCTTACTCAAATCCTTGACTTTAAAAATCTTTTGCGCAATGGCAAAACTGTCAGTTCCGCTCAAACGGACAATACCAATGGCCCCTTCACCTAGTGGAGTAGAGATAGCAGCGATGGTATCAAATTCACGTGTAATCATACTAATTCCTTTTGTATTTCTTTTCTTAGGATAGGTATCCAAGCATCTCTTCAAATTGTAACAAATTTAGGTTATTTCTTCAATGGATGCTACTTGGAGATTGAAAAAGCCTAAGCAATTCTGCTTAAGCTGGCTTATTTGGTGCGCATTTCCCCTTGTGGGAAGTAAGTTCCTTCTGGCATGTCGTTGATGATGACATGGACAGCAGATTGAGGGGCTCCAGTGTTACGGACAACAGCTTCCGTTACTTCCTTAGCTAGAGCTTTCTTTTGCTCGAGCGTGCGTCCTTCAAATAAATCGATGCGTACAAATGGCATAATAGCTTCCTCCACTAGTTTTTGATTTCTTCTATTTTACCACATTTTGCCGTTTAAAGCTTCAGAAAATTATGATATACTAGAATGTAGCAAAAATTTAGAAATGGACGTGAATTAGAAGCATGGCACAGTTGTATTATCGTTATGGGACCATGAACTCTGGTAAGACGATTGAGATTCTCAAGGTGGCCTATAACTATGAGGAGCAAGGAAAGGGAGTTGTGATTATGACCTCGGCTCTGGATACGCGTGACGGTGTTGGCTATGTGTCGAGTCGAATCGGCATGAAACGCCCAGCCATTGCGATTGAGGAAACGACGGATATCTTTGGTTATATCCGAAACTTACCTGAAAAACCTTACTGTGTGTTGGTCGATGAGGCCCAGTTTCTCAAGCGTCACCATGTTTACGACCTAGCTCGTGTTGTTGATGAGTTAGATATACCTGTCATGGCTTTTGGTTTGAAGAATGACTTTCGCAATGAATTGTTCGAAGGTTCAAAATACCTCTTGCTCTTAGCAGACAAGATTGACGAAATCAAGACCATCTGTCAGTATTGTAAGAAAAAGGCGACTATGGTGTTGCGAACTCAAGATGGTGTGCCAGTCTATGATGGCGAACAAATCCAGATCGGTGGAAATGAAACCTATATCTCAGTCTGCCGAAAACATTATTTTGCGCCAATGATAGCATCTAACAAGGAGCATAACTATGACAATTGAACTAAGAGATGTTACAATGGAAAATTATTTTGATGTTTTGAATTTGGATGTCAAGGAATATCAAAAGCAATTCATTGCAACCAACGTAATTAGTTTAGCTGAAGCATATGTCTACACTAAAAATGGAGATTTTGTAGCTCCATTGGCAGTTTATGATAATGATGCAATTATAGGTTTTGTGATGATAGCTTATGATAAAAAAATCGGAATTAGTAGTGGAAATTATTTACTATTTCGTTTTATGATTGATAAGAATTTTCAAAATCAAGGATATTTTAAACCAATTATGGATAAAGTGCTGGACTATGTTCGGACAACGCCAGCAGGTTTAGGCAATAAACTTTGGTTGTCTTATGAACCAGAAAATGAACATGCAAGATCTTGTTACCTCAGTTATGGATTTAAAGAAACTGGGGAAATATTTGAGAACGAAGTAGTAGCAATCTATGATTTAACAATTGAGAAATAAGGAGAAAAAATGAACATCTATGATCAACTACAAGCTGTAGAAGACCGTTATGAAGAATTAGGAGAATTGCTGAGTGACCCTGATGTCGTTTCAGACACCAAACGTTTCATGGAATTGTCCAAAGAAGAGGCTTCTACTCGTGATACAGTAACAGCCTACCGTGAGTACAAACAAGTCCTTCAAAACATCGTTGACGCCGAAGAGATGATTAAGGAATCAGGTGGAGATGCGGACTTGGAAGAAATGGCCAAGCAAGAGCTCAAAGATGCCAAGGCTGAAAAAGAAGAGTATGAAGAAAAATTGAAAATTTTGCTCCTTCCAAAAGATCCTAATGACGACAAGAACATCATCCTTGAAATCCGTGGGGCAGCTGGTGGAGACGAAGCGGCACTTTTCGCCGGAGACCTTCTAACTATGTACCAAAAGTATGCGGAAGCCCAAGGCTGGCGCTTTGAAGTCATGGAGGCTTCTATGAATGGTGTCGGTGGTTTCAAAGAAGTGGTTGCTATGGTTTCTGGTCAGTCTGTATACTCTAAGCTTAAGTACGAATCAGGTGCCCACCGTGTGCAACGTGTCCCTGTGACAGAAAGCCAAGGCCGTGTACATACTTCGACAGCGACAGTCCTTGTTATGCCTGAAGTGGAAGAAGTAGAATACGATATTGATCCAAAAGACCTTCGTGTTGATATCTACCACGCATCAGGTGCTGGTGGACAGAACGTCAATAAGGTTGCGACTGCCGTTCGTATCGTTCACTTGCCAACCAATATCAAGGTTGAGATGCAGGAAGAACGTACCCAGCAGAAGAACCGTGAGAAAGCCATGAAAATCATCCGTGCGCGTGTTGCTGACTACTTTGCACAAATTGCACAAGATGAACAAGATGCCGAGCGTAAGTCAACAATCGGTACTGGTGACCGCTCAGAACGTATTCGTACTTATAATTTCCCTCAAAACCGTGTCACAGACCACCGTATTGGCTTGACCCTCCAAAAACTAGATACCATTTTGTCTGGTAAATTGGATGAAGTTGTGGATGCCTTGGTTCTTTATGACCAAACACAAAAATTAGAAGAATTAAACAAATAATGAAATTAGCTCAATTATTTTCAGATTTTGAAGAAGAGTTGATAAGACAAGGAGAGGAAGCAGAAAGCCTCTCTTTTGTCTATCGTAGCCTGAAAAATCTCTCTTTTACAGACTTTGTCTTTGCCCTCCAGCAAGAGGTAACAGAGGCCGAAAAGCAATTTGTAGAAGAAATTTTCCAGAAGTTAGCGTCCCATAAACCAGCTCAGTATATCATTGGTCACGCAGATTTCTTTGGGATGCAGTTAAAAGTGGATGAGCGGGTTTTGATTCCTCGTCCAGAAACAGAGGAGTTGGTGGAGCTCATCCTGGTCGAAAATCCTGAGGATAAGCTTAAGGTCCTAGATATCGGGACTGGAAGTGGCGTCATAGCCCTTGGATTAGCTAAAAACAAACCAGATTGGTCAGTGACAGCAGCAGATATTTCCCAAGATGCCTTAGAGGTTGCATCAGAGAATGCTAGAAATCAAAATCTTAATATATTTTTTAAAAAATCTGATTGTTTTGCAGAAATTTCTGAAAAATATGATATAATTGTATCCAATCCACCCTATATCTCTCGTGAAGATGAGTCAGAGGTCGGTTTGAATGTTTTGCATTCGGAACCTTATATAGCTCTCTTTGCAGATGAGGATGGCCTAGCTATTTATCGCAGAATTGCGGAAGATGCAAAAGACTATCTCAAAGATGGTGGTAAGATTTACCTTGAAATTGGATATAAGCAAGGTCAAAGTGTTCCTGCGCTTTTTAGGAAACATCTTCCTGAAAAACGAGTACGAACACTCAAGGACCAATTTGGTCAAGATAGGATGGTTGTAGTTGATGATGGACAGGATTAGACAAGAGTTAGAAAATGGTGGAGCTGTCGTTCTGCCTACAGAGACGGTTTACGGTCTTTTTGCTAAGGCCTTAGACGAAAAAGCTGTCGACCATGTTTACCAACTCAAACGTCGTCCTAGAGATAAGGCACTCAATCTTAATGTCGCTTCTCTAGAGGACATCTTACACTTTTCAAAGAATCAGCCAACTTATCTACAAAAGCTTGTAGAGGCCTTTTTACCGGGTCCCTTGACCATTATCCTCGAAGCCAATGACAGAGTTCCCTATTGGGTCAACTCTGGTCTTGCAACTGTCGGATTTCGGATGCCGAGTCACCCCATTACACTTGATTTGATTCGAGAGACAGGTCCTTTGATTGGGCCGTCTGCCAATATCTCGGGTCAGGCGAGTGGAGTGACCTTTGCTCAAATTCTAGAGGATTTTGACCAAGAGGTTTTGGGGCTGGAGGATGACGCTTTTCTAACTGGACAGGATTCGACGATTTTGGATTTGTCTGGAGACGAGGTGAAAATCTTACGCCAAGGGGCGATTAAGCGAGAAGATATTCTTGCTCGGTTGCCAGAGATTTCTTTTGAGGAGGAATGAGATGCTAAGAGATTTGCAAGAAACAGATGTGAATGCTATATGTGAGATTAACCAAGAGGCTTTGGGCTATTCTTTTAGTCCAGAGGACACAGCTAGTCAACTAGCTAGATTATCTCAGGATTCCCATCATTTCCTACTTGGCTATGAGGATGAAGTCAGCCGTGTCCTACTTGGATATGTCCATGCTGAAGTTTATGAATCCCTCTATTCCAAAGCAGGATTTAATATCTTAGGCTTAGCGATTTCACCTCAAGCACAAGGGCAAGGTATCGGTAAAAGCTTACTGCAAGGGTTGGATCAAGAAGCAAAAAGACGGGGTTATGGGTTTATCCGCTTAAACTCTGCTGATCATCGTCTGGGAGCTCATGCATTTTATGAAAAAGTTGGTTATACTTGTGATAAAGTGCAGAAACGGTTTATTCGCATCTTTTAGTTTATTTTCTTATTGAAAAACAAACTAAAGGACCAGTTACACTATAAAGGAGAAGACCTATGATTTTTGACAAAGACGATTTTAAAGCATACGATGCTGATCTCTGGAATGCTATTGCCAAAGAAGAAGAACGCCAACAAAACAATATCGAGTTGATTGCTTCGGAAAACGTGGTTTCCAAGGCTGTTATGGCAGCTCAAGGGTCTATCTTGACAAACAAATATGCCGAGGGTTACCCAGGACGCCGTTATTATGGTGGAACTGATGTAGTAGACGTGGTAGAAACTTTAGCTATTGAACGTGCAAAAGAAATTTTCGGAGCTAAATTCGCAAATGTTCAACCGCACTCAGGAAGCCAAGCCAACTGTGCGGCTTACATGGCCTTGATTGAGCCAGGTGATACCGTTATGGGAATGGATTTGGCAGCAGGTGGACACTTGACCCACGGAGCTCCAGTTAGCTTCTCAGGTCAAACTTATAACTTTGTTTCTTATAGTGTGGATCCTGAAACGGAACTCTTGGACTTTGATGCTATCTTGAAACAAGCCCAAGAAGTAAAACCAAAACTAATCGTAGCGGGTGCTTCAGCCTATTCTCAAATTATCGACTTCTCAAAATTCCGTGAAATCGCAGACGCTGTTGGGGCTAAACTCATGGTCGATATGGCCCATATCGCTGGTTTGGTGGCAGCTGGACTTCATCCAAGCCCAGCACCATACGCTCATATCACGACAACAACGACCCACAAAACTCTTCGTGGACCGCGTGGTGGTTTGATCTTGACAAATGATGAGGACCTAGCTAAGAAAATCAACTCAGCTATTTTCCCTGGTATTCAAGGTGGTCCTTTGGAGCATGTTGTCGCTGCTAAGGCGGTTTCCTTCAAAGAAGTTTTGGATCCAGCCTTCAAGGAATATGCTGCTAATGTCATCAAAAACAGCAAGGCTATGGTTGAAGTCTTCTTGCAAGATCCTGATTTCCGTATCATCTCAGGTGGTACTGAAAATCACCTCTTCCTAGTGGATGTGACTAAGGTTGTAGAAAACGGAAAAGTTGCTCAAAACTTGCTGGATGAAGTTAATATTACCCTAAATAAAAACTCAATTCCATACGAAACCTTGTCACCATTCAAGACAAGTGGAATTCGTATCGGAGCAGCAGCCATCACTGCACGTGGATTTGGTGAAGAAGAAAGCCGTAAAGTAGCTGAACTCATCATTAAAACTCTTAAAAATGCAGAAAATGAGGCTGTCTTAGAAGAAGTGAGAAGCGCAGTCAAAGAATTGACAGATGACTTCCCATTATATGAGGACTAATACTTTTATGGACATTTATATTAAGAAAGCCATTATCCATCAGTTCAGCCCGGATGATACCGAGTTGTTTCTAGCGGATAAGTTTCTCAATATCACTCCAAAAATCGAAGAATACCTACGTAAAAAAATTGAGCGTGTGTATTCAGATGAAGCTAAGACTGGGATTTTCGAAGAAGAAAATCCCTTCTTCAATCACATCACAGATGATTTGTTGGAGACATCAGTAACACTGGCTAATCTCTGGAAAGAGGAGTTTAGCATTTCTGAAAATCTCAAGACCAATGACTTGGTTTTTGTTCAGTTTTCTAAAGAAGGCGTTGAACATTTTGCTTTCTTGCGAATTGCTCTACGTGAGACTTTGACTCACCTTGGTGGAGAAGTTGATAACCCAATCAAGCTAACTCAGAATAACCTACCTGGATTTGGAACGGGGGCTGATGAGGCTTTGGTGGTTAATCTTCAAAGTCGCAAGTACCATCTGATTGAAAAACGCATCAAGTATAATGGGACTTTCTTGAATTATTTTTCAGATAATCTTCTTGCTGTTGCTCCCAAGATTTCGCCAAAGAAATCCATCAAGGAACTGGAAAAAACGGCTCAGAGAATTGCTGAATCTTTTAACACAGATGATTTTCAATTTCAATCCAAGGTCAAATCAGCGATTTTCAACAATTTGGAAGAAAGCAATGAACTGTCACCTGAAAAATTGGCTAACGACCTTTTTGATAACAATCTGACAGCTCGCTTGAGCTTTATCGACCAAGTCAAGGATGCCATACCAGAACCAGTCCAGTTCGATGAAATTGATGCCAGTCGTCAGCTCAAGAAATTTGAAAATCAAAAACTCTCCTTGTCAAATGGAATTGAGCTCATCGTTCCCAATAACGTCTATCAAGATGCGGAATCGGTCGAGTTTATCCAAAATGACAATGGAACCTATTCTATCTTAATCAAAAATATCGAGGATATTCAAAGTAAATAATGTTTAAATTTATAAGAAGAGTGCTTGTGCTAGCAGTCTTCCTTTTCGCAGGATACAAAGCTTATCATATCCATCAGGATGTTAAACAAGTCATGACCTACCAACCCATGGTTCGAGAAATCTTGAGTGAAAAAGATACTCCAGCCAATGAAGAGCTTGTGCTCGCTATGATTTATACCGAAACGAAGGGAAAAGAAGGGGATGTCATGCAGTCTAGTGAGTCTGCAAGTGGCTCAACCAACACTATCAATGACAATGCCTCCAGTATTCGTCAAGGGATTCAAACTCTAACAGATAACCTCTATCTGGCTCAGAGCAAGGGGGTAGATATCTGGACTGCCGTTCAAGCCTATAATTTTGGACCTGCCTATATAGACTTTATCGCTCAGAATGGCAAGAAAAATACACTAGCGCTGGCCAAGCGTTATTCTCGTGAGACTGTTGCCCCAATCCTTGGCAATACCACTGGAAAGACCTATAGTTATATTCACCCTATTTCTATCTTTCACGGAGCTGAACTCTATGTAAATGGTGGAAACTATTACTATTCTAGACAGGTACAACTGAACCTTTATATCATAAAATGTTTCACTTTCTTTTCGACATCTGGTTAGACCAGGTGTTTTTTGCTATAAGTTTTCTTTAAGATTGTTTTATTAATCTAGAAAGGTAAAGGAGGGAATATCCCATGAGAAAGAAATTCTTTCTAATAAGTGCTGCAGTATTGTGGGCCGCAACAGCTATGACGAGCGTCCACGCAGCAACAGATGTTCAAAAAGTAATCGATGAAACCTATGTACAACCTGAATATGTTCTAGGTTCTTCTCTATCTGAAGACCAGAAAAATCAAACTCTTAGCAAACTTGGCTATGATGCATCAAAAGACACCAAAGATATCAAAACTATGACACCTGATATCTATTCGAAAATCATGAATGTGGCTAATGATGCTAGCCTACAGCTCTATTCATCAGCCAAGATTCAAAAGCTAGGTGACAAGTCACCTTTAGAGGTCAAGATTGAAACGCCTGAAAATATCACCAAGGTGACGCAGGATATGTACCGTAACGCAGCAGTGACGCTGGGAGTGGAGCATGCCAAAATCACAGTTGCAGCACCTATTCCAGTTACAGGAGAGAGCGCCCTAGCAGGGATTTACTACTCGTTAGAGGCCAATGGTGCCAAAGTACCGCAAGCCAATAAAGACTTGGCCCAAGAGGAGCTAAAAGCCTTATCCGATATCAATGCTGAAAACAAGGACAAGTCAGGATACGATGCCAATAAACTCAATGTCGCTTTGGCAGATATCAAGGCAGGAATCGCAAAAGCAAAAGAAGCCAAAGGTAATCTGACAGAAGAAGATGTCCGCAAAATTGTAGAAGACACACTAAAAAACTACAAACTCGATCAGGTTATAACAGGAAACCAGGTCAATATCATCATCAATTTTGCACTCAACCTCTCAAAGAGTGACATTTTGAACAATGCTGATTTCACTAAAACCCTAAATGACCTCAAGGAAAGCATTGTTTCCCAAGCTGGAGATAGCTTTAAAAATATCAACCTCAACTTTGATGCCAATAAAGCGCTAGAAGACGGGGGCAACTTTTTGAGTTCCCTTTGGCAAGCCATTGTCAACTTCTTCAAGAGTTTTGGTGCTTAGGTCATTTCATGATATAATAGATGGTAACAGAAATGTTGCCGTCTTTTTTTGTCGGCCGATAGAAAGTGAATAATATGTTAAAGAAAAATGATATTGTAGAAGTTGAAATTGTTGATTTGACCCATGAAGGTGCTGGGGTTGCTAAGGTAGATGGTTTGGTTTTCTTTGTAGAAAATGCTCTACCAACTGAGAAAATCCTTATGCGTGTCCTCAAAATCAATAAAAAGATCGGCTATGGAAAAGTTGAAGAATACCTTACACATTCTCCACATCGTAACCAAGATCTTGACCTAGCTTATCTACGCTCAGGTATCGCTGATTTGGGGCATCTTGCCTATCCAGAGCAGCTCAAGTTTAAAACCAAGCAAGTCAAAGACAGTCTCTACAAGATTGCTGATATTAGAGATGTAGAGGTTGCTGAAACACTTGGTATGGAGAATCCTGTCAAGTATCGAAATAAGGCACAGGTGCCCGTTCGTCGAGTGAATGGTATCTTGGAAACTGGATTTTTCCGTAAAAATTCGCATGACCTCATGCCTCTTGAAGATTTCTTCATCCAGGATCCTGTCATTGACCAAGTTGTGGTAGTTCTTCGAGATTTGCTTCGTCGCTATGATTTGAAACCTTATGATGAAAAGGAACAGTCTGGATTGATTCGGAACCTTGTGGTGCGTCGCGGGCACTATTCCGGACAAATCATGGTTATCTTAGTGACTACACGTCCTAAAGTTTTCCGAGTGGAGCAGTTGATTGAACACCTTATCAAGCAGTTCCCGGAGATTGTGTCTGTCATGCAAAATATCAACGACCGAAATACCAATGCGATTTTTGGTAAGGAGTGGAAGACTCTTTATGGTCAAGACTATATTACCGACCAGATGTTGGGAAATGACTACCAAATTGCTGGACCAGCCTTTTACCAGGTCAATACTGAGATGGCAGAGAAGCTCTATCAAACAGCTATTGACTTTGCGGAGTTAAGAGAAGATGATGTGGTGATTGATGCCTACTCAGGTATTGGAACGATTGGTTTGTCAGTCGCTAAGCACGTTAAGGAAGTCTATGGAGTTGAGGTCATCCCAGAAGCAGTTGAGAATAGCCAGAAGAATGCTACATTAAACAATATTACAAATGCTCACTATGTCTGTGACACAGCTGAAAATGCCATGAAGAATTGGCTCAAGGAAGGTATTCAACCAAGTGTTATCCTAGTGGATCCACCACGCAAGGGCTTGACCGAGAGCTTTATCAAGGCAAGTGCTCAAACAGGAGCAGACCGAATTGCCTATATCTCCTGCAATGTCGCAACCATGGCGCGTGATATCAAACTCTACCAAGAGTTGGGATATGAGTTGAAGAAAGTCCAGCCGGTGGATTTGTTTCCACAAACGCATCATGTTGAGTGTGTGAGTTTGTTAGTGAAACGTAGTTAATCCTCAAAAGGTTCCCCGAACCTTTTGAGTTCCACAGACGCATCATGTTGAGGCGGTATCACTGCTTGTACGAGCTGAGGTATCAGCGAAGTAGAAGTAGATGCTCCGTCCATGGGATAGGACTCGTAGAATGAGGAGGGGAATCGACGAAATGATACGGTAAGTCCGAACCGCTGAGTGTGTAGCTTTGCTGGTAAAAGCGTAGAAACCTTGTAACGTAAGGGGTTAAGAAAAGCCTTGATAGCAAGACTTTTTGTTATAAAGGGGATAAGTATCAGAGTGAGAATACAAGTTGAGTGTCTTAATGTGCTAACCTGATAGGTTCTCAATCTATTTCCATAAACCCTAGGGGGTACAGTGTTGTTTCCATTGACAAGGAGGTTGTGGGGAAAGAAATATAGCTAACGGCCATGAATAAATTATTGAAATGCTTCTTTTACTAACAAGATCTTCTGTGCAGAATGCGGTTCAGCTTTTGGACGTAAGAATTGGACGACAAGTCGCGGCAAACGTAAAGTTTGGCAGTGTAACAACCGCTATAAGGTAAAGAGGCTGGCTGATTGGTTGTCAGAATAACCATATCGATGAGGGAACACTAGAGAAAGCCGTAGTAATGGCAGTAAAATTACTGAGTGAGAATGTGGATTTGTTGCATGGAAAGTGGAATAAAATTTTGGAAGAAAACCGGTTATTAGAAAAGCATTACAGTGTGTTGCTGCCTAATTGATAAACAAGGATTGTTGGGAATATGATTCCTTTGAGATGTGTCAGGTACTGGATAGTATTTTGATTTCGGAGGATGGACAGATAGCCGTTAGATTTTTAGAAGGAACAGAGGTTGATTTATAAGACCCTAGTTAGAAAGTAAGTTTTCTAACTAGGGTCTTTTTTGCGTTAATTTTACCTTACTACTTCAATTAATAGAAATATTTTCAGTCCGTCGCATATTAACCTAGATCAGAAAATAAATAAACCAAAAAGGTTTACAAATTATTTGAAATGGTTTATAATTAATATGAAAGATAAATGGAGGAAACTGAATATGATAACGGAGTATGGTAAATTTCTAAGAAAATTGAGAATAGATCAAGGTCAAACCCTCAAAATAATGGCGGAAAAACTAGGTGTAAGCTCGGCTTTTTTATCAGCTGTAGAGAATGGTAAAAAGAAAATCCCTAAAACATGGGAAACCAAATTAGCAACTGAGTATGAACTAAATGGCGAACAATTAGAGGAATTAAGACGTAGTCAACAAGACAGTCAACAATTAATAGAAATAAACCTAGAAACACTATCTGAAGCTCAAAAGGATACAGCTTTTGCTTTTGCTAGAAGTCTTGAGAAATTTGACACACAAGATTTATCAAAATTAGCCAATTTTTTTAGTAAGACTCAGGAGGGAGTTAATGACCTATAATTATAAAGTATCTCCATGTTCAAGATTAGAGATTCGAAATTTTGCTGATTATTTTCGCAAAAAGACAAAATTGTATGATGAACTTGCATATCCAATTGTTGAGATTTTTGAATTATTAGCGGAGGCAGGTTATTATAATTATGAAGTTATTTCAATTGAAGATATGCCAGATAATTATGGGGAAACTCTTCAAGGTGAAAATCTAATCCGGATTCGTGAAGATATATATGATAAAGCTTGTAAAGATGATGGTTTTTCTAGATCCACAATTGCTCATGAACTCCTTCACTTTTTTAAACATCGTCAAGAAGAGATAGTTTTTTGTCGCACTGTTGAAGAAATGAAAAACAGAAAAGTTTATGAAGATCCTGAGTGGCAGGCGAATTGTTTTGCAGGGGAGTTATTAGTTCCAAAAAGATTGGTTAAAAATATGTCTGTTGAGGAGGTGGTGAAACAATGTAAGGTCACTCATGCAATGGCTAGAATTCAACTCGGACAATATGAGAAAGAAGGATGGTAAAAGAAAAAGCCTTTGAGTGGGGACTCAAGGCTGGTTAGAGCGGCTGGGTAAACCGACATACACAGTATTAGTTTACCATAGTCGCCTTGATATTTCAATAGAAAGGTTTTACTATATGGTGAAAATTCAAAGCAGCCGAAAAGGCTGCAAAGATGTTTTTAATGCATTCTTAGTTGAGAATGCTAACTATGCTGGAAAAGAAGAAATTCCAATCATTAACCCCTACAGTGGTACATTGCCGGAAAAAATGGTACTTTTTTCAAAACGACATCAAATTGAGAAAGAACTTTCATGGTTATGCTTTTATGAGGATGATTATAAATTCGAAAAGATTTGGAGAAATCCAAAGCTCCATTTAGAAACGTTTTCTAAGTTTAAAGGGATAATTCTTCCAGATTTCAGTTTATTTAGAGATATGCCGTATAATGTGCAAGTAAATAACATATACAGAAGTCGTGCTATTGGTTCCTGGTTACAATCGTTAGGGATCTCTGTCATTCCTAACATTCGTTGGGGAGATACTAGAACGTATGATATTGCTTGTCTGGGCGTATCAAAAAATAATGTGATTGCTGTAGGTTCACATGGTCAGATGAAAGATTTAGATGATAAGAGGCATTTTATCAATGGGCTTGATTATGTTGTAGAAAAGCTCCGGCCTATTACAATTCTTGTTTACGGTGCTTTACCAGATGATGTATTCGATTGGTATCGTATTCAGGGGATAAATATTGTTCATTATCCAAGTCACACTTCATTGGTTTATAATCAAGGAGGTGCATGATGGGGACGGGATATCATGGAGGATTTGGTAAGACTACTGGCACTGAGGAATTAGACTTAAAACGATTTGATAATCTAGGTGGGTTTCCTATTTTTGAGTTAATTAATCACACGAATCCTAGTACCGAGACTGATGGCTTTTTTGTTGAGCTTATTGCTGATTATAATGGATATAATAAAGGTCTGGTTGGGATAGTTCTATCAAAAGATAGCAATAATACATACAAAGTGAAGTTTTTTACTCGAGAAAATAAGGTCTTAGTTATCATTTCGGTACCGAGATTACTTTTGCATCACATTAGTCATTCTGAATTTAAAAAGTATTTTGAGTAGTATGTGAAATTTAAACATGTATATAAAAATCATAGTGATATAATTAAAGGGAGCTATTTATGGCAAATTCAACAGAGCGAATTGGTATATATGAGTGTGGCAAAATTGCGGAACGGAATAATTGGTTATTCCGAGAGCAACCTATAAATGATATAGGTATTGATGCACATATGGAGCTTATAGAAGAAGGAAAACCTAAACAGCTTCTTGCTTTGCAAATCAAATCTGGTGAAAGTTGGTTTAAGGAGAAAAAAGATGGCTGTATTATCTTTAGAGATATTAATGAGAGACAGTATAACTATTGGACAATGAATTCTTTACCCTGTATTCTAGTCCTTTATAATCCTACTGATGAGATGTGTATTTGGGGAAAGCTTAATACTGAAACGATTCAAAAAACTCGAAATGGTGAAGGAAAAGGTTACTATGTTAAAGTGCCTTGTAGTCAGATTTTTTTGGACGACTCCTCGAATAGAAAAATTCTTTCTTATACAAATTTGCCACAACATCTGCAGAATTATAATTTTCTATTATCTCAGAAAAAATTTATGGAAATTATTGAGAGTGGTGGAGAAGTTAAACTACATTCAACGGAGTGGGTTAACAAATCAAGTGGAAAAGGTGAGACCAAGTTAATTGTTAATGATGGAGATGAAACCAAGGAGTATTTGTACCCGTACTGGTTTCCTTTTACTCCTTATGAAGAAGTTTTTCCTAAGCTATTCCCTTGGGCTAATTTTTCTGTTGATGAAGAATTTTTTGAAGAAAGTGATTCTGAATTATGGCAACAACTTCATTGTTGGTATGATAATGAAATGGATGATTGGATCGTTGTAGGAGACACATTTGAGCAATTCCGCCAAAAATTACACCCTATGCGCTACGTTGACCATGCTGGTGAAGTTGCAGAGTATATGTTGGTTCTCAGTTTGAATGAATTGGGAAAATCGTTCTTAGAGGTAGAGCAATTTATATCTGAAACCAGACCATACACCAAAGCAAGACCAGAATCAAAAGATAAATAAAGGAGCATTATCATGAAAAAGCTTAAACTTAATAGTGGTATGAAATCGGAAAAAACTATAGATGGATATAGACTAAATCCTACTGAGAGGTATGTTATTAATTTGGAAGATGAAATGGAATTTGCAATATCGACAATGCAAGCAGTTCATATGTTTGGTTTTTCCCCAGCATTTAAAAATTGGAATGCTTGGCTATTTGAGAATGGTTTTAGTATGGAAACACCAAATCCAACAAATGAGTTTGTAGCAAAGTTCTATGGAGTTGAACATCTTTGGAAAACCCCATATTCAATAGGGATTGTAGTGAGAGCGGAAGAGGATGATGATTACTACATTGTCATGGAATGTAGTAGTAAAAATACAGGCTTCAAACACACACAAATTATCCTTACTATGGGTGGCTGTCTGTGAGTGGAATCCTTCCATAATATAATTTCAAACTATGACTATTCTGTATCGTGTTATAGTATAGAAATTTCTCTCACCACATGTCGAGTGTGTAAGTTTGTTAGTTAAATGTGGATAATCGTTCAAAAATCAGAAGGACTAGAGATGTATATGTTGGAATTATATCAAAATCCTTCTTATAAAGATCTAGTCGCATTTGGGTCCTTAAAAGAAGGAAAAGAATTTGTATCCAAAATAACTGGATATACTCTAGAAAATGAAGATGATTTTGTTCAAGGTAATAAAGTAGAAATAACGAACATTTATATGAAAGGTTTAGAGTAAACATGAGTCTCTTTTTTAAAGAATTTAAAACCATTTGTTTCCATTTGAATCGAGTCGGAATCACACCGACGCTCATGGGGTCTTTGGGGTTTGAATACCGATCAAATGAAGAATGGGGGCCGTCTGACATTGACATTCATGTGCCTGGTGACCCTAGAGGTTGGGAAGCACCTGATCATCTCAGAATTTATGACTGGGACAAGATAATGAAAGTGATGAAAGACTTAGGCTACGTCTTAATAGATATTCATGAGCATGAATTCAAAAAGGATCGAGTGAGTGTTGAATTTGGAAGTATCGATTCCTTATTTGATTTTGCAGGAGTTTCGGAATCGGATATAGAGCTTATTCACATTGAAGGCATCACTTTTCGTCTTCCAAGTCTGGAGCAGTATCTAAGTATTTACAAAGCTTCTTCTCAAGACTCCTATCGAAATGATCACAATAACAATAAGGATTTTAAAAAGATCGAGTGGCTGGAAAGACATTTGTAAATTATCATATGAAAAGTAGTAAGTTGTAAGACTGGCTGCTATGTTATTTTTATTATCATTTTTATTGGTTATATAATTTATACTATATTGGCGAGTACTAGAATTAGTAATGAAAAGCAGGTGGAAAAATTGTAAAAGAGCCACAGGTACTTTTCTGGAGTGGATATCACGCATATTTTTCGGATTTAGATGGATATTATTGGGAAGTTTCTTGGGGACCCAATTTTCAATTTTATGAAAATGGACTATTGAAATTTTAGTAATTAAGGGAGATAGCAAAAATGGCTTCAAGTAAAGAATATTTAGATTTCATTTTAGAACAATTGTCCGAGTTGGAAGAAATATCATATAGAGCAATGATGGGTGAATATATAATTTATTATCGAGGGAAAATCATGGGTGGAATTTATGATGATAGATTTTTAGTGAAGCCTGTCAAATCTGCAATAGCGTATATGCCTAATGTAGAATACGAATTGCCGTATGAAGGTGCAAAGGAAATGCTATTGGTAGATGATGTTGACAACAAAGAATATTTAACCGGCTTATTTAATTCAATGTATGATGAGTTACCTGCACCAAAACAAAAGAAAAAGAAACAATAAAATCTCAGTTTATCTAGGTAATACCATTTAACGATAACCTTATGCTATCGTTAAAAAGTTTATAGAACAGACAAGATTACCTTGCATAATTAGTGTTCACTCGTTTCATGCTGAGACCGTACCACTGCTTGTCCGAGCTGAGGTATCAGCGAAGTAGAAGCAGATGTTCTGTCCATGGGATAGCTGTCGTAGAGTAAGGAGTTTATGACGAAATGATACGGTAACTGCGAACCGCCGAGTGTGTAGTGTTGATCGTAAAAGCCTAGAAAGCTTGGTATGAATCAATAATGAAAAGCCTTGATTGTAAGGCTTTTTTTGCATTTTTGTGATAGAATATAGGTAGTTATAATCGAGAGCAACTAAGAAGCAGAAAAAATATTATACATAGAATAATCAGGATTAGGAAGATAAAATGACAGAAATTGACAAAAAGAATTTAAAGAATTATCTTTATTGTACATTTGGAATTACTTATATAGCTTGGGGGCTTCTTGCCATCTTTACTCAATCTCATATTTTGGGATTAGAAACATTTATAGGGAGAATGTTACATATAGTAGGTGCACTTGGACCAGCTATTGCAAGTGGCTTTTATTTGAAAAGGAATAATATAAAATTTAAACATTTTGTATTTAGTAAGAAAGAAAATAGTAGTATTTATTTCATTATTCATTTGTTAGCAATTTTGATACTATTTTCTGTATCTTCCTTAGAATTAAACGGAGTATCAATTTATTTAATGCCACTATTCTTTATTCAATTAATCTTTTTTGGTGGTGGACATGAAGAATTAGGATGGAGAGGTATATTACAACCGTTACTTGATAAAAAATATAAATATTGGCAATCTAATTTGATTGTAGGATCAATTTGGGGGACTTGGCACCTGCCTTTATGGTTTATTGTTGGAGAAAGTCATCAAGGATTTCCTTTTATCTTATTTTTTGTATATACATTATTTTTAAGTTTTGTTTTAGGGCTTCTGTACCGTCAAACCCAATCTGTCGGTTACTGTATATTATTTCATGCGTTCGCAAATTTGTTAAATCTCTATTTTGTGTTAAAAATTAATGTTATTTTTATTATCATTTTTATTGGTTATTTGATTTATACGATATTGGCGAGTAATAGAATTAGTAAGGAAAAGTAATTTTAACTTTAGATTAGTATATTAATTATTGAAAGTAACGTATGGTCATTCTAGATAATCAATGTTAGAGACTTTTCTATTTGATGAGGCATCACTGCTTGTTCAAACTGATTTAACAAGTATTTATCTAGTGAAAGTCCTACAGTAAGGAGTTTAAACATGAAATTCCATGAATTTGGTGATAAGAATTTGCCTCCTATTTTACTGATACATGGTGGTGGTAGTTCTTGGTGGAATTATCTTCGTCAAGCACGAATCTTGTCAAAAGAATACCGTATTATTCTACCAACTTTGAATGGCCACGGCGAGGAATATCAACTTGATTATGTTTCTACTGAAGATTCTGCTTTGGAGATTCTAGACTATATCAAAGCAAACTGTGATGGGAAATTGTTTGCAATCGGTGGTGTTTCACTTGGTGGTCAAATTGCCATGGAGCTTTTGTCTTTAGACAGTGAAATTGCTAAGAAGGCCATCATAGACGGAAGCCTCTGTATTCCTCAACCAAGGTTAGCTAAAATCAGCATCTTTCTAGTGTCTCTATTTGGTAAGTTGATGTTCAATAAATTCTCTTGCAAACTTCAGTTAAGCATGATGAACAAACTCTATCCTAAACTGACTTATCCAGAGGAAATAAAAGTTTATTATTTAGAGGATTTGCCAAGGACGCCTGTCAAAACATTGGTGACCATTTACAAAAGCTATATGGGATGTTACAAGCTGAAAAATATGATTTTTGCTAGCAAGGCTCAGGTTCTGTATATCTATGGTGAAAAAGAATTGAACTGTGTGAAAGAATCAGCGAAATTATTTCAGCAGCTACATCCGAATACGATTTTGTATGAAGCAAAGGGCTATAATCACGGCTATTTGTCAGCTTACCTGCCTCAAGAGTGGATTGATTTGGTGGCACCATTTTTAAAGAGTGAACCATTGGAAATGTGTAATGAATCTGATATGTCATAAGGAGGAATCTGATGCTAGGAGCAATTGTGGGAGATATTGTGGGTTCAGTTTATGAATGGAACAATATTAAAACGAAGGATTTTCCTTTATTTCGTGAGGATTGTTTTTTCACGGGTGATACGGTAAGTCCGAACCGCTGAGTGTGTGAGTTTGTTAGCGAAACGTAGCTAATCCTCAGAATAAAGAAACTAAAACTCCATTATTTAGAAATGAAAACCTAAACTGTTTTTAAGGAGGCATTATATTGATAGAGAGCAGACCTGAGTTTGATAAAATCGCATCGTTTGATGAGTTTAGCAAATACTATTGGTATCGGGATGAACTTTCACAGATATGCAAGTCATTAGGGCTTGAATATAGAGGTACAAAACAGGAACTCAATGATATTATTAAGCAGTACTTTAAGGGGAAATTGATTAAAAAATCAACAGTAAAAAGGAAAAAGAAACGAGTAGAAGTCGTTACCTTAGATACGCCCTTACTTGAATGTGGATTCTCCTTTAACGCACACTTTAGAGAATATTTCTCAACTTTAACAGATGTTTCGCCCTTTAAATTTACTGCCGATATGGCGACTGCTTGGAGAAAAGTAAAAAGCGACAATGATTTGAGTTTCACAATACAGGATATGCTAAAAGTTTATCATGGAAATTCAGATTATGCCAAGTATGATCATTCGGTTTGTCAATGGAACCAATTTCTAAAGGATTTCTGTGCAGACGAAAATAGTCACAATTACTCGAATAAACTAAAAGTAGCTTCCATCCTTTGGAAAGAAGTTAGAAATTCAAGTAATGAAAAAATTTATTCAAAAAATCTTTTGACTGAATATGCTGATAGAATAAACGAGTATAGGAAGTAGAAAAATCAGTCTAAACCAATAGTTTACAAGGAGAAATCTTATGCTAGGAGCAATAGTTGGAGACATTGTTGGTTCTGTTTACGAATGGGACAATATTAAAACGAAGGATTTTCCCTTGTTTAGGGATGACTGCTTTTTCACAGATGATACGGTGATGACCTGTGCTGTGGCAGAAGCAATCATGAACGGTGGACAGAAGGATGACTTTATTGATTCCATGAAGAAATATGGTAGGATGTATCCTGATGCTGGTTATGGTGCTAGGTTTGATGCATGGATTCATAGTAATGACCGCTCCCCTTATAATAGCTTTGGAAATGGATCTGCTATGCGTGTTTCTCCATGTGCTTGGGCCATAGATTGTAGTTTCTGTGCACGAACGGGAGCCTGGCCGTCCAGAAGAGCTCTCGCGCGACTTTCTGCAGAGGTGACTCATAATCATACAGAAGGTATCAAGGGCGCTATGGCGACGTCTGATGCTATCTTTATGTGTCGGTATTACTTCGGAGGCTACAGTGGTGACTATGGAAAACCGATCAACGATAATCCTACAGAGTATAAGAGACTTATCAAGGAGCATATAGAACAAGAGCATGGATATAATCTTTCTCAAACACTAGATGAAATTCGTCCTACTTATCGTTTCAATGAAACTTGCCAGAATACGGTACCTCAAGCTATCATTGCCTTTCTTGAAAGTACAGACTTTGAGGATGCTATCAGAAATGCTATCTCTATTGGTGGGGATAGTGATACTCTGGCTGCTATCACAGGAAGTATTGCAGAAGCTGCTTATGGTATACCTGATTGGATTAAAGACAAAGCCTATACCTATCTAGATGAGCCTTTAAAAGATGTGCTCAGACGATGGGAGAAAGAAGTTTCGATATCATAACGGATACTAATTAGTCAGTATTAAACTCTGAAAAATAAGATTAAGGAAATTGAGCAAATACTAGGGTAAAGAGTTATCACCTTTTGAGAAGAAAAGGCAGAAACAAATTTAACCAAGTCATGAGCTTGACCACTGAAAAACAGCAAAGCGACGAGATAACAAATAAACTCGTCACTTTTTTCTTTTAAATTAATGGTGTAATTGATCCATTTTGCTTTATTCAGCTATTTACTCAGATTTTTGTTTATTCATTAGTAAAATGCATGTTATTACTGCTATACAAGTTAGCAGAATCAAATACCATAGATTTGCAAGTCGAAGCCCTTTATCTAACATCAAACGGTATCCCCAATAAGCCGGAAAAACATGGCCTATTACTTGAAGAAAATCAGGGAGCAAACTAATTGGAAACATAATCCCTGAAAGCATAATTGAAGGCAAAAATACAAGTTGAGCTAACATGGTTAGCTTTGCCTGGTTTTTTAAAGTAAGTCCCAGTATACTTCCAACACTCAATGATACAACAATATAGATGGTTAGCGAAAGTAAGAAAAATGGAAGTTGAGTCGGTAGACTTGCTTTAAATAAAATAGGGGCAAGTAGCAGGATCACAATGCTGGTCATCATCAAATGGACAAAAGCCGAGAGAACCATAGTTAGCAATCCTAAATAAATAGGCACTCCATTTGCAGTATAAATTTTTTTAATGTCGCTTCCATAAGTTTCAAGCAACGAAGGTGGTAAGCCAAGAAAGGCCCCCATTGAGACACTCATGGCTATCATAGATTGTATATGAGCGTACTTCCCATCCTAGGCATAACGGAAGTAAAAATACCACCCATGATAAGAAAGAAAACAAGCGGTACAATATAGAAAGTAACCAAGAGAGATTTGCTTCGTATATCTAATTTCCACTGTAATACTAAACTATATAGAAAACAGTTCATTCTGATTCCCTCCTTGCAATTTTGATGAAATGCTGTTCCAAGGTGCCACGATCAACCTTAATATCCAATATCCGGATTTTTTTCTGCTTGCATTCTTGCAATAATGAAATTAAGGTATCCTCAATATTAGTCGTTTCAAAAGACTTCACTCCCTCTTGAGTCTTTAAATGGATATAGTATCTTCTTCCAACCTTGTCTGCCAGTTCTGAAGGAGTGCCACAAAAGACAATCTTTCCACTGTTCAAAATAGCAATGAGGTCACATAAGGTCTCAACTTTAGTCATATCATGACTTGCCAAAATGATTGTTTTCCCTTGTGATTTGAGATTCCGTATTTGTTCGTGGAGGGATAGTCTTGCTTCAACATCAAGTCCCGCTGTCGGTTCATCGAGGAAAATAATATCGGGATTGCCGATAAGTGCAAGAGTGAGATGTAGTCTTCTTTTTTGTCCCGTGGATAATTGCAGGTATTGTAACTTCTCAATTTCTTTTATTTCCAGAGCTTTAAGCATATCATCATCAATTTTTGTATGATTCCATTTTGCAAAGAGCTTTATCGGCTTCTATGGGTTTGATATGGGCAGGCAAAGAAGATGACTGCAGTTGAATTCCCATTTTGCCGTTTACAACAATAGTGCCTCCATCATATTTTCTCAGTCCTTCGATACATTCAAGTGCTGTTGTTTTCCCAGCTCCGTTTGAACCGAGCAGAGCAAATATTTCACCTTTTTCAATTTGAAAATCAATATCTTTAATAACTATATTGCTTCCGTAACTTTTCTTTAATCCAGAAACCTCTATTGCGTATTTCATGGTTACACCTCCTCAAAGGGATTGGTTCCAAGTCTTGAAAAATAAACTTGCAAAGCTGGCTCTAAATAATCATTAACGATCTTTTGTTTTTCTTCCCAAGCGTTAGTGGCGGTATCAATATTACCGACTTCCATCAACTTCGGAAGCATAGTCATATCTCCATTTGTAAACTCCATAATCAAGCCCCAGTATTCTTGAACAACTTGTTGGCATTGTTTGCTATCAGCTGGTACGTTTTTCTCCTGAAGTTGCACAATTTCATCACTTAGGTTATTCAACCTATTCATAAATTCAAAGCCACTTTTTTTTGTCAAATTGACTCCGTATATAATCGAGTGTATCATCATCAAAGCGCTTAATTAAAGAGTATGACTCATTCTTCATCTGTAGATTAACAATAATATCAACATACTTCTTAAAGTCTACTGTCTGTATTTGTAAAACTTCAACTTTTAACTGCTCTATTTCTGACAATGATGCCTGAAGCTGTTCTATTTTTTGGCGTATCTCATCTTCTTGCTCTGTAAGAGCGTCTGCAACTTCATCTGGTGTTTTCAAAGAGTTTAAACGCCCCTTTATATCCTTAAGAGAAAAACCAAGTGATTTCAAAGATATAATTTGATGGAGTATGACTAAATCTTTATTGCTATAAAGCCTACGTCCTCCCTCGCTTTCTGCTGATGGATGAAGTAATCCTTCTCTATCGTAGTATTGAAGAGTACGGACGGTAACTCCCATTTTCTTATCGGCTTTCCCAACTGTCATATAGCCTTCCGGAATCATGACGTAAGGTCATAAACAAGGATTTTTAATAAAATTTAAACTGAAAAGCTTTTAGCATTAATGAAGAATCTCATAAAAAATATAGACTTGATGAATTGGTGAGCTTGTTTTCTATTTCAAAAGGTTATTTGGTCCAATAATAAATATCTGATATGTGAGTGGAAACGTGTTATAATTGAGGATGAGATAAGAGGAGGTAAGCTGGTGAAATTTTTAGCAATCAATCCTATTTAGTAAAAAAGAATGCTTGAATCTCTATCCTCACGTGTTGAGTATATTAGTTTGCTAAAAAACTATCATCTATCCAAATATTGGAAGGATTAATGATGTATCTATTAGAATTGTACCAAAACAATTATTCAAAGGATTTAGTCTTATTTGAGACTTTAGAAGAAGGACGGAAATTTGTGACTCAAATCCCTGGGTATACATTAGAAAACGAAGATGGGTTTGAAGTGGAGTATGTGAAACCCAAACAATTGCCGGATTATATGGAAATTGTCTTCAACGGCAACAATGTCCCTTTATCTAGGTTTTCGTTTAATTCTGAAGAAAACGTGGACATTATTTGGAAAGAGGTTTCGAATCTATCCGTTAAAAACGATAAAGTGGTCGAAGGAGCTACAAAAATCGATGCTTATGTCGTGAATAACGATGAAGTGAAAGCTTATGTCGAAGCACGAGAAGCAAACTTACGTAAGGCAAAAGCATTCCTAGAAAACAAAGGGTATGAAGTTGACAGAAGCTTTTTCGGAAGTGAAGACGGCGAAGCGATTCTCTACGGAAAACGAGGCGCCGAAGATTGGCACTTCTTATGCCACTTAGACCCGCTTTTTGTAGAGATTGAAGATGTCGAAGAATATGTGAAAGAAGCGATGGAAGATATTCAATAGTCAACCAAAGTTTTTTGTGAGTGTATGCCACTGCTTGAGTAGACGGATTGAGCAGTAAAGAGAAACATCTAGCACTATCTAGCTTCTTAAGGAGAAATATCTATCATGAAAATGGAAATCGGGAAAACCTATCTTGTAAAAAAAGATATTTTTGGTTTAAAAAAAGATGAACTTTGGACCTTAGTTGACAAGGGTTATCAGGCTTATTTTGGTGAACATAATTTCGTATTTGTCAATGATGATAAAGTGAAGGTATATGCAGTTTTGCAAGATGGTTCAGAAGAAGATATGCAAATCTACCATCATCTGGATGACTATTTTGAAGAAGTTACTCACGAAAATTTCTGAAGAAGGTGAGCTGCAAATTGAAAATGCTCGCTTTTAAAAAGTTTACTGAAATATTTTTGTGGGAAATCATAATTTTTAATATATTTAGTGAGAAAGATAATGGATAAAGAATTTTATATGACACCAAATTCTGAAGAAAGCAATCTTGTCCTGAAACAGGCTTTGAAAGAACTAATCGAAGATATGTACAAAAAGAATATAATATCAGGTTTGTTAGAGGATGATATAGATAGTCAATCCTTTGAGGATCTTGTTCTTTCTTTAAGGGATAAACTTAAAGAATGCTATCCTAAAACTAAGCTCAAACGAATGATGAAGAGCATCCATTATGCGAATGGTTTTGATGATAAATCTTTAAAAGAAAGTGCTTTTCTCTTGGATGAGATTGAACAGTATCTTAGTAGCAATCGCTTTCTTGATCATGATCAAGCGGTCAAGTATTTTAATTACAGAATTACTGCTGATGGCTTTGAAATCAATCCCCAATCTCTAGTTTTAATCATGATTGAAAGTTTGCATAGCTGAGAGAAGCTGTATAGGATATTGAGAAAATACGAGTAATGATAATAAAAGAGAAAGGTATAGCTATATCTTATGATTTAGTAGTATTTGAGAAATCAATCGCACCAGGTAGTAAAGCTGAATTTTTAGAATGGTATGAGGAGCAAGTGGAGTGGAAGGAAGACCACTATTATGATTCAATTGAAGTTAGTTCAAGCAAACTAAAAAGTTGGTTTCTGGACATGATAAAACTATTTCCTCCTATGAATGTTGACTTTGATATAGATGATGCCATAGAGAATGACCAAGAACTGGAAATTCGTTTTACTGACTATAGTATTGGTAAGAATCTTATCTATGCAGGATTTGCATGGTCACAAGCAGAAACAGCCTATAATACAATGCTTATGTTAGCCTCAAAACATGATGTGGGATTTTTCGATGTCAGTGGTACTGGGGCAATTATCCTATCTGAAACTATCAAGTTAGATTAAAAGATAAGCCAGATTAGTTCTTAGGAGATTTTATGATTTCTATAGCTTCCTAGCATATGTATTTATTAACCCTTTTACAAGGAATTAATTTGGGGATAGACGTCCTTACAGTGGCTATTCCGATTATCAAAAAGATCTAGACTGAAACCAAGGTGAAAACCGTCTGGTTCAGTCTTTTTTTCTGTTAATGTAGTATAATAAAAGGTGTAGGGATTCAATTTTTTAATAGGATTATTCTAAGAACGAAAACATCTAGAAAGAAAAAAATATGAAGCAGTCACTTGAATTTTTAAGAGAAAGAATCACCGATAAGATGCCCTTAGAGGAAATAGTAGCAATCTTTGAAGACTTGTGTCGTCAGCCTATTGAGGATGAGATGATTTTATTTGAAACAGGGACATTTACAGCTATATCTGATAAGCCAATGTTTCAACTATCCTTAGTAAGACAAACCTCAAATGAAGATGAAGAGTTTTATCAGGTTCACCTCGATATTTTCTATGAAGCATGTCAAGAGAATGAAATATTTCATGAATCGATCTGGGATGAAGATTTAGAGGAAAATATCTTTGATTACATTAGAGCTTCAGAGGTGTTTGCCTATGCTAAAGAGCAGGAATACCAAGCGATCAAAATTTATATGGACCAAACTTGAGATGGTTAGTTAAAGTAAGAAAATCTAATGACAGGAGAACAATAAATGAAAAAAATTATGGTGATCATCAATCCAACATCTGGAGGTGAAAAAGCTCTAGATTATAAGGTGAAGCTGGAGAATAAAGCTAGAGACTACTTTGATGATGTAGAGATTAAAATTACGGAAAAAGCGCAAGATGCAACAAACTTTGCAGAAGAAGCTGCTCGAGAGCAGTATGATGCAGTTCTTGTTTTTGGTGGAGATGGGACTGTCAATGAAGCAATCTCTGGTATTGCTGAGAAAGACTATATTCCTAAACTGGCGATTATCCCAGGGGGAACCGGAAATCTCATTACGAAACTATTAGAAATCTCTCAGGATATTGATAGTGCTATTGACGAGCTTGATTTCAGTTCTACAAACAAGATTGATATTGGAAAATCAAATGGAAATTATTTTGGTTATATCTTTAGTATTGGCTCTTTGCCAGAAGCTATCCACAACGTTGGGATAGAAGATAAAACAAAGTTTGGCATGCTAGCCTATGCGATTAATACCATGAAGTCTGTGGTTACAGATCAAGCATTTAACATTACAGTTGAGACTGAAAATGGAAATTACATTGGCCCAGCCAGTCATGTTTTAGTTCTCCTCACAAATTATTTCGCTGACAAAAAAATCTTTGATGAAGACAAGGATGGTTATGCTAATATTTTGATTCTAAAAGATGCGTCAATTCTTACTAAATTGTCAGTTATCCCTGATTTATTAAAAGGGGATGTTGTCGTAAATGACAATATCGAGTATCTGAAAGCTCGACATATAAAAATCTCTTCAGATAGTGAATTGGAAACGGATGTTGATGGTGACAAATCCGATAATCTACCTGTAGAAATCAAGGTACTAGGTCAGCATATCGAAGTTTATTCTCAACCGAAAAAATAAAACTTTTGAAAAGAATAGTAGATAACAAAGGAGGAGATGATGAGGAAGATTTTAGCAATTAATTCTATTTCGTTTAAAAAAAGAATGATTGAATTACTATTTGATTATCTTTTCATTCTAGCTTATTTAGCACTTCTGTTTTTGGGTTCTATGCTTTTTTACACTATTTTTTTTAATGGTATTCCAGAGTTTACAGAAATTCAGTCGCAGTGTCTTGTCTTTTTTACCTCTGTTTTGCCAATCATTCTACTTTTTACATTCTTAGATTATACAAAAAATGGGAGTTTCGGGAAGGCGAAAGCAGGACTTCAATTGGTTTACAAGAAAAAAACAGTGCAAGCTAGCTTGCTTAGAAACACCATTAAATTTTTTCCTTGGCAAATAGGTCATATGGGCACGATACATGGTTTCTATAGTGAGTTTGATTCCTTATCTATTATTCTCTCGTTTTTAGCTACTCTCCTCGCAGTTGCCCTACTTGTAATGATGGTTTTCAGGAAGGATAAGCGACATCTAGGTGACCTTATAGCACATACACAGGTACAGCTAAAAGGTGACTAAAATTAAAGATTTCATAGACATTTCACTTATTAGGGAGCGTGCTGTGTGCCAGCTTCCTTTTTAATGATTTAAAATCTACTTTATTCAGCAAAATGCTTGGACTTAAAATAAATTTGAACTATAATATAAGAGAAGCTAATCGACCTGAAAAATCTTAGTAAATAAGGAAATATTTTATGAAAGTATCTAAAAAAATCAGATTAATGAGCTGCTGTGGTTTAGCTTTCTTTACTTTAGCTGCCTGTGGTACAAACCAAAACCAATCTACGGAAAAACAGAATAGTTCAACTACTAAGGTGGTTAAGGAACCTATAGCAACCTCGATAGCAAGGAAAGTTCAGAAGAAGTTCGAAAAGCCTTGGCTGCACATTTGGATAAAGATAGTGTCGATGCATTTTTCAACCTTGTCAATGATTACAACGCGACTGTCGGTTCAGTAGGCTTAACTGGAGATTTTTCTACATTTACCAAAACAGACTATGATGTTGAAAAGATAAGCAATCTTTGGATGCCTAAAAAGGGTGATTTTGTCGGTACCAACTGTCGTATTAACAGTTATTGTTTATTAAAAAATTCTATCGAAATTCCTAAATTAGAGAAAGATGATTCTCTCTTGTTTGTCGATAATGATGCCATTGACAAAGGTAAGGTCTTTGATGCAGAAGACAAGGATGCTTTTGATATTTTATTCTCAAGAGTCAAGACCGAAGCAACGACAGATGTTAAGGTGCATGCTGCTAAGATGGAGCAGTTCCTTTCTCAATTCAAGTTTAATGAAAATGCTCGAATGCTGTCTGTTGTAGTTCATGATGACTTGGATGGTCAATCTCTCTTTATCGGTCATGTCGGCATACTTGTGCCAAGCGAGGACGGTTATCTCTTTGTCGAAAAGTTAACCTTTGAGGAGCCTTATCAAGCTATCAAATTTGCAACCAAGGAAGATTGCTACAAATATCTAGATACAAAATACGAAAACTATACAGGTGAAGGTCTAGCGAAGTCCTTTATTATGGATAATGATAAGTGGGTTCAACTCTAAAAATAGTATTTTGGGGATGATTTACCTAAAGAGTGGGATAAGAAGTTACCAACCGAATGATAGTTAAATTGATATGATTAGAGGACAGCAAGCATGGATGAATATACATTAAGAGTTGTAAAAATTGATAAGGAAGCTATTTTTGAGTTTATCTACGAAACTTTTATAGCGCAAGAGCAAGAACTACTGGATCTGTCGCCGGTGGATGTTATCAATGATTGTGCTATGGATTGGGAAAAGGGAGAGTTTATCTTTGCAGCACATCTTCAGGAAAATAGTCTGGGAGAATTTAATCCTCTTCCCAATGATATTGATATCCAAGATTTGCTGGAAAAACTACCTGTTACAACAGATTCTGTTCTTGGGCAAGAGAGGATTTATAGAGATTTTTCATTCGACCAATTAAAAAAATAGTATAATAGTAGTAAATAATATAGTTATAAGGAGACACAATGGATATTAAAGATTTTACAGAAAAAGAACAAGAAATGATTAAAAAGGGACTCGCTTTTTCTAAACTGAACGACAAGGAAACAGCCGATAAGATTATCGCCTTAATTCCTCAAGATATGATTAAACGGATTCCATTTTTTGTTAGAAAACATGCTATTACACGTACCGTTAAGAGAATCTCGCTCGAGTATCCAGAGTTGTACGCTGTAGCTGAACAAGAAGGCCAACTTCCTGAAAAGGAAGCTCAAGAATTGCGACAAATTCTTACAGATATTTTCCAAGAGAAAATGAACAAGCATAAGATTAAATAAGTTTTGAGTTTTATCAATAAGATGTCGATTGTGCATTAGGAGTTGAGTATGGCTATTGATGGCGTTAAAATCATTGACAGTGATCAAGGTTATGACATTTACAATGAGGTAGTTGGTCGCTATAGAGATGGTGAACATGTAGCAAATATCATCAAGGATATTCTCGATGCGGAAAAAGATTACTGTCAAACAGACTTTTTTACAAAAATTTATTGGACAGCTCTTGCCTACTCACTGTGGAAGATTGGTCACCTGACAGACGACATCAGAGATAAAACATTAGAGCTTATCAAAAAAGGGGCTGATCCATTTTGGTTGGAAATAGATCCAAAGGCTTTGAAGCAAAGGCAGAAGGTCTTGGAAAAACTTGCAGTTCAGTTGCAAACTGAAAATCCTAGACCTCTAAAGGTCCCTAAAACCAAAACTAAACGCAAACCTTATTTTGAAGAAGGGGATCTCCTTGCTGTTAAGTTCCAAGATGAGTATGGTCTTGTCTTTGTATCTATGGTTGATCAGAGTCCTAGAAAGCTTGAGTATCATCTGGCTTGCACGCGCCTCTTACAAACAAAACGGCCCACCATCGATGATTTTTTGACCAGTCATATCTCCTGTAAGATGGACAATACAAAGTTTGCTCTCGTTACAGATTGCTGATTCAATCACAAAGATTTAGGGCAATTATTAGATAATATTGAAAAAATTGGACAGGTGAAACTTAGACCTTTTAGTCTTTGGATGCTAGCACCAGCCCAAAATTTAGAAGATATTTATGAAGAAATCACTAGAGATATGGGCTCTTCTGGCCTTCGCATCGAAACCTATAAACTTGTCGATGATGTTTTTTCAGTTTAATGCTTATGTGATAAAGGGGAAAATGGTCAATCATTCCCACATACTGTGTTGAGCTCTAACACCATAACTATCTATGGAACCATCTGAATTGAACTTGGCTTCAACCCTGTATCTTTTCCAGAGGTCGTAATCTGCCGTTTGAATGGTTAGGATGTAGTTTGAGTCCGTCTCGGAGACATTGTAATCAGCAGGATTGACTTCAAAGATATCGATTAATTTTCTTGTTTGAAAATCTTGGAGCTTGAGATTTGCTAAACTGACATGATTGATAGAAATTCCCTGCAATTGATGGGCATCCTTAGGCGTTCTATAATAGGTAATGACACAGTTTTCGAGTTGATCAGTATCTTTGCCAGTAGGAGTAAGGGTCATAAAACCATAGGACTGATCTCCACGCTTGATTTCGAGAAGCTGGCCGTAGTAGAAATGGTCGTTTTTTGGATTGGTGATAAGACTATTTGCGCCCTTATCTTCGAAGGTGAAACCTTGCTCTAAAAGCTCGGAAGCCTTGGTCTCTCCGATAATGACTGTGGTATTTTGAATGGTGACTGGAATAGATTGAGCTGGAAGACCACTCATCATGATGCAAAACATAAAAACATAACTCGTTAAAAAAGCTGTCCCAATAAAAGCATTGGTTGATGCATAGGCATGACTGTTTTGAAAGTTTTTTCTTATAGCTAATACGATTAATTTGCCGATACTTTTTATAACCATACTAACAAGTACGATGAAAAATTGTTTTTTCAAACATTCATAAAATGCTTGTAGAAAACTATTACTATGATAGTAGAAGCCAGCCAATACGAGTAGATTTACGATTAAATAGATCAGCAAGAACCAATGAATCTCTTTAAGGGCATTAGCATCAGTGATTTCTTCATAGTCAACGTGAATTCTTCCTTGAACAGCATGACCAAGTTTATAAATCCATTTGGGAATGTCTTTGCCTTTTTTAACAGCGACTAGAAGTCTGATATAGAGATAGATAGTAAAGGACAAGGATAGAAAGAAAAGAGCATAAAAAGCCAAAACAATACTAGTGAACATTACTATCCCCCCCTATTTAACATTCAATAAAACAATTTCTTAGCTCCATTATAGCATTTTCTATAGAAATAGAGCTAGAAATATCAGCAATATTCTTAAAGATAAAAAGATGGGAATGATTGCCATTTATGCTATACCGATTGTACTGATAGAAGGTAGTCCTTTCTTAATAATCGTTTTATTAGTCGGGAATTTGCTTTTAATGAGAAAGATAAGATTTGAGAGAGAACATAAAGGAGTAGAGAGCCATGGGTAGAACGGTGATTATAGGTACTTTAATATCTTTTGCAATTTTTAATCTGCTACTCGGTCTGGGCTTTTATCTCTTTCTAAAAAAGAGGAAAGAGAATGGACAGTCATTGTACGAAACGCCTGTAAACCAACAAACTCGAACTGAAAAGCTGGGTCTAGGTGAGATTTTGGTCTACCTGTCCCTGATTGCTATTGCAGGAGTCTTTGCTTTTCAGACCTTAAATAGAGGTGGTGTGGGGAATTCTATTTTAGCCAAAATGATCCTCCTACCTGCTCTAATGGCTCTTTTCAATGCAAGAAAAAGGACTGGAAAGTCTTTACTTGCCCTCCTTATAACTTTGATGGTCTTTCTGGTAGGAGTCATGTTTAATCTCACGATTGGTTTGCCACCTCAAGCACCAATTTTGCAAATTAATGAAAGTAAAATCATTTTAGCTGAAACTAAATCCAGCGAGCTGATGAACGCTGGATTTGACATCTATGTAAGACAGGGCGATGGTGGTAGCGACTACGAAGAGCTCCTGACAGATGGCAGTTTCCAAAAGTATCCTGGAGATAAAACAGTTACCATCGAAAAAGGCTTCAGGCTTGATAGCAATGCTGTTCCTTATGCTCCCTATCTCCTAGCAAAAGATGGCATAGTACTGGGCAGTATTTCCTTTTACGGTGCTGAGGACAATGATGTGGCTATAGAAGATTCTAAGGTTATTCAGGTTCGATTTAACAAGGACAGTATTGAGGCAGCGAAAAAACATTCTATTACTTTCAAATTAAATGAACTTGACTTGACTACTAGACTAGATGTTCCGCTTGTTCAAGAAATTTTCAAGAAGCATCTATGGTCAATTCCACCATCAAATACAAGTGATGTCACTCAACTATGGTATGGATTAAAGTGGTCCAGCAACAGTGATTCGCTATTTTGGAATGAGTACTATGGTCTCATCCGCCTAGATGAAAATTATATGATGGCTGATTTTGAACTAGCTGTTCAAGTAGCACGAGATAAGTAGATAAGATTTTGAATAACTGACTATACTTACGATTCAACAAAGGAACTAATCGATTTAGTTCCTGTTTTTGTTTTTTGATTTCAATTTTAAACGGTTTCTTTTTATTGTTGAGTAATATTTCACGAACAAAAAAAGAAATTGTTTAAAAAAGTTTCACAAAATCCTTTACAAGCTCTTATAAACATGGTATAGTTATAAGGCTTAGAAAATGAGATGATGTTTTCTAGCAAATATAAACCCGAGTAAAAAATGCCTACGGACAGGCAGGGTTGAATGCCGAAGCGTGGTTGAAAAGCCACATTATTGATAGGGTTAAAAGCCTACTTTTATAAGTTGATGTTAGGACGCTTGTCCTAATTCATAAATTTTTAGTGTGGTGAAAGCACACGTCATCTTGTGAAACGATCAATAAAGTACGTAATATTTGCTACTAGAGAGTTAGGAAACATCAGGAACAGACATACTCAACAGAAACCAAAATACACACGTCAGAAGATTGCAGAGCAGGTGAAAACCTGCTCTTTTTTCATAAGTCAACCTTTAGTCGCCTTTATCTTCTTGAGGTGCTAAAAATACGGTGAAGGAGTATGTCTTGAAGAAGTTAGATCAAAACCAAGCCCCAATTTACGAGGCCTTGGTCAAACTACGCAAGAAAAGGATTGTTCCCTTTGATGTGCCAGGTCACAAGCGTGGACGAGGAAATCCAGAACTTGTCGAACTGTTAGGGGAAAAATGTGTTGGTATTGATGTTAATTCGATGAAACCCTTGGATAATCTTGGTCACCCCATTTCGATTATTCGGGATGCGGAGGAATTAGCTGCGGATGCTTTTGGTGCAGCCCATGCCTTTCTCATGATTGGCGGTACAACCTCATCAGTTCAAACCATGATTCTTTCCACCTGTAAGGCTGGAGATAAGATTATTCTGCCACGAAATGTCCACAAATCTGCTATCAATGCGTTGGTTCTATGTGGAGCCATTCCCATCTATATCGAGATGAGTGTGGATCCTAAAATCGGCATCGCTTTAGGTCTTGAAAATGACCGGGCTGCCCAGGCCATTAAGGAACATCCAGACGCTAAAGCTATCCTAATCAATAATCCTACTTACTATGGGATTTGTTCGGATCTGAGAGGATTAACAGAGATGGCTCACGAAGCTGGCATGCTTGTATTAGTGGATGAAGCCCATGGAGCGCATTTGCATTTTACAGATAAATTGCCATTATCTGCTATGGACGCTGGAGCGGATATGGCGGCGGTTTCTATGCATAAGTCTGGTGGGAGTTTGACCCAGAGCTCCATCCTTCTTATCGGGGAGCAGATGAATCCTGAGTACGTTCGTCAGATTATCAACCTGACCCAGTCTACATCTGCCTCTTACTTGTTGATGGCTAGTCTGGATATTTCGCGTCGGAACTTAGCTCTTCGAGGCAAAGAATCCTTTGAGAAAGTCATTGAGCTATCCGAGTACGCTCGTCGTGAAATCAATGCTATCGGTGGCTACTATGCCTACTCAAAAGAGTTGATAGATGGTGCATCGGTCTGTGATTTTGACGTGACCAAGTTGTCTGTCTATACTCAGGGTATTGGCTTAACAGGTATCGAAGTGTATGACCTCCTGCGAGATGAATACGACATTCAGATCGAGTTTGGGGATATCGGCAATATCTTGGCCTATATTTCCATCGGCGACCGTATCCAAGATATTGAACGCTTGGTCGGTGCCTTAGCTGATATCAAGAGACTCTACTCACGAGATGGGAAGGACTTGATTGCTGGAGAATATATCCAGCCTGAGTTGGTGCTATCTCCTCAGGAAGCCTTTTACTCAGATAGAAGAAGTTTAACCTTGGACGAATCTGTTGGACATGTCTGTGGGGAATTTGTCATGTGCTATCCTCCAGGCATCCCAATCCTAGCACCAGGTGAACGCATTACACGAGAGATTGTGGATTATATCCAATTTGCCAAGGAACGTGGTTGTTCCCTCCAAGGAACGGAAGATCCAGAAGTCAATCACATCAACGTCATTAAGAGAAAGGAGAACTAGATGGATTTATGGTTTTCTGAAGTTCATACTCCAGATGTGAAACTGTCCCTGAGAACAGCCAAACAACTCTACGCTGGTAAGAGTGAATGGCAGGATATAGAGGTATTAGATACACCAGCTTTTGGAAAGATTTTGATTTTAAATGGGCATGTCTTGTTTTCAGACGCGGATGACTTTGTCTACAATGAAATGACCGTCCACGTTCCCATGGCTGTGCATCCCAATCCAAAGAAAGTCTTGGTTATTGGGGGTGGTGACGGTGGTGTTGCCCAAGTATTAACCCTCTATCCTGAACTGGAGCAAATCGATATCGTGGAACCAGATGAGATGCTAGTAGAAGTTTGTCGAGAATACTTCCCCGACTTTGCGGCTGGTCTTGATGATCCTCGTGTTACCATTTACTACCAAAATGGTCTTCGCTTTTTGCGAAACTGTGAAGATGACTACGATATTATCATCAACGATGCGACAGATCCATTTGGACATACGGAAGGGCTCTTTACCAAGGAATTTTACGGAAACAGTTACAGAGCCTTGAAAGAAGACGGCATCATGATTTATCAGCATGGGAGTCCCTTCTTTGACGAGGATGAGTCAGCTTGCCGAAGCATGCACCGCAAGGTCAATCAAGCCTTTCCAATCAGCCGAGTCTATCAGGCCCATATCCCAACCAGTCCTGCCGGTTATTGGTTATTTGGATTTGCATCTAAAAAATACCACCCTGTCAAAGATTTTGACAAGGAAGGCTGGAAAAAACGCCAGCTTTTCACGGAATACTATACTGCAAACTTACATGTGGGGGCCTTTATGTTGCCCAAGTATGTTGAGGACATTTTAGAAGAAGAGGAAGGAAAAAAATGAGTCGTTTATTAGTTATTGGATGTGGAGGCGTTGCCCAAGTTGCTATTTCAAAGATTTGCCAAGATAGCGAAACCTTTACAGAGATTATGATTGCTAGCCGTACCAAGTCAAAATGTGATGACTTGAAAGCTAAACTAGAAGGCAAAACAAGTACTAAGATTGAAACAGCCACTCTTGATGCTGACAAGGTTGAAGAAGTGATTGCCTTGATTGAAAGCTACAAGCCAGAAGCTGTTTTGAATGTAGCACTCCCATATCAAGACTTGACTATTATGGATGCTTGTTTGGCAACAGGTGTCCACTATATTGACACAGCCAACTACGAAGCTGAGGACACAGAAGACCCTGAATGGCGTGCGATTTATGAAAAACGCTGCAAGGAACTTGGTTTTACAGCCTACTTTGACTACTCATGGCAGTGGGCTTATCAGGAGAAATTTAAAGAAGCAGGCTTGACAGCTCTTCTTGGATCTGGTTTTGACCCAGGTGTGACTAGTGTCTTTTCAGCCTATGCTCTCAAACACTATTTTGATGAAATCCACTATATCGACATTTTAGACTGTAATGGTGGTGACCACGGTTATCCATTTGCAACAAACTTTAACCCAGAAATCAATCTCCGTGAGGTTTCTGCGCCAGGTTCTTATTGGGAAGATGGAAAATGGGTCGAAGTCGAAGCTATGTCTATCAAGCGTGAGTATGATTTCCCTCAAGTTGGACAGAAAGACATGTATCTCCTTCACCATGAAGAAATTGAATCATTGGCCAAGAACATTCCTGGTGTTAAACGGATACGTTTCTTTATGACTTTTGGCCAATCTTATCTAACTCACATGAAATGCTTGGAAAACGTTGGTCTCCTTCGTACGGATGCTCTTAACTTTAATGGACAAGACATTGTACCGATTCAATTCTTAAAAGCCTTGCTTCCTGATCCAGCCAGCCTTGGCCCACGTACAGTTGGAAAAACCAATATCGGCTGTATCTTTAGAGGTGTCAAAGACGGTGTTGAAAAGACTATCTATATCTACAATGTTTGCGACCATCAGGAATGTTACGCAGAAGTTGGTTCGCAAGCAATTTCTTACACAACAGGTGTTCCAGCCATGATTGGGACAAAATTAGTTATGAACGGAACTTGGAAACAAGCTGGAGTCTATAACCTTGAAGAATTGGATCCAGATCCATTCATGGAAGCTTTGAATGAGTACGGATTGCCATGGGTTGTGGTTGAAAATCCGCAAATGGTGGACTAATGAAGTTAGAACAAGTACCAACACCAGCCTACGTCATTGACTTAGCCAAGTTAGAAGCCAATTGCCGTATTTTACAGCAAGTTCAGGAAGAAGCCGGTTGCAAGGTTTTGCTTGCCCAAAAGGCTTATTCCCTCTATAAAACCTATCCCTTGATTAGCCAGTATCTGTCTGGTACGACGGCTAGTGGTCTCTATGAAGCTAAGTTAGCTAGAGAAGAATTCCCGGGGGAAGTTCATGTCTTTGCACCTGCTTTCAAGGATGCAGACTTGGAGGAATTGCTGGAAATAACGGACCATATCGTCTTCAACTCAGAGAGACAGTTGCGTAAACATGCTCCTCGTTGCCGAGAGGCTGGTATCAGTGTCGGTTTGCGCCTCAACCCTCAGTGTTCAACTCAAGGAGATCACGCACTCTATGACCCTTGTGCACCAGGTTCTCGTTTTGGCGTTACACTAGATAAAATTCCGAGTGATTTGCTGGACTTAGTAGATGGTCTTCATTTTCACACACTTTGCGAGCAGGGGGCGGATGATTTAGAGACAACTTTGAAAGCTGTAGAAGAACAGTTTAGTCCCTACTTACATCAAGTAAAATGGCTCAATATGGGTGGAGGACACCACATCACAAGAGAAGACTATGATGTGGATTTGCTGATTTCTGAGATTAAAAGAATTCGAGAAACTTACAATCTTGAAGTCTACATCGAGCCGGGTGAAGCTATTGCGCTCAATGCGGGTTATCTAGCAACTGAAGTATTGGATATTGTAGAAAACGGTATGGAAATCTTGGTTTTAGACGCCTCCGCGACCTGCCATATGCCTGACGTACTTGAAATGCCCTATCGACCACCTTTGAGAAATGGATTTGAACCGCAGGAAAAAGCCCATACCTATAGACTTTCTTCTAATACCTGCCTGACGGGTGATGTGATTGGCGACTATAGCTTTGAAAATCCAGTTGAAATTGGAGATAGACTTTACTTTGAGGACATGGCAATATACTCATTTGTCAAAAATAATACCTTTAACGGTATTGGCTTGCCAAGTCTCTATCTTATGGACAAGCAGGGTGACTGCAGCTTAGTCAAAGCCTTTGGCTATCAAGACTTTAAAGGGAGATTATCATGATAGAAACTCCTAAAAAAGCAGGCTATCGTATGCCAGCAGAGTATGAACCCCATCATGGCACCCTCATGATCTGGCCGACTCGACCAGGATCATGGCCTTTTCAAGGGAAAGCTACCAAAAGAGCATTTACTCAGATTATCAAGACTATAGCAGAAGGGGAAAGAGTCTATCTTTTGGTGGAGCAAGACTATCTATCTGAAGCCCAATCCTATCTTGGAGACAAGGTCGTTTATTTAGACATTCCCACCAATGATGCCTGGGCGCGTGATACTGGGCCGACTATTCTCGTCAATGATAAAAGAGAAAAGCTGGCCGTCGATTGGTCTTTTAATGCCTGGGGTGGTACAGTCGATGGTCTTTATCAAGATTATGAAGAGGATAACCAAGTAGCTAGTCGTTTTGCTGAGGCCTTGGAGATGCCTATTTACGATGCCAAACCTTTTGTACTGGAAGGGGGAGCCATACACAGCGATGGTCAAGGAACCATTCTAGTGACTGAAAGTTGCCTTCTGAGCCTAGGTCGCAATCCTCATCTCAGTAAAGAGGAAATCGAAAACACCTTATTAGAGTGCCTGAGCGCTGAAAAAGTTATCTGGCTGCCTTATGGTATTTATCAGGACGAAACCAATGAACACGTTGACAATGTTGCAGCTTTCGTTGGTCCTGCTGAACTTGTCTTGGCTTGGACAGATGATCAAAATGATCCTCAGTATGCCATGTCTGCAGCTGACCTTGAGCTTTTAGAAAAAGAAACAGATGCAAAAGGTCGTCCCTTCACCATTCATAAATTGCCAATCCCAGCGCTTCATCAAGTTGTAACCGAAGAGGATTTGCCAGGCTACATCTATGAAGAAGGGGAAGAAGAGCGTTATGCAGGTGAACGTCTTGCAGCTTCCTATGTCAATTTCTATATTGCCAACAAGGCTGTCCTTGTTCCCCAATTTCAAGATAAAAACGACCAAGTGGCCCTAGATATCCTCAGCAAGTGTTTTCCAGACCGTAAGGTCGTAGGAATTCCAGCCAGAGATATTCTCTTAGGTGGTGGCAATATCCACTGTATCACCCAACAAATCCCAGAATAGGAGAAAAAGATGAGAAATGTAAAAGTTGCAGCGATCCAGATGCAATGCGCCAAGGATGTAGCAACAAATATCCAAACAGCTGAACGTCTAGTACGTCAGACTGCAGAACAAGGTGCACAAATCATTCTCTTACCCGAGTTGTTTGAACGTCCCTATTTCTGTCAGGAACGCCAGTATGACTACTACCAGTATGCCCAGTCGGTGACAGAAAATACAGCCATTCAGCATTTTAAAGTGATTGCTAAGGAACTAAAGGTTGTTTTACCAATCAGTTTTTATGAAAAAGATGGCAATGTCTTGTATAACTCTATCTCTGTCATTGATGCTGATGGGGAAGTGCTGGGCGTTTATCGGAAAACCCACATACCAGATGACCATTATTATCAAGAAAAGTTTTATTTTACGCCTGGTAACACTGGCTTCAAGGTCTGGGATACTCGCTACGCTAAAATTGGGATCGGTATCTGTTGGGATCAATGGTTCCCTGAAACAGCGCGCTGTCTTGCATTGAATGGTGCTGAATTGCTCTTTTATCCAACAGCCATCGGTTCAGAGCCAATTTTGGATACAGACAGTTGTGGTCACTGGCAACGTACCATGCAAGGGCACGCAGCAGCAAATATTGTCCCAGTCATTGCAGCCAATCGTTACGGTTTGGAAGAAGTCACTCCTAGTGAGGAAAATGGTGGACAAAGTTCCAGTCTTGACTTCTACGGTTCCTCCTTTATGACGGATGAAACAGGAGCTATTCTAGAGAGAGCTGAAAGACAAGGAGAAGCTGTTCTGTTAGCAACTTATGACCTGGATAAGGGAGCAAGCGAGCGCCTCAACTGGGGACTGTTTCGTGATAGAAGACCAGAAATGTACCAACGGATTACCGACTAGAAGGTAAATTTCATAATAAATTTTTGATATTCACGCCTGTCTTACAAAAATGTAAGATAGGCTTTTTAAATGTAAGATGGGTGTACGATTATGTGTAGAAATGTATGCTATACTCTATGTAGCTCAAAAAGAAAGAGGTTTATTATGAAAAAATGGAATGCGACGCAGTTGAAGTATCTGATGGCGGCAGTAATGGTTCTAGACCATATCCCTCATATCACCGGAATCGTTTCTCCTTTGTGGGAAGGTATCTTTCACGCTATGACCCGTTGTGTGGGAGTTTGGTTTGCCTATATGGCTATGGAAGGATTTATCCATACTCGAAACTTGAAAAACTACCTCATCCGTCTCTGGAGTTGGGCGCTTATCATGTTTGCTGGAAATAGCCTTCTCAATACTCTGTTTGCCTCTAAGGGTGTAATGGTTACTAATAATATTTTCTTGACTTTGGCCATCGGTGTCACCATGCTTTGGATTGGTTTTCCTAGAAAAGAGCTGGATCAAAAAGAGAAGTTGTGGCGTCGGATTGGAGTTGCGGGTATTCTGATATTTGGTAGTCTTTTTACCGAGGGTGGTATCACCATGCTACCATTTCTCTTGATTAGTTACTCTTGTCGAAATCGCAAGGGCTTGCGAAATCTCCTATATGCCTTTCTGTGGGCCTTCTTGTTAGTGACTTCCATCCAAATATACGACACATGGTACCAAACACTGGAAATGATGCTTTACAATTCTGACTGGCTCTTTATCACCGTCTTTCCTTTTATGGCCTTGTATAATGGACAGCGAGGAAAAGAAACCAGTTGGAGTAAATATTTCTTTTATATTTTCTACCCAGCTCATCTATGGATCATAACTTTGATTGCTTATTTAGTTAAGTAGTAAAAAAGCAAATAGTAGTAATTTCTGTCTATTTGCTTTTCTTTTTATAAAATATACTTCTCAATGGCGCGTGCAACGCCTTCTTCTTCATTGCTGGCTGTAACGTCATTAGCAAGGGATTTGACATGATCGCTGGCATTTCCCATAGCAATGCCAAGTCCTGCAAACTGAAGCATTTCGATATCGTTATTGGCATCGCCCATGGCCATAATTTCTGAAGGTTCGATCTTCAAAATCGCTGCTAGTCGAGAAAGAGCAGTAGCCTTTGTCGTTCCAAGTGGCATCGCTTCATAAATAACAGGCTGCGAACGAACTCCACTGAATCGTTGGCAGAGCTCCTCAGCAAACCGCTGCTCAAAATCGTCTGTTTGCTCTTTTGTTCCCAAAAACATGCCTTGGAACATACGATACTTACCACTAGTTGCTTCCTCAAGGGAAATTTCAGTCAGGTCTGAAAAGACTAGCTTGGCATCATTTTGAACGATTTGATTAGGCTTGCCACCGAGAACAAAGTAATGTCCCTCATCAAAAAGGGTCAACTGGACGTCACTTTTTTCTGCTAGGTCATAGAGGTATTCAATGTCAGCTGGACTGAGTTCTTGCCAGTCCACTAGACTCCAGTCACTGGTCTGGTGAGTTGAACAACCATTATTGACAATGACGTACTCGTTCTGGAGGTCCAGTCCTAGTTTTTTATAGTAGGGAAGGACACCGAAAAGCGGGCGACCTGTACAGAGAACCAGTTTGACACCTTTTTCAATGGCTTGGTGAATGGCAGTGATGTGGGCTTGCGGGATTTCCTTGGCTTCATTAAGGAGGGTTCCGTCCATATCCAAGGCCAGTAGTTTAATCATAAGACTTCCTTTTCTAGGTGTTTTGCTTTTATTATAGCATATAGACTATGAAATGTCTGACAGAATAGTAACATTCGACTTTCCTTTTCTTGAAAAAGAAAATAAAATCTTATATAATATGTATACTTAATATTTAAGGAGAAATAATGTCAAAGTATCACTTTAATTCAATTTACAAAAATGATGAAACAGAGTCTACAGGTCTTCTTTTCATCAAAGTCTACAACAAGTGGGAAAGCAACTTAAAAAGAGTTTTGAAATCAGTTGGCCTCACTTTGCCCCAATTTATCGTTTTAACCTCTCTCTTGTTTCTGTCTAATAGAGAGGAATATGTAACGCAAGTTGATATTGCTCGGTTCACTGGAATGGATGTCATGACGGTTTCCCAGATTGTTAGGCTACTGGAGAAGAAAGACTACATTGGACGAGATCAACATCCAAAGGATAGTCGGGCAAAACTGGTCTCAGTGACGAATTCTGGCGCGGAGAAGGTCAATCAAGCTTTGCCTTTAGTAGAAGGTGTTGATGAAGAATTTTTTGAAAAACTATCTAACGATAGAGAAGTTTTTAATCGCTTTTTAGTAGAGTTGGAGGATAAAAATGCCTAGATATTGGGTCGGAGTTGTTTCAAAGAACCATGTTTTAAGAGGAGTTGAAGGGAATTTTTGTCAGGTCTGTCATGGAAAGGGCGGCCCCTTAAACCGTATGAAAAAAGGAGACTACCTTTTATACTATAGTCCGAAATACGATATGAATGGTCAAGATAAGTTACAGGCTTTTGTGGCCGTAGGTAAAATTATAGATGACAAGGCTTATCAAGTAGAGCAATTTGAAGGATTCTTTCCCTTTAGACGAAATGTCGAGTATTATCAACCAGTCAAAGATTGCTTCATAGAAATAGCCAGACAACATCCTGAATGGAAAGACTATACTTCTCGACTTCGTTATGGGCATTTTGAAGTTTCCAAAGACTTTTTTCTCTATATCTTTCAGCATATGAAAGTGGATGATGAAGCATGATTGATTTGCTAATTAAATGATTGTCAACTAGAATTTTGGATTTGGACTGTGAAGCGAACTTTGCTATAATAGAGTAAGAAACTTTGATAAAGCAAACGAGGCTGAGATGAAATTACTGTATACTGATATTCGGACTTCTTTGACTGAAATTTTAACGAGAGAGGCAGAAGAACTGGTTGCTGCTGGTAAGCGGGTTTTCTACATTGCTCCCAACTCTCTTTCATTTGAAAAGGAACGCGCCGTGCTGGAATGCTTGTCCCAGCAGGCTTCTTTTGAGATTATCGTTACGCGTTTTGCTCAGATGGCTCGTTACCTGGTTTTAAATGATTTGCCTGTCAAGAACAGTCTAGATGACATCGGTCTTGGGATGGCTTTTTATAAGTGCCTTGCGGAACTCGATCCCAAGGACTTACGTGTTTATGGTGCAATTAAGCAGGATCCTCAATTTATCCAGCAGTTGGTTGAACTTTATCATGAGATGACGACTGCTCAGATGAGCTTTTTGGACTTGGAAAGTTTGACGGATGAGGATAAACGAGCAGATTTACTCTTGATTTTTGAGAAAGTAACAGCCTATCTCAATCAAGGTCAGTTGGCTCAGGGAAGTCAGTTGTCCCATTTGATTGAGGCTATTGAGAATGACAAGGTAAGTAGTGATTTTAGTCAGCTTACCTTGGTCATTGACGGATTTACCCGTTTTTCTGCCGAGGAAGAGCGTGTAGTGGATCTGCTCCATCGAAAAGGTGCCGAGATTGTTATTGGGGCCTATGCAAGCAAGAAAGCCTATATCAGTCCGTTCGCTGAAGGGAATCTCTACCAAGCCAGTGTGGAATTTCTCCATCATTTGGGGGCAAAATACCAAACACCTGCTCAGGATCGTTCTCAGACACATGAGAAAATGGATAGTTTTGACAAGGCCTCTCGTTTGCTGGAGTCTTCTTATGACTTTTCAGAACTCACCTTGGATATCGATGAGAAAGACAGGGAAAACCTGCAAATCTGGTCTTGTTTGACACAAAAGGAAGAGTTGGAGCTGGTGGCCCGTAGCATTCGTCAGAAATTACATGACCATCCAGAACTGAGTTACAAGAATTTCCGTATTTTGCTGGGTGATGTGGCATCTTACCAGCTATCACTGAAAACTATTTTTGACCAGTACCAGATTCCTTTCTATCTTGGTAGAAGTGAATCCATGGCTCATCATCCTTTGACTCAGTATGTGGAGTCTATTTTGCGTTTGAAACTCTACCGTTTCCGTCAGGAAGATTTGATTAATCTCCTCAGAACTGGTCTATATACTGACCTTAGCCAAGCGGATATTGATGCTTTCGAGCAATATCTCCGCTATCTTGGTATCAATGGCTTGCCAGCTTTTCAGCAGACCTTTACCAAATCCCACCACGGAAAATTTGATTTGGAACGTTTGAACGCTATTCGTCTGCACGTTTTGGCGCCACTTGAAACCTTATTTGCCAGTCGGAAGCAAAAGACTGAAAATCTCTTGCAAAAGTGGAATGCTTTTTTAAAAAATGCTGCTTTAAGCAAGCAGATGCAAGAATTGACAGCTACTATGGAAACTCTAGAACAGGAAAGACAAGCTGAAGTTTGGAAAGCCTTCTGCCATGTTTTAGAACAATTTGCGACGGTTTTTGCCGGTTCACAAGTTAGTCTAGAGGACTTCCTGTCCTTGCTTCATTCTGGGATGAGCCTTTCTCAGTACCGTACTATTCCAGCAACTGTGGACACCGTTCTGGTGCAGAGTTACGATCTGATTGCCCCTCTGACCGCTGACTTTGTCTACGCCATTGGGCTGACTCAGGATCATTTACCAAAAATTGCGCAAAACATCAGCCTGTTAACAGATGAAGAAAGACAAAGCCTAAACCAAGCGACTGAAGAGGGAGCACAATTACTGATTGCAAGTAGCGAAAATCTCAAGAAAAATCGCTATACCATGCTTTCTTTAGTCAACGCCGCTCGTAAGCAGTTGGTGTTGTCAGCACCAAGTCTTCTTAATGAAAATGAGAGCAAGGAATCGGCCTATCTTCAGGAACTGGTGAGTTTTGGATTTAGCCGGATAGAGAAGAAGATTCATCAAAAAAGTCTGTCTAAGGATGATATGGGGTCTTATCACAGTCTATTGTCTAGTCTAGTTGCCTATCATCAGCAGGGTGAGATGAGTGATAGGGAGCAAGATTTGACCTTTGTCAAGGTTTTGGCTCGTGTCATGGGGAAAAAACTTGACCAAAAAGGTCTTACAAATCCAGCTATCCCAACTAGTCCAAGCAGCAAGCCATTAGCTAAAGAGACCTTGCAGGCTCTCTATCCAGCTGACAAAGAGTTTTACTTGTCTACGTCTGGTTTGACGGAGTTTTACCGCAATGAATACAGTTATTTCCTCCGTTATGTCTTAGGTTTGCAGGAAGAAGTGCGCCTACGTCCAGATGCTCGCAGTCATGGAAATTTCTTGCATCGTATTTTTGAACGGGCCTTGAAACTGCCTGCTGAAAATTCCTTTGACCAACGTCTGGAACAGGCTATTCAAGAAACCAGCCAAGAACGCGAATTTGAGGCTATTTATCAGGAAAGTTTGGAAGCCCAGTTTACAAAAGAAATTCTACTTGATGTCGCTCGGACAACAGGTCACATTCTCCGCCATAATCCAGCCATTGAAACCATCCAAGAGGAAGCAACATTTGGCGGTAAAGATCAGACCTTTATTCAATTGGATAATGGTCGCAGTGTCCATGTGCGAGGCAAGGTTGACCGTATTGACCGTTTGAAAGCTGATGGAGCACTAGGAGTGGTAGACTACAAGTCTAGTCTGACTCAGTTCCAGTTTCCTCATTTCTTCAATGGGCTTAATTCCCAGTTGCCAACCTATCTTGCTGCCCTAAAAAGAGAAGGGGAGCAGAACTTTTTCGGTGCCATGTACTTGGAAATGGCTGAGCCTGTCCAATCTTTATTAGCTGTTAAAAGTTTGGCTGGAGCAGTAGCTGAAGCCAGCAAATCAATGAAATACCAAGGACTCTTTTTAGAAAAAGAAAGCAGTCACTTGGGCGAATTTTACAACAAAAATAAGGCTAATCAGCTGACAGACGAGGAATTTCAGCTCTTACTAGACTATAATGCCCATCTGTACAAGAAGGCAGCTGAGAAGATTTTAGAAGGCCAGTTTGCCATCAATCCATACACAGAAAACGGCAGAAGTATTGCCCCGTATGTTCAGCAACACCAAGCCATTACAGGTTTTGAAGCCAATTACCACTTGGGACAAGCCCGTTTCCTTGAGAAATTAGAGTTGTCTGACGGCAAACGTCTGGTCGGAGAAAAACTCAAGCAAGCTTGGTTTGAGAAAATGAGAGAGGAGTTGAATCGATGAAGCCCATTTCCTTTTTAACTGAGGAAGAAATTCAAAAATTGCAAGAAGCAGAAGCGAGTTCAAGCAAGGAACAGAAGAAAACTGCCGAGCAAATTGAATCCATTTATACGGCAGGGCAAAATATCCTTGTTTCAGCGTCTGCTGGTTCTGGGAAAACATTTGTTATGGCAGAGCGCATTCTTGATCAATTAGCACGTGGCGTGGAAATCAGCCAACTCTTTATCTCGACCTTTACCGTCAAGGCTGCTACAGAACTCAAAGAACGCTTGGAGAAAAAAATCAGCCATCAAATCCAAGAAAGTAGCGATGTTGATCTCAAACAACACTTGGGACGCCAGTTGGCAGATCTACCAAACGCTGCCATCGGAACCATGGACTCTTTCACACAAAAATTCCTTGGCAAACATGGCTATCTGATTGATATCGCACCGAACTTCCGTATTCTGCAAAATGAAAGTGAACAGTTACTCTTAAAGAACGAAGTTTTTCATCAGGTTTTTGAAGAACATTACCAAGGTGAGAATAAAGAGAAATTTGGTAGCTTGGTGAAGAACTTTGCTGGGCGTGGCAAGGATGAACGAGGTCTGCGCCAGCAGGTCTATAAAATCTATGACTTCCTCCAATCCACCAGCAATCCTCAGAAATGGCTGAGCGACTCTTTCCTCAAAGGATTTGGAGATGCTGATTTTACTAGTGAAAAAGAAAAACTAACTGAGCAAATCAAGCAGGCGCTTTGGGATTTGGAAAGCTTTTTCCGTTATCATCTAGATAATGATTCCAAGGAGTTTCCAAAAGCTGCCTATTTAGAAGCTGTGCAACAGGTTCTAGATGAAATTGGCTCCTTAAATCAAGAGTCCGATAGCCAGGCTTATCAAGCTGTGCTTGCGCGTGTTGTTGCCATCTCTAAGGAGAAAAATGGTCGAGCTCTGGCTAACTCCAGTCGTAAGGCCGATTTGAAACCACTGGCTGATGCCTATAACGATGAGAGAAAGGCCCAGTTTGCTAAACTAGGACAACTGGCGGACCAGATAACGATTCTCGACTACCAAGAACATTATCATGAAGATACTTGGGAGCTAGCTAAAACCTTCCAAACCTTTATGAGTGATTTTGTAGAGACTTATCGTGAACGTAAACGCCAGGAAAATGCCTTTGAATTCGCTGATATTAGTCATTACACCATTGAGATTTTAGAGAATTTCCCACAAGTCCGCGAGGCTTATCAGGAACGATTCCACGAAGTCATGGTCGATGAGTATCAGGATACCAACCACATTCAAGAACGGATGCTGGAATTGCTGTCTAATGGTCACAATCGCTTTATGGTGGGAGATATCAAGCAGTCTATCTACCGTTTCCGTCAGGCAGATCCCCAAATTTTCAATGAAAAATTTCAACGCTATGCGCAAAATCCTAAAGAGGGTAAGTTGATACTCCTCAAGGAAAATTTCCGTAGCAGTTCAGAAGTGCTGTCAGCAACCAACCATGTCTTTGAACGGCTTATGGACCAAGAGGTCGGCGAAATCAACTATGATAGCATGCACCAGCTTGTTTTTGCCAATACCAAACTGACTCCCAATCCCGATAACAAGGCGGAATTTCTCCTCTACGACAAGGACGAGTCTGGTGAGGAAGAAGAGGAACAAGCAGAAACGAAACTCACTGGTGAAATGCGCCTGGTCCTCAAGGAAATCTTGAAGCTTCATCAGGAAAAAGGTGTTGCCTTCAAAGAAATTGCCCTTTTGACTTCCAGTCGGAGTCGTAATGACCAGATTCTACTTGCCCTGTCTGAGTACGGGATACCTGTCAAAACCGACGGTGAGCAAAACAATTATCTCCAATCCCTAGAAGTACAAGTCATGCTAGACACCCTTCGTGTCATTCACAATCCCCTGCAAGACTATGCCTTGGTTGCCCTTATGAAATCTCCTATGTTTGGTTTTGATGAGGACGAGTTGGCACGCTTGTCCCTTCAGAAAATAGAAGATAAGGTCCAAGAAAATCTCTATGAGAAACTGGTCAATGCTCAAAAACTGGCAACAAGTCAGAAAAACTTGATTCATACAGCTCTAGCTGAAAAACTAAGTCAGTTCATGGATATCTTGGATTCTTGGCGCTTATATTCCAAAACCCACACTCTCTATGACTTGATTTGGAAGATTTACAACGACCGTTTTTACTATGACTATGTTGGAGCCTTGCCAAACGGACCTGCTAGACAAGCCAATCTCTATGCTCTGGCACTGAGAGCTGACCAGTTTGAAAAGAGCAATTTCAAGGGCTTGTCTCGTTTTATCCGTATGATTGATCAGGTTTTGGAAGCTCAGCATGACCTTGCAAGCGTCGCTGTCGCACCACCCAAGGATGCTGTTGAACTCATGACCATTCACAAGAGCAAAGGATTGGAGTTTCCTTATGTCTTTATCCTCAACATGGATCAGGACTTCAACAAACAAGACTCGATGTCAGACGTCATTCTCAGTCGTCAAAATGGGCTTGGTGTCAAATACATTGCCAAAGTGGAAACAGGAGCAGTGGAAGCACACTATCCTAAAACCATCAAACTCTCCATTCCTAGCCTAACTTATACGCAGAATGAGAAAGAACTGCAATTGGCTAGCTATTCAGAGCAGATGCGTTTGCTGTATGTTGCCATGACGAGGGCGGAGAGAAAACTTTATCTTGTTGGCAAGGGTTCTCGTGAAAAGCTGGAAGCAAAGGAATACCCGGCAGCAAATAACGGAAAATTAGATAGCAATACCAGACTGCAAGCAAGAAATTTCCAAGATTGGATCTGGGCTATCAGCAAAGTATTTACCAAGGACAATCTCAACTTTAGCTATCGTTTTGTTGGTGAAGACCAGTTGACTAGAGAAGCTATTGGAGAGTTGGAAAACAAGAGCCCTCTACAAGATAGATCTCAAGCAGGCAACCGCCAGTCAGAAACCATCAAAGAAGCTCTGGAAATGCTGAAAGAGGTGGAAGTTTATAATACTCTTCACCGCGCAGCCATTGAACTTCCTAGTGTTCAAACCCCAAGCCAAATCAAGAAATTCTACGAACCGGTTATGGATATGGAAGGGGTAGAAATTACTAACCAAACTCAATCAACAGAGAAGAAAATCAGCTTTGATTTACCTGATTTTTCAACTAAAGAAAAGGTAACTGGAGCTGAGATTGGTAGTGCAACCCACGAACTCATGCAAAGAATCGACCTGAGTCATCAACCAACGCTTGCTAGCCTAAAGGATACTCTCAAACAAGTTCAAACTAGTCCAGCTGTTAGAGACAAGATCAATCTTTCTAAAATCCTTGCTTTCTTTGACACAGAACTTGGTCAGGAGATTCTCGCTAATACCGACCATCTCTACCGCGAGCAACCCTTCTCCATGCTCAAAAAAGATCAAAAGAGTCAGGAAGACTTCGTTGTTCGTGGGATTTTGGACGGCTATCTGCTTTACGAGGACAGAATTATTCTTTTCGACTATAAGACAGACCGTTACGATGAACCAAGTCAACTCATAGACCGCTATCGTGGTCAGTTAGCCCTATACGGAGAGGCTTTATCTCGTGCCTATTCGATTGAAAATATTGAAAAATCCTTGATTTTGCTCGGTAAAGACGAGGTTCAAGTTGTAAACCTATAATTTATACTCTTCGAAAATCTCTTCAAACCACGTCAGCTTCACCTTGCCGTAGATATGCTCACTGACTTCGTCAGTTCTATCCACAACTTCAAAACCATGTTTTGAGCTGACTTCGTCAGTCTTATCTACAACCTCAAAGCAGTGCTTTGAGCAACCTGCGGCTAGATTCCTAGTTTGCTCTTTGATTTTCATTGAGTATTAGAAAGGAGACCTCATGACACTTCCAGTTAGAAAATCCTTGCACGATGCGGTTTTACAGGCTTCAAAAGCCGATACTTGGGATCAAGCCACTAAGGAGTGGAATGAAGTTTCCTTGATCTTTAATGGCATTGGCCGTAGTAATTGTGTCTGCGGGAACGCCATAAAATACTCCTACGAACTCTTTAACGGAGTTACAGGCCAACGTCTCTTTCCTATAGGAAGCGACTGTGTTCGCCATTTTCATCGACTGACTTTAGACCAGCAACTCGAAGAGGAAGACAAGCTTCTCAGAAAAGTTGAAAACCTAACCAGAAAGGCTCAGAAAAAGGAAAAATTCAAGGTTAATAAAAGCGACTTTGACGAACGACTTTTAAAATGGTTTTGGGGAAAAGGTGTTTTCAAAGCCAATCGTGGCAATCAATTCGCACCTGAGAGAGACTATCAGCTCTTCCTAGAAGTCTTCCAAGGCGGAAGTTGGACCAAGGCAGAGCCAAAGAAGAAGGCTCGTATGGAAGAAGTGCTGGAAAAGTGTATCAAACCTTTTTTACTTGGTAAGACCGATGACCAACTCTACCTTATCAAACTAGGCAAGGAGAAAATCGACTACGAGCAGCATTTACGGATTCAAGCAGAGACAGAAACTCTCACCCAAGAAGAACGAAAATGGGAGAAAATCCTCTTTGGAAAAAATAGAGACGAACGAGCTATCAAGGCTAAACAAAACCAGAAAGAGCTGGAAAAGGATCAGCGAATTGCGAATCAAGATCCTATTGAACGAAAGCAAAAGCAGACTTGGCTTCTTAATTCCTATTTTCGTGATTCGCCTGATGAAAAAGCTAGATTTTCTCGACTCTTATTAGAATTTCGAAAAAGTGGAGAAGTAGCCTTTTCAGATGATTACTTATCTGAGCATCTCATCGATTTTTTCTACAAGATGAAAGCATTTGAGTTTGAAATTGCACCAGAACAAGTCCGCGATTTTCTAAAAGAATGCCTTCAGGCAGAACATCTATCATCAGCACAAGAAAGCTGGATTAGAGGAATTTTGACAAACTGCCTTCACCCGTTCTTAAATAGGTTACTCATATAGAAAAAATCCTACCTTGTATATGCATGGTAGGATTTATGTATCTCCAAAGATGTACTGGTAAAGTTGGACGACTTTCTGAAAACATTGTGTGTCCATTCTTGTTATTTTTTGAGCATTACGCATCCGAAAATCAAAGGTATACAGTTGAAATGGATTGACAGCGCCATCTACCTTGTCCGACGAGACAGGAACGAGCAAGCCTTTTTCAGCCAAACGTTGTTGGCCATGAGTGATAGGACAGACAGCTACAAAACCAGTTTGCAAGGCATATTCTCTCCTAGAAACTACCAAGGCAGGTCGCCGTTTCTGGATTTCCCGACCGACTGATGGATCAAAGTCCAGCCAAATGATATCCTGCTTTTCAGGAATATAGTCAGATTTCGCTATCAAGTGACCTTACCCCTTCAAAATCATTTGTCATTCTCAAATCAGTAATCCCATCAAAGGGATCTTTTAATTTTGGAGCTAAGACAATGACTCCGTCAATCCCTTTGTAGACAACCATTTCTTGACCTTCTGTCATCCCCAAATTTTTAGGAATAGTCACAGTGAGAGAATTCCCTACCTTCCGAGTCTTTACTGTATTCATTGCTCTACCTCCACGAATTAGTATACACTAAGTATATACCTGTTAGCAAAAAAAGTCAAGTAAATCCTGACTGGCATCAAGGATGTGTCGGACCTATACTATTTGTTATTTATTGTGGTCAAAGCCTGTGCAAAAGTTCCTCATTTATGATAGAATAGGTAGTAAGAAAGAAAACGTTTTTACTACGTTTTTTTTAGTCGGAAGGGGAAAATATTATGGCTACTATTCAATGGTTTCCGGGTCACATGTCTAAGGCTCGGCGGCAAGTTCAGGAGAATTTAAAGTTTGTTGATTTTGTGACGATTTTGGTGGACGCTCGGCTACCTTTATCTAGTCAAAATCCTATGTTAACCAAGATTGTGGGTGATAAACCTAAACTCTTGATTTTGAACAAGGCTGACCTAGCAGACCCAGCAATGACCAAAGAATGGCGTCAGTATTTTGAATCACAGGGAATCCAAACTCTGGCTATCAACTCCAAAGAGCAAGTAACTGTAAAAGTTGTGACAGATGCTGCTAAAAAGCTCATGGCTGATAAGATTGCACGCCAGAAAGAACGCGGTATCAAAATTGAAACCTTGCGGACCATGATTATCGGAATTCCAAATGCCGGTAAGTCAACACTCATGAACCGTTTGGCTGGGAAAAAGATTGCGGTTGTCGGCAATAAACCAGGTGTTACCAAGGGGCAACAGTGGCTCAAAACCAACAAAGATCTTGAAATCCTAGACACACCAGGGATTCTCTGGCCTAAGTTCGAAGACGAAACCGTTGCTTTGAAACTGGCCTTGACTGGAGCAATTAAAGATCAACTACTCCCAATGGATGAAGTGACCATTTTTGGTCTCAATTATTTCAAAAAACATTATCCAGAAAAGCTAGCTGAACGCTTCAAACAAATGAAGATAGAAGAAGAAGCACCTGTTATCATCATGGATATGACCCGTGCCCTTGGTTTCCGAGACGACTACGACCGCTTTTACAGCCTCTTCGTCAAGGAAGTCCGTGATGGAAAACTCGGTAACTATACCTTAGATACATTGGACGACATCGATGACGACGATTAAAGAAATCAAGAAACTTCTTGCCACTGTTAAAGAATTAGACAATCCTCTTTTTCTGGAATTCGAAAAAGATCCTCGTTCTGGAGTTCAAAAGGAAATCAGCAAGCGTAAAAAAGCCATCCAGGCTGAACTGGATGAGGATCTTCGTTTGGAATCCATGCTTTCCTATGAAAAAGAACTTTATAAGCAAGGAGTGACCTTAATAGCAGGCGTTGACGAGGTCGGCCGTGGTCCACTGGCTGGACCTGTAGTCGCTGCAGCCGTTATTTTACCAAAAAATTGTAAGATTAGAGGACTAAACGATAGCAAGAAGATCCCTAAAAAGAAACATTTGGAAATTTATCATGCTGTTCAAGATCAAGCCTTGGCAATCGGAATTGGTATCATGGATAATCAAGTCATCGACCAAGTCAATATATATGAAGCGACCAAACTGGCCATGAAGGAAGCAATCTCCCAGCTCAGTCCGCAGCCTAAGCACCTCTTGATAGATGCCATGAAACTGGAGTTACCAATTTCACAAACCTCCATTATCAAAGGAGATGCTAACTCCCTCTCCATCGCAGCTGCATCTATAGTGGCCAAGGTGACACGGGATAATATTATGAAGGACTATGATAATCAATATCCCGGCTATGACTTCGCTACTAATGCAGGCTATGGAACAGCTAAACACCTAGACGGACTCAAGAAACTAGGAGTTACCCCAATTCACCGAACCAGTTTTGAACCTGTTAAGTCACTGGTTGCAGGAGAAAAAGAAAGTTTAAGTTAGAAGGAATGAATGATTATGGAGGAACAGTCAGAAATACTCCGCTCCAAGAAGGAATTTGCCTTTGCCTCAAGCACCATATTATCCCAAGTTGGACGAGGAATCATTGTTGGTCTCGTCGTCGGGCTAATCGTCGGATCTTTTCGTTTCTTAATCGAAAAGGGCTTCCACCTGATACAAGGATTCTATCAAGATCAAGCGCACCTAGTGCGCAATCTTTTTATCATTGGCCTATTTTATTTAATTGTTAGCTGGCTCAGTGCGAAATTGACTCGATCGGAAAAAGATATCAAGGGTTCAGGAATTCCTCAAGTCGAAGCCGAACTAAAGGGACTGATGACTCTTAACTGGTGGGGCATTCTCTGGAAAAAATATATTTTAGGTATTCTTGCTATTGCCAGTGGCCTTATGCTAGGGCGTGAAGGGCCAAGTATTCAACTTGGAGCAGTTGGTGGAAAAGGTATTGCCAAGTGGCTCAAATCTAGCCCTGTTGAGGAACGCTCCTTGATTGCCAGTGGTGCTGCAGCAGGGCTAGCAGCTGCCTTTAATGCACCAATCGCAGGTCTTCTCTTTGTTATAGAAGAAGTTTACCACCATTTTTCACGCTTTTTCTGGGTCTCAACTCTAGCAGCCAGTCTCGTAGCAAACTTTGTTTCTTTGCTCATATTTGGCCTAACACCCGTACTGGATATGCCAGACAACATTCCTCTCATGAACCTAGACCAGTATTGGATTTACCTCCTTATGGGAGTTTTTCTCGGGCTTTCTGGTTTTCTTTATGAGAAAGCTGTACTCAATGTTGGTCGAATTTATGACTGGATTGGTCAAAAAATTCATTTGGATAAAGCTTATTATCCAATCCTAGCCTTTATCCTTATCATACCAGTCGGAATTTTCTTGCCACAAATTCTTGGTGGTGGAAATCAGGTCGTTCTTTCTTTGACTGAGCAAAATTTTCGTTTTCAAGTTCTATTAGCTTACTTTTTGATTCGCTTTGTTTGGAGCATGATTAGTTATGGAAGTGGTCTCCCAGGAGGAATTTTCCTACCCATTTTGGCACTTGGTTCCTTACTTGGTTCCCTTGTCGGTGTCATTTGTGTCAATCTTGGGTTTGTCAGTCAGGAGCAGTTTCCTATATTTGTCATTTTAGGAATGAGTGGCTACTTTGGGGCAATATCCAAGGCTCCCTTAACTGCTATGATACTCGTAACCGAGATGGTTGGAGATATTCGCAACCTCATGCCACTTGGCTTAGTGACCTTGGTCGCCTACATCGTCATGGATCTGCTCAAGGGAGCACCAGTCTATGAGGCCATGCTAGAAAAAATGCTGCCAGAAGAAGCGACAGATGAAGGAGAAGTCACCCTCATTGAAATTCCTGTCTCTGACAAAATCGCTGGAAAACAGGTTCACGAGCTCAACTTGCCACATAATGTACTTATCACAACCCAAGTTCATAATGGCAAGAGCCAAACAGTTCACGGCTCAACCAGAATGTATCTGGGTGATATGATTCACCTGGTGATTCCAAAAAGTGAAATTGGAAAAGTCAAAGATTTGTTGTTATAAGTTTTTGTTTACATAATTTATTTTACGTAAAATATTTTTTGAAAGGATTCTCTATGAAAAAAAATAAGGCAATTGCAGTATATTTGCTGGGCACTTTTAGCCAAATAATATCAGCTTGTCTCCTTTTCTTTCTCTTGAATCATTTTTCTGTTCAGTCCAATCTATTATCTATTTTAGGAATCATTTTAGGTGGCATTTCTTCAGTACTTTGGGGAATCATTGTTGCAAATCACTATTTTCATATTCCTTTTAAAAAGATCGTTAACGATTTTTTTAACATTCATACCAGTTATAAACACTATTTATTATCTTTTTTCCTTATTATCCTTGATTTTTCTTTTCTAATGTTTGGTGGGAAAATAATAGAATTTAGCTGGTATCTCCCATTTTTGATGTTCTTCAAATTTATTGTCTTTGGTGGTATAGAAGAGATTGGATGGCGATATGTCTTTCAACCAATTTTACAATAGAAGCTACCGTATTTTCACTCAACAATCCTAACCTTTTTCAGCTGGACACTTTGGCATCTGTTGTTCTTTTGCATAGATGGTTCCCTAGCAACTCTGCAAATTCTACCGTTTTTATTTGGATTGCTGACGAATTCTTTCATACTCTCAGCTCTTTATATCAAAACAAAAAATCTCTGGATTTGCGTTATGACACATTCGATCATTAACGTCTTGTCTCAGCTAACCATAGATACTGATCGATACGAAACCTACCTGATTAAAATCTTCATCATCTTGGTATCCTGCTATATGGTAGTACATAAAAAAGATGAGTATAGTCGGTAGCTGATTTTGTTGGAAACAGCATAATTCTTTGGAAAAGTTATTTGCTAAGGAGGACATACATCATAATTCTAAACGCGAGGCGGCTATTCGTAAAAACATTCTTTCGACAAAAGACAGCAAAGGAATGATGGCAATTGAAATATTTTAGAGAAATCAAAATACAAGCATGACTTATTATTTTTTTACTGGATTACATACACACAAAAGACCTGTTTCTTTCTTATGATTGCAGAATCAGGTCTTTGTTTTTTCTAGAATTTATCAAACACCTATAACATCTTTCCGAAAAACTATAATTTTCTTGAAAAACATATAAGTCTATGCTATACTACTAGTAGACTTAATTATGGAGAAAATACATGAAACGTGAGATTTTACTGGAACGAATCGACAAACTGAAACAAATCATGCCCTGGTATGTTCTGGAATACTACCAATCAAAGCTTGCTGTTCCTTACAGTTTTACAACCTTGTACGAATACCTCAAGGAATACGATCGATTTTTCAGCTGGGTTTTAGAGTCTGGAATTTCAAATGCTGATAAAATGTCTGACATTCCTTTATCGGTCTTGGAAAATATGTCTAAAAAAGACATGGAATCCTTTATCCTGTATCTACGTGAACGTCCATTGCTGAATGCCAATACAACCAAGCAAGGTGTCTCTCAGACGACCATCAATCGGACCTTGTCAGCACTTTCCAGTCTTTACAAGTATCTGACCGAGGAAGTTGAAAACGACCAAGGGGAGCCTTATTTCTATCGTAATGTAATGAAGAAAGTTTCAACTAAGAAAAAGAAAGAAACTCTTGCTGCCAGAGCTGAAAACATCAAGCAAAAACTCTTTCTAGGTGATGAGACAGAAGGTTTTTTAACCTATATCGACCAAGAGTACCCACAACAGCTTTCAAATCGTGCTCTATCGTCATTCAATAAAAATAAGGAACGTGATTTGGCCATTATTGCCCTTCTCTTGGCATCTGGTGTTCGCTTATCTGAAGCTGTTAATCTAGATCTAAGAGATCTTAATCTCAATATGATGGTCATTAATGTCACACGTAAGGGGGGGAAACGTGACTCGGTCAATGTCGCTGCCTTTGCCAAGCCTTACCTAGAGAATTATCTCGCTATTCGAAATCAACGCTATAAGACGGAAAAGACAGATACAGCACTCTTTCTGACCTTATATCGTGGCGTTCCCAATCGTATCGATGCTTCCAGCGTGGAAAAGATGGTTGCTAAGTACTCTGAGGACTTCAAAGTACGTGTAACTCCCCACAAACTACGCCATACCTTGGCTACTAGGCTCTATGATGCGACTAAATCGCAAGTTTTGGTCAGCCACCAACTAGGACACGCCAGTACACAAGTCACTGACCTCTATACCCATATCGTCAATGATGAACAAAAAAATGCTCTAGATAGTTTGTAGAATACATAAAATTATTTATGTAAATTATAACTCATAAAAAGAAGCTGGTCATACAACCAACTTCTTTTCCTTTTATCCTACTACCGCTTCAGCGATTTCTTCACGACTAATACCAGCAAAGTAGCGTGTGATGTCAATAGTTTCTAAAGCTTTAAGGACATCTTCGCGTTCGTATTTCACTCCACGAAGGACATCTTCTACAGCTGCAACGTCCTCGATACCAAAGAAGTCTCCATAAATCTTGATATCTTGGATTTTTGATTCAATGACGTTGGCAAAAACTTCAACCTTACCACTAGTGAATTTTGTACCACGACGGACGTTAAATTCAGGTGATTTACCGTAGTTCCAGTCCCAAGTACCGAACTTGGTATCCTTGATACGATTGATTTCCGCTAATTCTTGCTCAGAAAAAACATATTCAGTCATCTCTGGGTACTCTTTTTTCATATATTCCAATAGCAAATCGCGGAATTCTTCAACTGTGATTTTTTCAGGTAATTCATTGACAATATTGGTTACACGGGCACGAACGGATTTCACACCTTTTGATTCAAATTTGTCTTTTGAAACCTTGAGGGCGTTAGCAAGGACTGACAAATCAACGTCAAAGAGCAAGCAACCATGGTGCATAATACGTCCATTGATATAAGCTTGGGCATTGCCACAGAATTTCTTGCCATCAATCTCAAGGTCATTACGGCCTGTGAACTCAGCTTTAACGCCTAGTTGAGCCAAGGTATTGATAACTGGAGTTGAGAAGCTCTTGAAGTCAAAGGCCTTGTTTTCGTCTTCTTTTGAAATGATGGTGTAGTTGAGGTTGTTTAAATCGTGATAAACAGCTCCACCACCACTGATACGACGGACTATCTCAATACCATTTTCTCGAACATAATCACGGTTAATTTCTTCGATAGTGTTCTGGTGACGACCAACAATGATAGAAGGTTTGTTAATCCAAAGAAGGAAGATTTGATCCTCATCTAGTAAGTGTTTAAAGGCATATTCTTCCAAGGCGATATTAAATGCAGTGTCGTTTGAATGATTGATAATATATTTCATAGTGTTTCCAAAAATTTAGTTTTTAAATTCTGTTCATAGCAATCCAATTTTCTAAAGTGGTAAAAAGAAATGTAACGTGTTATCGTTACATTTCTAGGAAAAATTGAGACAAGGGGCTCAATTTTTAGGCATGGAACTCTAATAGAGGTCGCTGCCGTCCGTACTACTTTAAGAAAATTTAGTTGAAAAACTTATTTATTTTTCTTAGGTGAATGGATAGCCATTCCTAGAACATCCGCAAATGCTTCGTACATCACTTCAGAGTAGGTTGGGTGTCCGTGGATGGTCTTCAGCATTTCTTCAACAGTGATTTCCATTTCGATGATACTTGATGCCTCGTTGATCAATTCTGCGGCTGCAGGACCAATGATGTGCACACCAAGGATTTCCCCGTATTTCTTATCAGCGATAACTTTTACGAAACCTTGAGCAGCATCAGATGCAATGGCACGACCGTTGGCTGCAAAGTTGAATTTACCGATGGCTACATCGTATTTCTCACGTGCTTGTTCTTCTGTCAAACCTACTGCAGCTACTTCAGGAAGAGTATAGATGGCTGCAGGAGTCAAGTTCAATTTGGCAACAGCATGATTTCCTTTGAGGGCATTTTCAGCGGCAACTTCACCCATGCGGAAGGCTGCGTGCGCCAACATCTTAGTACCGTTGATGTCACCTGGTGCGTAGATACCTGGAACAGAAGTTTCCATGTATTCGTTGACCTTGATACGTCCACGATCCAATTCAAACTCAACATCGCCAATTCCTTCAAGGTCTGGCACACGACCGATTGAAAGAAGGGCTTTATTTGCAATGATATCGTCTTTTCCTTCAACCTTGATACGAAGTTGACCATTTTCTTCGATGATTTCTTGCAATTTTGTACCTGTTAAGATAGTCATACCTTTGCGTTCCAAAATCAAGCGAAGATTCTTAGAAACTTCCGCATCCATAGCTGGAACGATACGGTCCATCATTTCGATAACAGTCACTTTTGAACCAAATGTCATGAAGGCCTGACCGAGTTCGATACCGACAACGCCACCACCGATGATTACGAGGCTTTCTGGAACTTCATTCATTTCAAGGATATCATCGCTGGTCATCACAAGTGGAGATTCCATACCAGGAACGTTAATCTTGCTGACTTTTGAACCACCGGCAAGGATGATTTTCTTAGTTTCAAGCAGCTCTGAACCATTAACCAAGACATTCTTATCTTTAGTAATAGTACCAACGCCCTTATGAACAGTAACTCCGTAACTACGAAGAAGACCCGCAACACCACCTACCAAGGTATTGACAACTTTAGATTTAGTTTCTAAAAGTTTGTCCATATCAACAGTGAAGTTTGGATTTTCGATGACGATACCACGATTTGCTGCATGACCGATGTTTTCGATGATTTCAGCATTGTGAAGGTATGTCTTAGTTGGGATACAGCCGCGGTTCAAGCAAGTTCCACCGAGTTCAGATTTCTCAACAAGGGCAACCTTACCACCAAGTTGAGCAGCTTTAATGGCCGCTACATATCCAGCAGGACCTCCACCAATCACAACGATATCAAAGGCATCATCGCTCTTGCCGTCGTCGCTTAAGACACTAGCTGCGGGAGCAGGGCTAGCTTCTGGTGCTGCTACTCCAACTGTTGGGATGTTTTCCCCTTCTTCCCCAAGGTAACCGATAACTTCCGTTACAGGGACAGTTTCACCATCTCCTTTGAGGATGGCAATCAAGTATCCATCTTCTTCGGCTTCCAATTCCATGCTGACTTTGTCAGTCATGATTTCCAAAAGGATTTCTCCTTCTTTTACAAATTCTCCGACTTTTTTATTCCATTGGACGATTTGTCCTTCTGTCATATCCACGCCGGCTTTTGGCATAATTACTTCTAAGGCCATGTCTTACTTCCTTTATCTATATCTCTAAAAATAAATACTGTATTTTTAAACCAACATTGAGATTGGGTTCTCAATTAAGGCTTTCAAGTCTTTCATAAACTTAGCACCAGCCATACCATCTACGACACGGTGGTCAATGGTTAATCCTAGGCTCATGATAGGACGAATAACAATCTCACCATTGACAACTACAGGTTTCTCTACTGTTGAGCTCACCCCGAGGATTGCTGAGTTTGGTTGGTTAATAATCGGACCAAAGGACTGAACACCAAACATTCCCAAGTTACTAATTGTGAAGGTTGAGTTTTGTAACTCACTTGGAGCCAATTTGCCATCCAAGGTACGACCAATCACGTCTTTAAATGCAACGACCAACTCTGACAAGCTCATTTTTTCAGCATTGTAAACAACTGGTGTCATTAGACCGTTATCCATACCAACCGCCATCGCAAGGTTGACATAGTTATGAGTGATAATGGTCTTGCCATCTTCTGTCAATGAAGCATTGATGTATGGGTGTTTCATAAGGGTCTTTACAACAGCGAGAGAAAGAAGGTCTGTAACCGTAATTTTTTTGCCAGTTGCTTCCATAATCGGCTCAAGAACCTTCTTACGAAGAGCCAACATTTCTGACATATCGACATCGTAGTTGAGTGTGAAGGTTGGCGCAGTTAGGTAGGATTCAACCATACGTTGAGCTATAACCTTACGCATTGGTGTCATTGGAATACGCTCAATCTCACCATAAGGAGTGATAGTATCTGGAACTTCTTCCACTTTTTCGATTTGAGCAGGGGACTTGATAGTATCGTTTTCGATATTTTCAGGAAGTAAGGCCAAAACGTCCTTCTTCATAATCTTACCACGATGACCCGTTCCTTGGATTTCCTGCCAAGCAATGTTATGTTCGAGGGCAATTCGTTTTGCAAGTGGCGAAATGCGAACCACATTTGTGTCTTTATAAGTTTCCACGTCTTCTTTGTGGACACGACCGTTTGCACCTGAGCCAGAAACGTCGTAGAGGTTGATCCCTAGATCATCCGCTAACTTTCTAGCCGCAGGAGTCGCTCTTAGCTTGTCATCAGCCATGACCTCTCCAATTCTATACTAAGATATTAAGGACGAAGAGGGTAAGGAAAAAATAGGAGATTGACGATGTGTTCGATGAACACAAGGAAATCTATCTTTTTTTCGCAGACCTCCGTCCGAATTCAATTACATGATACAAAGGGCGTAAAAAGTCAAAGTGAAAATAGGAAACTTGACGAAGAAACTTTAGTTTCTAGGAAAGTTTATCTTTTTCACGCAGACTTTAGCCCGTGTTCGACTCTACAAGTAACTTGTACACGAAACGTGTCTCAAGTTACTAAAGTTAAAATCTCTAAAAATTTACGTAATTTAATTTATGTAATATTATTCTTTGTTATATGTCTTACGGATGGCATCTTTAATGCTTTCAACTGTTGGAATCATTGCATTTTCTAGGTTTTGTGCGTAAGGCATTGGCACATCTTCTCCTGCACAACGGCGGATTGGTGCGTCTAGATAATCAAATGCTTCTGATTCTGAAATAATAGCTGAAATCTCTCCGATATAGCCACTTGTTTTGTGGGCGTCGTTGACCAGAACGACCTTACCAGTCTTCTTCACTGAGTTAATGATGATATCCTTATCAAGTGGAACGAGGGTACGTGGGTCCACAATTTCAACTGAAATTCCCTCTTCTGCTAATTCTTCAGCAGCTTGAACCACACGACGAAGCATTTTACCATAAGTAACGACTGTTACATCTGTACCTTCACGTTTGATTTCACCAACTCCAAGTGGGATTGTGTAGTCTGGATCAACTGGCACTTCCCCTTTTTGGTTAAATTCTGACTTGTATTCAAGGATGATAACAGGGTTGTTATCACGGATAGAAGACTTGAGCAGTCCTTTCATATCCGCAGGTGTACCTGGAGCTACAACCTTGAGACCAGGGATGTGTGTAAACCAAGACTCTAGAGACTGAGAGTGCTGAGCTGCAGAACCAACTCCGTTACCAGCTGCACATCGAACTGTCATTGGAACCTGACCTTTACCACCAAACATATAACGTGTTTTAGCGGCTTGGTTGACGATATTGTCCATGGCAATAACCGAGAAGTCCATGAAGGTCATATCGACGATTGGACGAAGTCCTGTCATGGCCGCTCCTGCTGCTGCTCCGGAGATGGCAGCTTCAGAAATCGGACAGTCACGGACACGTTCTGGACCAAATTCTTCGAGCATTCCAACAGAAGTTCCGAAATCCCCTCCGAAAACACCGACGTCCTCTCCCATCAAGAATACATTTTCATCGCGACGCATTTCCTCAGACATAGCAAGGATAATGGTGTCACGGAACGACATTGTTTTTGTTTCCATTTTATCTCTTTCTCCTTAGTCTGCGTAAATATCTTCAAATGCTGATTCTAGTGGTGGGAATGGGCTTTCTTCCGCAAATTTAACAGAAGCTTCTACTGCTTCCTTGACTTGTGCTTGAATTTCTTCCAATTCTTCTGCACTTGCAATGTTGTTCTCAACGAGATAGTTACGAAGGTTTTCGATTGGGTCTTTTTGTTTCCACAATTCCACTTCTTCACGGGTACGATATTTACCAGGGTCAGATGATGAGTGACCAAGCCAGCGATAAGTTACACTTTCAATCAAGACTGGTCCATTTCCTCCGCGAACATGGTCCACAGCTTTCTTAAATCCTTCATAAACGTCGATGACATTGTTTCCATCTTCGATAAACATTCCAGGGATTCCATATGCAGCACTACGGTGATGAATATGTTCTACATTGGTCATTTTCTTGATATCCGCAGAGATCCCATAACCGTTGTTAATACAGTAGAAAATGACTGGCAGGTTCCAGATAGAAGCCATATTTACTGCTTCGTGGAAAACACCTTCGTTGGTCGCACCATCTCCAAAGAAGCAAACAACGATTTTACCAGTATGTTGCATTTGCTGACTGAGGGCTGCACCAACAGCGATCCCCATACCACCACCTACGATACCATTGGCACCGAGGTTCCCAGCATCCAGGTCGGCGATATGCATGGAACCACCTTTTCCTTTACAGGTCCCAGTGTACTTACCAAGGATTTCTGCCATCATACCGTTGAGGTCGATTCCTTTGGCAATAGCTTGTCCGTGGCCACGGTGGTTGGAGGTAATCAGATCATCTGGGTTGAGAGCCAACATAGCCCCCACGTTAGCAGCTTCCTCTCCAACAGAAAAGTGAGTCATACCGGGAACTTTCCCCTTTTTCACTAACTGAGCGATTTTTAAGTCCATGCGACGGATTTCTTCCATCTTACGGAACATCTCTAGCAAGAGATTTCTATCTAAAGTTGACATAATCTTGCCTTTCTAACTTTGTACTTACCTTACTATTTTACCTTTTTTAGTATACACTGTCAAAGTATATGGCTAATAAAATTTCACAAGGTAAAAAAATAAACCCCTGTTAAAACAGGGATTCTCTCTAGTTAGAGCATTTTTTCACAAAGTTATTTTTCAAGATATTTTCTAAAAATTAGCTCAACCTTTTCATTATGGATTTCAAACGCCATTGATACAAACAACCAGAAACAATCAAGCTGGCAATTAACCCAATCCAGTAGGCATATGCCCCTAAGTCAGTTGCCTGATCTAGTAGATATCCTAGAGGTATCGCTACTCCCCAATATCCGATTAGGCCAAGATAGAAAGGAACGATAGTGTCCTTATACCCTCTTAAAATTCCTTGGAGCGGAGCCGCAAAGGTATCAGCTAGCTGGAAAAAGAGACTGTAGGTTAGAAATACAGCAGTTGTTTCAATGAACTGAGAGTCATTCCCATATAGACTTGCTACACGATCTCTAAAAATGTAGAGAAAAGATAGGGTAAGACCTGCAAAAATAAGGGCGGTTATTCTCCCCAGACGAGCATAGATTTTTGCATCCTCAAAACGTTTGGCCCCCACCTCGTAAGACACAACAATCGCCATAGCAGAGGAAATACTCATAGGAAAAGCATACATGAGGCTGGAAAAATTCATAGCTGACTGGTGACTGGCGATGATGAGCGATGAAAACTTAGCCATGATTAGTCCAACCACGGAGAAAATGGCTACTTCAGCAAATACGGTTCCCCCGATTGGTAGACCTAATCGAACACCTTCCTTGATTTTATCTATATTTAGTGGAATGCGTTTTTCAAGATGTAACGCTTTTAACCTTTCTTGTTTGAACAAAACAAGAATAGAAATCCCCAATAAAACCCAATAGGCTAGCGAAGTTCCTAGCCCTGCTCCTGCACCACCAAGCTCAGGAAAACCGAATACTCCATATATCAAGAGATAGTTAAAACCACTATTGAGCGGAAGTAATAGGAGCATCAGATACATCGATAGTTTGGTCAAACCAAGAGAATCTAACAATGACCGAATGACACTAAAAAGCAACAAGGGAATAATCCCGATAGAAAGGTACCAAAGATAAGAAACTGCAACTGCCGCCACTTGAGTTTCTAGTCCGATATGGTTTAAGACAGGCGGCGCTAAGAATACTACCATGCCAAGCAAGACCAAAGACAGTCCGAAAGCTAAGTAGATGAATTGATAAAAGTCAGATGCCACTTCTTCCTTTTTGCCCCGTCCCAGATGATGGCCTATGATGGGAACCACGGCCGAAACAATCCCTGTTAAAAAAGTAAAGAAAGGATTCCATAGACTCGTTGCAGTTGATACTCCTGCCAAGTCCATGGTATTGTACTGCCCAGTCATGGTTGTATCAACAAAAGAGGCAGAATAATTGGCAAACTGATAAATCAGGATAGGAAAAAATATCTTAAGAAATAAGACAAACTTATCTTTAAATTGATGGGTTGAATACATATACGCTCTCTATTCTTATAATTTATAGAGCAGAATCCCATCTAGTTTTGATAGACGATTTGTCCCTTACAGATAGTATATTTAACCTGCCCTTTTAAAGTTTCCCCGATAAATGGAGAATTAGCTGATTTTGAAGCGAAGTTTGGACCAACAGTCCGATCAGCCTTGTCATCAAAGATAGTGATGTCCGCTGGACCATTTTCAGCCAAGTAGCCTGCTTCAAAGTTGTAAAGCTTGGCTGGATTAACAGTCATTTTTTCTAGCAATTCCATTAAGCTTAGCTCACCAGCTTCCACCAAATAAGTCAATCCAAGAGAAAGAGAGGTTTCTAAACCAGTCATACCAGATGGCGCTTTGGTGATATCTTCTACATTTTTCTCATCTGCATGGTGAGGCGCGTGGTCTGTCGCAATCACAGTGATGACGCCTGACTTGAGGCCCTCGATAACGGCACGGCGGTCTGACTCCAAACGAAGCGGAGGATTCATTTTGGCGTTGCTACCTTGAGTTAAAAGAAGAGTTTCTGTCTTAGAAAAATGTTGTGGTGCCACTTCTGCTGTGACTTGCGCTCCCAAACCTTGAGCGAATTCCACTACCTTGACACTTTCTTCCTTAGACAAATGTTGGATGTGAACATGGGCCTTAGTTGCATAGGCAATCATGACATCACGCGCAATCATAGCGTATTCTGCTACCCCTGTCGCTCCACAGATCTTGAAGTGGTCTTTAGCGATGTTTTCGTTAAACCCAAGAATACCGTTTAAGTCGGGATCTTCCTCGTGTAGACAAACAAAGGTACCAAGTTTTTTAGCAGTTTCCAAGGCTTCTTTGAGAACTTTGCTGCTTTCAAGCGGGATACCATCATCAGAGAAACCAACCGCACCAGCTTCTAAAAGCGCCTTAAAGTCAGTCAAGTCTTTACCATTAAAGTTCTTGGTAATAGTTGCAACCGTTTTGACGTTAATCTTTTCCTTGGCAGCAGACTGAAGAACTTCTTGCAAAGTCTCCACGGTTGAGATGGTTGGATTGGTATTAGCCATCATGACAACCGTTGTAAAACCACCTGCAGCAGCTGCCAGGGCACCAGTATGGATATCTTCCTTGTGGGTCTGACCAGGTTCACGGAAATGAACATGGATATCAACCAGTCCAGGCGCAACTACAAGACCAGTAGCATCAATTATCTCTGCTCCTTCTTCCTTGATTTCAGGGGCAATTTTGACAATTCTCCCATCTTGAACCAAAACATCACACACTTGATCCAAACCAGACTTGGGATCCATTACACGACCATTTTTGATTAATAACATCTGCTTTCTCCTTTATTCATAGAAATCAACTTGGGTATCCAATAATTTATCCCCATCATAAACAAACTTAGCTGAAAAGAAGGGTTTGTCCTCTAAAAGCCACTCAACAAAGGTGTGGTCACCTTCCCAAGTTGGCTTGCTCAAAACCTCGTCATAGGGAACCCATTCCAGCGTCCCCTCATTGCAGTCAATCAAGTCACCCTCAAACTCTGTCACCTTAAAAACATAGGTGTACCAGTCTAAATCTGGTGTGAATTCTGGAAAAGTGATAACACCTTTTAGAACCGGCTTGGCTTTGAGCCCTGTTTCTTCGAGGATTTCACGCGCTGCACATTCCTGTGGAGTCTCCCCTCGTTCTAGCTTACCACCCACACCAATCCATTTCCCTTCGTGGACATCATTGGGCTTCTTATTACGATGGAGCATGAGCAGTTCTTTTCCGTTATCAATGTAGCAAATCGTCGCTAACTGAGGCATATTTTCTCCTTATCTAAGCCAATTGATTGGCTCTTGTTCGGTCTCTGTTAAGAATGCATTGGCCTTGGAAAAAGGCTTGGAACCCCAAAATCCTCTATAAACCGATAAAGGACTGGGATGGGCTGATTCGATAATCAAGTGGTGAGGATTGGTAACCAATGCCTTCTTCTTGCGTGCATAAGCACCCCAGAGCACAAAGACTACAGGTCTGTCTAGATTATTTACAACCCGAATCACAGCATCTGTAAAAGGCTCCCATATCTGCCCAGCATGACCATTGGCCTGCCCAGCAGGAACGGTCAAACAAGCATTGAGAAGCAAGACTCCTTGCTCAGCCCAAGCCGTCAAATCATGTGATTTCTTAACCCCGATGTCATCCGACAATTCTTTCAAGATATTTTGCAAGGATGGCGGAGCTGGGATAGAGTCAGGAACAGAAAAACTCAAACCCTGCGCCTGACCTGGCCCGTGATAGGGGTCTTGCCCTAGAATCACCACCTTAACCTCTTCCAGATGAGTAGTCAAGAGAGCCTGAAAAACCTTTTCCTTAGGTGGATAAACAGTTCCCTGAGCATAGACCTGATCCATAAACTGATTGATTTTCCCAAAATAACCCTCAGGTAATTGCTCCTTAATCAAAGCATGCCATGATGAGTGTTGCATCTTTCTCTCCTTTATCGTATCCATCTAAAAGCACGTCTTAATTCATCCGTACCATTTTTAAAAAAGCATAAACCATGTGCAAGAATGATCTTGTCCGGTTTCCAGTTTAACATACGGGAAAAGGAAACCTTTGCCTCTATTTGTCTTCTAAAAAAAGTCATCCTATAATCGATAGGAGTTTGCCCATCAGGGGCTGTTACACGGGCTAAACGATAAATTTTTCTTCGGATTGGACTAGCTATCTTTTCTGGTTCAAAATTCTCTATAAGGTCCGTTACAATGAGTGTTTTAGTCGATTTATGAAAAAACACGACCTCTTCGATGACAGAACTTCCCTTAAAAATAAGTTGATCAATCTCATCAGACCATAAGTCAGGTGCCTTATCAGTTAAAGGAGCATCAAATTCCACCATGACATTCTGACTTTTTGCTCTCTCTTCAACTCCTGGACTAGACCATGCTTGTGCATAAGGATATCTTTTTTTCCAATCTGCAATATAGGCGTAGTGAATCTTATTGGGTGAAATTAGGTAAGCGACTTTGCCCAAAGCGTCCAGTTCAGTAAAGAGCTCCTCATTTGGCGCAATAGGAGAATGAATCCAGAGTTTTCCATCGTTTAACTTTATCACTGTCATACGTGTCTGAAAAGGAAGTTTGAAGACCTTCAAGTCCATTTGTATCAAGTCACCATCTGCTATCCAGATATTTTGATCAACTTCCTTTAGTGTATACAATGGTTCATAAAGAGAAAGTTCTGGTCTTGACATCGTTTACCATTCCTTTATTTTTACTGCCTCTATTATAGCAAAAAGTGGCTATCTAAACCACTTTTTACAGTTCTTATATACTGTTATTGACCCTATTATTTGACATTATCACAGTATCAATCAGCCATTAAAAACTTTTCAATTGTATCAATAGCATAGGAAAGTTGATTATTTACAGACTTCATCCGTTCAAGATTAGCGTCCATATAGTAGAGTTCAGATAAGCCACCCCTAGGAAGAAAGAGTGAATAGTGGATATTCATCTTCTCTCGAGTACTTAACTCTATATGATTGCTTATGATATACTTTAACTCTTTTAACGAATTTACTTGAGCAACCACACCTTTTAACTGATACTGCTCAATGAGATTTAGTAAGTTATCAATCTCTTCAATGACTTTAATTTCCATATCAACACCTCTTGGGGAAATCACTACAAAGCATCTAAACAATCCAGCAAGTCTTGGTAAGAATGAACTTCGTAAGTTGGCTGGGCTTGTGTGTTATTTTCGAGGTGATGTGGGTTGTACCAGATAGTATCTATACCAGCATTATTACCACCTTGAATATCTGCTGTTAGGGAATCTCCAATCATCAGCGTCTTTTCTTTGCTAAATCCTGCAATCTGCTGACCGATTTTTTCATAGAATAATGCATCAGGCTTTTGTGTTTGTAAATGCTCGGAGATAAAGACTTGGTTGAAATAGGGAGCCAGACCAGATTGAGCCAAACGCCCTGTCTGAATGGCAGTAATGCCATTTGTCGCAGCATACAAATCATAATCACGTTCGATGAGGCTGTCCAAGAGTTCATGAGCACCCGAAAGTGTTTGTCCCTGTTGGGCTAAGTAAAATTGGTAACTCTGAGCAAGTAACGTACCGTCTTTTTCCTGTCCAAAATGGGCAAATAGACGAGAAAAGCGCGTGTTAACCAGCTCTTGTTTACTGATTTTCTTTTGTTCCAAGTCCTTCCAGAGAGCCTTGTTCATCGGAACGTAATAGTCTTTATAGGCTTGAATATCCGCAACTCCTTCTTCTTTTAGAAGTTGTGTCAGAGCCACATCCTCAGCAGCATCAAAATCAAGCAAGGTGTGATCTAGATCAAAAAGTAGAAATTTGTAGGGCAATTTGAAGTTTTCCTTTCTTGGGGGTGCACTGTTTTTAATCTTTAAAATTTCTTTTAATATTATACGATATATCTATCAATTAAATCTATATATTCCGTTTCATTGATAGCATATTTTATTATATCTTTTTGAGGAAAAAAGAATTGACTATTTTTCTTAAATACGAATTTAGAAAGCTCGTATAAATTTATTGACATATCATTGAAACGTTTTAAATATTGCCTATAAGAAGTATGTTTGTTTGAAGGTACTTTCCCCTGTATAAATCTATCATTATAAGCAGGTTTAAAATAATTAATAAGTTTGGCTTCAACTAAGTTAATAAAATCAGACTCTTGTATTTTAATCTGAAAACTATGACCTGATATATCATAAATATCAGATAATTCAGCATTTGAGGTGCTTTCTGTAGTAAGGTTAGTCCACATCAAATCTTCCCTAACAGAAAAACTTATTAAGCGTATGTCGAAATCTAACTTAGAATCAATTATATCAGCTAATATTTTTTGAAGAGTTTCATGGTTAATCAATCGTTTTCCGGTATTTCTAGATTCTTTATTACCTTTTGCTTGCCCAATATACAATATCTCACCCAATACTGGTCTATTCACTTTAAATAATAAATCTGAAATCAAAAACTCCTCATCATTTATATATAATTTTCGCTTATCGCTGCTTACTTCTAAACTGCGAATAACTTCCGGTATTTCTATCGTAAGTTCAATTTTGTCTCCACTATTAGTTTCTACTTCTACAAGCAGATCTGGATTAGGACTATCAGTATATTTGTAACCTGAGATTAAAGTCCTAGTAATACCAATTATCATGTAGAGATGGTGATTGCTTGGGATTTTAGCATCTTTTAATTCACTAGGTTTTAGAATAATAACATTGTTAGCTTCTACAAAGGAAAATAGTCCTAATTTTGCACTTAAATTATGGTTCAAATTTACTTCACTTATCCTTCTAACGTTAATAAATTTCCCGTCATTAATTTATTAGATTTAGACATATTATACCATAATAAAAAATATTTACTAATATCCTATTTATCCGTAAACAATAGGAAAAGTGGGCAAGAAATCATAGTTCTATTTCTTGCCCACTTTCTAAAGTAAAGATTGCGTTTTTTTCAACCGTGATGGCGACTTACTCTACAAATGTATGCTATAGTTTTTCATTGAAAACTGTTATGATTTCTTCATACTGTAAATATGCAGTTATCGTTATCTGAATTGATTTAAAGGATTCAAAATCTTAAATACTACACTCCCCTACCCCAACTCCTTGGCTATTCTGCTCTTTTCAAGTTTTCCCTTGGTAATTCGTTTCCATAAAACAAGTGGGTTTAGACTATAGGATAAACGTAGGAGGAAATAATTAACCCATTCGATTAGTGCAAAAAGCTGTATTAGTGTAGCTAAGATAGTCACTTGGAAACTCTGTGTATTCCATACAATAAAAGGAAAGCCTGAAATAAGTAAAACAAGGTCTAGTATTCTGAAACCACCATATAGTTTGGGGACACTAGCACTTCCGAACTGAGGTTTCGAGAGTCTTCTAATCAAAATCGCCCAATAGATTGAACCTTGAAGCAAAATAAATGTTAGTAAAGACAGAGGATAGAGAATGGTTACCAGTCTACTCACATCACTAAGTCGATTTTTCAAAAGGAAAAAACACAACCAAAAGGATAGGACGGCTGTAAACTCTCCCAAACAAAGGGACACCAACTCTTTTCTAACTTTCTCTTTTTGTATGTTCATCATTTCCCCCATCTATCTATCATCCTCTATCGGAAAAAAGCCTTTCGATCCAATTTCTAGTCAAAATTTCACAGAATAAAGGCGTTCTAAGCGTCGAACAGTTTAGTTCCTTTAATATCAATGTAATTCTAAGTTTAGAATTACATTAAAATAAATGTTTTAGAGCTATTCTAAGTCTATGATAGCCTTAAAATTTGATTTTTAAAGGATTCTAAAGCTAGAATGGCTCTAAAATCACGAGAATGAAGCTATTCGAAGCTTAGAAGACCTTTTTCTAAACTTCATACTCACTTTAACTAGTAGGACTTACAATTTTTCTGATGAGCTTTAAGTTTTTTGATAGCCCAATCATAGTGACTGGAAGTGGCACTCACAAAGTAGGAGCCTAGACTTGTCCCACCTGTCCATTTATAGATACCTTTTGTGAACAATTCGTCATTACTGAAGCCTTCCATCAACTCTAAAACCTCTCTATGCGATTGATCGAGGAGTTTAATAGCTTCTTCTAAGGAAGTTCTCTGGTGCTTCTTCCAAAAAGCGACATTCATTTCTCCATAAGTTTTCCAATTATAAGGCTCAGGGAGAAAAGGTCTTTCATGTCCCTTTTGATTAGAATGTACCCAGGTCAAAAGTAACTGATGCCATTCATAGAGATGGATCAGAACATCTCTTAGATTTCTATCTCTTTTCCAGTGAGCTTCTTTTTTCTTTTCATCTTTTGAAAAATCAAAAGGAGTCTGTAGTTCCTCTTCACTTAATTTAGATATAAAGTGATTGAGCTTTTCATAGTTTTCCTTAGAGGCTAGCACTAGCTCCTCTTTTGTTCTTGGTCTAGGCATAGGAGTTCTCCCTTCATTTTTAAGTAGAATAAGCTATTTTCTTACTTCATTATACCATAATCAAAAAGCAGTTCTTCATTTTACGAAAAACTGCTTTTACTAACTATTTTTTATGCTTATAGTCTCTACTTTACATATAAATCTTTAAAGTGACCATCCACTTCTGCTATTTGATAGAGCAAGCGGGCTAGTCCTTGATAATCTTCTTTTAAACATGAAAGGTGGGCTTGGCCAAATAGAGTAGCCAATTCTTCTTTGAATCTTGCCCCTTTCGGATCATGATCTTTTAAGAACTTACTGAGATAGAGATTTCGAACAGCTGCAAGTTTAAAGCTAAAATACTGGTGCAGTTGTTTTTGCTCCGTATTTAAGCCGTTTTCAGCAACTGCTTTTGCATAGCATTCCAACACACCGTTTTGGCCATTCAGATATCGACGCCTCATAATCCTTGCTGTTTCTTGATAGATTTCAGTCTGACTAGGAGTCTTGAGCCGCTTAAAATTCCCCCACATGGAGTATCCTCCACGCTTATAGTCAATAGCCTCTGCCTTCCAGGCTTCTAAGATGTCTTTAAAAGTAACCTTCATACAAGCAAAACCAGCTGGATCATGCAAATAGAGGTACTGATGATCAATGCCATACACGGTTACGAAGTGATCCACACCATAAAGGATTGTGTGATTGGGATTGTAGGTCAGATGGCCCATATCAAGAGGCCCCAGTACAACAGGTCCATTGGACAGAAACATTTCCAACTTTCTTCTAATCTCTTCCAAATCTACTTCCGCTCCAACCTTTAGATAGAAGTCCTCATAGTCAAACTCTAGTATTTTTAAGGAATGGGAGATAGAGAGATCTGGCATTCCGTTATCAAAGAATACTAGAGGGTGCTGGTCATCTTTCTTTACGATACTAGCGCCATTTCCCATCACCATGATTGCCTCTAAAAAGTCTGCTTTTAAGTCATAGCCATCCAGTGCCATTGCCAATGAATAGCTATAGCAAAGTGACACATCTCCAAAATACATCTGCATATTCCTGCCTCCTTATCTTCTATGGGACTATTATACTGAGAAAACTATTCGCATGCCCCATAAAATCCAAACAAAAAATATGGTATGTTTAATTTACGGACATGAATGTCAACAATAAAAAACTCTGTAGAGATTCTTTCTACAGAGTTAGGTTTGCATCTTTATAAAAAGTCAGAAAATTATCTAGCCCTTAATCACCGGAATCCAGAGTTCCATTTGATAGTCTGGTGACGACATATCACCTTCAGTATAGACTTCGAAATCTGGCGCTCCTGAGTGGCGATAGCCAGTCTCTGGAAAAAAGACCTCCAAGACATATTTCCAAGCATGGTGAATGCTAGCTGGTATAGGACCTTTGACTGGTACGATAGCATATTCAGCGGCTGGGATATCTTTGATGAACAGACCTAGCTCGTCTGCTTTCGCTTTATCCACGACATCATAAGCAGCCATGTAGTTGATGATTTCGCCTTCTTTGACATCCGAGCAGACACCAAAAGATTGGCCACTACCCAAACTTTCTAGGTTTTCAATGCTGTGATTGGCATAGAGTTCCTCCCATGCAGACGGGCACTGACTATTGTCAATAGCTTCCAATAGGACACCTGCCACGGTAAATGCAGGTTTCTTTTGAATCTTTATATCCATGTTCTTTCCTCCTGTAATCTTTAAGGATAATTGAAGTCTAGGAAAGATCCGATAAGGTTTTCCATTTCGAACTTCTGAGGGTGTTGCCCCATGGAATTTCTTAAAGGCTGCGCTGAAGGCATCCGCAGAGTCATAGCCGTATTTTAGCGCTATGTCAATAACTTTCTCAGAGCTTTCTCGCAAGTCCGTCACAGCTTCTGACAGCTTGCGATTGCGCAAGTATTCTGCTAATGTCATATCTGCCAGGATAGAAAATAGTCTGCTAAAGAGAGGGTAAGAATAGCCAGATAGCTGCTGAAATCTTTTCATATCCACTTCTCCAGTCAGCTGCTGCTCCAAATAATCCATGGTTTGATTGAATTGATGCATCATATTCTTTTCTTCTCACCTCCACAAGATACAAAGGTAGTTAAAAGCAAAGTGAAAATAGGAAAATTAACGCTGGAGCTTCTGATCCTAGGAAATTTTGTCTTTTTCGCATAGCTTTTAGTCCGTGTTCAATTCTATCTATATTCTAGCAAATACAAGATACTTCCACCCTAGAATCTTTGTACAAGATTTAAAGGTGTAAATTCTATAACTTATCTTTTAATTTCTCAACAAAGAGATAAGCTGCTGGGCAGGTCAAGGTATTCTTAATCGTCAAATGGTTGATTTGATGGATCTTTTTACGGTCTGTGTGGGGAAATTCACGGCAAGCCTTAGGACGAACATCATAGATTGAGCAGAGATTGTCTCCTCCTAGAAAGGGGCAAGGCATGGATTTAAAAACCTTATCGCCATCTTCATCTACCTGCAGAAACTCTGCTTCAAAAGCTGGTAATTTCATCTTAAAGTACTTAGCAATACGGGTAATATCGGCTTCCTTAAAGTCAGGCCCCAATGTCTTGCAACAGTTCGCGCAGGCAGTACAATCAATCTCAGCAAAAACTTCTTGGTGAATCTGCTGGGCAATCTTATCTAAGTTTTTAGGAGGTTTTTTCTTTAGATTAGCTAACACTTTGCGGTGCTCCTTCTGCTTTTGCAGTGCTAGTTGGTGGTAGTACTCAATATCAATCTCTTTAGACATAATTTCTTCCTAATACAAATGTTTTTGTCTATTATACCATAAACTCTGCCCCCTTTTTTCCCTCTGAATAGAAAAAAGCCCTTCGGATAAAATCCGAGGGGCTATAAACGTTGTTAGATCAACGACCGAACTTTTGAATTTCAAGGTTCGGGATAAAATAGTTCACTGAACTATTTTATTTTTTCAAGTTGTAGAATGATTTCAATCCACGGTATTCAGCTACTTCACCAAGTTGGTCTTCGATACGAAGCAATTGGTTGTATTTAGCGATACGGTCTGTACGTGAAAGTGAACCAGTCTTGATTTGTCCTGCGTTAGTTGCAACTGCGATGTCAGCGATTGTTGAATCTTCAGTTTCACCTGAACGGTGTGATACAACTGCAGTGTAACCAGCTTCTTTCGCCATTTCAATAGCGTCGAATGTTTCAGTAAGAGTACCGATTTGGTTAACTTTGATAAGGATTGAGTTAGCAGCACCTTCTGCAATACCTTTTTCAAGGTAAGAAGTGTTTGTTACGAAGAAGTCGTCACCAACCAATTGTACTTTACCACCAAGACGTTCAGTAAGAGCTTTCCAACCGTCCCAGTCGTTTTCATCCATACCATCTTCGATAGTGATGATTGGGTATTTGTTTACCAATTCTTCAAGGTAGTCGATTTGTTCTGCAGCAGTACGTACAGCAGCGCCTTCACCTTCAAATTTAGTGTAGTCGTAAACTTTACGTTCTTCATCATAGAATTCTGATGATGCACAGTCAAATCCGATAAAGACATCTTTACCTGGAACATAACCAGCAGCTTCGATAGCAGCAAGGATAGTTTCAACACCGTCTTCAGTTCCTTCGAAACGAGGAGCGAATCCACCTTCGTCACCTACGGCAGTTTCCAAACCACGTGATTTAAGGATTTTCTTAAGAGCGTGGAAGATTTCAGCACCCCAACGAAGAGCTTCTTTGAATGTAGGTGCACCAGCAGGTACAATCATGAATTCTTGGAAAGCGATTGGAGCATCAGAGTGAGAACCACCGTTGATGATGTTCATCATTGGAGTTGGAAGAACTTTAGTGTTGAATCCACCAAGGTAGCTGTAAAGTGGGATTTCAAGGTAGTCAGCAGCAGCACGAGCTACAGCGATAGACACACCAAGAATTGCGTTTGCACCCAATTTACCTTTGTTAGGAGTACCGTCAAGTGCGATCATAGCACGGTCGATAGCTTGTTGGTCACGTACATCGTAGCCGATGATAGCTTCAGCGATGATGTTGTTTACGTTGTCAACAGCTTTTTGTGTACCAAGACCACCGTAACGAGATTTGTCACCGTCGCGAAGTTCAACTGCTTCGTGTTCACCGGTAGAAGCTCCTGATGGAACCATACCACGTCCGAAAGCACCTGATTCAGTATAAACTTCTACTTCAAGTGTTGGGTTACCGCGTGAGTCTAGGACTTCGCGAGCGTAAACATCAGTAATAATTGACATTTTTTACTCTCCTTTGAGTTAAATTTTTTACACCTCTATGATACCTTAAAAATAAGCGTTTTTCAAGAAAAAACGTTATCTTTGTGCAAATTTTCCTTAACTTTATAAAGTAATCGCTTTCTTTTGTCTGTTTTCATGAGATTTTTGTGATATACTATTTTCATGACAGATTTATCAAAACAACTACTAGAAAAAGCTCATGGTGGGCCAAAATTAAACCCGGATGAGCAACGTCGTTTTCTCGGCACTTTCGAGGAAAGAGTTCTAGGCTATGCGGATGTTGAGACAGCCAATAGCCTTCAGCTACAAGAGGGATTTTTCTCTATTTTAGAAAGGTTTCAAGAAAAGGTAGAGGAACTTTTTGTGAAAATCTCACCAAATATCGAGTTTGACAAACAGGTCTTTTACTTAAAACAAGCAAAGGAAAGCAACTGCCAGGCGACTATTGTTTCAGATGATCATATCACCTCTCCTTTCGGCCTTGTCATTCACACAAACGAACCTGTTCAAGTAGATGAAAAAGACCTTAGACTTGCATTCTCGAATCTCTGGGAGGAGAAAAAGACAGAAATTCCTAAAAAATCCATCTGGAAAAAATGGTTAGGTTAATCCTTCCTCATATTTAATAAATGACCGATATTAGTAGCTATGTGCTCCAAATAGAGACTTGCATTTTTCAGGCTCTCTTCCAAAGGTTCACATTTCTCTAAAATGGAAAATGCTGCTTGTATATTTTCAAAAGGAAGGGGAGGCAAATCCTCTGCAAGACTTCCGCAAATAGCGATAACAGGAACTCCGTTGGGAGTTCTTTTTGCTACACCGATAGGAGCTTTCCCAGCAAAGCTTTGACTGTCTAGCCTACCTTCTCCAACGATAACCAAATCAGCATCTTCAACTTTCTTGTCAAAATCAATCAAGTCCAAACAAGTGTCAATCCCAGATACGATACTAGCCTCCGAAAAGGCACAGAGTCCAGCAGCAATACCCCCACCAGCTCCTGCTCCTTTAAGAGACAGGGTTGAAGGTGAGAATTTTTCATAGAACTCCTGTATAGCCAGATCTACCGTCTCAAATAAAGCAGGAGCCAAGCCCTTTTGTTTTCCAAATGTATAGGTTGCCCCTTGATGACCGCATAGAGGGCTCACGACATCCGCTAAAATGCGGATTTTCACATCTTCAGGAATTCTATATAACTCGCTGTCTGAAACTGACTCGAACTCAAGCAAAGTCCGACCACAAGCTGGTAATTCCTTTCCATTCTTATCATAAAAACGATAACCCAGACCAGCAGCAATGCCTATTCCGCCGTCATTACTAGCCGTACCACCAACGCCAATATAGATTTCCTTCATTCCTTGATCAATGAGATGGCGAATCAGCTCTCCGATACCTCTGGTTTGGATGTGGAGGGGATTTCGTTTCTCCCGCGGAATCTTTCCTAAACCAACCAAGTCAGCAACTTCGAAGAGCGCTATTTGATCTTTTTGAAAGTAGCGCATTGATTCTTTTAGCCCAAAAGGTCCTGTCACCTCTTGCCATTTTTCTTCGAGTTCAAGAGAATGTTGAATAGCATCTACAGTTCCTTCCCCACCATCACCTACAGGGCAAAGCAGACATTCTACATCTGCTATCGATTTTTGGAATCCTCTTTTTATAGCTTGAGCGACCTCTTCTGCCGTCAAACTCTCTTTAAAAGAATCGGGTGCAATTACAATTTTCATAGTTTCCTCTCATTCTAAGAAATCAATCAAAGGAAGAACTTCCAAAAAATCCCTCGTATCTACATGACAAGCTATCTCTGCTTTTACGACCTCTTTGGCACAAAAGGCTATACCGTGGCCTGCTGTCTTTAACATCAAGAGGTCATTGGCACCATCACCGATGGCTATCGTTCTTTCTTTGGGTAGTTCTAATTCCTTTCTCCATTTTTCAAGAGTAGCATTTTTTACTTGACCTGTCACAATTTCACCAACTAATTTTCCTGTTAAAAAGCCGTCTTTGACTTCCAACTGGTTAGCAGAGAAATAGGAGATACCAAGGGATTTTGCTAATCTCTCAACTATTGGTGTAAATCCACCTGAAACGAGACCAACTAGAATGTCATTCCTTTGGAGAATAGAGATAAATTCCTGAGCATTCTTGGACAGATGAATGGATTTAAAGACTGTATCAAAAACCGAAATCGGAAGACCTTTTAACAAAGCCACTCTCGCTCGTAAACTTGTTTCAAAGTCCAGTTCACCTCGCATTGCCTGGCTTGTAATCTGCGATATTTCTGCTTCGCAATCTGCTTCTCTTCCTAAAAGATCAATCACTTCCTCTGCTATCAAGGTGCCATCAACATCCATAACACAAAGTCCCTTTACTTGAATCATCCCTTCTCCTCTTTTCTAAACAGTCCAAAAATCGTATGAAAGAATCATACGATTTTATCTATTAGTTGACTAAACTATGGTACAAGTCCAGGTAAGATTTGCAGGCTGTATCCCATGAGAAATCGCATTCCATAGCTTGTTTTTGTAGATTTCTCCAAACGTCCGGCTGATTCTTATAAACATCCAAGGCTGTTTGGAAACTCCAGTTAAGCCAGTATGGTGTTAAATTGTCAAAGCTAAATCCAGTACCAGTTCCTTCGATTGGATTGAAGGATTGAACCGTATCACGCAAGCCACCCACTTCATGAACCAATGGTAGTGTCCCGTAACGCATCGCCATCATTTGAGACAAACCACATGGTTCAAAACGACTTGGCATGAGGAAGAGATCACAAGCTGCGTAGATTTCTTGAGCGAGCTTGACGTCAAAAGTGATATTTGCTGATAGCTTGTCAGGATAGACTTGAGCAAACCAGGAGAAGGAATGTTCAAAAGCTGGGTCACCTGTTCCTAAAAGAACGATTTGAACGTCCTCTTGTAAGAAACGATGCAAGCTTTCTACAACAACATCAAAGCCTTTTTGACGGGTCAAACGAGAGACAATCCCAACTAGAGGAACATCTGCTCGCACTGGTAACCCAACTCTCTCTTGCAATTTTGCTTTGTTTTGTGCTTTTCCTGACAAGTCATCCTTATCAAAATGATAGTCTAAAAGCGGGTCTGTTTGAGGATTATAAAGATCTGCATCGATACCATTGACAATACCTGAAACCTTACCTGACTCCATGCGAAGAATCTGATCCAAGCCACAACCGAACTGGCTAGTCATAATCTCGTGCGCATAGCTAGGAGATACGGTTGAGACACGATCCGCGTAGAGAATCCCTGCTTTCATCCAGTTAAGACAGTCATTCCAACGAAGGGTTCCATCAGCATACCGTTCAAAACCGACGCCAAACAAATCCCACAACATTCCTTCAGAAAATTGACCTTGGAATTCCAAATTGTGAATGGTTAAAACTGTTCTGATTCCTTGATATGCCTGAATCCAATGGTACTTTTCTTTTAACAAGAAGGGAATCATGGCTGTGTGGTAATCATGAACATGGAGAAGGTCAGGAATAAAGCCGATGCGTTCCATGGCTTCAAGAGCAGCCAGTTGGAAAAAGGCAAAGCGTTCACCATCGTCAAAATCACCGTACACATGACCACGGAAGAAATAATATTGATTATCAATGAAGTAGAAGGTAACCCCATTCAAGACAGTTTTTTTAATACCACAGTACTGTCTACGCCATCCTACACTAACTTCAAAGTGGAGAACATCCTCTATCTGGTCACCAAACTTAGCTTCTACCATATCATAGTAAGGCAAGAAAACTGCAACTTCGTGCCCCGCTTTTACAAGTGATTTAGGAAGTGCGCCAATGACATCGCCCAAACCACCTGTTTTTGAAAAGGGAGCTCCTTCTGCCGCTACAAATAAAATTTTCATGAATAAATGTCCTCTGTTACTGTTTCACCCTTCTTAACTACAACTGGATGTTCTGCTGTTCCTCGAATGACAACACCGTCCGCAACTTCAACTCCTTTGTCTAGGATGGCATATTCAACTTGGGCACCCTGACCAATCACAACACGAGGGAATAAAATGCTGTCTTTCACCACACTATCTTTGTGAACATAAATGTTACGAGATAGTACTGACTGAACTACTTCACCCTCAATGATACTACCAGAAGCAAACTGAGAAGTACTTACTTTTGAAGTATTCGCATAGTAGGTTGGTTCTTCATTCTTAACCTTGGTATAAATCTTTTGGTTAGGTGAGAAGAGAGAGTAGAATTTTTGAGACTCCAACATATCAATATTGGCTTGATAATAGGATTGAACGGAGTGAATATTGGCTAGATAGCCCGTGTATTCGTAAGCAAAAGCACCTTCTTTTACAGCTAAATCGCGGAGTACATAGCGTAATTTTTCTGGATATTCTTTTTGAACTTCTTCTTCAAGTCGTTCAATCAACCACGGAGTATCAACGACGAATATATCTGTAGACATGTTGAAAAGTTCATCTGTTGATTTGGCATCAAAAAGTTTATGAGAAAGAACATGGTCTGTTTCATCCACCTCCAAGATGGCATTAACATCTGAAATATCCTTTTTAGGTAATTTCTTATAAACAACTGTAATCGGACGACCGGCAGTAGTATGTAAATGGAATACTTGATTGAGGTCAATATTCACCACGATATCACAGTTAAGTGCAACCGTCTGATTTGATCCTGAACGTTTCAAATAAGTGAGAAGCTGTTGGTAATATTCTTTCCCAACTGTGCTACTTTCAACACTCGTATTATAAATACCTAGATAGTAGTGACTGAGAAGGGTAGATAAGCCCCACTCACGTCCTGAACGAATGTGGTCAAAGACTGAACTGATATTGTCTTGTTGGAAAATTCCAAAGACACTACGAACACCAGCATTTGCAAGGCTAGAAAGAGGGAAATCAATTAAACGATATTTTGCTCCAAATGGCAAGCTAGCCACCGGACGGTGTTCTGTTAACGTTGACATATCATGAAAACCAACTGTGTTTCCTAAAATGGCTGAATATTTATCAATCTTCATCTGATGCTACCCCCACTACTTCATTGTATCCTACTACTTGTACTTCGTCTGTTCCATCAATTTCGACACCTTCAGAAATAACAGCACCCTCACCAATAATGGCACGTTTAATTTTTGCACCTTTTCCGATAATGGCACCACTCATGATTACAGAGTCTACTACTTCAGCACCCTCACGTACTTGCGCTTCTGTTGAGAGAATAGAATGCTTAACAGTTCCATCCACGAGACAGCCATCCACAACTAAAGAATCTTCTACATGAGCGTGTTTTCCAATAAAGTTTGGTGGTGAAATCAAGTTCCGTGAGTAGATTTTCCACTGACGATCACGACTATCCAAAGCGTTGTTTGGATCAATGTATTCCATATTGGCTTCCCATAGAGACTCGATAGTACCAACGTCTTTCCAGTAGCCTTTGAATTCATAAGCATAGACGCTTTCTCCAGACTCAAGGTAATTTGGAATAACGTTTTTACCAAAGTCTGACATATCTACCTTGTTCTTTTCAGCAGCAACAAGCATATTGCGGAGACGTTTCCAATCAAAAATATAAATCCCCATTGAAGCCTTTGTAGACTTAGGTTGAGCAGGTTTTTCTTCAAATTCAACGATACGGTTATTGGCATCTGTATTCATGATACCAAAACGGCTAGCTTCCTTTAGAGGTACGTCTAGAACAGCTACAGTCAGACTGGCATTGTTATCCTTATGTGATTGGAGCATATCATCGTAGTCCATCTTGTAGATATGGTCACCAGAAAGGATCAAAACATACTCAGGATTAATACTATCAATGTAGTCGATATTTTGGTAGATAGCGTGACTGGTCCCTTCAAACCAACGGTTTCCCTCACTCGCAGAGTAGGGTTGAAGGATAGAAACACCTGTGTTAATACCATCTAGTCCCCAGCTAGAACCATTCCCAATATGGTTGTTCAAAGCAAGAGGTTGGTACTGCGTAATAACACCAACATTATGAATCCCAGAGTTTGCACAGTTGGAAAGAGCAAAGTCAATGATACGGTAGCGCCCACCGAATTGCACCGCCGGTTTGGCAATGCTTTGAGTGAGTTTTCCGAGACGTGTTCCTTGCCCACCCGCAAGGATCAAAGCTAGCATTTCATTCTTCATTTTCTACTCCTTTATAAAGACATGTGAACGTTAAAATCGAAAGAAGGTCGGAAGTCAAACTTTTTATAAAAATAATAGGAAATCCATTTCTCTTGTGTTTCAAGTCCAATACAAGTACATCCGTTTTTAAAATATTAAAAATTGTAATCAACAGCCTGCTATTCTTTTTTCTTAGCTGGTTTCAAACGACGCTTGATCTTCCAAATGCTTGCTCCCATAGCAGGCAAGGTGAAGGTCAAAGTCTGCTCGTAATCTTTCCATAAGCCTTCTTGAGTCTGAACTGTTTGATTGTGTTCTTTCCACACACCTCCCCATTCTTCTAATTCTGTATTCCAAACTTCTTCGTAAATACCTGCAACAGGTAACCCAATCGTAAAGTCTTTACGTTCAACTGGTGCCATATTAAAGACACAGACTAACATTTCGTCCTTCTTTCCCTTACGAATAAAGGAGAGAACACTCTGGTCTCTATTATCCGCATCAATGATTTCAATGCCGTCATAACTAGTATCAATTTCCCAAAGACAGCGATGTTCTTTATAGAATTGATTCAGTTGAGAAGTGAAATGCTTCATCTTCGCATTCATTGGATCTTCTAGATTAGACCATTCCAACTGCTCCTCAGACTTCCACTCTAAGAATTGCCCGTACTCACTGCCCATAAAGAGCAATTTCTTACCTGGGTGGCAAATTTGATAGGTGTAAAGATTGCGCAAACCGGCAAATTGGTTATAGCGATCTCCCCACATCTTATGCATCATACTCTTCTTGCCATGAACCACTTCATCATGTGAGAAAGGTAGGAGATAGTTTTCATTGAAAACATACATAAAGCTGAAGGTCACAAGATTAAAATCATACTTGCGATAAATTGGATCTTCCTCGTAGAAACGGAGAATATCGTTCATCCAGCCCATATTCCATTTATAGTCAAAGCCAAGACCACCCATTTCTTTCATGCCAGTAATCTTTGTTGCTGATGAACTTTCTTCTGCAATCATCATGATATCTGGATGAGCTAACTTAATCACTGTGTTTAAACGTTGAAGGAAATAATAACCTTCATAGTTAAGGTTTCCACCGTCTTTGTTTGGAGTCCAAGGAGCATTATCATAATCTAGGTAAAGCATATTGCTCACTGCATCGACCCGAATACCATCTAAGTGGTAAAAATCAATCCAAAATTTAATACTTGAAATCAAGAAAGATTGGACCTCATTTTTCCCGAGGTCAAAATTCAGCGCACCCCATCCATAGTTGTGAGCCTTGTTGTGATCTTGGTATTCAAAAGTTGGTGTGCCGTCATAATATGCTAATGCATCATCATTAATAGTGAAATGGCCTGGCACCCAGTCTACGATAACACCGATATTATTTATATGACACTCTTCAACGAAATCTTGGAATTCCTCAGGTCTGCCATAGGAATGTTCAAAAGCAAAGTAACCCATAAGCTGATAGCCCCAGCTCAAGCCAAGTGGGTGAGCCATTAATGGCATGAACTCAATATGTGTATAGTTCATCTCAACTAAGTATGGAATCAACTCGTCTTTCAGTTGCGAAAAAGTATAGGGACTACCGTCTGGATTTCTCTTCCAAGATCCTGCATGGGCCTCGTATATATTAACTGGTCTCTCGAAAAATCCCAAACGTTTGCGACGTGCTAGCCAAAGACCATCTTTCCATTTCTTTTCACGGATATTGGTCAGAACTGCTCCTGTACCCGGTCTAGCTTCAAAATAAACTGCCAACGGATCAATCTTCATAATCTGGTGACCATTTGCACGCGTGATATGATATTTATAAATCTGACCTTCCTGTGCCTGACTAGTAAAAACTTCCCAAACACCTGCTTCATTACGAACCATAGGAATTTGATTCTCGACCCAATTAGTAAAATCCCCAACTAGATGAACTGCTTGTGCATTTGGTGCCCAAACCCTAAAAGTATAGCCAATTTCTCCGTTTTTCTCCTCTCTATGTGCTCCTAAATAATGCTGGAGGTGAAAGTTTTCACCTGTAGTAAAGGTTCTTAATGCTTCTTGATTATTCATTCGATCCCCTCTCTTTTGTAAGCGTTTTCTATAATTTTATTATACACTCTTTTAAGATAACTTTCAAGTAATTTACGAAGAAAATCATATTTTTTTATGAAAGTCTTCAAAAAATTACCGAGCATTTTAAAAAATATATCTCGAAAATAGAATACGAAACAATTTCCATATATTTTTTTATTATAATACCAGAATATTCGTTTTTTAACAATTTTAAACTGTATTTTTTTGAAAAAAATAAAATCAGGAAATCGATTTCCTGATTTTATATATTATTTCACATCAAATACAATGGATTTAACATTTGTCATCGCTTCGATACTATATTTAATTCCTTGCACTCCTGCTCCAGAACCTTTTACACCAAGGAATGGGAAATTATCTGGTCCGCGTTGTGTTTTATTATTAATATGAACGGTTCCCACTTCAAGTTTCTCAGCGATTTCAAATGCCTTCTTAAAGTCATTTGTAAAGACAGAGGATTGAAGACCAAACTCAGATTCATTGGCAATTGCTACTACTTCATTCGCATCTGCGACACGAATAATTGGTAGAACAGGTCCAAACGGTTCCTCCCATGCCACTTTCATATCTTTTGTAACTTGGTCAAAAAGCACTGGCCAGAGAAGATTGTCTTCACGCTTGATTGGTGTAAGAGCCTGAGCACCTTTTTCTTGTGCATCTTCAATCAAGTCCCAGATGAAATCAGCTGAAGCGTTATCAATAACAGGTGTGATATCAGCATTGTCAAATGGATCACCGACTGTTAGCTTAGCGACTTTAGCCTGGAGCAATTCGGCTAACTTGTCTGCTACGCTTTCTACAACTAAGACACGTTTAATAGCGGTACAGCGCTGACCAGAGTAGCTAAATGCACCACCTACGATTTGATTGGCTGCATTTTCCAAATCTGCATCTTCTAAAACGATTGCTGCATCTTTTCCGCCAAGCTCCAGCATAACTGGGCGCATACCAGCTAAACGACCGATACGCTCCCCAATCGGTGTTGAACCTGTAAAGTTAATGAAGTTCACTTCCTTGTGTTCGATGATGTAGTCTCCGATCTCAGAACCACGTCCAGTGATGGTGTTAAAGACACCTGCTGGGATTCCTGCTTCGTCAAATGCTTTAGCTAGTAAGAGACCAGAAATAGATCCTTGCGTTGGTGGCTTAAACATAACAACATTCCCTGCAATCAAAGCCGGAGCAATCTTGGATCCAGAAAGGTTGACTGGGTAGTTAAATGGCGCGATAGCTAAGACAACTCCAACTGGCTCACGACGGACAACGGCTAGTCTGTTTTTACTTGCAGCTTCAAAACCGCCACCTTCCATTGCTTGTCCAGTAATACGGAGACCTTCCTCAGCAGCAAAACGGATCAAATCTGCTGTACGTACTACTTCTCCAATGGCTGCTTTAATCCCTTTTGCAACCTCTTTGGCAAGAATTGTACCAATTTTTTCTTTATCACGTTCCAAAATATCTGCTGTCTTATGTAAATAGGCTGCACGCTCAACGGGTGCTAAATCACGCCACGCAGGGAGAGCTGCACGCGCAGCTTTCATAGCCTCATCTACTTCAGCCTGACTCATAGCTGGTACCGTGCCTAGTTTTTCTTGATTGATAGGAGAATAGATCGTAATCTCGTTCTCTGATGATTTCCATTTTCCATTCACTAAATTCTGATAATTTGTCAAATTCTCTTCCTCCCGAAAATGATTAAAACTTATTTTATCAAATTTTCAGAAAATTACAACCCTTTTTGTGAAAATATTGATATTTTTTTCACAAACTTGATTCTTCAAGTTATTTGAATTTTATTCCTATTAGATATTGGTTTTTCAATAAAAATCAAAAAGGTCTAGTTAATCTAAACCTTTTCAGAACATTAATTTACGAGAGTACCTTTAAGACCACGACACTGGTATCATCAATCACATTTGATTCTTTAGAACGACTATTAGATACAAGCATTTCAAGATTTCCTGCATTCTCAAAGTAGAAGGAAGTTCCCTTCGCATTAAAGACTACCAATAAGTGCTCTGGTCCACCGTGAATTTCGTAAACAATCCACCCACTATTTTCAGCAGCTGTATGGACGAAGACATGGCGATAGACTTCTTCGTATGTAGGATAAGAGAAGGCACTGGTCTGTGTTTTTAGGCGAATAATCTGACGGATAAATTCAATGCTCTCTTGTCTCTCATTGATTAAATCCCAGTTGACTTGGTTGATACTATCTGGGGCATTGTAACTATTCATGGCACGTTCTCTATCTGCCGCAGTCAGCTCGCCATTTTCTCCAGTAGCAAGGAGTTTAGTGCGACCAAATTCTTGCCCCAACTCTATAAAGGACATCCCTTGCATGAGGATGCTCATCGCTGTTGCTGTCTCAACTTGGCGCATAATCTTATCTAAACTGTGATCTGGATGAAGGGTCACAAACAAATCATGCAAGTTGTAATTATCATGGGCTTCCACATAGTTAAGGACTTGGTTTGGGCTAAGATATGAGCCCAACTCTCGACTACCAAGAATAGCTTTGGCTACAATCGGTTCTGTAGCAGCACCACTAACAAATCCTGCCTTGATTGAGCCATAAACTTCTCCTCCTTTGATGGCATCTCGCTGATCATCGTTGAAAAATCCAATATTTGGCATCTGATAGGCATTATCCTTCTTGGCCTTGTCATAAGGTGCAAGACCTGTCCCCATATCCCAACCTTCTCCATAGGTGAGAATACGCGGGTCGACTTCATCAAGTGCCCAACGAATTGCCTGCATGGTTTTAACATCGTGAATTCCCATCAAGTCGAAACGAAAACCGTCAATATTGTATTCTTTCACCCAATAAAGAAGTGAGTCAATCATATACTTGCGGTACATTTCGTGTTCGCTTGCAGTTTCATTTCCTACACCTGTGCCGTTTTGGAAGGTTCCATCTGGATTCATACGATAGTAATAATCAGGAACAGTTGTTTGGAAAGGTGCATCGACCGTCGAGAAGGTATGGTTGTAAACGACATCCATAATGACACCGATTCCTGCATCATGATAAGCCTGAATCATGGCTTTGAGGTCTCGAATAACCTGCCCAGGATCATTTGGATTACTAGAGAAACTTGGTTCTGGCGCATTGTAGTTTTGAGGGTCATAACCCCAGTTATAGGTTACATTTCCGTCCTCATCATATTCCTTATGGCGATCAAAGATTGGTTGGAGTTGAACATAATTACAGCCGAGTTCTTTGATATAGTCAAAGGCTGTTGCTTGACCATACTGGTTAACTGTTCCAGTCTGGGCAGCACCAAGGAAGGTCCCTCGAAGGTTTTCTGGAACTCCAGATGTCGGTGATTTTGTAAAATCACGAATGTGCATCTCACAGATAACGGCTTTACATGGATTTTCCAAACGCCAAGGAGCGTCTGTCCCATGTTTAACTTCGAATCCTTCTACCTGTCTATCTTGCTGAGAGAGGATGACAGAACGTTTTCCGTCAGGGCTTGTAGCAATGGTGTAAGGATCTCGTGTCAAAGTCTGGTGGTGTGGAAACTCAATCTGATACTGATAGGCTTTACCTGCAAGATTTTCATCCAAGTCTACACTCCAAACACCAATGGTATTGTACTTATGACTATATGAATAGCTATTCCCACGCTCAAGATTAAAGGTTTTCCAAATTGGCGCGTCGTTGCTTGTATTTTCATAAACGACCACTTGGACAGCTGTAGCTGTTGGAGCCCAGAGTTTAAAGCTTGTCTGGTAGTCTGAGATACTGTAACCTAACTCTCCTTGGTATCCCCAATGATGATCAAAACTTTCACTGTGAAAGGCTTTATCAAAAGCAAACGGGTTTTGATCTTTATAGTAAGGACTTGCAATGGCTGGATTTTCAGAATAATAGACTGTCTCATCACCATCCAAAATCCAAACCTCAGTCAACAGTGGATAATGGTTAAACCGTAGGAGATAGTCCTTTGTCTTTCCATCTATTTCGACAGAAAAGGTCAGAGTATCGAGCCTTTCTGCACTTGTAACTGTAAAGGAGAATTTTGCTCCAAAATAGTCATTTTCATAATACAAATTTTCTTTAATATCTGCCTGTTTTCTACTGAATGAACAAGCGGCATAATCCCCATTTTTTCGGTGAAAATGGATGACTACAGGGTAACTATACATTTCTTTTCCTAATTTCTAATTTCAATTTAAATTTTTTATGTGGTGCTGAAGAATTTAACGGGAAATTCAGCACAATAGAGAATAGTTTTAATAGATATAAAAACACATCAGGAGAGATAGTTCCAGACTATCTAACATCTAGTTTTGAACTATTCTTTACAAACTTTCTAGCCAGGCCTCATCTCGAACTTCGATACCAAGTTCTTGTGCTTTTTGGAGCTTGCTTCCTGCATCTGCTCCTGCTACGACAAGATTCGTTTTCTTAGATACACTGCCTGTGACTTTGGCACCGAGGCTTTCGAGTTTACTTTTGGCTTCTGAGCGTGTGAGACGTTCCAATTTACCCGTGAGTACAACGGTCAAACCTGACAAGGCCGCATCTGCCACTAGTGTCTGTCCTTTGTAGTCCAGATTGACTCCAGCTTCTTTCAACTCGTCTAAGAGAATCTTCGACCCTTCTGTAGCAAAGTAAGTCTGAAGACTTTGGGCAATCACACTACCTAAGCTTTCGATACTTGCTACTTCCTCTGGGTCTGCTTGGGCTAGATTTTCAATAGAGTGAAAGTGTTGGAGCAAGAGTTGGCTAGCCTTGCTTCCGACATGGCGAATTCCCAGACCAAACAAGAGCTTTTCAGCAGAGTTTTCCTTGGATGCTTGAATGGCCTGAAACAGTTTAGAAGCAGACTTTTCCTTGACACCTTCTAAAAGGAGGAAATCGTCTTCTTTCAAATGGTAAATATCCGCCACATCCTTGACTAAATTGGCAGCAAAAAGCTTTTCAACAATAGATGGACCAAGTCCTGTAATATTCATGGCGTCTCGAGAGGCAAAGTGAATCAAGCCTTCCATGATTTGAGCAGGACAGCGTGGATTGATACAACGAAGAGCCACTTCATCTTCAAAGTGAAGCAACTGGCTATCACAACTTGGACAGTTAGTCGGAATATCTAGTTTTTCTTCAGAAACACGCTTGGACTCTACTACACGCAAAACAGCAGGGATGATATCCCCAGCCTTATAAACGATAACCGTATCATCTTTGCGGATATCCTTTTCAGCGATATAATCTACATTATGCAAGGTTGCACGGCTAACAGTTGTCCCAGCAAGCTGAACAGGTGTCAGATTGGCAGTTGGAGTCACAACACCCGTACGACCTACTGTCCAGTCAACTGAAAGGAGCTGGGCTTCTTTTTCTTCAGCGGGAAATTTATAGGCGATTGCCCACTTGGGCGCTTTAACAGTAAAGCCGAGTTCTTCTTGACCTGCTAGGTCGTTGACCTTGATTACCATTCCATCAATATCGTAAGGAAGTTTCTCCCGTTCTTGTCCTACTTCTTGGATGAAATCCCATATCTCATCTATACTTTTAGCCAATATTCGTTTAGGATTAACTACAAAACCAAGCTGTTCAAGATGCTCCAAGACCTTTTCTTGACTATCACGAGTAGAAGGGCTGGCTTCTTGATAGAGGAAAGTCGCAAGATTGCGTTTGGCCACTACTGCTGTATCCAACTGACGCAAGGTGCCTGCTGCTGCGTTACGAGGATTAGCAAATTCAGGCTCCCCATTTTCTTGGCGGGCTTGGTTGACTTGATCAAACGAAGCGCGTGGCATGTAACACTCTCCACGAACGGTGATATCTAGTTCTTCTGGCAAACTCAAAGGAATGTCCTTGACACGCTTGAGATTTTCGGTGATATTTTCACCAACAGAACCATCCCCACGTGTCGCACCGACTACCAAAATTCCCTTTTCATAAGTTAGCGAGATGGACAAACCATCGATTTTCAGCTCACAGATATAGATTGGATGGGGTAATTCCTTTCGAACACGCGCATCAAAAGCTTCTAACTCTTCACGTGAAAAAGCATCCTGCAAACTATAAAGAGGATACTGATGACTGTATTTTTCAAAACCATCTAAAACCTTACCACCAACACGATGGGTTGGACTGTCCGCTAAAACTTGATCTGGATAGGCGGCTTCCAATTCGACCAACTCTCGGTAGAGGCGATCGTACTCGCTATCTGACACCGAGGGATTGTCACTCGTATAGTACTCGGTCGCATAGCGGTTAAGTAAGGCAACTAACTCATTCATTCTTTCACTCATAAAACTATTCTACCATAAATCAAGCCCTCCTCACAATAGAGAAGGGCTGAAAAATGGTTCGTAGTGTAATATTTTCTTAAAAAGAGAAATTATAACTCTTTTTCAAAATGGCTTCGCACATAAACGAGGGATAGACAAGACAGGATGACAACCCCACTTCCAATTATCAGAAAAGAAGAAAGATGTACACTTGGCAGCACCGTCATAAAGCCTTTTGCAATCGGCATAAATAGGATGGCTAAGGTAAAAATTGTGCTTAGCACTCTCCCCAAGTATTCCCCCTCAACCTTGGTTTGCACCTGAGTAAAAAAGTGAATATTAAATATCGTCATAAACAGTTCACAAACTAAATTTCCAGAAAAGGAAAGAAAAGTTGGCAGTGGTAACCCCATCATAAAAACTCCAACTCCAGTCAAAGCTAGTAAAATCAAAAGATTATAAACACTTGCCTTTATTTTGCTAGCTAGAAGAGCTCCGATAATCGAACCAATTGCCCCCATAGTCAAAATACTTGCATAAGCTCCTTCTGCCCCGTAAAGCCGATTTGAAAAGGGGAGGAGAAATTCAAAAGCTGCAAAAAAGAAATTAACACTGGAAGCTACTACCAAAAGGAAAAAGATCTCTTGCTGGTGCCAGATATAGCCAAGTCCTTCTTTCATATCAGCAAAAATATTTTTCCAGCTGAGAGTCTTTTTCTCTTGTTCCTGAGTCTCTTTTTTGGGGAGGAAAGCTACTAAGGTAAATGCAATGAAAAAACTAATGGCATCTAAAACAAGCGTCATATGGAGACTGGCAAATTGTAAAGCGATGAAAGAAAGTACAGGGGAGCTAACGCCTACAACCTGCAAAACGAGCTCTAAGCGAGCATTATAGGTCACAATCTCGTCTTTTTCTACAACCTCAGTTATAATGGCTTTATTGGCTGTACGAGAAAATGCAAAGGCAACCGCCTGAACAATATTGGCAAAAATCAAGGCAGCAATCATCAAGCTATCATTTCTGATGAAAGAAATAGCTAAGCAAAGAACGCCACAAATCAAGTCCGTCGTCATCAAAATTTTGCGACGCGAAAAGCGGTCTGAAATCACTCCGCCAAAGGGATTGACCAGAATCGATGTGACAAGTTCAGAAATCTGATAAATCCCAAGAACAGTCTGTCCTATCGTTCCCATTGATGCCAACCAAACACTGTTTCCATAATCATAGAGCATATTTCCTATCTTATTAATCGCACCACGACTAATCAACTGGATTGCATGTCGATTCATATAAAAAACTCCTCTCAAATTTTGAAACTATTGTATCAAAACTGAAAGGAGTCTCTTCGTTTTTCCCTTATTTGGGAAATTTAAGGATTTACAAATTTTTCATAATGTTCCTGATAGTAAGCCACTTGCTCTGGAAGTCCAAGCACATCAAAAATATGCATAGCCTCCTGCATCTGACTACAACCCTCTTCTTTCAAGTCTCTCTGGTAGAGGGAGAAACCATTGAGATAATGGAAGATATTGCGCTCATAAAGCTTGATACCATTTCCAATCAACTTCTCTACATAGCCCTCAAAATAGTCCGCATCCGCAAAGGACCGATTTTCCAAACAATGCTGGTAACAGTTAAGAGCTAAAATCAAAACGAGTTTACGATGCCGACCAATTTCCTTGTAGTAGTCTTCTCGCTCCATGACTTCTCTGCCAATCCGAGCTACATAGTCCACATTGTAGAAAGTATAGAGATTTCCGAAAAGAATCAACTCATACATAGTCCATTCTTCCGTTTGAAAAAGATAATCTGCTACCTTTTCCAAATCACTCTGCCTCATCGCGTAACGGGAATCTCTTTGACAAATCAAACCCTGTAGCAAAATCCAATTCAGCTCAAAATAGAGGGGATTGGTCGAACTCTTTGCTTTCTTGAGCTGTTCCTTTTGAAGCTTTTGAAAACCTGAAATATCATTTGAGTAGTAAAGCGGAATAATCTGTGCCATTAAGGCAACATGTTCATGATTTTGAAAATCCCTAGCCTTGTCCATGAAATTTTCAATAGTCACATGAATATTGTCCAAAATCTCAAAGAAACGGGAAACTGCTAGGTCAGACTCCCCAAGCTCGAAGCGAGATAACTGAGAGGTTGAACATGATTCACCTGCCGCCTCTTTCAAGGAGTACTTCCCACTTGTTCGAAATTCACGAAATACCTTTCCAAGATGTTCCATTTCTTACACCTGCTCTGATAATTCTTCCCACTCAAGCATTGCTTCTTCCTGACGATGGCTGATTTTATCCAGTTCAGCCTGCAATTCCATGAGTTTTTCGGCATCGTTTGTCTCCAACATTTGTTCAGAAATAGCTTGGCTTTGACTTTCTAACTCTTCGATTTCAGCTTCTAGATTTTCGATTTGTCGCATGAGTTTGCGAACTTCTTTTTGACTTTCTTTCTGGGCCTGGTAGTCATTGACTGGGCTCGGTTCTTTTGCTTGATTGCTATTTGAAGCTTCCTCGGTTTGAATCATTTCTACTTCTGCTTTCTTATCAACATAGTAGTCGTAATCTCCAAGGTAGAGGGTTGAGCCATTCTCAGACAATTCCAAAACATGAGTTGCCACACGATTGATAAAGTAACGGTCGTGGCTGACGAAGAGCAAAGTCCCATCAAAATCAATCAGAGCATTTTCTAACACTTCCTTGCTATCAATATCCAAGTGGTTGGTCGGCTCGTCCAAAATCAAGAAATTGTTGTTTTCCATTGAAAGTTTGGCAAGAAGCAAACGAGCTTTCTCGCCACCTGACAGCATGCCAACTGATTTTTTAACATCATCTCCTGAGAAAAGGAAGGCACCTAGGCGGTTGCGGATTTCAACTTCTGGAGTCAGTTTAAAATCATTCCAGAGTTCATCGAGTACAGTATTACTTGGTGTTAGCTTACTTTGAGTCTGATCATAGTATCCAACCTCAACATTGGCCCCAAAGCGCTTTTCTCCCTTGATAAAAGGAATCTGATCCACAATAGACTTGATAAGGGTTGATTTGCCAATACCATTTGGACCAACGATAGCGACAGCATTCATCTTACGAAGGTCAAGATTGATAGGTTCTGACAATATTTCCCCATCATAACCAATAGCCGCATTTTCAACTGTCAAAACGACATTTCCTGACGTTTTTTCAGACTGGAAGGTCATATTGGCTGATTTCTTGCCAGCTTCAGGCTTGTCCAAACGCTCCATTTTTTCTAGTTGTTTACGGCGAGATTGAGCACGTTTGGTCGTTGAAGCTCGGACTAGATTGCGATTGACAAAGTCTTCTAGAGCAGCGATTTCCTTCTGTTGCTTTTCATAGTTTTTTGCCTCAGTAGCTAGCTTTTGCTCCTTTAACTCAACAAAACGAGAGTAATTACCTACATAGCGATCCAAAGAATGCTTGGTCAAATCCAGTGTAATCGTCGCAACCTTATCCAAGAAGTAACGGTCGTGACTGACAATAATAAGTGCACCACTATAGTTCACCAAGTAATTCTCTAGCCAGGCAATGGTTTCGATATCCAAGTGATTGGTAGGTTCGTCTAAGACCAAGAGATTGGGCTTTTCAAGGAGCATTTTAGCCAGTGCCAAACGAGTATTTTGACCACCAGAAAGCTCAGCAATTTTCATCTGCCACATAGATTCATCAAACTTGAAACCATTTAAGATAGCACGGATATCAGCTTCGTAGGTAAAGCCGCCTGCTTGGCGAAAATTTTCAGATAAGCGGTCGTAATCCGCCATCAATTTATCCAAATCTTCACCAGATTTTTCACCCATCTCCAACTCCATCTGACGAAGTTGCTTCTCAGTCCGACGCAAGTCATCAAAGACGTGAAGCATTTCATCATAAATGGTATTTTCAGACTCAAAACGGCTATCTTGGGCTAGGTAAGACAGAGAAACATCTTTTTTCTTATTGATTTCTCCACTGGTCGGCTCCTCTTCCCCAACCAAAATCTTCAAAAGAGTAGACTTACCTGCCCCATTTTTCCCAACGAGGGCAATCCGGTCTCGTTCATCAACTTGCAGGTTGATATTATCAAAAAGAACCTCTCCTGCAAAAGAACGTTCAATTTTATTAGCTTGTAAAATAATCATACATCTATTTTACTATCTTTTTCTCTTTTGCACAATTGCAATGAAAAAAGTTCGAGTCATAAACCCGAACTATTCATCTTCTTTTTCATTAGAAAGCGTATAGGGCTGTTCTTCTACAATGAAATAAAAGTAAATTTCCTACATTTTAAGTTATGCTAACGTTTTACTAAAATATCAAATCGTGATATAATGAAAGCGATTAAAGCAATAGATAAAGGAGATACTCTATGACTTACCAAGAAAATTATCAAAAATGGGTCGATTTTGCCGACCTTCCCGACTATCTTCGTCAAGATTTAGAAAACATAGACGAAAAAACAAAAGAAGATGCTTTCTACACCAATCTTGAATTTGGTACTGCAGGTATGCGTGGCTTGATCGGTGCAGGTACAAACCGCATCAACATCTATGTTGTTCGTCAAGCAACTGAAGGATTGGCTCATTTGATTGAGTCAAAAGGTGGAAATGAAAAAGAACGTGGTGTGGCAATTGCCTACGATAGTCGTCACTTCTCACCTGAGTTTGCCTTTGAATCTGCGGCAGTTCTTGCAAAACATGGTATCAAATCTTACGTATTTGAAAGCCTTCGTCCAACTCCAGAACTGTCATTTGCAGTTCGTCACCTCAGCTGTTTTGCAGGTATCATGATTACTGCCAGCCATAACCCTGCTCCATTTAACGGTTACAAGGTTTATGGTGAAGACGGTGGGCAAATGCCTCCACATGACGCGGACGCTTTGACTACTTACATCCGTGCTATCGAAAACCCATTCGCTGTCGAAGTTGCTGATGTAGAAGCTGAAAAAGCTTCTGGCTTGATTGAAGTTATCGGCGAAGCTGTTGATGCAGAATACCTCAAAGAAGTAAAAGATGTAAATATCAACCCAGCCTTAATTGGAGAGTTTGGTAAAGACATGAAGATTGTCTACACACCACTTCATGGTACTGGTGAAATGTTGGCTCGCCGTGCTCTTGCACAAGCTGGATTTGACTCAGTTCAAGTCGTTGAAGCTCAAGCAACTCCAGATCCAGATTTCTCAACTGTTAAATCACCAAACCCAGAAAACCAAGCAGCCTTTGCACTTGCTGAAGAACTCGGCCGTCAAGTTGGTGCTGATGTTCTTGTGGCGACTGACCCAGACGCTGACCGTGTTGGTGTTGAAGTGCTTCAAAAAGATGGGAGCTACCTCAACCTTTCAGGTAACCAAATCGGTGCTATCATGGCTAAATACATCTTGGAAGCTCATAAGAGTGCTGGGACTCTTCCTGAAAATGCTGCTCTCTGCAAATCCATCGTATCAACTGACTTGGTAACGAAGATTGCTGAAAGCTACGGCGCAACCATGTTCAACGTTTTGACTGGTTTCAAATTCATCGCAGAGAAAATCCAAGAATTTGAAGAAAAACACAATCACACTTACATGATGGGATTTGAAGAAAGCTTCGGTTACTTGATTAAACCATTCGTACGTGATAAAGACGCCATCCAAGCCGTTCTAGTCGTGGCTGAACTTGCCGCCTACTACCGTTCACGTGGTTTGACACTTGCTGATGGTATCGAAGAAATCTACAAAGAATACGGCTACTACGCTGAAAAAACCATCTCTGTTACCCTTTCTGGTGTCGATGGTGCAGAACAAATCAAAGCAATCATGGCTAAATTCCGTAACAATGCTCCGAAAGAATGGAACGTAACAGCTATCACTGTTGTAGAAGACTTCAAAGCACAAACTTCTACTGCTACAGATGGTACTGTGACAACTTTGACTACTCCTCCAAGTGATGTGTTGAAATATACACTTGCTGACGGTTCATGGATTGCAGTTCGCCCTTCAGGTACAGAACCAAAAATCAAGTTCTACATTGCCGTTGTGGGTGAAAGCAACGAAGATTCACAAGCTAAGATTGCTAACATCGAAGCGGAAATCAATGCGTTTGTGAAATAACACTCTATAAAGATGAGATAAACTAGTCTCATCTTTTTTTCGTATCAAATCTAAGCAATTTTAGGAACTTTGTGGCATACTAGACATATCAATGAAAGCGAGGTAAACTCATGGAACAATTTTTAGAAAATATTAAAGATCTTGAAGTCACAACTGTTGCCCGTGCTCAAGAAGCACTTGATAATAAAGAAACTGCAACCTTCTTCATCGGTCGTAAAACTTGCCCTTACTGCCGTAAATTTGCTGGCACTTTGGCTGGTGTCGTAGCTGAAACCAAAGCGCACATCTACTTTATCAACAGTGAAGAACCAAGCCAACTCAATGAATTGCAAGAATTCCGCTCACGTTATGGTATTCCAACTGTTCCAGGATTCGTTCATGTTGCTGATGGCCGAATCAATGTTCGTTGCGACTCTTCAATGTCAGCACAAGAAATCAAAGAATTTGCTGGATTGTAAAAAATATAAAAAAAGAAGGCACTCGCCTTCTTTTTATATATCTGTCAATGGTGTTGCGGTATCTGGAGAAGTGTCGTAAACTTTAAAGTCTACTCCTACTCCCAGATCAGCTTGTGCTAGCTGGTTGACCATAGTCATATGAGCCAGCTCCTTGATATTGTTCTCTTTGGACAAATGCCCAAGATAGATTTTCTTTGTTCGATTTCCCATTGCACGAATCATGGCCTCAGCACCGTCTTCGTTAGAAAGGTGACCGAGATCCGATAGAATTCGCTGTTTGAGACGCCAAGCGTAAGATCCAGCTCGTAAGATTTCCACGTCGTGGTTGGATTCGATGAGATAACCATCCGCATTTTCGACAATTCCTGCCATTCGATCACTAACATAACCTGTATCGGTCAGCATGACAAAGCTCTTGTCGTCTTTCATAAAGCGATAAAACTGGGGTGCTGCTGCATCATGGCTGACCCCAAAACTCTCAATATCAATATCGCCAAAGGTTTTGGTTTTGCCCATTTCAAAGATATGCTTTTGCGAAGAGTCCACCTTGCCGAGGTACTTACTATTTTCCATAGCCTGCCAAGTCTTTTCATTGGCGTAAAGATCCATACCATATTTACGAGCCAATACACCAACTCCATGAATATGATCTGAATGTTCATGCGTAATCAAAATAGCATCCAAATCTTCTGGCTTACGATTGATTTCGCTCAAAAGACTGGTGATTTTCTTACCAGACAAGCCTGCATCCACTAAGATTTTCTTTTTTGGAGTTTCCAGATAAAAGGAATTTCCACTGGAACCTGATGCTAAAATACTGTATTTAAAGCCTTTTTCACTCATTCTAGTCTTCTATTTCGTCCTCCCATATTTCTTCTTTTACGGCATCCTTATCATAAGGGAGCACTATGGTAAAGGTTGAGCCCTTACCGTATTCGCTTTTTGCCCAAATAAAACCATTGTGTTGTTTGATGATTTCTTTCGCGATAGCCAGACCTAGACCAGTTCCACCTTGAGCCCGGCTTCTTGCACGATCCACACGGTAGAAGCGGTCAAAAATCTTAGGCAAATCTTGCTTTGGAATACCTAGACCTTGGTCTTTGATGGATAAAATCATCTGGTCATCCGTGGTTTTCATGCTGACCGTAATCTTCCCACCATCTGGTGAATACTTGATGGCATTGTTGAGAATATTATCAATCACCTGGGTCATCTTATCCGTATCAATCTCAATCCAAACTGAAGTTATTGGATAATCTCTCACTAGCTCATATTTTTTCTCTTCATCCTGATTTCTCATCTTATCAAAACGGTTGAGGATAAAGGTGATAAAGGCTGTAAAGTTAATCAACTCTATATCCAGTTTACTAGTCGCATTGTCAATACGAGAGAGATGTAAGAGATCTGTCACCATACGCATCATACGGTTGGTTTCATCGAGTGAAACCTTGATAAAATCAGGAGCAACAGGATCATACAGGGCTCCCTCGTCCAAGGCTTCGAGATAAGATTTAACACTGGTCAAAGGAGTACGCAACTCATGACTGACGTTCGAAACAAAGAGTCTCCGCTCACGCTCTTCCTTCTCCTGCTCGGTCGTATCATGCAAAACGGCAACCAAACCAGAGATGAACCCAGACTCGCGGCGGACAAGGGCAAAACGTACACGAAGGCTCAAATATTCTCCATTAGCATCCTGAGAATCAATCGTCAGCTCAGGTATCTGTGTAATCAGGTCACGCAACTCATATTCATCTTCTATCTTAAGTAATTCGAGGATGCTTTTATTCAGAACATCTTCTTTCTGCACACCGAGCTGTTTCTTTGCCATATCATTGATCATAGTGATCTGGCCACGGCGATTGGTCGCAAGGACACCATCTGTCATATAAGAGAGAATGCTATGCAACCTTTTACTCTCTTGTTCCAGATTTTCTTGAGTCAAACGAATAACTTCTGACAAATCATTCAAGTTATTGGTGATGTTGGTGATCTCTGTACTACCTTGCAAGTCCAAAACTTGAGAATAATCACCTGCAATTAAATCCTTGACCTTCTGATTTATCTCTTTTAACCGGATGTTATCCCGACGGTTTTCCAGCAAGAGCAAGGTCACCACTAGGATAAAGCCAAGTAAAATCAGGATAAAGATAAAATCACTGGTCAGAATAGTTTGTCTAATATCTTCAATCATTATTTTTCATATAGTAGCCAACACCACGACGTGTGAGGATATACTCTGGACGGCTTGGTGTGTCTTCAATTTTTTCACGCAAGCGTCTAATAGTCACGTCCACTGTACGAACATCACCAAAATAGTCATACCCCCAAACAGTCTCAAGCAAGTGTTCACGCGTAATCACTTGTCCAATATGAGATGCCAAGTGATACAAGAGTTCAAACTCACGGTGGGTCAAATCTAATTCCTCACCATATTTCTTCGCCACGTAAGCATCTGGAACGATTTCCAAATCACCAATTTGTAAAGGTTGCGTCTTCTTCTCATCAGACTCTTGGCTATCCACAGAAACTAGGTCTGTACGACGAAGCAGGGCTTTAACACGTGCTTGCAACTCACGGTTTGAGAAAGGTTTTGTAACATAATCATCTGCACCTAACTCTAAACCAATAACCTTGTCAAACTCGCTATCCTTAGCTGATAGCATGATAATCGGCACGCTACTAGTCTTACGAATAGCTTTGGCAACTTCTAAACCATCAATTTCAGGTAGCATCAAGTCGAGGATAATAATATCCGGTTGCTCAGCTTCAAATAGCTCTATTGCTTCACGACCATTGAAGGCTGTAACAACTTCATAACCTTCCTTGGTCATATTAAACTTAATAATATCCGAGATTGGTTTCTCATCATCTACAATTAATATTTTTTTCATTTTATCACCTTTTCTCTATCTATTATAACAAAAAAATACAAAGAAGGCACAAATGGCTACTGTAAGTCTTCATCTTCAAGAGCTGTTTTATAAGCCTGCCAAATCTTTTGTTGAGGTTTAGCAAGTGGATAATCAGAAAACTCCTGAGGAGAAACCCAACGAACTTCTCTGTCAGAAAACTGTTTTGTTTCCATCACTTGACCTGCTAGGATTTGAATATGCCATTTCCGATGACTAAATACATGCTTGACCTGGTCAAATACTTGCTGGGACCAATTCACTTCTAAATCATAATCCTGCTCAAAGTTTTCTTGAGGACTTGGTCCAAAAGCTCTGCTTTCCTCTTTGACTTGTGAAAAGAGATCTAGCTGATTGTCATCGCTTAAGAAATCATCAACTTCAATCAATGGGAAATGCCAAAAACCAGCTAGTAGTTTCTCACTTTCGTTTTTCTCAAGTAGATATTGACCACGGTCGTTGCGTACAACTAAAGCCTTGAGATAGATTGGGAGAGGCTTTTTCTTGGGTTCTTTAATCGGATATACATCCATAGTTCCATTCTGATACGCCGCACTAAAGTCCTTAACAGGACTTTCTTCTGGTCGAGGATTAACTGGAGACTCTATATCCGACCCTAAATCCATCAGAGCTTGGTTAAAGTCTCCTGGCCGTTTTGGGTCAATCAAGATTTCCATCAGAGCTTGGAAAATCTTTCGATTGCTGGGAACTCCGATATCATGATTAACCTCAAACAAGCGTGCCAAAACCCTCATGACATTGCCATCAACTGCTGGCTCAGGCAAATTAAAAGCGATACTGGAAATAGCTCCCGCAGTGTAAGGGCCAATCCCTTTTAAACTAGAAATTCCTTCATAGGTATTTGGAAATTGCCCCCCAAAGTCAGTCATAATCTGCTGGGCTGCAGCCTGCATATTGCGCACTCGAGAATAATAGCCCAATCCCTCCCAAGCCTTCAACAAACGTTCTTCAGGGGCATTCGCCAGACTTTCAACAGTTGGAAACCAGTCCAAGAATCGTTCGTAGTATGGAATAACTGTATCCACTCTAGTCTGCTGAAGCATGATTTCAGATACCCAGATGTGATAAGGATTTTTACTTCTCCGCCAAGGCAAATCTCGCTTGTTTTCATCATACCAGTTGAGGAGTTTTTCACGAAAAGAAATAATCTTCTCCTCCGGCCACATGACGATACCGTATTCTTTCAAATCTAACATATATCTAGTATAACATACAAGCTTCTAACTGTCCTTTTCTCAGTACTAAAAAGCCTCTTCCCATGGGAAAGAGGACTATTTTTTATTGATGAACTGCTTGAGCTGCTGTGATAAGGGTCAACTTGTACACATCATCTGCATTACATCCACGAGAAAGGTCGTTAACAGGTTTGTTCAAACCTTGCAATACAGGACCTACAGCCGCGAAGCCACCAAGACGTTCTGCAATCTTATAGCCAATATTCCCCGCTTCGATACCAGGGAAGATAAAGACAGTTGCTTGCCCAGCAACGTTACTTCCTGGAGCTTTCAATGCTGCAGTTTCAGGGTGGAAGGCCGCATCAAATTGCAATTCTCCATCGATTTCAAGGTCAGGACGCAAATCGTGTGCAATTTTTGTTGCTTCAACAACTTTATCAACACTATCACCAAAACCTGAGCCTTTAGTAGAGTAGCTCAACATTGCAATTTTAGGTTCGATGCCAAACATTTTAGCTGTAATAGCTGAGTTGATAGCAATCTCAGCCAAGGCTTCCGCATCTGGATTGATATTAATGGCACAGTCACCAAATAGGTAACGTTCCGTACCACGAACCATGAGGAAGGCACCTGACGTACGAGTAACGTTTGGACGAGTTTTAATGATTTGTAGGGCTGGGCGAACTGTTGAGGCAGTTGAGTGAATAGCTCCTGACACCATACCGTCAACCAATCCTAAGTATACTAGCATCACACCAAAGTAGTTGACATCTTCAACCAAAACTTTGCGCGCTTCTTCTTCAGTCATTTTGCCCTTACGACGCTCTACCAAGGCAGCAATCATTTCTTCGAATTGAGGATAATGTTGGGGATCAATCACTTCATAACCATCCATGATCCCCTCGATTTCGAGATAAATTTTAATTTTTTCAGGGTTTCCGAGCAAAACAGGAACAACTTCTGTTTCTTTTACCAAGCGTTTTGTTGCCTGAAGAATACGAGGTTCTTCCCCTTCAGGGAGAACAATACGAGCATTTTTGCCAACTAGGTTGGCTTTGAGATTTTCAAAAACTTCCATGAGTTTTCTCCTTTAAGAAAATAAATTATACTCCAAATAGATTTTAAAGAGTATTAGTTGATAACTGAGTAATAAGATTGCTGAAATCATCCGGTAAGGGGCTTTCTAGTTGCAAATCTTGCTCTAGAAAGGGATGATAAAAAGATAAATAATGACAATGCAAGGCCTGGCGTTGAATCCCATCGTCTAGGCCGCCTCCATAGAGATCGTCTCCCAACAAAGGAAAGCCGATATGAGAAAAATGCACTCGAATCTGATGAGTTCGCCCAGTATGCAGGCGAATATCGACCAGGTGAATATCTCCATAAGACGCTACAACTTTGTAAGATGTATGAGCGTATTTCCCACCTTTGGCAACCCGTCTCGTGATAATGGAGTCCACATCACGCGCAATCGGGGCGATAATCTCCCCTTCAGGCTCCAAGACACCAACTCCTTTAACCAGTGCAAAATACCGTTTTTCGATAGACTTTCGTTGCAACTGCTTGTCTAAACGTGCATGAGCATAACCATGCTTGGCAAAAAGCATCAAACCAGATGTATCTCTATCAAGCCTGGTCACGATATGAACTTGATGATTTTCATAGTTTTGCTTGACATAGTAGCCCTTGATAAAATTGGCAATGGTATTGGAATGATTGACACTGGGGATGGAAGCTACTCCATAAGGCTTATTCAAAACCAGAAAATGGTCATCCTCATATAAGATATCGAGTGGTCGATCAATAGCTTCCAACGTTTCAAAGCCTTCCTCAGCTGGAATATCGATGGTAACCCTATCTCCAATATCTAAAAGATGGATTGCATTTTGAGGTTGGCCATTGACCAAAATAGCCCCACCTCGAAACTTAATCTTAGCCAGAAGTCCCTTAGAAACCTCGTGTTTCTTGAGGAAGGTCTTGACTTTGACATGCTCATCTGCGATAAATTCGAACCTCATTCATCCACCTCGCCGATGAAGGCATCTTTGACACGATTCCAGAAACTAGTGTGGCTTGGAGTCGCTACGAAGTGAATCTTGTGATGGTCGATTTGATACTCAATTCGTTCTATATTACGGAATGAATAGACGCTGTTATCGACTGATATCGTGTGGTAATCATTGCGTGTCGGCAAGAGCTCAATCTTATCTTTTTTAGGAATAATGATTGATGATCCCAGAGTGCGATAGACTCGGTTGTTAAGACTTGCTATTTCCGTCAACTGCAAGGCTTCAATAGTAGGATGCAAGACAGCTCCACCCAAGGACTTGTTGTAGGCAGTACTTCCCGTCGGCGTTGAAACAGTCACTCCATCTCCACGAAATCGCTCGAACGGAACATGGTTAATGATGATATCTGCCACCATGGTCCGGTCTGATCGACGGATACTGGCTTCATTTAAGGCCCGGAAGATTTTCACTTCTCCATTTTCAAGCGTTACCTTGACATTCAAAACAGGATAGGAAACTTTGGCACCAGTGTCTAGCAGAAGATTGGTCACCAATTGATCCAGCTCAAAATCACGATAATCTGTGTAAAATCCCAAATGCCCTGTATGAACACCTACAAATCGAACCTTGTCTAACTGATTCTCATACTTGTGAAAGGCAGACAAAAGCATCCCGTCACCACCAATCGAAATGACGATGTCGGGATTGGTATCATTCAGTATAAAATGTTGTTTCTTTAGTTTTTCCCTCAGCTCATGCAAAACCTTCTGACTCTGAGGTTTTCTATTTGCTATGAGGTCAACTCGTTTACCTGTATTCTTCATCTGTATCGTCACTATTTCCTACACCATCGTTTAATTTTCTGCTCAATGGATCAAAGAGAGCCTGCGCTTCCTGGATATCATCACGAATCTTACCCATTTCTTCATCCAGTTGATAGGCTATTTTGGCCGTGATTTCCAGCCTTTTCCTGATTTCTTCTGGAAAATCACCCTGATACTTATAATTGAGCGAGTGTTCAATCGTAGCCCAGAAATTCATGGCTAAAGTCCGTATCTGAATTTCCGCCAAAATCGTCTTCGCTCCGTTGATCGTATCAACCGTGTACTCGACAACCACGTGATAAGAACGATAACCTGAAGCCTTACGATGAGTAATATAATCTCGTTCCTGAACGACTCTCATATCTTGGCGTTTACGTAGAATCTCAACTACCTCTTTAACGTCATCAACAAACTGAACCATGACACGTAGACCCGCAATGTCTTGCAGATCATGTTCCAGACTTGCATATGTAATTCCTCGACGAGCCATTTTTTCTTTAATACTTTCAATCGGTTTTACCCGACCTGTTACAAACTCAATCGGAGAATGCTTGTTTTGCTTACGATACTGTTTGCGAATCCCTCGAAGTTTAATCTTCAATTCACCAACAGCCTGAATGTAAGGATCTAAAAATTCTTCCCATTCTATGGTCATACTTTCTCCCTTGTAATGTTTGATTGCTCTGTCGAAAATCTTTGATTTTTTCAGTACATTCATATACAATAAATACATTGTCCATTATACCATAAATCGCTTTCAAAGATATAGAAAAGGTTGAAAAAATGAAACATTTAGAAATAGAATTGAAAACACTTCTGAAAAAAGAGGATTATGAGCATCTAAAAAAACAGTTTTCCCATATCCAACCCGTCCTTCAAAAAAACTACTACATTGACACACCAGATTTCCAATTGCGTGAAAAGAAGGTTGCCATGCGCATTCGCACTTTTTCAGATTGGGCGGAATTGACCTTGAAAGTGCCTCAAACTGTAGGAAATATGGAATACAACCAGAAACTAACTCTTTCAGAGGCTGAATCATACCTAGAAAAACAAAAACTACCTCAAGGGCTCGTTCTAGAAAAGCTTGCTAAAATTGGTATTGAAAGTCATGACTGGCTTGTTCTAGGCTGCCTTTCCACTCTACGTTATGAAATGAAAACTGAGATTGGCTTAATGGCCTTAGATGAAAGTCACTACTTTGACCAGACGGACTATGAACTCGAGCTTGAAGTCACCGACCATGAAAAAGGGAAAACTGATTTTAAGAGATTTTTAGATGAAAATCAGATTACTTATCAGAAAGCTCCATCAAAATTAATTCGTTTTATTAAAAGCATGAAAAAAAGCTGAAATAATCTCCTTTTTTTGGTAGAATAGAAAAGATAAAAATAAAAGAATCTCCCTTTGAAAAACAGAACTTTCTCAAAGGAGATTCACAAAGTTTACAGAGGACGGTCTATAATGTCAGATAGAAACAACATGAAACTTTTCACCCTAAACTCTAACCCAGAAATCGCTCAAAAGATTGCGGATACAGTTGGTGTGCCTCTCGGGAAATTATCCTCTCGTCAATTTTCTGACGGCGAAATCCAGGTCAACATCGAAGAAAGTGTCCGTGGTTACGATGTTTACATCATCCAGTCAACTAGCTACCCTGTTAGCAACCACTTGATGGAATTATTAATAATGGTTGATGCTTGTGTACGTGCAAGTGCTCATAGTATCAACGTTGTCCTTCCTTACTTTGGTTATGCTCGTCAGGATCGTATCGCTTCTTCTCGCGAACCCCTCACTGCAAAACTAGTTGCCAATATGCTTGTCAAAGCTGGTGTAAGTCGTGTTCTAACGCTTGACCTCCACGCTGTTCAAGTCCAAGGTTTCTTTGATATTCCTGTAGATAATCTTTATACTGTTCCTCTATTTGCTAAGCACTACTGTGATAAAGGACTCCTTGGCTCCGATGTTGTTGTTGTCAGTCCAAAGAACTCTGGCGTTAAACGTGCACGTAGTTTGGCTGAATACCTTGATGCTCCTATCGCTATCATTGACTATGCGCAAGACGATTCTAATCGTAACGAAGGCTATATCATTGGGGATGTCGAAGGCAAGAAGGCTATCTTAATTGACGATATTCTAAATACTGGTCGTACTTTCTCTGAAGCTGCCAAAATCGTTGAACGTGAAGGTGCAACTGAGATTTATGCAGTATCCAGTCACGGTTTATTTGTTGAAGGTGCAGCAGACCTCCTTGACGCTACAAACATCAAAGAAATTCTAGTGACAGACTCAGTAGCTACCAAGGAAAGAACTCCTGAAAATGTATGTTACATTACTGCTAGCGAGTTAATCGGAGATGCTATCGTCCGCATCCATGAAAGAAAGCCAGTCAGCCCACTCTTTGCTTACAACAAAAAGAAATAAGGTGATTCTTTGATTTATTTGGACAATGCTGCTACTACTCCTATGTCAGCAGTAGCTATTTCAGAAATGACCAGGGTCATGCAAGAAACCCACGGTAATCCTTCTAGTATTCATAGTCATGGTCGACAGGCTGGCAAACTCTTGCGAGAATCCCGTCAGGAACTAGCCCAGTTATTGGGGACAAAATCTCAACATATCTTTTTTACGTCTGGTGGTACAGAAAGTAACAATACAGCCATTATTGGCTATTGTCTCCGCCATCAAAATCGTGGAAAACATATCATCACGACAGCTATTGAACATCATTCTGTGCTTGAGACTATCGATTATCTGGTGCAACATTTTGGCTTTGAAGCGACCATCATCCAACCAGTAAATCAAGAAATTACTCCCCAGCAAATTCAAGAGGCCTTACGTGACGATACCATTCTCGTTTCCACTATGTATGCTAATAATGAAACGGGCAGTCTCTTACCTATCGCTGAGATTGGACGTGTTTTAAAAGAGCATCCTGCGGCTTATCATGTAGACGCTGTTCAAGCTATCGGAAAAGTTCCTATCCATCCTGAGGAATTAGGAATTGATTTTCTCAGCGCTTCTGCCCACAAATTCCATGGGCCAAAGGGAATCGGCTTTCTTTATGCTTCTTCCGCGGACTTTGATTCCTATCTTCACGGTGGAGACCAAGAACAAAAGAAACGGGCTGGAACAGAAAACCTCGCTGCCATTGTAGGCATGGTCGCTGCTCTCAAAGAGGATTTAGAGCAACAAGCTGAACATTACCAAAAACTAGAGGGATTAAAATCTGCTTTTCTAGATGAGATTGCAGATCTAGAATACTATCTCAACGAAAGCCAACACCAGCTTCCTTATGTTGTCAATATTGGCTTTCCTGGTCAAAAAAATGATTTGCTCTTACTACGGTTAGATCTTGAAGGAATTTCAATTTCTACCGGTTCAGCTTGTACTGCTGGTATTGTGCAAACCAGTCATGTGCTTGAAGCATTTTATGGACCAGATTCACATCGATTGAAAGAATCTGTCCGTATCAGTCTCTCTCCTCTTAATACCGAGGAAGAACTGAAACAACTCGCACAAACCTTAAAAAATATTATTGGAGATTAATCTAATGGCATTCGAAAAAACCATTAAACTACAAAACTGCCGCTACGACTACACACTTAGCCCAACTGTCAAAAAGTTCACACTGAAAGACAATACTTTCTTTGAAACAAAAGTTGGAAACTTCGAACTAACTCGTCTGCTTGAGAAAGTACCTAACAGCGGTGAAGGATTCAAGCTAAAGATCATCATCAACAAAGACCTTACAGGTGCTAAACTCAACATCACTGACAAATCTGGCCTTCGTTTGGTGAATATCTTTAAATCAGAAGACCACCACATTCATCAGGAGAAATTCTACTTCCTCATGGACAGCCTTGTAGAACGCGGAATCTTCACAAAAGAAGAAAGATAAATGGCTATGTATCGACTTACCTATCAAGATAACTATCACGTAGAACGTACACTTGAATATAAGGATTACGAAGAGCTTATGTTATCTCTATCAGGTTGTGTAACTCTTCCAGATACATTCCTAGTTACCTCATTAACCTTTGATGATAAAGTTATCTATCAAGGATTGGTCGGAGATCTCTACCGTTTTCTATCACAAGCTAATTTTTAAGACTAAAACTAAGATTTTCTTAGTTTTTTCTTGTTTTTGTTGATTTTTTCACAATGTTTCTATAAAATAGAAGAATAGAAAGGTTGTGGTTTTGTGAAAGATAAACAGTCTGCTATTCCAAAAGCAACAGCAAAAAGACTCTCTCTCTACTATCGAATTTTCAAGAGATTTCATGCCGAGAAAATCGAACGTGCCAACTCTAAGCAAATTGCAGAGGCTATCGGTATCGATTCTGCGACTGTTCGTCGTGATTTTTCCTATTTTGGCGAACTAGGTCGTCGTGGTTTTGGTTATGATGTTAAAAAACTGATGACTTTTTTTGCTGATCTCCTAAATGATAACTCAATTACGAATGTTATGCTGGTTGGGATTGGAAATATGGGGCATGCCCTTCTCCACTACCGCTTCCATGAGCGTAACAAGATGAAAATCATCATGGCATTTGACCTAGATAACCATCCAGAAGTCGGGACCCAGACACCTGATGGAATTCCAATCTATGGTATCTCTCAGATTAAAGAAAAAATCAAAGAAGCAGATGTTAAAACTGCTATCCTAACTGTTCCAAGTGTTAAATCACAAGAAGTCGCCAATCTTTTGGTCGATGCAGGTATAAAAGGTATTCTCAGTTTTTCCCCTGTTCACCTCCACCTTCCAAAAGATGTGGTCGTTCAGTATGTCGATTTGACAAGCGAACTCCAAACCCTCCTCTATTTTATGCGTAAAGAGGATTAGAAAGCGAAAGCATTTATGAAAAAACCAGTTATTGGGATTACAGGAAATGAAAAAGCTCATCCAGATGATGACATCATGATGAGCTATGCAGCAAAGGGCTTTGTTGAAGGAGTCAAGGACGCTGGCGGAATTCCAATCATCCTACCGATTGGTGAGCAAGAAATGGCTACCCATTACATCAGTATCATTGATAAGCTCATCCTAACGGGTGGGCAAAATGTTGATCCAAAATACTATGGTGAGCCTAAAACCATTGACAGCGATGACTACCATCTTCAAAGAGACCAGTTTGAATTAGCCCTTATCAGAGAAGCGATTAAACAGAAGAAACCAATTTTCTCTGTTTGCCGGGGTACTCAGCTTTTCAATGTCGCTATGGGAGGTACGCTTCACCAAGATATCGAGGATCATTGGCAGGACTGTTCAGCCGAATACACGACACAACGCCTCGTAACGGAACCTGATACCATTCTCCGAGAGATCTATGGAGAAATCTCTCATATCAACTCCTTCCACCACCAGAGCATTAAAGATCTAGCTCCCAATCTTAAGGTTGTAGCACATGATCCTAAAGATGGAATCATTGAGGCAGTGACAACTACGGATGGCTTTCCTTACCTTGGTGTACAATGGCATCCAGAATTTCTATTTGAAAATCGCCCCAAAGATAAAACTTTGTTTGACTATGTTGTTAACGAACTCTAGATTAGATCCGTCTTTTCACGGTAACTAAAGTAATCCGAGTGCGAGACAATCAGGTGGTCCAAGAAAACGATCCCCATCAGTTCGCAAGCTTCCTTGACTAGCTTAGTGACATGGTCGTCATTTCGACTAGGAGATACAGCACCGGATGGATGATTGTGAACGAGAATCACTGAGGTAGCCATATGCTTGAGGGCATAGTGAAGGATTTCCCTCGGTTCAGCAATGCTGCGTGTCGCAGAGCCGATAAAAATAGTTTGCTGATGGATGATTTGATTTTGAGTATTGAGATAGAGCGCCACTAGGTGCTCTTGTTTTTTGTCGCCAAGTTCCTGTTGCATTTTCTTGGCTAGTTTTTGACTACTGAGAATACTTTCCATCTCAAGGGTTTCATGTTTGTGAATACGATGTCCCAGTTCAATCACTGCTTGTAGTTCAATGGCCTTAATCCGTCCAATACCAGACAGACTCTGCAATTCCTGCAGAGTCATTTTTTTCAAATCAGTTAAGCTGTTGAGACTATTCAAGACTTTTTGGGCAATTTCAAAAACGTTGGCCTGACGTGTTCCTGTTCTGAGTAGTATAGCTAGCAATTCTTGATTGCTCAGAGCCTCTACTCCTTCTTTAACTAGTCTTTCTCTAGGCAAGAGTGAATCTTCTTGGAATGAAATACTGTACATAAAAATCCTCCTCACTTTATTATTCGTGAGAAGGATGGGAAATTAGATTTTTTTCTCAATTGGAGCTACGCTGGCTAGAAGTTTTTTCAGACCCACTTCTGGGAAATTAATTTTCAGTTCCTGAGTATCGCCACTACCCGACACTTCAAGGACTGTTCCTTCACCCCACTTTTTGTGAAGGGCAATATCTCCAATAGACCAACTTGTATCAGTCGAATCTTTTTTATTTCCGGCTGCAAACTGTCCAAATGGGAGACCACTTGACTGGATAGAGCTTGGTTCGGCATTGCGTTTCCGTTCTTGAAGGGCCTGGGCTAAGCTCATACCTTGACCAAAGGCCACGCCACCACTGCTATAAGATGCCTTAAAACTGGTATTCGCTGGTCGAGCCAAGCCCTGATAGTCAAGTAAGTCCGAACTGATTTCATTGATAAAACGGGTCGGACGATTGTAGTTGGTACGCCCAAAAAGCAAGCGTGAGTTGGCATTGGTCAGATAGAGGATCTTTTCTGCGCGTGTGATACCTACATAGGCCAAACGGCGTTCTTCTTCCAGTTCATCAGGATCTTCAGCAGCACGACTAAGCGGAAAGACATTCTCCTCCATCCCGATAATAAAGACAACTGGGAACTCAAGTCCCTTAGCAGCGTGCAAGGTCATCAAGGTCACTTCTGATGTCTCCTGACTGCCTGAATCTGTGTCTGCAATCAAGGCAAGGTCATTCAAGAATCGACTGAGTTTGTCTAAACCTGTTTCCTCTTCTTGACTATCAGGATTGTCATCAAAGTTCTTGGTAACAGAAAGGAATTCCTCGATATTTTCAACCCGAGCCTTGCTTTCCAAGGTTGCTTGGGCATTGAGAATATCGATATAACCAGTTTTTTCTAGAACAGCTTCCACTAGCTCGGTGATGGTTAATTGGTCCAGTTGCTCCCGCAAATCCAGAATCATATTGGCAAAATCCCAGATAGACTGGGCTGCTTTTCCTTTGATGCCAGACAGCATGATATTGGCTGAAGCATCTAGCATAGACATGTCTTGCATATTCGCAAAGTCGCGAATTTTCTCAACGGTTCCTGGGCCGATTCCGCGTTTAGGTTCGTTAATAATGCGCTCAAAACTGATATTATCACTCAAATTGGCAATGAGGTTAAGATAAGCGATAATGTCACGGATTTCCTTACGGCTGTAGAACTTAGTCCCACCAACCATAGTATAAGGAATATTGGACTTTAGGAGGGCCTCCTCAATAGTACGGGATTGTGCATTAGTCCGATAAAGAACTGCAAAATCCTTGTGGAGGAAGTTTTGACTACGACCAAGTTCATCGATGATTTTGGCTACAAAAACAGCTTCGTCTTGTTCGTCATTTGCGCGATAATAAACAATTTGCTCCCCATCGGCATTCTGAGTCCAGAGATTCTTAGGTCGACGATTTTTATTGTTTTTGATGACGTCATTGGCAGCTTGGAGAATGGTTTTGGTTGAACGATAATTTTCTTCTAGCAAAACTACCTTGGCTTGAGGATAATCTTTCTCGAAATCCAAGATATTCTGCATATCAGCCCCACGCCAACCATAGATAGATTGGTCTGCATCACCTACCACGCAGATGTTTTTAAAGCGTGAAGCCAAGAGTTTGACCAGTTGGTACTGGGCATGGTTGGTATCTTGGTATTCATCAACATGGATGTACTGGAACTTCTGCTGATAGTAAGTCAAGACGTCAGGATTTTGATCAAAGAGACGCAAGGTCAACATGATTAAGTCGTCAAAGTCAACGGACTCAGACTGACGAAGCTCTTTTTGATAGGCTGTGTAACACTGAGCCACAATTTGAGTGTACATATCTCCAGCTTGAGCTGCATAAGCCACATCATCAATCAAGTCATTCTTAGCATTGGAAATAGTCCCCAAAATTGTTCGTTCATTCCATTTTTTAGGGTCCAAGTTTAATTGCTTGAGGATTCGTTTCATGAGGGTACGCTGTTCACCAGGATCTACAATAGTGAAATTACGATTGTAGCCGATATGATCCGCATCCCGACGCAGAATACGAACACACATGGAGTGAAAAGTCGCAATCAGACAGTCCTGAGTAGCTGGATTAAGACCATAAGCACGCTCTTTCATCTCACGCGCAGCCTTATTGGTAAAGGTAATGGCTAAGATATTCCAAGGATTGACCATTTTTTCATCAATTAGATAGGCAATACGATGGGTCAAAACTCGGGTCTTCCCAGAACCAGCCCCTGCCATGATCAACAAGGGCCCTTCTGTTGTTTGTACCGCCTCAGCCTGACGGTCATTCATTCCATTCAATAATGCGTTCATTTTCTCTTCCTTACTCTTGAAGTCAATGTTTCTATTATATCAGAAATCAGAGAAAATATCTTTAGCTAGACTGATTGCGTGTGGAATTCTACTCTTTCATATCATCAGGAGGAGAGTCAATGACTTTTGCATCCAAACGATATCATGCCATTTTCCAAACTTATAGCCTATCTTAGGGAAATGAGCTACTTGTTCATAGCCTCTCTTTTGGTGAAGAGAAATGCTTCTATCATTCGGTAAAGCAATACAAGCTAAGAAGCGTAAGTAACCCCTAGACACTAGTTCTTCCTCCAGACGGTCATAGAGTAGACTCCCTAACCCTCGACCTTTGGCTTCTTGATGCAAGTAAATTGACACTTCGACTGACCAATCATAGGCTCTCCTATCATAATAGGTGGAAGCATAGGCATATCCCAAAATTTTGCCTTCTTCCACTAGCACTAGATAAGGATATTTAAGCAAAGTCTTTTGAACTCTTCTTTGAAATTCTTCAACACTTGGCACCTCGTATTCAAATGTAATGGCTGTATTAAGGACATAAGGAGCATAAATAGCAAGTAGGTCCGGAATATCAGACTCCCTTGCTGTTCGAATCGTTGGCATATATTTCTCTTTCTAAAATCGAAAATGAGCTTGGATAGCTTTTCCAAACTCATTTGAAATCAATTGCAATATACTAGAATAAGCCTAAAACGGTTCCATCACTTTCAACATCCATGTTGAGAGCGGCAGGTCGTTTTGGAAGGCCTGGCATGGTCATAACATCACCTGTTAAGGCAACGATGAAGCCTGCACCTAATTTTGGTACCAATTCACGGATGGTAATTTCAAAGTTTTCTGGGGCTCCAAGTGCATTTGGATTGTCAGAGAAACTGTACTGAGTTTTAGCCATACAGATTGGCAATTTGTCCCATCCGTTTTGAACGATTTGAGCGATTTGCGTTTGGGCTTTCTTCTCAAAGTTCACTTTGCTACCACGATAGATTTCAGTGACAATTTTTTCAATCTTTTCTTGGACAGAAAGGTCATTGTCATAAAGACGAGTGTAGTTGGCTGGATTTTCAGAGATAGTCTTGACAAGCGTTTCAGCAAGCGCTACGCCACCTTCTGCTCCATCAGCCCAGACACTAGCCAACTCAACTGGAACATCGATTGAAGCACAGAGTTCTTTCAAGGCTGCAATTTCAGCTTCTGTATCAGAAACAAATTCGTTAATCGCAACAACTGCTGGAATACCAAACTTACGAATATTTTCAACGTGGCGTTTCAAGTTAGCAAAACCTGCACGAACTGCTTCCACATTTTCCTCTGTCAAAGCGTCCTTAGCTACACCACCATTCATCTTAAGGGCACGAAGGGTAGCGACGATGACAACTGCATCTGGAGATGTAGGCAAGTTTGGTGTCTTAATGTTAAGGAATTTCTCAGCACCAAGGTCTGCACCAAAACCAGCTTCAGTAACAGTATAATCAGCCAAGCGAAGGGCTGTGCTTGTTGCCAAGACAGAGTTACAGCCATGAGCGATATTGGCAAATGGACCACCGTGTACAAAAGCAGGTGTTCCGTAGATTGTCTGAACCAAGTTTGGTTTGATAGCATCTTTCAAAATCAATGCTAAAGCTCCCTCAACTTGCAAATCACCAACAGTAACTGGTGTACGGTCATAGCGATATCCGATAACGATATTCGCCAAACGACGTTTCAAATCTTCAATATCAGTCGCCAAGCAAAGAATGGCCATGATTTCAGAAGCAACTGTAATATCGAAACCATCCTCACGTGGAATACCATTTAGAGGGCCACCAAGTCCAACGGTAACATGGCGAAGGGCGCGGTCGTTCAAGTCTACTACACGTTTCCAGAGGATACGACGTTGGTCAATTCCTAGCTCATTCCCTTGGTGCAAGTGATTGTCAATCAAGGCTGAAAGAGCATTGTTAGCAGTTGTAATGGCATGCATATCCCCCGTAAAGTGGAGATTGATGTCTTCCATTGGCAACACTTGGGCATAACCACCACCGGCTGCACCTCCCTTAATCCCCATGACTGGACCAAGAGACGGTTCGCGAATGGCAATCATGGTTTTCTTGCCAATCTTGTTCAAGGCGTCTGCCAGACCAATGGTAATGGTTGATTTCCCTTCACCTGCAGGTGTTGGATTGATGGCAGTAACCAAGATCAATTTTCCAACTGGATTACTCTCAACCGAACGAATTTTATCAAAACTGAGCTTAGCCTTGTATTTTCCGTACAACTCCAAATCATCGTAAGAAATCCCAAGTTTCTCCACAACATCCACGATTGGCTTTAACTCAATACTCTGTGCGATTTCAATATCTGTTTTCATAGCAAACTCCTCTAACCTCAAATATGATAACTCATTATAACACAAAAAAAAGTTTTTCACATACAAAAAGCTTAGTAAAGTTTATAAACATAAAGTTTTAAGGCCAATTTTAGTCGTCTTTTTTACTTTTTATAAGTTTTTATAGCCAAAAACTATAATCTTGCTGGAAAATTAGATAAAAAAACAAACGCTTTCTTTTGATTCTATTTTATTTTTTGGTACAATAGTCCTATGAAAATTTTAGTTACGTCAGGCGGTACCAGTGAAGCAATCGATAACGTCCGCTCTATCACTAATCACTCGACTGGTCGCTTGGGGAAAATCATCACCGAAGCCCTACTTGCTGCTGGCCATGAGGTTTGTTTGATTACTACTCCTAGTGCTATTAAGCCAGAACCTCATCCCAACCTAAGCATTCGAGAAATTAAGAACACCAATGATCTCCTTTTTGAGATGAAAGAGCGAGTTCCAAATTACCGGGTCTTGATTCATTCAATGGCTGTATCTGACTACACACCTGTTTATATGACGGGGCTTGAGGAGGTTCAGGCTAGCTCTAATTTGGAAGATTTTTTAAACAAGCAGAATCATCAAGCTAAGATTTCTTCAACTGACGAGGTTCAGGTTTTATTCCTGAAAAAAACACCCAAAATCATCTCTCTAGTCAAGGAATGGAATCCAGCTATTCATCTGATTGGTTTCAAACTGTTGGTTGATGTCTCTGAAGATTATCTCATAGAAATTGCTAGAAAAAGCCTTATCAAGAACCAAGCAGACTTAATCATTGCAAATGACCTTACTCACATTTCAGCAAATCGGCACCGAGCTATCTTTGTTGAGAATGATCATCTTCAAACTGTTCAAACCAAAGAGGAAATAGCAAATCTCCTCCTTGAAAAAATTCAAGCATACGATTCATAGAAAGGAAAGCTATGGCAAATATTCTCATCGCAGTGACAGGTTCCATTGCCTCCTATAAATCAGCTGATCTAGTCAGTTCCTTGAAGAAACAGGGCCATCAGGTTACTGTCTTAATGACTGAGGCAGCGAGAGAGTTTATCCAACCGTTGACACTACAGATCCTCTCTCAAAATCCTGTCCACCTTGACGTCATGAAGGAACCCGCTCCTGATCAAGTCAATCATATCGAACTAGGCAAAAGAAGCGACCTTTTTATTGTTGTCCCTGCTACTGCTAATACCATTGCCAAACTTGCGCACGGATTTGCTGACAACATGGTGACAAGCACAGCGCTTGCCCTGCCAAGTCACATCCCTAAACTATTAGCACCAGCCATGAATACAAAAATGTATGACCATCCAGCAACTCAGGCTAATCTAAAAACATTAGAGACCTATGGTTATCAGATTATCTCTCCAAAGGAATCTCTACTAGCCTGTGGCGATCACGGCAAAGGCGCCCTAGCTGACCTGAATACTATATTAGAAAGAATAAAGGAAACCCTCAATGAACAAACGCTCTAACATTGCCCCAATTGCTATCTTTTTTGCAGTTATGCTCGTTATCCACTTTTTAACTTCTCTCCTATTTAACCTTTTCCCATTTCCAATTAAACCAACTATCGTTCATATTCCAGTCATTATTGCTAGTATCATCTATGGTCCTCGGGTTGGGGTTACACTTGGTTTTCTTATGGGACTATTGAGCTTAACGGTAAACACAATTACCATCCTTCCAACCAGCTACCTCTTCTCACCATTCGTACCGAACGGAAACATCTATTCTGCGATTATCGCTATTGTCCCTCGCGTTTTGATCGGTCTGACACCTTACTTAGTTTATAAATTATTAAAAAACAGAACGGGTCTCATCTTTGCTGGTGCTCTCGGTTCCCTTACCAACACCGTCTTTGTCCTTGGGGGAATCTTCTTCCTTTTTGGAAATGTCTTCGACGGCAATATCCAAAAACTCCTGGCAACTGTCATCTCTACAAACTCAATCGCTGAATTGATTATCTCAGCTATTCTAACTGTAGCAATTGTCCCACGTCTCGAAACCTTGAAGAAATAAAAAAACAACTCCACTTTCGTAATGAAAGTGGAGTTTAGCATTTAAAACACGAGAATTAAGTTCCTAGTATTCTTTACCATATTTTAATCAAATATCCCTTAAAAATCACTAATGCTTCTTGACTTAACTGATTATTTATTGTACTATACTTGTGTATATACAGATAAATGGAGGTTCTTATGGATATACGGAAAAAAACGCAGTTTATGACCATGACTGCCCTACTCACTGCAATCGCGATTTTGATTCCAATCATTATGCCTTTTAAAATCGTCATCCCACCAGCTTCTTACACTTTAGGAAGCCATATCGCCATCTTTATTGCCATGTTCCTATCACCTTTGATGGCTGCTTTTGTGATTATTGCTTCTAGTCTCGGCTTCCTGATGGCAGGCTACCCTATGGTTATCGTTCTGCGCGCCTTTTCTCACATCGTTTTTGGTATTTTGGGAGCATTTTACTTAAAAAAATTCCCTGAAACCTTGGATAGACCAAAGGCATCTTGGATTTTTAACTTTGTTTTGGGTGTTGTTCATGCTATCGCTGAAGTACTAGCTTGTATCATCTTTTATGCTACTTCAGGGACAAACGTTGAAAATATGTTTTATGTTCTCTTTGTCCTAGTTGGTTTTGGCACAATCGTTCATAGTATGGTAGACTATACATTAGCACTAGCTGTCTATAAAGTGCTTCGAAAACGTCGCTAAAAGGAAAAGCTATGACAAAAGATCGCAAACAAGCTCTTCTCAAACTGTTAAAAGAGGCACCAAAAGCTCTCAATGGTCAAACCTTGGCTGAGCACTTTCATGTTACGCGCCAAGTCATTGTACAGGATATCGCTATTCTCCGAGCAGATGGGGCTCCTATCCTATCCACCAATCGTGGTTATATCTACAAAGAAAATGATGCCAGCCCCTACGTTCACAAACTCTTTAAAGTGAAACATGAACTGGAAGAAATCGGTCAGGAACTTCTAGCCATTGTAGATAATGGCGGACGCGTTCAAAATATCTTAATCGATCATCCCGTTTATGGTGAAATTGAAACCCATCTCAAACTCACCTGTCGCCGAGATGTCCAGCACTTTCTGGAACAAGTCGAGAATTCAGACTTTAGACCCCTTTCTGAATTGACAGACGGCATCCATTACCACCTTGTTGAAGCCGAGACACAACAAGACCTCCACTATATTGAGGAGGCCTTGGATCAGTTAGGTTATTTGGTAAAAGACTAGAAAATTTCTTTCTCCCAGCCATCATCTGTACGCTGGCGATAGAAGAACTCAGACTTGTCAGGTGCTTCCATCATTTCCATCAAAGGTAACATATCATAGGCCAGATCCAAGTTTGGAATCTGGTCTTTTTGCACCCAAGATACCTCTCCTTCCTCTGAGGATTGGAGATTTCCACTAAACTCTGTCGCCTTATAACAAACGACGATGTAGCGCTCACCTGTATCTAAGGGCCAATTTTTAATACCGACCAGTTGGGGATTCTGAATGGTCAAACCAGTTTCTTCGTATATTTCACGAATGACAGATTCGGCAAAGGCCTCGCCATTCTCAACATGACCTCCTGGAAAGGCATAGCCAGACCAGCGATTATTTTCAGGAGAGCGATATTGCATGACTACTCGTTTGGTTTCAATGTCTTCAATCAGACAGATGTTGGTTAAAATAGTTGATTGGGCACGGGACATAGATTTGCTCGCTTTCTAAGTTATTAAAATGTATCTTTGTTGTATTTTATTTCAAATTTCACGATAAAAGCATTAACTAAGTCATGGTATTATGATAAGATACTCTGACAGTGATAATTGTATATAATGGCCTATATTGGCAAGAATAGACGAAAGAGGCATTGCAATCATTTCTTCAATTTCTTCCTTTCTAAATGTTTAGCAAGAAGTAAAATGACCAATCCCAAGAAAAAGAATAGCATGTAAGTTACGATAGGAAACCAGATGTAGCGATAATCTAGTGATAAGAGAGATGGTAAAATCCCTTTACTGTTTTTTCCACTAACTCCGAAAAACAGATGGACCACTAAACCGATACTATTAAGATAGATAAATAATTCAATAAATCTTTTTAGGGTCACCTTTGTTCTAGACGAGTCTAGAAACAAATAGTCAAATACCCTATAAACTAGACAAAAAAGATTCAGATACAAGGGAAAACTATAATTGATTTCCTTGTAGGGCAATGGAATTGGTAAGATATTAAAAATTTGATTAACACCAAATCCTATCACTAATACCAAACTAAATATAAGACAGAACCCTACTAATTTATGAGAATCTAGCCCCGATGACTTCTTATACTTCGTCTCTTTTACTTTCACAATAACTTCTCTCTATTTAAAAATATATTCTAAAACGTAATCATTTGTTCATTGTGCAATCTGAAAACAAATCACAACTGTCCTTGCATTTAACTCTCTGATTTTGTTGAACTCTTAAATACCATTCTAATTTCAATGATAGGCTTTCCAAGTTCAAGTATTTTTTCTTGGCCATCAACAGTAAAACCCATTTTTTGATAAAAAGCAATGGCTCGCTTATTTTCTTTTAATACCTCAGAGAAATGTTCAAGAGTAGTCAGAGCTTCCGTCATTAACTTCTGAGCAATACCTTTTCCATAATAGTCTTTTAAAACATATAAGGCGATAATTTCACCAGCTTGAATAGTCTCACTACGAAAGTTTCCATAACTGATAAAACCAACTACCTTCATGCCGTCCATCGCAATCAATGTATTTTCTGGATATTTTTGACTAAAGAATCGACATCTTTCTAATGTCATCGTCTCCTGAAATTCTGCAGGTAAAAGGTCATCATAAGCCTCTCTCCACGTTTGCCAGTGAACGAGGGATTTTCCTTCTATCTCTTCAGGAGTTTCCATCTGTTTGATAGTAAGATCCATTTATTTTTATCCTTCCCTATCCCAACGCCTTGACTTCCAACATCATATCCCGAATCTGGGTGGCAAGTTCAAAATCAAGCACTTCGACGGTTATTTGAATTTATTAAGAATCAATATATTCTTTCACAAACTATTAATTTTTATCAGCCGGAAATATTTTTAGCAAAAACTCCCTTAGTTTATCATCCTCTATATAAACCATTTGACCGTACACAGCTCTCGTCAATAAAATATAATAAGCATTTTTTACAAATTCATCAATTTGATCAACACCTTTTTTAGTAGCAGTATCGAAAGAATTATCTTTATCCACTTTAATACATTTTTCTTTCTCATCTAAATAGATATCTTTACCAATATAAATAGATGCAAAATCTATATCAAACCCATGAATATCATAAACATTTCCAACTTCTGTTGATTTATTCGCATAATTTCTAAACTTATCTCCATCCCTACTCCATTTCAATGAATATTCTTTATTATGAATTTTTATGAATTCATAATCATTTGCTTTTTTTGCTGGTTTACAGTACCCAGCCAAACGAAGTGATTTCTTTTCAGGAAATTTAGATTGCTGATTTGATAAATAGTCTACCCACTCCTCTATATTTCTTGCTATATTGAAATACCCTTTTTCTCCCAAGTCTTTATATTTAGAAATAAAGCGATTATCCAAATCTTTTTGAGATTCTATTCCTAACAGATCTTTTATAAATGTTATAAACTTATTTGCAAATTTACTATCACTACCTTTTAAAATTCTGAGCTGAGGTTCTAATTCAGGCGTATTATTAACAACACTCTGTACATCTTTAAAAGTTTCTTCAACATATTTATTATCACCTTTTCTTAAACATTGAGTATTATCATAAGAAATTATTAATTGTGAATCATCGAATTTCTTTTTGATATAGTCTAAAACAGCTGGATAAGGTAGTTTATCAAACTCTTCCTTCGAAAAATCTTCTATATTATTTGAAATTCCATTAATATTTTTTAAAATATCTGTATCATTTTTGGCACCTGTAGGATAGATTAAATTCTCAGTTAATCTTGTTGTTCGTTGAGCCTCATCAATAAAAATATAATCAAACTTTTTGTTAGTATTTTTTAATTTATTAAAAGTAACAATATCTATATTGTTTTTATTTGGTTTCAATCCGTAACTAGTTAAAATTTTTTTAAATCTATCTCTATGTGTATTCCTTACAAATATAGCAATTTGAGAATTAGGTTTTTCTAATTTTAAACGAGCAATAAGATGTAATAATAGTACAGTTTTCCCTGTTCCAGCTCCTCCTTTAATAAAATGAACACGTTTATCACTTTGTTCTAAAATCATTTTTAAAATAGAATTTTGATTTTCTGTAAGTTCAAAGAATGGACTTTCTGCAAACAAACTTGAAGTTACTCGCTTTAAATTTGGTTTATCATCAATTAATTTATTTTCCTATAAAAATTTAAGAATATTATTGATCACATCTTTTTCAACAATTTCTCTTAATGCTTGATATTTTCCCGATTCATTACCTATATCTTTGTTTGCAAGTAATTTACCAACGTAATCACCATCTTTATTCATGTTTACAAAATTTAAAAAATTAAATTCTTCTATAAAAGTTAAAATCAAAATTTTTTCAATATAATTTAAATTTTGGGATATATTCTCTCCATAAAAAGCTATATACTCACCATTTATAAATTCTTTAAAACGTTCATAATTTTCTTTTTTTAACTTTTCACTATGCTCTTTAGTTCTCCTACTCGCATCAATAGTCTGACCTATATAATAATACCTTCTTCCATCACTTTGAATAGGGGATATATAAATATAAATCAAAGGAAAGTCAGATAGTGCTCTAAAATCTTCATCAGAAATCTTAGGAATAATTGTATCATCGAGTTTGGCCCTAACATAATTAAATTTAGGATTATTTTTTGGATATTTACCCCAGCGTGGAAATTTATTATTTTCTGTATTTGTCATTCGTTTTCTCCTATCTAACCCAACGCCTTGACTTCCAGCATCATATCACGGATCTGAGCTGCCAGTTCAAAGTCAAGCACTTCGACGGCTTCTTGCATTTGTTTTTCCAGTTTCTTGACGAGTTCTTTGCGCTCTTGCTTGTTGAGGCTGTTGATGTCAATTTCCTTGTCCTCTTCCTTGGTAACTGCCTTGGTTACGGCAATCAGGTCACGGATTTCCTTCTTGATGGTTTGTGGTACAATACCATGTTCTTCATTATAGGCCATCTGGATTTTGCGACGGCGGGCTGTTTCATCTATAGCACGTTGCATAGACTGAGTCATCGTGTCTGCATACATGATGACATGGCCTTCGCTATTACGGGCAGCACGTCCAATGGTCTGAATCAATCCACGTTCGTTACGAAGGAAACCTTCCTTGTCAGCATCTAGAATAGCAACCAAACTTACCTCAGGCACGTCAATCCCTTCACGGAGCAGATTGATTCCGATCAAGACATCAAAGACACCCAAGCGCAGGTCACGGATAATCTCCGTTCGTTCCAAGGTCTTGATATCTGAGTGCATGTACTTGACCTTGATACCCATTTCCTTGAAGTAGTCGGTTAAGTCCTCTGCCATTTTCTTGGTCAAAGTGGTAATAAAGGTTCGTTCATTTTTTTCAACACGGGCATTGATTTCGCCTAAGAGATCATCTATTTGCCCCATAGTCGGACGGACTTCCACCTCTGGGTCTAGAAGCCCTGTTGGACGAATGATTTGCTCGATCACTGTCTCGGTCTGTTCATTTTCATAGTCACCAGGTGTCGCTGAAACATAAACAATCTGATGAACGTGACTCTCAAATTCTTCCCGACGGAGAGGACGATTATCTAAAGCAGACGGCAAACGGAAACCATAGTTGACCAGCATTTCCTTACGAGAGCGGTCTCCATTGTACATGCCCTTGATCTGCCCCATGGTCATGTGACTCTCATCAATCATGATTAAGAAATCATCTGGGAAGAAGTCGAGAAGCGTATAAGGAGGTTCTCCTTCGCTACGACCATCCATGTGGCGAGAATAGTTTTCAACACCGTTGGTATAACCCATCTCACGTAACATCTCAATATCATACTCTGTCCGCTGTTTCAAACGCTGGGCTTCTAGCAGTTTACCTTCCTTCTCAAAGACAGCTAACTGCTCCTCCAACTCTGTCTGAATCTTGTCAATCGCAACTTCCATATGGTCATCATTGGTCACAAAGTGAGTGGCAGGGAAAATCGCCAAATGATCCACTTCTCCCAATACCTGACCTGTCAAAGCCTCTACTTCACGGATACGGTCAATCTCATCCCCGAAAAACTCTACTCGAAAAGCGTGTTCATCACGGGAAGCTGGGAAAATCTCCACCACATCCCCACGAACGCGAAATCTTCCCCGTTGGAAATCAATATCATTGCGTTCAAACTGTATATCGACCAAGTCATTCAAGAGTTTGTCACGAGAAATCTCAAGACCTGGACGGAGACTAACGACGCTATCAGCATATTCCTTTGGCGAACCCAAACCATAGATACAAGAGACTGAAGCCACGACGATGACATCGTTACGCTCCAGAAGAGCCGAAGTCGCTGAATGACGGAGCTTGTCAATCTCATCATTAACAGAACTGTCCTTTTCAATATAGGTATCGCTCGAAGGAACATAAGCCTCGGGTTGGTAATAATCATAGTAAGATACAAAATACTCAACAGCATTTTCAGGGAAAAATTCCTTAAATTCCCCATAGAGCTGACCAGCAAGCGTCTTGTTATGGGCAATGACCAAAGTTGGTTTATTGACTTTGGAAATAACCTGACTCATGGTATAGGTCTTCCCTGTACCCGTCGCCCCCATCAGAATTTGAGCCTTCTCACCACCCTCGATATTATCGACCAACTGCTCAATTGCCTGGGGTTGATCTCCTGAAGGTTCGTATTTTGATACTAGTTTAAATTTATTATCTGTAATCCGATTGATCATAAGAATCCTCTCTCCATGTGCTATTCCTATTTTAGCATACTTATAGCATTTTCACGAAGAAAAGGACGGACCTAAGTCACATCCTTTCATTTTCTTTCTTTAATTGATTAGCGAGATAGACAATCAGAAGTAACAAGACTAAACTTGTCATGATAGAACCTTCAATCCCAAAAGAGCCTCCTGATAGCCAAACTTGATTGCCTTGTGGTGAAAAGGTCATCAGAGACGTTCCTGACGGTTGACCGCTAACTAAAATGCCAAAAAGATTGCCCTGAGCAAAATTCCAAGCTCCATGAATACCTGCAACACCCCAAACTATATCAGTTTTGAGAAGGTAAAGAGCCATGGCAACTCCGAATAAGAAGAGATTCACTAGAGATAGAGGTGTTAGACCAGAATTTCCCACATGAAGCAGGGTAAAGAATATGCTAGATATGACAACAGCAAGTTTTATATTGGTTCTTGAGGCCAATTGTGGAAGAAGCCAAGCACGGGACACCACTTCTTCTGCTGTCCCCTGTAAAATCCAAAATGGGATAGTAAAGACGACAAAAGTAAGCGAATAAGGATTCAAGCGAATGGATTCCAAACGATATTGCCCCAAGACCACCAAACCTAACAAGGTCAGAAGAAAAAGTGCCAAACCTAGGCCAAATCCTTTCAGAAGACTGCTAAGGAAATTTTCTCTATAAAATCCCAAGGTTCTAATAGATCTTTTCTCAACTTTTTTAGTCCATCTGAACACAGTGTTGAGAATAAAACCAAAGGACAGCAATGCTAAAATTAAACGAAAGTCACTTGTTTTATCCGTCAAGCTCTGCTGCAAGGTTTGCAAGTAAGTTGCAAGATTTTGACCAGCCTCTCCAAAATTTCTAGCAAGTCCGATGAGAGCTAACAAGCTAATACCATACAAAGTATATGCAACAAACTCTCCTATAAAGACAAAAACAAAGGCTAACAAAGGACTTGTGTAAATATTTAAACTCATTTGGGAAGATTGGAAGTCTTTAAATATTCTTTTATTCTTCATGTTCCTGCCCTCATCTCTTCTATTGCATACTATTATTATATCATTTTATAGTAGCAATTCAAGAAGGAAAAGAAAACATAGATGTTATATTTTCTGACACAAAAATATAAAAATTTGCCTTTTCTTTCATTTTCTGATATAATGGGAAAATATTCGGAAAAGGAGACTAAAAATGAAGAAAAAAATACTAGCATGTTTGCTCATTTTATTTCCCATTTTCTCACTAGGTATGGCAAAAGCTGATACTGTTAAGATTGTGTCTGATACAGCTTACGCACCTTTTGAGTTTAAAGATTCAGATCAAACCTATAAAGGGATTGATGTTGATATTATCAATAAAGTCGCAGAAATCAAAGGATGGAACATCCAAATGTCTTATCCTGGCTTTGATGCAGCTGTAAATGCAGTGCAGTCAGGTCAAGCAGATGCTATTATGGCAGGTATGACAAAAACAAAAGAACGTGAAAATGTCTTTACCATGTCTGATACCTATTATGATACAAAAGTTGTCATTGCTACCACAAAGGCAAATAAAATCACCAAATATGAGGAACTTAGCGGCAAAACAGTTGGAGTTAAGAACGGAACTGCCGCTCAACGTTTCCTCGAAAGTATAAAAGATAAATACAGTTTCTCTATTAAAACCTTTGATACAGGTGATTTGATGAATAACAGTCTAAGTGCTGGTGCTGTAAATGCCATCATGGATGATAAACCTGTTATTGAGTATGCGATTAACCAAGGACAAGATCTCAGCATCAATATGGATGGTGAGGCTGTTGGAAGCTTTGCTTTTGGTGTCAAGAAAGGGAGCAAGTATGAACACTTGGTTACCGAGTTTAATGAAGCCCTAGCCCAAATGAAGAAGGATGGTAGCTTGGAGCAAATCATCCAAAAATGGACAGCTTCTACAACTACGGCAAGCCCAACGACAACTACTGCTGCTGGACAAAAAGCTACTCCAGTGAAAAGCAAGTACATTATTGCCAGCGACTCATCTTTCGCCCCATTCGTCTTTCAAAATTCAAGCAATCAATACACTGGTATTGATATGGACCTCATCAAGGCCATTGCCAAAGATCAAGGTTTTGAAATTGAGATTACCAACCCAGGATTTGACGCAGCTATTAGTGCTGTTCAAGCAGGACAAGCAGATGGTATCATTGCTGGTATGTCTGTAACGGATGCCCGTAAGGAAACCTTCGACTTCTCAGAATCATACTACACAGCAAATACGATTCTCGGTGTGAAAGAATCAAGCACCATTGCTTCTTATGAAGACCTCAAGGATAAAACTGTCGGTGTTAAAAACGGAACTGCTTCTCAAACGTTCCTTACTGAGAATCAAAACAAATACGGCTATAAGATTAAAACCTTTGCAGATGGGGCTTCTATGTATGACAGTCTGAACACTGGCTCTATTGATGCTGTGATGGATGATGAGCCAGTTCTCAAATATTCTATCAGCCAAGGGCAAAAATTGAAAACGCCAATCGCTGGAACTCCAATCGGTGAAACTGCCTTTGCGGTTAAAAAAGGAACAAACCCAGAATTGATCCAGATGTTCAATAACGGACTTGCGAACCTCAAAGCTAACGGTGAATTCCAAAAGATTCTTGACAAGTATCTAGCTAGCGAATCTTCAACCAACTCTACAAGTACGGTTGACGAAACAACTATCTGGGGCTTGCTTCAAAACAACTACAAACAACTTCTTAGTGGACTTGGAATCACTCTTGCCTTAGCACTTATTTCATTTGCAATTGCCATTGTCATCGGTATTATCTTTGGTATGTTTAGTGTTAGCCCATACAAATCTCTTCGTCTAATCTCTGAGATTTTCGTTGATGTTATCCGTGGTATTCCCTTGATGATTCTTGCTGCCTTCATCTTCTGGGGGATTCCAAACTTCATCGAGTCGATTACAGGTCAACAAAGTCCAATCAATGACTTTGTAGCTGGTACTATCGCCCTCTCACTTAATGCGGCAGCTTATATCGCTGAAATCGTTCGTGGTGGGATTCAAGCTGTTCCAGTTGGGCAAATGGAGGCCAGCCGCAGTCTTGGTATCTCTTATGGAAAAACCATGCGAAAGATTATCTTGCCACAAGCGACTAAATTGATGTTGCCAAACTTTGTCAACCAATTCGTTATCGCTCTTAAAGATACAACCATCGTATCTGCTATCGGTCTGGTGGAACTTTTCCAAACTGGTAAGATCATCATCGCCCGTAACTACCAAAGTTTCAAGATGTATGCAATCCTTGCTATCTTCTATCTTGTAATTATCACGCTTTTGACTAGACTAGCGAAACGCTTAGAAAAGAGGATTCGTTAATGGCAAAACTAAAAATTGATGTAAATGATTTGCATAAGTATTATGGAAAAAATGAAGTTTTAAAAGGCATTACGACTAAATTCTATGAAGGGGATGTTGTCTGTATCATCGGACCTTCCGGTTCTGGTAAATCCACTTTCCTCCGTAGCCTTAACCTTCTCGAGGAGGTAACGAGTGGCCACATCACTGTGAACGGTTATGATTTGACTGACAAATCAACCAATGTCGACCATGTTCGTGAAAACGTAGGAATGGTCTTCCAACACTTCAACCTCTTTCCTCACATGTCCGTCCTAGAAAATATCACTTTTGCACCTATTGAACACAAACGAATGACCAAAGAAGAAGCTGAAAAATTGGGGATGGAGTTGCTTGAAAAGGTTGGACTAGCAGATAAAGCTAATGCCAATCCAGATAGTCTTTCAGGTGGTCAGAAACAGCGTGTAGCCATCGCTCGTGGACTTGCCATGAATCCTGATATCATGCTCTTTGATGAACCAACTTCTGCTCTTGACCCTGAGATGGTTGGAGATGTACTAAACGTTATGAAGGAATTAGCAGAGCAAGGCATGACCATGATCATCGTAACCCACGAGATGGGATTTGCTCGTCAGGTAGCCAACCGTGTGATCTTTACGGCTGATGGTGAATTCCTGGAAGATGGGACACCAGATCAAATCTTTGATAACCCGCAACACCCTCGTCTAAAAGAATTCTTGGACAAGGTCTTAAATGTATAAAACAAAACTGTAAGGTTCTCCTTACAGTTTTTTAATTGCGTATTGGATTTTTTGTTTTTTTTGAAAATTATGATAAAATAAAAGCTATGACAATGAGAAAATCTCATCCCTAGTCCAACTAGGAAAAAATATAGAAATTAGGTAGCTAGATGTCATCAAAGGTTATTGTTACAATTTTCGGTGCGAGTGGAGATTTAGCTAAACGCAAACTCTACCCTTCCCTTTTCAGACTCTATAAATCAGGCAATCTCTCTGAGCATTTTGCTGTTATCGGAACAGCTCGTAGACCTTGGAGTAAGGAATATTTTGAATCTGTAGTTGTCGAGTCCATCCTTGACTTGGCAGATAGTACCGAGCAAGCCCAAGAATTTGCTAGCCATTTCTACTATCAAAGCCATGATGTGAATGATACGGAACATTACATTGCTCTGCGTCAATTACAAGCTGAGCTAAATGAAAAATACCAAGCTGAACACAATAAGCTCTTCTTCTTGTCTATGGCACCTCAGTTCTTCGGAACCATTGCCAAGCACCTCAAATCTGAAAACATTGTTGATGGCAAAGGTTTTGAGCGCTTGATCGTTGAGAAACCATTTGGTACAGACTACGAAACAGCTAGCAAACTCAATGAAGATCTCCTTGCGGCCTTTGATGAGGAGCAAATCTACCGTATCGACCACTACCTAGGTAAAGAGATGATTCAGAGTATCTTTGCTGTTCGTTTTGCCAACATGATTTTTGAGAATGTTTGGAATCGCGAACACATCGATAATGTTCAAATTACCTTTGCAGAGCGCTTGGGTGTAGAAGAACGTGGTGGCTACTATGATCAATCTGGTGCCCTTCGTGATATGGTGCAAAACCATACTCTCCAACTCCTCTCTCTTCTAGCCATGGACAAACCAGCTAGCTTTACAAAAGATGAGATTCGTGCTGAAAAGATTAAGGTCTTTAAAAACCTCTATCATCCAACTGAGGAAGAATTGAAAGAACAGTTTATCCGTGGTCAATACCGCTCTGGTAAAATCGATGGCATGAAATACATTTCCTATCGAAGCGAACCAAATGTCGATCCTGAATCTACAACAGAAACCTTTGCATCTGGTGCCTTCTTTGTAGACAGCGATCGCTTCCGGGGTGTTCCCTTTTTCTTCCGTACAGGGAAACGTCTGACGGAAAAAGGAACTCACGTCAATATCGTCTTTAAGCAAATGGACTCTATCTTCGGAGAACCATTGGCACCAAATATCTTGACCATCTATATCCAACCAACTGAAGGCTTCTCTCTCAGCCTAAATGGGAAACAAGTCGGTGAAGAATTTAACCTCGCACCAAGCTCTTTGGATTACCGTACAGATGCTACTGCTACTGGAGCCTCACCAGATCCATACGAGAAATTAATCTACGATGTCTTGAACAACAACTCAACCAATTTTAGCCACTGGGATGAGGTAAGTGCTTCTTGGAAATTGATTGACCGTATTGAAAAACTCTGGGCTGAAAACGGAGCTCCACTCTACGATTATAAATCTGGGAGCATGGGACCACAAGCTAGCTTTGACTTACTTGAGAAGTATGGAGCCAAATGGACCTGGCAACCAGATATCGCCTATCGTGAAGATGGACGTTTAGAATAGCAAAAATATCCTGCAAGATTAACTTGCAGGATATTTATTTTGTATTAAATCAAGCCCTCTAAAAGCCCCTTCATAAAGTTTTCTGAGTTAAATTCCCCGATATCATCGATTTTTTCACCGAAACCAATCAATTTTACAGGGATATTGAGTTCTTCGCGTATAGCTAGTACAACACCACCTCGGGCAGTTCCATCAATTTTTGTCAAAACAATTCCTGTCAATGGTGTTATCTTAGAAAATTCCTTAGCTTGTACCAAGGCATTCTGTCCAGTTGACGCATCAAGGGCCAGGAAGGTTTCATGGGGTGCCTCTGGCACGACACGTTTGATAATGCGGCCAATCTTTTCCAACTCGGCCATAAGGTTGTCCTTATTTTGCAAACGACCAGCAGTATCAATCATGAGAATATCAATCCCTTCTGCTACAGCACGTTCCATCCCATCAAATACCACACTTGCTGGATCAGCCTTTTCAGGTCCCGTCACAACAGGAACATCCACACGTCGACCCCATTCTGCTAGCTGAGCAACGGCTCCAGCACGGAAGGTATCTGCCGCAACCAACATGACTTTCTTGCCAGCTTGTTTGTAGCGATGAGCCAATTTCCCGATAGAAGTTGTTTTCCCAACACCATTAACACCAACAAAGAGCATGACTGTCAAACCATCTTGGAAGTGGATTTGTTCGTCGTAGTTGCCATCCTTCTCATAGAGTTCAACCAATTTCTCGATAATAACACGACGAAGTGCGTCAGGCTTCTTAGCGTTTTCTAATTTGGCTTCATAACGTAGTTCTTCTGTTAAGTTGGAAGCGACTTGCACACCGACGTCGCTCATGATGAGCAGTTCTTCCAATTCCTCGAAGAATTCTTCATCGACAGAACGAAAGTTGGCAAAGAAGGCATTCAAACGAGCACCGAATCCCGTACGGGTTTTTTTGAGACTACGGTCATATTTTTCCTGAACGGTTTCTTCAACCTGAGGACTTTCTTCTACGACTTCAGACGCGAGCTCTTCTTCAGTTTCTACAGTTTCTTGGTTCTCTTCTTCTAGAATTTCTTCCGGCTCTTGGAATTGTTCCAGTTCATCAGATTCTAGCTCAAGCTCTTCCTGAGCAGTTTCCTCGACTGCTTCTGATTCAATAACTTCTTCTGTCAAGACCTGAGGAATTTCTTCTTGAGCAAGAGTTTCTTCCACTTTGTCTCTTGTTGTTTCTTCCTGAGAAGTTTCTTCGACAGCCGTTTGGTTTTCTTCAACCTCTTCTGACAAATCAAGATTTTCCAGTGCTTCTTTTACAATATCTTCGATTTTCGGCTCTTCTTTTTTTCCAAATAAACGGTCAAACAATCCCATATTTTACTTCTCCTTTAGCACGTATTCTTCGATAGCCCAGGCAACGGCTTCCTCGTCGTTGGTCATAGGTGTAATCACATTGGCAGCTTCCTTAACCGCTGGAACTGCATTTTGCATGGCAACTCCCAGACCTGCCCACTCAATCATAGAAAGGTCATTGGCCTCGTCCCCACAAGCCATGACTTGACTTTGGTAGATTCCCAAGTGTTTAATTAATTTCGCTAAACCTGTTGCTTTGTGGACATTTTTCGGCGACCATTCCAATAAGAGTTCACGCGATTTGAAGATTTCATATTGGTCAAACAATTCTGGAGAAATCTGTTGAATCGCCGCATCCAAAGGTTCTTGGGCAAAAGCAGTAACACATTTATTATACGTCATCTGACTAGATAGATCTTCAAAAGCAACAGGCACAAAAGTCAAGGCTGGGTTGAACTTAGCATAGAGACTTTCTTGGTCAGACTGGATTTGATAGACTGTTCCTTCTGAAATGGCGTCTAACGGTAATCCGAGTTTTTCAGTTTCCTCGTACAAGCGTGCCACATCGTCGATTGAAAAGACTGTTTTATCGAGAATCTCTCCTGTATTTTTCTGTACCAGACCACCATTAAAGGTGATGGTGTACTCATCCTCCTGACCGTCAGTCCCTAGCTCATAGAGAAAGAAATCCATAGCCTTCAGAGGACGTCCCGTTGTCAGAACGACCTTGATGCCACGGTCACGCGCAGCTTTGAGGACCTCCTTGGTACGATCTGTCAGCTTTTTATCCGTTGTCAGCAAAGTACCGTCCAAATCTAGTGCAATCAATTTAATATCTGCCATTACAAACCCTCCATATAAGCCATCACTGACTGGTCCTTATGGTGACCAATCACTGCTTCTGCTAATTCTAAAATCTCTGGTCGCGCATTTTCAGGAGCGATGGGGTGTCCAACAACCTGCATCATATGAAGGTCATTGAGATTATCGCCAAATGCCATAACCTGATCCATGGTTAGACCAAGTTTTTTTGCCAGCTCAACAATGGCCACACCCTTATCAACGTAGTCCAAGACAATATCGATGGATTCAAAACCTGTTGTCATGGCTTTCACACCAGGAACATTTTCGTTGACCCAGGCCTCACCAGCTTCTATCGTTTCTTCTGTGAAGTTGGTGGTGAATTTAAAAATCTCATCCGTGATATCTTCTAAACTCGCTACTTTTTGAATGTTTTCATTGTAGTGACGGCTAAACATGAGATAGGTCTCATCCACTGTGTCTAATACGTAACAAGCTTTTTTCCCAGTCAAGAGCATTTTTCTTTCATCAAAATAAGGCGATTTCTTTAAAGCTTCAAAAGTGCTCAAGTAAAAATCCCGAGACATAGTAGCCTCATACATATCCTCACCATGAAACTCAACATAGCTCCCATTTTCAGCTATAAAAATCACTTCATCACATACATCCGCAAACAACTTTTTCAGGGACAAGATACCACGACCTGAAGCCACTGCAAAATAAATCCCCTTTTCCTTGTAAGAAACAAGTACGTTTTTGAGGCGTTCCATATCAAACCGCCCCTTTCCGTCAAGAAAGGTTCCGTCCATATCCGTTGCTACAAGTTTAATCATAAAATCCTTTATTCTCCAATTGATAAATCTATCTTCTATTATACCATAGATAAGTTTAAAAAGTTCTAGTACAGTAGGATAGCACTACTTTTTCGGAGAAACTTCAAAGGACCTAAAAATTAGAATCGTAGAACTTTTTTCAGATAGTTTAAAAAGTTTGTATTCCCCTACTCTTTTCTCTATAATGAAGAGAAAGGAGATGACTATGACAGAAATAAAACATGAAATTGATGCTAACTTTGCAGGACGACTCAATATCCTACGCGCAGGTGTTCTTGGTGCCAATGATGGAATTATTTCCATCGCTGGAGTCGTTATCGGCGTTGCCAGTGCGACAAGCAATATCTGGATTATCTTTTTATCAGGTTTAGCGGCTATCCTCGCTGGTGCTTTCTCTATGGCCGGTGGCGAATATGTCTCTGTATCCACTCAGAAAGACACGGAAGAAGCCGCTGTTGCTAGAGAACAGTTGCTCTTGGATAAGGATATCGAATCTGCAAAACAATCCCTCTATGCTGCCTATCTTCAAAACGGTGAGTGTGAAACGTCCGCCCAACTTTTGACCAACAAGGCCTTTTTAAAAAATCCACTCAAAGCCTTGGTTGAGGAAAAATACGGTATCGAGTACGAAGAATTTACCAATCCTTGGCATGCTGCTATCTCTAGCTTTATTGCCTTTGTACTGGGAAGTCTTCCTCCTATGCTTTCAATCACCGTCTTTCCAAGTGACTATCGTATTCCTGCTACTGTTTTTATCGTGGCCCTTTCCCTTCTCGTCACTGGCTATACCAGTGCTAAACTAGGCAAGGCTCCTACGAAAACAGCTATGATCCGCAACCTCTGTATCGGACTTCTGACCATGGGCGTAACCTTCCTCTTGGGACAACTCTTTAGCATTTAAAATAAAAGAAATACCTCGACAATCATCGAGGTATCTTTTTTACATTTGCACAATCTTGCGATAGCTTCTTGAGGTAATCATAAAAATCAAAACGTAGACGATGAGGAAGATCGCACAGATGGACAGAGTGACAGTCAGCATCATGGTTGCATCTAGCACCCCAATGACTTTTAGGATGAGACTAAGCATATGATAGGCAAAGGCAAGGTGTAGGAAGGCAAAGAGCAAAGGGAGGAAGAAAACAGTTAGCACCTGTTTATTGATGGTTTGCTTGATTTGCTTTTGATCGAGACCGACTTTTTGCAAAATGATAAAGCGTTCACGGTCTTCATAGCCTTCAGAGATTTGTTTGTAGTAGATGACAAGAACTGTTCCCACCATAAAGATGATAGAGAGGAAGATACCGATGAAGAAGACTCCACCAAAGAGAGCACTCATCTGCGCACTGCTATCAGCTAGATTGCTTCCGTAAACATAGCTTCCTTCTTTGCTTAATTCTCTATTAAAATCACCAAGGAATTTTGAATAGTCGTTGGCAAGTTTGAGTTGCTCTTCCTCACTAGCCGTTACATTCATACCACCATAGTATTGATTAAAGATGGAAGAATTAGGATGCTGGTCAAGAAAGGCTTTCAAGTCAGGAACAACCAAATAGTTATAGTCCGAAGTTAGGATATTGTACTGATTTGGGACATGTTCAAGAATAAAATCTTTTTTGATTTCTTCCTTGATTGTGTAGGTCTGGTCATTCAGAGTCAGTTCTTTCTGCCCTTGAAGTTGCTTGTTTTGAGCAAACAATCCAACTTCATGGCCTGAAAGTCCAAGTTTTTGCCCCGTCATATTCTCATAGTCTTTTTGGTCAAAGACCATAAAAATAGTTTTCGGTTGAACACGATTTTGACCTTTCTCAAAGATTGTTAATTTCGTACCTTCTTGATTTGCCACACCAAAGTTACTGTATGTAAGGACTTCTTTCTTTGTGACAGTCAATCCTTTATCACTAGCATACTTGTTCAAGAGTTTTTCGATGTCTTCTTTTTCAACATTCTGTCCTGTAATCCCAAAATCATGTGGGTTCATGACCTTCTTGAAGTTTTCTGATGCCTTAAAGATACTTGTTGCAGCAGACATAGTCACCAAGACCATGGTTGAAAGAATAGCAATCGTCGCCAGACCAACCGCATTTTTCTTCATACGGAAAATGAGATTTGATACGGAAATCATGTTGTTGGGTTGGTAATAGTAACGCTTGTTTTTCTTTAAGATTTGTAAGAAAACTGTAATTCCTGCATTAAAGAGAAGATAAGTTCCCAAAATTACTAACAAAACTGCTACGAAGAAAATCAGAACAGCAGAAAGTGGATTTTCAACTGTAACTGCTAGGTAATAACCAGCTCCCAAACTGATTAGACCTAGAATGGTTTGAAGACCTAAGAAACGTCCTTTTTTCTCACCACTGGCTTTTTCACGGGAGAGCTGAAGAGCATTCATACGGGCGATGCGAAAGGCATTGATAAAAATCAAACCTAGGAAAATAGCGCCAAAAACGATAAGAACTAGGATAAAGACTATTGGTTGGAAGGTTGAAACGAGCTCCACCTTCATTTTCATCAACTTCAGAAGAAGGGCAAAGATTAGCTTATCAAAGAGAGCTCCTAGGCCGAGACCAGCTGTCAGCGTTAAGGAACCAAAAATAAGAAGCTCCTTAAAAACCATACTGATCAAATGGCGCTTTTCAAGACCCAGCATACCATATATACCCAGCTCTTTGGAGCGGTTCTTCATGACAAAACTATTGGCATAAAGGACAATAATTCCAGAAGCGATGGTAACAACCACCATACCGAGAGCCAGGGTCATAGAGATAGTTTCTCCCCCTCGGATCTTGCCAATGTTAGGATTAAGTGACAAAGAGTAAAAAAGATAGGTGATGGTCACTGCTAAGAGAACAGCAAGAGCAAAGGGATAGTAGAGTTTGCGGTTTTTAATCAAGTTAGATACCGCTAACTTATTGGTTAATCGGAACATACTAATTCACCTCGCTTGCCATAACGGTCAAAGTATCAGAGATTTCTTGGAACATCTGACGCTCTGTCTTATCTCCACGGTAGATTTGGTTGTAAAGAATGCCGTCCTTGATAAAGAGAACGCGCTTGGCCCTGCTGGCTGCTGCCGTTGAGTGAGTTACCATCAGAATGGTTTGGCCGCGCTCATTAATTTCATCAAAAACATCTAGAAGAGCTGCAGATGACTTGGAATCAAGGGCTCCTGTTGGCTCATCCGCAAGGAGAATTTCAGGTTCAGTGATGATGGCGCGTGCTACTGCTACCCGCTGTTTTTGACCACCAGAGATCTCGTAAGGGTACTTCTCTTGCAATTGGTTGATGCCTAAATTTTCAGCTGTTACCACCAATTTCTTCATCATCTCAGTGATGGGTCTCCTTGATAAAACTAGAGGAAGCAAGATATTGTCTTTGACAGACAAGGTATCTAGTAAGTTAAAGTCTTGGAAGACAAATCCCAACTTCTCACGACGGAAACTCGAAGCCTGTGAATTCTTAATAGTTGCTGTGTCTACTCCGTTCAAGTAAACTTGACCACGAGTTGGCTTATCCAGCATAGCTAGGATGTTAAGCAGGGTTGATTTCCCAGAGCCAGACTCTCCCATGATGGCAACATAGTCACCCTTTTCTACGGTAAAGTGAATATCCTTGAGGGCCTCAACTTGGTTGCCTTGGAAACGTGTTTTGTAGATTTTTTGAACGTGTTTTACATCTAAAAGTGTCATGATTTTCTCCTTCTTAATATCCCATCATTTGAAACTGTGCTTGCATCATAGCGCATCCCAGTTGAACACGCTCTATATCTTTTTGACTTGGTTTTCTTGTTTTCTTTTGTAAAACTCTTTTCATGGTTTTGCTCCTTTGTTCTTTATGAGTCTAGTTTATCGCAAAAAAAGACGGCCTGCCATAACCTAACCTTACAAAAGAGACTTTAATCTTACATTTTTGTAAGATTGAAAAAATCAAGCAATTTCGCTATCAATATTTTACCATAAAAGAAAGGCAAGAAGAAAACCCTTGTGGATACAAGGGTTAAGGTTCACTTCTTTTTCTGACCTCTTTGAGAAATAAGGAAAGTATCTATAAACTATTTCAAAATCCAACTCACCAAAACCAGCCATCATTGTCTTCAATGGCTTGGGCTTCCTTACGTTTGCGTGGTCCTGTTCCGTACATTTCTGCTTCGATTTCTTCCTTAGTTGGCAGGATAGAGTCCAGGATGATGTATATTATCACACCAATTCCAAAATTTGCTACGGTAAAAATGGCGAAGAGAAAGCGGACTAAGGTTACATCAAAATTCCACTTGTCTGATAGCCCAGCTAAAACTCCTGACACCATACGATTTCGTCTCATTTTATAAAATTTTGTATTCATGATTGTTTCCTCTTTCGGTATTCTTACAAGTAGTATAGCATGAAACGGGTTCACAGACATCAGTCCTTAGGCCGATTTAAGATGACGAGTTTACCACGGCAGACGCCACAACGATAGCGTTTCGTATCAATCCTACGCTTACGCTGATAAGTTTGCTGGCAAGATTGGCACTGATAGACTAGGTAACTACTTTGGGCTCTCAAAGATGGTACAAAGCGCAGTCCATCCACTTCTTTTAAAAGTTCCTTAAAATCTCGGTCCTTATGTCGATATCCCTTTTTCTGAAAATATAGGTGATAATGGCAAAGCTCGTGCCGTACGATTTTCCGAAAAACCTCCAAACCAAGTTCATTATAGACCTTGGGATTAAAATCCAAATGCCCATCTTTAGGGAAAAATCGCCCACCTGTCGTTCGCAGACGAGAATTCCACTGGGCTTGGTGGGAAAAAGGTCTACCAAAGTCTTCGAGGGAAACAGACTGAACGTACTCAGTTAGATTCATCTGGAGCTAGTAGCGACAGATTGACTTTTTCACGTTCGGTATCGATTTTCTTAACCCAAACCGTTACCAAATCTCCAACAGACACCACTTGGCTGGGATGTTTGATAAATTTGCGACTCATATGAGAAATATGAATGAGGCCGTCTTCGTGAATCCCGATATCAACGAATGCACCGAAATCAACGACATTACGAACCACTCCTTCCAGCTTCTGGCCAACTTTTAAGTCCTTGATATCCAAGACATCTTGACGAAGCACAGGTGCATCAAAAGAGTCACGGAAATCTCGACCTGGTTTGAGAAGGTCAGCAATGATATCTTTAAGGGTTTCTGGGCCAAGATCCAGTTCTTGCGCCATCTCCTTAACTGAAAGGGACTTAAGCTTATTTTGTGCTTCTTCATTCAAGTCCTTGATTTCCAAGCGTTTAAAAAGCTCCTTAACGGCAGCGTAGTTTTCTGGGTGAACTCCTGTATTGTCGAGGATATTGCTACTTTCTGGGATACGGAGGAAACCAGCAGCCTGCTCAAAGGCTTTGGCACCGAGGCGAGGAACCTTTTTAATTTGGGCGCGTGAAGTGATTTTTCCCTCTTCCTCACGGTATTTGACAATATTTTCAGAAATGGTTTTATTGAGTCCAGCCACATGGGAAAGAAGAGCTGGGCTGGCGGTATTGACATTGACACCAACCTGGTTAACCACCGTATCAACGACAAAGTCCAGACTTTCAGACAGTTTCTTCTGACTAACATCGTGCTGGTATTGACCAACACCGATTGACTTGGGATCGATTTTGACCAATTCAGCAAGGGGATCCTGCAAACGACGGGCAATTGAGATAGCAGAGCGTTTTTCAACAGTTAATTCTGGAAACTCCTGACGAGCAAGTTCACTAGCAGAGTAGACAGAAGCGCCACTTTCATTGACGATAACATAGCTCACTTCTGGAAAATCTTTCAGAACTTCTGCCACAAAGGCTTCACTCTCACGGCTTGCAGTTCCATTTCCGATGGCAATAATTTCTACGCCATACTGACCAATCAAGTCGGCTAAGTCTCGCTTGGCTTCTTCAATCTGACGAGCTGATGCTGGTTTAACAGGATAAATGACCTGAGTTGTAAGCATTTTCCCCGTTGCATCAACGACAGCTAGCTTGGCACCTGTACGAAAGGCAGGGTCAAATCCAAGAACCACGCGCCCTTTCAGCGGAGCAACTAAGAGGAGATTGCGCAGGTTTTCAGAAAAGAGTTGGATAGCTCCTTCTTCTGCTTTCTCAGTCAATTCTGTCCGAATACGTCGTTCGATAGCAGGCAAAACTTTTTTCTTAACTGACTGTTGAACTACTTCATCAATATAGGCATTTTTCACCTTGAAACGAGCAGCAAAGAAGGCAAGAATACGATCCGTCGCATGTTCAAAGCCGACCTTCAAAATCCCTAGTTTCTCACCGCGATTGAGAGCCAAGGTACGATAACCCTGCATATTGCCAACTGTCTCTGAAAAATCATAATATATCTGAAAAACTTGTTTTTCATCGAGATTTTCATCCTTGACTTGCGAAGTGATTTCAGAATGTCTCAACACTTCCTGATAGGTTAGTGAACGCAAGGTCACATCTTCGGATAGGGCTTCGACCAAGATATCAATCGCACCAGCCAAGGCTTCTTGACCAGTCGCAAATCCTTCACAGACAAACTTTTCGGCCTCTTTCTCTAAGTCAGCTACATTCTGCAAAATCAAGCGAGCAAGAGGAAAGAGTCCAGCTTCACGGGCAATGGTTGCCTTGGTACGACGTTTCTCCTTATAAGGAAGGTAGAGTTCTTCTACGTCTGCTAATTTTTCAGCTGCCAGGATAGCTTCTTCCAATTCCTTGGTCAGCTTGCCTTGTTCTTGAATCTTAGCTAAGACAGCTTCTTTACGGTCGTTGAGATTTGTCAGACTTTTATCCAGGTCAATAATAGCCTTAATCGCCACCTCATCCAGACTACCAGTCATGTCCTTCCGATAACGCGCGATGAAGGGAATCGTCGCCCCTTCTGCCGTCAAACTTAGAACAATATCGATTTGCTTTAAGGTTACACCCAAATCCTGGGAGATTTTTTCATATTTTTTATCCATAAACCTATTATACCATAAGGGAAACAATAGAGTCTCTTCTCTAAAAACGGTTTTTATATTTACTTGATTAATCTTCTATAATATCTATATTTTAGTCTTCCATTTTTAATGCAAAACTTAAAAACTTTTATCTACTAGCCCAATATCATGCTGAATTAAATTTTTTTCCATCCAAAATAATCCTCTCCATCTACTATAATATTGGTCTCGAGGAGATTTGGTAAAGTATTGTTTTTCTCCAATAAAATTCCAAAATACACTTAAATCATTTTCTTTTAAAAATTGATCAAGATAATCTTTTCGTATAATCAATCCATTTATAGTATTTGTTAGTTCACCATCAAAAGCTACTAAGTCTCCCTCTTGACTAAAATAATATCCATCATACTTCTTCTGAACTAAATGTAATTTACCAATCAACTCTGGACAAGGAATATCGAATGATATAGTTTCTTTTTTAGAAGCATCATATTCTTCTTCCCAGCAAAAATGAATATGGGCAGGCAAAAGCTTGGCAAGTGTCTTTTTTACTTTAACAGTAAAATACTCTTCTTTGTCAACAAGTTCAACCTCTTCGCCAGATTGAATGAAATCAAAAACTTTTTGACGTTTAATTTCCTCCTCACCAGTTTCTACATTATAGTTGAACCAAGAATCTTCTACAATTTCTTTCACACCTGGTGACCATGGGAACTCTCTGTTATATATCTGATATAGAGAGGTCGCTTCAGACTGTATTCCATTTTTGAACATCTCCCTTTTTTCAAAATTAGATTTTAAAGAATCGAATTCACTGTTTTTTACAAAATATGCTTCAATAATTCTCCACGTTCTCTGATGACCTTCACAAAACCATGAAAATGTATCAGGAGTTTCATTTTTGGGGTTTTTAATTTCTTTATGTTGATAAATCAATGTCCATTCTGTCCCATCATTATCTTTATAAGTTAAAGGCATATCAAACAAACTTGTTTTGTGTAAAATCCACTCATTAATTTGTTGATTATTAACTCCTGTATCTTCGATAAAGTTTTCATTATATTCAATATTGAATTTCGGAAGTGATTCTAAAGGCAGCATAAAATGACAATTTAAAGTAGGATCAAAATCTCTAACATAAAGTTCCCAAGCACCTTTATATTCTTCATCAGATGAGTTGCCCCAATCCTTTAACTTATGAAAGTCTGAAATCCTTGCTAGAATATTATAAAATGCAATCCATTGGTATTTCTTTCCAATTCTCTCAATAGTGTGATTTCTTCCTCTATCAAGAGGGTGTCCGCATGAAATGTCATATTCAGTAAACAATTCATCTGAATATCCCAACTCATCTCGAATATATTGCATCGCATAATGATATAGATTCTCAATGTCAACATTCTTGAACCGATTTAGTGCTGATTGGAAAGTATATCTTCCAAAATCACCGTACATACCGACACCTTCTGGTCTCATAGAAGTATCTATTCTGTCAAAGCCTCCTCTTTTACTATCCGAGCTACTATAGGTGCTAGGAGTAACAATAGGAATCGGCTTAGAATTGTAAGGAGGAATTATATTTAAACGGTCTATTTTGGCACTATTTTTAGGAAATTCAAATAAATATCTTTCAATAATCAATCTTGCATAATCCCTCAGTAAAATATCTGGATAGTTGAATTCTTTATCAAATATACTTGAATAGATAAACTCTGCTAAAGATTGAAACTCATTTTCATAAGGGGTTTCTTTTTTAGTACAGGCACCAAGAACAATGCCATATAATCTTTGAATAATGTAAGGGTCATTAACTGTTTCAAATTTTTGTAATAGATATTCACTAAACTCAAAATTATTCTTCAAAATTTCAATCATTGCTTTTGATGTTATATCACGTAACCTTCTATTTGAAGAAGCTAGCAACCATGTGAACAATATTAAAAGCAACTTAATTTTCTCTTTCGAAAGGGAATCAATTTTATTACCTTCATCAAAAAGGCAAATCAATTGAAAAACTCTCTCATATTCATTTGTTAAATTATTTATAAATGGTAGCCAAAGACTATCGCGTTTATTTAACTGCTTAGGAAAAAGAATTTCATGTAAGTACTCCGAATTTATAGGACTGTTTTCTTTAATCGCATTTTCGATTAAAACATTGAAAACATCTTGATAATTTGTAGGGTAATTATTTGCAATATTTCTAAAAAGCTCTCTACTTACTGTATCTACTGGTCGCCAAGAAAAGCTCTTTAAATTTCTGTTGGCTAAATCATAACAATCATATTCGTTAGAAATCTTTTCAATCAACTTTATACAGTCTTCATCATATTTTCTAAAATAGAAACAAGAAACAAAGAAAAAAGTATCTATGTTATTGTTATTTTGAATCTCTCCATTTTCAATTTTCAATAACTCTTTTTCAAGATAAGACTCTAATTCTTTCTTATCAAAAGGAAACTCCATAATCTTTTTAGCTTTAAGATAATCTTCTAATAGATTATACCCAAAGGAATACACTTCTTTATCTTGATGTACATTACCAATCATTAAACCTGATTTCAGGAGAAAAGAAAGAAAGTATGATTTATTCTGAATGCCGTAATATGACCAAAATTTCATTTGAAATAGGTCTTCCTCAACAAGATAATTATTGCTATTACTAAGTTGACATTCGGCAATTTCTAATAATAATTTTTTTAATATTTTACCCGAATCCGGAATACCTAAGGCTTTCTGAATTTCTTCATCAATTAAAGTAATAAAACGTTCAAACATTTGAAAAAGATTTAATTCTTCTCCATTATATGTTTTACAGAATAAAGTTAAAAACAACGGATTTGTCATCTCATAGTTTAATAACTCAGATGGCGAAAATGGAATATTGTGAAAATTTAGAAATTCTTTAATTGCTACTACAGAATCATCTTGAAAACCATGATGCGTAATTCTTAAAAGTTCCCCACTGTTTAGTCGCTCTATCATTTTTTCTTCAAAAACGAGTTTTTCATACCCTGTTCTTACAGACAGTACAAGTTTAATATGTTTTCTCTTACATATTTCTGAAGTAATTTTTGATAAACCAGTCTGCCACACACTTCTATTTGGAGTCTCATTGATTGCATCAATAAAAATATAAATATGTTTATTCTCAACATCTCCCAGAGTATCCAATATATCTAAAAATTTACGAAATTCATAATTTAATTCAAATTTCTCCATAATTTGTTTAGAAATATCACTACTAGATAAATAGTGATGGCCTAACAAAAGAAGTGCATACCCATCCTCACTCATTGTTTCCTTTACAGAATTTGCAAGTAGTTGAGTTTTACCCATACCTGCTTCACCAGTGACAACTAGAATTTTATCACTAATGAGAGCCTCCTCTTTATTTGAACTGCCAATCCAATATAGATACCTTGTTAATCTATCTATATCACGTACTTGATTGGATATTATATTCCGATTCTCTGAAGACATATCACTGGCTAACTTTATTTTATTTTCTAGCTTTTCCCTATTAATACTCAATTCTTCAAGTTCGAACTCTAAACTACGATAAATTTTATCATTCCACTCTAAATAATTCTCTATATCATCAACCGTTACATCTTCTAAACTGTCAATAAATTTCTTAATTTTAGAAGTTATATTACTTTCTCTTAAGCTATAGAGCGTATCTAGCTCTTTGATGAGTTCTAGTTTTTTACTATTGATTTTATCAATAGCTTTTTGATTTCGAGTAAAAAGATAAAGTTTTTCATCCGTTCCAGTCTCAACATTGAACTTTGGATTATACCTCATACCTAATGAATCAAATGATAATTGATTATAGTTTTCAAACCAATCTCTCGTTATTATGTGATTCTCAAAAAAGAAGAATTGTAAATCGTTATACTGAGCAACTTGAGTTAGTATTTCATTATTACTAATGACTCTTAGTTCAATATCTGCACTCTTCAAAGTTGATTCAATCTCTTTATAACTTTGACTTGTTAATGTTAAATCCTTGTTACAGTATAGATAGAAAACATCAAGTTGACTAGCATATTTTTCGATAGTCTTGTTTACTGATTTTTGAATTTGAGAATAATTTACTTTACCTGAAAAATATTTTGACTGGAAGGCAATTGTTTTTTCTACTTTAGGACTAAAAATAGGTGAAACTTCAACACCTGGATGATTTGGACTTGAAGTTAAGACGGAAGTATTATCTAAAAATTGCCTTTTAAATAGTATCCTACATAATTGTTCAAAAGTATTTGTTACATCACTATGTATTGATTCAAAAGTGCTCCAAGTTATTTTATTTTTCATTAGAAAAACCACCCTCAATATATTTTATCAGATATGCTAATTTTAGCATAAATAATATTAAAATCCTATGAGTCATATAAATTTAATTTAAAATACTATCTATTTTGATATAATCAGAAATATGCACGAGTTTAATACCTCCTTTTCCACAAAATAATAGTATAATAGAGATAGAATATAGAAAAGAGGTAGGCCCATGGCTGTTAAATTTACAAAAACCGACGACTTGGACAAGATGTTTGAAGAATTCGCCAAACTTCCTGACTTAACACAAGTCACTTTTCCAGATGACAATGATAAAAAAGAAAAAGTTGAGAAGAAAAAATAAATGACACTTTTCCAATCTCTTCCTCCTAGTGTATTACAAGCGGGGGCTATTTTTCTCTCTATCATGATTGAAGCCCTTCCTTTTGTCCTGATTGGGAGTCTCATTTCGGGGGTGATTGAGGTCTATATCACACCTGATAAAGTGTATGAGTTTCTTCCTCGCAATCGTTGGGGGAGGATCTTTTTTGGTACCTTCATTGGCTTTCTCTTTCCATCCTGTGAGTGTGGAATCGTCCCAATTATTAATCGTTTTTTGGAAAAGAAAGTGCCCAGCTACACGGCCGTTCCCTTTCTGGTGACTGCTCCCATCATCAATCCTATCGTTCTTTTCGCCACTTATTCTGCCTTTGGCAATTCAATAAAACTTGCCTTCTTGCGAGCGCTGGGAGCTATTGTGATTGCTTTGGTGCTTGGAATTTTCCTAGGATTTTTCTGGAAGGAACCCATTCAAAAAGAGAATTCTATTACTTGTCACGAACATGACTTTTCACACTTGAGTCCTGCTAGAAAGGTCTTTCAGGTCTTCATACAAGCTATTGATGAGTTTTTCGATATGGGGCGTTACTTGGTCTTTGGCTGTCTCTTTGCGGCTATCGTGCAGGTCTATGTCCCGACTCGGATCTTGATCTCTATCAGCGCAAGTCCAGTCCTTGCGATTCTCTTGCTCATGTTTCTAGCCTTTCTCCTCTCTCTTTGTAGCGAGGCGGACGCCTTTATCGGTGCTTCTCTCCTCTCGAGCTTCGGCCTAGCGCCAGTCCTTGCTTTTCTGGTCATTGGCCCCATGCTTGATATCAAAAATCTCCTCATGATGAAACACTATCTAAAAGCACGCTTCATCTGGCAATTCATGGGCATCGTGACAGTGCTTGTCTTGCTTTATTCTTACATGTTGGGGGTGATGCTATGATCCGATTTATCATTCTACTAGGTTATTTTGCTCTGACCCTTTATCTGCAGCTATCTGGCAAGCTCAGTCACTACATTAACCTCCACTATTCCTATCTAGTCTATATCTCTATGGTCCTTTCTCTTCTGTTGGCTCTGGTCCAATTCTATATCTGGATCAAGAAAATCAACTCTCACAGCCATTTGGAAAGTCGTCGATCTAGACGAATCAGCATCCTTTTACTGTCACTACCTCTCTTGATTGGAGTTGCCTTTCCGACAGTAAGTTTGGACTCTAGAACTGTATCTGCTCAAGGTTATCATTTCCCACTTGCTGAGGGAATCGATACTGCTATTCAGGCAAGCGAAGGCACATCCAGTCAATACCTCAAACCCGATACCAGTACCTATTTTTCCAAATCTGCTTATGAAAAGGAAATGAGGACTACAGCTGACAAATACCTCTCCCAGCCAACCATTCACATCACTGATGAAAACTATATGGAGGTCATGGAGGTTCTCTATGACTACCCTCAAGAGTTTGAAGGAAAGAAAATAGAGTTTACAGGCTTTGTCTATAACGATCCTAGCCATCCAGATAGCCAGTTCCTCTTTCGCTTTGGAATCATCCACTGTATCGCAGACTCTGGAGTATATGGACTCTTGACCAAGGGAAACTCACGCCAGTATCCTGACAATACTTGGATTAGCGCTAGAGGAACCCTGACCCTCCACTACCATAAAGAACTCAAACAAAAACTCCCAACACTAGAGGTTGAGAGTTTCACAAAAGTAGACAAACCAGAAAATCCTTATGTCTATCGCGTGTTTTAATAAAAAGTAGCCTTTTCAGGCTACTTTTTTTGTCCATTATATGAATTTCATTCTACCTTCTCTTTCGAATTGATAGCAAACTTTCACTCTCCATCCTTCCAGTTCCGAGCAATTTCTTCATCTTTCTGGAGTTGGTCTACGAGCTCGTCGATGGAGTCAAATTTGACCATATCACGGACACGGTCCAGCCAGTAGACCATGACAGTCTCACCATAAATATCATCTGAAAAGTCAAAAATATTGACTTCAAAACGTGGCTCTTCTCCATCGAAAGTAACATTTTTCCCAACACTTGCCATGCCACGATATCTCTGACGTTGTACTTCTACATCGACTACATAAACGCCGTCTGCTGGCATATAAGTTCGATCTCTTAGGACTAGATTGGCTGTTGGATAACCGATAGTACGCCCACGAGCATTTCCGTGAACGACCATTCCGCGAGTTGGAAGCGGTGTGCCTAGTAGATGGTTGACTTCCTTGACATCACCATCAAGAATAGCTTGGCGAATCCGTGTGGAACTGATCTTGCCCTTTTCGTCCTCGACCGGAGGAACAATGATAATCTCTCCATCAAAATAATCCTTCAGGTCATCCGCAGTTTTCTTATCAGAGCCAAAAGTATAGTCAAATCCTGCTACAATAATAGCTGGTTTTAAAGCTCGAACATAGGTATCAAAGAATTCTTGACCCGTTAAACTAGCAAATTTGCTACTAAAGTCAAGTAAGAAAAGAGCCTCTACCCCATGCCATTTCATCTTGTGCTCCCGTTCCTCATGATTGACGATGTGAAGCATGAGTTCAGGTTGATAAGGTTGCAAGGCAAGTTTTGGCGACTCTGTAAAGGTCATCACGACAACTGGCAAATAATCCTTCATTGAAGCCTTACTGGCTACTTCAAAAAGTTTCTGGTGCCCCTTGTGGATGCCATCAAAATAACCTAATACAAGGACTGTTTTTCCCGGTACTGCAATGTCTTTTTCGTTCTTAATAGGTACTGTTGTAATCATGAAACTATTATATCATAGAGAAAGTCTTTTCGCTAAAAGGAAATCCCAAATGTCGTTTTTTGCGCCTGAACCGACCTTAAGAGAAAATTTAGCGCTTTAGTTTTAAAAAATAGCACCTCCTAAGAGATGCTATCATTTGGTAACTAGTCTATTGTTTCTTCCAAATCTTTTAATTTAACCGAAACAATCTTAGACACACCTGATTCTTGCATGGTAACTCCATAGATAGAGTCCGCTGCCGCCATCGTCCCCTTACGGTGGGTTACGACGATGAACTGGCTGTCCTTGTCAAAACGATTGAGGTAATCCCCAAAACGTTTAACATTGGCTTCGTCTAGTGCCGCCTCTACCTCATCCAAGATGACAAAAGGAATGGTCTTAACACGGATAATGGAGAAGAGCAGAGCCAGAGCAGATAGGGCTTTTTCACCACCACTCATGAGGTTGAGAGATTGGATTTTCTTACCTGGTGGTTGGACAGAAATCTCCACACCAGCTGTTAAAAGGTCACCCTCAGTTAATATCAAGTCTGCCTGACCTCCACCAAACATCTGTCTAAAGGTCACTTTAAAGGATTCACGAATAGCCTCAAAGGTTGATTTGAAGCGTTCCTTAACCTCATCATTCATCTCTGTGATGGTCTCAAGGAGTAGGTTTTTCGCAGACAGAATATCATCTCGTTGACTATTGAGGAAGTCCAGACGGTTGTAAACTTCTTCGTACTGGTCAATAGCGTCTAAGTTGACAGGACCCAGCGAGCGAATAGCCTTCTCTAAATCCTTAACCTCTTGCTCCGCCAGAGTTAGATTTTCCAGTTCATGAGCCTTTTCTAGCGCCTCTGTGTAACTGATCTGGTACTGGTCTGTTAACTGACCTTGTAGATGGCGCAAGCGTTCGCTGACCTTTTCCTTCTTAGCTTCAGCACGTGTTTGCTTGCGAATCCACTCTTCATTCTGCTGGCGAGCCTGGTCCAAATGACTGGCAATATCATCTAGCTGACCTTCAATATCATCCAACTCAAACTGTTTGCGAATCAGACCTTGTTGGAGGTTTGTTTTCTGAGTTTTGGCCTCTTCCTCCTGCTGACTTAGCAAATCTGTATCAACTTTCTCAAGATTATCAACCTTTTCTTGGAGAAGACGCTGGATTTCCTCTTGCTCGATATCCAGATTATCCAGTTCCTTGCTTAAGCGTTCAATATCAGCCACTTCGTACCGCTTTTGTCCTTGCAGTTCTGACTTAAGCAAGCGAGCTTGAGAAATCTGTTCCTGCAAGTTTTGATAACGTTCTTGAATAGCGTTTTTGTTAGACTTAATCTCTTCAATCTCAGCTTCCAGATTTTGCTTTTCACTGGCGATAGTAGCAAGGCGCTCTTGGCATTTTTCCTTATCCGCTTGCCAATCTCCTTCAGTAAGGCGATTTAATTCCTCTTCTTGAAGTTTCCAAAGCGTTTCCAGTTCTTCGACCTGCTGATTGGTTTGTTGATAAGCAAGATACAAACCTTGCTCCTGAATACGAGCTTGCTCACCCTGAGATTTGATAGCTTCTAATCTTTCTGCCAATACCGCCATCTCATCTTGCAAGGTCTTCAAAGTCGCTTCTTCTGACCGTAAGTCAGCTTCTTCTTCAGCAATTTCTTTTTGTAATTGCTCCAGCTCTGGCTTGATGAAGATACTGTTGTTTTGACGATTGGCACCACCCGCGTAGGAACCACCTGTACGCAATTCGGTACCATCAAGCGTCACCATACGAACCTGGTAACGAACTTGACGAGCAGCTGCACGCGCATGTTCTACAGTATCAAAGATAGCCGTTGTAGCAAGCAAGTTTTTGAAAATGGCTTCTAGTCTCTTATCAAACGACACCAACTCATCTGCCATACCCAGAAATCCTGGACTTGCAGCGATAGCGTCTTGATTCTGACTAGAAATCGTACGAGCCTTGATAGTCGTCAATGGAAGAAAGGTCGCACGACCAGCTCTGTTACGTTTTAGGAAATCAATCGCCTTGGTTGCTGCGTTTTCATCTTCTACGATGATATGTTGACTGCTAGCTCCAAGTGCAATCTCCAAAGCAGTTTGATAATGCACATCAAAGGTCAAATGTTCACTGACTGCACCAATGATCCCACCAAGACGGTCTTTTTCTTGGAGAACACTCTTAACACCCGCATAAAAATTACTATGATTTCTTAGGATGTTTTCCAAACTCTGGGCTCGAGCCTGCTTGTTTTTGAGACTATCCAGACGGTCAAAGAGTTGGCTCTGCTGGGCTTGGTAAGAAACTTTCTGTTCCTCTTGTTCCTTGGCACTAGCTTGGTAGTCCGCCAATAATTTCTGAACTTGCTCCTTGGCAGTTTCAAGCTCAGCCTGCTGTTGACTGGCCTTCTCTTTAGCTGTAGTCAGTTGTTCTTTCAGTTTCTCAAGTTGATCAGCTTGTTTTTGAGATAACTGACGGCTGTTCTCTAGTTCATTCTCGATGCGGGTCAGTTGGTTTGAGACATCCGCTTCTTCTTGTAAAAGCCCCACAAAACGTTCACGCAGGAGCTCAATCATCTGGTCAGGATTATCTGAAAAAGCCAACAACTCTGCTTCTAGGCGATTGAGTTCCTTGTTGTTTTCAGCTAGACCTTCCTCTAACCGTCCCAGATTAGCTTCTTTTTCAGCCTTTTCCTTACTTAGAGCCTTTCTCTTATCTTCCAAAGTCGCCAAACGGGCTTGTGCCTCTTGTTGATTGAGGGCTACTTGCTCGGATTCCAGTTTTGATAGGGCTAGTTTTCGCTCTAAGTCACTGATCAAACTAGTCAAATCCATCAAGCTTCCTTGATCCTTGGCCATTTGAGCCTGGAGATCCTGACGTTTCTTTTTAAGGCTTTGATTTTCCTCTTCTAACTCTTCACGCTTTTGGTAATAACTGGTCAAGAGTTCCTGAACCTGCGTTAGTTCTTCTTCTGTCAGCTCTAGTTCAGCCTTGTTTTCCTTGATTTGGGCAACCAGTACATCCAAGTAAATCGCCTTACGTTGACCATCCAAGTCGAGAAACTTGCGCGCGTTCTCGGCTTGTTTTGCAAGGGGCTTGATTTGATTGTCCAACTCGTAGATAATGTCTTCTAAGCGGTCGAGATTGTCTTGAGTTTGTTGCAGTTTGCTTTCTGTTTCTTTTCGACGAGTCTTGTATTTTAAAACTCCAGCAGCTTCTTCAAAAATAGCTCGGCGTTCCTCTGGCTTAGAATTAAAAATCTCCTCAACCTTCCCTTGAGAGATGATAGAGAAGGAATCCCGTCCCAAACCGGTATCTAAGAAAAGGTCATGTATATCACGCAAACGGACTTTCTTGCCGTCAATTCGATACTCGCTATCCCCACTACGATAGATATGGCGTTCTACCTTAATGACTTGCCCTGCATCCTTGATAAAGCCATCTTCATTGTCCAAGGTCACGATAACAGAGGCATAATTGAGTGGTTTGCGACTTTCTGTTCCAGCAAAGATAACGTCAGGCATCTTACCACCACGAAGGCTCTTGATACTGGACTCTCCCAAGGCCCATCGTAGACTTTCTGTGATATTTGACTTCCCAGAACCATTGGGCCCAACGACAGCTGTCACACCTTGGTCAAAGACAACCCTGGTCTTGTCAGCAAAAGACTTGAATCCCTGGATCTCAATTTCCTTTAAATACATGAATCCAGCCCTTTCTCAACGGCATTTTTTGCGGCCTCTTGCTCTGCCAATTTTTTAGAACGGCCTTGGCCTTTTCCGATACTCTTGCCCTCAACCAGAACTTCTACATCAAAAACCTTATCATGGGCAGGCCCCGTCTCAGAGGTCACTTGGTAGCGAATATCCACATCTCCATTAACCTGGAGCAACTCTTGCAGATGTGTCTTGTAATCCTTAATCATTTCAAAGTCACCTGCTTCAACCTTGGGGATCATGACTTGATAGATGAACTCTTTTACCCTAGCAACATCCTTGTCTAAAAGCAACGCTCCCAAAAAGGCTTCAAAGGCATCTCCAAGAATGGTGTCACGATTGCGCCCACCAGACTTTTCTTCCCCTTTCCCCAGCTTGATAAACTGATCAAACTGGCAATCACGCGCAAAACCAGCCAAACTCTCCTCACGGACAATCATAGCACGGAGTTTGGACAAATCTCCCTCTGGTTTCTTAGGATATTTTTTATACAGATATTCTGAAATCAATAATTGCAGAACAGCGTCTCCTAAAAATTCCAAGCGCTCATTGTGTGAAATTTTTAAGAGGCGGTGCTCATTGGCATAACTCGTATGAGTAAATGCCGTTTCCAGTAAGTTTTTGTCTGCAAATTCGATTGCAAAACGCTTCTTTAGTACAGTTTGTAATTCTTTCATACCAACCTCTTTCTAACTGATAACAGTCTCTTTTATTATATCAAAAAAAGCCCCCTGAGTCACTTTAAAACGGGACTAGAGAGGATTTGAGCATTTTTTAGAATAAAATTTTCAATTTTAGGGGCAAATTTTGGGCGAGATAAAGAAAAAAGCCTTATTTAAGGCTTTCTTAGACTGTTTACATCCACCCTGAGGGAATCGAACCCCCATCTCAAGAACCGGAATCTTACGTGATATCCATTACACTAAGGGTGGAAACTTGTCTTATTATAACAGAAATTTGCTCTAATAACAAGTTTTTTATGGGTAGACTAAGCGTCCGTTAGTGTGAAGCATCCCCGTTCCAGATAGAGTTTTTCACGATAACATAATCAACGTGTTTGAGGTCAGCAACCTTGCGTCCACCTGCATAAGAGATAGCACTTTGCAAGTCCTGCTCCATCTCAGTAAGGGTATCTTGCAAATGCCCTTTGGCAGGAAGTAAGATGCGTTTACCTTCCACATTTTTGTAAGCGCCTTTTTGATACTGTGAAGCTGAACCATAGTATTCTTTGAACTGTTCCCCATCAACTTCAATCGTTTTTCCTGGACTTTCGATATGTCCTGCAAATAGGGAACCAATCATGACCATGCTAGCACCGAAACGGATAGACTTGGCAATATCACCATGAGTACGAATCCCACCATCAGCGATGATCGGTTTACGCGCAGCCTTAGCACACCAGCGAAGTGCTGCCAACTGCCAGCCACCTGTACCAAAACCAGTCTTAACCTTGGTGATACAAACCTTCCCAGGACCGATTCCAACCTTAGTGGCATCCGCACCGGCATTTTCCAATTCACGCACAGCTTCTGGTGTTCCTACGTTACCAGCAATGACAAAAGTATCTGGTAATTCTTTCTTGATGTGTTGGATCATAGAAATCACGCTATCCGCATGACCATGAGCAATGTCAATCGTGATATACTCAGGAGCATCAGCCTTGAGTTGACTAACAAAATCATACTCGTAATCCTTGACACCGACAGAAATGGAAGCAATGAGCCCTTGATCGTGCATGCGTTTGATAAAAGGAATGCGCCCAGCCTCATCAAAACGATGCATAATGTAAAAGTAACCGCCTTTAGCCAGTTGCTCTGCTACGTTCTCATCCAAAATCGTCTGCATATTTGCTGGTACAACAGGTAGTTTGAAAGTGTGATTTCCAAGTGTGACGCTTGTGTCTGCTTCTGCACGGCTTTTAATGACACATTTATTTGGGATCAACTGAATATCTTCGTAATCAAAAATTGGAAATTCATTTAACATATCGATGTCTCGTTTCTTTTGTTATGACCTACCTATGCTTGCGCATCTCTACGCCTTTTCCCGACGTTTCCTTGACCTATTATAAACCAAAGTACAGTTTTTGTCAAATATTTTCAATAATCAAATCATATTGTTCGGAAATTACTTGTATAAATAGTAAGAGAAAGAGGAGAGATTAGACTCTCTCCTCTTCTTCATCAATAATCGCTTTAAAATTTTCTTCTGAATTTTCCATCATTTTACAAAATGCACTATAGGATGAGGCATTCTGAGGGATTTGGATAGACCACTTCTTCAATTGAGCTCCATAACCAGCTAGTTTTCCTATTTCACTATTTACTGGCCGCTCCATACTAGGAAAAATCAGTCCAGCTTTCTCAGCTTTTATAATATAAGAATAGGAAATCAACTGGAACAAGTCCTCGCGATTGATTCCTTTTTCAGTAAACTCCAGTTTCTTATATTTTGCATCTAGAACAATCTTTCGTTCTCTGTCATAAAAATCTGGATATACCTTTCGTTTCCCAACAGAAAATACTGAAATTCCGTTCGTCTTATCTTTATTTCGTGGATGGATAAAACCTTTTGGCAACAAGGTATGAACATACTCTTCCCAAAGCCAGGCAACATCAAAGAGAATACCATGTACCCTTTGAGATTGAGGGCCAAGACCATGCTTTTCTCTACTCAGAATCATCAAGCAGAGTTCCTGTAACTTTCTGTACTCTCTGAAGTAGGCGTGTCGGATGGGTTTGATTTTATTCATTCTGATAATCTTGGCACGATTAGCCAGTTTATAAGCTGGAGTTACACGAGTAATTTCTGTCATATTTTCACGATTACTATCGAGCAGAACTCCGAAACTTTTCTGATTCTTTATGTACTCAATCGTATGTCGAATCAACTGCATGAGTGGATTATCATAGGTAAATTCCCTAGTAGTATAGGCAATATTACCCATAAAAGGGAGATTTTTTTTCAGATGATTTCCAGCATCTAGTACCCCCTTTACATGACTATCGTTATGGAAAAATCGCTGGTATTCCTTATAAAGACCTTTTCGGAGAGCAGCTTGCAGATATTTGGGAAAGAGGTAAATCAAAAGCTGATAGAGTTTATCCTCTGGAGATAGACCGACATCTAAACTAGTCAGATTGATATTGAGAACCTTTTGTAAAAGATAATGCAAAAAATGGTCATTACTTTCATCAGAAAAACGAGAGGAAATCGTTAATCTTTCCTGACCACAGCCCAGAAAACCAATCACATTTCCTGTCTTGATTTTCGGATTAACTGTTTCCAAAATCTTTTGGTCCTTGTCTAAATCAGGAGAATTCATCAAATCATTTGGGAAAATAAAAATATTGTCCTCTCGAGATAGGTTATCTAGTGTTCTATCAAGGAGCGCTTGACTTAGATTGGGAAATTCTGCGACAAAATCTTCTCTAGCAATTTTATAATGATTATCAGTTATACGCATCATTATCACCAGTCTCTTGCTGATTTGTTTGCTCGTTATTTGTCAGATCAAATGCTTTTTTCAATGTATCCAGAGTTTCGGCCTCTTCATAAGAACCACGTAAGTAATCTTCCAATAGAGGTTTGAGGTAATCAGACCAGAGTAACTCATAGTCAAAGTCCACTTCTTCCAACTTAAGGAAATAACTTGGTCCGATATGATAATGACTATTTAGCTCCTGAACGTTCTCGATAGCAGCGTTCAAGTTTCTTAGACGAGTTTTTGCTTCTTCTGCATGGATATTCAGCTCTTTATCCAACATGCCAACTTGACTCTCGGCAGTAACTTCAACAAAACGGAAACGACGACGCATAGCAAAATCAAATGTATCCACTGATCGGTCAATATCATTCATGGTTCCGATGATGTAAACATTTTCGGGGACATAATACTTTTCATCCGTCTCATGTAAATTAGCATATTGGGTAGAAACACTTCCCTTTTCACCACGATAGCCAGGGTCAATAGAGAAAAAGAGTTCACCAAAAATTTTAGAAATCTCCCCACGGTTGATTTCATCGATGATGAAGATAAAATTTTTGTCTGTCTTGATCTCTGTTGGAGAGATATAGTCTTTCAAACCAAATCTTTTCTTTAAAGTTTCTAGGACTTTTTTTCCTTGGTTACGATAAAAGGGCTTTTTCAGATATTTTTCATCTTTATACAGTTCATAAACATAAGATTTTGTTAAGACAGTTCCTTTGGCTTTAGTTTCATAATTGATATTAAAATTATTTCGACTATTTACTGTGAGATAGGAAAATTTTGTCAAATATTCTTTTTCATCTCTACTATTAACATACTCAAGATAAAGATCCCAAGATTCATCAAAATTATCTTGTCCTCCAGTTTTCTGAGCTTCTTTAGCCTTCTGACAGAACTTCTTAAAAATACCGTCCTGCAAGCCAAAGTTAATCTGCCCATCATCCCCCAGAATTGGTCTCAACCCCTCTACAAAATCCGTATAATCATAGGAAGGGTGAAACTGTACAAATTCGATTTGGTCTTCGTTGCCACCCGTTAATTCTTTAGCAATTTCTTTAGCAAGATAAGTTTTTCCTGTGCCAGGAGCACCGCGGAGGATGAGGTTTTTGGATTTTTTTAATATACCACTATAATTAAATAAAAAATCATTCCTTAACATAGTTTCACTTTCTAATTTTTTATACTTTTTCCAATTAGGATGATTCAAAAAATAGTCATAGTCTTGAATTATGATTTCATCACTTGCAGCAAATTTTATTAACTGGTTAGTCTCTTTAGTTCGATACTTAATATCTGATGGAAACCATATTGTTTCTTGCCCCGTAAAGAAGAACCACTCCCTCTCTATATACTCTTTTTTCCAATCAACAATAATGGTATGCCCATCATCTAAAACCTCTTTAACAGTCGCCATTCCACGAATTTTCATCACAGAAACCTTTAAATCATCTTTCTTTACAAAAGGTACATTCTTCTTTTTGACATATGTGGATTTAGCAAATAAAACGTCACCTGGTTTAATTTTATTAAACAACTTTAACATTCTTTGATACTGTTTATTTTCCTCGTTATTATGCCATCCTAATTCCCACTTTCCTTCTTTCATAAAATATTCAAGATAATCATCATCACCAAATTTTGTACCAACAAAAAAATAGTTATTTTGTTCACTGTTCATTTGAATACTCCTTTAATTTACTTTCACAAGTAAGTTCTATTAATATATAGTTCATCTCTAGCATATCATATCCTATAGAAAAAGAAAAGAATTTCTAAAGAAAAAGCCCAGTGTAGAGAGCTTTATTCCCTCATAACACTAGACTTCTTTTTTATCTTAATAATACTCACCCTGACGGTAGTCCCATGAGTTAAAGGTATCTGACAGGTGCATCATGATTTTATCAATGTCAAGCCCTTTGCGGATAACAACTGGAGCTGGTGAGATTGAACGGTCTCCTCCTTGTTCTGGGATGAGCTTACCATCTTTATCAACCATAGAGACCATCACACCTTGCTCGTAGCGCGTTTCAATCGTTTTGTCAGGTTGGATGGATGCCACGTAGTCGTCTGCTTCGATGACAAGGTCCACTGCTCCTTCGATCCGTTCTCCGATACCTTCTACCTTACCACGGTTTCCTTTTCCAGATGGGTTGGCTGATGATGCATAGACCATTTTACCTTCTTCCCAAAGTTTGGCAGCCAACTGTTCACCAGCTTTACCAAACTTAATGACAAAACAGCTAGTACCACGCACGTCTGTCATGAGTTCTTCACGACAATCACCGTATGCTTTGAGTTTTTCAAAAGCTTCTGGTTTCCAAGGAAGGATACAACCGAGAAGAATGTCTTCGTCCCAATGTTTTTGGTAGAAGGCTTCAATTTCAGGGTTAAGTTGTGCTAAAGTGCGAAGCTCATCCATGCTACCACAAAGTACAACACCTGGTTTGTTACGGTTACGCTCCTTAGCTTCAAATTTGCGTTCAAGACCTGCCTTATCGCTAGTCATGATAATGTAACCAACTTTTGTAGGGCAAACGATACACCCTCCCTCACCTTTTAAGATGTCATAGCCTTCTTGTGAAAGTGTTCCGTTCCATTGAATGTGTTTTGTCATAGTTCTATAGTTCCTTTTCTATTTTTCTTTTAATCCTGCCAGTAGGCCGGACGTTGTTTTTCATAGGCAGCAATCAAATCTTCATACTGCAAGGTAATACCGATATCATCCAAACCATTTAAGAGCTTGTGTTTCCATTCACTATCGATTTCAAAAGTGAATTCTCCAACTGGTGAGATGATTTTCTGTTGTTCCAAGTCCACGGTTACCTGATCGCTTGGTTGTAACTGGGCTAGTTTCTCTCTAACCTCTCTGGGCTGGACAATAGGTAACATACCATTATTGAGTTCATTATTGTAATGAATATCACCGAAAGACCCTGCAATCACGACTTTAAAACCATAGTCAGCTAGAGCCCAAGCTGCGTGTTCTCTGGACGATCCTGCGCCAAAGTTGTCCCCTGAGATGAGAATACTAGCTTTTCGATATTCAGGTCTGTTAAAGACAAAGTCTGGGTCCTCAGTATACTTGTCGTCCAGATAACGCCAAGCGTACATAAGGTACTTACCAAAGCCTTTCTTATCAATTAACTTGAGAAACTGCTTGGGAAGGATTTGGTCGGTGTCGATATTATCATTCATGAGAGGAACGGTCGTTCCCGTATAAACTGTAAATTTCTCCATATCCTCTCCTTACTGGGCTTCTGGCATTTGCCGAACATCTACGAATCGACCTGCGATAGCTGCCGCAGCTGCCATGGCTGGACTGCAGAGATGGGTCTTAGCGCCAAATCCCTGTCTATCTTCAAAGTTGCGGTTACTGGTTGAAGCACAGTGAACTCCATCAGGTACCTTGTCGGGATTCATCCCTAGACACATGGAACAACCTGGGTCTCGCCACTCAAAACCAGCATCTAGAAAGACTTTGTCCAAGCCCAACTTCTCAGCCGCTCGTTTGACAGGACGAGAACCTGGTACTACTATTGCTGTTAAGTTGGGTGCTATTTTCTTTCCTTTGACAAATCGCGCAGCCAGTTGCAAGTCACTGAGACGAGCATTGGTACAAGACCCGATAAAGATATAGCCTAGTTCAATGTCCGCTGGCTTTTGACCAGGCTCCAAGTCCATGTAATGATAGGCACGTTCATCGTTCATATCCTTAATTTCTGGGAAGCTACTGTCAAAGTCAACGCCCATAGCAGGATTGGTTCCCCAGGTCACCATAGGAGCCAAGTCTGAGACATCCATCCGGATAACCTTATCATAAACAGCATCGTCATCGCTGACTAGGGTTTTCCAATCCGCCACAGCCTCCTCGAAAGCTTCGGGAACACATTTCCGTCCCTTGAGATAGTCATAGGTGGTCTGATCTGGATTCATGATTCCCATCTTGGAGCCAAACTCGATGGACATATTGCAGATGGTCATTCTCTCTTCCATGGTCAGTGCATCAATTGCTTGTCCACGATATTCCACCACATATCCTACACCACAAGCAACGCCGTACTTGGCAATCAAGGCGAGAATGTAATCCTTAGAATAAACTCCTTTTTGAGGAACACCAGTGAATTCTACCAGCATTTTCTTGGGTTTAACTTGCCAGAGTGTCTGGGTAGCAAAGACATGCTCGACTTCACTGGTCCCGATTCCAAAGGCGATGGCTCCGAAAGCTCCGTGAGTAGCCGTATGGCTATCTCCACAGACGATGAATTTCCCTGGTTGAGTTCTTCCTGTTTCTGGTCCAACCATGTGAACGATACCTTGTTTTTCAGAACCATGGGCCGCATGTTCAATCCCAAACTCCTCAACATTTTCAGCTAGTTTGTCAATTTGCGCTTTAGAAATCACATCTCGAATATCATAGATATTGACCGTCGGGACATTGTGGTCAAAGGTTCCAAATGTTAAGTCTGGCCGTCTCAATCTGCGACCTGCATCTCGCAATCCTTGAAAAGCCTGAGGACTGGTCACCTCGTGGATATAGTGTTGATCCACATACATGAGTTGGGGCTGCCCCTCTTCTCCTGTGATGACATGACGGTCCCATAGTTTATCAAAAATCGATTTTCCTGCCATCCATTACCTCCAAATAAAATATAAGGCTACTAGTGTGGTTACCATCCCGAGAAACCAAACTGTTTTAAAATAACATTTTCGAGTCTTGTGGTGAAAGGTCATTCCTGCTATCCAAGCACCAAAACCACCACAGACAAGTGCTATAGTCAAGAGAATTTTCTCTGGGATGCGCCAAGCACCTCTCCTTGCCTTGGATTTGTCAATGCCATAAATCAAGAAAATCAGCAAATTCCAAATCAAGAGGGCAAGCGTGATTCTTTCATTTATCTTCATAATCTTTCAATGATGGCTTCCGTCATTTCCTTGGTCGAAGCCTGTCCTCCTATATCTATCGTTAAAATTCCTGCTGCCAAACTGGCTTCTACAGCATGTTCGATACGCTCCGCATCCTCATAACGTCCAAAGCTATCTCTCAACATCATGGCAACTGACAAAATCATTGAAATAGGATTGGCAATCCCTTGACCAGCAATATCAGGCGCTGAACCGTGAATAGGCTCATAAAGACTTGGTCCCTTTTCAGAATGACTGGCTGATGGCATAACCCCAAGTGTGCCAGATAGAACGCTTGATTCATCTGATAGAATATCTCCGAAAAGATTTTCTGTCACGATGACATCAAACTTAGCAGGATTGGTAATCATAAGCATGGCAGCTGAGTCCACCAACTGGTGTTCCAAGGTCACATCTGGGAAATCCTGCGCGACTTCCTCAGCTACTCTCCGCCAGAGTTTTGATGTCGCTAGAACATTTTGCTTATCGATACTAGTAACGATTTTTCTGCGATTGCTTGCAATTTCAACTGCCTTACGAATAATCCGCTCTACTTCTTCATAGCTATAGTCGTTGATATCACGCGCTTTTCGCTCTTCAAGGATATGATCTCCAAAGTAAATCCCACCTGTCAACTCACGCACCACGACAAAGTCTACACCAGCAATTCGTTCCTGTTTGAGTGGTGACAAATGCTTGAGACTGTCAAAGATTTTTACGGGGCGAATATTGGCATAGAGATTGAGTTCCTTCCGAAGAGCCAGCAAGCCTTGTTCAGGCCGAATCGCTGCCCCATCATACTGGGGACTACCGATAGCCGCAAGGAGAATAGCATCTGCTTCTCTACATGCCTTGAGGGTTTCATCAGGTAAGGGATGCCCCACAGCATCAATACCTGCACCTCCAAAGGGGCGCCTGTATATCACATAGTCAAAGTTGGTTTTTTCGGCTAAAGCTTCCAGAACCGCTAAACCAGCTTCCATGATTTCTGGACCGATTCCATCCCCTTCTAGTGCTACTATTTTCTTTGTCATAGCCTTCTCCTTTACACACTAGGCATGTCTCGGTAGGAAACGCTATGCCCCATCTCACCTGCATTCTCTTTTTGAACAAAAGTATTGGCATTGATATAAGCAATAGCCGAAGCCTTTAACACATCAAAATCGAGTCCTGCTGCATTAAAGATGGTTTCGGTATCTCTGTTTTCAACAGTAACCAAGACACGAGCTTGGGCATCAATTCCATCTGTCACCGCATCGATAGTATAGGATACCAAGCGAACAGATTGATTGAAGAATTTGTCGATAGCGTTGAAGATAGCCTCAACAGAACCTTGTCCGGTCGCATTAAACTCAACCTTCTCACCATCCATATTGGCTAGGCTGACGAGTGCTTCGATGTCATTATCTGCGTGAGTTTGCAGTTGTAAATCATCAAAGTGGAAGCCTTCTGGGTTTTCAACCATGATTCCAGCTACCAGAGCTCGAATATCTGCATCTGTGATTTCTTGCTTTTTGTCCGCCAGCGCCTTAAACTTAGCAAAGAGTGGTTTGATGTCTTCTTCAGTAAAGTCTAGGGCCAAATCTCTCAGTTTTTCTACAAAAGCGTGGCGACCTGACAATTTTCCAAGCGGAAGACTGTTACTCTTCACACCAACCAATTCAGGTGTGATGATTTCATAGGTAAGAGGATTTTTTAGAACCCCATCTTGGTGAATACCAGACTCGTGAGAGAAGGCATTTCCACCGACCACCGCCTTGTTTTTAGGAACTGGAATACCTGAGAAGCGAGAAACCATTTCTGACGTATTGATGGTTTCGTTTAGGATAATGCTTGTCTCAGCTTGGTAGTAATCTTGGCGAATATTGAGCGCCACTGCAATTTCTTCCAAAGCAGCATTGCCAGCTCGCTCCCCGATACCATTGATGGTTCCTTCGACTCGTCCTGCTCCATTCTTAACAGCAGCAAGGCTATTAGCTACAGCCATTCCGAGGTCATCATGACAGTGAGGAGAATAGATAATCTGACGATCGGTCTTGACATTCTCAATTAAGTATTTGAAGATGGCACCATATTCCTCTGGCGTCGTAAATCCAACTGTGTCAGGGATATTGATATAAGACGCCCCTGCATCGACCGCTGTCTGTACAACTTGCAAGAGGAAATCCAACTCTGTTCTGGTTGCATCCTCTGGAGAAAATTCGACGATTTCAAACTTAGAACGAGCATAAGAAACATGTTCACTGATTGCTTCCAAAATCTCTTCCTTGCTCTTATTGAGCTTATACTTACGGTGAATCGGACTGGTGGCGATAAAGACGTGAACCTGAGGATACTTGGCATCCTTGAGCGCCTCATAACAAGCATCAATATCAGACTTGACCGAACGTGCTAGACCAGTTACCGCCGTTTTCTTCAAGACTTTAGCAATCTCCTGAACTGCCTTAAATGAGTCTGGGCTAGCAGCTGGAAAACCAGCTTCGATGGCTGAAATGCCCCACTTCTCCAGCTGCCTTGCAATGGCAATTTTTTCCTTGATTGAAAAGTTAACGCCAGGTGTCTGCTCTCCATCTCGAAGGCTGGTATCTAGAAATTCAACTGTTCGCATAAGATTTCCCCTTTTCCAAATATGGTTTTAAAAAAACATCTCGCTCAGAAACCCAAGCGAGATGTTGATTTACTCCCGCTTGGTAAGCCAAACAGGACTAATGCTTTTGCACTAGCCCGAGTACCTCAACAACAAAGCAAATTGATTAAACTTAGCTGTTTTCATGTTTGACTTTCTCCTTCGTTTGATGTCTTGTTAAGTATTTTAGCATAGGAAAAATCTCTTGTCAAGAAAAAATCCAATATTTTCTGAAAATTTCTTCAGTAAAGAATATTTTGCTAATTGAAAGTATTTGAAAACACAAGGGAATTTCCTTACTTTTTCAAAGTCAAATTCCAACTGATTTCTAGCAAATCTAGAACGTCATCATCAGATAAACTATCATCAAGAGTAAGACTAATCCAGTAGCGTTTGTTCATATGAAAGGCAGGATAAATACCCTTTTGTGAAAGCAAGTCAGCCACTTGATTGTTTTTGAGGTTGACAGCTTCGACTAGCCCTTCTCTCCCCTTATCTAACTTATCCCATGGGATTCTCATCAAAACAGCATACCACTTTTGATTGCCTTCATGACGTAATACTGCCGTATCAGGCGATTTCTCCCATAGATATTCCAGCTGATTGTCATACTTTTCTTGAACAAGCGACATGATTCTCTTGGTCTGTGAACAGAGAAATTCCTGTACCTCAAAACAAGCCTTCCGAATCTGGTAGAGAATCTCCAGACAAGCCTCACGGACACTTCCTACAAAAGTCCCTCTCATGCTTTCCATATGGACTTGAGGATAGAGGTCACCAGTCTCCTGGTCAAAGACTTGAAAACTCACATTATCAGTAGTGATGGAGACTGTCATGAAAAATTCACCCTGCAAAATCTGGCAACTATAAGTCCAGAATTCCTCATTTTCTACAAAACCATAGTCTCTGGCCTTTTCTTTATTAAACTGATAGGATTTAAAAATTTCAAACATAAGTGAAAACTGCTACCAAAAGCTAGCAGTTCCTTTCTATTTTTTAAAAGACAACCTTAGTTCCATGCAATTGTGTCACGCCCAGCTGGTCGATAAAGGTTTGACGGTTATCCAAGTCAATCCCCCCACCTGGTAAGATTTCAATTTTACCTTTTGCATGTTCCAAAATTCTGTGATAGTGTTCAAAACGTTTCTCTAGCGAGTCCCCAGACACACCAGCACGAGTTAAGATACGAGTGACACCAGCTTGGCTGAGCCAGTCAATGGCCTCCAATTGCTCTTCATCACTTAATTCATCAAAGGCCATATGGAAGACAATTTCCATTCCTTTAGATGCGGCAATCAGCTTCTCCAGATTAGCTTTATCCAACTTCTTATCAGCAGTTAATGCTCCAAAAACGACTCCTTGACTTCCAGCCTGCGCAGTCAAACGGATGTCTTCCAGCATAATTGCTATTTCAAAATCAGTATAGACAAAATCGCCACCACGGGGACGAATCATAGTCATAATGGTCGTATCGTAGTTAGATGCCAGTTCAACCGCTGCCTTGGTCACTCCATAGCTAGGTGTTGTTCCTCCTACTGCTAGATTGTCACAAAGTTCGATTCGACGAGCTCCAGCCTGCATCGCTTTTTCAAGCAAGGTCACATTTTCAGTACAAAATTCGTAAATCATTTGATTCTCCTTGATGTTTTCTTTAAATTTATTATATCATATTATTTTGAATATACTTTCATTTTTATCAAGGCAAATACCTACTATTTTTATCTATTCTTTGTCAGGAATGACTTTAAAGAGATAGTAGGTGATAAAGATAGTCAAGGCTCCCAGACCAATTTTGACTGGTAAAAGAGGGGCAAAATAAATAGAAATCCCCATCAAGATATAGATAGATACGATGATTTTTTTCTTACGTTCTCGCGCTATTGACTTGGTTTCCCGAAAATCAGCTACATAGGTCTGATAAAGCTTTGTATGATAAAGCCAATCTTCAAAACGCTTAGAAGATTTTGAAAAGCAAGCGATAGCTAACAAAAGAAAGGGAGTTGTTGGTAAAAGTGGTAGGACAACTCCAATAACAGCTAAAGCCAGTGAAATAAAGCCAATACCGAGGTAAATGAGACGCATGATTTCTCCTAGATAAATTACTCTTCCTCTAGTTTCGCATACAAGGGGGAAATTTGTCAAGCCTCAACAAAAAAGAGCCTGAAATTCATTTTCAGGACTCTTCATTTTATTTAATTTTCTCTTCTTCGTAGTCGCCATTACTACATACAACCTGCTTGCCACCACCACGGACTTTTTTCTCCACAAGGAAGTGTCCGCATTTTGGACAGTCACGGCCAATTGGTTTGTCCCAAGAAGTAAACTCACATTCTGGATAGCGATTGCAACCATAGAAGATACGATTGCGCTTTGTTTTGCGTTCGATGATTTGTCCTTGATGACAGCTCGGACACTCGACTCCAATCTCTTTTACAATCGCTTGTGTGTGACGGCAGTCTGGGAAATTACTACAAGCATAGAATTTACCAAAACGACCGAGCTTAATCACCATCGGACTGCCACAAACCTCACAGTCAAATCCAGCTGGCTCATCCTTGATCTGGATTTTTTCCATTTCAGCTTCAGCCTTGGCTACTTCTTTGGAGAATGGTTTATAAAATTCATCAATAACACGTTGCCACTGCTCTTTTCCAACTTCAACATCATCCAGTTTTCCTTCCATCTCAGCTGTGAAGGTCACATTGACAATATCTGGGAAATATTCAACGATGAGTTTGTTAACAATTTCTCCCAACTCTGTTGGTTCAAAACGTTTGGCTGCTAGACGAACGTAGTAGCGTTTTTGGATAGTTTCAATAGTCGGAGCATAGGTTGACGGACGTCCAACCCCATTTTCTTCCAAGGTCTTGATAAGAGTCGCTTCTGAATAGCGAGCAGGTGGTTGAGTGAAATGTTGCTCTGGCTTACTATTGACCTGCTTGACCACATCTCCAACAGCCATATCTGGCAACATCTTGTTCTTGTCAGAGTCATTGTAAATAGCAAGATAACCATCAAACTTAACTTGGCTACCATTTGCCGCAAACTGAACCCCATTTTGAGAGAGCTTAACAGCCATGGTATCAAAGATAGCGCCTGTCATCTGGCTGGCCACAAAACGGTTCCAGATAAGGGTATAGAGCTTGAGTTGGTCTTTGTCCAAGTACTTAGCGATGCTTTCAGGTGTGTTGAAGACACTAGATGGACGAATGGCTTCGTGAGCATCTTGAGCACCTGATGCATTCTTGACCCTGCTACCATGCTTGGTATACTTGCTACCAAAACGGTCGTTAATGTAGCTTGCCGCTTCGTTCTGAGCCACAGGACTGATACGAGTCGAGTCTGTACGCATATAGGTAATCAAACCTTGCACGCCTGATCCGATATTGATCCCTTCATAGAGCTGTTGGGCTACCATCATAGTCTTTCGAGTACGGAAATTGATTTTGTTAGCAGCATCCATCTGCATGGTTGAAGTCGTATAAGGTAGGGGCGCATTGCGTTTGCGTTCTTTCTTATCTACCTGGTCTACTGTGAAATCTTTACTAGTCAAATGAGACAAGACTTCTTTGACTTCTTCGTTGGTGGTCAATTTCATCTTTTTGCCATTCATACCATAGAAAGAAGCCTGAAATTGCTTGGTACCCTTCTTAAAGACACCATCAATTGTCCAGTATTCTTCCGGTTGGAAGGCATTGATTTCATTTTCACGGTCAATGATGAGCTTAAGGGCAACAGACTGCACCCGCCCTGCTGATAAACCCTTCTTGACCTTTTTCCACAAAATAGGCGAAATCGAATACCCTACCAAGCGGTCCAAGACACGACGAGCTTGTTGGGCGTCGACCAAGTCCATATCAATCTTGCGCGGTGCTTTAAAGGCATTTTTTACAGCGTCTTTGGTAATTTCATTAAAGACTACACGGTTGGCATCATTCTCATCCAGATCAAGGATATGAGCCAAATGCCAGGAAATTGCTTCTCCTTCACGGTCCGGGTCACTCGCTAGAAAGACTTTATTGGCCTTTTTAGCTTCTTTTTTTAAGTCATTGATGAGAGGGCCTTTTCCTCGGATATTGATATACTGCGGTTCATAGTTATTTTCAATGTCGACTGACATACTGGATTTCTTCAAATCACGGATATGCCCGACACTGGCTAAAACCTTGTAGTTTCTGCCTAGATATTTCTCAATCGTTTTCGCCTTAGCAGGCGACTCTACGATGACTAGATTTTTTTTAACTGTTGATTTTTTCTTCTTTGTTGCCGTAGCCACACTATCACACCTTTTCAAAGTAATAAACTTTATAAAGTGTAAACCATTTTGCCATAACTGTCAAGACTTAGCTACTATATATAGAAGAAAAGTTTATCTGAGGGAACAATTTCTCCTTAAAATTCAAACTCAGCCAGCACATCTTGACCACTGGCAATCAGCTTTGCTCCCTCTTGGATCAAGTGGTGACAGCCATCTGAATGGCCATCTAAAATGTTTCCTGGAATGGCAAAAACATCACGCCCTTCCTCCATAGCTCGCTCACAAGTAATAAGACTACCAGAACGCATCCTTGCCTCTGCTACAATAACGCCACGGCATAGTCCAGCAATGATGCGATTACGAGCTGGAAAGTGAAATTTCAAAGGTTCCTCACCAGGTCCGTATTCACTAAGTACCAAATGGTGATTGCCAATGTGTTCCTGCAAACGTTTATTGGCACGGGGATAGAAAACATCCAATCCTGTTCCAATCACTGCAATTGTTCTTCCTCCATTCTGGAGTGCAGCCATATGGGCAGCCGTATCAATCCCTTTAGCTAAACCACTGACCACGATTAACTCGTTTTCCAAACCTTGAATGACCCTCTGAACAGACTTTGCTCCTTGACTAGAACATGAACGACTCCCTACAACAGCAACCTTTGGAAACTTCAGCAAGTCTAGATTCCCTTTATAAAACAAGAGTGCTGGAGCATCATAAATCTCACTCAAATCCCAAGGATAACAGTCATCAAGAATCGAGAAGGATGGAAATTTTTGGAACTCCTTCTCCAACTGTGCATCATCTATCTGGAAATAGCGTTCCATAAATACAGCAGGATTACGACACCCCGATAGTTCTGCAATATCACCTAGCAAGAGCTCCTGATTTACAGTCTCATCGTATTCAAGAACAGTTAAAATTTGTTGATTTGTCAGCCCAGCTTTTCTCAATTTGTAAATCGCATAGTTTGTGATCTTCATATACAACTCCATTTCTTTTTCTACTCATCTATCTATTCGTAAAAAAATAAAAAGAAGACCAAGGATCTTCTTTTTTTCATTTATTCAGATTTAGTAGTTGACCAGCTACTTTCAACCATCGGTAAGATTGTTTTTAAAGTTTCCCCATCCCCTTCAAGTGAAACATAGCGGATTTTACCATCATTTGATCGGAAAACCCAAGTAACGAGGTATTTCCCTGACTTAGCAATTGCATTGACAACATAGGCTTCATAACCTCCAATGGTCGATTTGGAGCCCCAAACCTTACTGAAATCAGAGCTTTGTTCTTTGGAAGTTAAAATACTAGACGAGACAGTCACAACATCCAGTTTAGCATATTCTTCTTCGCTGATATTAAACTGCTCAGCCTTGAAGGTATTCAGCGTAACAATGTTGATATCTGTTCCATCGCAATACTGTATATCATTTCCACCTTCTACTTCATGGAACCGAACCCATGATTTGGGTACCTTGACAAAACCATATTCATTCGAACCGATGATTTGAGTCTCTTCCTTCTTCGCTTCAGAAACAGTAGAGCTAGAGCTACTCGTTTCCTGACTGCTAGAAGAACTAACAGCCGCAGTCGAACTTTCTTCGGTTGCTGTTTGCGATTTATTAGAGCATGAAGCTAGAAAAACACTAGCAGTAACAACAGTTCCTAAAATTAATAATTTTTTCATCCTACCACCTTTCCATCTGCATTATAAGAAAAATAAGAACTTCTGTCAAATTCTAACCTGATCTATTTTGTCAGTTGATGATTTTACTCGCTCTCATTTAAAGTAAAAACTCTTGAAAAATCTTCAAGAGTTTTATTTCTATTCTTCATCCATGCTTAAGACGCTGAGGAAGGCTTCTTGTGGAACTTCTACTGATCCGATAGCCTTCATGCGTTTCTTACCAGCTTTTTGTTTTTCAAGGAGTTTGCGTTTACGAGAAACGTCACCACCGTAACACTTGGCAAGTACGTTCTTACGAAGGGCCTTGATATCAGTACGAGCTACGATTTTGTGCCCAATAGCTGCTTGAATCGGCACTTCAAATTGTTGACGAGGGATGATTTTCTTGAGCTTATCAACAATGAGTTTTCCACGTTCGTAAGCAAAATCCTTGTGAACGATAAAGCTGAGTGCATCGACCTTATCACCATTGAGAAGGATATCCATTTTCACTAGCTTAGATGGGCGGTACTCTGACAATTCGTAGTCAAAGCTTGCATAACCACGCGTCGAAGACTTAAGCTTATCAAAGAAGTCAAAGACAATTTCAGCAAGTGGAATTTGATAGATAACATTCACACGATTGTCATCAATATAGTCCATGGTCACAAAATCCCCACGCTTGCGCTGAGCCAGTTCCATCACTGCTCCGACAAACTCCTGCGGTACCATGATTTGTGCCCTAACATAAGGTTCTTCAATAGTCGCAATCTTGGTTGGGTCTGGAAATTCAGAGGGGTTAGACACATCCATAGATTCACCATCAGTTTGGTTAACCTTATAGATAACAGATGGAGCTGTCATGATGAGATCAATGTTGAACTCACGTTCTAAACGCTCTTGGATAACATCCATATGGAGAAGTCCAAGGAATCCACAACGGAAACCAAATCCAAGAGCCTGAGATGTTTCTGGCTCAAACTGCAAGCTGGCATCGTTGAGCTGCAATTTTTCTAGGGCTTCACGTAGATCATTGTACTTGTTTGACTCGATTGGGTAAAGCCCTGCAAAGACCATAGGATTCATTTGCTTGTACCCGTGTAATGGCTCTGCCGCAGGATTGGTTGCCAATGTAACTGTATCACCCACACGGGTATCTTGAACCGTCTTGATAGAAGCTGCAATGTAACCAACGTCACCAGTCGCAAGGAAATCGCGCCCTACTGCTTTCGGTGTGAAAATTCCCACCTCAGTCACATCAAAGGTCTTGCCATTGCTCATGAGTTGAATCTTATCGCCAGGTTTGATCACTCCGTCCATAACACGCACTTGGAGAATAACCCCGCGATAAGCATCATAAACGGAGTCGAAAATCAAGGCCTTGAGTGGCGCCGTTACATCACCAGTAGGAGCTGGCACTTTTTCAACGATCTGCTCAAGAATTTCTTCAATACCAATACCAGCTTTGGCTGAAGCTAAGACCGCTTCGCTAGCATCCAGTCCGATGACATCCTCAATCTCTGTACGAACACGTTCTGGATCGGCTGCTGGTAGGTCAATCTTGTTAATGACGGGCAGAATTTCCAAATCATTGTCCAAGGCTAGATAAACGTTGGCAAGAGTTTGTGCCTCAATTCCTTGCGCAGCATCAACCACCAAAATCGCCCCTTCACAGGCTGCTAGTGAACGCGAAACTTCATAGGTAAAGTCCACGTGCCCTGGCGTATCAATCAAGTGGAAAATATAGGTTTCTCCATCTTTTGCAGTGTAATTGAGCTCAATGGCATTAAGTTTAATGGTAATCCCACGTTCACGCTCAAGATCCATACTATCCAAAAGCTGGGCTTGCATTTCACGACTAGAAACCGTCTCCGTCTTTTCCAAAATGCGGTCTGCTAGCGTTGACTTCCCATGGTCAATATGGGCGATAATAGAGAAGTTCCGAATCTTCTCCTGTCGTTGTTTCAATTCTTCTAAGTTCATGATGCTCTTCCTTTCAGGGTATCTATTAATTATAAATTGTTTTTAACATTTTGACAAGACCATACCCTGCTAGGAGTACTAATCTTCGGCAATGAAGCCATCATTTTCGATAAAGTAGTGTTCGGTCATTCCTTGGTCTGTAAAGACGATTCCATGAAGGACACCGCCATAGACAGCTCCTCCATCCATGCCAATCTTGCCATCTTCTGTCATCCAAAGCTCAGCAGTACCTCGGTCTTGCTTCAGCAAACCATAAACCGGTGTATGCCCAAAGACAATGATTTTCCCGGTATGATTTTCAGCTTCATGGAATGGTTTTCTGAGCCAGACTTTCTTATAATCTGTTGTTTCATGCCAATCATCCAAAGTTAAATCAATACCTGCGTGAACAAAGATATATTTGTCTGTCTCTACTACAAAAGGCATTTGACGAATAAATTCGACCAAGTCTGCTGCTTCAGTCGCAACGCGCTTGGCATCTTCGACGCCATCAACTGGTGCATCCAAGGGACGACCTAGGATTGAGTTAATAGTTGTATCTCCACCATTGCGACGATAATGGTCATAGCTTTCTTCTGGGTCATCGAGCCAAGTCAGAAACATATACTCGTGGTTTCCTGATAGACAGATAGCCCCTTGATTGTCCACTAAGTCCTTGACCATTTCTAGAACACGGCGACTATCTTCACCACGGTCAATCAAATCCCCTAGAAAGAGCAACTGAGTTTGACCATCCCAGGTCTTGAGCAGATCTTCTAGCATACCTGCCTTTCCGTGAACATCTCCAATTACATAATAGTCTGTCATTTATTTCTCCCTCGTTTGCAATAATTCTCTAGCTTGGGTAAGGGCAGCTTCTGTTACATTTTCCCCAGCCAACATTTTAGCTACTTCCTCTACTCGCTCTTCTAAAGTTAAGAGACGAACAGTCGACACCGTTGAGTGCTCATCGCTAATCTTCTCAATAAAGAATTGATAATCCGCGATGGCAATCACTTGTGGTAAGTGAGAAATAGCTAAAACCTGACCATATTGGCCAATCTTGTGAATCTTCTGAGCAATAGCTTGAGCAACACGACCTGAAACTCCCGTATCCACCTCATCAAAGACAATACTAGTCTTGCCTTCCTTACGAGAAAAGGCAGATTTAATAGCTAGCATGAGGCGAGACAGTTCCCCACCAGATGCAACTTTGACCAAGGGTTTAAAGTCTTCACCAGGGTTGGTGGAAATGTAAAACTCGACCGTTTCATTCCCCTCACGACTAAATTTGCCCTTGCTAAAGCGAACCTGGAATTGTGCCTTCTCCATATAGAGGTCCTGAAGTTCTTGTTTAATCTCAGCTTCGAGCTGCTGGGCCAAGTCATGGCGAGCTGATGCAAGTTGCCCTGCCAAATCGACAAGATTAACTTCCAATTTCTTGAGCTCTGCTTCCATATCTTCGGAAGAAAGGTTATTTCCCGTCAAGAGATTGTACTCATCCGTAATCTTGGCGAAGTAAAGCAAGACATCGTCTACAGTCCCACCGTACTTGCGAGTAATAGTATTCAGAAGGTCTAAGCGATTTTCAACCTGCATGAGACGATTGCCATCAAAATCCAAGTCCTCAATAATATCTTCTAAACGCTTGGTAATATCTTCTAAAACATAGTAGGTCTCTGATAGAGAACTTGAAATCTCACGGTATTCAGGGTCATATTCTTCGACACTTTCCATGTCATTCATGGCTGAACGGACATTAGCAAGACTGGAGAATTCCTCATTGTCCAACATGCTATAGGCATTAGTTAGCGTATCCGCAATATTTTTATGATTGAGGAGTTTATCTCGTTCTTGGTTGAGAGCCAAGTCTTCACCAGCCTGCAAGTTTGCAGCCTCAATCTCTGCCATTTGAAATTCCAACATCTCAATGCGAGACTTGTGTTCCTGCTGATTTTTCTTGACTTCTAGAACCTGCTTACGCATTTTGCGATAGGCGTCAAAGCTTGTCTGATAGGCTTGTTTAAGCTCCAAAAATGCTGCATCACCAAATTCATCCAGCATCTGGATATGAAGTTGTGGACGCATTAACTCTTCTTGGTCATGTTGACCATGAATATCGACAAGATGCTGGCCTATTGCACGCAAGACAGAAAGATTGACCATCTGTCCATTCACGCGACTAACACTTCGACCATTTTGAAGAATTTCACGACGGATGATGATTTCATCACCCAATTCCAAGCCTTGCTCCTCAAAAAGTTCCTGTAAAAGGCGACTGTTTTCAACCGAAAAAAGTCCCTCAATCTCCGCCTTTGGCGCACCATGACGAATAACGTCTGTCGTTGCACGAGCCCCCAACATGAGATTCATAGCGTCGATAATGATAGACTTTCCGGCACCCGTTTCCCCAGTCAAAACAGTCATACCCTTTTCAAAATTGAGGGAAATTGCCTCAATAATGGCAAAGTTTTTTATCGAAATTTCAAGTAACATACTGACCTACCATTTTTTGACTTGTTCAACAATTTCTTCAGCTGCCTCTGCTGTTCTAGCTACAATTAAGATAGAATCATCATCAGCTAGACAGCTAAAAATCTGTTCAGAAAATGCTTCAACCAGCTGACTCTTCACAAAAATAGTATTTCCAGGAATGACAGCAAGGTTGATCATATTTCCCATTAACTCAGAACTCACAATATTGTCCTCAGCCAACTGCAAACTTTTGACGATTGATTTTGGCAACTCATAGATATAGGTGTTGTTCTTCAAAGGAATTTTAACAATCCCGAGCTCCTTGATGTCCCTTGAGACAGTGGCTTGCGTAGCAGAAATACCTGCTTCCTTCAAGTACTCAACGATTTCTTCCTGAGTCCCGATCTGATAATCCGTAACAAATCTTCTAATTTTTTCAAGTCTCTCTTTTTTATTCATCTTTAAATTCTCTATGTGCTCTCTCTACAACTTTTTCTATTTCAGGGGCAACTTGATTACTTGCTCCCTCTTCCTTTTTCAAATAAGCTAAAAACTCAATATTCCCATGTCCACCTTGGATTGGTGAATAGTCTAATCCAAGCACTGAAAAACCTTGTTCAACTGCCATAGCAGTGACAGATTCAAGGACAGTTTGATGAACCTTGGCATCGCGAATGATTCCATTCTTCCCGATTTGCTCACGACCTGCTTCAAACTGGGGTTTGACAAGTGCTACCACCTGCCCTTGATCTGCTAAGACACGGTGCAAGGCGGGCAAAATCAGACTGAGGGAAATAAAACTCACATCAATACTGGCAAAGCTCGGTTCCTGCTCAAAATCAGTCTTTTCAGCATAGCGGAAATTGAACTGCTCCATGCTGACAACCCGTGGGTCTTGGCGCAATTTCCAAGCCAATTGATTGGTGCCGACATCAACTGCAAAGACTAACTCAGCACCATTTTGCAACATGACGTCAGTAAATCCTCCAGTGGAGGCCCCAATATCAATCGTTGTCGCTCCCTCCACTGACAAATCAAATACCTGCAAGGCCTTCTCCAGTTTTAGACCACCACGACTGACATACTTGAGTTTTTCACCTTTGAGTTTTAGCTCAGTGTCATCTGGGATTTTTTCTCCTGGTTTATCAAAGCGTTCTCCATTAAGGACTGCTACGACTAGTCCAGCCATGACACCGCGCTTGGCTTGTTCACGCGTTTCAAACAAGCCCTGTTTATAAGCTAGTACGTCCACTCTTTCCTTAGCCATTGATTCTCAAACTTTCTACTATTTTCACAATCGGCGCTGTTTCAAAGCTGACTTGCTGGGCGATTTCTTCTAATTTTACACTAGCTTGATCCAGAGTTTGGTTACAAAAGGAAATGGCCTCTTCCAAACCCAACAGGGCTGGATAGGTTGACTTTTCTGCCTGCAAGTCCTTTTGTGGAGTCTTCCCGATTTCCTCAAAACTAGCTGTCACATCCAGCACATCATCTCGAACTTGAAAGGCCAACCCAATCAATTCACCAACAGTTTCCAGTTTTACTTGGATTTCTGGTGCTAATTCAGCTATAATAGCAGCTGCCTGGAAGGGATAGGCTAGTAGTTTCCCAGTCTTATTGGCATGAATGGTCTGGAGTTCTTCCAAAGACAAATGCTGGTGTTCGCCTTCCATGTCCAAAACCTGCCCTGCTACCATGCCCAGACTACCTGAAGCAAGGGATAAGTTGGCAATCAAGTCCACCTTGATCTGACTTGGCAAATCCGCCTGCGCTATTAAGGCATAGGGATCTAGGAACAAAGCATCTCCTGCCAATATTGCCATCGCTTCGCCAAATTTCTTGTGATTTGTCAAGCGCCCCCGACGATAATCGTCGTCATCCATAGCTGGAAGGTCATCGTGAATCAAGCTCCCTGTATGAATCATTTCCAAAGCCGCGGCCACTTGAGCATGTGCTGGTTGGATAACTACTTGCAAGGCTTCCAGAACTTCTAGCAAGAGAAAAGGCCGAATACGCTTGCCACCAGCATGAATGGAATAGAGAACGGACTCTCGCAAACTAGAGGCAAACTGCTGGTCTCCATAAAAATCTTCCAAGGCAGACTCGACAAGAGCTAATTTTTCTTGCTTCTTCATTCAAAATCACTTTCTGTTCCGTCTTCTTGCATGACCTTGACCAAGGTTTTTTCAGCCTTGTCCAGCGTCGCTTGGAGCTCTTTTGACAAGACCATGCCCTTTTGAAAGGCAGCAATCGCATCTTCCAGAGCGATTTCACCATTTTCTAAACTTTGGACAATGGTCTCCAGTTCTGCTAGATTTTCCTCAAATTTATTTTGTTTTGACATCTTTAACCTCTAATTCTACTTGACCATCTCGCATCAAAAGCGTCACTTGATCTTTTTTCTTCAAACTCTCAACCGAGTCTACTACGGACTCTTCCTTTTTGACAATAGCATAACCACGCGCCACGATTCGACTGGTATCCAACATCAGTAGAGCTTCTGAAAGTCTCTTGACTTCAGCAACCTTGGCATCATAAACCAGCGCCATTTGGCTACGTAGGAGCTTGTCCAACTGACCTAAACGGTCTTGATAACGCTGGATTTTGGTTATAGGTGATAATTGGACTAGTTGATGCGTCCTTGCTTGGACTAGCTGTTTATTATCAGAAATCCGTGTTCGCCAACTTTGTTTTAAGCGCAGTTGCAGTTGATCTAACCGTTGCAAATAACCATCATACAAGCGCTCTGGCTGTCTAAAGATAACAGACTGACTGCATTTTTTCAAAGCCTCTTTTTTCTTTGACAAGACATTCTGAACTGCTGTTGCCATCCGTTTTTCTTGATTTTGCAAATGCGTCAATAGATCCAACTTGGTCACAGGCGTTGCTAGTTCAGCTGCAGCTGTTGGTGTCGCCGCCCGACGATCCGCTACAAAATCCGCTAAGGTCACATCCGTCTCATGACCAACACTAGAGATGATGGGCAAACGAGATTCAAAAATAGCCCGTACCACAATCTCTTCGTTAAATGCCCAGAGATCCTCGATGGAACCCCCACCACGACCAATAATCAGCAAGTCCAAATCGTCACGTTGATTAGCACGCGCAATATTTCGAGCAATTTCCTCCGCAGCTCCATCACCTTGTACCCTGGTCGGATAGAGAAGGATATCAACACCTGGAAAGCGCCTGCTGACAGTCGTGATGATATCTCGAATAACAGCTCCACTGCGACTGGTTACCACACCGATTCGCTTAGCAAACTGGGGAAGAGGTTGCTTGAAACGTTCTTGAAACAGACCTTCTTCCGTCAATTTTTTCTTAAGTTGTTCAAACTGAATCGCAAGCGCCCCGACCCCATCAGGCTCAGCCTTTTCAATGATGATGGAGTAGCTCCCGCTGGGTTCATAGACCTGCACACGCCCAATCACATTGATCTTCATACCTTCTTCCAGGTCGAAACCTAATTTCTGATAGATCCCTGACCAGATGGTCGCTTGAATAACTGCATGGTCATCTTTTAAGGAGAAATATTGGTGAGTAGGTCGTTTACGAAAGTTGGAAACTTGACCAGTTAAATAGACCCGTTCCAAGTAAGGGTCTTTATCGAATTTCATTTTCAGATACTTGGTCAAAGTTGTTACCGATAAATACTTTTCCATCTCCACCTACTATTCATTTTCTTGCTTTTCCATGGGTATTATTATACCAAAAACATGCTTAAAAATCACCTTTTTCCTACTGAAACTAAAGGAAAAATAGAAAAAGGAGGCATGGCCTCCTCATCTGATTATTTGCTGTTTCGTGCTTCTTCCAAAATCTTTGCAATTTTGGTGGTCAAAAGGTCGATAGCAACGGTATTGCTGACTCCCTCAGGAATGACGATATCGGCATAACGCTTGGTCGGCTCGATAAACTGGTGGTACATGGGTTTGACCACGCCCAAATACTGCTCAATAACGCTGTCTAGACTACGGCCACGCTCCTCCATATCACGCTTGATACGACGAATAATGCGCACATCATCATCTGTATCCACAAAAATCTTGATATCCATCAAATCGCGCAGACGCTTGTCCTCCAAGACCAGAATCCCCTCAACGATAAAGACATCCTGAGGCTCCTGACGATAGGTCTTGCTACTCCGCGTATGCTCTGTATAGTCATAAGTTGGAATGTCCACTGGACGTCCTGCCAACAATTCCTTAATCTGCTCGATCATCAAGTCTGTATCAAAGGCAAAAGGGTGGTCGTAGTTAGTTTTGACACGCTCTTCAAAGGTCAAGTGAGACTGATCCTTGTAGTATGAATCATGCTCAATCATGGAAATCTTTTCATCAGGAAAGTGCGATAAAATGGCTCTTGAAACACTAGTTTTTCCTCCACCAGAACCACCTGTCACTCCGATAATGATTGGTCTATTTTGCATGCTATCCTCCGTTTTTTTATCCGTGGTCTATTCTATCACATTTTTTGCAAAATTTATAGTCTGATTTGGATAGTCTAGGGGAAACAAATCCATCCCACACTCCAGTTAGGCTAGCCAAAAACCTTTCTTGGTTTGTAGAAATTGTCCCTTTTTTCTAGAATAGCTAGCAATTTGTCTCCCTCAAAGGCAGCCAATTCTTGGTCTGTTTGGTCTAACTCGATAAAACGACCAAAACATACTTCTGTAGCCTCTTCTGGACTTAGAAAAACTTTGACAAGATCCCCTGTTCCAATCTCTAACGGATAAAGAAAGTCCAGTTGCCCTGCCTCCACTTTTGCAGCAATTTCGTCCAAGGTCAAGGCATCTTCCAGTTGTAAACCTGCAGCACTGGTTCGAGTCAGATGCGACATATGAGCCGCATAACCAAGCTTCTCTCCCAAGTCAACTGATAAGGTACGGATATAAGTCCCCTTGCTACATTTTACACGAAAAGTGAATCGTGCAAGATGAGCATCATAAGAAATCGGACTTGTCCGTTCAAATTGATAAATAGTCACCTGACGTTCTGGACGCTCCACTTCCTGACCAGCACGCGCATACTCATAGAGCTTGCGACCATTTACCTTGACAGCCGAATACATAGGCGGAATCTGAGTAATAGACCCAGTCAGACTGGCAATCGCTTCATCGACAAGCTTTTCATCCAAGGGCGACAAAACAGGAGTCTCTGCGACCACTCCCCCACTAGTATCCTCTGTCGTTGTTGAATAGCCCAGAGTAATCTCTCCCTCGTAGACCTTGCCCTCATCCTGCATAAATTCGACCATACGGGTTGCCTTGCCCACCGCAATAGGCAAAACACCCACCACATCCGGATCCAAGGTCCCACCATGACCAATCTTCTTGGTTCCCAAAATCTTACGCAGCTTAAAAACTGCATCATGCGAAGTCATCCCCGCTTCTTTTTTTAAGTTAATAATACCGTTCATTTGTTACTTTCTAATTCCCTTTTCACTTTACATCAACATATTCTATCTTAGACAGATTTTAAAACTATATCAGCTCATTTTTCTAAATACTTCCTAGCTTCCCGTACACAAAAGAGCTTTGGATTTTCATGGGCGATACTTTCAAACAAACTACGGGCACGTTCTTCATCATCTTTTAGCTGAGCATTGAGAGCTCCGTAATAAGAGAACATGATTCGAGCTAACTTATTTTCTGGTTCGGTGGTGTCGAAGTAGTCGTTCGCTTCTTTATTGAACACAATATCTTTTATGGCTTGAGTTTGAGCAACAAGTTTAGCTTTGCCTCCTTTATAATCTGCAGCCTTGGACAATTGTTCCTCAATGAAAGCAATACCTTGCGCATCTTGAAGATGGATAGAAGATAGAAATTCATAATATAATTTCTTAAATTCAAATATTTTTCTATTTTTTTTAGAAATATTAGAAAGATTGATATTTGAATATTGACTAAGTGCTAATAAAAAATCTCCTCTGAGGTAAGATAATTCTCCTGTGATTAATTCAAAACTTACTTCATTAAATTTCTTATTAAACTTATTGGAATGACTAACACTGTGTTCAAAGAAAGATTGATATTTCTTAAAATCAATCAAAGTCTCCTTCCAATATAGAAGAACTTTCCATGTCAATAAGCTTAAAAAGATGCCAATAACTATAAATAATACCGACAAAAATAACAGATAACGTACTGCAATAATATTTTGTTTAAACAATAAAAACAAACCCAAAATTGCTATATAAACTGCAACAACTACTAAATATGAAGATAATCGAATACAAATATTATAAAGAAATTTTACATCTTTATTTGCTAATAATTTAATCAAGCTTTTCAATTTTATAAAAATCCTCCAAATAAAATTGTTTACTGAATTCTCTCAGTAAAAAATTTTCAAAATCATCTTCATCTTCAACTATTGTATACATTCCGTTGTTCACTATAAAATAGTCATTATTGATCATGTAGTGTCCATCGGAGAGTCTTGAAAAATCAATGTCATCTAACTTCAATTTGTCACGTTCACTAAGTGTTAAATGCAAGCAAAGAGCTCCCTCCTTCATAAAGTCTTTAACAGAAAGAGTCGCATATCCTCTAAAAGCTTGTTTTTCTTTACTGAATGAATCTTGATTCTGAAGAGCCTTTTCTTTTATTAAAGGAGTTATCCTATATGAATTTGATATTTTAAAACCAGGGCTAGCTAACGGCTGTTCTTTATCATCAATAACTACTAAATCATATCCTTTCTTTTGTATTGCACTTTCTACAGCAGATTTAAAATCATTCAGAACTGTCTGCGCTTCTTGGCTTGATACAGAAAGCTTCAAGAATTCTTTAAAACCATAATTCTCATTAATGAAACTGACCTGTGTTAATTTTTGACGAATGTACTTAGCACCTACTTGGATCGTTATCCCATTATCCGATACTTCAAAAATACTAATATCTGAAACGTTACTATCTATTTCTACGCTTTTAAGAGCAACATCATAATTCATTCCCCTAGAAGAATAAAACTCTTTTAATTGTTGAACTTTAGCATTATTTCTAAAGTGGGTTTGAATTGTACTTCCTATAAGTGGAGAAAAAATCCCAATCAAAAATAGAATAAGTAACTTGCGACTTATTTTTGGATTGTAGTCTTCCTTTTGATAAATCCAATCTAAATATGGAAATAGAAATAATGAAAAAATGAAACTCCAAAGGTCAATATCTTTTATAAAGTCAAAGGAAACGATCATTTTAAATCTTAGCAAAAATATCAGAAAAATTGCTAAAAAAATATTTCCAACCAATAGGAATGCAATGATGCGTTTCGATTCATTTTTTGCTTTTCGCACATAAGATATACCCACCAGAAGATTAGCCAAAAAACTAATTCCATAACCGAATATAGTTGGAATAAATCCAAAAATAGCAAATAATAAATTATATCTTGAGTCAGTATCACCTACGCCTTCAATATTTAAAAGACCATATAGGAGATTAAGAAAAAATACAACTAATGGTAAATAAGCAATATAAATTTCCGAGAATTTCAAAGATTTTTTCATAGGAACCCCTGTTTTTCAGGTAATCTCACTCCCCCTTCAAGGCTTCAAACTTAGCTTTCATAGTTGGATTTTTGCGAGTCAATTTTTTAACTGAAACATCTTCCAGCTTATTGTTAGCTAAGCGGAGTTGGTTTTCGGATGTTGTAAGGAATTTCTTGACCTCTTCCATCCGTTTGATGGCCTTATCGATTTCATCAATAGCTTTACCAAAATTGGTTGAAGCAGAGTTGTAGTTCTTTGCAAAGGCTAGCTTAAAGGCGTCCAAATCTTCCTCAAAATGTGTAATATCGATATTTTGCTCGCGAACCAAGGCCAACTCTTGCTTGTATTTAAGGGAATTAAGCGCTGCATTACGCAAGAGTCCAATCAACTGGATAAAGAACTGAGGACGGACCACATACATCTTTTCATATTCGTGGCTGACATCCACGATACCCGTGTTAAAGTAATCGTTATCTGCTTCTAACATGCTCACCAAAACGGCATATTCACAGTTCTTCTCCCGACGATCCTTGTCCAATTCCTTGTAAAAATCTGCATTCTTATGCTTCTTCTCAGTCCCATCCGCTTCATTTTTCATCTCAAACATAATGGAAATGAATTCTAGACCATTTTCATCAAAATCACGGAAGATAAAGTCCCCCTTAGATCCACGCGCAGAAACCTTATTATCCTTCTCAAAGTAGGCATTTGGAAAGGCAAAACTACGAACCTTATTGAACTCACTTTCTGCATACTGTTCCAAACTTTCCCCGATAGCTTTTGTGGATTGTTGGGCTTTGAAATTCTTATAAAATTCGACTTGCTCACTGGCTGCCTTAAGCTGGGCTTCGTAATTCTGCTTAACAGAAGCCAAAGACAGCTCGTTTTCCTTTTCTTGCAAGAGGAGCTGATTTTTGACCTGATCACGCTCTCTTTCTAAATCAGAGAGAGTCTTTTGCAGTTGGTTTTCATGCTCTAAACGCAAGGTCGCCAGTTGGTTTTCCAAGGCCTGTACTTCCTTGTCCTTGGCCAATAAAGCCTCATGGCTTGTCTGTTCAACCTCTTTCTTGGCCAGCTCTTTCTCTGTATCAAAGTTTTGGATTTGACTCTGCAGTTGCGCGATTTCTTGGTCTTTTTGAGCTAGTTTAGACTGTTGCTCATTCATAGCCTTTTGCTCAGCTAAGGCCAGCTCCTGCTTCATGCGATCGTGCAATTCCTTATCAAACTCAACAGTTCTCACTTGGGATAAAAGTTCGGCATACTGACTTTCATTTACTGTAAAGACTTCCCCACAGTTGGGACATTTGATTTCGTTCATAACTTTCCTCTTTCTAGACTTCTGTAACCATTATATCATGCCTGAGGGAAAATCAAAAACAGCGAGTCGAAACCCACTGTTTATCTTCTTTTACTTTAAATTTTTTCCAAGGCCAAGCGCAAATCTTCAATCAAATCCTCTACATTTTCAAGTCCAATAGACAAGCGGATTTGGTTTGGTGTGACACCTGCTGCTTCTAGGTCTTTTTCTGACAATTGACCGTGAGTAGTTGTCGCAGGATGGACAACAAGAGATTTGGCATCTGCCACGTTTGCAAGGTCAGAGAAGATTTCCAAATTATCAATTACCTTGCGAGCTTCTGCCTCTCCGCCTTTAACATGGAAGGTAAAGATTGAACCAACACCTTTTGGCAAATATTTCTCAGCCAAGGCATGGTAAGGACTGTCAGCTAGTTTTGGATAATTTACCTTCTCTACCTTAGGATGGTTGACAAGGAAATCAACAATTTTCTCTGCATTTTGCACATGGCGTTCCACACGAAGAGAGAGAGTTTCAAGCCCTTGGAGCAAGAGAAAGGCATTAAACGGTGACAAGGCAGCACCTGTATCACGGAGCAATTGAACACGAACAGCGATAATAAAGGCTGCTGCACCCACATCACGAGTATAGCTCAAGTTATGGTAGCTCGGATCTTCCTCAACAAATTGAGGGAACTTCCCTGAAGCTGCCCAGTCAAAACGACCGCTATCGACAATCACTCCTCCAATAGTCGTACCATGCCCACCGATAAACTTAGTTGCTGAGTGAATGGAAATATCTACACCGTGAGAGAAGACGTTAATCAAATATGGTGTGGCAAAAGTGTTGTCTGAAACGAGAGGAATCTGGTGTTTATGCGCAATCTCAGCCAATTTTTCCAAGTCAGGAATGTTAATCAAGGGATTCCCCAAGGTTTCAATCAAGACAAGCTTTGTATTGTCATTGATAGCTGCTTCCACTTCTTCCAAATTATCCACATCCACAAAGGTTGTTGTGATCCCATAACGAGGAAGGGTTTCCTTCAAGAGGTTGAAGGTCCCACCGTAAATAGTTGACGCAGCCACCACATGGTCACCTGCGTGAGCAAGCGCCAAAATAGTGTAGGTTACAGCAGCCATACCTGATGCTGTCGCTAGTGCTCCAACACCACCTTCAAGAGCAGCTATTCTTTCTTCAAAGGCTGCTGTTGTAGGATTTGTGATACGGGTATAGATATTCCCCGGTTTTCTCAAAGCAAACAAATCGGCACCTTCTTGCGTGTCATCAAAAACGAAGGATGTTGTTTGATAAATTGGTACTGCACGAGATTTAGTCGCTGGATCAACTACTTGCCCAGCATGTAATTGTAGGGTTTCAAATTTAAAATCACGAGTCATATGACGACCTCCAAATAGCTTCATTAGGGATATTGTATCATCTTAGGCTAGTCTTTTCCAATACTGTTTTTCTATATTTTGATATAAGGAACAACTATGACTAGTCATACACATCAAACAAAAAAGCACGATTAACTCGTGCTCATTTCTTTAATCGACATAAGTATCTTCGTTTTTATTGAGGAAGGCGTAAGGCAAGCCCATCAAGAGCCCCCCTCCGATAAAGTTTCCGACAAAGGTTACACCCCAGTGACGAAGAATATTAGGAATGTCAAAGTTAGCAATTGAATCTGCTGCAACACTAAACTTAACAATCGCAAAAGAAGCAAAGTTCGCAGCAATGTGTTCGTTTGTTAAGAATACAAACATATAAATTGCTGATAAGACAAGCCAAAGTTTGGCGCCACCGTCTTTCACCAAAACAAATGAAAGAATGGCAATGTTTACAAAGATATTGGCTAAAATACCTTCAAGTAAGACTAGCTCATTGGAACGACCTAACTTCATCTCCACAACCCCTGAAATGAAGCTATCATGTGTTAGATTTGCATAGGCTGCTGAGTGGGCAAAGCCCCAACCTGCTATCAAAGCTCCGATAAGGTTGAACAAGGTACAGTAAAGTAAAATCTCAGCTGTTTTTCTCCAAGAGATTTTTTTCAAGAAACTACCCGCTGTCAAAAACATCATATTTGAAGTTACCAGCTCAGCATTCAAGAAAACAATGTAGGCCAATCCCCAAGCAAAAACAAATGGGAAGAGGAAGCGACCACTACCTGGTGCGATTTTATTTATCAAGTCAGCACCAACTGCACCCGCAGCCGTACTAAATGTTAGAAAAGCACCTGCAAACATAGAACGAATCGCATACTTAAACTTGCTTTGGCTATAAAGACTTTCCTTCTTCTTACAAGCAAATTCAATCTTTGAGATAAATTCTGAAGAGACCATAAAAAAACTCCTAAACTTTTATTTGTGAATATTATAACATAAAGCACGCATTTTGAAAAGCCTTTCTTGTATACGTTTTCTACAAAGAAAATCAAGGCATTGGGGGAATTCCATAAATCTCTCCTTTACCCATTAACAGAAAAACATTTCAATATTTCAAATTGATCATCCAAAAATTCAAACTCAAATAGGTGCCAGTCATCGAAGGTTTGCTCACAATAACTAACTGTTCCTTGATTGTAGTCAATGATAGGTTTCCCCAGCTTGTTCTTCACATCTTCCTCGCTGACTTCTCCATACATTTCCTTAAGATCAGCTAGCATAAAGTTGATAATTCTATTGAGATTTTCCTGATAATTTTTTGATAACAGTTCAACTTTATCTATAAAGTCACAATCAGGCTCTTTGTCCCAAACAAAGATCACTCCCTCATGCTCATAAGTGTATTGCTGTAAACTCTCATCAAAATTCATTGTTCACTCTCCAAATCACTATCATTTACTAAAAATTTATTAACATTAATCAAAATGTTCAAATGATTTCATAAAAATGTCTTCCACACACGCGTATGATAAAATAACAACACTTGCAATGATTAGAAGATATCATCATAATGTTCACTCGCTTGTTTCACAAACTCGAAAATATTCAAAGATATGGGTTTCATTTCCAGTGAACCTAATGTCCCCAAATTATTCATATAAATAGTGTCGTCAGAATCTTTCTTTATAAAAAAAGCGACATCCCCATCTTGCCCAATCAGGAAAAAATCAGGTTCCCACCCTTCTATTTGGTAGGTGGAGTTTCTTTCTAGCAAATCTAGTCTTGAGTATAAGGTGATGCCTGTATTCTCTATTATCAACTCTCCTGCCTTGTCAATTTTACTCAAGAATTCTGCGTATAGGTTCGGAAGTGCCAAGTCAATCTGATTATTCATTCTCAACTCCTCATCTATTTTTCCTACTGCGAAAGTCCTATATCTCATCTTCACTTAGTTCTCTAAAATGTGAAATATGATATCCAAAATAAGACTTCCCCGATTTTCCTATGCAGATTCCGTGTCCAGCCATATTGGCAATTCCTCCCAAGAATATCATAGGAAGATCCTTGTCAAATGGAGAACTACTTGTTATGTCTTCTTTGAGCGTAACGAAAGACTTTTCTCTTAACTGACTCATTATCTATCCTCTCTTATGCCAAGCATTCTTCGGTTTCTTACGATAAATCTTTCAACCTACTGACCAGTTTCCTTTCACATTGAAAAGATACCATTAAAGTTGAATGATCATCTTGCAAGCATCATACATTATCAAATTTTATAGTTTTCAATTTCTTCTCTACTCATGCCTACAAGTTCTGTCGTCCACAAGCCCACAATGTCCGACAAGACTGAATCACAGGTATATTCTTCTTCACCGTCTATATACTTACAGGAAAAGACAGGCTTCCTTGTCGCCGCTTGATAAAATGTCATGGCTACTTCTTCTAGTTTTTTAGGATTGAAATCAAGTGATAGTTTTTGAGCCATATTTCCTCGTACCAGATCCCAATTTTCCTGCTTAGCCTGATAGCTTTCTCGTATTTTAGACACATAGCCCCTACAAAATGCTTTCAATAAGTCTGTGTTCTGATAAAGATACCGACAGCTAAAATCCGAAATACAACCTGCGTGAATTAGGAATGTCAGTAAGTCATCCAGACTTTCTGCTAATCTCCCCACTTGGCCCTCACTTCCGATAAAGCCTATGCTGTTATCTTCGAGAAAAACATATTCTCCCCCACTACCGTCTTGAGCAAATGCCTTACAGGCAAGAGAGTATTCCTCATTGTTCCCTGAAAACTGAACTTCACTTATTTTGTCATAAAAATAAATATCACATTCAGTCATCAGTAAGGTCCTTAACTGTTCATTTTCTCTGACTTCTTGTAGCTTATCCATGATCATTCCTTTCTTAAGCTAAACACTTATCCATCTATTACAATTCTAATATGATAGTTTTTAGTTTCATTCTTTAGATTCTTCACAAGGAGATCATTCTGTTTTGATTGTCCGAAGAAAAAACTGACAGCTTTTCCATCTTTTCTTTCGATAAACAAATGATAACTTGCCCCATTCAATTTGACACTTCGAATATATTTGACTTCAATCCTTCTGATGTTATTCAGCGGAATGATTCTCTTCACAAATACAAAAGCATTGTGAATATAAAGTCTCCCATTGGCAATATGAAACGGGGCAAAAAAATCACCACCACTACGACTGACAATTATAAAACGTCGCCAAAAGATTAGTAAAAGAATAGAGGCTAATAAGTAAAAGGCAAAACTAAAGACAGGACTTTCCCACATCGTTTTCATTCCAAACAAAAAATATTCGAACATGCATCATTCTCCTTTGACTGATGTCTCAATTTGACAAAAAACCAGTGAAATTGCTTCTTCACTGGTTTTTGAGGTTAATAACGTTGTCTATACGGTTGATTAAAGGCCTTCAAAATATCCTCAGAAGTCTCTGAATAAGCTTTTGATTCTTTAAAAATCCCCTTAACAATTATACGCTCAGTCGCATTATAGTCCACACAGGTCACCAATGTGATTTCTTTGATACCATCACGATCTTCGATTTCATCTACTCGGTCCGGAGTAACGTGTTTAACTTCCGTAATCTCATAAGTATAAACCTTATCCTTATCGGTCAGGTAAATTTTCATACCCGCTTTAGCGTTAACTAAAGGTGAGAAGAGCATTTGACTGGCATTTTCAGCAGTAAAGATATGGTGACTCGCTAGAGAATAGTTGCCCTCTCCCATTTTTTGGTCTGGTTTCATGGTCCCTGCTCCGTAGAACAAGTTTACATTATCCAACCCTTTGAAAATCGGCAAGTTAATCTCCACTTCGGGAATAGCAATTCCTCCAATAACAGGAAGCTTCTGAGCGTCCCACTGAGCGGCTAGAACTGCTTCAGATGAAATAGATTTAACCGAATCAAAATCAAAATTTCCTTCTGTTTTGAGATTTTCATCTATATTTTCTTTAGTAACCTGATTGACTTGGTATTTATTGGTATTCCACACCATAAAGAGATCTCGAATCTTTGAATTAAAAATCAAAGCTAAGGATAAAAGAATTAAGAACACCGCTAAAATATTGAGAAATAGATTCCTACGCTTATTCTTCTTACTTTTCGTTTTTTTATGAGACATTATGCTTTACCTTCTGTTTCGTTTTCAGTCCCAACTTCTTCTTTTTCTACCGCATCAACCGTTGTAAAGGTCACAATCTTGGCATCTTGGTCTAGACGCATCACCTTAACTCCCATAGTTGAGCGTCCTGTTTGTGAAATATTGGCAACGTTTGTACGGATCATAACACCTGTATCCGTGATAATCATCAGGTCTTCATCTCCTTTAACAGTGAGGAGACCTGCAAGAGGGCCATTTTTCTCAGCAACATTGGCTGTCTTCATTCCTTTACCACCACGACCTTTTGTTGGATATTCAGTTGCAAGAGTACGTTTACCATAACCTTTTTCAGTGATGATAAGGACCTCGTCCTGGTCAGTGATGACACTAGCACCAACTACAGTATCTCCTTCACGAAGGTTAACTCCTCGAACCCCTGTCGCGATACGGCTCATGCCACGAACGGCTGATTGATTAAAGCGAACGGCATAACCAAATTTGGTACCAATGATGATATCTGTATCTTCTTCTGTCAGCAAGACATTAATCAGTTCATCCTCATCCTTTAGATTCAAAGCCTTAAGTCCATTTTGACGAATATTGGCAAATTCTTTAACACTGGTTCGCTTCACGATACCGTGACGGGTTGTGAAGAAGAGATAGGCGTCATCACTACGTTCAGGTTTAACATTAATGATGGTCTGTATGCTCTCCCCTTCATCCAGCTTCAAAAGATTGACAACCGGCAATCCCTTGGCTGTGCGACCGTATTCAGGAATTTCATAACCTTTTAGTCGGTATACACGACCTTTATTGGTAAAGAAGAGCAAATGATCATGGGTGCTGGTTGAAACCAACTCACGCACAAAGTCATCATCCTTAACTCCCGTACCTTGGACTCCACGACCACCACGTTTTTGAGCAGTAAATTCACCTTGGTCCAAACGTTTGATATAGCCCTTGTTAGAAAGAGTGATTAAGACATCTGACTCCTCAATCAAGTCTTCATCTTCAAGAGTTAAGACTTCTCCAACCATTAACTCGGTACGACGTTTGTCACCAAATTTACGTTTTACTTCATCCAATTCATCTTTTATGATTTGAGCCACGCGTTCTGGTTTAGCAAGAATATCAGCCAAATCTGCAATCAAGGCAATCAATTCATCATATTCAGACTGAATCTTATCGCGTTCCAATCCTGTCAAGCGGCGAAGACGCATATCAAGGATAGCCTGACTTTGACGTTCAGAAAGCTTAAACTTGCTCATCAACTCAGCCTGCGCTTCCGCATCCGTTTCACTAGCACGGATGATACGAATCACTTCGTCAATATGGTCTAGCGCGATTAAAAGGCCTTCTAAGATGTGCGCACGTGCTTCTGCCTTTTCCTTGTCAAAACGGGTACGACGAACAACTACCTCTTTTTGGTGTTCAATATAAGCATCTAAAATTTGGCGAAGAGACAAAATCTTTGGTACGCCATTTTGAATAGCAAGCATATTGAAACCAAAGTTAGTTTGCATCTGCGTCATCTTGAAGAGGTTATTGAGGATAACATTCGCAGAAGCATCACGCTTCACTTCGATAATGAAACGAACCCCTTCACGGTTGGATTCATCACGTACAGCTGTAATGCCCTCAATTCGTTTTTCTTGCGCCAAACGAACGATATGCTCATGGACCTTGGTTTTATTGACCATATAAGGAAATTCTGTTACCACGATGCGCTCACGCCCTGTCTTAGTCGTCTCAATCTCTGTTCGAGAACGAAGGACAATGGAACCTTTACCAGTCTCATAAGCCTTATGGATACCTGATTTCCCCATGACAAGAGCACCAGTCGGAAAATCTGGACCAGGCAAGACTTCCATCAAGTCCTTAGTCGTCACTTCAGGATTGTCCATAACCAACTTCACTGCATCGATGGTTTCACCCAAGTTATGAGGTGGGATATTGGTTGCCATCCCGACAGCGATACCCGTTGCCCCATTGACCAAAAGGTTTGGAAAACGAGCTGGCAAAACCAAGGGTTCACGTTCATTGGCATCATAGTTATCAACGAAATCAACCGTATTTTTATTGATATCACGAAGCATTTCCAGAGCAATCTTGCTCATGCGTGCCTCAGTGTAACGCTGGGCAGCGGCACCGTCCCCGTCCATAGAACCAAAGTTTCCATGCCCATCAACAAGCATGTAACGGTAGCTCCACCACTGAGCCATACGAACCATGGCTTCATAAATAGATGAATCCCCGTGTGGGTGGTATTTACCCATAACATCCCCTGTAATACGGGCTGATTTTTTATGAGGTTTGTCTGGTGTAACACCTAGTTCATTCATTCCGTAAAGAATACGGCGGTGAACAGGTTTTAAACCGTCTCGAACATCAGGAAGAGCCCGCGCAACGATAACACTCATGGCGTAATCGATAAAGCTGGTCTTCATCTCCTTTGTCAGATTGACATTCACTAAATTTCTATCCTGCATTAATAAATGCCTCATTTCACTATTAGTAATTAGATATATTATACCATAATTTGTCCTTCATTTCAGTCTTTGAAAACTGCTAAAACGTTTACATTGATAACCGAATAGAATATTCGTGACAAAGCTTTTTAAAAGTGATAGAATGAAAGTGTCTGGGGATTCCCCTAAAAAAAAATGAAGGAGATGTTTAGATAATGACTTCAACTAAACAACACAAAAAAGTGATCCTTGTTGGTGACGGTGCCGTAGGTTCATCTTACGCTTTTGCACTTGTTAACCAAGGAATTGCACAAGAGCTTGGAATTATCGAAATTCCACAATTGCACGAAAAAGCTGTTGGTGATGCGCTTGACCTTAGCCACGCCCTTGCCTTCACTTCACCTAAAAAAATCTACGCTGCTCAATACTCTGACTGTGCAGACGCTGACCTTGTTGTTATCACTGCAGGTGCTCCTCAAAAACCAGGTGAAACCCGTCTTGACCTTGTAGGTAAAAACTTGGCTATCAACAAATCAATTGTAACACAAGTTGTTGAATCAGGTTTTGATGGTATCTTCCTTGTTGCAGCTAACCCAGTTGACGTTTTGACTTACTCAACTTGGAAATTCTCTGGATTCCCTAAAGAACGTGTTATCGGTTCAGGTACTTCACTTGACTCAGCACGTTTCCGTCAAGCACTTGCTGAAAAATTGGATGTTGATGCTCGTTCCGTTCACGCCTACATCATGGGTGAACACGGAGATTCTGAATTTGCGGTTTGGTCACACGCTAACATCGCTGGTGTAAACCTTGAAGAATTCCTTAAAGATACTCAAAACGTTCAAGAAGCTGAATTGATTGAATTGTTCGAAGGTGTTCGTGACGCTGCCTACACAATCATCAATAAAAAAGGAGCTACCTACTACGGTATTGCAGTAGCACTTGCTCGTATCACAAAAGCAATCCTTGATGACGAAAATGCAGTACTTCCACTTTCAGTCTTCCAAGAAGGTCAATACGGTGTTAAAAACGTCTTTATCGGTCAACCAGCTGTTGTTGGTGCACACGGTATCGTTCGTCCAGTAAACATCCCATTGAACGACGCTGAAACTCAAAAAATGCAAGCATCTGCTAAAGAATTGCAAGCTATCATTGACGAAGCATGGAAAAATCCTGAATTCCAAGCAGCTTCTAAAAACTAATTAAAAAAAGGTTCCCAAGCATGGGAACCTTTTTTCTTTTACTATAAAGGCTTAAACTCTATTTTTCAAAAGGCTACTTATCTCAGAAGTTATATATCATATCAAAGACTCAGTTGAAAAACACCTAAATTTATACATATATAACTAAAGAAATGAAATCAACCGTGGCAGATGTCATGGAAAAGTATTAGTTCTTGCCCCCAAAATGCCCCAAAGCAACAAAAAAGCCTACTGACCAAGCTAGAAAGCTTGATACAATAGGCTTTTTGAAAATTCATTATTTAACAGCGTCTTTAAGAGCTTTACCAGCTTTGAATGCTGGAACCTTAGAAGCTGCGATTTCGATTTCTTTACCAGTTTGTGGGTTGCGACCTTTACGTGCAGCACGTTCACGAACTTCAAAGTTACCAAAACCAATCAATTGAACTTTTTCACCAGCTGCAAGGTATTCAGTTACTGCTGCAAATACAGCATCAACTGCTGCTGCTGAATCTTTCTTAGTCAATTCTGTAGCTTCTGCCACTTTAGCGATCAAATCTTGTTTGTTTGCCATGTTAACAAATCCTCCAAATAATTTCTGATTAACAAATATAATCATATCCTAAAATTGCCCATAGGTCAAGTCAAAAACGCCATTTCAAACATTTTTCTCTATTTTTTTAGGAATTATAGCGGATTAGAATTGCCCAAGCATTCTCTCCAGTATGAGTTTGAATAATAGAGCCAGTTTCCAGTACAGAGATTGGTTTCTCAACATAGGCTTGCAATAAACTCTTCATCTCATTTGCCCATTCATTCGTTCCAGCATAGGAAATTCCAATTTCTGCAACTGATTTATGAGTAAGGGCCACCGTTAACTCTTCAAGCCATTTTTTGAAAGTTTTCGCACCACGTCCTTTGACGATTGGTTGGAGTTCGTGGTTTTTCATCTGCATCACTACACGAATATTTAATAGTGAGCTTAATAGTCCCGTCACACGTCCAATACGCCCACCTTTCACTAGGTTTTCTAGAGTCGAAACACCGATATAAAGCTCTGTGTGATTCTTCACTTCTTCTATATGTGCTAGAATAGTTTCTAAATCTTTACCCTCTTTAGCAAGTTTTGCAGCTTCAACAACTTGAAACTTCATAGCCTGATCTGTAAAGGAACTATCAATAACCGTCACATCAGAACTTGAGAGACTTGCACCTTGGCGTGCAGCTTCAACCGTTCCAGACAAGGCATGAGACATATGAATAGCAACAACCTGACTGCCATCTTTTCCCAGCTCTTCAAAGACTTCAGCAAACACTCCTACTGGAGGTTGACTCGTTTTAGGGAGATTCTTGCTTTGTTGCATGAGATGAAGGAATTCCCCCTCTTTTAGATCAGCATCTGAGTAGAGTACGCCATCAATCATAACTGATAAGGGGACAATAGTGATATTTAATTCTTTAACTACTTCTGGTTCGATAGTAACAGAAGAGTCCGTTACAATTTTTACTTGTGTCATAAGTTCAATCTTTCTATTTTTCTCAATAGGATTGGGATTTTTCACTCTTATTATATCAAAAAAATGATAAAAAATCATAAGTAATCCAATTAAAAAAACTGAATTTTTGGTATAATCTATCTATAGAAAAGCGAGGAACAGCTATGATTCGAAAACTTCAACCGATTATTACGATTATATTTGGAGCAGCTATCTATGCCTTTGGTCTCACCTACTTTGTTGTTCCTTATCATCTATTTGAGGGAGGGGCGACAGGTATCACCTTGATTACCTACTATCTTTTTAAAATCCCTGTCTCATTGATGAATCTCTTAATCAATATTCCTTTATTTATTTTGGCTTGGAAGATATTTGGTTCCAAGACCCTCTACTCCAGCCTTCTGGGTTCTATTTCTCTCTCTATTTGGCTCGCAATCTTTGAGCGTATCCCCTTGCAGTTTGATTTACAAGGAGACCTCATCATCGTTGCTTTAGTCTCAGGGGTTTTACTGGGAGTTGGTTTAGGAATTATCTTTAATGCTGGTGGAACCACTGGTGGTTCTGATATCGTTGCCCGTATCCTTAACAAATACACCAATATTTCGATTGGGAAATTGCTCTTTGGGATTGACTTTTTTATCCTAATGTTGATTTTGATTATCTTCCAGGATCTTCGTCTAGTTACCTATACCCTCTTGTTTGACTTTATCATCGCTCGCGTTATTGACCTTATTGGCGAAGGGGGTTACGCTGGCAAAGGATTTATCATCATTACTCAATATCCTGACCAACTGGCTGATAAGATTAATGAGGAGCTTGGCCGTGGCGTTACCTTTATATCTGGTCAAGGATACTACAGCAAAAAGGATTTAAAAATTATCTACTGTATCGTCGGTCGAAACGAAATCGTAAAAATGAAAGATATGATTCACAAAATCGACCCTCAAGCCTTTATCACCATCACTGAGGCTCATGAAATTCTGGGTGAAGGATTTACTTATGTGAAAGATTAAAAAAGCTGGGAATTCCCAGCTTTTATTTTTCTTCTGTGAGGGTTGAATGATGATAACCATAAGTAAAGTAGATGACTAGACCAACTACAAGAGCAATGCCAAAGCCAATCCAGGTATCTAGACTATATTGAAGCATAAAGGAAACACAGATAAGGATGGAAAGGATTGGCAAAAGTGGCACCAAAGGAGTTTTAAACTCTCCTTTTTTTGGCATCCCCTTATCTTTTCTGAGTTTTATTATTCCGTAGGCTAGCAAAATGAGATAAGCTAAGGTACAGATATTTAAGAAGGCTGCAATACTGGCTAGAGGAAACACTCCTGCAGCAAGGGCTGAAACAACTCCTGTTAAGAGGGTCGCATTTTTAGGAACTCGGCTAGTTTTACTTAGTTGTTTAAAGCTTCGAGGTAAAAGTCCATCACGTGCTAAGCTATAAATCATCCGAGACAAAGCATAAGTCATGGAAATACATACCGTTATCAGGGTAAGAATGGCTACGAGCGAAACATAATTGGCTGCCCAACCGATACCAATACTCCGTAATGAAAATGCTACTGCATCGTCCACATTGAGCTTACTGTAGTGAACAATCCCTGTCAATACTAAGGTTACCAAGGCATAGAGAATGGTGACGATTGTCAGAGAAAGGACAATTCCGCGAGGAATATTTTTTTGCGGGCTTTGAATTTCATCAACTGCCATGGAAATAGACTCAAATCCGAGAAATCCAAAGAACATCAAAGATGCACCCGCCATAATCCCAGTACTTCCACCATATAGTTGACCAAAACCAAATGGAGCAAAATTCGTCCAATTTTCAGGCTTGATGTACCAAATACCAACTAGGATAAATAAGGCGAGAGCTGAGAATTTCAAGATTACTAGAAGCGAATTAAAGCGTAAGGCTGCCTTGGAATTTAATAAAACCAATCCCGTTACCAAGGTAAGTACTAGAATAGGTAGAAGATCGATATAGGTTCCCTGTTCAGGATTAAAGGTTCCATTCAAGGCTTGGGGCATGGAAATACCATAATCACTGAGTAAGCCCTTAAAGTAAGCTGCCCAGCCAGACGCCACACCTGAAACAGCCGTCATGAATTCCATGATGGTCAACCAGCCAGCAATCCAGGCTGGCAATTCTCCCAAAATCGCATAGAGATAACTATAAGCACCCCCAGTTGCAGGTACACGAGAGGCAAATTCTGCAAAAAAGAGAGCTGATAGAGAAACACACAGGGCAGAAATCACGATGGAAACCACTAGTGATGGACCGGCAAGTGTTGCTGCTGCAGTTCCTGTAATGGTAAAAATCCCAGTTCCTACCATGGCACCAATCCCCAATAGAATCAAATCCCACAATTTCAAATGGCGACGCATCTCTGTCTGTCTCAAACTAACATCCTTGGTTCTAAAAATATTCATACTTCATCTCCACTAAATGTAATTGTTTTATTCTACCATATAAAAGCATTTTTGTGAATATTTATTAGGTCCTTTTTGAAAAAAATCTGAACAGGAAGAGTTCCTGTTCAGATTTTGCATATTCTTATCCGACTGAACCTTCCATTTCATAGCTAATCAAGCGGTTCAGCTCAACTGCGTATTCCATTGGAAGTTCTTTGGTGAAGGGTTCGACAAATCCCATGACAATCATCTCGGTTGCCTCAGATTCTGACAATCCACGGCTCATGAGGTAATACAATTGTTCCTCTGAAATCTTAGATACTTTGGCTTCGTGCTCCAAAGCAACTTGCGAGTTGTGAATTTCATTAAATGGAATGGTATCTGACGCTGATAAGTCATCCATGATAATGGTATCACACTCGATGTGAGAAACAGATTTCTTAGAGTTCTTGTTAAAGGTTACTTGTCCACGGTAGTCCACCTTTCCTCCGCCTTTAGCGATGGATTTAGACACGATAGAGGAGCTTGTGTGTGGAGCGTTGTGGATCATCTTGGCACCCGTATCTTGGTGTTGCCCTGCATTAGCAAAGGCGATCGAAAGCATGGTACCACGGGCCCCTTCTCCATCTAGGTAAACAGATGGGTATTTCATGGTTGTTTTGGCACCCAAGTTACCATCAATCCACTCAACAGTCGCATCTTTCAAGGCTTTGGCACGTTTTGTTACCAAGTTATAGACATTATCAGACCAGTTTTGGATGGTTGTATAACGCATATAAGCTCCGTCCAAAGCAAAAATTTCTACAATGGCAGCGTGTAAGCTATTGCTTGAATATGTTGGTGCTGTACATCCTTCTACGTAGTGGACGCTTGCTCCCTCGTCAACGATAATCAAGGTACGTTCGAACTGACCTGTATTTTCGTTGTTGATACGGAAGTAGGTTTGAAGTGGAATATCTACCTTGACACCTTTTGGCACGTAAATAAAGGTTCCACCTGACCATACTGCCGAGTTGAGGGCCGCCAACTTGTTATCAGTCGGTGGTACCAACTTCGCAAAGTATTGTTTAAACAAGTCTGGGTATTCCTTGAGGGCAGAATCTGTATCTGTAAAGATAATCCCTAATTTCTGGAACTCTTCCTTCATGTTGTGGTAAACTACTTCTGACTCGTACTGGGCAGAGGCACCTGCTAGATAAGCACGTTCAGCTTCTGGAATCCCGATACGTTCAAAGGTCTCTTTAATTTTTTCAGGAACTTCATCCCATGAACGGGCTGGTTTGTCAGATGGTTTTTGGTAGTAGATCAAATCATCAAAGTCAATCTCTGACAAGTCTGCTCCCCAGGTTTGCATAGGCATTTTTTTGAAGGTTTCATAAGACTTCAAACGGAATTCTAACATCCACTCAGGTTCTCCTTTAGCAGCTGATAATTCGCGAATGACATCTTCGTTCAATCCTTTTCCTGTCGATAGGACAGGCTCTACATCGTCATGGAAACCAAATTTATATTCACCAAGGTCAATTGGTTTTGGTTCTACTCTTTCTTCAGCCATAATATCCTTTCTTTCATTCTTCATTTCTACTGATTCGTAAGACAAAAGAAACTTGTCTTACTGTTTTTCTTGATCTTCAATTGTTTTCTTAAGGGCATTCCAAGCTAGAGTTGCACACTTAATCCGTTGTGGGAATTTGGCAACACCTGATAAGAAAGCTGCATCACCTAGTTGGTCTTGACGGTCATCCTTTTGACCTTGAACCATTTTAGAAAAGATGGTTGCAAGTTCTAAAATTTCTTGCTTGGTTTTTCCTAAAACGGCATCTGTCATCATACTAGCAGAGGCAGTTGAGATGGTACATCCTGAATTTAGAAAAGCAATCTCTTCCAAACGGTCATCTGCGTCAAACTTAACAGAGAGATTGATAACATCTCCACAGGTTGGATTGTTGAGACTGACTTGCTCAGCATCATCCAACTTCCCTTGGTGATGGGGATTTTTCGAATGATCTGCTACCACTGCCATATAAAGGCTATCTAGTTTAGAAAGTGCCATTGAAAAACTCCTTTGTCTTTTGTAGGGCATCTACTAGCTTGTCGCAATCCGCCTTGGTATTGTAGATATAAAAACTTGCACGGGCTGTTGCTGGTACATCCAAATACTGGAGCAAGGGTTGCGCACAGTGGTGACCCGCACGAACAGCCACTCCTTCATAATCCAAAGCTGTTGCAAGATCGTGAGGATGAAGATCACCTAGGTTAAAGGCAATGACACCTGAACGTTGAGCCAAATCTTGCGAACCATAAATAGTCAATCCTTCAATTGCCTGCAGTTTTGGATAGACATATGAAATCAATTCTTGTTCATGCGCTTCAATGGCATCCATGCCAATTTTTTCTAGGTAATCTACTGCAGCAGCAAGTCCGATGGCACCAGCCATGTTAGGAGTTCCAGCCTCGAATTTCCAAGGCAATTCCTTCCAACTAGCAGATTGCTCATAGACAAAATCAATCATCTCGCCACCAAATTCAAGAGGTGACATTTGTTCCAGATACTTTTCTTTACCATAAAGAACACCGATACCAGTCGGGCCAGCCATCTTGTGACCCGAAAAGGCAAAGAAGTCCACATCCAAGTCCTGGACATCAATCTTCATATGGGGCGTAGACTGAGCACCATCCACCACCATGATAGCTCCAACTTGGTGGGCTAATTGGCTGATTTCTTTGATCGGATTGACCACACCAAGAACATTGGAGGCGTGAGCTAGGGAGACAAACTTGACTTTATTAGTCAATCTAACTCGTAAGTCATCCATATCCAAGGCACCGTTCTTGAGATAAACATAGACAAGCTCTGCTCCAGTCTTGCGACAGGCCTCCTGCCAAGGAATGATATTGGAATGGTGTTCCATGACAGAAATCAAAACCTGGTCTCCCTCAGTCAAAACTTCCTCAGCATAACGCGCTACCCAGTTAAGGCTGGTTGTCGTTCCTCTGGTAAAGAGAACTTCCTTTGTAGAGCCTGCATTGATAAACTTACGAATGGTTTCACGAGCAGCTTCATAAGAAGCTGTTGCTCGCTCAGCCAAGGTATGAACACCACGGTGAACATTGGCATTGTCTTTCTCATAGTAGCGGTTGATTGTTTCCAGAACTGCTAGTGGTTTTTGTGTCGTCGCAGCATTATCTAGATAGACCAGAGGTTCATCATTAACAATCTGGTCTAAAATTGGAAAATCCTTGCGAATCGCTTCTACATCTAACATAGGCTTCCCCTTAGCGTTTTGACAATTTTTCTTCGATAGTTGCAATCATTTCATCACGAACTTCTTTGACTGGAATCTCAACGATAACAGATCCAAGGAAACCACGAACAACCAAACGCTCAGCAGTCGCCTTATCCAAGCCACGGCTCATGAGGTAGTACATATCTTCTGGATCCACCTGACCGATAGAAGCCGCGTGACCTGCAGTTACGTCATTTTCATCAATCAAAAGAATTGGGTTGGCATCTGAACGTGCTTGGTCTGAAAGCATAAGAACACGACTCTCTTGCTGCGCATCTGCTCCCTTGGCACCCTTGATAATGTGTCCAATACCATTGAAGGTCAAAGTTGCTTTTTCAAGGATAACCCCATGTTGGAGGATATTTCCGATTGAGTTGCAACCATAGTTAGTCACTCGCGTATCAATCCCTTGTACTTGACGGCCACTTGAAAGAGCTACGGCTTTAAGGTCAGCATGGCTACCATTCCCAATCAAATCGCTATCAAAGTCCGCAACAACATTTCCTTCGTTCATGACACCAATTGCCCAGTCAATGCCTGCATCGTTGCCTAGTTTACCACGACGGCTAATGTAAGCAGTGACATTTTCACCTAGACGGTCAATAGCCGCAAACTTCACTTGCGCACCAGAACGTGCAATCACTTCTACTGTAATATTTGCAGTTGCCTTAGCACTACCTTCACCACGTGACTCTAAACGTTCTAAGTAACTAATCTTAGAGTTTTTACCAGCAATGATAAGGATATGCTTGTTAAATGGCACATCGCTATCGCTGTCTTGGTAGAAAATTCCTTCAATTGGCTCTGTGATTTCTACGTTATCAGGAATATAGAGTACAGCACCACTGTTAAAGTAAGCTGTATGGTAGGCTGCCAACTTGTCGTCATCATACTTAACTGATGACATGAAGAATTCCTCGATAAGTTCTGGAATTTCTTCTAAAGCTGAGTGGAAGTCTGTAAAGACTACTCCTTGTTCAGCCAATTCAACTGGAGTTTGTTCAAAAACAGTCTGCGTTCCTACTTGCACCAACTTCAAGTGATTATCTAGAGCCGTGAAGTCAGGAACATTTGCTGAAGGATCACTTTCTGTGATGGTTCCATCTCCCAGATTCCAACGGTGAAATTTCACACGCTCGATAACTGGTAACTCTAAACTCTCAATCTTATCAAAAGCTTTTTGACGGAGGTCAGCCAACCAGCTTGGTTCAGCGTGCATTTCTGAAAAAAGTTTAATATTCTCTTTAGTCATTTACTTCTCCTAAAAGATACGAGGGAATTACAATTCTTCCTTGTAGTCGTAGCCAAGTTCTTCAGCTAGTTTTGCGTATCCTTCACGTTCCAAACGGGCAGCCAATTCTGGACCACCAGAAAGGACCACACGACCTTCCATCATCACGTGTACCACGTCTGGTGTGATGTAGTTCAATAGACGTTGGTAGTGTGTGATGATCATAGCACCAAAACCTTCGCCACGCATAGCATTGACACCTTTCGATACAACTTTAAGAGCGTCAATATCAAGACCTGAGTCAATCTCATCCAAAAGGGCAAAAGTTGGTTCCAACATCAAGAGTTGAAGAATTTCATTACGTTTTTTCTCACCACCAGAGAAACCTTCGTTGAGGTAACGCTCTGCCATTTCTTCTTTCATGTTGAGCAATTCCATTTTCTCGTCTAGTTTAGTGATGAACTCACGAATTGAAATCTTCTCGTCATCTTCTTTACCAGCATTCATAGCTGCACGAAGAAATTCAGCGTTGGTAATTCCAGGGATTTCAGATGGGTATTGCATAGCAAGGAAAAGTCCCATACGCGCACGCTCGTCCACTTCCAACTCAAGGATATTTACGCCATCAAACAAGACCTCACCTTTAGTAACTTCATAGTTAGGGTTCCCCATGATAGCGGCAGAAAGAGTCGATTTACCAGTACCATTTGGTCCCATGATAGCAGCGATTTCTCCTGTTTTCAGAGTCAGATTGACCCCTTTCAAAATTTCTTTTCCTTCAATCTCAACGTGAAGATCTTTGATCTCTAATACTGACATGATAGTTCCTTTCTTTTTCAGGCCTACTTCCCTTATCCTTAGCGAAATCACTTACATTTCTCTAAAAATACAAGAAAAGGTCCATAAATATACTCTACTAGTATAACAAAAAAAAGCCTAAAAGGCTTTGATTTTGTCTAGAAGCTTGGAGCTAGTCCTTGCGATTTAGGTGCTGATCAATGGTGTCTACAATTTTTCCCATCACGTAACTTAACCTAAAATTTCGAAAGAGTAGAATGGCCCAAAAGGCTGCCATGAAATAACGCCCGGTCATCCAGGCTTCATTGAAAAAATAAGTCTCAGCAGCCGTAAATAACGCTATCATAATAAATTGTTGTCTATTCATAAACTTATTGTATCATGAAATCTTTCTTTAGTCTTCCTCTACCTTCACTTTATCAGCCAAAAATTCAAATCCTTCTGGAATCAAACTCTCTTCTTCCACCTCTTGATTGGTTTGAGAAGACTTGTTTTTAGCTGAAAATGCTGCTCGAACCTCTTTCCATTCCTCCATGGAAATGGCTAAAATCTCAGGTGAAAAACCTGCTGCCTGACTGAGGATGTTGCCAAACATGGTGTTAAGATTGTCCCGTCTCATAGTTTGCCCTGCATTGAAATTAGACTCAAAGGCTAAAATAGCATGATGTTCATTGGCCGCAACTGGTTGAGAACCAACAAGCAGAGCCTTATCCGGACCAGCTAAGCTTTCGATCACTTCTCCCCATGCATTTTGGAGGCGGATCAAGTTTTGCCGTGCCAAATCAGGATTTTCGACAGCTTCTTGCAGGATAGCCTGAACTTTGTTGCGATCCACTCGATAGACTGTCTTGGAAGTGGCTGGACGGCTAGGGACTGGCACCACTTGTTTAGGAGCTGTTCCAACATTAGCAAGTTCTTGTTTGAGACGAACTACTTCCTGTCTCAGTGCAGAAATTTCACTTTCGACAGTTTCTGAAAGCACTGATTCAGGCTTAATCTCAGCTAAACGAATGGTCATCATCTCAGCATAAATCTTAGGTTGCAGGCTTGCTTTCATATCTGCCAAGCTCACAGTCGCTATTCGAATCATTTCAAAGAGGCTTTCCTGTGATAAAGCTAGATTGTCCATAAAAACTGGACTATGATGAGTATTTTCACCACCCGTCTGGACGACCAGTAAATCACGCAAATACTGCAAGAGATCCGTCACAAAACGAGTCATGCTCTTGCCATTTTCAAATAAAAGATTCAGAGAATCAAGCGCTTTTGAAACATCCTGCTGAGACAAGGCGGCTACATAGTCATCTAGTGCTGATAGACTAATGGTGCCTGTAATCTCCTCAGAGATAGCAGTCGTGAGCTCATTTCCCTGTGTCAAGCTCAAGGCTTGGTCCAGAATAGACAAGGCATCCCGCATTCCACCTTCAGCTCGTCTGGCAATGATTTCCACAGCCTCCGGTTCAGAACTGATATTTTCTTTTTCTAGAATATGATAAATATGCTCCTTGATATCTTGAGTTTTAATCGATTTGAACTCAAAACGTTGAACACGCGATAAAATGGTTGCTGGAATCTTATGCAATTCAGTGGTCGCCAAGATAAAGACAACATTTTGAGTTGGCTCCTCAAGAGTCTTCAAAAGCGCATTAAAGGCTCCCGTAGACAGCATATGAACCTCGTCTATGATATAGACCTTGTAACGTGCCAAGCTAGGTGCATAGGTAGATTTGTCACGAATTTCACGGATTTCATCAACTCCATTATTTGAAGCCGCATCCATTTCAATAACATCTTCTAGGCTACCTTCTGTCACTGCCTGACAGATATAGCAGTGATTACATGGTTCTCCATCCACTTGATTTGGGCAGTTCATGGCCTTGGCAAAAATCTTGGCTACACTTGTTTTCCCAGTTCCACGAGGGCCTGAGAAAAGATAGGCATGACTAATCTTTTCCTGCTCGACCGCTTGTTTTAGGGTTTTAGCCACAACTTCTTGTCCGACCAATTGTGAAAAAGTTTGGCTTCTATATTTTCGATAAAGTGCTTGATACATTAGGCTTTCTCCTCAAACATCGTAAAGTCCCATTCTGTCTTCTCAAGCAAAATAGCGACAAATTGTTCCAAGTAATCACGGTCAATGGCATTGTAATCATCAATAAGTGAAGAATCCAAGTCTAAGACACCCAGCAATCGACCATTCTTGAGCATGGGAACCACGATTTCACTCTTGGCCTTACTATCGCAAGAAATATAGTTTGGATAGGTGCTCACATCGCCAACTAAAACAGTCTCTTGAAACTCAGCAGCTTCTCCACACACGCCTTTTCCAAGCGGAATGCGAATGCACGAAACGCCGCCCTGAAAAGGCCCTAAAATCAACTCGTTACCATCAAACAGATAAAAACCTGCAAATACAGTATTCGGAAAGCGAGATTTTAGGAGGGCACTAGCATTCGAAAGATTGGCAAGAACATTGCTCTCGCCTTCAAGCAAATAAGAGAGTTCCTCATTTAACAATTGATATTGTGATTGTTTTTCTGAATCTAACATAGAACTATTATATCAAAAATGGGAAAGAGACAAAAGAAAAATCCCTTGTTTTAAACAAAGGATTTTGTGATTATCAATTGATTAAAGTTCGATATCACCGAACAAGTCAGCCATTGAGAATCCTGTTTGTGTTTCTGGAAGTTCGAAATCACGTTTTTCTTGACGTTTTGGACGACGTGGACGAGTAGCACGTTTTTCTTCTTTTTGTCCTTCTTCTTGAGCTGGACGTTCTTCAAGAGCTTTGATAGAAAGTGATACACGTTCTGCGTCAGCGTTAACATCAAGGACTTTAACAGTAACTTCTTGACCAACAGTAAGAGCTTCTTTTGGATTTTCGATACGTTTGTGTGAAATTTGTGATACGTGAACAAGTCCATCGATACCTGGCAACACTTCAACAAATGCACCGAAGTCAGTCAAACGTTTAACTGTTCCTTCTACTACATCACCTTTAGCCAATTTTTGCTCAACGCCATCCCATGGTCCAGGTGTTGTTGCTTTAAGTGAAAGGGATACGCGTCCTTCTTCTTCATTAAGATCAAGGACTTTAACCTCGATTTCTTCACCAATAGTTACAACTGATTTAGGTGATACGTTACGTTCATGTGACAATTCAGTCAAGTGAACCAATCCGTCAACACCACCGAGATCGATGAAAGCACCGAAGCTAGTGATACGAGCAACTTTACCAGTTACGACATCACCAACAGCTAATTTACTGAATACTTCAGCACGAGCTGCTGCAGTAGCTGCTTCAACAACTTCACGACGTGAAAGGATGAAGCGATTTTCTTTAGGATCAACTTCTTTGATTTTAGCATCAAATTCTTGACCTACGAAACGCTCAGTGTTACGTACGAAACGAGTATCCAACATTGAAGCTGGGATAAATCCACGAACACCTTCAAATTCTACTGAAAGTCCACCTTTAACGGCACGAGTTCCTTTAACAGTAACAACTTCTTCTTCGCGTCCTACAAGTTTGTCCCATGCTTTGCGAGCTTCAAGGCGTTTTTTAGATACAAGGTATGTAACTGTATCAGTATCTTTACCAACTACTTGACGAAGTACAAGAACATCCAATACTTCTCCTACTTTCACAAAGTCATTGATATCTGCATCGCGATCGTTTGTCAATTCGCGAAGAGTCAAGACACCTTCAACACCAGTCCCAGAGATTGCAACGTTAGCTTGAGTCGCATCAACTGTCAATACTTCAGCACTAACAACATCACCAGGCTCAACTTGGCTAACGCTATTTAGCAAATCTTCAAATTCGTTCATCTAAAAATCCTCCAACAATCAAGTCTTTCCAAACTTGACATACTTATAATTTTTTTCCTAAGCACCCGCAAAGACATGTTCACATCGTTCACGCCTTTCAATTATAAAAATAAAATACCCTAAGATTTTTTTCTTTTTATCTTGAACTTATTACCTAAGAACTGGGGTAGCTGGATTCGAACCAACGCATGAGGGAGTCAAAGTCCCTTGCCTTACCGCTTGGCTATACCCCAATGATGAATGGAGAGAGAGGGATTCGAACCCCCGAACCCGAAGGAGCGGATTTACAGTCCGCCGCGTTTAGCCTCTTCGCTATCTCTCCAATGTTCAACGAAGACTATTATATCATGAAATTTTCAATAAAACAAGTATTATTTTGTCAAATTATAGTTTTCAATCAAAATTTCCACAGCTTTTTCAAGTTTTTTATAAAAACTATCGACATTTCCATTCTTTATGATGGCAAATTGGTTATCTAATTCGGCAATTTCGCCAATGACCTTTTTCCCGATTGTCAAAACGTATCCTTCATAACTGTCTTTTCCAACAGTCACTTTAGCATCTGTTAATTGAATTTCAATTTTCTTATCTTTTTTACTCATACTTTACCTCTTTTCACTTTTTCTATTGTACAAGAAAATGCTAAAACTAGCAAGAAAAAACTCCATTTCAGCTATTACAACTGCTATGGAGTTTCTCTTTGCTTCGTGTCTTTTAATCCACTTTGACAATCCATCCCTCTGGTGCTTCTACATCACCAAATTGGATACCAGTCAATTCATCATAGAGTTTACGTGTAACAGGACCTACTTCTGTTTCACTATAGAAAACATGGAAATCATCGCCATGTTGGATCCCCCCAATTGGTGAAATGACCGCTGCAGTACCACAAGCTCCTGCCTCTACAAAACGATCCAAATTATCGATTGGGACATCGCCTTCAATCGGTGTTAAGCCCAAGCGGTGTTCTGCCAGGTAAAGCAAAGAGTATTTGGTAATAGATGGCAAGATGGATGGACTCAATGGCGTAACAAATTCATTGTCTGCCGTGATTCCAAAGAAGTTAGCTGAACCGACTTCCTCAATCTTTGTATGTGTAGATGGGTCTAGGTAGATAACATCTGAGAAATGGCGTGATTTGGCCAACTTCCCTGGCAAAAGACTCGCAGCATAGTTTCCTCCAACCTTAGCCGCACCCGTACCATGTGGAGCTGCACGGTCGTATTCATCCTGAATCAAGAAATTGGTTGGAACCAATCCACCCTTAAAGTAATTTCCAACTGGCATAGCAAAGATAGTGAAAATGTACTCTTCTGCTGGTTTTACCCCGATGATATCTCCGACACCAATCAAGAGAGGACGAAGATAAAGGGTTCCACCTGTTCCATATGGTGGGACGTATGCTTCATTTGCACGCACAACTGCTTTACAAGCTTCTACAAACATTTCTGTCGGAACTTGTGGCATCAAGAGACGGTCACAAGTACGTTGCAGACGCTTGGCATTTTCGTCAGGACGGAACAGTTGAACACTACCATCCTTCGTACGATAGGCCTTCAAACCTTCAAATGCTTGCTGTCCATAGTGAAGACTTGGAGAAGACTCTGAAATATGCAAGGTCGCATCCTCTGTCAATTCTCCTTGATCCCATTGACCATTCTTGTAATGAGCGATATAACGGTAAGGTAATTTCATATAAGAAAATCCAAGGTTTTCCCAATCAATTGCAACTGTCATGTGTTTCTCCTTTATACTATTCAAACTATGTGTTCTATTCTACACTTTTCTGGTAAAATTTCAAGTATTATTTGTAATTTTCTGAAAATTTTTTCAACATAAAGAAATCAGCCCTCTGGACTGATTCTTTTTACGAATTTGTTTTGTCCTCTTTAAAGACTTCTTTGATGTAAGCATCAAAAACTTCCTCATCTGAAATGGTATCTGAGATAAAGCTTCCATTGCTAGTGCGTTCTGACAGGTTCAAGTCTTGCAAGCGACTCTCATAGATTGTTCCCTTGTTAGATTGGACAAGCAGCGTTTGGTCGTTTTCTTCTACTTCTGTACTAAAAAGATCACCAACGAAACCTTGCTCTGCAACTGCTCCAGCTAAAAAGACACGGTGCGGTTTGTTTTTCAACTCACGCAAGACTTGTAGGCCTCGTTTGGCACGGCTGGTCGCTGGAATTTCCTCAATGGAAACGCGTTTCAAACTTCCACGTTGGGTCAAGAGGTAGAAGGATGAGGTATTACAGATGAAGGCAGCCTGAAGTGCATCATCTGTTTTCAGGTTCATAGCCTTGACGCCTGCAGCCTTGGCACCAACAACCGGAACCTCTTCGATATTGAAACGAAGAGCATAACCGTTTTGGCTAATCAAGAGTACATCATCCAGTTTAATTGGAGCCACCGCTATAATCTGGTCTGTCTCGTCTTTGAGCTTAGCATACTTGACAGATTTAGACTTGTAGGTCCGCCATGGAGAAAACTCTTTGCGTTCTACACGCTTGATTTGACCGAGACGAGTAGCTGCAAAGTAGGTTGTTGCATCATCAAACTGATCCACTACTTCTGCATAAAGGATTTCTTCGTTAGTTTCAAAGTTTGTAATGGTTTGGCTCAGATGCTCTCCGATATCTTTCCAGCGAATATCTGCTAATTCATGAATTGGACGATAGATAACATTTCCAAGAGTTGTGAACATCAAGAGGTGCTGGGTTGTCTTGGCAGCTTGCACAAAGATCAGACGATCATCATCGCGTTTGCCAATTTCTTCCAGAGTGGATGCCGCAAAGGAACGTGGGCTGGTACGCTTGATATAACCTGCCTTAGTCACGCTGACATAGGTATCTTCTTCTGCGATGAGGCTGGCTGTATCAATCTCAATTACTTTTGCAGTATCTTCTAAAGTACTCAAACGTGGTGTCGCAAATTTCTTCTTGACCTCACGAAGCTCTTTCTTCATGAGATTGTACATAGTTCGTTCATCACCGATGATAGCCGCAAGCATGGCAATCTTCTCACGAAGTTCTGCTTCTTCTTCCTGCAAGACAACCACGTCTGTATTGGTCAAACGGTAAAGTTGTAAGGTAACGATAGCTTCAGCCTGCTCTTCTGTAAAGTCATAGCTGACCTTGAGGTTTTCCTTAGCGTCAGCCTTGTTTTCAGAAGCACGAATAAGGGCAATGACTTCGTCCAAAATCGAAATCACGCGAATCAAACCTTCAACGATATGAAGACGTTTCTCAGCCTTTTCCTTGTCAAAGCGAGAACGCGCCAAAATCACCTCACGACGGTGGGCAATGTAGCTAGACAAGATTGGGACAATCCCAACCTGACGAGGTGTGAAATTGTCAATCGCCACCATGTTAAAGTTGTAGTTGATTTGTAGGTCAGTGTATTTGAAGAGATAGTTGAGTACGAGCTCGGTATTCGCGTCTTTCTTAAGTTCAATAGCGATGCGAAGACCGTCACGGTCAGACTCATCACGAATCTCAGCAATACCTGCCACCTTGTTATTAACACGAACATCATCGATTTTCTTGACTAGATTAGCCTTATTGATTTCATAAGGAATCTCAGTGATAACGATTTGCTCCTTACCGCCTTTTAGCTTTTCAATCTCCGTCTTAGAACGAACAACCACGCGCCCTTTCCCAGTTTCATAGGCCTTTTTAATTTCATCACGACCTTGGATGATAGCCCCTGTAGGGAAGTCTGGCCCAGGCAAGAATTCCATGAGTTTGTCCACCTTGGCTGTTGGGTGGTCAATCATGTAAACCGTCGCATCAATAACCTCAGCTAAATTATGGGGAGGAATGTCTGTAGCATAACCAGCCGAAATCCCAGTCGAACCATTGACCAAGAGGTTTGGAAATGCTGCTGGCAAAACCGTCGGTTCTTTCTCGGTATCGTCAAAGTTCCAAGCAAAAGGAACTGTCTTTTTCTCGATATCCTGAAGAAGGTAGCCTGCAATCTCAGACAAACGAGCCTCGGTATAACGCATCGCCGCAGGTGGATCTCCGTCCATAGAACCGTTGTTCCCGTGCATTTCGACCAGAATCTCACGGTTTTTCCAATCCTGAGACATACGAACCATAGCATCATAGATGGAACTGTCACCGTGTGGGTGGAAATTCCCCATGATATTCCCGACAGACTTAGCTGACTTGCGGTAGCTCTTGTCAAAAGTATTGCCATCCTTATTCATCGAATAAAGAATTCGGCGCTGAACCGGCTTCAATCCATCACGAATGTCTGGCAAAGCACGGTCTTGAATAATGTACTTGGAGTAGCGACCAAAGCGCTCTCCCATGATGTCCTCAAGGGACATGTTTTGAATGTTAGACATATAGGGCGTGTTCAACTCCTTTCAAAGAATATAGAGTAGGTTTGTGTAGAAGAAGGACATTTTACAGGAAATTAGTCCCGTGTTCAGTTATGATAAATAACCAAACAATCCTTTCTGTAATTTAATGTTTTAAATTATGTTCTTTATTCAGTCAGTGATTGGGAAGTCTCTCCTCAGCATACTGAATCATCTTCTTTGCAGTTTCTTTATCATAGAAGAAGCCGGTTTTGCGAGAGAATGCCTGAGCTTCTTTGTGGAAAAAGTCCATGGTGGCAAATAGAGACTTGGTGAGGCTTTTCTGGTCAGAAAAGTCAAGCAAGGCTGTAAATTCTTTCTCTTTCTCAGCAGGTAAATAGTTAAAGAGATTCTTGTAATTCTTTCCGATATCGACTGCTCCCCTATCGCTTGCTACCTGCCAAGCTAAGACTTTTAACAACTCTTTCTGGCAAATCCCGTAGAGATGGTCCGTCGCATAGACAAGGTGGTTCCGATGAATGCCCTTGACCACATAAGCTGACACCCACCAAAATTCATTGCAGGCTTTTTCAAAATCCGTCTTACTAGCTGGATGTATCCAAAAACGCTCTGGACTTGGAGAATAAGTCTCAAACATACCCTTCTTATCTTCTAAAACTGTGAATCCTGCCTCACTATCCACCCACTCTTGAATGTGGTCTTTGGGGCATAGAGTTAAATCAATCCGATTGCCATCTTCAAAAAGCATGAGATAGAGGCGACGGTGAACAAAAGTGATTTCTTGCTCAATAATACGTTTGCCAAACTGGTCCAACCAAGAAAGGTCTCCCGTCAGATTATCTAAATCGTCCACGACATAGACTACATCATAGTCTTGGAACTCGTCCTTGGAAGCCTTTGGGGTTGTCCGCGAGCCGGACATGGCGACTGCATCGACCTGTAGCACTTTTGCGGTTTGCAAAATCACATCAAACATCTCGGTTTCAGTTCTCATGGGAATACCTGCCTTTTTAGTGGAAACTCTTGATTCTATAGAGGACATGTCTATAAAGCGGACTGGCTGCTGGAACTTTTTCATTATCAAATTCTTTGACAAATTCCATGCTCAGTTTTTGCATGACTTTTTGCGAAAGTTGATTGAGTAAGGATGTAAAAGAGTAAACTTCTGACAAGCCAGCTTGCTGAAAAGCAAAGTCTAGACAGGCTTGGGTAGCCTCCGTCGCATAACCATCTTGGATAGTTCAAGCGAATCTGTCAGACCCAGTTTGTTGTCAAGCGTCATAAATACAGCTCTTTTCATTTAGATAGATTTTCTAAGCCCTGTTCCCACAGGTTTAAAACCTACTGTCTGATAAAATCCATCCGCTTCTGATATTAATTCAATGCGAGTCAAAGGATATTTTTGATGAATTTCAGCGATCAATCGTCGTCCCAATCCTTTTCCGCGATAGGCTTTATCAATGATAATCTCAGCTAAAAAGGTCGTCATGACTTCATCTGTCAAGTAGCGTGCAAAGCCAAGGATTTTCTGGTCCTCCTCAAGCACCAAGTAATGGGACAGATTTGTTGAAAATAATGATTTCACTTTTTCCTCTGTAAAAGAAAGCCATTTTTCATTTTGATAAAGGGAATAAATAGCTTGACAATCTTTTGTGCTTGCAGGTCTGATTATCATTTTCTACTCCTTTCAAATCCGATGCGACCACTAATAATTTTTCAACTCAAATTTAGTTATATTCTAGTTGCTCTCCGTCGCTTCTTCCCTCGCCTTCTTAGCTGGCTTGCGTTTTTTATAGCGACTACGGATAGCGTTGAGATGGTCATGGAGATCGGCATACTGCTTTTTATCTGGATAAGCATAGGCATTGATTGCAGTAAAATCCACAAGGAAGTCATAGATTTCTTGCAGTTTCGCACAAACTTCCTTGTTTTGACTAGGTGCCTTGCCTTTTTGCTCAGCCAAGCGCTCCTTATAAGCTTTTTCAAATTGAGCCTGCGCCTTTGTCAAGGTTTCTACATGAGTTGTCAAATGCAGGGTTGCAAGGGCAGTTTGGTAGTCAGTATCTTTTAGCTCCTTGAGCAAATGGTTAATAGCTTCTGTCTCTTTTTCGTAGCTCATATTCGTTATCCCAGCATAATTCTTGAAAAGTTTGCTGAGTTTGTCGTAAGCTTCCTTGCTACTTGCCTCTTTGACACGAGAGAAGGCCTTGACCAAGCCTGTCAAGGTAGAAAGCGCATCATCACGCTCACGATCAGAGGCTTCCAGACTAGCCACCGTTTGACTGGCCTTGGAGCGGTGCAAACCAGCTTGCAAGGTCTCAAGAAGTTTCTCCATATCCCCAAGCTTCGTTGCATAAACCTGCTCAGATTTATTGGCTTTTGTAAAAGCCCCCAACTCGTCCTTGCTCTCAGATAGAAGTTAGAATAATTCGTTAGCATCAAGAGATTTTATTTGTAAACCTGTTACACCATACATCTGTTTCATATATTACCTTCTTTCGTTTTTCAATATGTGTCGTTATTATTAAAATGTTTATTTTTAGGAATATTATCCTAAGTAAAATTTAATACTTTCCTTTTTAAGAAAAATGAGAAATATGCTACATTCAACTTATCCATTTTGGGAATAAGGCCACTTGGTAAAAAAATAATTTGTCCTTTTTAGGGAAAACTTATCTGACGATTAGAACAAACTATTCCAATGAGATTTGAACATATCAAAAAATGTACACTCTTAGCTCATTATTTTCGAGAATCGGCTTCACAATTTTCATCATCCTCATATTTTGTTACGTCTGTTATTTTTATTAAATTGGAGATTTTTGAAAAAAGTTCGTCTTCCTCTTCATTGCTACATGATAGCAACTTATCAAGAAGCTTCTCAGTTCTATGGTAACAATGAGAATCCTTAAATAGTGGATGAAATTGATGCACTATGAAAAAATTATATTTCTCCATAAATCTATATCGTTCCTCTACTTCTCCATCTATCGAACATAGTTTTCCATTCTCAATATACTTTTTATGTTTGGAAGCTTGCGAGGTGTAATATTTACCGTCAGAATAGACATACGAGCTAATAGTACTATTCAATTCACTCTCATTTTCGTCTCCTATGAAATCTGCTGGATCATCTTTACTAACTTCAATCATGATAAATTTTTTAAAATAGTCGGGAAAATTAAAAACTATCAGTTTATTTATTTTCAATTCATAGATGCTTACTGGAGTAAGAGTTTTTATTAGAATTTTCCCATTTTCAAAATTTATTCCAGATAAAAATTCATATTCCCTTCCCCTTACTTTAACTATAGGAGAAGTACCAGAATATTTAAAATCAGTAAAAAAATTGCTTAAGCGATCTTTTATCACTTCATTATCAGAATACACGTTAAAATCTTTATTAATAGACTCAGGAAAAGATTCCTCAAATCTACGTTTAAAGAAAACTGAGGGATACCGAGGGAAGTTAGGTGTATCTGCGAAATCAGATTTCTTTAATTTTTTTTCTGATACACTCTCTTTACTAATTTCTTTATTTTTAAATTCAGCTTTAGTAGAAAAAGTTTCAGATTTATTTGTTTCAACTTCACTTTTGTCTATCTTATTCAGTCGCTCCAAAATATTTTTTTCCATTTTATTCTGCCTATCAAGTATTGGTTTTAAAATAGCTAAAATAGTGGATTTACTGTCATCTGATAATTCCGTAATTAATTCTAAAAGTTCGGAATGGAGTTGATTCATCAAAGATATAGATAATTCCTTCTCAGATTGATTTAAGTAGTCATCATAAATTAAAGAATCTTTGAAAACTGAATAATCTTTTTTAGTGTCTAAAGTTATTGAAAATATGTTTTCAGAAATATTATTTTCATTCCAAAAATTCCATACTTTCTCGAAAACAGGATTATTTTTGTGACGGTCTTCAATAGACTGATTAAACCTTTTCACAGCTTTGGCAAGATATCGTTTATCTCGCTCATTTTTAATATCTAATTTTTTCAATAATTGATTAACAGAAAAATCCGCAATTTTTCCAAGAATATATGATGAAATTCCTAATTCAACATTCATAATCTTATTCAGCCTTTCAGAACACCGTCGCTTCTTCCAGCGTAAACTTGACATTATCTTCAATCCATTTGCGGCGTGGTTCGACCTTATCTCCCATGAGGACATTGACGCGGCGTTCTGCGCGTGCTAGGTCTTCGATAGTGACACGGATGAGGGTGCGAGTTTCTGGATTCATGGTTGTTTCCCAGAGTTGGTCCGCATTCATCTCACCAAGACCTTTGTAGCGTTGGAGGGTAGCCCCTTTACCGAACTGCTTGCGAAGTTCTTCTAGTTCTCCGTCCGTCCAAGCATAGGCCACTTCTTCTTTTTTTCCTTTGCCTTTGGACATCTTGTAAAGAGGCGGAAGGGCGATATAGACATGTCCTGCCTCAACTAGCGGACGCATGTAGCGGTAGAAAAAGGTTAAAAGAAGAGTTTGAATGTGGGCACCGTCGGTATCGGCATCGGTCATGATAATGATCTTGTCATAGTTAGCATCTTCAAGGGAGAAGTCTGCACCCACACCAGCACCGATGGTATAAATCATAGTGTTGATTTCTTCATTTTTGAGGATATCCGCCATCTTGGCCTTGGCTGTATTGATGACCTTACCTCGAAGGGGCAAGATAGCCTGGAACTTACGGTCACGGCCTTGTTTGGCAGAACCGCCGGCAGAGTCCCCCTCAACTAGGTAGAGTTCATTCTTGGCAGGGTTTTTAGACTGGGCTGGAGTCAATTTTCCAGACAACAAGCCCTTGTCTTTTTTATTTTTCTTACCATTTCGGCTCTCATCACGCGCCTTACGTGCCGCTTCACGCGCATCACGCGCCTTGATAGCCTTGCGAATGAGATTGGAAGCCAGTTCACCATTTTCCATAAGGAAGAAGGTCAACTTATCAGATACTATGCCATCCACAACAGGACGAGCCAGAGGACTTCCAAGTTTGTCCTTGGTCTGTCCCTCGAATTGGAGGTGTTCTTCCGGAACCAGAATAGAAAGAACGGCTGCTAATCCCTCACGATAATCTGAACCTTCTAGGTTTTTATCTTTTTCCTTGAGAAGTCCCGTCTTACGTGCGTAGTCATTCATGACCTTAGTAATGGCTGACTTGAGTCCTGTCTCATGCGTTCCACCGTCCTTAGTGCGAACGTTATTGACAAAGGATAGAATGTTATCTGAAAATCCATCATTGTACTGGAGGGCAACTTCCACTTGGAAACCATTGTCTTCGCCTTCAAAGTATAGGACTGGTGTCAAAGTTTCCTTGTCTTCGTTCAAATAGGAAACAAAATCCTGAACTCCATTTTCATAATGGTATTCAATCGCTTCATCTGTTCGCTTGTCCGTCAATGACAAGGTAACATTTTTTAAGAGGAAGGCTGACTCATTGAGACGTTCTGAAATGGTATTGTACTTGAAGTCAGTAGTAGAGAAAATCGTAGCGTCAGGCATGAAAGTGACTTTGGTACCGGTCTTAGACTTGGGTGCTGTACCAATTTTCTTCAAGGTTGTGACGGGTTTCCCGCCATTTTCAAAACGTTGCTTATAAACAGCACCATCACGAGTGATTTCTACTTCTAGCCAACTAGAAAGGGCATTAACAACAGAAGACCCCACCCCGTGGAGACCTCCAGATGTCTTATAACCCCCTTGACCGAATTTTCCTCCAGCATGGAGAATGGTAAAGATAACCTCTACGGTTGGAATTCCCATGGCATGCATACCAGTCGGCATCCCACGACCATGGTCCTCTACTGTTAGACTTCCGTCTTTATTGATAGTTACATCAATGCGGTCACCAAATCCAGATAAGGCCTCATCGACTGCATTGTCCACTATTTCCCAGACTAGGTGATGGAGACCCGCACCGTCGGTCGAACCGATATACATCCCCGGACGTTTACGAACCGCATCCAACCCTTCTAGCACCTGAATGGCGTCATCATTGTAGTTATTAATATTGATTTCCTTTTTTGACACAAGGAACCTCCTATTTGTTCATCTTTTCTATTTTACAGGTTTTCTAGGGATTTTGCAAAGTTTTTCCCGTTCAGCTGTCACAATTTTAAAGGATATTCTCATCATTTCTACACTATTTCATGGTATAATAGGTCTATGATGACATTTGTATTATTAATTTCAGCTTATCTACTAGGCTCAATCCCTTCTGGTCTATGGATTGGACAAATCTTCTTTCAAACAAATCTGCGCGAGCATGGTTCTGGTAATACTGGAACGACCAATACTTTCCGTATTTTAGGTAAGAAAGCAGGTATGGCAACCTTTGTGATTGACTTCTTTAAAGGGACCTTGGCTACTCTACTTCCTATTCTTTTCCACCTACAAGGTGTATCGCCTCTTGTCTTTGGACTTTTAGCTGTAATTGGACATACCTTTCCTATCTTTGCAGGATTTAAAGGGGGCAAGGCTGTCGCAACTAGCGCTGGAGTTGTTTTCGGATTTGCGCCTATCTTCTGTCTCTACCTAGCAGTCGTATTCTTTGGAACCCTCTATCTTGGTAGTATGATTTCCTTGTCTAGCGTTGCCGCTTCTATCGCAGCCGTCATCGGAGTTCTACTATTTCCACTATTTGGATTTATCCTAGACAGCTATGACCCTCTCTTCATTCTGATTATCCTAACACTTGCTAGCTTGATTATCATTCGTCACAAGGATAATATCACACGTATCAAAAATAAAACTGAAAATCTTGTCCCTTGGGGACTAAACTTGACACATCAAAATCCTAAAAAATAAAACGCCAGTTTAAACTGGCGTTTAAAGATATTCAATTACACTAATATCCTAGTGTGATTCTTATTAGATATACTTTTTAAATAATAACTTTCATGGGGGAAGATGTAGATGAAAAATATAATTAGTGATCGTATATCAAATAAGCAAATTATAAAAGATTTTATTAGCAATTTCATTGGCTCTTTGAGCGGGAAATCTTTCAATTTTGCTTTAGGTTTGATGCTACTGGATCAAACAAAATCTGCAATGAGTTTTGGGATTAATATGATTATTTATCCTTTAGTCAGTTTGATTTTCTTAGTTCCCATTGGTAATCTAGTAGATAGATACCCACACAAGAAAATCTTAATATATAATTTCATCTTTAGGATTTTTATCTTTCTTTTGTTTTATGCTTTTTATTTTCTTATGGATTCTTCTAGTATCTTATATCTAGTAATTCCATTTGTAATACTCCACTCTATTACAGTCAATATAAGTGATACTTGTTATTCAGCCTCAATTCATGAATTAGTAAATGATAAAAAAATTCAAAGATTAAGTTCTGTTACACAGACTGCCATTGCAATTGCAACCATGCTTTCTCCAGCCATTGGAGTCATTTTTTATGGTTGGTTAGGTTTTGCAGGTTTTATTCTAATTGAAATCTTTGCAAACCTCCTCTCTTTAGGAGTTCTACTTAGTATGAAATTTTACTATGAATATAACGAGAAAGAGAACAAGGCTACGAATTGTGAAAATCCTCTGCATGGAGTCAAAGGAATCATTCAATTTCTTAAAGAAAATCAAATTGTAAAATACATTATTCTTGTAAGTGTTATCCTCAATTTTTTCTACACATCTATCAGTATTGGGGTGCCATTTGTAGTAAAAGAACAACTTCTGTTAGGTAACTCGACGGTAGGAATGCTTGAAACTATGGCAGCAGTAGGAATGCTTTTAGCCAGTATTTCAATGTCACTATTGCCAGATAAGAAAGAAAACAACATCTTACTCTCGAGTAAGATAACCATGCCACTTGTTCTCTTAACTATGGCTATTATTGGTTTAGGCATCACATTTGCATCAACTAACTCTCAAATTATTATTTCTTTTCTTGGTAGTATATTTATGGGAATCATTGCGTTTACTCTTGTTGTTTTAAATATTATTGTGATGACTTACCTTCAAAGTACCATCGAAACAAAATTTTTAGGCAGAGTAATGAGTACTTTATTTACACTAAATACATCTATCATGCCAATAGGTACCATAGTATTCACTTATCTTTTTCAAAAAGAAGTGAATGGAGGGGTGATATTCATATTTGGAGGAGGAACCCTCCTAATATATATAATTATAATGTTACCTAAAATTTTTAGAATACTAAAAATTGAAAACTAAGTTTAATTAGAACTTAAAATTTAAGAGTTGCTTATTCGCTATAATTTACTATCATATGTTTCAAAACTGAAATTTTAAAAATAGAAAACGCCAGTTTGAAACTGACGTTTTTTTGTACACTTATTTTGATTTAATATAGTTGATACCATCTGCTTTTGGCGCAACTGCTTTTCCAAAGAAGGCTGCTAAGACAAGGATGGTCAAGACATAAGGTGCGATTTGAAGGTAAACCGCTGGTACTCCTTGTAGGAAAGGCAATTGAGAACCGATAACAGCCAAGCTTTGTGAAAGTCCAAAGAAGAGACTAGAAAGCATAGCACCTATTGGGTTCCATTTACCAAAGATCATTGCAGCAAGAGCGATAAATCCAGGACCAACAATAGTTGTCACTGAGAAGTTAACTGAAATGGATTGAGCATAAATCGCTCCACCGATTCCCCCTAGGAAACCTGATATGATAACCCCAAGATACCGCATCTTGTAGACATTGATCCCCAAGGTATCTGCTGCCTGAGGATGTTCACCAACAGAGCGAAGGCGAAGACCAAAGCGGGTCTTGAAGAGGATAAACCATGCAAGGAAAGAGAAGGCAATTGCGATATAACCTAGTAGACTGGTAGACTTGAAGAAGATATCTCCAATCACTGGGATATTAGCCAAAACTGGAAAATCAAAACGGCCAAAGGTCTGGCTTAAGTTATCCGTTTGTCCTTTGTTATAAAGAACTTTAACCAAGAAAACTGCTAGGGCGGGAGCCATCAAGTTCAATACTGTACCACTGACAACATGGTCCGCACGGAAATGAACTGTAGCGACTGCATGAATGAGGGAGAAAATAGCTCCCACGATACCGGCAACTAACAAGGAAATCCAAGGAGTCGCTGCTCCAAGTTGTTCTGCAAACTCAAGGTTAAAGACAACCCCAGAAAAGGCTCCCATAACCATAATTCCTTCAAGACCGACGTTAACGACACCACCACGTTCAGAGAAGACTCCTCCAATACTCGTAAAAATAAGTGGTGCTGAGTAAATCAGCATAGAAGAGACCAAGAGGGTGAGTAATGTTGTAATAGACATCCTTACTTACCTCCTTTAACTTGTTTTTTTGGTTTGACAAAATGTTCGATAATATAGTGAACACTGACAAAGAAGATAATGGACGCTGTTACAATGCTGACAAGTTCAGACGGAACTTGCGCAGCATTCATACCTGGCGCACCTACCTGCAGAACACCAAATAAGAAGGCCGCAAAGAGAATTCCAATTGGTGAATTTCCAGCAAGCAAACTAACCGCCATCCCGTTAAATCCGATAGCTAATGATGAGCCCTGAACGTAAACGTTTTGGAAAGTTCCAAGACCTTCGACAGCTCCACCAAGACCAGCCAAAGCACCAGAGATAATCATTGATAGGATGATTGTACGTTTTGCTGAAATACCAGCATACTCTGAGGCATGGGGATTGAGACCAACTGCACGAATTTCAAAACCGAGAGTCGTTTTCTTGAGCAAGAACCAAATCACACCAACAGCAATGATGGCAAAAAAGATTCCGATATTCATACGAGAATTGCCAGTTAACTCAGATAACCATGGTGTTTGATAAGTAGCATTGGCACTCACACGAATCGTTGAATCTGTACTTTGCATAAAGTCTTTCGGGAAAGAATGAATAAAGGCATTCCCTACGTACAAAACAATATAGTTCATCATAATGGTTACGATAACCTCTGATGTACCTAAATAAGCTCTGAGAATACCTGGAATAGCACCTACAATCCCACCTGCAATCAAAGCAATTACTACGGTCGCTAAAATCAACATTGGGCGTGGCATGTCCGGATGCGACAAAGCAAACCAACCACTAAGAATCCAACCCGCTAGTGCCTGACCAGGAAGTCCAACGTTAAAGAAACCTGCACGGCTGGCAACTGCAAACCCCAGACCAATCAAGATAAGAGGACCCATGGCACGGAAAATTTCACCAATCCCACGGAGACTACCAAAAGCTGTATAGAACAACTCCTCATAACCCCAGATAGCATCGTAGCCGAAAATCCACATGACAATGGCTCCGAGCAAGATTCCTAAGAATACGGAAATCAAGGGAACCGAAATTTGTTGTAACTTTTTAGACATCATCCTTCTCCTTTCCCAAGTTTCCACCTGCCATCAAGATACCAAGTTCTTGTTTGTTAGTCGTTTCTGGCGACACAATACCTTGAATCTTCCCATCATGAATAACAGCAATTCGGTCTGAAACATTTAAAATCTCATCCAATTCAAAGCTGACAACAAGCACAGCTTTTCCGTTATCACGTTCTTCAATCAAGCGTTTGTGGATATATTCAATGGCACCGACATCCAAACCACGAGTTGGTTGGCTGACGATAAGGAGATCAGGATCACGATCAATCTCACGAGCGATAATCGCTTTTTGTTGATTTCCCCCTGAGAGAGCTGCTGCTGAGACAAATTCGCTCGCCGCACGGACGTCAAATTCTTCCATTAATTTTTTGGCATGTGAAGTGATATTCGCATAGTTTAAGATACCATTCTTGCTGAGTGGTTCTTTGTAGTAGGTTTGAAGAGCGATATTTTCTGAAATCATCATATCCAAAATCAAACCATCACGGTGGCGGTCTTCAGGAACATGCCCCACACTGAGTTCCGTAATTTGTCGAGGATGCATCCCTACGATTGATTTGCCTTTTAATTCAATACTACCAGACTCAACCTTACGAAGACCCGTAATGGCTTGAATGAGTTCAGATTGGCCATTGCCATCAATACCTGCAATACCGACAATTTCACCAGCACGAACATCCAAAGAAAGATTCTTCACAGCTGGTACACCTCGGTTTTCATTAACAACCAAGTCTTTGATAGACAAGACTACTTCTTTTGGTTGTGGTGCCTGTTTCTCCGTTTTGAAGGAGACAGAACGTCCCACCATCATCTCAGCCAAGTCCGCATTGGTTGCCCCTGCAATCTCCACCGTCTGGATTGATTTCCCACGACGGATAACCGTCACTCGATTGGATACCGCACGAATTTCATCCAGTTTATGGGTAATCAAAATAATGGATTTTCCTTCTTTAACAAGGTTTTTCATGATGGCCATCAACTCATCAATCTCTGAAGGAGTCAATACTGCCGTAGGTTCGTCAAAGATGAGGATATCAGCACCACGGTAAAGTGTCTTCAAGATTTCTACACGTTGTTGAGCACCAACGGAAATATCTGCCACTTTGGCAGCAGGATCCACTGCCAAACCATAACGTTCAGAAAGAGCCTTGATTTCTTTAGTAGCTTCAGCTATATCTAGCACACCATTTTTAGTGATTTCACTCCCCAAAATGATATTTTCAGCTACTGTAAAAGCCTCAACCAACATAAAATGTTGGTGAACCATCCCAATTCCAAGACTAGCGGCTTTAGAAGGTGAATCTAGTTTGACAACTTGACCATTCACGGCAATTTCACCACTAGTTGGCTCGAGAAGTCCTGCCAGCATATTCATCAGAGTGGATTTACCCGCTCCATTTTCTCCTAAAAGTGCATGGATTTCACCTTTTCGCAGTTGCAAGTTGATCTTGTCGTTCGCTACAAATTCACCAAACACCTTGGTAATATCCCGCATCTCAATGACATTTTCGTGTGCCATATGCTTTTCCTTTCCGAGGTTTATTTTGTTTCAATAAAACCTGCTAATCGTGTTAACAAGTTCTATTGAGACAAAAAATTGCCTCAATTCTTAAAGAAGCGACCGATGGTCGCTTCCTAAGAAATGACTTTTATCCATTATTTTTCAGGAACTTTTACGCTTCCGTCAAGGATTTTAGCTTTTGCGTCTTCAACAGCTTTTTTACCTTCTTCTGAAAGGTTTGTTACTGCCAAGTCAACCCCTTTATCCTTCAATGAGTAGACAATAACTTGTCCGCCAGGGAATTCACCTTTTTCTGTTTTGTTGGCAATATCTTTTACAGTTGTACCAACTTGTTTCAATGTAGATACAAGAACAAAGTTTGATTCTTTACCATCTTTAGAAGTGTATTTACCTTCTGCTGCTTGGTCACGGTCTACACCAATGACCCAAACTTTTTCGTCTTCATTTTTACTTTCGTTCAAAGATTTTGCTTCAGCAAAGACACCAGCACCTGTACCACCAGCTGCTTGGTAGACAACGTCTGCACCTGCAGCGTATTGAGCAGCTGCAATTGTTTTACCTTTGGCAGCATCACCAAATGAACCAGCATAGTCAACTTGTACTTTGATAGATGGGTCTACTGACTCAACACCAGCCTTAAATCCAGCAGCGAAACGTGAAATAACTTCAGATTCGATACCACCTACAAAACCAACTTGTTTTGTTTTAGTTGTTTTCGCTGCTGCAACACCAGCAAGGTAAGCTGCTTCGTTATCAGCAAATGTTACGCTCGCAACATTCTTTTGATCTTTGATCACATCATCAATCAAGACATAGTTTAAGTCAGAGTGGTCTTTTGCTGCCTCTTCAACTGCATTGTGAAGTGCAAAACCAACACCGAAGATCAGGTTGTAACTTCCAGCCGCTTGTTGCAAGTTGTTAGCATAGTCTGCTTCGCTTGTTGATTGGAAGTAAGTATAACCTTTATCTTTAGAAAGATTGTGTTCTTTACCCCAGTCTTGCAAACCTTCCCAAGCTGATTGGTTAAATGATTTATCATCAACACCACCAGTATCTGTTACAATCGCTGCTTTGGTCTTCATTTCAGATGAAGATGAAGCTGCGTTACGAGAAGAGCGGTTACCACATGCAGCAAGTCCAACTGCTGCCACTGCAACTAGACCAAGGCCTAGCCATTGTTTCTTGTTCATTACTGAACCTCCTAAATAAGATGTGCAACGATGTTGCAAGTATGGATTGGTTGGCCACAAGGACCACAGCCACTGCAAGAGTGACTCAGACTAGTTTAAGTCTGTAAAAGAGTATGGAAGTAACTCCCCGACCGTCATCTCGACCGTCGATTTATCTTTTGCGACAAGTGTCACTTTTAGATCTTTTTCAAAAAATTCAGCCATCACTTGGCGACAAGCACCACATGGTGATATGGGTTTTTCAGTCTGTCCATAGACAATCAACTCTGAAAACTCTCTTTGGCCTTCGGAAACTGCTTTGAAAATCGCTGTACGCTCTCCACAGTTCGTCAAAGAATAGCTAGCATTCTCAATATTAACACCTGTATAAACGTTACCATCTTTCGCCACTAGAACAGCGCTAACAGGAAAGTGAGAATAGGGTACATAGGCTTGCTTGCTGGTTTCAATTGCTAAGTCAATCAACTCAGTAGTCGCCATCTGCTAATTCTCCTTTTAAAATTGCCACACCAGCTGATGTTCCAATTCGAGTAGCGCCTGCTTCCACAAAGGCAAGAGCGTCTGCATATGAGCGAGCTCCACCAGCAGCCTTAACTCCCATATCTGGTCCGACTGTTTTACGCATCAACTGAACATCCTCTATAGTGGCACCACCAGTTGAAAATCCAGTTGATGTTTTGACAAAGTCAGCGCCTGCTTTCTGGGATAATTGGCAAGCCACCACCTTTTCATCGTCTGTCAACAAGCAAGCTTCAATAATGACCTTAACCAACTTGTCACCACTTGCTTCTACGACAGCACGGATGTCCGATTCAACCAAATCAAGATTACCTGATTTGAGAGCACCAACATTGATAACCATATCAATCTCATCTGCACCGTTTTGGACAGCTTCTTTTGTTTCAAAAGCTTTCACAGCTGAAGTTGTTGCTCCCAAAGGGAAACCAACCACAGTACAGACCTTGACATCTGAACCTTCAAGCCCTGTCTTCGCATGTTTAACCCATGTGGGATTGACACAAACACTAGCAAAATCATACTCACGCGCTTCAGATAGCAAACGATCAATTTGTTCTTGACTTGCATCTTGCTTCAAAAGCGTATGATCGATATATTTATTCAACTTCATATTCGGATTCTCCCTGGTTTTATGAGATAATTTCTATAATTTCTCGTAAACGTTGCACTCCATCATTTATTTTAACATATTTTTGAAATTCTGTAACTAGTTCAGAAGAAATTTTTCCATTTGTATAAACTTTTGCAACAATTTCTCCTTTTTGGACGGAGTCTCCAACTTTCTTTTCAAAAACAATCCCTGTTTCATAGTCTAAAGCATCAGTCTTAACTGCGCGACCAGCTCCTAGTCTCATGGCATAGAGCCCAAATTCCATTGCAGGAAGAGCTGAAATGACACCTGTCTCTTGAGCTGGGATATCCACTACATGCGCCACCTTGACTGGGCGATAGAGATCTTCTAGATCACCGCCTTGAGCCGCCACCATTTCTTCAAATTTGGTAAGGGCTTGCCCATTTTCAAGGTGTTGACGTACTTCTTCAACTGTCTTCTCAACATTTGCCAAACCAAGCATAATCTGAGCTAGTTCACAAATAAAGTGACTAATATCTTCTCGGCCTTTTCCTTGAAGAATTTCAATTGCTTCTAGGATTTCGAGACGATTGCCAATCGCTCGTCCCAAGGGTTGGCTCATATCGGTAATGACTGCTACCGTCTTTCGACCAACGGTCTTACCAAGATCCACCATGGTTTGAGCCAATTCACGCGCCTCATCAACAGTCTTCATAAAGGCACCCTCGCCAACAGTTACGTCTAGCAAAATAGCATCCGCACCTGCCGCGATTTTCTTGCTCATGACAGAACTCGCAATCAAAGGAATCGTGTCGACAGTCGCCGTCACATCACGGAGGGCATAGAGAAGTTTATCTGCTTTAACCAGCTGATCTGACTGCCCAATGACAGATACACCAATGTCCTGTACCTGACGGATAAAATCCTCTTGACTGCGCTCGACTTGATAGCCCTTGATCGCTTCTAACTTATCTAAAGTTCCGCCAGTGTGTCCTAGTCCACGACCACTCATCTTAGCAACGGGCACACCGAAACTCGCAACAAGAGGAGCCAAGATTAAGGTCACCTTATCACCTACACCACCAGTCGAATGTTTATCTACTTTGATACCCTCTATGGCTGACAAATCAAACTCTTGGCCCGTCTTAACCATATTCATCGTCAGGTCAGAAATCTCACGTGTGGTCATTCCTTTAAAATAAACAGCCATAGCAAAGGCAGACATCTGATAGTCTGGAACAGTTCCTGCCACATAGCCTTCTACTAACCACTTGATTTCATTTGAAGTAAGTTCTTGACCATCTCGTTTCTTTTGAATTAAATCAACTGCTCTCATTCTTTCACACTTCTAAGGATATAGTATCCCTTATCTTTCTTTACGGTTTCACAATTTCCAAAAACGTCTTCCATCTTACTTTTAGCACTTGGAGCACCTTGCTTTTTCTGAATGACGACGGTTAAATCTCCTCCATCTTTCAAGAAATCTCTACTCTTTTCGATAATCTCATGAACAACTTGTTTGCCTGCTCGAATAGGCGGATTAGAAATAACATGGTCAAATTCCCCTTCAACTTGGTCATAGATATTGGATTGAAAAATCGTTGCTTCAACCTTATTTCGCTCAGCATTTTGTCGCGCCAAGTCCAAGGCGCGATTATTGATATCGACCATAGTTGCCTGAACTCCATAAGCCTTGACCAATGACAAACCCAATGGCCCATATCCACAGCCCACATCAAGGACCGTTTCTCCTTTGTTAACCTCTAGACACTTCAATAAAAGCTGACTCCCGAAATCAACCATTTTCTTGCTAAAAACACCCGCATCCGTCAAAAAGGTCATGTTTTCTCCCAACAACTCCACTCTCAACTCATGAATATCGTGAGCAGCGTCAGGATTTTCTGCATAATACATTTTACTCATAAAACTATTTTACCATAATTTGGTTTGAATTGTAAATCGTTTACAAAGTGATGATAAATTGAAAAAGACTGAAGAATCCTAGTCAAAAAACCTTTTCTTCAATCTCTTTCAATTATTAGAAATACATTACAATCTATCGGGAACTACAAATTATCATAGTCAGGAAAAAAACAGATCGTTTGTAATTAGACGCATTTTTATCACTATTTCTTAACCTTAAAATGCTTTATTATCAACAGGATTCCCAATAAGATGTTTAGATAAAAGCCCAACTGATAAGTTTGTGTCAGAATTTCCAAACTTGTCCAAAGTCGTATCAAGTCTTCTAGCGACATACGGAATAGATATCCTTCTGTAGCAATCCACAAAATCAAAAATAGATAACTACCAGCAGCAAGCCATTTCGTCCACTGCTTTTTTACTAGCCAAGCAATCAAGAGTGAACAGATAAAGATAACTGTTACAATGGCATGTTCCATCAAAAAAGTAAAACCGTAATAGATTTCCACAAAGCGTCTACCATTATCCGCATTCGCTCCCCTTATAAAAGGTAGTGTAAAACTTAAAATAAAACAGAGTTCCAATATGTAACATCTCAAGATTTTCATTGTATACCTCCTATAAGTTGCGAACTAAAAAACCCACTTTTAATAACTGATAACTCTTCAGAAACCATTCCCTATCTCATCATTAAATTATTCAACCTCCATCTACCTCTATTATACGATATTGACTTACTACCATCAAGAAACCGCTTTATTTTTTTAGCTTTTTATGGTATGATAGACAAAATATCTAGGGGAAAACAAATGACCAACGAATTTTTACATTTTGAGAAAATCAGCCGCCAGACTTGGCAATCATTGCATCGCAAAACAACCCCTCCCTTGACAGAGGAAGAGTTAGAATCCATCAAGAGTTTCAATGACCAGATTAGTCTGCAGGACGTAACGGATGTCTATCTTCCCCTTGTCCATCTTATCCATATTTACAAGCGCACTAAGGATGATTTGGCATTTTCAAAAGGAATTTTCCTCCAACGTGAAAGCAAATCACAGCCTTTTATCATTGGGGTTTCTGGTAGTGTTGCTGTCGGGAAATCAACAACTAGCCGACTTCTGCAAATCCTTCTCTCTCGTACAGTTACTGATGCTACTGTAGAGTTAGTGACAACGGATGGCTTTCTCTATCCCAATCAAACCTTGATGGATCAAGATATATTAAATCGCAAAGGTTTTCCTGAAAGTTATGATATGGAAACCTTGCTGAATTTTCTTGATCGCCTAAAGAATGGGCAAGATGTCGATATCCCCGTCTATTCTCATGAAGTGTATGACATCGTTCCTGGAGAGAAGCAGCGTGTCAAAGCTGCGGACTTTGTTATTGTTGAAGGCATCAATGTCTTTCAAAACCCTCAAAATGAGCGCCTTTACATCACTGATTTCTTTGATTTTTCCATCTATGTGGATGCTGCTGTCGAGGACATTGAAAGTTGGTATCTGGATCGTTTCTTAAAACTCCTCAGCTTTGCCCAAAATGATCCCAACAGCTACTACCACCGCTTTACGCAAATGCCGATTGGAGAAGTTGAAGCCTTTGCTCATCAGGTTTGGACCAGTATTAATCTCACAAATCTACAAAACTATATCGAACCGACAAGGAATCGCGCCGAGGTCATTCTCCACAAGACTAAAAACCACGAAATCGATGAAATTTACCTAAAAAAATAATTTCCCCTTGTCAAAACCTAAGTTTTCATATATAATGGTATAGTTAGTAAATATGGAGGTAAGAACATTGGCAAACATTAAATCAGCTATCAAACGCGCTGAATTGAACGTTAAACAAAACGAAAAAAACTCAGCTCAAAAATCAGCTATGCGTACTGCTATCAAAGCTTTCGAAGCAAACCCTTCTGAAGAACTTTTCCGTGCTGCAAGCTCAGCTATCGACAAAGCAGAAACTAAAGGTTTGATTCATAAAAACAAAGCAAGCCGCGATAAAGCTCGTCTTTCAGCTAAACTTGCTAAATAAGAAACAGTCCACCGAGGCTGTTTTTTTGTCCTCCATTACGAAAAGGTAGAAAATGAAAATCGCAATTATCGGCTATTCTGGTGCTGGGAAATCAACCCTGGCACAAAAGTTATCCCAGTTCTACTCAATTCCCAAACTGCATATGGACACCCTCCAATTTCAACCAAATTGGCAAGACAGTGATCGTGATTGGATGAAATCTGAGATGAAAAAATTCCTAACCACTCACTCAGACTGGGTCATCGATGGAAACTACTCTTGGTGCTGCTATGAGGAAAGGATGGAGCAAGCTGACCAAATCATCTTTCTCAATTTTTCACCATGGACTTGTCTCTTTCGAGCCCTTAAACGGTATCTCACATACCGAGGCAAGGTCCGAGAAAGCATGGCTGCAGGTTGCCCCGAACGCTTTGACTGGGACTTTATCCGATGGATTCTCTGGGATGGGCGGAGCAAATCCGCTAAGGAACGCTACAAGGGGATTCAAGAAACCTATCCAGAGAAAGTAATTCTCCTCAGGTCTCAAAAGGAGATAGACCACTTCTTAGATAATCTCGCATATAACAAGAAAAACCAACGTACTTAACGTTGGTTTTTTGCTATTACCCAATCATACTTCCGTTTGGTACAGCTGGATCAACTGTGAGAAGGGTTAGTTTGCCATCATGTTCAGCTGAGAGAATCATCCCTTGGCTGACATATTTTTTCATCATCTTACGAGGTTTGAGATTGGCAACGATTTGAACTTTCTTGCCGACCAATTCTTGTTCGTTTGGATAGTATTTTGCAATTCCTGAGAGAATTTGACGGTCTTCACCATCACCAGCATCTAATCGGAATTGAAGCAACTTATCAGAACCTTCCACTTTAGAAACTTCTTTGACTTCTGCGACACGAATTTCAACCTTATTGAAGTCTTCAAACTTGATTTCTTCCTTGCTTAGTTTGAGTTCGACTTCTTCTGGATTCCATTCTTTCTTGACATCTGGCTTGTTGCCTTCCATTTGTTCCTTAATATAGGCGATTTCTTCTTCCATATCCAGACGCGGGAAGATTGGAGTTCCTTTGGCAACTACAGTCACACCTGCAGGTAAATCAGCCAAGCTCAAGTTTTCAAGGCTAGCAACTTCTGCCAAACCAAGCTGAGTCAAGACTGCCTGACTTGTCCCCATCATAAATGGCTCAATCAAGTGAGCAACGACACGAAGGCTAGCTGCCAAGTGGCTCATCACACTTGCTAATTGGTCACGAAGAGCTTCATCCTTAGCCAAGACCCATGGAGCAGTCTCATCAATGTATTTGTTGGTACGAGAGATAAGAGTCCAGACAGCTTCAAGTGCACGTGGGTAGTCAACTTCCTCCATGTGTGTATGGTAGTCAGAGATAGATTGCTCTGCTACTTGAGCAAGAGCATTGTCAAATTCAGTCACACCTTCTACATAGGCTGGAACTTTTCCATCAAAATACTTATTAATCATGGAAACCGTACGGTTGAGGAGGTTTCCTAGGTCATTTGCCAATTCATAGTTGATACGGCCTACATAGTCCTCAGGGGTAAAGGTTCCGTCTGAACCGACTGGGAGGCTACGCATGAGGTAGTAACGAAGTGGATCCAGTCCATAACGTTCTACTAGCATTTCAGGGTAAACGACATTCCCTTTAGACTTAGACATCTTGCCGTCTTTCATGACAAACCAACCATGGGCAATCAAACGTTCTGGCAACTTGATATCGAGCATCATGAGCAAGATTGGCCAGTAGATTGAGTGGAAACGGAGAATATCTTTTCCGACCATGTGGAAGACTGTTCCGTTCCAGAACTTGTCAAAGTTAGTATGATCGTCTTGACCATAACCAAGAGCAGTCGCATAGTTGAGAAGGGCATCGATCCAAACATAGACAACGTGTTTTGGATTAGATGGTACTGGCACTCCCCAGGTAAAGGTTGTACGAGAAACCGCTAAGTCTTCCAAACCTGGCTCAATAAAGTTACGCAACATTTCATTAAGACGACCATCTGGAGTGATGAAATCAGGGTGCGATTTGAAAAATTCAACCAAACGGTCTTGGTATTTGCTGAGGCGAAGGAAATAAGACTCTTCTGAAACCCATTCCACTTCATGTCCTGATGGAGCGATACCGCCCGTCACATTTCCAGCTTCGTCACGGAATACTTCTGCCAGCTGGCTTTCTGTAAAGAATTCTTCATCTGAAACTGAATACCAACCAGAATATTCACCTAGGTAGATGTCATCTTGAGCAAGCAAGCGTTCAAAGACTTGCGCCACTACTTTTTCATGGTAGTCATCAGTCGTACGGATAAATTTATCGTATGAGATATCTAATAATTTCCAAAGTTCTTTGACTCCAACCGCCATCCCATCAACATAAGCTTGAGGTGTAATGCCAGCTTCTTCCGCTTTTTGCTGGATTTTTTGACCATGCTCGTCAAGGCCTGTCAAATAAAAGACATCGTAGCCCATGAGGCGTTTGTAACGAGCTAGGACATCACAAGCGATGGTTGTGTAAGCAGAACCGATATGAAGTTTACCAGATGGATAGTAAATCGGTGTTGTAATATAAAAATTCTTTTCAGACATAATATTTCCTTTCCAGGCAAATGAAACCTGTTTTTCTAACACTTCATTATATCATATTTTTAGTGATTTTCGATAGAGAAATTCATACAAAAACAAGACAGACAAATATCCATCTTGTTTTTTCTGCTCTATATCTTATTCATAACGAAGGGCTTCGATCGGATCAAGCTTAGACGCTTTATTGGCTGGTAGAACTCCGAATATCATACCAACGCTGGCTGATACAGCCAAGCTAAAGAGAGCAATTGGGAGGGAAACCCCAACTTCGATACCTGCAATCATGTTTTGAAGCAGTACTCCGGCTAACATGGTCATTCCAGCAGCAATTCCAAGACCGATGACACCACCCAACAAGGTCAAGATCATGGATTCAATCAAAAACTGTACCAAGATATTAGCCCGTGTAGCACCGAGAGCTTTCCGCAGACCAATCTCACGCGTGCGTTCTGTCACCGAAACCAGCATGATATTCATAACACCAGTTCCCCCGACAAAGAGAGAGATTCCTGCGATGGCACTGATAACAGTGGTCATAAAACCAAATAGTTGTTGTACTTCTTGGAAGGCGGCAGTTGCGTCCGCAACTTGGTACTCCCCTTGCTGAAGACCAGCAATCTCAGTCAATTTTCGAGCCAACTCTGGACCCAAGGTCTGCGTTAGACTAGTATCATTGACACGAAAGACGATGTTCGAGATTTCATCAGTATTAAAATTGGCTGCGAGAGAGATATTGGTCGTAATTGGAAGACCACCAATCCCAAAGGCTTTAGCATTTTTAGCTTCAGTACTTGTATATACTCCAATAACTCGATAATGAAAGTTATTAACTGAAATTATCTGATTAAGAGCTGCCTGTGGTGAATCAAAAAGACTTTTAGCCAATTCTTCATCAAGTAAGATAACACTTGCAAAATCTCTGTAATCTTGTTCTCTTAGACTCCTACCAGCGATTATTTCATTTTCAGTGGCAGTCATATAAGTCATATTACTACCTGTTAAACTAGCCTGTTCAACTTTTTTATCTTTATAAGTCAGAGTAACATTTATACTATTCGTCACAAAGTAACTATCTACACCTTTTACTTTAGCGGCTTCCTTAACCCATGCTTCCTGTGTTTTGGGTGGAACAACATAAGCTGTATCTTCTCGACTAGACAGTGTTAGAGAAGATTGTTTTTGGGTAAAAGAGCCATCCTTACTTTTAATAGGCGAGAAGAAGACCTGAATATTTTTCTGAGATTTGGTCATATTTTTATTGACCTGACGAGACATAGAGTCTCCCAGAGCCATGATAACAACGACTGAAGATACTCCTATAATAATCCCAATCATCGTCAAAAATGAACGCATCTTGTGTGCCATAATCGATGAAAAGGCAAATTTTAGATTTTCCATCTCAATGCCCCTCCCCTTCTAAATGCCCACTATCAGATGCAATAACCCCATCACGAATTACAATCTGACGTTTTGCATAAGCTGCAATCTCAGGCTCATGCGTGACCATAATAATGGTTCTTCCTTCTTCATTTAACTCCACCAAAAGTTCCATGATTTGGCTTCCTGTCCTTGTATCCAAAGCCCCAGTTGGTTCATCTGCCAGAATAATCGAAGGATTGTTGACAAGGGCACGGGCAATGGCTACCCGTTGTTTTTGCCCACCAGATAATTCCGAAGGCAAGTGGTGACTTCTATCAGTCAAATCTACCTTTTTCAAATAGGCCTCTGCCAATTTACGGCGTTTGGAAGCTGAAACTCCAGCATATATTAAAGGCAATTCAACATTTTGAAGGGCATCTAGTTTAGACAAAAGAAAGAATTGTTGAAAGACAAAACCAATCTCTTTATTACGGACTTTGGCCAACCGCTTTTCATCCAATCGAGCCACTTCCTGCCCCTCTAAGTAATACTCACCACTAGTTGGTGTGTCCAACATTCCAATAGTATCCATTAGAGTAGATTTTCCAGAACCAGACGGTCCCATAATAGCAACAAACTCTCCCTCATTCACTTCTAAGTTGATATTTTTCAAAACCTGAAGTTCCTGATCTCCATTTCGATAACTCCTACAGATATTTTTTAGACTAATTAGTTTCTTCATCAGCCTTCACCTCTTTTCCTTCTTCCAAGGAAGTTGTTGGATTACTGATGACTTTAGCCCCATTTGTCAAACCAGAAGTAATTTCCTGGTTTTCTGCGTCAGCATTTCCTAGGCTAACTTCGATTTTCTTAGCCTTATTCTCTTCGTCAACAACCCAGACATAGTTTTTACCTTCTTCTTCTACGATGCTGGTTAATGGTACGAGAAGAGATGTACTGTCGCTCTTAACTTCTACACTAACAGAAAATCCTTGCTTCAACTCACCGATATCACTCGTAATTTCAATAGTGTATGGATATTTAGGGCCAACATTCGATGCACCTTTACCATTGCTTCCATCAGCACCACTCTTTGAATAAGTTGCGATATAGTTGATCTTCCCTGTCCAAGCCTTATCTGGGTAGACCTTAGAAGTGAAGGTCACTTCTTGTCCGACTGAAAGCTTGGCAAGATTGTACTCAGATAATTCACCTTTAACTTGCAAATTTTCATTGCTCACTATATGAACTATTACTTTGCCATTACCCGCAGAAGATTTGGAAAGATCACGATTCACCTCTACAACTGTTCCTTCTATCGTGCTTAAAATAGTTGTCGCATCTAGTTGAGCCTTTGCTTTTTTAACTTGAGCTTCTGCATCTGCACGATTGTCACATGCATCCTTAATTTGAGAATCAAGAGAAGATACTGTGTTACTCTCTGAACCACCATATTCTTCTGAGTAAGTAAGGGCTTTGCTTCGAGATTCCTTTAATTCACTAATATGACGATCAATCTTTGCTACTGCACGATTGGCAGCATCATATGCTGCCTGAGCATCGGAACTATTGTATTTTACTAATGCTTGTCCTTTTTCGACCTTATCTCCAACAGAGACTAAAATTTCTTCAATCTCACCCATACTTGCATCAAAATATACATACTGTTCATTTTTTACAGTAACAGTTCCAGATAAAAGAATAGATGAAGCAACTGCTCCTTCTTTGGCAGTCACCAAATGAGAGGTCGTATCTTTAACAGTAGTCTGAGAAGGTTGTCTAAAAAGTAAAATTCCCATAGCTCCGACAATAATAATACTTGCAATTCCAATGACTGTGTAAAATTGCCTTTTTTTTCTTTTCGTATTCTTCTTCATCCCAAAATGCCTTTCATATTTTCCATTAAAGTCCATTATATCAAATTTATCCACTGTGAACAATGATTGTATAGCGAGAAAAGAGAAATATTCAGGAAATGGGCCTTATTTTCATTTAATTTATGCAGAATTGTACTAGTAACATCATACACCTTATTTCTATATTTAGCAAGTGATTTCTGCGATTTCTTTAGAGCGTAGCAGATTTTTGCATTCAAATAGTAAAAACGATAGAATATGACTATCAAAGCTATAAGGAGTTTTCTATGAGAGAATATGATATCATCGCCATCGGTGGAGGGAGCGGTGGCATTGCCACCATGAACCGAGCTGGCGAACACGGTGCTAAAGCAGCTGTTATCGAGGAGAAAAAATTAGGTGGAACTTGTGTCAACGTTGGCTGTGTTCCTAAGAAAATCATGTGGTATGGAGCGCAAATCGCTGAAAGCTTCCACCACTACGGTCCTGACTATGGTTTTACAAGTTCAGATGTTCAATTTGATTTCGCAAAACTTCGTCAAAATCGTGAAGCCTACATCGATCGTGCCCGCTCGTCTTATGATGGAAGTTTCAAGCGCAACGGTGTTGATCTGATTGAAGGTCGTGCTCATTTCGTTGATTCCCACACAGTCAGCGTTAATGGTGAATTGATTCGTGCCAAACATATCGTGATTGCGACTGGTGCTCGCCCAAGCATCCCAACTATCCCTGGAGCTGAACTCGGTGGTAGCTCAGACGATGTCTTTGCTTGGGAGCAACTTCCTGAATCCGTTGCGATTCTTGGAGCTGGCTATATCGCCGTTGAATTAGTAGGTGTTCTCCACGCACTAGGAGTAAAAACTGATTTGTTTGTCCGTCGCGATCGTCCCTTGCGCACTTTTGACAGCTACATCGTTGAAGGTCTTGTCAATGAAATGGAAAAAACAGGTCTACCTTTACACACACACAAGGTACCCGTCAAGCTCGAAGAAACGGAGCAAGGCATTACGATTCATTTTGAAGACGGTTCTAGTCACATTGCAAGCCAAGTTATCTGGGCTACCGGTCGTCGTCCAAATGTAGATGGTCTGGATTTAGAAAAGGCCGGCGTTACACTCAACCAACGTGGATTTATCCAAGTGGATGAGTATCAAAATACAGTTGTAGATGGCATCTACGCCCTTGGAGACGTTACTGGAGAGAAAGAACTGACCCCAGTAGCCATCAAGGCAGGACGCACCCTATCTGAACGTCTTTTCAACGGAAAAACAAATGCCAAGATGGACTACTCAACTATCCCTACTGTTGTCTTCTCCCACCCAGCAATCGGAACGGTTGGTTTAACCGAGGATCAAGCTATCAAAGAATACGGCCAAGATAACATCAAAGTCTACAAGTCAAGTTTTGCATCTATGTACTCAGCTGTTACAAGCCATCGTCAGGAATCTCGCTTCAAACTCATCACCGCCGGTGCTGACGAAAAAGTTGTTGGCCTTCACGGACTCGGTTACGGAGTGGATGAGATGATTCAAGGATTTGCTGTTGCCATCAAAATGGGAGCAACCAAGGCAGACTTTGATGCTACAGTAGCTATTCACCCAACTGCCTCTGAAGAATTTGTAACCATGCGCTAATTATTGTAAGAGACCTCTTGAGGTCTCTTTTTACTTGCAAAATCGGCTGTCACAAAATTGTTACCTTTGTTTTAAAAATGGGTTGACTTTTCTTTTTGAATTAGTATAATAGTTACTATAATTTTGAAAAGAGGTTAACAGTTTTGAAAAAAGCTCATATCTACGCTATCCCTGCTATCGGTGCTGCTCTCATTGCCGTTTTAGCACAAATCAGTCTCCCTATCGGTCCTGTCCCCTTCACTCTGCAAAATTTTGCAATCGGCCTGATTGCTACTGTTTTTAGACCCAGGGAAGCCGTTCTATCTGTAGCTCTCTATCTCCTACTGGGAGCCATTGGTTTACCTGTCTTTGCAGGGGGTGGTGCAGGATTTCACGTTTTAGTCGGTCCAAGCGCAGGCTATCTGTGGTTCGACCTTGTCTATGCGGGAATTACATCTTATCTTATCCATCAAAATAGTGGCTACATTCGCATTTTCCTAGCCAACCTCTTGGGTGACTCCCTCGTCTTTGTCGGAGGTATTCTCAGTCTCCACTTCCTTGCTGGGATACCATTTGATAAGGCGCTAGCAGTTGGTGTCCTTCCCTTTATCCTCCCTGATCTTGGTAAGATTATTGCCATTAGTTTCATTAGCCGTCCACTACTCAAACGATTGAAGAGCATCGCTTATTTCTCAAGATAAAAAAATAGTCCAGAACAATCGTTCTGGACTATTTCCTTTCCAATTACTTCCTAAGAACTAACTGAAAATCATCTCTTATCTAGAGATTATTTATTCTTACGGCTTACAAAGTACAATCCACCTGTCACTGCCATCAAAGCAAGTCCTGCAACTACTGCTGCGCTAGATGCTTTTTCACCAGTGTTAGGAAGTTGAGGTTTTGGACCTGGTTTTCCTGGTTCATTTGGTTTACCTGGTGTTGGTTTTTCTGGAGTGTGTGTATTTGTGATATTGAAACCTTCTACTTCAGATGTATAACCATCAACTGGAACCTCTACTACAGAATATTTAATTTCTGTACCTTGATCTTTGTAGCGATCAAGCCCTGTAAACTCATAAGTCCAGCCAGTTGCTTCTGAGGCTACCGCAGTCCTACCAGTGTCTTGACCATCGGCAAGAAGTTTCACTGTGATAGATGCTGGACGGATACCGTCTTTGTTATCTTCATCTTTCCAGATCTTCTTACCTTTTACAGATGTTTTCACTGGTGTGTATTCATTGGTAACTGTGTACTTACCATCTTTGTCCGTAGTAACTGTTGAAGTATATTCTTTCACAGCTACTTCTTTGACTTTGTACTCTATTAGTTTACCATTTTCATACTTAGGAAGTGCTTTTGATTCGAACTTCCAACCAGTTGCTTCTGAAACTTCAATTTCTTGAACAACTTTGTCGCCGTTAAGAATTTGAACTTTCACAGATGTTGTACGTTTGCCGTCTTGGTTGTTGTTATCTTTCCACACCTTAGTTCCTGAAAGAACAACTGTTTTTGGTGTGTAAGTGTTTGTCACGACCTGACCAGTTACAGAGGCTTCATAGCCAGCTGGTACGTCTACTTCCTTGATTGAGTAAGTGATTTCTTTACCAGCTTCGTATTGTGGAAGATTTGTGAAGGATGCTACCCAAGTGTTAGCGTCTGTCTTATCCTTAGCTGTCAAGGTCAATTTCTTACCTTCAACAGCTACTGGATCTGCATCTCCTACTTTTTTATAAAGTTGAACCGTTACGGACTCAGGACGTTTGCCGTCTTGGTTGTTCGCATCGTTCCATACTTTTGTTACCTTGTAGTCGATTTCTTTTGGTGCATATTTGTTTGTGATGGTAAAGTCAGTAATAGAAGATTCATACTCTGAAACTTTTTCTTCTGTTACAGTGTATTTGATTTCTTTACCAGCTTTATATTTTGCTAATTTCGTGAATTCAACAGTCCAAGTTCCGTCTGCGGCTTCTTGAACTTCTTTCGAATCGACTTTCTGACCATCTGCTAAAAGATTGATTGTAATCTTAGTTGGACGTTTACCATCTTGGTTATTAGCGTCATCCCAGTTCTTGGTTGCTTTAATGTTAACTGTTTCTGGAGAATAGCTATTTGTGATAGTGAATCCTGATGCAGCGTCACCAGTAACTTCTGAAGTGTAACCAGGAACAGTTACTTCTACTACAGTGTACTGGATAGGTGTGCCACCCTTATCAGCATCAAGGTCTGTGAAACTTCCAGCCCAACCGTTTGCTTCAGTCAATGTAAGTGTCTTACCTGTATCTTGACCATCTGCAAGCAATTTAACTGTGACAGAAGATGGACGTTTACCATCTTGGTTGTCCTTATCATCCCATGCTTTCTTCACAGAAACTGAAGTTTTCGCTGGAGTGTAGCTATTGGTAATGGTGAAGCCAGTTGTCGCATCCCCTGTTACCTTAGACTCATATTCTGCGACTGAAACTTCTTCAATAGTGTACTTAATCGCTTTACCAGCTTTGTTCACATCAAGATCTGTGAAGCTTCCTGACCAGTTGTTCTCTTTATTGAGTTCAAGGGTCTTACCTGTGTCTTGACCATCTGCTAGAAGTTTAACAGTAATAGAGCCCGGACGTTTGCCGTCTTGGTCCTCGGCATCATTCCAAACTTTCTTCACTGGAACCTGTGTTTTAGCTGGTGTGTAAACATTAGTGAAACTTGTGCTACCATCACTTGCATCACTGCTGTATTCAACCTTTGCATGCAATTCACCTTGACCATCATCGGTTACAATTACTTTAGCTGTGATGGTCTTAGCATCGTAGGTGATACCATTCTCCGTTGTGCCAGCTTTTACTTCCTTAATAGTGTAAGTGTAAGTACCTGCTTCATCAAATGTCAACTCTGAGAACTTAACTTTTCCGTCAGCACCATTCTTCGCTTTTTCAACGTTACCAACTTGGTCTGTCAATGTAAATTCGAACATGTCAGCTTCGAGATTGCGATTGCTTAGTTTCTTATCTACTTCAAGAACAGCTTTGGTATTTTCAGCCTTATAGGTGTTTTCGAAAGTACTGTCGTTATTGTCATAAGTAACAGTTGCTTCAAGCGCTCCCTTACCGTTGTCAACAACTTTGATCGTTACTTCGATAGTCTTGCTAGAATAAGTGATTCCTTTATCAGTTGTCCCAGCATTCTTTTCAACGATGGTGTAATGATAAGTGTCAGCTTTATTGAATTCTAAATCTTCAAACTTAATGTTTCCAGTTGCATCATTTGTTGCTGTTTGAATTGGATTTGTACCATTTTTCTCAAACAAGGCAAATTCGAATTCCCCACCTTGAAGCTGAATTGGCTTATCAGTGTTCTTGTTGATGAATGATTTGGTTGCCGAAACAGGAGCTTTCACATTAGCAGGCTTATAAGTATTGACGAATGTTTGAATTCCGGCATCTGTAATGGTGTTGATGGCACCAGAGATTGGTGGTACAAGATTAGAACCAGGTGCTGAAGTTGAAAATTCAGCTGCTGGAAGTGCTACTTGAGAAATTTCTAATTTCTCAACCCAGGCAACCAGTTGGCCTCTTCCATTATCATAGACGTGTACAATTACAGGAACTGTTCTATTATCATAGGTGATACCATTTTCAGTTTCACCTGCTTTTGCTTCCACAATGGTGTACTGATAATGTCCTTCTTTTGTAAATTTAATAGGCTTGAAGACTACGCGACCAGTTCCATCAGCATTAGTACCTTTATTCTTGATTCTTTGAACTTCTTTTCCATCATTATCTTTCAAGATAAATTCAAATTCTTCGTCTTGAAGCTCTGTTGGACGGCCTTCCAATTTTTTCTTAGCTTCAATTACAGCCTCAGCTGGTTCAGTGCTATACGTATTTGTAACAGTCAAATCAGCTGTTTGTGCTGGAGTATAGCCGTCTATCGTATCTACGATGAGATTGCCATCTTCATCGACTTCCATCACACTATAAGTGTACTTCAAACCGTGCTCATCTGTCGCAGGAAGGTCTGTCCATTCTACAGTTCCATCTGTTTTGGGAACTTCTTTTTGACTAACACCAACTACTTCTTCAATCGCTCCACCTTCTGGCGTACGATAGAGTTTGAAGTAGACAGTTGGACGAACTGTTTCCTGACCGCCAACCCAGACTTTCTTAGCCGTCACGTTTATCTTTGGAACTTCGTAAGTGTTGGTGACTTTGTTGTTTCCGTTATAGGATACAACATAGCTGTTGTCGCCTACTTTGACTTTCTCTCCTTCTTTCAGAGGAAGACCCGTCTGATCTTCAAGTTCTCGAACAGAATAAACTAGCTTGCTTCCATAAACATCACGTTCAGGAAGTTGATTTTTCCATTTATAAGTGTAAACACCATTAGACTCTGTCACTTCAGGGGTGTAGTTCCCAGTAACAGGTTTTGCATCTGCAACAGTTTGTCCTTCTTTGTGCACATACAAACCGAGTTTGACTTTTTTGTAGTCAGTTGCTTTTCCGTTTACCCAAGTCTTGGTTGCTTCAAAGTCAACTGTCACACGTTTGTTGGAGATGTTGAGGGGGACACCCTTCCCAGCTTTCAACTCCACTTCAAACTCTTGACTATTTACCTGATAGCCTGATTTAGGAGTTCTTTCTTTAACGATATACTTACCATTATTGAGAGCCTTTGAGACAGCTATCCCATCCGCATCTGTTGTAACGGTATCAACCAAATTATTAGTGGTTTTCTCACGGATTTCAAAGACAACGCCTGCCAACTTAACATCTGCATCCGCTTCATCGTATTTTGTGATTTTGATCTTTCCAGCAATATCAGCAGTAACAGTTGCACCTACAGATTTAACCGACTTTAAATTAAACGTTGCCTCTGTTCTGGTTCCGGTACTACCTCCGTATTTTTCCCAAATAAGTTGTGGTTGGTTATCAATCAAGTACTGCGCTGAGTTACTTATCGTTGAAGTATCTGCTGGTGAGGACGTATCATACGTTAAGAAAAAGCTCTTTGTTCCCATATTAGTCGGCATGAGCAACTCAAATCCTCGTTTCCCGTTGACAAAGGTCAACAAAGCTTTTTTATCTGAGTTAGCCTTGTATACCTCCGGATCGGTTGTGATTTCGTATTCATCACCTAAATGTTTAAGAGCAGATGAATTCGTATTCGTCGTTTTGAATTCCGCTTCATGCAGAGAGAAAGTACCTTCCACATAGTTAGCAAAGGCTCCCTTTGAAACGTCATCTGTAATCTTCACCACATGTCCAGTCATATCTTTCTTAGCACGATTAATCTTCATCTGAAAATGTGCTATCGCCTTATTGTTATCGTTATAACCGTACTTTGTAATGGTTTCTCCTATCACGTCGGACTTTTGATATTTATTCACTTTATACGTGATGGTCTGTTTGTCACCATTTGGTAAAACATAGGTAACCGTTTTCCCCTCTTTTTGGAGTGTTTCAGTTGCTTCTGCAACAAAGTCCCCACGAATATTTTGCTTGTCCTTCACCTTATCATTGAAGGTAAATACCAGCCGATGGTTAGCATTATCCACTTGGACAGTCCCCATTTTGATATGTGACGTCGAATCAATCAAATCCAGACTACCATCCGTCAAACTCAAGTTATCTGGAGCCTTTACGATAAAGTAATCTCCAGGCTTAATCACGTTCGCCTGTACACCAGGGAATGAGAATTCACCTGAATATTTCAATTTCATCGAAGTATCATTTGAACCATGAATTCCTTCAGTCTTGCTTCCTGTAGATGCTATAGTAATCTCCAACTTCTCGACATGGGCCTTATCGGTAACATCAGTTGCAGCATGTGCTTCACCTGTCGGGAAGAACATCAGCAATAGCAAAAGAGGGAATACTAGAAAACCTAGTACTTTCTTTAGTTTATCCATAAAAAATCCTTTCTATTTGATTAAATTTAATTGAGAAGTATGTCACATCTGTTCAGTAGGCAACACCCCTTTCAATTGCTAGATTTACCATAAGACTCTTCCTATAGTAGCTGCGACGGTTACTTGCTATGGCTAGTAATACTGCTCAAAGTAATGATTTAATTTAATCTTTAATAGGATTTCTTACTCACTTATGAATGAAAACTCGCAAAATATCATTCATCTTATTATATCATAACCTCAAGTATTATATTAATTTTTTATGAATATTCCTTAAAGAAAAAATTTACAGTTTGTCTACTTCCATCATGACATACATAGTGAGTTCATATTGGTGTTTAAGGTATTTGGATTATAAAAGTTCTCAAACATTATAAATTTCAAGGTATATTATCAACAAAAACATTTTCTAAAATACAATCTAGAATAAGCTCATGGAAGATGGATAGTTTTAAATTATATATTATGCAATGCACACTTTGTTCTTTATACATCATTTTAAAGTTTTTATTACATTATTTTTCCTATTATAGTTTAGCAAAATAGACACTTTTTATATCATTCATTAGGAGAATTGTTGATTCTATGTTATAATTTATCTAGTAATATAAACAATATTAAAATATTTTATCGCTGTAATTCTTTACCAACGGTTTCTTTCAAGTTGTCAATTTTATCTAATATTTTAATCGATACCTATTCACAATTTATTTCATAGAAAGGGCGCTTATGACTAAAGATACTCGAAATTCTATCATTTCTGCTTTTATATCACTAGCTAAACAAAATCCTCAAAGTAGTTCCTTCACAATGAGTGAAATTGCTAAAAAAGCGGGTATTTCAAGACAAGCGATTTATCAAAAACATTTTCATAACTATGATGATATTATCAAATATATTCACGAACAAGCAGATCAACAAATTTTCCAGATATTTAATAATTATTGTTCAAGAAGGGATGGAAATCCGATTGAGTGTTTTGCAAATTTTGCGATTCCTTTGATCTATGAAAATAGGAATATCATTCGAACACTTTTTATAACTCAAGCAGATCCTGGTTGGAAGGAGTTCCTAAGAGATACTTATTCAAAATGGATTCTAAAGAATGTCCACTACAACAAGGAATTTGATTTTAGTGAAGATGACATGACCTATGTCGTCACAAACATGATTATCACTTTTATTGAAGCTTGGATACGAAAAGAGAACCCTACTCCACCAGAAAAGTTTAAAAAACGTTTCTCCTATTAACAACAATATCTCTTCGAGACTATATGATTTTACAAGAAAAGGATAGTGAGTAAAATTCACTATCCTTTTCTCATTTTCCACCTTTAAAGGCATCCACCATTACCTGAAATTCTTCATTTGTAAGAGTAATTCCCTTGCCCATTTTAGTATGATCTGGGCTCCAAGCGCGAATGTCAAACTTTGCAGGGGCTCCATTAAAGCTGACGCGATTGATTTCCTTGGTCCATCCTTTTTCATTTTCAGACAGGGTCAGTAAGTGTTCTTCGATTTCAAATGTAAATTCTGCCATTTTGTTCTCCTTTTAAGTTTTCATTAGATTATTCGAAAAATCTTGTAGTTTTTAGAAAAATTTTATATAATGTGGATATGTAAGGAGGGAGGATTCTATGAGACAGGCATTCCAACTAGTTCTAGATAAACTACATAGTTTTCTCAATGGGAATGATGATCATCCTCAAATCGAGGACAACTCCCTCACTGCTATGATTGAACAAGCCATCCAGAAAAAGGCGGCTGTTCATGTCATACTTGCAGAAACAAGTTTTACGGGTGATATTATCAAACACGACGCCAATCGCCAACAAATTATCGTCAAGAATTTTTCAAAAAACGTGACTCGAATCATTCGTATCAGTGATATTAAACGGCTTCGTTTTGTTCCCTCAACCGTACAACAAGCTCAGAAAAGTCTATTTAAGAAAGAGTGAGATGTTCATTGCATCCCACTCTTTTTCTTAACGGATTTGTTCAAAATGAAGATGAACGGCGATATGGTCGCCATAACCACTTCTCTCCAAATCGCGTTGCAAGCGATAAGAGATATAGTGCTCTGCAATGGTAATGTAGCCAGCTCCAAGTAAGCGGTGCTCAACCATTGACTGGATCATGCTGATAGTCGCACGTTCCACTTTTGCTTCTTCCAAGTCCAAAACGACTTTTTTAGTAACTTGTGCAAGGTTTTGACGCAAATCATCTGTCAAAACATAAACGGTTTGAGCTGCTTTTAGGACAGCTTGGTAAATTTTATCTGGATCAAATTCAGCAATTTCTCCATTACGTTTGATTACTTGCATAAGGTTCTCCTTTATTCTTTGTTTTCTTTGATTTCAGCCAGCATTTTTTCTTCTTCGGCTGTTAGTTGATAGTTTTCTAGCAAGTCAGGTCTGCGCTCGTAGGTTTTCTTTAGGCTCTCATACAGTCGCCACTGACGAATCTTTTCATGGTGTCCACTCATGAGCACATCTGGAACCACCATGCCACGATAGTCATAAGGACGTGTGTACTGAGGATATTCGAGGAGTCCCGAAGAAAAACTGTCATCTTGGTGGCTAGACTCCTTGCCAATCACTTCAGGAATCAGGCGAACGGTCGCATCGATCATGGTCATGGCCGCCAATTCTCCTCCAGTCAAGACATAGTCTCCTAGGGAAATCTCATCGGTTACCAGGGTCTTGATGCGCTCGTCATACCCTTCATAGTGACCACAAATAAAGATCAGTTCATCTTCCTGAGCCAAATCCTCAGCGTAAGCTTGATCGAACTGTTTCCCAGCAGGATCAAGAAGAATGACGCGGGGATGTTTCTTTTCAATAGCTTCAAAGGCATCGAAAATGGGTTGGGCTCGGAGCAACATCCCCTGACCGCCTCCGTAGGGCTCATCGTCAACATGACGGGCCTTTTCAGCGTATTCTCTGAAATTATGATAATGGATATCCAAGAGCCCTTTTTCTCGAGCCTTCCCAACGATCGAGTGTTCCAACGGAGAAAACATCTCTGGAAAGAGGGTTAAAATATCAATCTTCATCATCTAACCCTTCTAAGATGTCCACATCAACCCGCTTGTTTGGAATATCAACATTGAGAACTACTGGCGGAATATAAGGTAAAAGCAAATCTCGCTTACCTTTTCGTTTGACCACCCAGACATCATTGGCACCTGGTTGCAGGATTTCCTTGATAGTTCCTATCAAGTTATCTCCCTCGTAAACATCCAAACCGATAATCTCGTGATAGTAGAATTCACCATCATCTAAGTCATTTAGGTCTTCCTCAGAGACCTTGAGACTGTATCCCTTGTACTTTTCAATCGCATTGATATGGTACATATCTTTGAACTTGATAATGTCAAAGTTCTTCTGCTTACGATGACTTGCAATGGTCACTGTTTGGACAAACTGATCTTTTTCATCAAATAAAGCCAGCTCTGCCCCTTTTTTAAACCGTTCTTCAGCAAAATCCGTCACAGACAAGACTCGCATCTCACCCTGTAAACCCTGCGTATTAACGATTTTCCCAACATTAAAGTAGTTCATCTTGTCTCCTGTATCTATTTCTATCCTTTATTTTATCACGTTCCAGGGATTTTCTCAAGTTGAAGAACAGTGACTGCAATCAGCTTTGAGAGTCTAAAAACTTTTCCAAATCACGTTCATGTTGGTACTTGATGGCAGCCTTCTTATCTTTGTCAAAGATGGTTTTGGTTAGGTCTATGTCATTAATAGCTGCAATTGCGACGGTGTAATGAATGATATCAGCCAGTTCTTTGGCAAGTTCCTCGTTTGAGTCCTGAACGCCCTCTTTTCGACCAGAGCGCCCATTCAAGACTTCGGCTACTTCTCCGACTTCCTCCACTAGCTTGATAAAGAGGCCTTCCTCAGTTCGAGATTGCTGGTAATGTTCGAGTAAATAATCTTGTAATTGTCTAAACGTTAAATCCTTCATCTTCTCCTCCTAACAAAAAAGCGAGACATCTGTCCCGCTTTTTTTATTTTTCATCGATAACGATTCTTACTTTTTTGTCTTCAGTTGGGACAGAGTAGACAATCGTTCTTATCGCTGAGATAGTGCGACCCTTACGACCGATAACACGACCGACATCGCTCTGGTCAAGATCCAAGTGATACTCCAAAAACTCTGGTGTATCTTCAATCTTGATAGTTAAGGCATCTGGTTGTGAAATCAAAGGTTTCACAATCGCAATAATGAGATTTTCAATCGTATCCATCTGTCAACCTACTTTAAACTTATTTTGAGAATTTAGAATCGTGGAATTTTTTCAATACGCCTTCTTTTGAAAGGATGTTGCGAACTGTATCTGAAGGTTGAGCTCCATCAGCCAACCATGCAAGAACGCGGTCTTCTTTCAAAGTTACTTGATTTTCAGCAACAAGTGGGTTGTAAGTACCAACTGTTTCGATGAAACGTCCATCACGTGGTGAACGTGAATCTGCTACGTTGATACGGTAGAAAGGTTTTTTCTTAGAACCCATACGAGTCAAACGGATTTTAACTGCCATTTTTAAAGTCTCTTTTCTTATTTTTTTATTTCGGTGAAATAGCTGAGCTATTTAGCACATATTCTATTATAGCAGATTTCTGTCAGGTGTCAAGAAAAAAACTTGACAGACTATAAAATTTTTAAACCATTTAGAAATTTGTTATATTTTTAAAGAAAAATCAGAAAGAGAATGTCATAAATACTATTTTAGAAACATTTTATAAAGACCATCAAGTCAAACCCTTCATCTCTCCTGAACGTGATTTGGATGCTTGGCTCCTAAATTCTAAGCCTGTTCCCAAGCGAAATATCAAGGATTTTAAGAACGATATCTACTAATTAATTTATAAAATATGAATTAATAGATTCTAAATAGGGGAATAATTTAGTTCTGTAAAAATTAACTTCTACACTTACAAAGCTTATTCTGACAGACTTTATAACAGTCTAAGAAAAAAAGTAGAGATTCATATAGTATCTAGATTTTCCGAAAATTCTTTATCATCAAATATTATTAACGAAACTATTCAAACCAAATCCGATGCATTGCTTCAAAGAATTCTTTAGTTGTTTGACTAGCGAAGGCTTTTATTAAAAAATTTTTTCAAATAATTGCCTCATTGACACATAAATTCTTGCTTTCCAAATTGAAGTGTGATATATTTATAACATAAAGATTGTTAAATATTTCTAACACAAGGAAAGGAGTCTATCATGAAAAAAAGTCAAAAAACGGGTGGCCTCATTACAATGATTTCCGCAGCTCTCTTTATTGATTTTACTGTTTTATTTGGTTCTAATCTTAGTTGGGGACCCAAGTTAGTTATTGCTGGTATTTCAGTGTTAGGTCAGATTGTAGCTATTTGGGGCTGGCTACATATGAAACCATGGCCTCATAAGAGTCAGAAAGGTAAAGGAAAGACTATTTTTGACTTGTCTGCTAAGCTTTACACGATACTTTTGTTTGCAGCAAGCATTTTTTATACAGTAGGGATTTGGGTTGCGACCCCAAGCGAAAGTTCTGGTATTAAAGAATGGATTTTGGGAATTGGCCTCGTTATTGAAGTGATTGTATTTGGTTTTTTCTGTTTGAAAAATGTCAAGGAAACTCCGGACGAACGCTTTTATGCTAATTTATCCAAGGCAGCTAGCTTGATGTTTGTTTTTATACTAGGCGCACTGATGATCCTAGCAGTTATCATTGGGTATATGGGGTCTCTCACTCTTTACATGGGCCAGATCTTTATTAGCATAGCTGTCTTGATTTGCATCTTTGCGGTTGTCTATCTTATCTTAGAACGGATAGGATAAGCATGGCCAAAGAAAGCAAGATTATTACTAATCTCAAATCTGTTCGTGAGTCCACAGGCATGACCCAGCAGGAGTTAGCCGACCTCATTGGCATGCGACGCGAGACAATTCTGCACTTGGAAAATAATCGTTACAATCCTTCGCTGGAAATGGCTCTTAAAATTGCTCAAGTTTTTAATCTGAAAGTAGAAGACCTCTTTGAACTCAGACAGAAAGAGGAAGCATAATTCTTTTCGAGACCTAGTATTAAGTTCATTGATTAATTAGGAATTGAAGCCGAAAGAAAAAATCCGTTTAAAATGTGCTCTTTTAAAACATAGTAATTCTTTCGAATTAACGTTTACTAATTGTGATTCTTTACGAGCTTTCTTAAGAACTGGTTTTCTAAATACTTCAAGTAGACTTATAGCATTGATGCCCCCAAAAATTTAGAAATACCTGTTGAAAAAGGCTATGCTCTTGTCGAAACTGTCTTTGACTCGCTTGATCATCTAAATACCACTATGAAAGAGAATATCCTCAAAAGTAAGGAGAGTTACAGTACTTTCTAAGATGAAGGCTCCAGATTTGGACCAATCCCTTCGTGACAACTTTTCAGGAGAAGAATTAGCAAGTCACTTTTCAATTCGTGGTTACAAATTGACTCCAAAGGGAGAGCAGATACTGGAACAGTACCAGGACATTATCGACCGTCATCCAAAGAAAAATCTCTAAGCAAGCGACTTTCTGGTCGGCTTCCTCTTAAACTACCTTGTCACTAATATTTGAAATCCCCTTACTTTTAAGGTACAATGATAGAAATGAATTTTTGAGAGGAAAACAATGAAAAAACTAGCAACCCTTCTTTTACTGTCCACAGTTGCCTTAGCTGGATGTAGCAGTATCCAACGCAGTCTGCGTGGCGATGACTATGTTGACTCTAGTATCTCAGCTGAAGAAAGTTCCAAAGCAGCTGCTCAGGCTGCCAAAGATTTGAATGACGCTTTAACCAATGAAAATGCCAACTTCCCTCAACTTTCTAAGGAAGTTGCTGAAGATGAAGCCGAAGTGGTTCTCCACACAAGTCAGGGTGATATTCGTATTAAACTCTTCCCTAAACTCGCTCCTCTAGCCGTTGAAAACTTCCTTACTCACGCCAAAGAAGGCTACTATAACGGCATCACCTTCCACCGTGTCATCGATGGCTTTATGGTCCAAACTGGAGATCCTAAGGGAGATGGTACAGGTGGTCAATCCATCTGGCATGATAAGGATAAAACGAAGGACAAAGGAACTGGTTTCAAAAATGAAATCTCTCCTTACCTATACAATATCCGAGGAGCTCTTGCTATGGCTAACACTGGTCAACCAAACACCAACGGTAGCCAGTTCTTCATCAACCAAAACTCAACAGATATTTCAGCTAAACTCCCTACAAGCAAGTATCCAAAGAAAATCATCGAAGCCTATAAAGAAGGTGGAAATCCGAGTCTAGACGGCAAACACCCTGTCTTTGGTCAAGTCATCGATGGCATGGACGTTGTTGACAAGATTGCCAAAGCTGAAAAAGATGAGAAAGACAAACCGACTTCTGCTATCACCATTGATAGTATCGAAGTAGTGAAGGATTACGATTTTAAATCCTAAATAACCTAAAAAATACAGTATCCGCATTCGATACTGTATTTCTTTTTCCCTCATTTTTAAGTTAGCTTGTTAAAGTCCCAAATTTGGTCCATCCAACCTTCATAAAAGTCTGGTTCGTGGCAGACCATAAGGATAGATCCCTTGTATTCTTTGAGAGCACGTTTGAGTTCATCCTTGGCATCTACATCCAAATGGTTGGTCGGCTCATCCAGCACTAAAACGTTGTTTTCACGATTCATCAAGAGACAGAAACGAACCTTGGCTTGTTCCCCACCTGACAAGACCTGAATCTGACTTTCGATATGCTTAGTTGTCAGACCACAACGAGCAAGTGCTGCACGAACTTCTGCTTGATTGAGTGCTGGAAAGGCATTCCAAACAGCTTCAAGAGATGTTTGACGATTGCCACCTTCTACTTCTTGCTCAAAATAACCAAGTTCTAGGTAATCACCGCGTTCAACTTCCCCAGCGATTGGTGGGATAATGCCCAAGAGAGACTTCAAGAGAGTTGTTTTCCCGATACCATTGGCTCCAATGATGGCTACCTTTTGATTGCGTTCAAAGGTAAGATTTAAGGGTTTGGTAAGGGGGCGGTCATAACCAATCTGCAAGTCCTTGGCTTGGAAGATAAAGCGCCCAGGTGTACGAGCTGGTTTGAAATCAAAGGACGGTTTTGGCTTCTCACTTTGCAGTTCGATAATATCCATCTTGTCGAGTTTCTTTTGACGGGACATGGCCATGTTACGCGTTGCAACACGCGCTTTGTTTCGAGCAACGAAATCCTTGAGGTCCGCTATCTCTTTCTGTTGACGTTCATAGGCCGCTTCTAACTGAGATTTCTTCATAGCATAGACTTCTTGAAACTGGTAGTAGTCACCAGAATAGCGAGTCAATTGTTGATTTTCAACATGATAGACGATATTGATTACGTCGTTGAGGAAAGGAATATCATGCGAAATAAGGACAAAGGCATTCTCATAGTTTTGAAGATAACGCTTGAGCCAGTCAATATGTTCAGCATCCAAGTAGTTGGTTGGCTCGTCCAGTAACAAGATATCTGGTTTTTCAAGGAGGAGTTTAGCCAAAAGCACCTTGGTTCTTTGTCCACCTGATAAGGCTGTTACATCTGTATCCATGCCATAGTCCATGACACCGAGAGCACGCGCTACTTCATCAATCTTAGCATCCAAAGTATAGAAGTCACGACTCTCCAAACGGTCTTGGAGTTCGCCAACTTCTTCCATAAGCGCATCGATATCGGCTCCGTCTTCCGCCATCTCCATATAGAGGTCATTGATACGTGCTTCTGCTTTAAATAGCTCATCAAAGGCCGTACGGAGCACATCACGAACAGTTTGACCTTCCTTTAGCACAGCGTGCTGGTCCAGATAGCCAGCAGTCACATATTTGGACCACTCCACCTTCCCTTCATCTGGCAACATCTTACCAGTCACGATGCTCATAAAGGTTGATTTTCCCTCACCATTGGCACCGACTAAACCGATGTGTTCTCCCTTGAGGAGACGGAAAGACACATCTTCAAAAATTGCACGGTCACCAAAACCGTGACTCAGATTTTTAACTTCTAAAATACTCATTCTAATTCCTTATCTTGTTTTTATGCAATCCTTTATAGAGGATCCAAGCCAGATAGCCTCCCAAGGTGTTGGTCCACAAATCATCAATCTCAAAGACGCGATTAAAATCAAAGAAAAAGTCTAAGACCAGTTGCGTACACTCAATTCCCAGACTCAGTAAAAAACTGAGAAGGAGGATTTTTTTCGTTTGCCGCAAGTTTGGACAGAGATAGATCAGTTGAAAGACCAGAGGGAAAAGCAAGAAAACATTTAAAATGTTCTGCAAAAAGATCCAAAGGACTTGTCTCAAACTGGTCACTTCACCTAGATTCCAAAGGGAGTTTAAAGGAGTTAAAAGAAAAACCAGGCGTCCAAAAGTTTGAATACCTGGAGTTTCCACTCCTGTAGGAAGTTGAGGTTGGGGAGTAAAACAAAAACAAATAATGCATAGGCCGTAAACAGCCACTCCCAATCTTAAGATTAATTCTCTTTTTTTAGTCATTTTATGGATTTACCGCTGCGACTGCCTTCTGGCGGTCACGTTTCATTGTATTGGAGCGCAATTGTCCACAAGCTGCATCAATATCAGTACCATGTTCTTGACGAACAACACAGTTGACCCCTTTTTTCTTGAGGGTATCGTAGAAGGCCATCACGCGCTCTTTAGGACTACGGCTATACTGGTCGTGTTCACTAACTGGGTTATAGGGAATCAAGTTTACATAAGACAATTTCTTGATGTTCTTGAGCAATTCCGCCAATTCCAAGGCTTGTTCAACACCGTCGTTGACTTCATTGAGCATGATGTATTCAAAGGTTACACGGCGATTTGTTGTTTCGATATAGTACTCAATGGCTGCGAAGAGTTTTTCAATCGGAAAGGCACGATTAATCTTCATGATGCTTGAACGCAATTCATTGTTTGGTGCGTGAAGGGAAACAGCAAGATTGACCTGTACGCCTTCATTAGCAAAGTCACGAATTTTATGGGCCAAACCTGAAGTTGAAACAGTGATGTGACGAGCACCGATAGCCATTCCCTTGTCATCATTGATGGTACGGACAAAATTCAAAACATTGTTGTAGTTATCAAATGGTTCACCAATTCCCATGACAACGATATGACTGACACGCTCGTCCTGACCACGCTCATCAAAGTATTTCTGAACCAACATGATCTGCGCTACAATTTCCCCGTTATTAAGGTCACGTTGCTTCTTAATCAAGCCTGATGCACAGAAGGTACAACCAATATTACAGCCAACCTGAGTGGTCACACAGACCGACAAACCGTAGTGTTGACGCATGAGTACTGTCTCAATCAACATGCCATCTGGCAACTCGAAAAGATATTTAACAGTACCGTCAGCTGACTCTTGTACGATGCGTTGTTTCAATGGATTGACCACAAACTGCTCATTGAGCTTGGCAATCAAATCCTTGGAAAGATTGGTCATTTCTTCAAATGACTGGACACGTTTACGGTAGAGCCATTCCCAGATTTGATCTGCACGGAATTTCTTTTCTCCTTGCTCTAATACCCATTCTTGCATGGTTTGACGTGTTAAACTATAAATAGACGGTTTCATCTCTTCTCCTTATTCTCTAGCTATTTCTGACGAATGACAAAATGGCGCTGTCCCTTGTCCTCTTTCTGAGACTTTTGGTCCTTATGACGACGTCTATTTCGCTTATCCGTATTTGGTTTTCTCTTGTTTTGCGAAGGTTTCTTGCCTCTTCTAGAAGGGTTTTCCTCCTCTTTTTTACGCATTTTCTTGTCAAATGAAGCCCGTTTCGGTGCTTGATTTTCAAGGACAAAATAGGCACAGCCATAACTACAGTACTCTAAAAGATAATCTTGTAAGCGACTGATCTTTTCATTTTTTTCCTCTGTTCGGTCGTCTTTATAAAAGCCACGTAGACGGAGCTGTTCATTGCTCCAGTCCCCCACGACATAATCAAACTTGGTCAACACTTCTGAAAAGCGCTGATTAAAGACTGTCACATCGAAAGCATCCTTGATATTTTCAACCAAGGTAAAAGCAATCCCTTCAGTCTCAACCTTATCCCCATTTACCTGAAATTCTGGGCCAGGAAACTTGTTATAGTTGTATAATTCAGGTGCAATTTCTTTACGCATAGTTTTCCTTTTCCACGATTACTTAACACTCTATTTTACCATATTTTCTAGCAGTTGGCACGTTTCTCATAAAAATGAAATAAGTCTGACGATTTTGTCAGACCTCTGCCATATAAAGCAAAAAAGAGAAGAATGACTCTTCCCTTCCTATTTTTTATTTAGCTACTGCGTAAAGCTCATTTACTTTGTTCCAGTTAATGACTGAGAAGAAAGCTTTAATGTAGTCAGGACGCACGTTGCGGTATTTCACGTAGTAAGCATGTTCCCAAACGTCCAAGCCCAAGATTGGTTTTTTGCCTTCTGAGATTGGAGTGTCTTGGTTTGCTGTTGAAGTCACTTCAAGCTTCCCTTCTTTATTCACAACCAACCATGCCCATCCAGAACCGAAGCGAGTTGTAGCCGCTGCTGTAAAGGCTGCTTGGAACTCTTCAAATGAACCAAATGTTGCATCGATTGCTGCTGCAAGTTCTGCTGATGGAGCTGTTTTCTCAGGAGTCATCAATTCCCAGAAAAGAGCGTGGTTCAAGTGTCCACCACCGTTGTTGATAAGCGCTTGGCGGATATCAGCTGGGATAGAGTCTACATCAGCAAGCAAAGCTTCAAGGTCTTCACCAATTTCAGGGTGTTTTTCAAGAGCAGCATTGGCATTGTTGACGTAGGTTTGATGGTGCTTGTCATGGTGCAAGTGCATTGTTTCTGCATCGATGTATGGTTCCAAAGCATCATAAGCGTATGGAAGATCTGGTAAGATAATAGCCATCTGTAATACCTCTTTTTCTTTCTATATGAAAATGATAACGCAATCATCCTCTTTTTTCAAGTTTTTTGCTCAATTTACCTCTGCCGCGATCTGCAAGAGTGCCTTTTCAAACAGGTAGCCTTTTTCATAGACCCCTGTCTTAATCTGGTAGTCTGTTTCAATCAAATAAGAAATCGCTCGCTTGAGAAAAGCCAAGGAAATCCCTCTCGAATCTCTGAATGCGAACTTGATTTGATAAGGATTAGGATTGCGCCCCAAGTAAGTTCCCAGACTGCTTGCGATCTGCGATTCCGTCTGACCAGTCTCTGATAAAATTTTCACCTGGGTAAAAGTTCGAAACTGTCCTAACATGACAGCTATGAGCTTGATTTCGTCCTCCCCTTGCAAGGTCAAATCTCTAACCAAGTCACGCGCCTGGTCAATCTTTTTACCCAAGATAAACTGAGTCAAATCAAAAATATTGTCCTGCAAGGTCTTGGGAATAGCCTCGACAATGTCCTTCTCCTCAATCACGCCGTCTGACTTATAAGACTGCAAAAAAAGGAGGTTTTTCTGGATTTCGCTAAATTGAAAACCAGACTTGACGAGGAGATTTTCAAAAGATTTTTCCGCAAACTGCAAACCTTGTTTTTGGCTCCATTTTTGGAAATACTGGCGGAGTTCTTGTTCCTTAGCCTCAATAGCATCAAAGACAGCCGCATCTCGTTTGAGCAGTTTGACCAACCGTCTTTTGCTATCCAACTTTCCTTCCGCAAAAATCAAAAGTTTAGTCGTCGGTGAAGGATTGTCAAGGTATTCCTCAAATGACTTGAGCTCATCATCTGTTAAAAAGCGTTTCTTGGCTGTTGTGATATCGACAAAATGGTCTAATATCACGATTTTCTCATCCGCAAAGAAAGGGAGACTGACCAACTCCAACTCTAAGTCTTTATAAGCTACTTCTTTCATATCAAAGTAAGCAAAATTGAGATCAGCTGGATCATAACCAATCTGCTTCAACACTTGACTCTTCATAACTTCAAACTGACCCTGATCTGTCCCTGTAAATAGATTCAAGCTAGATAGATTTGATAAAGTCAATTTCTGACTGTCTTCAATGGCAAGCATCTTCTCTCCTTTCTTCTGATTTTTTAGTAACTTTAATCAATATAGCGCAATTTCCCACGGAAATTTTCTAAGCTCTCATACCCTTTTTCCGCCATAATAGCTTTCAGTTCTTTAGTAATGCGTTCAAAAGCACCAACGCCTTCCTTGTGGAGCGTCGTTCCTACTTGCACCATACTAGCACCGCAGAGGATATGTTCAAAAGCATCGCGACCCGTTAGAACACCACCCGTTCCGATGATTTGGATTTGAGGATTTAAACGTTGGTAGAAGGCGTGCACATTAGCAAGAGCAGTCGGTTTGATATACTCTCCACCAATGCCACCGAAACCATTTTTAGGACGAATGACAACCGATTCATCTTCTATATAAAGACCGTTTCCGATAGAGTTCACACAGTTGACAAACTTGAGCGGGTATTTGTTGAAAATAGCTGCTGCTTGATCAAAGTGAACAATATCAAAATAAGGTGGCAATTTGATCCCAAGAGGTTTTGTAAAGTAGGCAAATACTTCAGAAAAGATACGGTCTGTTGTCTCAAAATCATAGGCGATCTGAGGTTTTCCTGGAACATTTGGGCAAGAGAGATTAAGCTCTGTCAGTCCTTTAAACTCACTCTCTTGGACTTTTTTCAAGATGGTATGTGTTTCTTCTGGAGACATGCCAACTAAAGATAGGAAGAAAGTACGGTTTGGCTCTTTTTCCTGCAAGTCCAAAAGATAGTCCAGATAGTAGTCTAAGCCATTATTTGGTAATCCCATGGAGTTGATAGAACCAAGTGGAACATCCTGATAACGTGGCTCAGGATTGCCCTGACGAAAGTCCAAGGTCGCAGTCTTCGTAACAAAAGTACCCGCCGCTGAGTTTTTGACCCCTTCAAGTTCCTCTACCGTCATACAAGCCACACCTGCTGCATTCATCAAGCAATTGTCAAACGCAAAACCAGCAATTTGTGTTTTCGTTGATACCATGATTCTGATCCTCCAGATTCCTTTTATTTCTAATATTATACCATACTTTAAGATTTTCTCTTTGAGAAACTAATTTCTATATAAAACGTTCGGTTTTGTAAATTGAAAGAATCTTTAGAAAATTTTCGTTTTTTTCTTTACAGTGAAAAAAAATTCTGCTATAATGGCTCATGTAATAAAATATAACAACAAAGGAGAACGATATGACATCTGCTAAAGACTATATCCAAAGCGTGTTTGCAACTGTGAAAGCTCGTAACGGGCATGAGGCTGAATTTCTCCAGGCGGTTGAAGAATTCTTCAGCACTTTGGAACCTGTATTTGAAAAACACCCTGAGTATATCGAAGAAAATATCTTGGCACGTATCACTGAGCCTGAGCGCGTGATTTCTTTCCGTGTTCCTTGGGTTGACCGTGAAGGTAAAGTACAAGTCAACCGTGGTTACCGTGTTCAATTCAACTCAGCTGTTGGACCATATAAAGGCGGACTTCGTTTCCACCCAACTGTAAACCAAGGGATCTTGAAATTCCTCGGATTCGAACAAATCTTTAAAAACGTCTTGACTGGACTGCCAATCGGAGGCGGTAAAGGGGGATCAGACTTCGATCCAAAAGGAAAGACTGATGCTGAAGTGATGCGCTTCTGCCAAAGCTTCATGACTGAATTGCAAAAATACATCGGACCATCACTTGACGTCCCAGCCGGCGATATCGGTGTTGGTGGACGTGAAATTGGTTACCTTTATGGACAATACAAACGTCTTAACCAATTTGATGCGGGTGTCTTGACTGGTAAACCTCTTGGATTTGGTGGTAGCTTGATTCGCCCAGAAGCAACTGGTTACGGTTTGGTTTACTACACTGAAGAAATGCTCAAAGCTAACGGTAACAGCTTTGCTGGTAAAAAAGTGATGATTTCAGGTTCTGGTAACGTAGCTCAATATGCACTTCAAAAAGCAACTGAACTTGGTGCTACTGTCATCTCTGTATCTGACTCAAATGGTTATGTTATTGATGAAAATGGTATCGACTTCGACCTTCTAGCAGATGTGAAGAATAACCGTCGTGCGCGTTTGACTGAGTATGCAGCTGAGAAAGCAACTGCTACTTACCATGAAGGTTCTGTATGGACTTATGCTGAAGACTACGATATTGCTCTTCCATGTGCGACTCAAAACGAAATCAATGGTGAAGCGGCTAAACGCTTAGTTGCTCAAGGCGTTATCTGTGTATCTGAAGGTGCCAACATGCCTAGCGACCTTGATGCGATTAAAGTCTACAAAGAAAACGGAATCCTTTACGGGCCTGCCAAAGCTGCCAACGCTGGTGGTGTAGCTGTATCAGCACTTGAAATGAGCCAAAACAGCCTTCGCCTCTCATGGACCCGTGAAGAAGTTGACGGCCGTCTCAAAGACATCATGACCAACATCTTCAACACAGCTAAAACAACCGCTGAAACATACGGTCTTGGTACTGACTACCTGGCTGGTGCTAATATCGCTGCCTTCGAAAACGTAGCTAATGCTATGATTGCACAAGGTATTGTTTAAGAAATATGCTAAAAACCTCAATCAAAACGTTCGAGGTTTTTTTGAAGCTTCATCTTCTATCAAAACTTCTTCTTCCATAGCATTTTTTATTTTTTTGCCCAAAGATAATAACGTTTCTACATCAGAGGGTTTGCTTGTCCCGAGAGGATTCCAAGTAGAAGATGATAAATTTTCATATTCCTTAGACCGAACTCGAAATTTAATGTTATCCCCCTTGGTGTCTATGTCTACATTTAAGGCTCTCGCCCCCAGTTTAGGCTCCTTATTTTTTATCCTACAGAAAATAACTTCTCCTGATACAATCTCCTTTCCATCACACCAAATCCTAATATTTCTTCCAGATAATTCTACGACAAAATTCTTCACTAGACTACCTTGTATTTTTTTAATTAAAAGAAAACTAATACTAAAAAATACTAATACTATCGTATAAAGAAAAAGAGGTTGTGATTTAAAAAAATCATTCAGTTTTAAATAGAATATAGCCAACTGTATTCCCAATACAGGAAGCATGAGGAACATGGGAAAAAGGATACCAATTATTATATCTGATTTTGCTGTTGTCGCTGTAAATTCATATCTTTCCATCAATATCACCTTTATAACATTTCCTTTTTATAGGACATTAATCCCATACTAAGACGGATGCATCAGGGAGTTCAATCTCCCTTTCCCATAGCAAAGATAAATTTTGAACTATTCTAAGGATATTGTACCACTATTTCTGCAAAAAATACCTTAGCAAACATAATCTCCTTCCACAGATACATCATCGCTTTATCGAGCGTTGGAGTTTGATTGACATGGTTCTCTAATCAAACTCCAGAACTTTATGATGAAAATCTTATGGAACAACTGGAGACACTTTATAAATTTTCTCTTTTCAATTATAAAAAAAACCGCTAATCCTAAGAATAGCGGTTTTATATGTTTTTTAAGCTACTAATGTAGTTGCTCTATTATTTAAGAGTAACTGAAGCTCCAGCTTCTTCCAATTTAGCTTTGATTTCTTCAGCTTCTGCAGTTGGAACGCCTTCTTTGATGACACCTGGTGCACCATCAACAAGTTCTTTAGCTTCTTTAAGTCCAAGACCAGTGATTTCACGTACAGCTTTGATAACGCCAACTTTTTTGTCACCAGCAGCTGTCAATTCAACGTCAAATGAATCTTTAGCAGCACCAGCGTCAGCAGCACCAGCTGCAGCTACAGCTACAGGAGCAGCTGCAGTTACACCAAATTCTTCTTCGATAGCTTTTACAAGGTCGTTCAATTCAAGGATTGAAGCTTCTTTAATTTCAGCAATAATGTTTTCAATGTTCAATGCCATTGTTATTTCCTCCAAATAAGTTTTTAATTATATAATAGTTTTTTCGTAGCTATGCTACGCTGCGTAGCTTAAGATTAAGCTGCGTCTTCTTTGTTGTCTGCAACCGCTTTGACTGCAAGAGCAACGTTGCGCACTGGCGCTTGAAGTACAGAAAGGAGCATAGAAAGAAGTCCTTCGCGGTTTGGAAGAGTTGCAAGAGCAACGATTTCTTCTTTAGATGCGACAGCGCCTTCGATTGCACCACCTTTGATTTCAAGTGCTTCAGCGTTTTTAGCAAAGTCGTTCAAGATTTTCGCTGGTGCGATAACATCTTCGTTAGAAAATGCTACTGCAGATGGTCCAACAAAAACAGATGCAAGGTCTTCAAGACCAGCTTTTTCAGCTGCACGACGCAAGATTGAGTTTTTAATGACTTTATACTCAACTTCGCTTCCACGAAGCTCACGACGAAGAACTGTATCTTGATCAACTGTCAAACCACGAGCGTCTACAACGACAATAGATGCAGCAGCTTTCATTTTTTCAGCTACTACGTCAACTAGTTCCGCTTTTTTAGCAATAATTGCTTCACTCATTAGTGTGTTCACCTCCGTAATTATTTTGCTTGGGGAATTTTTTCAAAAGAAAAACGCGCCCAAACCTAGACACGAAAGTACAATACGCTTCTTTTTACATGATACGTTTTGTCCTCGGTAGGATCTTTATGAGTCGAGCTCCCCTACTGTCTTAGGCAGTTTTTTCAAACCGTATATAAGTATAGCATAGACAAAAAAAGAATGCAAGATTTTTGCAAACTTTTTTTGAAATTTTTTTAAATCTCTACCGTCAAAACTTTGCCTTGCTTGACAACTTGTTCTCCTGCAATATAGACGTCGTCAACATCACTGGATTTGACTGCGTATACGAGGTGAGAGAGCATATTTTCCTGAGGTTGAAGATGGATTTTTCTCTGTGGTTGAATCACGAGAAAATCTGCCTGCTTGCCGACTTCCAGACTTCCTATCTGCTTTTCCATTCCAAGAACTTTAGCACCTTCGATTGTCAGTGCCTTAAGGGCTGTCTCGATGGGAAATTGGCTGGCATCTCCACTTTTCATCTTTTGAAGGAGGGCTGCTGTCCGTCCTTCCTCAAACATATCTAGATTGTTATTGGAAGCAACCGAATCTGTCGCAATACCTACTGCCACTCCTGCTTTTTGAAGTTGGATGATTGGAGCAATTCCTGAGGCCAGCTTGAGATTGCTGATAGGGTTGTGGGCAATAGCCACTTGAGAGGATGCCAAGCGCTTAATTTCTCGCTCGTTTAATTCGACCCCATGAGCAAAAACGGACGGATGGTCTAAGTAACCCAATTCTTCGAGAAAGGCGAGGGGGCGTTTGCCGTATCGTTTCAGGATAATTCCTGATTCCTCCTTGGTCTCCGCTACATGGATATGGATGGGAATGCCCAGCTCTTTTGCCATATCTAAGCTCGCTTCCAGCAAGTCTCTGCTACAGCTATACGGAGAATGTGGAGCTACCATAACCTTGAAATTTGGATTTTCATATCCTAAGATTTCCTCTATAATGGACCGTGTTCTACTTATGGTCTCAGCAGTTGTTTCTGTCTCTGAAGAAAAGAGGGTTGGTGAGAAATAACAACGCATCTTGGAAGTCCTCACTAGCTGATAAATCTGCTCAATATCCACACCATTAGGATTATACATGTCATTGAAGGTTGTTGTTCCTGACTGGAGCATCTCTGTCAACGCTTCTTGGACTGCCTTGGTAGTCATATTTGGTGTAAACCCAGCTTCTGCTGGCCAAATATAGTCCTTGAGCCATTCATGGAGGTTGCTGTCATCTCGGATCCCTCGCAAACCTGTCATAGCAGAATGGGTATGGCAATTGATCAATCCAGGCATGATCCAGGCTCCCTGATAGTCTATAACCTGCTCAGCTTGCTCTAAAATCTCTGGCTCCTCTTGGCCGACATAGACGATTTGAGAGTCCTTAACGGCTAAGATACCATCCAAATAAACATGGAAATCTTTGTCACAAGTCACGATATTTACATGCTGATAGACTTTCATTATAGGCTCCTTTTCTATAAGACAATTTACAGTGAATAATTTTTCTAGCTATTGTAACAAAAAAGTCACCCGAAGGCAACTTTTTTTCGTTCATAAAATTTTAAAATAGAAAGGATTATTCAGAGCTAAAAGCTGCTGCTTTTTGCATTCGGTAATACTTGCCCTTTCTAGCCATGAGGTTCTGATGGTTACCATGCTCAACAATGTCACCATCTACCAAGACAAGAATCAAATCCGCATCCTGAATGGTTGACAAACGGTGAGCAATAATAAAGCTTGTGCGCCCCTTCATGAGTTTGGCAAAGGCATCCTGAACAAGCACTTCTGTCCGTGTATCGATGGAAGAAGTCGCCTCGTCTAAGATAAGAATCTTAGGGATAGCTAGAAAGACTCGGGCAATGGTCAAGAGCTGGGCTTGCCCAACAGAGAGGGATTCTCCTGCATTTTCCAACTTGGTATCGTATCCCTGTGGCAACTGTTGGATGAAAAAGTCTGCATTGGCTGCTTTTGCGGCAGCAATCACCTGCTCCCGACTAGCATCAGGATTTCCAAAGGCAATATTGTCATGAATGGTCCCTTGCTTGAGCCAGGTTTCCTGTAGCACCATACCAAACTGCTGTCTCAATGACGCTCGGGTATAGTCGTAAATAGAACGACCGTCTAACAAGATATCTCCTGAATTAATAGGATAAAAACGCATGAGGAGATTGATAAGAGTTGACTTACCAGCACCTGTCGGACCAACGATGGCTACCTTGCTACCAGCTGGGATATCGATAGACAAATCCTTAATCAAGATCCTTTCAGGATTGTATCCAAAAGAAACATGCTTAAAGGAAATGGCTCCCTTAACTTGGTCACTGGTCAAGACTTCCTTACCTGTTTCAGCCACCTCTGGACTTTCTAAGACAGCATAGACGCGCTCTGCGCAAGCGAGAGCACTTTGCAACTCAGCTAAAACAGAAGAAATATCGTTAAAGGGCTTGGTATACTGCTGAACATAGTTCAAAAAAGTCACTAAACGCCCAATGGTTAAGGTTGAACCCATCATGATACGATAGGCTCCCACTCCAGCTAGAAGAGCATAGATGAGTGCATTAACAAAGCGAGTTGAAGGATTGACCGTTGATGAATAAAAGATGGCTGACTGAGAATAACCTGCGTAGTTGGCATTCGCCTCGTGCAGTCTTTGGATAAACTCTGTCTGAGCATTAAAGGACTGGATAATAGTTTGCTGGCTAAGCGATTCTTCAATCAGCTGAGTCTGAATTCCCCTCGTCTCTGTTTGCTTCTGGAAGAGATGATAAGAGCGTTTGGCAATAAAGCGTGAAATCACCATGGACAGCGGCGTCAACAGCAAGACCAAGAGGGTCATGAGGAGGTGAATTTGGAGCATGGCTAGAATACTAACCAAAATCATCAAAACGCCAATGAAAAATTGGTTAAAAATCATGGTCAAGCCGGCTGCCAGCTGTTCTATGTCTGTAGTTACACGACTGACCATCTCTCCACTGCCCTGCCGATCCACAAAAGCAATCGGTAAACGATGGAGCTTATGAATGATTCGCTCTCGCAAGTCTTTGGTATACGAGAAGATTAGACGATTATAAAGAAGAGGATTGGCCCATTGTACCAGTGTATTGCCTATGACCACCAAGATCATCCGGATGAAAATCTGCCAAAAAACTGGTGAAGAACCAGTTACGAGGACCTGGTCAACGACCTGCCCAATCAGAATAGGTAGGTAAATTGATAAGCCAACTTGGGCAATAGTTCCTAGAAAGGCAAGGAAAAGGAGGAAGGGATGGCTTGAAAGGTCTTTCGCCAAACGCTTGAGAGTCTGGTTTGCAGTTTGTCGTTTCATGCTAGTCCTCCTTTCCATGTTGGGATGCATTGATTTCGCGATAGACTTGACTGGACTTCATCAAGTCCTCGTGCTTACCGATAGCTAAGAGCTCCCCTTTTCCCAAGAGGATAATCTGGTCAGCAATCTGAAGTGTCGAAGTCCGTTGAGAAATCAAGATTAAGCTCGTGTTAGGTAAGTTTTCTCGAATTGCTTTCAAGAGCTTGGACTCTGTGATGGTATCGAGAGCTGAGGTCGCATCATCTAGGATGAGAAATGGAGCTTGGCGCAAGACTGCTCGTGCGATAGACAGTCTTTGTTTTTGTCCGCCTGAGAAATTTCGCCCTCCTGCCTCAACCAGAGCATCCAAAAGTCCTTCCTTTTCACTGACAAAATCCTTAGCTTGCGCAATCTCCAAGACCTGCCATAGTTGCTGGTCAGATACTTCTTGATTGAAACCTAGAGTCAAGTTGGAACGAATAGTTCCCTTAAAGAGTTCGACTTTTTGAGGCACATAGGCAATCCAAGACCGCCACTGCTCAAGATTACGAGGACTACGTCCATTTCGATAAAGGTCAATGCTCCCCTTGTCTGCTGGATAAAGACCAAGTAAGACTTGCACCAAGCTTGATTTACCTGAACCAGTTCCCCCGATGATACCAAGGATTTGCCCTTGCTTCATATTAAAGGAAATATCTCTCAGAGAAGGCTGAGCCGCATCAGGATAGGTAAAGGTTAATTCTTGGACTTGCAAAACCCGATCACCGGTAGCTTGTTTTTGTTCTAATTCTGAAAAAATATCTTCTGGAGCTTCGGTAAAAACTTCCTCGATTCGCTTGGCTGAGATATAGGATTGGTTGAGAGAATTAATCAGCATGGCGAGCTTAACCAATTCCACCAATATTTGCAAGAGATAGTTGATGAGGGCAATGAGGGCACCTTGACTGAGTAAACCTCCTTGAATTGAAATATAGCTCTGCCAGATGATGACGAGAAGAGTTCCATTAACAATCAGATAGGTCAGAGGTGTTAACAAACTAGACCAGAAACCCGTCTTTTCTTGCAATCTAGCATAAACTTGGTTAAGGGTTTGAAAAATCTGTAACTCTCGTTTTTCCTGACCAAAAGCACGAATAACTCGCATGCCTTGTAATTGCTGGCGCGTTTCCTGAACCAGCTGATCCGTTTTCTTTCTGAGACTGCTGTAGAGAGGATTGACCAGTCGAGAGAGACCGACAATGACAATCGTCAAAATGACAACCATAACTAAGAACCAGAAAGTCAGCTCAGCCGAGATGCGATAGGCCATAAAAATGGCTCCAAAAACGATAATAGGCGCTCGCAAAAAGAGACGCAGGAATTGATTAATCCCAGTCTGAATCTGGTAGGTATCCGAAGTCAAGCGGGTCACCAAGCTAGAAGTTGTCAAACGGTCTCTGCTGTCCTTAGATAAAGAAAGAATATGACGATAGAGGTCGTTTGTCAATTCCTTGGCAAAACCTACCGCTGCCTTTGCTGAATAAAATTGAGCAATCAAGGCTACTAAAACGCCAATCACTGCAAAGATAAGGAGCAGGCCAATCTGCATCCATAGATGCCCTTGATCTCTCTGAGGCAAGGATTGGTCAACAATCCCAGCAATCACCATGGGAACCAAGAGCTCAAAAACAGCTTCTAGCAGCTTGAACAGTGGAGCCAAAATTGATTCTTTGATATAGGATTTGAAGTAAGATAGTAAGTGTTTCATAAATCCCTTCTATTCATATTCTAGAAATGAAGAAAGTGGGAAGTCCCACCCTCTCAGTTTTATTTGTTTAAGCAAGGTAATAGATAGCCATATCCTGCTTTTCCCATCTCATCCTTGGCTACAAAGCGCAAGGAGGCAGAATTAATACAGTAACGCAGGCCACCTAACTCCTGAGGTCCATCTGTAAAGACATGACCCAAGTGAGCATTTCCTGACCGAGAACGAACCTCGATTCGCTCCATTCCATGGCTCAGGTCCTTGTAATAGTGAATCAACTCCTTAGAAATCGGACGACTAAAACTTGGCCAACCACAACCTGAGGCAAACTTATCCTTAGCAAAAAAGAGTGGCTCCCCTGTCGTGATGTCTACATAAATCCCCTCTTCAAAAGTTTGGTCATAAGCATTACTAAATGGAGCCTCTGTAGCAGCTTCTTGCGTAACACGATAAGACTCTTCAGTTAAGCTTTCCTTTAACACCTCTTGACTAGGCTTTTCATAGTTTGAGGCGTCAATCAATGGCTTCTCAGCATCGGTCACATCGATATGACAATAACCTGAAGGATTTTTCTTGAGATAGTCTTGATGGTAGTCTTCTGCTAATATGTAGTGGCGAAGTTTCTCCACCTCTACTGCAATCTTTCGACCCAGCATGCGCTCCTGCTCCTGCACCACTGTGTAGATAGCTGGCAAGTCTGCTTCATCCTGATAATAGATTCCCGTTCGATATTGGCGACCACAGTCATTCCCCTGCTGGTTAATAGACAATGGATCAATAACACGGAAATAATAAAGCAAAATCTCTCTGAGTGACACAGCTTTCTCATCATAAATTACTTGAACCGTTTCTGCATGGTCTGTTTCCTTGAGCAGCTGGTAATTGGTCGTTTCGACTTGCCCATTAGCGTAGCCGACACTGGTAGCTAGCACTCCCGAAATTCGGGAAAAATACTCCTCTAGGCCCCAAAAACAACCACCTGCTAGATAAATTTCTGCCATCTTTATTTCTCCTTTATCAAGTTTTTAACCAATACTCTTCAAACCACGTCAGCGTCATCTTACCGTAGGTATGGTTAGTGACTTCGTCAGTTTCATCTACAACCTCAAAACCATGTTTTGAGCAACCTGCGGCTAGCTTCCTAGTTTGCTCTTTGATTTTCATTGAGTATAAACTTCTTTTCAAAAAAAGGATAGGAAGTCCTCTGGTCAAGAGTTTCCCCATCCTATCTTCTATTTCTTTACTTTGTTTCGACACGGACACCTTGGGTGTCAACTTTCAAATCATGAAGTTTGCCTTTGAAAGACTGCTTTTGCAATTCTGCCTTAATCGCCGGCATCTTGTCGTGAGAAGCCAAGACCATCACTGTCGGTCCAGCACCGGAGAGGTAGGTTGCATAGGCACCATTCTCTTTGGCTACTTGCTTAATCGTCGCAAATTCTCTCACTAGGTCCTGACGATAGCGCTCATGGAAGAGGTCCCCCTCGATTGCTTGCCCAGCTGTCACCATGTCTCCTGCCAACAAGGCTGCAACGGCCACATTGGCGATAGAACTGGCCACAACAGCTTCCTTGTAGGACAATTTCTTAGGAAGGACACCACGGCTGTCTCGAGTGCGCAATTCATAGTTGGGAATATAAGCTAAAAAATCACACTCGGGGAAGTCAGCCACGATTGCTGAAACGTGCCCTTCAACAGAGCTCGCAACAACAAGATTACCATAGATAGCTGGAGCTACATTGTCAGGATGTCCTTCAATCTTGGTCGCCAGCTGCAATTTTTCGTGGTTAGATAAGTTGAGCTTACCTAATTGGTTAGCCAGTTCAATCCCAGCAACGATAACCGAGCTTGAAGAACCCAAACCACGCGCCAAGGGAACATCGCTGGTCATTTTCAAGCGTCTCGGTTGCAAGTCAGGCGCAATTTGCAAGGCAATCTTGAGCAAGAGATTACGCTCGTCATGTGGAATCCATTTGCCAATCTGGTGCTCAATCAACCACTCATCCCGTTCTTCACAGACCTCAATTTGAAGATACTTGGTTACAGCTACACCAACCGAATCAAAACCTGGCCCGATATTGGCACTGGTTGCAGGTACAATAATCTTCATCCTATTCTCCTAACACCTTGAAGGTATTCAAGAGGTCAAATTCTGAAGCTTTGGCCAACTCAGCTGAAACATTCTCAAGTTGTGCTTTATTGATCTTATGAGTGATAATCACTACACGCGCCTTGTCACCCTCTTTACCATCTTGGAGGATTTGCTTGAAGGAAATATCTTGAGCATTAAAGATTTCAGCCAATTTCAAGACCTGACCTTTTGAGTCTGGAGCCAAGATTGAGAAGTAGTAATTAGCTTTGACATCTTCTGGATTAGCCAAGACCAATTCACGGCTATATTCGTTGAAGTCTTTACCAATAGTACCATCATTCAAGCGACGAACGATACGGACAATATCTGCTACAACACTTGTTGCAGTTGGTTTTTGACCCGCACCTGGTCCGTAATACATAGACTCACCGATACCGATAGATTCTACAAAAACAGCGTTCATTACCCCATTCACACTGGCAAGTGGATGTGCTTTAGGTAGGAAGGTTGGAGTCACTTCTGCAGCAATACCTGAAGGAGTTTCCTCGATAGAACCAACCAATTTCACTACATAGCCCAAGTCTTGGGCTACAGCTACGTCTTCTGGTGTGATGTTACGGATTCCCTTGTGGGCTACATCGTCAAAAGCAACCTTCATCCCAAAAGCAAACTGGCTCAAAATCACCATCTTGTAGGCTGCATCAATCCCATCAACGTCATTTGTAGGGTCGCTTTCTGCAAATCCAAGTCTTTGAGCTTCAGCCAGAGCATCCTCGTAAGACCAGCCTTCTTCCACCATCTTGGTCATCATGAAGTTGGAAGTTCCATTAACAACGCCAAGAACGCGCGTAATTTTGTCAGAAGCCAACGAATTTGCCAAAGTACGAAGAATTGGAATCCCACCAGCTACTGCTGCTTCATAGTAAAGTGCTACATTATGCTCTTTAGCGATTTCTAACAATTCTGCACCATGAACAGCCAAAATGTCCTTGTTAGCAGTAACAACGTGTTTCCCAGCTTCTAAGGCACGAGTGATAAAGGTCTTAGCTGGTTCTATACGCCCCATCAATTCCACTACGATAGTAATGTCCTTGTCTGATAAAATATCGTCTACATTGGTTACAAAGTTAAAGTCATTTCCTGCTGCAAGCAAGCGGTTCTTTTCATCTTCATCCTTGACCAATACCTTGGCTACTTCAATCTCTGAATGAGCTGACTGAACGATTTTTTCTCCATTTTCCTTTAGGAGGAATGGCACACCACTTGCCACGGTACCAAATCCAAGTAAAGCAATTTTAACTGTCATGTTTGTCTCCTAGAAATTTTCTGATATAGCCATTATAACAGAATTTTGTGAAAATTCCTATTATAGTAAATCACTATTTCAGTCTGATAAAGAAAAAACGAATCCCATGATTCGTCTTTCTTGATAAATGAAAATTGATTTTAAAAATTATGAACGAATCTTTTGCAGATTAAGAACTGCATCGTGATTGATCAAGATTTGCCCATACTCTTGCAAAACTGAACGACTGATGTCACTATCATCTGCAAATTCACGCATACGAGCCAAGAGCCAAGCCGGATATGGACTTGGATGATTTTCCACATCAACCAAGATTGTCAAATAGTACTGTCCATTCATCTTATAGAGTTCAGATGTTTCCATCTGGTAGTTAACCGTCTTTGCAAAAGCAACTAAGTCAGCAAGGCTTGCAAAGCGCAAGATATAGTAGATATAAGGTTCTTTCTTATTCTCCGTCTCCTTTTCTGTTTGCTCTTGCTCTTCTTCCTTTGCTTCGACCTGCTCTAGAGATTGGATAGCTTCAATATCGTCTTTGGTCTTGTCTGCAATGCTCTTTTCCAAGGTTTTGAGAAATTCATCCGGCGACATTTGGGCTAATTCTTCCATGTCTGGTAGATCCGCCAAATCTTCAAAATCTAGATTTTGGTCAATCTTAGACTTGGTCACAAAGACATCGACCTTATCTGGTTTTGGAGTCACACGGAAACTCAACATGCCACTATCCAAGAAATTGTCTGGCATTTCCAGTTCATCTAAAATAGCATAGAAAAACTCTTCAGTTTTTTCCTGAGGAACGAGAAAGTCTGCAATCTCCATTCCCCGATCTATCAAATCATCTAAAGTCATCGTGATTTTTAGTGTTGTATCACTAATTTGTTTCATCTTCATATCTAGTAACCTCATACTTTCAGTCTATCTATTATACTAGATTTTTACGATTTTATCAAAAGAATGAAGCGAGAATGTGATATAATACTAGATATGATTTTAGATTTAAGAAAGAAAGTTCAATGAAAAATATAAAAGTAAATGCCTTGGCCAGCTTGCTGGTCAATATTCTCAATATCGTTTTTCCACTGATAACCAACCCTTATCTGACGCGGATTCTCAGCAAATCCAATTACGGTTATTTCAATACGGCCAATACCTGGGCTAGCTTTGTTATTCCACTAGCTGCCTTTGGGATATACAACTACGGGATTCGAGCTATCAGTAAGGTCAAGGATGACAAGAATAAAATCAACTACGTCTTTTCTAAGTTGTTTTATATCTCGGTTTTTACCTCTCTCCTGACCACTGGTATCTACTTCCTCATTATCTTCTTTGACACCAGCATTGAGAATCTGAAAGTCCTCTACTACATCCTAGGGGCCCAAGCACTCTTCCAATTTCTCAATATCGAATGGATGAACGAGGCTTATGAAAACTATGCCTTCATCCTCTACAAAACGTTAATTATTCGAATTACCATGCTAGTCGCTATCTTCGCCTTCGTTAAAACGGCAGATGATATCGTTCCTTATGCTATCGTTATGACAGCGACCACTATCCTCAACTACCTGCTCAGTTTTCTTTGGATTAAGAGGGAAGTTTCTTTTGTTAAAATTGGATTCGTCGAATTAGCTAAAGCTTCTAAACCACTCTTTACTATGCTTCTCTTAGCAAACGCTAATATGCTTTATACCTTGCTAGATAGAATGTTTATCACCAAGGGACCAGATGAAAACTACATTTCTTATTATACAATTGCCTATAGTATCGTCATGTTGATTGCCAGTGTCTTGAGTGGAGCTATCAACGTCAGTATTCCGCGCCTTGGCTACTATCTCGGTAAAAAGGATTACAAGTCCTATAATTATCTCGTGAATCAAGCGGCATCCTTATTCTATTTCCTTATGGTTCCAACTAGTATCGGGATTATGATATTGGGACGGTACGCAACTGTTATTTATTCTTCTGAAAAATATCTTGAAGCGGGTATCGTAACCAGCGTCTTCGCTTTTCGTACCATCATTTGGGCTATTGAGTTGATTCTTGGTAAACAGATTATCTTTATCAACGACCATGAAAATCGCTTAACCGCCTTCTACTTCCTTGGTGGTGGAGCCAATATACTATTAAATAGCATCTTGTATTTCAATAATATTTTTGCACCTGAGTATTACATCGCTACGACCATTATCGCAGAAACTATCGTCGTTTTACTTGAAATTCATTTTATCAAGAAACATCAACTGATTAGTTTAAAAGAAATTTTTATAACCTTAACACGTTATAGCTTCATATCCCTTGGTTTTATCCCAATCTTCTATATTTTCAAGATGATTTTCCAAATCAATTCCTACACAGTAAACTTCAATATGATTCTCATGGTTCTTTCTACCGTAGCAACTTGTGGCATCTATTACCTCTTGACCCTCTTTATCGCTAAAGATAAAACACTCCACTATGCTCTGAACTTAGTACTTGCTAAATTAAAACGAAATTAAAAAATCCCCTACTGATAAATTAGTTGCCAGTAGGGGGTTTCTTCTTCATTCTTTTTCTTTCTTTTCAGAAGCGTTGGCTTCTATATTTGAATCTTGTTTAGGTTGTTCAACAATAGAGGAATTAGCTTCTTGTTTCTGTTCTGGCTTGACTGCCTCGCTATTTACAGCAGCAACAGCCTGTTTCCAGATACCTTCTTCGTTTACTTTGTAACCATCAGGTGTTGTTGCGTTCTTCAACAAAGAACCATCAGCTTGGAAATAGTACCAATTACCATCAAGCTGTTTCCAACCTGTCTGCATAGCTCCTGATTCATCAAAGTAATAATGATCACCATTTACTTTATGAAGGCCAACCAACATGATACCATCTTCAGGATTTAGATAATACCAGACGCCTTTGTCTTTTATCCAACCAGTTTTCATGGCTCCATTTGATTCAAAGTAACGGTAATGATTATCAAACCATTTCCATCCAGTTTGCATGGCTCCAGATTTGCTAAAGTAATATTGCTTACCATCTACTTGATGGAGGCCGACTAACATAACGCCTTCCTTACCTTCAAGATAATACCAGGCATCACCATCTTTCAACCAACCAGTTTGGACTGCGCCAGACATAGCGTAATAATGCCAAGAATCATTTGACCACTGCCATCCAACTTGCATAGTACCTGCAGAGCTGAAGAAATAGTTCTTACCGTCAATTTCTTTAGAGCCTACAGCCATGATACCTGTTTCTGGATCCAAATAATACCATGATTCATTATCTTTCAACCAACCAGTTTTCATAACTCCAGAACTTGCAAAATAGTTCCAGTGACCATCAACAAAGGCCCAGCCTGTTTGCATGGCACCACTGGCATTCAAATAGTAACGGACACCATTGATATCTTGGCTTCCAGTTAACATGATACCATCTTTATCCAAATAATACCATGTTTCCTGATCCTTGATCCAACCAGTTTTCATAGCTCCAGAACTTGCAAAATAGTTCCAGTGACCATCAACAAAGGCCCAGCCTGTTTGCATGGCACCACTAGCATTCAAATAGTAACGAACACCATTGATATCTTGGCTGCCAGTTAACATGATGCCATCTTTATCCAGATAATACCATGTTTCCCGATCCTTGACCCAGCCGGTTTTCATAGCTCCAGAACTTGCAAAATAGTTCCAGTAACCATCAACAAAGGTCCAGCCAGTTTGCATGACACCTTCTTGATTAAAGTAGTACGTGCTTCCATTAATATTCTTTTTACCGACAGTCTTTAGCCCATCCTCATCATAGAAATACCAATCTGAATCAATCTTTTGCCAAGTTGAAGGCTTACCTGCTGCTTGGAGTGCACCACTTTCGCTAAAGAACATCTTCTTGCCATTATAGACTTGATGTCCTGTTAGCATCTTCCCATCTGCCGCAAAGAGATACTTTTTCCCTCCAATTTCAGAGAGCTCGCTAAATCGTCTAGCACCATTTGATTGGATATAATACCAAGAGTCATCTAGTTTGAACCAACCACCAGTTTGCATTTTACCATTTTGGTTCAGATAGTAATCATTCCCTTTGGCATTTTCTCCCCAGTCGTCGTTAAGATGAAGCCAGCGACCTGCTTGCATTTGTCCTTTTCCGTTAAAGAAGTAAGTGGCTCCGCCAATCTCTCTCCAGCCGATAGCCATTTCTCCGTCAGTCAAACGATATTTCCAATAACCATCTTCTTGATACCATTTTTCGTCAACTACAGGGATATCAGGGAAGGTATTTGAAACATTAGCAAATCCTTTATCGCTAATATCAAAAACGGTAGCATCTTGAGTTTGGCTAGCAGCATGAAGAACCTGAATATTTTTCTTCTGAAGGTATTCTCTGGTTGAAGCAACATTAATATCTCCACCAGTTGTCTGAATAACCATTTTTGGTGATAAGTTTTCAAGGAAATTAATCGTATTTGAAATTGTCGCATCATAATGGTGGTTCCATTTCATCATATCAACCTTGCCGATAACTGGACCTAACTTATCTTCTGCTCCCTCGGCATTATCCAAATCTCCACCAAGATAGATTCTCTTTCCTGCCACAGTCACCACTGAAACAATGGAGTTGGAGTTATCATCTCGAACTCTTTTCAGATTCCCATCAGCATCATATTCATTCTTATAGTTATAGAGTTGGATATCCATATCACCTAATTTAAAGTGACTATCCTCATCTGTAATATTCTGAATAAGAGTAACCCCTCGTTTTTGAGCTGCTCTCAAAGCATTATCATAATTAAAAAGATTATCCCAAAGTCCCCAGTGTGAGGTGATCCGATCATCTGAATATTTTTTCAAATAAAACTTACCGACTTGATATCGATTGAGTATTTCATCCGCTCCACCAATATGGTCACTATGGACATGAGTTCCTAGAATAAAATCTAATTTTTTTACACCTATTTGATCCAGGTGGCGAATCAAGCGATCTTCCAATACTTGATTATTTCTCATGGAAATTCCCCAGCGGCTTGGATAGCGTGGGTCACTCCCATCAGGGAAATCATAGTCCTCTCCCATATCAATCAAAGCATAATGACCATTACTTTCCAGAAGGATGGCATCACTTCCAGATTTTGCTTTAGTATTTATGAAATGGATACGATTGCCCGAACCTGCAGAGATAGTATCTGCATCTACTCCTTGCGATAACTGAATCAGTAATAGAAAGAATGCGAGAACACTATATCTAACTGATTTTAATAACCATTTATTTTTCATCTTGAAAACTCCTTTATCTTAACAATAAGCAACTTTTACTAATCTAATCAATCCAATAATTTTTATCCCCTCCTGGGACTTGCTGCTCAATAGGTGGTGGAGTCATATAGTTTTCTCCAAATTCGTAGACAAGTACTTCATGGTATTTTCTCGGAACCTTGACCACAATGTCTTCATAAGGCATATCAATCAAATCATAGAGCCATTCTTTTTTTATACCATTTGGATAATAAGGGTCATAGATAGTACAAGTAAGATCTGTTGCTTGATCTACACTATACTTCAAAGCAAGGCTCTCTAATTTTTGATTCCATAGCTGTGGGGAAGTTAAGCGGAAAATAGCTGATCCCATATAACGAGGGAGGTTTTTTAGTCCACCATTCTCAGACTTGATCCCTTTAAAATTCAAAGAAGAAAGGCGAATGAAATATTTGTAGAGCTTCATTTTTTTACGGTCACTTTCCTCTGTGACGACACCATCATATGGAAAAATGTCAACGCAAGTTCCCAATACGACCGTTGGGTCTACGAGGTTAGCATCTCGACGAGTCCTTACATCATAGACTCTCATATAACTGTATGGATATCCCTTTGTTTCTCTGAATGAAATCAATTTATAGTAGGGATGATTTTCATTTTGTAAAACCTTATACAGTTTTTCAAATTCATCACGCGCTAAGGAAATATCTGTATCATCATCCCAAGGGATGAATCCTTTATGGCGTACAGCTCCTAGTAAGGTTCCAAAATCAATAAAGTATTTGATTTGATGTTGTTCACAAAGCTCATGTAGATACTTTAAAATATCCAATTCTACTTGCTTGATTTCTTCAAGAGTTAAAGTTCTTTCAGACATAGGTTCTATTCTCCTAAATTTGACTATATTTTTAAACGTTTCTTAATCCCAATCCCGTTATTTAGACCTTTTAACAATCTTCCATAATTTAAAATCATGATGAGATACTCTTTGTTCAACCGGTGGCAATTGCATATAGTCTCCGTAGTCTGAGGTCAAAATTTCATGATAATTTTTCGGAATGGTAAATTCCTTACCTTCAAATGTTCCAGTAGTAACTTGTTCCAGCCATTCACGTCTCCACACTGGTTTGTTCATATCCTTGTAGATAAGATAATCCACTTGCTCATAATCTGAGACTTTACGGGATTTTGCAAGCTCTTCAATCTGGGCAACGTATTTGTTCGTATTGGTGAAATAGAAAATAATAACTGACACATAACGTAGCAGTGAATTCAGTACACTTTTCGTATTGGTAATGCCTTTGAAGGTGTAGCAACTCAATTGACGTTTCTTTATCAGTTTCGTCATCTTGTTTTTAAATTCTACGTCATCCTCGTAGCCATCTACAGGAAAAATATCTACATATATTCCCATATTTGAATCGATGCGAACATCTTCTTCCAACAAGTAGGTATGGTTATCCTGCACTTTCATGAAGGGATAGACATAGTTCAGATTATTTTTATAAGACATGACCTCGTAACGTTCATCAGGGTTAGCGATAAGGTAGTCTTGTAACTTTTCATAATCTTCTCGTAACATGCAGATATCCATGTCATCATCCCAAGGGATAAATCCTTGATGGCGAACAGCACCAATTAGACTTCCATATGCTAAGAAATACTTAACCCCAATTTTCTGACAAACTTCATGAATATACTCCATGATTCCAAGTTCCATCTGTTGAATTTCACTGACATCTGTTACTTCTTGATACCGAATTCCTTCATCCTGTTTGCAGACTACAAGTCCATAGCCAATCGCTAGCCAGAAGATGATATTAATAAAGTTGGTTGAATACATAATCTGACTTTCAAATAATTGACCAAGCAAGATACCGAAGAAAAGAATCATGATTAATTTATCAGTATTTTTCTTGGAAACAATCAAATAAGTTAAAAAGCGCTTGATGACATAAACCAGTATAAGAAGGAAGAATGCTAAGCCTAGAACTCCCGAACTGACAAATATGGTCACAAAAATGTTATGGAAATTCCCACCGATAAGGGAGTTTTGAATCTCAAATTTACTGAAATATTCTGTATAGTAATCTGGAACATTTCGTACACCATAACCAAAAATTGGTTTCGTACTTCCCATCTTGATGGCATTTTTCCAGATATAGGTTCTACCACTTGGTGTTGTTTCAATCAGATGGAGCTCACCGTTCTTCTTAGTGACAGACGAATCTGTTTCAGCATAGGATTGTCCTTTGTTTAAATCTAAGACAGTCGCAGTTTCAGATGAGATATAAATTGAAGTTATATAGCTTAATCCTATATTAGTTGCAGTAATCAGCAAACCAGCAACAATAAAAGTGAGGAATCGTTTAACGATACTTCCTCTAGTAGCAAAGAAACTATAGAGTCCAATCATGAGAAGTAAAGAAAGTAAGGCTCCTCGACTTTGCATCGTAGCAAAGTAAACGAATTGAATCACATTGTTCAGTTTAAGATAAACAGAATATTTACTTCCTTTATGGATCAAATACATAGCCAAAATAATGCTAATGTATGAAAATATCGCACTAGCATTAGGATTGACAATCCCCCACAGACGTCCATTCATGACACCATAGTAATAAGATTGTTCGCCAATCTTAAATAGGATAAGGACTCTACTTACCAATAAACCAAACGCAAAAATTGCTGAAGAAAAAGATACAATTTGAACCGTATAGGCAATCCAGTCAAATAATTTTTTAAGTTGCCCTGATTGTAACATGGTAAATAATAAAACATAGGTTACCATGAAGAGAATTTCAATCACATTTCCAATCAGATGTCCAGAGCGATTGAAAATAGCTGATAGCAGATGACTTCCAGCTAAGAGTCCAAATAAGGATAGAAATTTACGATCTACTGTGATTTCTTTCCACTTAAACAATAAGGTATAGCAAATATAAAGCACTACAATCGCTGACAATCCCTTATAGAGGGGATTTGCTATCTTATAAACCAGTGAACTCATACTTAAAATCGAAATGAAAACAAATAGATACGCAATCCATAGTTTTGATTTTTCAAAGTATTCATCCATTTTTGAAAAATTCATTTTCAACTCCTTCTCATGATATTAGTTTTTTAATCCAACAATTTTCTTATATAGCCATGGAGAAATGACAAGTGATAGGATCGCTACCTTGCGAAAAGTAGTGAAATAAGCATCCTTCCATATTTCGCGTCGATGCTGAACAATCCAAGTCCTCAGCTCGGCTTTCTCCTTTTGATACTCTTCACGTGAAGTAAAGATAATTTTATCGTAAACTGTGATGTACGACCAACATTCTCTGTTTATTAATTCGTATTTTAAATTAGGGAAGGCTTGTGAAACTTGAGCAATTATTTGCTGATAAACTTCTATTGTGTCAAATACATATCGATTAACAGATGTCGTTGCACTTCCCTCACGATGATCATAATAATAAACAGGTTTGTCAATAAATACGCAACTGCATCTTGTCTTTAGTAGCAATTCAGTTAAAAATAGGGCATCTTCAGCTAGGTGATAATTTGTATTAAACTTTTCATCCGCAAGCAGGTCTCTCTTAAACAGTTTTGCGACTGGAAAAAATGACGTTCTGGTAGTCATCAGTAATTCCTTCATGGTTTCTTCTGTTGACCAGATTTCTTTTTTTCCAGAATACGGAGGCAAATCTGTTACGAGCCCATTTTTGATATGCTGCAAAGGAGCGATTGCAAAGCCTATGTTTTCCCCCTCAACTGCACTTGCTAAAGTAGCTAAGTAATCCTGGGTAACGAAATCATCGCTATCAATAAAGGTAACCCAAGAACCCGTCGCTAGCTGAATTCCCATATTTCTAGCATTTGAAACACCAGCATTTTCGATATGATGAGCCTTGATATTCTCATACTGAGATGCTAAGTGATCACAGATCTGTCCGCTGGAATCAGTAGAACCATCGTTGATTAAGATTAACTCAAAATGGGCATAAGTCTGTTGAAGAATCGACTCCACACATCGTTCCAGATAGGCTTCTACATTGTAGACCGGAACGATAACGCTAATTTTTTCTCCCATCATGCTCCATATTCTCCCTTGTATTCTGTATAAGACTTATCCATATCAGCTATGACAGCATCATGATGCGGTACTTGCTTGTCCGCTGGTGGTGGTGTCATATAGTCCCCAAAAGCAGTTCTGAGATAGGCATCATAGCCGACTGGGATGGGCATCTCTGTTCCTTCAAATGGCAAGAAAAGATTGTCTTCAAAGGATGCGATTGGGTATTTGTTTCGCATGTAGCCGGGACCTGAGCATAATTCCGTAATTCCATCGCTCTCAGCCAGACCATACTTGGTCATTTCTTTTTCAGCTTTTTTCCAAATGCGATAACGTAGAGATTTTGGAGTCAGGCCGAGTAAGATACGACTTCCCCATTTCATGACTGCACCATGCTTTTCTGGGATAGTTTGCGCACAAAAGAGTGAATAAATCAAGGCCCAACGAACCTGTTTCTTACGCTCAGCTGGATTTTTCGGATAATAATCTAAAGGCAAAACATCCAAGGCCAAACCGTGGGGCAAATCCAAATCCTGCTGGTAAGGTTTGATACAGGTGGTTTCCTTGTCACGAATGGTAATAAAAAGGTTACGGTCTACAAAGTCCTTGTGACTCTTTGACAAGAAATAACGCTCATCTGCATAACGTGGCCACAGTTCTGCTAATTTTTCATAGTCCTTACGTGGCATGAAAAAGTCCAAATCATCATCCCAAGGAATGAAACCCTTATTACGAAGGGCGCCAATAGCTCCTCCACCACAGAGGTAGCATAACAAATCATGTTCTTTACAAAATGCGACGAAATATTCAGCCATTTCCAGACTACGAGCCTGAATCGCTTTCAAATCACTCATATCTCTCCTCTTCTGTCCAATAACGAGTTATATCATTTTATTATACCATAAAAAAGTCTTAAAAATCTATCAGATAGTAAGAAAAACCAAAGCTCAGACCACCATTTCACTAGTGAATCAAACTTTGATTTTCATTTATCGCCTCTTATCTCATCCCCATTTGAGCGAGTTTGGTTTGGTATTTATTTTGATCGACAAGAAGTCCTTGCCCTCCATAGACATCATAAGCATCTACCCAGTCACCAAGTTCTGGTACTGTGAGTCTTTCAATTCCATTTTGAGCACCTTCTAGGACAGATAATCCATTGGTCAACAAGAAGCTATATGGTAGATTTGTCGATGTCATGCCAAAGACTTTTCCAAGTGCCTCTGATCCTGTAAAGAGCTTGGTTGGATTTTTAATCTGCTCAAGAACAGCTGACATGACTTGTTGTTGTCTCTTGGTACGACCATAGTCTCCTTCATCATCATCACGGAAACGAGCATAGTTCAGCAAGGTGGATCCATTCATCTGCTGTTTTCCAACTTTAATGGTTTGGGTTGGCGACTCTGTCTCTGTTGCATGCAAATCATCTCCAACTGTAGCTTCTGTCAAAGGTTGACCATTCAATGTTGAGAATTGGGCATCAATCGTTACTCCGTCAGGGAAGAGGGTATCAATGGCTGTTGCAAAGGCCTGGAAGTCGACCAGGGCATAGTACTTAATATCCAAATCAAAGTTGTCTTTTAGAACCTTGCGGACCATTTCTGCCCCTTTTTGCCCTTCTTGTTCCCCAAGTTCATAAGCAACATTTAGTTTGTTATCCGTCTGTTTCTGGCCATTTACAATCTTACTATACCCGTCGATATAAACTAAGTTGTCACGCATAAAGCTGACTAGCTTGATCTTTTTATCCGATCCGCTGACATTTAACACCATGATCGTATCGGTACGGGTTTCTGCACTATTTTGACCGATACGGCCATCTGTCCCCATGACTAGGATATTCACACCGTCTTTGGTATCCTGACCGTTAAAGACCTCTACTTGAGCTGCCTTGGCGTCAGCTGGCTTATTTGTTGGATTGGCCGCTGACTGGAACCCTCGAAGAAACATGAAAATCATCCCTGCAGCCACACATGTAATCAACAGTAAGAACCAAGTCAGTATTCGTTTGAAGCGAATTCTTCTTTTTTTCTTTTTGACTTTAGGCAGAGGAGCTACCTTTTCACGTCTCTTAGATCGACTTCTACTGCCATAAGTCGGAAGATCAATATCTCTACCCCAAATTTCTTCTTTTTCTTCTTGGTAGAAATGGTGAACTTCAGACTTGGGACCTGTCATTTTTTGTTGCAGATAATCAAACTCCCTCCGTTCACGGTCGTTGAGGTAATGAATATTTTTGAAGAGATAGTCATAACGTAACTGCTCGTGATGACTTAAAGGATTTTCTTTGCTCATTGACTCTCCTTTTCTATATCAGTTATGGTAAAAATCGGGTAGGTTCCCAGGATCTTGTGCCGGATTCCAATAGCTTCTAGTTCTTGTCTTGCAAAATGAACCAGTTCTTTGTCACTATAGTCTACATCGATAATGAAAAAGTATTCTCCCAAGGCTGTTTTAAGGGGGCGACTTTCAATCTTTGTTAAGTCAATCCCTCTCCAAGCAAAGGTCGAAAGTGCCTTGTAAAGAGCACCAGGTAGGTTGTCTGGTAAGGTCAAGGCCAAACTCATTTTTTCAGCTTGTGAGTTCAAAGGAATCTTCGGTATCTCTGCCCCTAACACCCAAAAACGTGTGAAATTGGCTTCCATTTCCTGAATATCCTCAGCAATTAATTCCAATCCATATTCTTCGGCAGAACTTCTTGGTGCAATGGCTGCGTATGGCTGGTCTGGATGTTCTGAAATAAATCGAGCTGCATAGGCAGTACTAGCGGTTACCTCTATTTTAGCATCTGGATAGTGTGCATCAATGAACCTCTTTCCTTGAGCCAAAGCTTGAGGGTGTGAAAAAATCTTTTCAATCTTAGTATGACCAGGAACTGCCATCAGTTGCTGATGAATGGGTTGTACTATTTCTGCAACAGCCTGAATGTCCGCCTGATGAAAAAGATAGTCCAAGCTTTCATGCACACTTCCCTCAATGGAGTTTTCAACTGGCACCACCGAATAGTCTACCAATCCTTGTTCATAGGCCTTGATAACATCTGTGATATTGGCAAAGGCTTGTAATTCCTCTTTGGGAAAGGCTGTCTGCACAACATGATGCGAAAAAGATCCCTTGGGACCTAGATAGGCAATTTTCATCTCAGTTCCTCTATAATTTCCTCTGGACTTAACTTGGTCACATCCAAAACCCGACTGGCTACTTCCTCATACCAAACTTGTCTTTCATGGAAAATACTTGCCAGTTCTTCCTTGCTTTTGTTAAGAAAAAGCGGGCGCTGATTGTCCTTATCAGCTGCGATACGTTGGTAGAGGGTTTCAAAATCTGCTTTTAGGTAGATGTTATCAGGATTGGTTTTGAGCAAGTCACGATTTCTCTGAGAAATGACAACTCCTCCGCCAGTTGACACAACTCGGTCAGTTTTTAGTAAGTCAGCTAAGACTTCTGACTCTACTTGACGAAAGGCCACTTCTCCTTTTTCAGCGAAGAAATCCGCAATAGACATGCCCAAACGTTCCTCGATTAAGGCATCCATATCGATGTAGTCAGGGTCCAATCCTCTAGCGATTGTCGATTTGCCTGCCCCCATAAATCCGAGTAATACCTTAGCCATGAACCAGATTCTCCAAATCATTAAAGAAGCTAGGATAACTGGTATTGATGGCTTCTGCACGGTCAAGTTCCACATCTCCATCAGCAACCAAGAGGGCCGCGATGGCCGTCATCATTCCGATACGGTGGTCACCAAACGTATTGACTCTCGTACCATGAAGGGCTGATTTCCCTTTGATAATCATCCCGTCTGCTGTAGGAGTTATATCCGCCCCCATGCTATTTAAAGCATCTGCCACCACCTGAATGCGGTCTGTTTCCTTGACCTTGAGTTCCTCAGCATCCTTAATGACTATTTCACCTTGCGCTTGTGTCGCTAAAAGGGCAATAATGGGCAATTCATCAATCAAACGTGGAATCAAGGCTCCACCTATCTCCGTTCCTTTCAGGTCTGAAGACTCGACAGTCAAGGTTGCTGATTTAGCGACTGGATCGATTTCAGTTATTTCCAATTTTCCTCCCATGGCACGAATGATATCAATAATACCAGTACGCGTTTCATTGATGCCCACATTCTGCAGCACCACACGAGAGTTTGGAACAATCAAACCTGCGACCAACCAAAAGGCTGCACTGGAAATATCTCCTGGAACAACTACCTTTTGTCCGGTCAGTTTTTGTGGTCCTTGAACTGTGATTTTCTTACCGTCTACACTTAGATGACCACCAAATTGCTGTAGCATATCTTCGGTGTGGTTACGAGTACATTCTTTCTCGATAATAATGGACTCCCCCTGAGCCTGTAAGGCTGCAAATATCAAGGCAGACTTGACTTGAGCAGAGGCAATTGGCAACTCATAGTGAATCGGTCTTAAATTTTTCGTCCCTTTTAAGCGAAGAGGGGGCAGGTCTCGCTCGGTTTGCCCTGAAATGCTAACGCCCATTTTTTTCAGTGGAATCGTCACACGGTCCATAGGACGTTTAGAAAGACTATCATCTCCAAACATCTCTACTTCGAAGTCTGCACCAGCAAGGACACCTGAGATCAGGCGAATCGAGGTGCCAGAATTTCCCATATCCAAGGCGTTTTGCGGAGCTTTTAAGCCATCCATGCCTACACCTTGAATGGTAATAACCCCATCTTTGTCCTCAATTTCAACACCAAGGTCACGAAAAACCTGCATGGTTGAGAGCACATCCTCTCCACGCAGAATATCATAAATCTTAGTCTCGCCCTCAGACAAACTTCCAAAAATAATCGAACGATGGCTGATAGACTTGTCACCTGGAACCCGGATACTGCCATGTAAGTGGCGAATGTTTGTTTTTAGTTTCATAGTTGACCTCATACTTGCAATACTTTTTCTTATTTTATCACAAAAAAGCCAGAAATTCCTGAAATTTCTGACTTTATGATAGTTAAAAATATTTTTTAATAAACTTTTACCTTTTTGATTTATTTCAACCCAAAGATCTTTAATAGCAATTTTTTTCATTTTCAATTTACCAGCTATCTGAAGAGCCACCACCATCAAATCCTCTGCCATCCCAATCATCAGAAGACCAAGATGAACTAGAACTACCAGTATCATATCCAGATGTGGAAGAATCTAATCTACCATAAGAACTTGACTGTACTCTTTGTGAAGCATAGTAGCTTTTTTTGAGCTCGGAAGTCCAAGAAGCATTCTTCACAAAATCTTTATCGTTTGGATAGAGTTTTCCCTTCCCATTATAAGAGAATTGAGAGCGGTTCAGCCTATCTAGTTGCTTTCTTTTAACTTCTGCATAGTATGCTTCTATCAGTAATGTAGTCCAAGTATCATTAGGCAGAAAACCTTTTGAGTCTGGATAGAGTTTGTTATATCCTGCGTAGTTATATTGAGACCTAATTAAACGCTTATTTTTTTTGTAGTAAGATTTACGTTCTTCAGTCCACGTATCGTTAGGTACAAAGTCAGGAAAATCTGGATACAGCTTCCCCTTTCCCTCGTACTCATACTTAGAAAAGCGACATCTTTTTAAGTACCTGAACCACGTTACTAAACTTAGTAAAAGAACGAACATTAGATAGAACAATATCGGAAACGGAATGTAATCGAAATACTTACTAAGGCCTTCATTATGTTTTAATGATTTTTCATCGATTTTTGGAAGCCAACTATTCTTATTCTCTTTCTTGTTTATGATTTCAGTTTTTCCAGATTCGGCTTTAGAAATACCTACTAGAATTCTGTTAAGAGCATCAGTATATTTCCCTTCTTTCATGTAAGGCTTCGAATCATTTAGTAAAGAACTGGCCTTCGAGTCAGTAAGCCAAATTGCTGCTTCGTTGGATGTTTCAATACGAAACTTCCTATCCTTTATAGCAATAGCGATTAAAATTCCACTATTGGAATCTTGTTTCCCAATTTTCCATTTGCGTGCAACCTCATTGGCTACCTCTTCGATACTGGAACCTTCCAGGGTTTCTACAATGTAAATACCTACTTGGGTTTCACTTCCAGCATTCATACTCTCTAACGTTTCTGCAACACTAGTGGTTAAATAACCATTAGGATCGTATATACCATTTAAAGGCCGATCTGGAACAACCATATTAGCCGCCACTAGCGGCATAAAAAAGAATAAAGGGATAATTAAGAGTAAAAATAACTTTTTCATAGGAGATCCCCCACAAGACTAATCAGTTAAATTGATTTCAGGGACAAACTTTGCATCTTTCTCTGTTCCAATTAACTCAGCTCTATAGTTAGAAACTTTCAAATTTGTTTTGCATTTTGATTATTAGTAAAGACAATCATTCCCACAGTCATTATTAAACAGACCAGGCTAATAATTCTAGCTTATACAGTAGTTATCAATAATAAAAATACGATTGAGAAAATACCGATAAATCATAAACAAATTAAATTTTTTATTTTAGCAATTCTGAAATCGGTTCAAAAACAATTCGTTCAATATCTGATAGATAAATAGACAATTGTTGTTGTTTGTTAAAGAAGCTTGAAACTAGGTCGTTCCCTTCAATTTGCTTACCAATAGAATCCATCTTTTCTTGGAAAGAGGCGTCTGGCATTTGTCCCGTTTGCGCCATGACTTGGATTTCTTGCTGGAAGGCGATATAGTCTTCAAAAATCTTGCTAGCTTGTTCATCAGCTTGGATGGCATCTTTGGCTACCTTAACTGCCTTATATTCTGGTAATTCACGTAACCCGCGACTAAGTTCATTTGCACTATCATAAATATTTGACATGGTTTTCTCCTTATTTGATGACGACTGTGTAGTCTGTATTTTCTGTAATTAAGCGCTCAGCTCGTTCTAAATCTTGAGCATTTTTAAATGAAATTTGTAGAATCCCGTGAACATCCTCACGGTTTTCTTCGTTGATGTGGATGTTAACCAAAGAAGTTCCACGAAGCAATTCCAAAATCCGCAAGATGACATCTTCTTCATCGGGAACATCGACATAGAGGTCATAAGAACTATCCACACCACCACGTTTATGGATTTCCATGGCCTGACGTTGCTCACGTGCTTGGTTGAAAAAGTTCCAAATCTGCTCTTCTTCCCCCTTGCTAATAGCCTGACCAATCTCATCTAAGCGTTCCTTGAAATCCTCAATCCGCTCTAGGATGGTCTCGCGATTGGACAAGAGGATAGAAGTCCACATACCTGGTTCACTCTCTGCAATCCGGGTCATATCTCGAAAGCCACCCGCCGCAAAGCGCCTTGTCATCTCATGTTCTTGAGCATAGACAGCTGTTTGCTCCATGAGACCTGATGCCAAGATATGGGGAAAATGGCTAATCTGTGAAGTGACCCGATCGTGCTCCTTGGCATCAATTTCAATGAAACGAGCATGGAGACCAGAAAGCAGATCCTTCATTTCCTCAAGTGTGTCAGGACCTGTCAGGCTCGAAGGTGTGAAGATATAATAGGCATTTTCAAAGAGATTAACATCTGCAGAAGCAGCTCCTGTCTTGTGGCTACCAGCCATGGGATGGGCCCCGACAAATCGAATAGGCCTGTCAGCTAAATATTCCTCCGCCGCATCCACGATGGCTGACTTGGTTGAGCCCGCATCCGATATAATGACGCCTTCTTTCAAGTTCAAACCTGCCAATTCCTGAATAAAAGCAATGGTCTGTTTGATTGGCAAGGTCAGGATGATGATATCTGCTAGGGGAGCGAAACTGGCAAAATCATCCGTTGCACGGTCAATCATACCTTCTTTCAAGGCAATATCTCTCGAAGCCTGACTGCGATTATAACCTAGAATTTCATAATCCGGATGATCACGCTTGATACCGAGTGCCATTGAAGCACCAATCAATCCAAGACCTGCTATATAGACTGTTTTTGCCATAGGAACTCCTTAATAGTTCTTTGTATAGTCTCGGTGTTTGGCTACCGCTTCTTTTAATTCCTCAAGATTATCTGATGAGAATTTTTCAAGGATTTCTTGTGCCAGAACCGTTGCCACAACGGCTTCCATGACCACACCTGCTGCTGGAAGAGCGGTCGGATCACTTCTCTCTACAGTTGCCTTATAAGGTTCGTGAGTTTTGATATCCACACTCATGAGTGGTTTGTATAGAGTAGGAATGGGTTTCATAACACCACGAACAACAATTGGTTGCCCATTGGTCATACCACCTTCGAACCCACCTAGATTATTGGTGCGGCGAGTATAGCCGTCTTCTTTAGACCAGAGAATTTCATCCATTACCTGGCTGCCTTTTCGGTAACCAGCTTCAAATCCGAGACCAAATTCCACCCCTTTAAAGGCATTGATAGAAACAACTGCTTGGGCCAATCGCGCATCTAATTTTCTGTCCCATTGAACATAGGATCCAAGGCCAACTGGAACACCTCCGACGACTGTCTCCACAACCCCACCGATGGTATCACCGTCACGTTTGATTTGGTCAATATAGTCCTTGATTTCCTGTTCCCGTTCTTGGTTGACAATAGAAACTTCAGACTGGGCAGCTCGTTCCTTAATCTCAGCAACTGTCAGATTTTCAGGTACATCGATTTTCTTACCACCAAAGACCACGACATGGTTAGCAATTTCTATCTCCAGCTCAGCTAAGAGACGTTTGGTTACTGCACCAACTGCAACTCGCATGGTGGTTTCACGAGCCGATGAACGTTCCAAGGAATTGCGCAAATCATCAAAACGGTACTTGATTCCCCCTACCAAGTCGGCATGTCCTGGACGAGGATGGGTAATTTTTCGCTTGCTTTTAAGGCGGTCTTCGATGTCTTCTGCAGACATGATATCCAGCCATTTTTGGTTGTCCTTATTGATGACATCCATGGTAATAGGAGCCCCTGTCGTCTTCCCGTGGCGAACGCCCGAAGTAAAGACAACCTGGTCACTCTCAATCTTCATACGGCCACCACGACCGTAGCCACCCTGACGGCGTTTAAGGTCTCCATTAATATCCTCAGCTGTCAAAGGAAGTCCAGCAGGAATTCCTTCAATGATAGCTGTCAAACGGGGGCCGTGTGATTCTCCTGCAGTTAAATATCTCATTCGTTCTCCTTATTTTACCAAGTAGTCTTTCATCTCTTCCAGAGAAACTGGGTGAATGGTCGCTGAACCAAGCTCTGGTACCAAGACCAATTTCAAGGTGTTGCCACGCGCTTTCTTATCATGAGTCAAAGCCTGATAGAGCTTGTCAACATTCCAGTTTTCATAGTCAATAGGTAAACCAAATTTCTGGCACATCTCTCTAATGGACTGGGTTATTCCTTCTGGCATAAGACCTTTTTCCTCAGCAACCTTGGAAATCTGCACCATCCCCATGGCCACGGCCTCACCATGCATGACTTTCCCATAACCAGCAGTCGCTTCGATAGCATGACCAATGGTGTGACCAAAATTGAGGTAAAGGCGAACACCATTATCCAACTCATCTTCGACCACCATCTTGCGCTTAACCTGACAAGAATGTTCAATCAAAGTCTCTGCATGTTCCAAAATGCTCTCTACAGAACCATCTAGCTCCGTCAAGAGAGCCCAAAGTTCTGGATCCTCAATCAAGCCATACTTGATAACCTCACCCATCCCTTCAATCAACTCTCTTTTCCCGAGTGTTTCAAGGACAAGCGGGTCAATCAGAACCCCATCTGGTTGGGCAAAAGTTCCCACCATATTTTTAGCAAAAGGAGTATTGACGCCCGTCTTTCCACCGATAGAAGAATCAACCTGGGCTGTCAAACTAGTCGGAATCTGAACAAAGTGAATGCCTCGCATATAGGTAGAGGCTACGAAACCAGCTAGGTCCCCAACAACACCTCCACCAAGAGCCACGATTCCATCGCTACGAGTCAACCCCTGCTTAACTAGAAATTCATAGACCTTCTGAACAGTGGTTAAATTTTTTCGTTCTTCGCCTTCTAAAAAGTCAAAAACAGCTACCTGAAAACCAGCATCTTCTAGGCTGAGTTTAACCTTCTCTGCATAGAGAGAAGCTACATGGTTGTCGGTTACGATAACCACTTTTTGTGGTTGCCAGAGTTCTCGCAACCATTGACCAGCCTGAGCCAGACAACCTTTCTCAATCTGAATATCATAAGGATGATGAGGAATATCGATTCTGATTTTCATAGTAGGGTCTCCTTTTCACTATTTATATTTTTCTGTTAAGGACTGCCAAATCTCGTCTGTCGGCATTTCTGTACCTGTCCACAATTGAAAAGCTTCAGCAGCTTGATAGAGCAACATTCCCAGACCATTGACAGCTGGATTGCCCTGGCTTCTAGCCCATTTCAAAAACGGCGTTTCAAAGGGTTGGTAAATAATATCTGCGACCAAGAGAGCCTCTGGCAAATTGATGCTTTCTGGAACTGGGGACGACTGACCATCCATTCCCACACTAGTCGCATTGACGAGCAGGTCCGACTCGGCAATCCTTTCCTGCAAGACAGAAATATCTTCTAAAGCATACAAGTCTACTTTAAATCCTGTCTGTTCCTGTATCTTGGTCAGATAAGGTCTTGTTTTTTCCATGGAAACTGAACGAACAAAGACTGAAATCTGACTGACGCCATCCAAAATAGCCTGTGCCAAAATGGATTTGGCCGCGCCACCTGCTCCTAGTATGGCCATCTTTTTACCTGAAATTGTAAAAGAAGGCAAGCTCTTAAAGAATCCCTTGCCATCTGTATTATATCCAATTAAATTGCCATTATCATTGACAACGGTGTTGACTGCCCCAATCAAACGAGCCTCATCACTCAACTCATCCAGATAAGGAATCACTTGCTCCTTGTAAGGCATAGACAGGTTGATCCCAAACATCTGGTAACGGCGAATATTGGCGACTGTTTCTGCCAAGTCACCCGCTTCAATCTCCCAAGCCACATAGACACCATTGGTAGCTGTCGCCTCAAAGGCCCTATTATGGATAAAGGGTGAAATAGAGTGTTTGATGGGATTGGCAACAACTGCAGCTAAACGTGTATAGCCATCAAGCTTCATCCAAAATCTCCCTGATTTTTTTCATGTTAGCCAATGAAATCTGACCTGGGGCACTCGCTTCATCTAGACTAGCAAATGACCAACTTGACCCCGTCACATCTGAAGTAATGCGTGATACCTTGCCCATTTTCCCCATGGAAATGGTCACGTAGTCTTGTTCAGGATTGAGTGTTTTAAATCCTCGTGTGTAGTTCATCAAGTCTAAAACATCTTGCTCCGTGTGGGCCATGACAGATACCTTGACCACTTTTGGAGAGAGACTGGTCAACTCAGACAGGATTTCCATCATGTTTTCAGGTGTCTCCTGGAAATTATGATAGCTCAATACGAGATTTGGAAAATCCAACATTTCCTCAAAAACATCCTTGTAGCTGTAGTACTCAAAATCAATATAGTCTGGTTGATAGAGTTGCGCCACTTCCTTGATAATTTGAACATACTCTTCTGAGGAAAGTTCGATTTCTCCTCCCTCAGCGCGAGTCCGAAGGGTAAAGACCAGTTCGCGTCCTGCAAATTTCTCAAAGATAGCGGGTGCTACCTGTAAAATAGCGTCCTTTGCAAGAAAGTCCGCACGCCACTCAATGATATCGGCATCTTCATACCTAGTGGCATCCAGTTCTTGCGCTTCTTCTAAACTTCTTGGCATTACTGAGACGACTAATTTCATTTACTAACCTTCATACTAATCACCTTGAGGTAATTACTGCTTTCATCTTTTTTATTATAGGCAAAGTCTGCTGGAAGACCATATTGGTTTAAAATCTGATACCTTCTTCCTGCAAAACCTTTATCAATTTGTTCTATAAATTTCTGGCGGGAAACATTGGCAGCATTGGTACTGGCAATGATAATCCCTCCCGGATTTAAAATCTCTAGACTCTGAGAAATCAGCTTGTGATAATCCTTCGCCACAGAAAATGTTTGTTTTTTATTCCGTGCAAAGCTCGGCGGATCTAGGACAATCACATCATAGGTCAATCCTTTTCGCTTGGCATACTTGAAATATTCAAAGACATCCATAACGATAAAACGATGATTGTCCGTGCTGAATCCATTTGTCTGAAAATGAGCTTCTGATAGCTCTCTGGACCGTTTGGCCAAGTCGACAGAAGTTGTCTCACTCGCGCCTCCCATAGCTGCAGCAACAGAAAAGGCAGCCGTATAGGAAAACATATTGAGCAAAGATTTGCCCATAGCTAGGCCGTCAACCAGACTCCCACGAACCTCATGCTGGTCTAGGAAAATCCCTGTCATCAAGCCATCATTCATAAAGACTTGATAGAGCACGCCATTCTCAAGAACAGTAAAATCATCTGGCGCTTCCTCACCATAAACATAGGCAGATTCATAGTCTAGACCTTTAAAACGAATCTTCTCATAAGATCCCAAGACCTCAGGAAAAACTTCCTTAAAAGCCTTTACGATCAGCTTACGAATCTGGTAAACAAAGGAGTTGTACCAAGAAAAGACAGCATAATCTCCATAGAGATCAACAGTCAGACCACCAAAACCATCCCCCTCTTGGTTAAAAAGGCGAAAGGCAGTGGTCAAGTCATCTTGATAATAAGGTATTCTAGCTTCCTTTGCCTTACGAAACAGAGATTCAAAGAAGATTTGGCTAAAGCTAACCTTTTCCTTGCTGATGAACCAACCAATTCCCTTGTTCTGTTGAGAAAGATAGGCACTCCCTAAAAACTTCCCGTCTTGACTAAGAACTTCTACTGCCTGATCCGTTAGACCAATATCTGTTAAATCACTTGCTTCCAAAAGAACTAGACCCTTAGCTAGCTTTTTTTCAACACGTTTGCTGACCCTAATTCTATTCATAGCTACTATTATAGCAAATTTTATGACAATTCTCAAAAAAGAAACCGTTTAACCATCTGTACTTTAGTTTATTAAGTGTCATTTTTGTTAATATAAGTTTACTCAATTCATTTTTTCTCCTACACATTCTTTCTCTAGCAATGGGAAGGAAATAGTGTCTTTAAAAATAGACAATTCTAGAAATGAGTATAGAAAATTGCGCAAACGTTTGCCTAGTTCTAAACTTTATGGTAGAATAAAACACAACATTGATAAGCAAGAGGAAAAACAATGCAAAATCAGACACTTATGCAATACTTTGAATGGTATCTGCCTCACGACGGCCAACACTGGACGCGACTGACAAATGATGCAGAGCACCTAGCCCATCTGGGAATTAGCCACGTCTGGATGCCACCAGCCTTCAAGGCTACAAATGAAAAAGATGTGGGTTATGGGGTATATGACCTATTTGACCTAGGTGAATTTCACCAAAAAGGGACTGTCCGCACCAAGTATGGGTTTAAAGAAGACTATCTTCAAGCCATTCAAGCCCTAAAGGCTCAGGGAATTCAACCTATGGCCGATGTGGTGCTCAATCACAAGGCTGCTGCCGATCACATGGAAGCCTTTCAGGTTATTGAAGTGGACCCTGAGGATCGTACCGTTCAACTAAGTGAGCCATTTACTATCAATGGCTGGACCCACTTCACCTTCGATGGTCGCCAAAACACCTACAATGACTTCCACTGGCACTGGTACCACTTCACAGGTACAGACTACGATGCCAAGCGCCGTAAATCTGGCATTTACCTGATCCAGGGAGACAATAAGGGTTGGGCGAATGAGGAATTGGTCGATAACGAAAACGGCAACTACGACTACCTCATGTATGCTGACCTAGACTTTAAGCATCCTGAAGTCATCCAAAACATCTATGACTGGGCTGACTGGTTCATGGAAACGACTGGTATTGCTGGTTTCCGTTTGGATGCCGTCAAGCACATCGATTCTTTCTTTATGCGCAATTTCATCCGTGATATGAAGGAAAAATACGGTCAAGATTTCTATGTTTTTGGTGAATTTTGGAACCCTGACAAGGAGGCTAACCTCGACTATCTTGAAAAAACAGAGGAACGTTTTGACCTTGTCGATGTTCGTCTCCACCAGAATCTCTTTGAAGCCAGTCAAGCTGGAACAAGCTACGACCTCCGTACTATCTTTACTGATAGCTTGGTTGAACTCAAGCCTGACAATGCTGTCACTTTCGTTGACAACCATGATACTCAACGAGGACAAGCCCTTGAGTCTACTGTTGAAGAATGGTTCAAACCAGCAGCCTATGCCCTTATTCTATTACGCAAAGATGGGCTTCCATGTGTCTTTTACGGAGATTATTACGGTATTTCAGGGCAATTTGCTCAACAAGATTTCAGAGAAGTTCTTGACCGTCTCCTAGCCATCCGAAAAGACAGGGCCTATGGAGAGCAAACAGACTACTTTGACGATGCTAACTGTATAGGTTGGGTTCGTTCAGGTGCTGAACATCAATCCCCAATCGCTGTCCTTATCTCAAATGGCCAAGAAAACAGCAAGTCTATGTTTGTTGGTCAAGAATGGGCTAACCAAACCTTTGTAGATTTACTTGGAAATCACCAAGACCAAGTCACAATTTATGCTGACGGTTATGGAGATTTTCCAGTAGCAGCGGGTTCAGTCAGTGTCTGGGCAGCCAATACTATCTAAAAAACTAAGCCAAGTCCACTCGGATTTGGCTTTTTTGTATTCACAAAAAGACCTACCCAAATGGATAGATCTTTATACTCAATGAAAATCAAAGAGCAAACTAGGAAGCTAGCCGCAGGCTGTACTTGAGTACGGCAAGGTAAAGCTGACGTGATTTGAATTTGATTTTCTAAGAGTATTGCTTGATTACAGTTTACCTGCTACTGCATCCAAGAGTTCTTGGATTTTCGCTTGGTTGCTTCCTCCTGCCATGGCCATGTCTGGTTTACCACCACCACGTCCATCGACGATTGGAGCCAATTCTTTGACAAGGTTTCCTGCATGCACATCTTTTGTCTTGCTAGCTACAAGAACATTGACTTTGTCACCGATAGCGGCAACTAGGACAAGCACATCAGAGTAGTCTTTTTGTTTCCATTTGTCCGCAAAGGTACGAAGGGCCCCTGCATCTGATACAGAAACTTGGCTTGCAATGTAACGAGAGCCGTTTGCTTCTTGAACATTCTTGAAGACATCGCCTGCTGCCGCTGCCGCTGCTTTTTCCTTCAATTCTGCATTTTCTTTTTGGAGCTGACGAAGTTGTTCTTGAAGTCCTTCAACCTTATGAGGAACTTCCTTGAGTTGAGGTGCTTTCAAGGTTGCTGCGACGGCTTTCAGAGCATCTTCTTGTTCGCGGTAGGCTTCAAAGGCTTCCTTACCAGTCACTGCCAAGATACGGCGAGTTCCTGAACCGATCCCTTCTTCTTTGACAATCTTGAAGAGGCCAATTTCAGAAGTGTTACTAACGTGGGTACCACCACAAAGCTCAACAGAGTAATCACCGATGGTCACAACACGAACTTCTTTACCGTATTTCTCACCAAAGAGGGCCATAGCTCCCATTTCTTTAGCAGTGTCAATATCTGTCTCAACAGTTTCTACTGCAATTGCTTCCCAGATTTTCTCATTGACCTGTTGTTCAATGGCGCGCAATTCTTTAGGAGTTACTGCTTGGAAGTGTGTGAAGTCAAAGCGAAGGAATTCGACTTCGTTAAGGGATCCCGCTTGTGTCGCATGGTTTCCAAGGATATTGTGAAGGGCTGCATGGAGCAAGTGAGTTGCTGTGTGGTTTTTCATGACACGGTGACGACGATTGGTATCGATGGTCAATGTATATTCTTGGTTCAAAGCAAGCGGTGCAAGAACTTCAACCGTATGAAGAGCTTGTCCGTTTGGCGCTTTTTGAACATCTGTCACAGTAGCCACAAGTTTTCCTGTAGCATCCAAGATTTGACCATGGTCAGCTACCTGTCCACCCATTTCAGCGTAGAATGGTGTTTCCGCAAAGAACAGGGAGGCAGTTCCTTCTGAAACAGCTTCAACTTCAGCATTGTCCGCTACGATAGCCACCAACTTAGAAGGCAATTGACTGGCATTGTAGTTGAAGACACTTTCCACTGTAATGTTTTGGAGGGTTTCATTTTGCATTCCCATTGAGCCACCCTTGACAGCTGACGCACGCGCACGTTCTTGCTGCTCTTTCATGGCTACTTCAAAACCTTCACGGTCTATAGTCATCCCAGCTTCTTCAGCGATTTCTTCAGTCAATTCAACTGGGAATCCGTAAGTGTCGTAGAGTTTGAAGACATCTTGCCCAGCGATAACGTTTTGACCTTTCGCTTTCAAATCAGCTACAATGGTTTCTGCAAAGTGTTGACCCGAATGAAGGGTACGGGCAAATGACTCTTCTTCGCTCTTGATGATTTTTTCGATAAAGTCACGTTTTTCAAGTACTTCTGGGTAGTAGCTTTCCATAATTTTTCCAACAGTTGGAACGAGTTTATAAAGGAAAGGCTCGTTGATACCCAATTTTTGACCGTGCATAGAAGCACGACGAAGAAGACGACGAAGAACATAACCACGGCCTTCATTTCCTGGAAGGGCACCATCACCGATGGCAAATGAAAGAGAACGGATGTGGTCAGCGATGACCTTAAAGCTCATATTGTCGCCATCTTGGTCATAGACCTTACCAGACAATTTCTCAACTTCACGAATGATTGGCATGAAGAGGTCAGTTTCAAAGTTTGTCTTAGCCCCTTGGATAACTGCCACCAAACGCTCCAAACCAGCACCCGTATCAATGTTCTTGTGTGGCAATTCCTTGTACTCGCTACGAGGAACAGCAGGGTCTGCGTTAAATTGTGACAAAACGATATTCCAGATTTCGATGTAACGGTCGTTTTCGATATCTTCTGCAAGCAGGCGAATACCGATGTTTTCTGGGTCAAAGGCTTCTCCACGGTCAAAGAAAATCTCTGTATCTGGTCCAGAAGGTCCAGCACCGATTTCCCAGAAGTTATCTTCGATTGGGATCAAGTGGCTTGAATCCACTCCTACTTCAATCCAGCGGTTGTAAGAATCTTTATCATCTGGATAGTAGGTCATATATAGTTTATCTTTAGGGAAATCAAACCATTCAGGGCTTGTCAAGAGCTCATAAGCCCAGGTGATGGCTTCATCACGGAAGTAATCCCCGATAGAGAAGTTCCCCAACATTTCAAACATGGTATGGTGACGCGCAGTTTTTCCGACATTTTCGATGTCGTTGGTACGGATAGCCTTTTGCGCATTGGTAATACGTGGATTTTCAGGAATGATGGTTCCGTCAAAGTATTTCTTAAGGGTTGCTACCCCAGAGTTGATCCACAAAAGTGTAGGGTCATTTACTGGAACCAAGCTGACTGATGGTTCTACAGAGTGTCCTTTGGTCGCCCAGAAATCAAGCCACATTTGGCGTACTTGTGCACTAGATAGTTGTTTCATAATATCTCCTTATTTACTGGTTTAATTTGATTGGCTTTCCAGCATCTCCACATAGTCAATCGCGACACAGAGGGAAATGACCAGGTCTGCATAAGAGTCTTCATAGACGGTTACGGTGTAAGTTGAGGTCAAATGGAAAATCTCTTTTCGAATCTCGGCGACAAGCTGATCACGGTCATCCAGCAATTTGAAATTCAAATCCCAGATATTGCCTTCGATACGAAGCCCGAGATCATCAAACTCATACTTATCTCGAAAGAAAGTCAACTTCTTACGAATGACAAAATTGGAACCATTTCGTAGCTGAATAGTAAAGCGAGGAAGCAAGGTGAAAAATTCTTTACTAATCTCACTGATTTGCTCACCATAGGCGTCATAGATGGTAAAGGTCTTAGGAATTTGGAAGAAAGATCCCTCCACCTGATAGTTCACTACTCCTCTATCATCCTTGATATCGAAGCGTTCGCCTCCAAGACGAAACTTTTGTTTCACGAGAAATGTCTTCATAAACACCTCCAAAAATCAAAAGACAAGCTCACATCACGAAGGGCGAAAAACCGCGGTACCACCTTCATTCAATGAACTTGTCATTCTCAAAATCTTATGCAATTGTCTGATTGAGTAGCATGATTTCCTACCTTAGATGGCTCGCAGCACCGCCAATTCTCTGGACTAAGATGGATAGAAAACCAATTCTCAACTTTTTTATTATATCGTTTTTTGGGTTCTGCGTCAACTGGAAAACCAAGAAGTCATAATCTCATGAAATATTTCACCAGAAAGGTAGACTTATCAATAAAGGTATACATTATTGACGAAGTAAGTCAAGCATTTCATTATTAAGTGCTTGATAACAAGAGAAATAGCTATCATCAATCTCGAATGTATCTTGTAAAATAAAACGCAAGGTATCTATTGTCTGTTGCAATTTCTTTGTATTGACTAGTTTACTATCAATCTCTGACAAACCATGTGCCACCTTATTTCTCTCATTGTTTAAAGAAATGATAACTCTAAGTGACTTAATTAATTCAGGACTATATTTGTAATACTCTAAAATTTTAGTGTATATAATTAGATTTAGAGTTGTTGTAGGAGAAAAGTCTTCTTTTTTGCCCTCATTTTCATTCTGTGATTTTTTATAATCACTATCTAAATAACCGATAACTTTTTCAAAATCTTGATGTTCTTTGTTTAGCTTAGGTAACTTATTTTTATATATTATTAGATTCGGATGATTCCTTTTTATTCTATCTTCTAATATAAATTCGACTAATGATTTTGACTTAATCAAAACATCTGCTACTTGACCTCGTTTGTTTAAAATCTCAATCATCAAAAAATAATTAAGGGCTTTTTTCTCAACCTCTGAAAGTGGATATTTCTGAATTTCTGAAAGAACTTCTTGTTTTTTAAAAACATTTACTAAGTCGGTTAGAATGATTCTTAAACGAGATAACTGCTTATTTGAAAGCAGCCCCTTCGAATCTCTCCGGATAACAATCTTTTCAACAGCTAAATAATCATATGACTCTATCAAACTTCTTAAATGACGTTTAACTAAAGAATGATTGAACTTCTCCGCTATATCCATGATACATCTGTTTTCATAATTATCCTGATTATCTTCATTATTTTTAAACAGATTATCTTCCTCTTCCTTGGAGAGTATTTTTTGGGGATTGTTAGATGAATTACTAGGAGTGGTAACTTGAATTGCCTGCGTATTATAGTCATCAATTCGGTTTATAGCGAATAGAGCTGATTTTATCTGAGGAGTACCAGAAGATAGATTTAGAATTAATTCCTCCCCTAATTTAGAATACTCTTTTATAATTTTTCCTATGATCTCATACATTTTATCATACAAATAAACCTCATCATTCCTTAATATTTGCTCATGAATTTTCACATCAGGTTTATAGTCTTTAAATGAAAGAAGGGCTCTCTCAATAAGAGTTTTTTTAACTAACATTTCCTCACTGTAGAGTAAGACGATTCTTTCTGGTTTATATTTTCGAGCTATGTGCATTAAGGCTGAGTCTCTGTTCTTACTGATAGGATCCGTATTACCTACTGCTGAAATTAAAATTGTCATTTGTAATCTCCTTAATCATAAAGTTCGCCTTGCCCATTTCATAGAAGGATTCATTATTCATTATCAGTTTACGAGTTGCTTGTGTTGTTTTAACACTTTTCATTGGCGCTTTTGTTAATTTCAAGACTCCCTTTTCAACCATCCTAGTGGTTCTGCTATTCTCATAACGTTCTTGTAAAATATCTTTTGCTTGTTTAAAAATTGTTTTTGTCCAAGCTCCACTACCAGCACCCAAGTATATAGGATATTGAATATTTGGCTGAATTTTATTTTCAGGAAAATCTTTGAGGAAAAAAATCTTATAGTCATTATAAAATTCAAATGCTTTCTCACCAAGTTTCTCAATTAATTCCCCCGCCTCCTTTGTAGTTGTGGTAATTTTAAAATTAATTATTTTGCCAGGAGTTAAAGCTTCCCTATATAAAGGAAGAGGCTTGACAAGAGGGGTGGTGGCTTTATGATCCCATTTTTGAACTAAAATAAGACTGTCATTTCTAAATGGTTTGCTATCACTAACACGAATAGTATTAAACAAGTCATCATAATTCTGACCCTTTTTTGCTCCCCAAGGAATCAAAGATTTGTTTTCCTTTTTATCTTTCACAACATTTTCATTATTCCAGTCAGGATTGGTATTCATCAAAATAGTTCGAATGGCTCCCTTTAACGAACTACCAGGTATATAAGGATTACCATAAGAGTCTCGCATAAACTTTGATACTTCATTAATAGTACCTAACTTGGAATCAATGTTGTTCTTTTCGGTTTCAAAACCAGTCTCTTTAATCCTATAACCACCAAAATCACGGTCAGAAATACGGTTATCCTCTAAAAAGGAAATCAAACGATTATTACTGGCACTTGCCTTTCTCTCTTGTAAAAAGCGCTCAAACTTCTGATCATAACCTTTCTCCACCATTCGATTATAAAACTTACCCATATCAGGGAAATAAAAGTACCCATCTTCATAGATAAATTCACGAGATGTGTACTTATCACCACTGCCAGTATGGATAGGAGCCATGGCTAGGAGGGTAAATTGAAAGGTTCTATACTCTGTTTTCATCTTTCTCCCTCCATCTTGAAAAATAATGGTTTAGCATAGCTTAATACTTCATGTGGGAAATCAAGAGGTCTTACATCTACAATCTGTCCTGTAAAGGTTTCAGAGAAAGTAGATCCAGAAGCAAACTTATATAAATCCTGCTTACGGTAATTTTCATTAGTTTCTGTACTAAAAGCAAAACCACTTGATTTACTTAGTAAATAGGAACCAGTTTCCATAGCATATTCAAGTTCCTTTTCGACTGGTAGAGAAGTCGTCAAGGTCATGACAGGTCCTTGATGGACCTTGGTGAGACGATTTTTGAAGCTATCTGGTAAATCTAAAATAGTCAAATCAAATTGTCCATAACCACTGGAGCGTTTCCCACCAATTCCTGTATACTGCAAGCTTGCCATGAGTTCATTCAAGAGCTCAGACTCGTTAGCAATCACGTAAAGAGAAGAGTCATCTCTATATCTAACTGTAGAAACTTGATAAAGAGCCCCATCTACATGAGGTTGGTTTTTAGTGACGATGTTTGTTACTGCATGTTCTGCGTCTTTAAAAAGCGTTCCATTTACATAAGAATCAAATTTATCTAAAGGGATAAATTGAAGTTTCTTCGCCATTTTCGCTTGACGTCTTACTTCTTTAACATCCGTTGTTAAGTCTGGCTGATCAAACGTTGGAAATCCTATCGGCTTAGGTAAAAATGGGCCTGACTGATAAGGAAATGCATCTGACAAAACGAATCCATCTAGACCTGCTAATGATACAAATTCCTCCATTTTGCCCATTTTTTTTGCTTCTATAGCTAAGGCTGAAAACAATCGGTCAGCTGCAAAAGTCATTTTAGAACTATCCAGAGTACCTGCTCCAAAGTGAGCAGTATGGAAGTTCATAATATACATCTTGTAGGTCATACTAGACCTCCGTAGTTAAAAGTTCATTCAATCTACTAACATCATAGTTTCCGAAAACTGTATTTGCTTTAAGATTCTCAAAAACAACTTTACCATAACCACGAGAACCTGAACCCCCTAAATAATCAAGTTCCAACAGCTTTAATCCATCAAGAATTACTTTGAAGTCTTCTTCTACTTGAGCTTGACTCTTGTCTGTCACCTCATAGATCAACTCAAATCCAAAGATACTGTCTCGGATAGCACGTTCAATCTGTCTTGGATTTGCTTCAGCAGTGATACGGTCAATAGTATTTTCAAACTTAACTTCAGTATAACCTTTGACAGCTCGTGAATCTAAATCTTTTTTGTTAGTTAGAAAGGCATCTCTAAAGATGAGTCTTCCTACTTTATAGTTTTTGTCTGAACTATTCCCAAAGAGACGACTAATAATTTCCCCATCTTCTCCTGGTTTTTCTGCTAATTTAGTATTATATACTCTTGCCAAAAGGGTACGCATTTTCCCTTTGATACTAGATCCTGGAATAATGGGTAAGTTTGTAATTGGATCTTTAATCACAGGTGAGTCCGTAGCACCAATCGCCGCAAAAGCATTGCTTGTCCCAATATGAAGTCCTGTCTCTAGACGAATTTGTCCTGTTACTTGAATTTTTGCAAATGCCATTAATCTTTTCCTCCATAAAATCTGAAATAAGCTACTAGTGCTTCCATATAGCGGCAAAAACGTTGGAGACTTTCCTTATTGTTTATTTCTTTTAGAATGTCTAGAATCTCAGCCTTTTTTACCAAGTCTTTAACCGCAGTTTCTCGGCCCGATTGATAAACAAACTGCACTCTTAAATAAGCAATTTTATCAGCCAATTCCTTATACGATCTGACCTTACTTTCATCAAAAAGATTACTAGTTAAATTTAGTAGATTTCGAATTTTTGTAGTTGTTAAAAAAAATTTAATTTTATTATTTCTATGATCTTTAGTATGATTTAAAGATTTAATAACCTTTTCTGCCTTATCTACGTAATTATCATCTGTTAAAATTGCCATCTATGAATCCTTTCTAATCTCATAAATATATAGAAGTAAAGCTATCTCTGCTTCCTTACGTTCATTATCGCTACCTGTATACCAAGAAAAGAATAAATCCTTAAACTCTTTAAACTCTTCTTTTTTATCCTTAGAAGTTTGATCCTCTAAGCGCGTCAAATAATAGGCTAATCGAGCAATATTCATACGATCGTAGTTACGAAGGAGCTCAATCAGTCTGTATACAAAACTCTTTCCGCGCTCATCTTGAATATTAAAGTAGTAACGAATGCTCTTCAGTTTCCCATTATAGACATTGTCAATAAATTGGTCGAACTTCAAGGTATAATTTCTTTCAGAATCAACATTGCCAAAAGATTGGTCCAACTTCAAGGTATTACCTGCTTTAAAAAGGGAAATACTATCCTTGTCGTTATCCTTTGCTGCTCCTTCTAGCTTACCAGTTTCTTCAGCCATGAGGCTAACTGGAGTTTTATCTGGAAAGAGGCCGATTCCTGCTGATAGGGTTAATTTGCCATTTGTCCACTTGATAAAGTTTTGTCGGAGACAAATAGTAAACTCAATAATATCCTGCCAGGATCCGATAGCAAATACATCATCTCCACCGGCATAAATGATTGATAATTTTTTCTCTTTGGCAAACTGGTTGATATAGACTTTAAAGAAGAGACTCATACTTCTAGAGAAGGTTGCCGAGCGTGCTAGAGTATTATATTTGCCACCATCTTGATAGGAGAACCCAGCCATAAAGGCTGCTCCTAGGTCATCCACATCTAGTCGAACGACTGCCAGACGCTTGATACCTTGACCAGACTCCTGAGATAGTTTAGCATACTCGTAAATCTCATCATACTTGTAATCTCCGACAAAGACATGGGTTGCTTTTAGGATATCTGTCCTATAGCTATTCTTGACATAAACACGGTCCCACTCTTCATTAGCGAGGTCGGCTTTGGAAATACCTCTAATATAGGCTCCTGGACCTATCGGCAGGCCTTTTTCTTTTGTGACAATATAGTAGCTTTCTTGTATTTCCTTGGCAAAGCGATACATTCCTGCACAGATATGGCAGACTTCTTGACCATTAGACTTGGTAAGCTTTTCGACTGAGTGGCAAATAGCACATTCTCTCTGGGAACTTTTTCCTCCTTGGTTGAGTTCAAGGAGAGTGTTTGTATCATAACGAGAAATTTTCTTTTGGGAAATCATCCGACTAGTTGTTTGATAGACTTTTCGATAGTCAGCCAGTGTCGTTGTCATATCATTGGCTGAAAATGGACTCCAACCAAATGCTACGTACAAACCTGTCTGGAAATGCTTGACCAAAAACTGATTGAATTCTGCTTCAAAGCTAGCCAAGGTTTCTCTAGTTTTTTCGGTGTTTGGAAGGACAAAGTAGGCGTGACCTCCACCAACGTAGAGAAGATTAGCCCTCGTAAGCTCTAACTTCTCCAGTAAGCTGTCAGCAATATGTTCCCCCATGAAATCTAGATACAAGGAACGTGCTTTTAGTTGCTTGGCTGCACCAGCTGTTGCGATATTGTAGATAAAGTCCTGAATCCCTGACAGGTCAAAGCTTGCTAATAAAAAGGCCTTCTCGCTATAAAAATCCTCTAAATTCTGCCCCAGTACCTTCTCATAATCACGGCAATTCTTGTATGCTAGATATTCCTCTATGGCTAGGGCAAAGCCAGCTGTCAGACGACTGTAGGTTACTAGAGAAATATCCGATAATTCCTTGGTTCTTGTCGAAACAGGCACATAGGAAAGAGTAAACTCAAGGAGATTCAAAAGGGTATCTATCTCAGATTGGCTAAAGTCCAATCTCTCAAACTCTTTTTCTAAGGTCTCTACTATCAAGTCATAATCTGACTGGTCAGACGGCTCACTCGATTCCTTAGCATAGTTTGGTTCCCCGTCAAACTCTAATGGTCGTGCATCAAGATAACGCTGACTAGGGGTATCTGAAAAAACATTGAAGATATCCGATTGTTTACTTAGGAAATCTTCTTTCCCTTCAGGAGTGTCTGCTGCCCCTTTTAGACCTGAAGCAATCTTTGCCGCAGCTGACGTAATATAGACCAAACTATCAGGAGCTAAATCCGTCGGCAAATTACTAGAAGTCGCCTTGGATATCTGCTGGGCTATTTTTTCATTGTCCGAAAAGCGTCTAAACCATTCGGACCCAATGGCACCCAGGCCTTTCTCATCATGCCTGGAACCTTGAATCACCTTGCCAATAGCGTGCAAAAGCGATCCATAAACTAAATCAATCTTTTCTTTCTTCAAGTTCTAAACCTCCCATCCCTAAGCTAGTTTTCATACCGAGACCTGAGTACTCTCCAAATTTCAGAAGCATATTAGCATATGCTTTCAAGGTATTTGGACCTGTAATCTTAAAGGTCAATTTCCCCCTGAAACCAGGTATTTTTTTGCCATGGACTTTAAAATAGCTGGATTCCAATCGATAGCTGGTAATTCTACTATGCTTGACCAAGTAGTCCAAGGTTTCCTCTTCGATGTCCTGACGATCCTCGACCAGACGTGCATACTTCATCATCAAACTCTGAAAGATGAGACGCATGGTAGGAAAGAGCACGTACTCTCCCTGGGAGCGAAATCCTGTCGGAGTTTGAAAATGAATGGTGTAGAGTGACCGATCTTGGTTTTCATTAAAGAACTCAAAGAGTTGCTCCGTATTGAGATCTTGTATGGACAAAGACTCAACCATGAGAGTTGGTAAATCATGAAGTTCTACTTTCTTGAGTTCCAATAGAACAGGCAAAATCTGCTTGACAGCCTCATCCGTCAGGAGATGAAGGGACCATAGGGTCTTGTCCTTTTGATGGATGATTTTTAGTGAGTAGGGGTTGGTCTCCTGCTCATGTAGCCAAGTCACATAATCTGGTTCCAAGTTTTCCATAAGAGAACCTTGGAATTTTGTCGATAAGTCGCTCGGTGATTGGTCAATCCGCTTAAATAATAGTTCGATGCGTTTCATATGCCTCCTTTATTTATACAATTGCGCTTTTGGTTTCTCATGAGCGCTTTTTCTTTTACTTTTAGAATCCTTTGCCCTTATGAAAATGTCCCCTCTCGAGGTAGATAAGGTAGCTATACTATTGTAGCACTTATTGGTCGTACAGTACGTAAACCGTTTCCGTCCCCTCGCGAGGTGAATAGGCTGTTCTACATTATGAGGGTATTGAAGTCGAGGAGGTGGAGTGATGAAGGTTTCCGTCCCCTCTCGAGGTGGATAGGTTCTTATACTTTTAAATGGAATTATACGAAGTTTTCGACCTGAAGGAGTTTCCGTCCCCTCGCGAGGTGAATAGGGTGTTCTACCAATGTAAAATGGTAAAACGTTTTTTGGATCAAAGTTTCCGTCCCCTACCGAGGTAGATAGGGAGCTATACGCATTGAAGGAGAAGGCTATGACCTTTGGCATCGTGTTTCCGGCCCCTCGCGAGGTAGGTAGGTATCTATACCAATCAAAAAAATCAAACAACTTCAGAAAGAATTACACGGTTTCCGGCCCCTCTCGAGGTAGATAAGGAGCTATACCAGAAAGCGTGGTTATTGTATGAATAAACAAGATACAAGTTTCCGGCCCCTCTCGAGGTAGATAGGTATCTATACATTTGTTTCCTTGTACTTTATCGCAGTTTACAGTGTGTGTTTCCGTCCCCTCTCAAGGTAGATAGGTATCTATACGGCTAGCTTATGCTAAGTTTTATGACTTCACTGTGTTTCCGGCCCCTCTCGAGGTTGATAGGGAGCTATACTGTACTTTCAATCCCAACAATGGCTTACATGGGTTTCCGGCCTCTCGCGAGGTAAATACGGTTCTATACCATCAAGACACATCAGTATTGCACATACAATCAGTTTCCGGCCCCTCGCGAGGTAGATAGGTATCTATACGGAACGTATGACAAGAAAAGCGAGCGTTGGTACATTGTTTCCGTCCATTCTCGAGGTAGATAGGTAGCTATACACAAGGTAAGGACAACGCTGAGAACCTCGACGGTGTACCGTTTCCGGCCCCTCCCGAGGTAGTTAGGTAGCTATACAACTTTCAAGCGATATCTTCACGGACACGCTTGCTTCAAAGTTTCCGGCCCCTCGCGAGGTAGATAGGTAGCTATACACATTGGATGAAATAGAACAGACATCCAGAGTACGAATTTCCGGCCCCTCGCGAAGTGGATAGGGAGCTATACGCGAAAGTTATTGTTGTTTGGGTTGATGAAACGTGATCAGTTTCCGGCCCCTCGCGAGGTAGATAGGTATCTATAAATACCTTGCTGAAAAAGACTTGGTTCTTCCTTATGATGTGTTTCCGGCCCCTCGCGAGGTAAGAAGATTTCTATACTTTTCAACACCACGGTATTAAAGGAATGCGGTGGGGATTTCCGGCCCCTCTCGAGATAAATATGATTCTATACTGGTCGTGGTGGAACAAGTTTCCAACCGGTATTCGATTAGTTTCCGACCCCTTTAGAGTTAAACAGAATTTGATACTCGTGCTTGGCTTGACGGCTACGAGGTCGAGAAAGAGTTTCCGGCTCCTCGCGAGGTAGATAGGTATCTATACTCAGACGTATCGTATTCAACAATTTTTTGAAAATGGACAAGGTTTCCGTCCCCTCGCGAGGTAGATAGGGAGCTATACGGCATTCCAAAATTTTGAAGGTGATGAAAGACGCCCGTTTCCGTCCCCTCTCGAGGTAGATAGGGAGCTATACACAAAGCTGCAATCATTACTTACCCTGTAACATTTATGTTTCCGTCCCCTCTCGAGGTAGATAGGTATCTATACCCCATATCTTGTATGTAAACCTATAACAAGCACTAGATATAACCTATTGGAAACTACTATTAGTATACCATATTTTGTAAGAGTTTTCATCTCAAAAGAACAAACAATCCTCCTTTTCTATCTCGACATCATCTGTATTTAAGCGCAAGGTTTCTTCTCGATTTCCAACGTAAACAATGATATTGTCTAACTGGTCAGCATCATAGAATGCTTGCAACTCACTCAGCAAGCTACGATAGTTGGACTTCTCTAGGTCAATCTCAAAGCATGATCGTTGGACTCGGATACCAAATCTCTCTAGCAACTTTGCGAGTTTCAGACGCCTCTTATTACTAACAATGTCATATATGATAATACAAAAGAAAAACTTTTTCTTAGCAAACTCCTTCTCTTCTGCTGAAAGATTAAAATAAAGTCCCATGATTATTCTCCTGTATAGCCTGTAACATAAAGTTCGGGTTTTAGACTCTCAAAAGCTCGAATCAATCCCTTAATTTGCAAATCAGCCATATAGAAAAAAGTATAGCGTTTTTTGTCGACTTCGACATACTGATGGATTTCCAACATGCGCTCTCTCATGGCCTGGATAAAAATCCTTCTCCCCTCCCCAGTAAAATAATAGACATTGACATTTTTCTTAGCTAGAACCCTAAGTAACTGTGTAGTTACCTGTGCTTGACCAAAAATCAAAAGGTTCTCTACTAAGTGAATGGAAATTTCTTTAACAATCTGACCTTGACCATTTTTTACGATAATCTTATGATTGCTAAGACTCAGGGAATGGTTAGACCTTTGAACAAATAAATCACTCATCTCATAGATACCTCCTAAATGTATAAAGGATACTATTTTATCATTAAAATTCCTTTTGTCAAGCCCAAATATAAATTTTTTTAATACAAAAAACGAACCAGCTTGACTGATTCGTTTCTTACATTTAATTCCTACTTCCGGTACATTTTAAACTGTAGGAAGAGATCGCTATATTTGCCTGTCCATTTATGGTCAAATTTCTCATAAACTTCTAGGTTTTTCATGGTATCAGCGTCTGGATAGAAGGACTTGTCTTCTTTGGTCTCCTCTGGGAGCAATTCCTTGGCTGTGTTATTTGGTGTTGCATAGCCGACATATTCTGCATTTTTCAGAGCATTTTCGGGTTTTAGCATAAAGTTGATAAAGGCATAGGCGGCATCTTGGTTTTTAACGGTTTTTGGAATGACCATGTTATCAAACCAGAGATTGCTGGCCTCAGTCGGAACGACATACTTGAGATTAGGATTTTTCTCCAACATCTGGCTGGCTTCCCCAGAGAAGGTCACACCGATAGCAGCATTGTTCTGGATCATGTACCCCTTCATCTCGTCAGCCACAATGGCCTTGATATTTGGAGTCAGTTTGTAGAGCTTGTCTACTGTCTCTTCCAGCTGCTGAGGATCCTTGGAGTTGAGACTGTAACCAAGCGAGTTAAGCCCGAGTCCCAGCACCTCACGCGCTCCATCAAAGAGCATGATGGAATCCTTGTATTCTGGCTTCCAGAGGTCATCCCAATGCTCAGGTGCCTTATCTACCATGGTTTCATTGTAGACAATTCCCAAAGTCCCCCAGAAGTATGGGATGGAGAATTTATTGCCCGGGTCAAAAGACTGGTTGAGAAACTCTGGTCCGATATTTTCGATTCCTTCAATTTTTGAATAATCAAGCGGAACTAAGAGGTCTTCGTCCTTCATCTTGTTGATCATGTATTCACTTGGGATGGCAATGTCGTAGGTCGTTCCACCCTGCTTGATCTTGGTATACATGGCCTCGTTGGAGTCAAAGGTCTCGTACTGAACTTGGATTCCTGTTTCTTCTGTGAATTTCTCCAAGAGTTCTGGATCGATATAGTCCCCCCAGTTGTAGATAACCAATTTCTGACTGTCTCGGCTATTGATTTTACTATCTAGATGAGTCGCAATCCCCCATAAGACAAGGATAATCGCTACAATTCCTGCTAAAAATGAATAGAGTTTTTTCATGCTTGCTCCTCCTTCTCACGTGAGATAAAGTAATAACCTACAACTAGGATAATACTAAAGAGAAAGACAAGGGCAGATAGGGCATTGATTTCTAGCGAAATTCCCTTACGAGCACGAGAGTAGATCTCAACGGATAGGGTTGAAAAGCCATTTCCCGTTACAAAGAAGGTCACGGCAAAGTCATCCAGCGAGTAGGTAAAGGCCATGAAATAACCTGCAATGATAGACGGTGTCAGGTACGGAAGCATGATTTCTTTGAACATCTGAAACTGGCTGGCTCCCAAGTCATAGGCCGCATGGATCATGTCATCATTCATTTCCTTGAGACGAGGTAAGACCATCAAGACCACGATAGGGATGGAAAAGGCCACGTGACTAGATAAAACCGTCAAAAATCCAAGTGAAAACTTAAGCTGGGTAAAGAGAATCAAGAAGCTGGCACCAATCATAACGTCGGGTGCAACCATGAGAATATTATTGAGTGATAGAAAGGCTTCTTGGTATTTCTTACGAGACTGATAGATATAGATGGCACCGAAAGTCCCAATAATGGTCGCAATCAAGGCTGATAGAAAAGCCAAGAAAAAGGTTTGGGTCAGGATCAACATGAGACGACCATCACCAAACATGGTTTGAAAATGGCTCAAGCTAAAACCAGTAAAGCTGTTCATATCATCGCCAGCATTAAAGGCATAGCCAATCAAGTAAAAAATTGGCAAGTAAAGGATGATAAAGACAAAGGCTAGGTAGAGATTGGCAAATTTTTTCATCGTTCTCTCCTTTCCTTGGTCACCCACATGGTGATGAACATAGTCAGGATGAGAATCACACCGATGGTGGAACCCATACCGTAGTTGTCATTGGTCAGGAAGTTCTGCTCAATAGCCGTTCCCAGTGTGATAACACGGTTCCCACCAATCAAACGTGTCAGCATGAAGAGGCTCAAGCTGGGGATAAAGACGGACTGAACCCCACTTCTCACACCGTTCATAGATAGAGGGAAGATGACATGACGGAAGGTCTCCCACTTAGTTGCACCAAGGTCATAGCTAGCATTGATCAGATTATTGTCCATATCGTCCAAGACATTGAAAATGGGCAAAATCATAAATGGAAGCTCGATGTAGCTTGCGACAAAGATGAAGGAGAAATCAGTAAAGAGCAACTGCTGTGAACCGATTCCGATAAATTCCAAAAATTGATTAATAGAGCCATTCTGACCAAAAATCCCGATAAAGGCATAAGCCTTAAGGAGTAGGTTAATCCATGTAGGAAGGATAATCAGCATGAGCCAGAGTTGACGGTGCTTGAGACGAGTCAAAAAGAGGGCTGTTGGATAGCTGATGAGCAGTGTTACCAAGGTCACAATTCCTGCATAAAGCACAGAGTTGAAGCTCATTTTGAGATAGGTCAAGTTTTGTGACGCAAAGTAGGATTTATAGTTTTCTAAACTAAACTGCCCTTCGATGTTGAAAAAGGATTGACCGAAAATCAAGACCAAAGGTGCGAGGACGAAGAGGGCGATCCAAAGCATATAGGGCACTACAAAGAGTTTAGAGGTTGTTTTCTTCATCTCTTTCCTCCTCGATCGCGTTTATCAGACCTGCTTCTTGCTCTTCGATTTCTACGTACTCCTCGATACGAGCATCGAACTCTTCTTCGGTTTCGTTGAGACGCATGATGTGGATATCTTCTGGTTCAAAGTCCAGACCGATTTCCTCACCCACAATGGCCTTACGAGTCGAGTGGATCATCCATTCATTTCCGAGTTCGTCATAGGCGATGATCTCATAGTGAACCCCACGGAAGAGCTGGGTATCAACCTTGACTTGGAGCTTGCCTTCTTCAGGAAGGGTAATGCGCAAGTCCTCTGGACGAATGACAACCTCAACTGGCTCATTTGGCTTCATCCCCCCGTCGACTGCTTCAAAGCGTTTGCCGTTAAACTCAACCAAGTAATCCTCAATCATGGTTCCAGGCAAGATATTTGACTCCCCGATAAAGGTGGCAACAAAGTGGTTGATTGGCTCGTCATAGATGTCCACAGGCGTTCCAGACTGAACAATCTCACCATCATTCATAACAAAAATCCAGTCACTCATAGCAAGGGCTTCTTCCTGATCGTGAGTGACAAAGACAAAGGTAATTCCCAATCGTTGTTGCAGTTCACGCAGTTCGTACTGCATGTCTGTTCTTAATTTCAAGTCCAGCGCTGACAAAGGCTCATCCAGCAAGACCACACGGGGTTGGTTAATGATGGCACGGGCAATGGCCACACGCTGACGTTGTCCTCCAGAAAGTTTACGGATGGAACGCTTCTCGTAACCTTCCAACTGAACCATCTTGAGAACTTCCGCTACGCGTTGTTCGATTTCTTTCTTGTCGATCTTACGCAAGCGGAGGGGAAAGGCAACATTTTCAAACACATTCATATGTGGAAACAAGGCATAGGATTGGAAAACCGTATGGACGTCTCGCTTGTTGGTCGGGATATCATTGATCCGCACCCCATCCAGTAAAATATCCCCTGTCGTCGCATCCAGTAAACCTGCAATGATATTTAGAATGGTTGATTTTCCTGAACCAGATGCACCCAAAAGAGTGTAAAACTTCCCTTCTTCCAACTCAAAGTTAATGTCTTTGAGAACCTTGGTGTTGCTGTCTTCAAAAACTTTAGAGACGTTTTTGAATTCAATAATTGGTTTTTTCAATTGTCATAAATTCCTTCTTTTTCATAAATTAACAGATCAGGGCTCTGTCAGGCCACTACTACCTCGTGTAGGAGATTGAACTGCCTACATGCATCTTCGCTAACGATAGGCTTTCACCCCCTTTCCATTGACATAGTAGCAGCTTTTCTGCCTAAATTTTATTCTTTCTCACCCAAGATTCGGACTTCTCTCTCAAGGGTGACACCTGAGTGTTCCTTGACTTTTTCAATAACAGATTGGATCAAGTCCTCATAGTCTTTGGCCGTTCCGTCAGCAACATTAATCATAAATCCTGCGTGCTTTTCAGACACTTCAACACCACCGATACGATAGCCCTTCAAGCCAGCCTCTGAAATCAACTGACCTGCAAAATGACCAACAGGACGCTTAAAGACCGAACCACAAGATGGGTATTCTAGAGGTTGTTTGAGTTCACGTAGGTGCGTCAAGCGGTCCATTTCTTGCTTGATAACCTGATGATTCCCTGGAGATAGGGCAAATTTAGCTGACAAAACAACAGCTCCAGAATCTTGAACAGCTGAATGACGGTAACCAAAAGCCAATTCCTTGGCAGATAAGGTCTCAATCTCCCCTTCCTTGGTCAAAATTTGACAAGACTGCAAGATATGGGCAATCTCTCCTCCATAGGCACCCGCATTCATAAAGACCGCACCGCCGATGCTCCCTGGAATGCCACAGGCAAACTCGAATCCAGTCAAACTATGACGGAGGGCAATACGTGTCGTTTCAATCAAGTTGGCCCCAGCTTCCGCTTCAATGGTATAACCATCAACTGAAACGTTATTGAGCTTGTCACACAAGATGACAAATCCACGAATTCCACCGTCACGAACGATAATATTGCTGGCATTCCCTAGCACCATCCAAGGAATATTCTCTTGATTGGCAAATTGAACGACACGCGCCATCTCATAGCGATTGCGTGGTAAAACCAGATAATCCGCTCGTCCCCCTACCTTAGTGTAGGTATAGAGCTTCAAGGGTTCCTTAAAACGAATATCAATTCCTTCTAATTGTTCTTGTATTCTAGTTACTAATGTCATATCTCTCATCCTTTTGTAAAGTGATTTCATTATACCATTTTTAAAGATTTTTGACGACTGGAAATTTCTGTATCCAATCTTCACATAAAAAAAGAGGTCACCCTCTTTTTATGATTTTTTCCAAAATGTAGATTTTGTCAGCCAAACAAGGGCTAGAAGTTCTACGAGAAGGATGATCTCAACTAGAAGAGGATTTGCAATCCATCCCACTTGAGATAAGGCTGGAGCTAAGTCAAACAAAGCATGCAAACCATAAGCAGCAACGAGATAGATCCATTTCTTTTGGATGACACTTTGGTAAACCCAGACAGTAAGGCTAATTTGGAGAACCAGAGCAAGGACACGCTCAACTCCTAGTAGATAGATCTGCCATGCTGATAGAGACTGAACTGTTTCTAATGTACTTTTCGTAAGAAGATTCGCCGCATCAGAGTTTGAAGATTGTAGGAGTGAAAAGAGGATCAAAAGGCTAATCAAACTTCCCATTCCGAGGTAGAGCATCTCTAAGCCTCCATGTCCTAAGCCATAAGCCCAAGCATCTCTATCTTCCAACTTTCTCTTTTTCTCCAACCATTTAAAAAAGATAAAACGGGCCGTCTCTTCAAAGAGGGCTGCCATGGCAATCCCATAAAGGACGTATAAAAAAGGATGCTCCTGCGCTAGTAAAATGGTTCCGTCTTTTTGCGGATGAAGTACCAGAAGGTGAACCATCTTCTCTAACACTTGAGAAGAAACAAAAAATGCGATTGCCCCCAAGCCCATCACTGCAAGAGAGATTTTAAACCGTTTTTTGGCATACCAAGTTCCACCTACTAGAATGAGAACCAAAGCGATCATGGTGAGGATAATATGTACTGTCATTTTTTTCTCCTATTCTGACTTATCAATATCTTTCTTCATCTCGTCAACGTTAAATTTGGCAAATAAATACTGGCGATCTTGGACTGGAAAACGTTGGTCCAACTGGTCGACTGCCCCAACCTCGATCATTCCTTCTTTGATAACAAAGTCCATCACATGCCCACCAAAGGTCAAATCATCTGAGATAAAATGCAAATGGTAGCCTGCAACACTCACTCCATGGAAAATCTCCGGTGTCCAAAATCCAACAATAGTTCCCGATACATTTTCACGGCTATATTCAGGTTGGTGAGTCGCTACATCAGCAAACTTGGTATCAGGTGTGGATTTAGGAATCATACGTACATGCATTTGTGAAAATTCGCCATGAATCTTGATGGAGCGAAAAAGATTTTCCCCATCATAGTAGGACTCAATTCGTTTTTCCAATTCCTTATCTGTCATCTCAAAGCGCTGACGAAAAATCACTTCTGCCTGATGAGGAACCACTGCTGCATAGGGAATAAGAGCATCTGCCGCGACCTCAACGATTTCAGGTATTTGACCAGACCCCTTGGCTTGATATGCCTTACCATCAAGGACAATCAACTCCCCATCAATCGAATCCAATGTTCCCAAGCCGAGGTCGCCATGTTCCAGTAATTCTCCTACGGTCATGGTTCCACCATAGAGACCTGCCATTAGGGCACCTAGAGTATTGTATTGAAATAATTTTACCGGTTCCTGCACTTTTCTAACCATTCTCTTTCTTATCTTTTATTCAATGAATCATCATACTTTCTAAGTATACCACATTTGCTCCTAGTTGTGAAAGGGAGAAATGCTTTTCCCATTGCAAAGGAGGCAAAAAAAAGGTACAATGTAACAAAATCAAGGAAGGTCTGGAATGAAGAAAGAAAGTAAATACCAAGCAGTCGTTTCCTTTCTAAAAAAGGGAATCGAATCAGGAAAATTTCCAACAGGTAGCCGGCTTCCCTCTATCCGTCAACTGAGCCAAGACTTCCACTGTAGCAAGGACACTATCCAACGAGCCCTACTGGAATTACGCCATGAACAATACCTCTATGCCAAACCCCAGAGTGGTTACTATGTTCTGGAACAAGGACAGCACCAAGACTTGGAAATCGAAGTCACTGACGAACATGCCAGTGCCTATGACGACTTCAGACTCTGCGTCAACGAAACCTTGATAGGCCGAGAAAACTACCTCTTCAACTACTATGACAACCAAGAAGGCCTTGAGGAACTGAGACAATCTGTCCATCAACTTCTTTTCAACCAAGCCCTCTACTGCAAACCCGACCAACTGGTTCTGACTTCTGGCACCCAGCAAGCTCTCTTTATCCTTTCTCAGATCAACTTTCCGAGCGAGGGAGCGGAGATTTTGGTCGAACAACCGACCTATCACCGAATGAACCGCCTCTTAGTCGCTCAGGGATTGGCCTACCAGACCATTGAACGCTGTATTGATGGCATTGACCTTGACGAACTAGAAGAACAGTTCAAATCTGGGAAAATCAAGTTTTTCTATACCATTCCTCGCTTCCACTATCCCCTAGGTCATTCCTACTCTGATCAGGAAAAGAGGGCTATTCTGGATCTAGCAAACCAGTATGGTGTTTACATCGTAGAGGATGACTATCTAGGAGATTTAGACCCTAAAAAAGGGCAGACCTTCCACTATCTGGGCACTGAGGATCGGGTCATTTATATCAAGTCCTTCTCAACAAGTCTCTTTCCAGCCCTTCGTATCACCGCTCTCATTCTCCCAAATGACCTAAAAGAGGCCTTTGTTTCCTACAAAAATATCCTGGACTATGACAGCAATCTCATCATGCAAAAGGCTCTTTCTCTTTACATCGATAGCCAGTTATTTGAAAAAAATCGACTGGCTCGATTGAGCCTTCAAGAGAACTATCAGGCTCAGATAAAGAAAGTGCTTGAAGAAAACACCTGTCCCTTGCCCCACTATCCTCTACACGATGGTCTTCTGCTTGATTTGAGGTACTATCCTAAAATCGCCAGTTTAAAACACAGCTCACTCAAACTAGACTTTTTTGAGAAGGCTTATTTGGATGCCTGCCCTTATCAGTTCGCCAAAGTCTCTCTCGAAAATCTAGAAGAGTTATTAGAATACATAAAAGCAGAATTGGATTAAAGTCCAACTCTGCTCTTTTCTTATTGTTCAACTTCTGTTAGTTTTGCTGCTTTTTCAAGATAAGTTTGATAGGTTCCGTCATCTTTCAGTTTTTGGATAACCTTATCGACTACTGCTTTCAAGTCTGATTGATTCTTCTTGATAGCAACGGCATTGGCTTCGCCATCTTTCATTGTCAAATTAACAGTTGCAACGGCAAGATCTGAGTTTTTACCTGCGTAGCTAAGAGCAACTGGTTCATCCATATGAACAGCATCTACTTTTCCAGCCTGCAATTCATTGACTGCTTCCCCCATATTGGTCAAGGATGTCAATTGGGCATTTGGCAATTGTTCCTTCACCATAGTTTCTGGAACGGTTCCCTTTTGAGCAGCGATATTCGCACTTGCGAGGCTTGAAAGATCCTTGTACTTATCTAAATCGGCTTTTCTAACCAAGAAACTCATCTTGTTTTCATAGTAAGGGATTGAAAAGTCAAAGACTTCCTTTCTCTCATCTGTGGCACTAATTCCCGCAATGGCTAAGTCAGCCTTTCCAGTTTGAAGGCTGGTCAAAACATTGTCAAAACTCATGCTAGAGATTTCAAGTTTAACCCCAAGCTCATCTGCAATCGCTTGAGCCATATCAATATCTGCCCCAACCACTTGGTTTTTACCATCTACCAAGGATTGGAATTCAAATGGTGCATAGTCTGGACTGGTCGCAACGACTAGCTTTCCTTTTTGTTTGATAGCGTCCACAGCAGACTGGGAGCTATCCGTTCCTGACTGGCAAGCTACCAAAACCATGCTGGCAAGCATGCTACATACAACTAACATCCATTTTTTAAATTTCATAAATAAACGACCTTTCTGTTATTTCTGAATAATTATAACTCTTTTAAAAATAGTTGTCAACCCTTTTAGAGATTTTGAATGTAAAATAATTCTTTTCATAAAAAGAAGACTGATTTATCACAATCAGCCTTTTATTCTGTATATTTAAACCGTTTCTTATAGCTCGACAATCTTCCCTGTTTCAAAGTAAACAACCCATTCACAGATATTTTTAGCGTAGTCTCCGATACGTTCCAAGAAGGAAATGACCTGGAAGTAATCACGACCTGTAATGATGGCTTCAGGATGTTTCTTAATTTCTTCTGTAGCCAAATCACGAATGCTATCAAAGTAATGGTTGATTTTTTCGTCCATCGCTGCTACTTCGTAGGCTTGATCCACCGAACCGTTCAGATAGAGATCTAGAGCCGCTTCGACGAAGTTTTTCACATCGCGTCCCATCTTTTTGATCTCTTCTTCAACTGCAGGAATGCGTTGTTCCCCCTTCATACGAATAGTTGCTTTTGCGATTGACACTGCATGGTCTCCCATGCGTTCCAGGTCTGATACTGCCTTAAGAACGGTCAATACAGTACGGAGGTCTTGAGAAACAGGTTGTTGAAGCGCGATCATTTCAAATGATTTCTTTTCGAGTTTCACTTCGTATCCATTTACTTCTGCATCTTCTTCAATGACTTCTTTTGCCAAATCACGGTCATGTGTGACAAAGGCACGCACTGTACGATTGATTTGTGAGAGCACTTCTTGTCCCATGGCATAGAACTGGTTGTGCAATTTCTCCAAATCTTCTTCAAATTGAGATCGTAACATCATTCAACTCCTTATCCAAATTTTCCTGTAATATAATCTTCTGTTTCCTTGTTTTGTGGGTCTAGGAACATCTTCTTCGTATCGTTAAACTCAATCAAATCCCCATCTAGGAAAAATCCTGTTTTATCAGAGATACGAGAGGCCTGTTGCATCGAACGTGTTACCATGAGCATGGTGTATTTATCTTTCAGACCATACAAGGTTTCCTCAATCTTACCAGCCGAGATAGGATCCAAAGCTGAAGTCGGTTCATCCAAGAGAATAATCTTGGGACTGGTTGCTAAGACACGGGCAACACAAACACGTTGCTGTTGGCCACCTGAGAGACCAATGGCTGAATCATGCAAGCGATCCTTGACCTCATCCCAAATAGAAGCGCGTTGCAAGGCCTTTTCTACTGCTTCATCCAAAACGTGTTTATCCTTGACTCCATTGATACGTAGGCCGTAGACAACATTTTCGTAGATAGACATAGGGAAGGGATTGGGCTGTTGAAAGACCATACCAATTTCCTTACGCAATTCAACCGTATCGGTACGCGGACTGTAGATATTGTGACCATTATAAATCACTGTTCCAGTTGTTGTCACCTCAGGATTTAAATCGCCCATGCGGTTGATGGCTTTGAGAAGAGTGGACTTTCCTGATCCAGAAGGACCAATCAAGGCTGTTATTTCCTTAGGTTGGAAAGAAAGGGAAACACTATTCAAAGCCTTCTTTTTATTGTAATAAACGGACAGGTCTTTAACCTGCAAAATCGGTTCTGTCATACTGCTTCCTTTCTAACCAAAGTGTCCCGTTACATAGTCATTGGTAGACTGTAGCTTGGCATTTTGGAAAATATTGGATGTCTTATCATACTCAATCAAATCACCCAAGTAGAAAAATCCTGTGTAGTCACTTGCACGCGCAGCCTGTTGCATACTATGGGTAACGATGATGATGGTAAAGTCCTTCTTCAATTCCAACATGGTTTCTTCCAGCTGGGCTGTCGCAATCGGATCCAAGGCTGAAGCGGGCTCATCCATCAAGAGGATATCTGGCTTGACAGAGATGGCGCGAGCGATACAGAGACGTTGTTGTTGTCCACCAGAAAGCATCAAGGCTGATTTGTGGAGGTCGTCTTTGACCTGATCCCAAAGGGCAGCCTGTCTTAGAGAGGTTTCGACAATTTCATCCAAGACCTTCTTATCCTTGACTCCTGCACGTTCATGAGCAAAAGTGATGTTGCGGTAAATAGACTTAGCAAATGGATTTGGACGTTGGAAGACCATTCCGATATGCTTACGCATCTCATAGACATTGATTTCTGGACGATTAACGTCAATCCCTCGGTAGAGGATTTGACCTGTGACCTTGGCAATATCAATAGTATCATTCATCCGATTGAGACTGCGAAGATAAGTAGATTTCCCTGATCCAGAAGGACCAATCAAGGCTGTAATTTTATTTTTTTCAAATTGCATATCGATGCCCTTGATGGATTCATTTTTACCATAGTAAACATGTAAATCCTTGGTAGAGAGGGCCACTTTTTCTTCAGGGAAGGTGATGATATGCTTTTCATCCCAGTTATATTTTGACATGGCTTCTCCTTTAGGCAGCGGTTAATTTCTTGTGTAAATAGCTTCCGAGTTTGCGTGCTCCAAAGTTAAAAATCAAGATAAAGATGAGGAGCACTGCGGCAGAACCAGCAGATACAATGGTAGCATCAGGAATGGTTCCCTCACTATTGACTTTCCAGATGTGGACAGCCAAGGTTTCTGCTTGACGGAAGATTGAGATAGGACTGGTAACACTGAGGATATTCCAGTTAGACCAGTCTAGGGCTGGAGCGGATTGTCCGGCCGTATAGATAAGAGCGGCGGCCTCACCAAAGATACGGCCAGATGCCAAGACAACACCCGTTACGATACCTGGAAGGGCTTCTGGAACGACGACATGGACCACAGTCTCCCAACGAGAAATTCCAAGAGCTAAGCCAGCCTCACGTTGCGTATGGTGAACATGTTTTAAACTGTCCTCAACATTTCGAGTCATCTGAGGAAGGTTAAATACTGTTAAGGCCAAGGCACCTGAAATGATTGAAAATCCATACTCAAACTGGACTACAAAAATCAAATAACCAAAGAGACCTACAACGACTGATGGTAGAGAAGACAAGATTTCAATACAGGTTCTGACAAAATTTGTCACAGGACCCTTTTTTGCATATTCAGCTAGGTAAATCCCAGCCCCCATAGACAAAGGAACAGAAATGATCAAGGTAATGACCAAAAGGAAGAAGGAATTGTAGAGCTGAATCCCGATACCCCCACCTGCTTGATAAGAGGAAGATTTCCCAGTCAAGAAGGACCAAGAGATGTGCGGTAACCCTCTCACCAAGATATAGAGAATCAAGGATGCCAAGATGGCAACAATGATACCAGCGATGGTATAGAGGACAGCTGTTGCAAGTTTATCTAATTTCTTAGCGTGCATAGTTTTTCTTTCCTCTTTCTTTCGTAATCAACTTAATCACACTGTTAAAGGCCAAACTCATCAAGAGCAATACTAAGGCCAGTGACCAGAGAACGTTATTATCAACCGTTCCCATGACGGTATTTCCGATACCCATAGTCAAAACAGAAGTCAAAGTCGCAGCAGGTGTTGTTAGCGAGGTTGGGATAACTGCTGAGTTTCCGACAACCATCTGAATAGCAAGAGCTTCACCGAAGGCACGCGCCATCCCAAAGACCACTGCTGTGAAAATACCTGAACGTGCTGCTTTCAAGGTCACACGCCAAATGGTTTGCCAACGAGTGGCTCCCATAGCCAAACTAGCTTCACGGTAATGACGAGGAACAGCACGCAAGCTGTCTGTTGTCATAAAGGTTACAGTTGGTAGAATCATGACAAAAAGAACGAAAATCCCTGACAAGATCCCAAAACCAGTTCCACCAAAGATGCTGCGAACAAAAGGCACCACAACTTGCAAACCGATAAATCCATAGACGACTGAAGGAATCCCGACGAGAAGTTCAATGGCTGGTTGCAAGATTTTTGCACCCTTTGGTGATACTTCTGTCATAAAAACTGCTGCTCCAATAGCAAAGGGAGTTGCGATGAGGGCAGATAAAATCGTCACAATAAAGGAACCCAAAATCATCGGAAGGGCACCAAATTGTTTCCCTGAAGGATTCCAAGTTTGTCCAAAGAGGAAATCAAAGATATTCACCCCATTGACAAAGAAGGTTGACAAGCCTTTTTGGGCTACAAAAATCAAAATCATCGCCACAATGATAACAATCAAAGAAAGGCAAGTGAAGGTCAAACCTTTACCAAACTTCTCAAGGCGAGAGTTCTTTGAAGGAGAGAGTAATTTTTTAGATAATTCTTCTTGATTCATTATTAACCTCCTTCTACTGCTGTAACGGTACCTGAAGCATCCTTTTGGACTTTCATTTCATTGATGGAGATATAGCCCATCCCTTTAACAATTCCATTTTGGGCTTCATCTGAGAGGACGAAATTCAGGAATTCGGCAGCTAGCTCATTTGGCTGACCGAGTGTGTACATATGTTCATAAGACCACAAAGGCCAATTGTTAGTCGTTACATTTTCAGACGTAGGCTCATACCCATTCAGTTTCATACTTTTCACTGAGTCATCTACATAGGCAAAGGCTAGGTAAGAAATGGCTCCAGGTGTTTGGGATACAATCGACTTGACCATCCCGTTAGAATCCTGTTCTTGGCTCTGCATTGCCGATTGCCCATTCATAACCACCGTATCAAACGTCGCTCGTGAACCAGAACTTGCTGCTCGGTTGATGATTGAAATGGCCAGGTCTTTGCCCCCAACTTCTTTCCAGTTGGTCACTTCACCTGTAAAGATTTTGCGAAGTTGCTCGGTTGTGAGATTTTCAACAGTCACTTCCTTGTTCACAATCACCGCTAGACCAGCCACTGCAACCTTGTGGTCTACTAGAGCTGAAGCATCGATTCCATCTTTTTCCTCTGCGAAGACGTCAGAGTTCCCGATGTCTACTGCTCCAGACTGGACTTGAGATAGTCCTGTACCCGATCCACCACCTTGAACATTGACTGTTTTTCCGATGTTTCTAGAACCAAATTCATCTGCTGCTGCTTCGACAAGAGGTTGAAGAGCTGTTGAACCAACAGCTGTCATGGATTCTCCACGATCAATCCAGCTAGCACATCCTGCTAGAGAACCTGCCACCAAAAGAGCTGCAAGAGATAGGACGAGCTTTTTTCTTTTTTTCACTGTTATTCTCCTTGAACATAATGATAAATGTTCTGATTTCTTCCGTTTGTCCTGATCATCCAATTATCATCAATGATTGTCCCGCTTTATTTTTTAGACATTCTTAGGGGCGTACAATTCCATCGTATAATATAAGTAATAATGAAAGACTATCAGAAAAAACTCATACTTCCACTATAACATAGAATAGGCTCTTTGACTAGCTTTTTCACCTGAATCTGAGTCCTTTTGGGTAATAATTTTTCAAAACATTTCCCGTTACCTTGGCAAAGCCTAGTCCGTTTCCTTGAACCACAACTTGGTACCAGCCATTTGGTCGAGCTTCATACAATTGAACAGTCTCACCAGCCACATATTTTACAAAGTCCTCATCCTTGATTTCGACACTTTGTTTTACTTGACTTGGTTTCAAGGCTAATCCGAGAGCAAAGCTTGCTTCGAAGCGTTTCTTCTTAAAAGTACCCAGATGGAGCCCATTTCGGGCAATTTTGAGTTTGCCTAGATCCGGTAGCATCTCTGGCAGGAGATAGAGTTGATCTCCAAAAGTCTGCAAGATACCAGTTAGATTGACTCGTAAGTGTTTTTGGGCAAATTCTTGCCACAAAGCCAGTTGCTCACGACTGAGATTGCTCTTGCTAGCCTTGAATCTTGGTGCTGGATTTTTTCCCTTAAACTGCAGATGGGCAACAAACTGGCCTTCTCCCTTGAAATGATGAGGATACATCCGCGCCGTTTCAGGAAGGCCAATTCCTTCTACCATACCATTCACATGCTCAACTGGAAGCAGTTCAAAATCATAAGTATCTAGTAACCAGTGAACGGTCTCTTCATTTTCCTCAGGTGACCAAGTACAGGTCGAATAGATCAAACGACCACCTTCAGCAAGCATGGTCACTGTATCTTCTAAAATTTCTCTTTGGAGACTGGCACATTGGCTAGGATAATCGGTACTCCAATAATCCATGGCATCTGGCTGCTTACGAAACATCCCTTCACCCGAGCAAGGTGCATCAAGGACAATCACATCAAAGTAACCTTTAAAAACCTTGGCCAAGCGGTCAGCAGATTCATTGGTCACGACAACGTTTGTCGCTCCAAATCGCTCCATATTTTCTACTAAAATCTTAGCACGCTTACTTGAAATTTCGTTGGAGACAAGGACTCCTTGATTAGCCAGATAAGCGGCTAGTTGAGTGGATTTTCCACCTGGTGCTGCCGCCAAGTCCAAGACCTTCATGCCAGGACTTGGTTGAGCCACCTGGGCCACCATTTGGGCTGCAGGCTCTTGCGAATAAACAAGACCTGTCGCGTGCTCTGGAGATTTCCCAGAAACTTTACCATAATACCCCCAAGATGTATTGGGAATAGCATCCGCAAACGACAATTGACTTTCTTTTAAGGGATTGACTCGAAAAGCCGAAACCGCTTCCCGCTTAAAAGAGGCAAGAAAGTCTCTTGCCTCATCTTCTAGTATCGCTTCATATTTTTCAACAAATCCTTCTGGAAATTGCATTTAGTTCTCTTTCCTTTCGTAGATATAAGACTGAATCTCTTCTTGCATCTCGATTGGCACCATCATGACAGGCTGACGCGTTTTAAAATCAGCGGGCTCACCTGATACCGTAAGAAGACGATAACCCAGACTTTCCCCTAAGATACTGGCCGCAGCGTAGTCCCATGGCTGCAGGTAGGTAATATAAGTCAGAAGACGACCCGATAAAACCTTGACAAAACTAATGGCCGCACTGCCGTAGACACGGACACCCAACGCTGCTCGCCCCAAATCCGCCAGGCCCCACTCATTGCTTTCAAACATACCTGAGTTACCAGCAACCAGGAATTCTCTGAGGGGCTTCTTTTTAAAAGGCGGTAAGGGCTCATTATTACGACAAGGAGGAAAGGCACCACCACCATGGTAACAATCACCTTTCATGACATCATAGATAATGCCAAATTTGCCCACACCATTCTCAAAATAAGCCAACATCACGGCAAAATCTTCCTGCTGAGCGACAAAGTTATTGGTACCGTCAATGGGATCAATCACCCAAACAGAACCTTGATCGACCGCAGCACGCAAACAGCCCTCTTCCGCGCAAATCAAGTCCTCAGGATAGGAGGACTTGATCCGATCAACCAAGAGTTCCTGGACCTCCTTGTCCAAACGTGTCACTAAGTCAGTAGGTGAAGACTTGCACTCAACCTGCAAATCTTCTTTCATGTGAGCCAAAATATAGTCAGCAGCTTCCTGCACAATCTGTTTGGCAAATTCAAATTTAGTTTCCAAGAGAAATCTTCCCTTCTCTTTTTTCTTTTGCTAATTGAACCGCATGATAGAAGGAATAACCGCTAACCGTCTCAAATTCGCGACCTAGGCGCTTTTCTTCACTTTTGCTTGGAACCACAGACTTAAATTCCTTATAGGAATCTAGCAGTTTTTTTGCTTCTACCTTATCTTCATAAGCAGCTTCAACATCATTAAAAAAAGAAAGCACTGAAGCAAGTTCTTCAGTGCTCCACGACAAATCTAGTGGGTAACTATACTGTTTGTTCATCTATCCAATACCAGCTCTCAATGTTGCTTCTTTCAATTCTTGTTTACGGTAACTACGAGGGAGAAAAGCACGAATCTCATCTTCATTAAAACCGATCTGCATGCGTTTGGTATCTATAATAATTGGGCGACGCAAAAGACTAGGATATTGCTCAATCAACTGAAGCAACTCCGATACCGAGATACTCTCTACATCAATATCCAATTTTTGAAAAATTTTTGAACGAGTTGAAATGATGTCATCAGTACCATTTTCGGTCAAGGAAAGAATATTTTGTAATTCTTTTCTTGTTAAAGGACTGGTCATAATATTATGCTCTTGAAAGGGCACTTTATGCGTCTCTAACCAAGCCTTTGCCTTACGACATGATGTACAACTCGGTGATAAAAATAGTGTAATCATGCTTTTCTCTTCTTTTATCTATACTTGCTATTTCTATTATACAAAAAAATAAAGCGCTTGACTAGGTATTTTTAGAAAAAAAGCCTACTTTTTCATAGAAAATAGACTGTTTTCTGCAAAAATCTCCTACTTTGCAAGTTTATCTTTAGGATAACCTAACAATAAATAGGGAGCTGAGCGACTTCTCTCGTTTTTTATTAAAAATACAGAATGTCATCTACTTTTTCCTTGAAGCTTTAGCAAGAAGGAAACCGAATATTCCTTCATACAAAGCAAAGAAAAGTAAAAAGGCATGGAGGAAGAAAATCTCTGGCAAAATCAGAATAACTGGATCCTTTGCTGGATCAAAAAGCCAGGTATCATCTCCCACAAAGAGAATCTGATGGAAAAGAGTAAAGAATTGCTCAAAACCAATCAACACTCCTACAAGCCCAATGACTAGAGGCAACAGCACTAAAGTCAAGATACTTTTACGATATAGGGGCAAAAAGCCTTTTTTCACAATCTTTCTAACAAAGAAATAGAAACTTGGAAGTGTCACTAGGACAACTAGCTGAACTAGGTGAAAGAGATTCTTCACCACCGCAAAATGGTGTAGACCAGCCACTGATGAACGAAAATCCGGCATCTCTAAGACCTGACTAAAGGGATTGGTCAGGTAATTCATCAAGATATGAAAGTTGTACTGAATGGTTTCGGGCTTTAGATAGACTCGATTTGCTAAGCTCAGCCACTGAATTTCCCAAGGATAGAAAACCCAAGCAAGATAAATCGTCAGTAGGATAGACAGTGAGAGGAGAAAGAGCATACTTCCCCAAAAGGTCAGTTTAGTTTTCATCAAAATTCCACTCCGCGAGGCTAGAAACCACATGAGTTGGTGCAATTGGCAAGTCCGCCACTTCTTCTGCCTTGGTAAAACCTGTCGTCACCAAGAGCGTTGGAATGCCATTGTCAATCCCTGCTCGGATATCTGTCAGGTAATTGTCCCCAACCATGAGCAATTCTTCTCTTCTCAAACCTAAGTGCTCAACTGCCTTGTCCATAATGATAGCATTTGGTTTTCCGATATAAACTGGTTTCACTCGTGTTGCTACTTCAAGAAGTGTGATTAGTGAACCAGCACCAGGCAAAAGACCACGTTCCGTCGGGATATTGAGGTCAGGGTTGGTTCCGATAAAGTGAGCCCCCTTTTGAATGGCTAGAGTTGCTATCGCAAATTTTTCATAGTCAACTTGCCAGTCCAGTCCAACTACCACATAGGCTGGACTTTCCTTGTCTTCCACATAACCAGCAGCCTTGATAGCTTCCTTGAGCCCCGCTTCGCCGATGACATAGACTGTCTTTTCCAGTCCTAAGTCATTCATATAGTCGATGGTTGCCAAGGTTGCTGTGTATACAGTCGATAGAGGCGTGTTGATATTAAAATTCTGAACCAACATCTCTTGAACACTCTCAGGAGTACGAGTTGTATTATTGGTTACAAAGAGATAAGGAATTTCTCGCTTTTGCAGTTCATGCACAAAAGCCTCACCCGTGGGAATTCTGTCTTTCCCCTTGTAAATGGTTCCGTCTAAATCAATTAAATAACCTTTATAAGCCATATCGCCCTTTCTAATTGCCTTCAATTTCTTGCCAAGTAATCATAGCTTGGGCATTAATCTCGCCATCACTGATAATCTCATGCTTGCTTTCCAGTCCCTTGAGTTCATAAGCTGAAGCAATCATGCCACCTGGTCTCACTTCTTTTACATATTTGAGATTGATTTTCTTTGGAATATACTTGGTCAAAAAGTCTGCTCCCATAACCTCAAAAATCCAATCCAGGTATTTGCTGTTATTAACATGACCATTCATATCCAAGTCGTAAAAACGAACATGGTAGTCTTTACTGATCGGGTCTTCTAGGTTAGCATACTTTGGCCCACGGATAAGTTTTTTATCAAACTCAGACTGATAAGGAGCAACAATCTCCGGTTCGACAGCATGGACTTTACGACTATCTCTGTCCATGAGAACAAAGGTTGCTACCATGCGAATGATTTCTTGACCTGCTTCATCATAGATAGTGAAACGGCGGTAGCAAAAAAGACGATTGTAAGTCAATGCTTCTGTTTCAATCGTAATCTCCTCAGCAAAGCGAGGCAAGCGAACCACATTGATCGCATAGTCTGTAATAATCCAGACTAGATTGTAGCGCTCTAACACGTCCTTGTCGCTAACTCCCAGTTCAATCGACTGCATACCTGATACTTGCAGGGACAGCAAAATCACATCTGGAAGTTTGATATGACCGTTCATGTCCGCCATATCAAAAGGAATTTTCATTTTCATTTGATAAGTTAAGCCCATTGTTCTACTCCAAAATAAATCGTTCTGCTACAGTGTCTCCTAAAAAGAGACCCCTCTTTGTCATTCGGACACGATCACCATTGACCTGCATGAGACCTTGTTGAACCAAGTCTCTGACAATTTCTCCATATAGTCCTTCAAAGGACCGTCCGAATTTTTCCTCAAATCGTGTCATGGAAACCCCTGATTTCTTGCGGAGCCCCAGAAACATTTCTTCTTCCATCTGCTCCCTTTGACTCAGGTGTTCTTCTGTAATGCGAGCATTTCCTGCCTCTACCGCATTGAGATAGTGGCGGATTGGACCGTGGTTTTTATAGCGCACCCCGTTCACATAACCTGAAGCACCCGCACCGATACCATAATACTCAGCATTATCCCAGTACATGAGATTGTGGCGACTTTCAAAACCAGGCTTTGAGAAATTGGAAATCTCATAATGCTCAAAACCCGCTCGCTCCAGCTCTGCGATGATGTACTCAAACATCTCAGCTTCCAGTTCCTCCTTAGGCAGAGGCAATTTCCCTCGTCTCATGCGGTTCATAAAGACCGTATGATTCTCCAAAATCAAGCTATAAAGACTCATATGAGGAATATCAAGCGAGATAGCCTTAGCTACATTGTCCTTTACTTGTTCCATGGTCTGACCAGGCAATGCATAAATCAAGTCGATGGAGATATTGTCAAAACCAGCCAGTTTGAGGCGGTCGATATTTTCATAAATATCCTTCTCCAAATGACTACGCCCAATCTTTTTCAGCATTTTGTCATCAAAGGTCTGGACACCTAGCGAGACACGATTGACTGCCGACTGTTTCAAAACCGCAATCTTATCCGCGTCCAAATCGCCTGGGTTGGCCTCAATGGTCAACTCTTCCAAGACAGACAAGTCTAGATTTTTAGTCAGGCCATCCAAAAGCACTTCTAATTGAGGAGCGGACAAAGCCGTTGGCGTCCCACCTCCAATGTAGAGAGTTCGTAACTTTTGGATATCATAAGAACGAAACTCCTCTAGCAGATGCTCTAGGTAACTATCTACTGGTTGATTCTTGATAAAAACTTTTGAAAAGTCACAATAATAACAAATCTGTGTGCAAAAGGGAATATGCACGTAGGCGGACGTTGGTTTTTTCTGCATAGTATTTATTATACCACAAAGACAGGCTTGCAGATAAAAATCACCATCTCCAAAAACCAGAGATGGTGATGCATTATACTTCAGTAATATCGATGATGATTTCTTCTTGGTCTTCAGCGACGTCTGGAGTTGCTGACTGTTCTTGCCATTGCTCCTTGAGATTGTTAAAGGTTTCCTTGGATGCTTCCGTCGCTTGTCGAGCACAGTTTTTAGCTTGGTCAAGGACACTATCAAAAGTGATTTCACCAGATTCTACTTGTTCCTTTGTTTTTAGCACAAAGTCCGTTGCCTGTTCCTTCACTTCAGTTAGTTTCTCACGAACCTGCTCTATAGCATACTCTGGATCTTCTCTCAAATCATCTAGAAAATCCTGAGCTTGACTACAAACTTGCTTACCCTTGTCACTCGTCAAAAACAAAGCAAGAGCTGCACCTGAAACAGTTCCTAAAAGGATAGAGGATAGTTTTCCCATAAGATTTCTCCTTTTTTATTTTTTGAAAAATTTACTTGCGACACGGAGTGCAGATAATCCAGCACCCGTCTTAAGTGTTTTTGAACCAGCAGATGAAGCTTTTTTGCCTAAAACACGTGCATGTTGGTTGAGGTCAGAAACTGACTCAGACAAGTCTGCCACAGCTGTAAAGAGTGGATCAATCGTCGCAACTTTGATATTGATATCGTCTGCTAACACATTGACCTTAACCAACAATTCATTAGTCTGATGCAAGGTAACGTTCACATCTGAGCTCAACGTTTTGATGGTTTTCTCAGTCTCATCAATCATACGACCTGCTTTTTGAATCGTGATTGTCAAATAGACTAAACAGACAATCAAAGCAATCGCAACAAGTATATATGCAACTTCTAACATTTATTTTTCCTCCTCTGTATGATAGAAAGGGGCTTTCTTTCGATTTTGATAAAGTATGATAAAAATACCAAGTCCGATAAGGACAACTGATAACCATTGGGAAACTCGCAAACCAAAGAACATGAGACTATCGGTCCGCATCCCTTCGATGATCATACGGCCGAAGCCATACCAAATCAAGTAGAAAGCAGTGATCTGACCGCGTCTGATTCCCTTTAATTTTCGTCTAAAAATCAAGATTAAAGCAAAACCAATCAGATTCCAAACAGACTCATATAAGAAGGTCGGCTGACGGTAGCTACCATCAATGTACATCTGGTCACGGATAAAGCCTGGCAAATAATCCAAACTATCTACTGCTGCACCGTAGGCTTCTTGGTTAAAGAAGTTCCCCCAGCGTCCTAAACTTTGGGCAACCATGACGCTTGGTGCTGCAATATCTAAGAAATCCCAAGTATTAATCAGCTTTCTATCTGCAAAGATATAAAGGACAATAGCCCCTGCTATCAAACCTCCATAAATGGCCAAGCCTCCATTCCAGATGGCAATGATTTCACCTGGATTTTGCAGATAATAATCTAAGCGAAAGAGTACGTAGTATAGTCTAGCACCTAAAATAGCTATCGGAAAAGCAATCAGGATAAAATCCAAGATATCATCTGATAGAATTTTCTTTTTAGGAGCTTCCTTCATGGCAAGGTAGACTGCCAAAACCAAACCAGCCACAATACACAAAGCATACCAACGAATAGAAAAAGGACCGATTTCAAATGCGACTGGATTAATCATTTTTCACCTCATTTTTGGAGATGAGATTAGTCAAGCGTTCTTCAAATAAACGCGTCGCATCAAATCCCATTTCTTTAGCGCGATAGTTCATGGCTGCCGCCTCAATAACAACAGAGATATTGCGTCCTGTTTTTACTGGAATGCGGATACGCGGAATCGTTACACCAGAAATCTCGATTTCTTCAGCATTGTTTCCTAGACGATCAAAGGTCTTATGGGTATCATAATTTTCCAAGTAAACAGCCAACTGAACTTGTGAAGAATCTTTTACAGCACTTGCTCCGTAGAGACTCATCACGTCAATAATACCCACTCCACGAATCTCAAGCAAATGCTTCAAAATTTCAGCGGGCTCTCCCCAAAGGGTCATTTCATCCTTGGCAAAGATATCTACACGATCGTCTGCTACCAAACGGTGCCCACGTTTCACAAGCTCAAGACCTGTCTCGCTCTTACCGATACCACTATCCCCTTGGATCAAGACACCCATGCCATAGATGTCCATCAAGACACCATGCACACTCGTACGTTCAGCCAAACGGGAATCAAGGTAGCTAGATAACTCTCCAGATAAACGACTGGTTGATGTTCGACTGGTTAAAATCGCAATCTTACATTCCCTAGCAGCTTTCAACATTTCTTCTGGCACTACCAAGCCACGAGCAACGATGACAGCGGGTGTTTCAGGTAGAAACATTTTCTTCAAAACTTGATAACGGTTATGAGAAGACATGGAGACTAAATAAGACCATTCCTTCATTCCCAACAGTTGAAGCCGCTCCGGAGTATAGTAATCAAAATAACCCGTCATTTCCAGACCTGGTCGAGAAATATCTGCAGTATTGATTTCTTTTTCAAGTAAATCGCCTTCACCATAAACAATGTCTAATCTGAGCTTTTCAATGACTTCTTTTACTAAAACCGACATAATTTCCTCCTTCAATCGAGTTCTCCCTACTATTATATCAAATTGTGGTAGGAAGTTTCCTTTTTTTGCAGGATTTACAGTATTTATTTGGAAAGAAAAAAGGCTAGACAAGTCTAGCCTTTCATTTCAAATTAGAATTTTTTACGTTTACGAGCTGCTTCTGATTTACGTTTACGTTTTACAGAAGGTTTTTCATAGAATTCACGTTTGCGTGTTTCTTGAAGAGTACCAGCTTTAGTAACCGCACGTTTGAAACGACGAAGTGCATCGTCAAGAGATTCATTCTTACGTACTACTGTTTTAGACATTTTTTTCACTCCCTTCAAGTTCAAGATCTATTCCATTTTACACACAAAGTGAATAATTGTCAAGAGAAAAGCAACCATAAACTTTTATTATTTTTACTTTCTTCTTTTGAAGATGAAATAAATCACTAAGATGCAGAGAATCAATCCCAAAACAGCTGGTTTCACAATCGATATGCCACTTCCTCCGCTAAATAAAAGACTATGGGCAACCTTCAGAAACGCTCCGATCACTACCGTTGCTAATAATCCATACCAACGTCTACTCCACGTTAAGGATATAATCGCCGTAAAAAATGCTAGAATCGTCGCCAGAATAATAACTTTTTCAATACTCCATCCGCTCGTAAAATAAGTCTTCTCAAAATTCAAAAACTCAATTACTTTTACATCAACTATTTCCGGCTTCGGGAACCAAAACATACTAGTAAATAGGCAAAATATAGAAAAGAAAATCAGGCTATAGGATTTTTTATAAGCTCCCATTACAATTGGAATAATAAAGAGAGGGCGAATATACCAACTCAGAGTATTCTGGTGTCTAGTAAACGCCCACTCAAAGAAGCTCGTATCTGATAAAAAAACGACAATGGTAGCAATCGTTAGAAACAAGAAAACAATCCCACCTATTTTATCTAACGTTTTTATTTTCATAACTTTTCCCTTCTTGAATTCATAAAATTAATCTATTCATGGCAGATTCCCGCTAAGTGAGTTATCAACCCCTAATCGTTTTAGTGGTAAAATATCAATGTTCTTCCAACCACATCTTTATTCTATTGTCAAGATATCTATTTGCTCATCGTTAACGATAATTGCTTGGTGGTTATGAAGCGGTAGCAATTCAAGCTGCTTTTTATACATTTCAAAAGTCTTTTTGCTACTATCAGTAAAAGGTTCCTCACCATAATGTGGAAGGATGTAAAAATCCACTTCATCCAATCCCGCTGTATCAGATAACTCTGTCGCTACCGTCTTGTCGTCCATAAGTTTATTGTAGTCAATATCCTTGGCTGTAATGATAGCCCCTGCTGATTCTCCCACATAGACCAACCCATCTCTTATTTGCTCTTTGATGAGAGATAGGAGTTGCTTTTTCTTTAATTCTTGCAATAAATAAAAGGTATTCCCGCCTGAGATATAAAGAATCTTACTTTGGAAAATCTTTGCCTGTGCAGTTTCTCGATCACAAGAAGCAATATCTAAAACCTCTATCTCAAATCCTAAATCCCTGAATGTTTGCTGAGCCTCATCGATATAGGCAGTATAGTCCTCTTTGTTCCCAGCGGTAGGAATAAATAAAACCTTATTTTCTAGATTCTTTTCCTTTGCATAATCGCTAAAAAGCTTTTTGACTCCAGCAAAGTGTGAACATAAAAATAATTGTTTCATGATGTACCTCCATTAATGTTTAACAATTTTATAAAGGATCCATGATCCCTTTCTTTGACTAGTTACGAGCTCAAACCCTACTGATAACAAGAATCGTCTAAATGCTTCTTCGCTTTGAACCTCTGGTAAAAAGTAAGACAACTTGTTATATTCACAAGCCAGTAAGAGCATCCCGTCTGATTTGAGTATTCTTCGAAGTTCCATAAAAGAAGCCTCTAGGTCCCGCCAATGAAAATGAGTTTGAAAGGCTGTGATTAAATCAACACTTTCATCAGAAAAGCCTGTCTCCCTAACGTCTCTTCGTTCAAAATTTAGATTAGTCATCTCTACCTGTTTGGCTTGAGCTATTGCAGTATCTGAAATATCGATTCCAGTTATGGTACTTTGCGGAAAAGTTTCTTTCAGCAGGATGGTTGAACGACCATTCCCAACTCCTACATCTAAGATTACAGGATAAAATGTCCTATCCAGATGACGAATTGCCCATACAAACATGGGGAGATAGGCTCGATTCCACAATTTCATCATTCGTTTTCCTAGAAAGCCCGAAGGATTCTTTGATTGCTGAATTAAGCGACTAAACAGAAACATTAAAAGTAAAAAACAAATAAAACCGATTATATAAATCAAAGTTCGAGCCCCCCGTATAGCTATATTATACCACTTTAGCAGGATAGTGGACATTTGAAGTAAAAAGCCACTCACTCCAAAGAGCAAGCGGTTCTTGTAATTTTTATTTTTCAAGTAAGCTGAGCGCTTCAGCATCCGCAATAATAGTCACATCAGGGTGGTTTTGTAGGCTACTTGCTGGGAGGTTCTCAGTCACTGGGCCTGATACTGTGCCAGCAATGGCTTCTGCTTTCGACTCACCGTAAGCAAAGAGAATAATTGACTTGGCATCCAAGATGTTTTTAATCCCCATTGAGATGGCTTGAGTTGGAACGTCTTCAATCTTGTCAAAGAAGCGAGCATTGGCTTCGATTGTAGACTGGTCTAAGTCTACAAGGTGTGTCTGGCTATCAAAGGCAGTTCCTGGCTCATTAAAGCCGATATGTCCATTGCGACCAATTCCCAAGATTTGTAAATCAACAGGATGATCAGCCAAAATTTGGTTGTAGCGTTCTACTTCAGCTTCAGCATTGTCCTTAATCCCACGAGGCAAGAAACTTTCTTTAAATGGTTTTTGGTTGAATAAGTGTTCTTGCATAAAGTGGCGGTAAGACTGAGGATTGTCTCCGTCAAGTCCTACATACTCATCAAGGTTGACACTGGTTAGATTTGAAAAATCAAGGTCACTCTCAACGATTTCCTTGTAAAACTCAAGTGGACTGCTCCCTGTTGCAAGTCCTAATGTTTGAGCACCATTGGCCAATTTTTCCTTCAAAATCTCAAAAGCAACTTTTCCACCTTCAACTTGATTTTCAACTTTAATAACTTTCATCTTTTCATCCTCCGTTTTAAACTATATTCATTATATGGTATAGACCAATTTTTGTCAAGTGAAAACGATTTAATTTCTAAAAAAAGAGCGCCCAAACTTGAAACGTGTTATAATGGATAAGATTAGAACTTAGAAAGAATGATGAAAAAATGAATACAGCTGATTTTGATTTCCACTTACCAGAGGAATTGATTGCCCAAACACCCCTTGAAAAACGAGATGCCTCCAAGCTCCTCATCGTAAACCGGGAAACGGGAGAAATGCAGGATAAACACTTCCACTCCATTATTGATATGCTGGAACCTGGAGATGCACTCGTTATGAATGACACCCGCGTTCTTCCTGCCCGCCTCTATGGCCAAAAAGAAGAGACAGGAGGCCATGTGGAACTTCTCCTACTCAAAAATACTAGTGGTGATGAGTGGGAAGTTCTGGCTAAACCTGCCAAACGCCTCAAAGTTGGCACTCGTGTCAACTTTGGCGATGGTCGCCTCAGCGCTGTCGTTACGGAAGAATTGACCCACGGAGGCCGCATTGTCCGCTTCGAATACCAAGGAATTTTTCTAGAAGTCTTGGAAAGTCTAGGTGAAATGCCACTACCACCCTACATCCATGAAAAACTGGATGACCGTGAACGTTATCAAACCGTCTACGCTAAGGAAAGTGGCTCTGCTGCAGCACCGACTGCTGGCCTCCACTTCACCAGAGAACTGCTAGCAGAAATCCAAGCCAAGGGTGTTCATCTAGTCTATCTCACTCTCCATGTAGGACTCGGAACCTTTAGACCTGTTTCTGTGGACAATCTGGACGAACACGAAATGCACTCCGAATTCTACCAACTTTCTGAGGAAGCAGCTGCCACCCTTCGCTCTGTTAAGGAAGATGGAGGCCGTATCATCGCTGTTGGAACCACTTCCATCCGCACGTTAGAGACTATTGGTTCCAAGTTTGATGGGCAAATCCAGGCTGATTCTGGCTGGACCAATATCTTTATCAAACCTGGTTACGAATGGAAGGTTGTGGATGCCTTTTCAACCAACTTCCATCTGCCAAAATCAACTCTCGTCATGTTGGTTTCTGCCTTTGCAGGCCGTGAATTAGTCTTAGATGCATACCAGCACGCTATTCAAGAACGCTACCGTTTCTTCAGTTTCGGTGATGCCATGTTTATCTATTAATTTTCATAATCAAAAAACGCATAGGATCAGATTTGATCCTATGCGTTTTATAATAGATAACTTTATTAGTTAATTTATTGTAAAGGTTGGATCTTCCAAGCTCTGAACACTGGCATTGATAACTGCTCCGATAATCAAAATCTTTGCAATAAGAATAAACCAGAACATCATGACTACAACGATGATGGAACTGAAAAATCGGACATCCACTAGGTGATTGACATAGTTATTAAAATAAACAGAAAAGATATTCAATAAACCGATAAGAGTTAGCAAGACAAAGATACTTCCTGGTAAAACATAGCGGATTCGTGGTGTTTTTACTTTTGGAAGGAAGTAATAAATCATAACTAGAATGGCAAAGATCAAGGCATAGACCAGAGGACCTGTAAAGTCTTGCAGGTAGGAAAATAGCGGACTGTCTGATTGCCAGTAAGTTTTGAGGAGGTTGAGCAACATACGACCAAACATACTCAAAAACAAGGCTAGGGCAAAAAGAATCTGCAAGCCGAGGCTAACAAGCAAACTCATCAACTGATGGGAGATAATCCCTCGACTTTTGGTCACCCCATAGGCTTTGTTAAAAGCTTTTTGGAGGAAATCCATTGATTTCGAAAAGGTCCAGAGTGCAGATAAAACGGCAAAACTCAGCAAACCAGTCGATGGTTGAGTCAGAACTTCTCGGACAATCTTGGCGACCACATCATACACTGTATCAGGTAAAAATTCCTTGATCGTAAGTAAGAAATTTGAGACCGGAATCTGAAAATAAGGCAAGATATTGACTATTATCATGATCAAAGGAAAGATTGAAATCAACCAATAATAAGCAACAGCGACACTAGTCAACTCGCTATCAGATGCTTGATAATAATGCAAAAAAGCTTTCAATAAGGGCCTGTCCATCAGCTCTTTCCACCACTTTTTCATGTTCCATCCTCCGTCATTTTCTTCATCATCTAAGTTCTTCTGATTAAATCTAGCATATCATAAGGCAAGGTATTTGCAGCTTCTTTCAGAGAATAATTCTCTAAATTATTCACATTTTGGCGTAGTTTTTTGGCATACTTAGCTGTTATCAGTTTAGCTTCTTCGTATTCAAAGATTGCCTTACGTTCGAGATAGTAGCCTCGTAGCATTTCATCGATATTGTTTGGCTTGATGCGATTGATAACCCGCTCAACAAAGGCACCACTTCCAATAATGGCCGTCTCGCGTAGACGAGACTCTTGCATAAAGCTAATCAGAGAACTCTTGTAAACCCCTTTGAGGTTTTCCAAACTCTCGATAATCAACTCTGTATTTTCCAAATACAACTCTGAAATCTGATCATAGTCAACTGCTAGTAGTTTACGAGATTCTTCATTCATCCAACTACGGAAAGTTTTGCCAAAGGTAAATATTTCATGGAGTAAAAAGCGCAGTATCCGTAAAGAAACAAGGAAATAATAAGTCACTCTAGAAGCGAAATTCCGATTGATACTCTGCTCCATGTTTTTTAGGTAACGTTGGTAAACTCGATAGCCACGCTCGCTGATTCTATTTTCTTCGTAGGCTTGCTCCAAACCGTCACTCTCAATACTCAAGATAAGAAGCTTGAGAGACTCCCAGTCCTCTTGGACTCTCTTATTTTCCTGACTAAGGATGAGGTTTTCAATCCGACCATGGTAATTATCAATAGCTGCATAAAGAGGAAGTTTGTTCTTGTGATGGTCCAGCTCTTTTTCTAATTCTGCAGCCACATCATTCAAAATCGCAATATGCATCAAATGATCCTTGCTTTCCTCTTGTTCTTCAGATAAGTGAGGGAGGACCAATAAACCTGTTAGAAAGCTCAATAGTGTAACGCCTGCTACTAGGAAGAGCAACAAAGGATATTCCTGCTCCAAATGACTTGGTATGAGGAGAATGGTCGCGATAGATACTGTTCCTTTGACACCAGAGAAGGTCAAAAGAAGCATATCTTTCATGTACTTATGAATTTTTTTCTTAAGTCGACGCGTCCTCACAAAGTAAAAACCAGCAATCATGACAAAGCGGATCGCAAAGAGTAAGAAGGTCAGAACGACAACTGAAAGCAGTAAAAGAAGGGGATTGTAAAGAGAATTAGACAAGATTGGCTCTGCTATCAACTCTAATTCCATTCCCAAGAGAACAAAGACTGATCCATTTAGCATAAAGGTCACGGTGTGCCAGACGGTCTCCGTCACGGTGTCTACCTGAGCCTCAAGGAGCGTAATTTTCTTAAAGCGACTGGCCTTCAAAATACCTGCAACCACTACTGCGATAATCCCTGAAACATGAAACTCTTCCGCGATGAAAAAGGTCATGAGCGGCAAACTTAGCTCTAGCAATAGTTCACTGGCTATATCTATCGCTCGCACACTCAGTAAAAAGCTATGTAAAAAACGATTGACCATAGCCGTCACAAAACCGACTACAAAACCACCAAGGATAGAAAGTGCTAGGGAAGTTCCAGCTTGACTGAGAGAAAACGTTCCTGTTGTCCAAGCAGCCAGAGCCATCTGAAAGGCAACCAAACCAGAAGCATCATTTAAGAGTCCTTCCCCTTTTAGAATATTAGAAACCCGTTTGGGAAAACGAAAACGTTCAGAAAGAGATGCGAAGGCAACCAAATCTGTTGGCCCAAGTGCCGCTCCAACTGCTAAACAGGCAGCCAAAGGAAGAGTCATCCAAAGGAAGTGAGCCATGCCCCCCAAGCTTAAGGTCGAGATAAAAATCACAGGAAAAATCAGAAAGACAACAATCCGCCAGTGCTTCAAAATGGACGTAATATCCGCTTCTTCTGCCTCCCGGAAAAGTAAGGGACCAATAACCATGGCCAGAAACAGCTCTGTATTGAGATGAAAGTCCGCATCGGGAACAAATAAGCCAATCCCAATCCCTAAAAGGATTTGCACAAGAGGAAGGGGCAAAAAAGGGAGAAGTTTATTGGTCGTGGTTGAAATGATTAAGACAAATAAAAATAGAATCAAGTAAATGAGTAATTCCACACAATTCCTCCTTAATCTTTTTTACAACAAGATTCAAAAATCTCCTTTTGCTCTTGGATTTTCTGATCAATCTTAGAACAGTCTTTGTGCTCAATTTTTTTCTGGCATCGTTCCATTTCAAGAGCCACTAATTTTTTCTTAATTTTAAGCATTTTCTTGCTCATATGTGCTTCGTCGAGCACGCCGACTGCTCGCTCGTGAAGCGTTGACTCGACAAAATTTTGGCGCATTGCCTCAAGCTTCTCACGAAGGTATTGTTTATCCATGTCTATACCTTTCTAATTTTTCAATCATAACTAAAAACGGTGGATTATTAACTTGGTTGAGAGTCCGATAAATGGCAGCTGTATACTCTTGTTGGTTCAACTGGCTAACAAACTCCAATATAGCATCCCTCTCAGTATCTCCTCCCTCATGACCATAGTAGATCATGATGGCAATCCGTCCCCCCTTGACAAGCAAATGACACAGCTTTTCTAAGGCTTCGATAGTAGTCTGAGGTTGAGTGATAACGGATTTGTCAGCAGAAGGCAGATAACCCAGATTAAAAATCCCTGCCTTAGCTTCTGTCACAAACTGATCAAGTGTCTCATGACCTTGCAAGATTAACTGGGCATTTGTCATTCCAGCCTGATCCAAACGCTCTTGCGTCTTCTCCAAAGCCTGCTCCTGGATATCAAAGGCATAGACTTGCTTGGCTAGCTTGGCTAGAAAAAGGGTATCATGGCCATTCCCCATGGTCGCATCCACTACGATATCCTCTTTTGTCACAACTTCCGCCAAAAAATCATGTGCCATCTCAAGTGGTCTTTTCATTTTTAAACTCCTGTTTTACAGCCTTGCATCCTTGCACACTTCCGCGGCGTCGCATCTCATTCTCTATGCTATTCAAAACTTCCCATTTATTGAGGCTCCACATGGGACCAATCAGCATATCTCTAGGTGCATCTCCTGTAATTCGATGGATGACGATATGCTTGGGAATGATTTCTAGTTGGTCACAAATGACCTTGACATACTCATCCTGACTCATCAGTTGCAAGCGTCCTTCGTGGTAATCTCGCTGCATCCGTGTATTGGTCATGAGGTGAAGCAAGTGCAGTTTAATTCCTTGAATATCATTATCCGTAACACAGCGACGGACATTTTCGACCATCATCTCATGAGTCTCACCGGGCAAACCGTTAATCAAATGGGAAACAATCTCAATCTTAGGATATTTCCTCAAGCGTTTGACCGTTTCCACATACAATTCATAAGAATGGGCACGGTTAATCAGGTCAGAGGTTGCTTCAAAAGTAGTCTGCAAGCCCAATTCAACCGTCACGTGCATACGTTCCGATAACTCAGCCAAATATTCGATGGTTTCATCAGGTAAACAGTCTGGCCGTGTTCCGATATTGATTCCTACTACGCCTGGCTCGTTGATAGCCTGCTCATAACGTTCCCGAATCACTTCCACCTTTTCATGGGTGTTGGTAAAATTTTGAAAATAAACCAAGTACTTCTGAACATCTGGCCACTTGCGGTGCATAAAGTCAATTTCCTTATAGAATTGCTCACGGATAGGGGCATCCGGTGCCACGATAGCATCTCCAGAACCTGAAACCGTACAAAAAGTACAACCACCATGGGCTACAGTTCCATCCCGATTTGGACAGTCAAATCCCGCATCAATAGGAACTTTGAAAGTCTTTTCTCCAAAAAGTTTTCGATAATAATCATTCAAGGTATTATAAGATTTCATAACTTTCATTATAACAAAAAACACCTACAATCTCAAAAGCTGACTTTCCAACAAATTCCCTTGTTTCTCATTTCCTTTAGCGTTTTTTTATGATACAATATGGGTATGATTTTAATGAAAATAGCATCTATTTTATTATTGATATTAACCTTGGTGGTTTGCTTTATTGTCACCAAACTGTTCGGACTTAAAAAAATAGGGTTTAATTTCGCGGATCTAGCTTTTCCACTTTTGGTATTCGAGTATTACCTTATCACTGCTAAAGCCTTTACCCACAACTTTCTACCGCGACTCGGTGTTGCTCTTTCTCTCCTAGCAATCCTCCTAGTAGTCTTTTTCCTTGTCAAAAAACGAAGTTTTTATTACCCTAAATTCATCAAATTTTTCTGGAGAGCCGGTTTTCTCCTTACCTTAATCATCTACATAGCAATGATTGTTGAATTGTTCTTACTGAAACAATAATGGAATCTCTAGAAAATTCCTTCTAGGGATTCTTGCTTTCTCTCCAAAATTACACAGACAGTAAAATTATACGATTTTACACAAAGAAAAGTCCTTAGAAACTTGTATTCTAAGGACTTTTTATCTGAGACGAGAGTTTCTCTCAGGTCTTAAATGGCAAATAAGGTATCAAAAATATCTAATCCTCTTTTTTGCCTTTAGTGGCTACTAGTCCTGCACTCAAACCAAGAAGAGCTAAGCCTGCTGCTACTGCTGCTTGACCTTCTGCACTTCCTGTATTTGGTAACTGCTCTTTTTGAACCTGACCAGCTGCACTTGAAGTGTTTTGTTTTGTATCTGTTTTTTCTGATACTTGTGGTTTTGTAGATTCTTGAGGTACTGGTTTAGTTGTTTCACCAGCTGTACCTACTTCTACGATGCGATCCTGAGCCACGACTTTATCATAGCTTTCTTTTTCAGTTCGCTTGCCATTTTCAACTTCAATCAAGTGAACACGGATACCTTTTTGCCCTTCTTGGAGAACACGGGTTTGACCTACTGGAAGCTTATCGTTCTTTTGTTCCTGAACCTTGAAATCAATTGTTTCTTCTTCGATTACAAGTTCTGGTCTGTTAAGGACAAGGTTCTTCACTTCATCTTCTGGAAGGGAGGTTCCTGGTTTAGTTCCAACTTCTACGATGCGATCCTGAGCTATAACTTTATCATAGCTTTCTTTTTCAGTCCGCTTACCATTTTCAACCTCGATTAAGTGAATGCGAATACCCTTTTGACCTTCTTGGAGGATACGAGTTTCACCTAGATACAACTTATCAGACTTACGTTCCTGAACCTTGAAGTCAATTGTTTCTGCTTCGATTACAAGTTCTGGTCTGTTAAGGACAAGGTTCTTCACTTCATCTTCTGGAAGGGAGGTTCCTAGTTTCGTTCCAACCAAGACGATGCGGTCTGTCGGAGCCTCTACCACTTCACGAAGTTTTTCTTTCTTACTTCCATCAGGATTAATTGCTGTAAAGATACGCTCCTTACCAACTTTTCCTTCTTGTTCTACACGAGTTTCACCTAGATACAGTGTTGAATCTTTTTTCTCAACTGTCTTGTAGGCCAAATCTTTTTCAACAAATTCGAGTTTTGGAAGATCTTCTTGTACAGCAGCAACAGTCTTCTCAGAAACTGGTTTTTCCTTAGTCAAGTGGATACGGTATTCCTTGACTTGTTTTCCACTTTCTGAAACAAGGCGAACAAGTACAGGAAGGCTATCGTCTCCGCTATCTACAACTGTTGAAGCTACTTGATTGCTTTCTTCGACTGAGACTTTTGGACGTTGACCTTTATAGGTGATTTGGTAGTCTTGACGATCTTCAGCGAAGTCAGGAAGTTCTTTTCCATCTACAAAAATCTTCGATTGCGTACTTTCTTGAGGCAATTCACTCGGTGCAAGGAAGGTCATCTCAATCATCGCAACACCGCTCTTGTCTGCTTTACGCTCCATACGCCATCTCATGGCTTTGGCTTTGACTGCTTTAAATGTTACATTGATTTCATCACCGGCTTCAATGTCTTTATCCGCACGATAAGGCACAGCTTCCCAATTTTCTGGATTGTTGAATGGATGAGCTGCATCATAGGATTGATAGTTTGAATAGTAGGTTGGCACTTCAAAATCTGGGCCAATATAGCGTTCCAAAACGAGTTTAGATGGGGCATCCGTACCACTATCTGCAAAGAAATGAAGTTTGGCTTGCGCAACAGTCCGTTCTACAATCTTACCATTTTCACGGAAAATCACACCTGCTGATACTTCTGGGTTAGAAGATGGTGTTGGAGACCAGTTTGTCCAACGACGATTTTCATTGTGGTCTCCATCATTGATATAGTCTACACGGTCATGTGAACTTGGATCAATATCATTAGTTGCGGAAGCAAAGGCCTGGTTACTATTTTCATCATACTCTGGGTTATTTGAGAGAGCTTCGCCTAGTTTGTCTGTCACTCGTACAGTGAACTCAGCAACAAGATCACTACCAAGGACATGGCCTCGAACGGTAAATTGACCTGCTTTTGTCAGCTTTTCTGCTGGAACTTCTTCCCATTCAACTGCTAAGTCTTTTGTTTCATAACCATCTTTACCTGTGAAGTAAACCGGAACCTTAGTTGGCAATTCAAGCGGTTGTCCTACTTGTACCAAGCGAGCTTGTTTGACTGCTGCAACTGGTTTACGAGAGAGCAAATCTTTATTGCTTGTGAAGTGCAGACGGTATTCTCCTAAGATATCACCATTTTCAGCCTTAGCGATAACACGAACTGGCTCACCTTCGCGAACGCTCGGAACAACGGTAGCAAGACCATTGTTGCTAACACTTGCTGTTACTGCAGGAACTTTGCCATCTACAGACTCAAGATAGTAGTCTGTCAAATCAGGATTGAAGTTTGCTAAGTCTTTACCGTCAACTTGGATTCTTGTTTGTCCTTGTTTGGCTGCCGCAACTTGTTTCGCAAAGATTTGTACCTCTGTGATAGATGTTCCTTTCTTGCTATCAAGTCGAACCATACGAATACGGACAGCATAGGTTTCAACTTTATCAAAGCTAAAGTGATTCATTTCTCCAGCTTTTAATTGAGCTGGTGCTTTGAGATTGGTAACTGGTTTCCAGTTGGCTGGATTGTTAAATACATGGTTTTCCTCACCTACAAAGCTAGGGTTTTTAGGAGCTGTTGGAACGGTCTTACCGACATAATACTCAATCACATAAGACTTCGGTACACCAACTCCATGGTCTTCGTGGAATCCGACACTTAAATTATCAACCGAACGTTTGCTCAAGATACCTGAATCTCCGAATAGGACACCAACTGAAGCTTCTGGATTACTGCGATTCCAGTTTGTCCAACGGTTGGCTGGGCGGTCATTAAAGGAAATCAATTTATCGTTGACGTTTGAAACAGGGTCGCTTGGATTTGAGTCTGAAGCAAAGGCCAGTGGCAATTCTGAACCGGTCCATTGGTCAGAAATATTTGCACCTTGCTCAGTTTGAGCAGATACGCGAACATGAAGTTTAGTTGTTAATTGCGTACCTTCTAGACGACCATTAACCGTAAAGACACCTTCCTTGGCGTATTGGTCTGGACGAATCACATCCCAAGTAACCTTAGCTGATGAAACGTGACCATTTGAATCGTAGGTACGAACACTTTCTGGTAATTGTGGTGCTTCTGCGATTGGGGTTGTCACACTAACTTCTTCGACTGAAACGATACCTTCTACAGAGACTTTTGCACGCGCTTCGAGATTAATCCCTTCAACTTTACCTAGCACTTCAAAGGTTTGATAGTGGTCTAGTTTTTCTTTTGGAATAGCTTGCCAAGTGACTTTGTGGGCTTTAGGGAAACCTTTGTCATACTCAACCGTTACTGTTGTTGGAAGAGTAGGTTCTTGATGCAAGTCTGTCACTACATTTACTGGACGGATGGATTGTGCAACCTTCTTCTCAGTATTGGCTTGGATAGTGAGTTCAACTTGGCCTTTAGCTCCCTCATATTCTGCTTTCAGAGTGACTGCTCCCGGTCTATGCAACTCAAGCATTCCTTTACGAACTGCGACTTCCCCTTCACCACTTGTAGAGAAGGTTACTTTATCAGCTGGTAAAACTGCTTGTGTTCCGTCTTGATAGTGTGCAAGGACAGACAATTTCACTGTTTGATCTTCTTTAAGACCGTCAGCTTGCTCTACTTGTAAGCTCAAATGGTCAATTTTCGGTGCTTCTTCAAGGAATTGAATCGCATAGGTTTGAAGAGGACCACCATCTTTTGGTTGAACAAAGATGCTTGCACGCATACCGTTTGCTGCGTTTGCTTGCACCACTGTAACAGAAGCATTTTCAGCACTTGCTGTAACTTCTGGCAACTTAGCTCCATAAGCAAGAGTCCGGTATTGCATTGGTTTTTGACTAGTAAGACCTGTGACAGCTTCACCGCCAACAGTTACAGTTGGCACTACAGGTGCTGCAGCCTCACCTTCTTCTACCACAAGGGTAGCGTGAATAGTCTCACCACCCAGTTGACCAGTCATTTGAATACGTGATCCTGCAACTGACAGTTTAGCTTTATCTGCTTCCGAAATCTCCCACTTATCAACTTCGTATTCTTGTACGCTTCCATCCGTAACAGCAATAGAAACGTATTTGTCAACAGCGCTCAAGTCTGTTCCTGGAGCAACACGCTTAACAGTTGGAAGCTCATTTGCGATTGCTAGAATTTCGACACGGGCCTCAACTTCGCGTCCGTCTGCCATACCTTTAACAGTCACAACTCCTGCTTGGCTCACATCAACTGAAGACCAAGTGACTGGACGTTTTTCACGACTGCCATCACTGTAGATAAAACCGACTGTCTTCGGCATTTTTGGCTCTTTCTCAATAACAGTACGTACTTTTGGTACCTCTGTTCCTAGAACTGTCTTTTCTTGGTCTTCTTTTTTACCAGTAAAGACAGTTACTTGGTCCGATTTCAAGAGATCTGAATGGGCTGTTAGAGTGAATTTACCTGCTTGCTCAGTTGATTTAACAATGGCAACCCCTTTACCGTTAAAGGCTCTGCGAATCCAAGAACCATCTGCTTGTGCCTTATAACGTTCACGGCTGGCTTGTTCCCCATTATCTACACCGACAAGTTGACCTTGGCCATGTAATTGGAAGCGAACCAGATTATTAGCAGTTGGTACCACATTTCCTTCACTGTCTACGATTTCATAGTAGATGTAGGTCAAGTCTTTTCCATCTGCTGCGATTGCGTGTTCTTCCTTGACGAGGCGGACTCCTGCAGGTTGGCCTGCAGTAGTGATCTTATCACGTGCAATTTCGTTTCCAGCTTCATCGTGAGCTACAGCTTCTAAAGTACCTGGTCGGTACGCAACCTTCCATTCAAGATAGAGTTCCTTAGCATTGGCACCTTCTTGGTAAGTGCGGCCATCACTGGTTTGTTTCTTGTTGAACTTCTTAACTCCAAGAGATTGACCATTTAAGAACAATTCTACGCTTGCAGCGTTTGAGTAAGCACGAACTGGAATCTTGCCTTCTGAGTCAGCAACTTTGTCTGCTAATTCTTTGTTTTCCCAGTTCCAGTGAGGAAGAAGATGTACCATTGGTTTCTTCTTAGCAGAAACCCATTGGCTTTGGTAAAGATAGAAGTCATTTTTTGGAATACCGGCTGTATCTACGATACCAAAATAAGAGCTCTTAACGGGAGTTTGGTTTTGGTTGTGCCATGGTGTAGGTTCACCGATATAGTCCGTACCTGTCCAGATAAACTGTCCAGCATAGCCAGCGTTGTCGCGGTCAAACGTCCATGAATCTGTTGCCGTTTTACCCCAGTTAACCCGATCATTACCATAGTCAGACTGTTCGTAATGACGTTCAGGTCCGTTACTATGTTTCAATTCACTTTCAGGACGATAATAGCTACCGCGTGTACGGGTTGCTGAAGATGTTTCCGAACCATAAATCAACCAGTTTGGATGTTTCGCACGAAGTTTCTTGTAGTTGTCTTCTGAATAGTTGAAACCAACTGCATCCAGTTCATTAGCAATTTTCTCATGATCACCGCTACCATCACCAAAGCGGAACTTATCTGCTCCCATAGTAACATAACGTGTAGTATCAACATCTTTAATCACTTTTACTAAGCGTTTAACCGTTGCAAGAGAGTGAGCCTTTCCATCTGCTTCACCAATTTCATTCCCGATAGACCACATGAAGACAGCTGGGTTATTTTTATCTCTTTCGACCATGGTACGAAGATCATAGTCAGACCATTTTTCACCTTTTCTAGCTTCTGGGTGAGTAGCGTCTTTTTCAAAGAAACGTCCGTAGTCATAAGGTTTCTTACCACCATACCACGTATCAAAGGCCTCTTCCTGAACCAGCAAACCAAGTTCTGCTGCGATTTGCAAGGTCTGTGGACTTGCAGGGTTATGAGTTGTACGGATGGCGTTAACACCCATCTCCTTCATTTGTTTGAGACGACGGTATTCTGCCTTATAGTTTTCTTCTGCTCCAAGCGCTCCGTGGTCATGGTGCAAGGAAACACCATGGAATTTAATGCGTTCACCATTCAAAGAGAAACCTTCATTTGGAGTCCAACGATAGTAACGGTAACCAAACAAATCTTTCTTAGCATCCACCAATTGACCATCTCGGTAAACACGTGTAATCAATTCGTACAAGGCAGGTTTATCATTTAAAACTGTCCAGAGTTTTGGTCTTTCAACTTCTAAAATCGCATCAAGGCTTGTTGATTCATGTGCTTTCAAGGTACGGCTCGCTGTACGAACCAAGCCTGTTACAGCCTGACCACCACGTTCAACGATTTGATACTCTGCCACCAGTTCATGGTCTTTATCGTCTGTATTGACAATTTTGCTGGCTACATGAGTTTCAACCTTGCCATGTTGCTGTTGTTCAAGTTTTGGTGTTAAGATGGTTGTCCCATTTTTCTCAACATGAACCTTATCTGTCACTTGCAAGGTCACATCACGGTAGATACCACTACCTGAGTACCAACGGCTACTTGGTTGTTTGTTGACTGCATGGACAGCAATCACATTCTCACGACCATCTTTGTGAAGGTATTTTGTGATATCGTATGAGAACTGATTGTAACCATTTGGATAATGCCCCACTAACTGGCCATTGACATAGACTTGAGAGTCCATGTAGACACCATCAAAGGTCACTCGCACATTTTTCTTGAGATCTTTTTCATCAAGTTTAAAGGTCTTGCGATACCAAGCTTCACCACCATTGAGCTGTCCACCCTCGTTTTGGGCAGGTGACTGATGGTCAAAATCGTTAAAGATACTCCAGTCGTGTGGGAGATCCAATTTTTGCCATGTTGATACATCGGCATCTGATTTCACAGCTTCTTTAGGATTCGCATTGAGTTTAAAGTGCCAATTTTGATTAAAATTCACTTTTCTATCTTCAATCATTTGATTTACTTCTTCATTTGTCGCAGCTTTCAAATCTTCCTTGACAGGCTTTTCTTGACTTGAAGCTTGAGATTCTACCTTTGGAGCTGTTTCTTCAGGTTTTAGAGATGCTTTCTCCTCTTTTGGAGCTACAGGTTCATCTTCTTTCACCTCTGGTTTGCTTGCTTCAATTGGAGCAGCTTGACTTTGGTCGACACTTGCAGCATCCTTGTGCTCTGCTACAGCTTGATCTTCTTTTTCCTCCACTGCCGGACTTTCCTCTTTTTCTTGTTCTACAGTGCGCGCAATAGGAGTTTCATCCGCAAAAACTGGTGATTCTCCAACAACACTTCCTCCAAATAGAACCGCACAGGTTCCAATCATGACAGAGCAAGCTCCTACGGCAAACTTACGAATGCTGTAGACTCTTTTACGATTCCAATGGCCTTTTTCCATAAAATCCTCCTTTAGTAACCGCTTCCATTTTCTTGTAAACGTATTACTTTTTCATAGCCTTTTACCCTTATTCTATAAAATAATATAGGAAATTTCAATACCCTAAACACAAAAAATCATATTTTTGATTGTTTTTTCTATAATTTGTAGAAAAGTTTAAAAATCTGAATGTAGATTTAGTGAATGGTTTTACTAAAAAAGGCGGTGGGACAGAAATCGATAGACAAAGTCTCGATTTCGTAGTCCCAGCCTCGCGAGGATGATTAGGAGCTTTTTGGAGTCTGAAAGACGAACAAAAAGTTCAATCAGCTACCGCGTCAAAGTTTGATTGCTAAAAAGAGTGAGGTCGGGATCTTTTGTCCCAACCTCTTTTACGGACTATCAAATTGGTATTTCCTTATAGATTATTGACTAGATTTTCCCTTTTCCAAAAGATTGACTATCTCATTTTTACGCTCTTCTAGCTCGGCAATTTGCTGGAGTAAAAGTCCTGAAAAATCACAATTAAGCTCTTCAGTTTCGCCACTATTATACCAATCCAAAGCTACTATGTGATTGTCCTTATCAAAGCAGAAAATTACATCTCCATCACCGATGATAGACAGAAATGGAATATAATCCTCAAAGCCCAGAGCGTGTAATTCCTTGGTTTTAATTCGAATATCTAAGAAATCTGGGATGCCATTTGCAATTCCCAAGACCTTAATACCTCGACAGAAGGTCCAAAAAGGGGCTACATCGTAAGCCTTGCCTCTTGGCCATAGCTCTTCTCTGACTTCCATAAAGAGACCTCCCAGAGATGACATGGTGAATTCCCTGAAATCTTCTGGAAGACGAATGCCATATTGAGTTTCAAAATCCTGAACATCTTCTTCCGATGGTTCATTACCCATGCAGGCGACAACCTGATAAGTCTCCTTATCATAGTGACGAAAATACTCATAAACTTCCTTGAGTGCCATTATTTTAATCCTTTTTACTCAGAAATAGTAACTACAAATCCATCTGGCAAGATGACTTGCTGACCATCTTCAAACTGACAATGACTCGCTAAATCAACTGAATCTCTGTCCAAGACAAAATTTTCCTTAGACTGATTAAAGGTAGCCTGAACTTCTTTTCCTTCGTAGGTCCATTTCAAGGAAAGAACATATGGTTTCACTTCTTGCAAGCTATAGGAACCATGCTGAATAATGCTTGCAACTTCTTTACGGACTTGGATTAATTTCTTCATGAAATTTAGCATATCATTGTCCTCAGACACACGGTCCCAAGGCATGACACGACGGCAATCAGGGTCTGGTCCACCAATTAGTGCTAGCTCTGTTCCGTAATAGATACAAGGAGTCCCTTTTTGAAGGTAGAGGAAGGTTAATGCAGCCTTGACATGTTGGAGATTTCCTTTGGCAGTTGTAAGAATACGCTCTGTATCGTGAGAATCCAGGAGATTTAACATAACCTCTGAGATTTGTTGCTTGTAGTACATTGACTGGCTATTGATTTCTGAAATGAACTGCTCTGTCTTTTTATGCTGACGCAAGAAATAATCCTTGATACTTTCAGAGAGCGGGTAGTTCATGACTGCATGGAACTCATCTCCTTTTAGCCAAGGCTGAGACGTATGCCAGATTTCACCTAAAATATACAAATCAGGCTTTTTAGCGAGAACTGCCTTTCTGAAATCTCTCCAGAACTGGTGGTCAATTTCATTGGCAACGTCCAAACGCCAAGCATCGATATCAAAATTCTCAATCCAGTAGGTCGCAACACTTAAAAGATAGTCTTTGACTTCAGGATTTGCTGTATTTAACTTAGGCATATAGCTAGCAAAGGCAAAGGTATGATAAGGTAGTTCTCTCGCGTTTTTCAGTTTATCCTCTGTAATTGGGAATTCTTGAATATGGAACCAATCTTTATAAGGTGACTTTTCTCCATTTTTTAGAACATCCTGCCATTGGGCAGACTGGTCGCCAATATGATTAAATACCGCATCTAGCATGATCTTGATACCACGTTTGTGAGCTTCCTCGACTAGAGTAGCAAAGACTTCCTTGTCTCCAAAGTGACGGTCGATTTCAAAATAATCCGTCGTATCGTACTTATGATTGGTTGTAGCTTCAAAAATCGGACATAGATAAAGTCCAGTGATTCCCAAATCTTTTAGATAGTCTAGATGGTCGATAATCCCTTGTAAATCTCCACCAAAAAAGTCATCCCTATTAGGTGTAATGGCAGCATCCCACTCTCGAGCTCCATCAGGAGTTAGATTAGGATTTCCATTAGAAAAGCGTTCTGGGAAAATCTGATACCAAACGGTATTTGAAACCCAGTCAGGAACTTGGCAACCGTCAATTTCGTGAATATAAGGAAGCTTAAAGCCATTGCCTTCAGCATCCAAGTTTTCTTGAGTATGTTCCACACAACCCTTATCACCGTATAAAACACCCTGACCTTCCTCATCAAGGAGCTCAAAGAGATACTGAATCCGTGCAAAATCAACCGATACTGTAACCTGCCAATAATCAAATAAAGCATCCGAGGTTGCTTTAGTCATTTCTTTCTTGGCTTCATACTTATCCTCGATGAAGATAAAGGGATCTCCATAATGTAAAATGACCTGCTGGACATCATTTTTCTTGGTTCTAATTCGGATATGTAGCTGACCTTCTTTGTACAGATAAGCATACTCTGATTCTGGTCTATGATAAATGGCTGTCAATTCCATGTCTTGTCTCCTAAATAATCTATCATCAACAAAAACGCAAACGTTTTCACAATTGCTATTTCTAGCATACTATTTTAAGATTCGATTTGCAATACTTGGTCAAATTTGACAAGAAAACAGCTCAAAATAAATACTGTAGACTAATCAAGAAATATCAGCACCTATCTATAAAAAGCTCCCAAACTCAGCCTCACAGCCTAGTCAATCCGACAAAGGGCAAGTTCTTTCAATCCTCTGTCGTACAGGAAGGTTAAACAAAAGTTGTCTGTTATATTTTGAAGCTTGTGTTTACTCATTCCTCTAGGCAAGGCTATATCGCACAATTCTCTCGTTGCCAGAGAAAATAGCTTTTGCTTGCCCTTCCAATCATCATTCTTAAATAGGGGGCTCAGGATAATATAAGGCGAATCCGTAAAAATTCCATTGACACCAGCTTTTTTGCCTAAAGCCTTTAAATTATTAGATTCTAATAACTTTTCGATAATACGACCATCACTAGAGATTTTAACAAGAGCATAATAGTCCATGCCCCATTTATTGACAGAGGTTTGACTTTCTCCAGAGCTAAAGGCATAGAGCTCTTGCTTCCAAGATTTCATACTATCGATTTTAGGACAAAAACTTGAGTTCGTGTCGTGGTGATTTAACTCTTTTTTATCAATATGCGAATAAGTGGTCCACTTCGCCTGCTTTTTCTCTCGATCAAATTCTAAAAGGGCAAAGTTTCTTGCCTGATTTGTATAAACTTGATTTTCAAAACACACGGGTATCTGGTCACTATCTGATACGATTTGAAAATATCTCTCTTGTGCCTTTTTAGGAAGTATACTTTGCGGATCCTTTATGGCAATGATTTCTGGATTAGAAAAATCACCAGTATAATAGACTATTTCCTTGCCAGCCTTGATGATGCCAATATTTTGTCCATCTGTAAAGAGTAGAGGCTCTTCCTCCCAAACATGGTCACAATACCAAGCATCTATCTCCTTCACACCCAAAGGTGATACTTCAAGCAGACAGTAGAGATTGAAAGCTTCCTTCTCACTGGTCAAGACAAGGGCTCTACCATCATGTAACATGACAGAATTGAAAACACTATTGTAGTCCTTGTCTAGTTCCCATTTATTCAATAGACTTAACTTTAACTTCCCCATTTTCTCTCTCCTAATCCATCACCACTCGTTGATGGCAAATAGAATGGCTGATCTAATATTTCTTAGCAATTGATCTGAAAGTTCATCGTATACTTGACCCAGTCCCTTATCTTGTGCCAGCCATCCAGGTTCATCATTCCAGGAGCCCATTCCTCCAAAAACATCCGCTGAGCTTGCAGCTCTAAATATGCTTAGATGTTGCAGTGGAATTTGAGGTTCTGCCAGCCCTTTACCAGATTCTGGGTCTAGCAAAAAGTTTCTAGCAGATTGAAAGACTTTGGCAAAGTTGTCACATTCAATTTTAATTGCTAGATTTTCTATACGAGTCAATACGTCCTTAAATTCTTCCAGATTATTTTCATAGTGAGGAATGTCTTGAGAAGACCTTTCCCATTCATACTCGGTGTAGGTAACATCCCAGCCTCTGCCTGGAGAAGCAGATTTCCAATTTGGTAGGAAATAACTTGCCTTCCCATCTTTATAAAAAAAGAGAATTGAACTCTGTGTTGTATTAGAGAAGCCTAAAATACCTCTGTCTTCAACTGAGATAGGGCAAAATAATTTTAAGTCCTTCAAACCTTTTTCCTTAAGATTTTCAAACCAATCAGATACAGATAGTTCTGTAGCTTCCCCATTTTTTGACGGCAAAATTTGAAAGCTCAATTTATTTGTATATTTTTCAGGCTTATAGCATATTTCTTTAGCATTTTTTAAAGCCTTCCTAGCTGCTGCCACGATACAGGCTATTTGGTACATTTGTCCATTCATATGATCTCATCCATTATCCCTTCAATCAGATTTGTAAGGCTTTCAGCCGCATAGATCACCTGGTCAGGATCATGGATGTAGCAAATAACCTGACCTTCCTGAGCCTCCTGGTCTGGATCAAAATCCAGCATAAGATAACAAGAGTCACAATACTGAGCAAAAGGAAGCCATTTTTTATTAAAAAGATAGGGCTTAATTCTACTATCATGCATGTTTTCTAGGTCTTGACTAGAAAAATAGTCGGGAAATTCGGTTAACAGAGCATCTCTATTTTGAAAGTACTTTTTACAAGTCTCAATTTCCTGTAGACTCATGAGAGAAAAAGTCAAATCTCTCTGGTCAATTACACAAGGTAAAATAGAGAGGTATTTGCCCCCATTTTTATAGCTATAAAGCTCTTTGAAGTCACTAGGTAGACGAATGCCAAATATTTCCTCAAAGGCTTGAAGCTCTTCCTCAGAAGCACCAGAAATGCCCTGATAATCTTCCAGATATCCTTCCTCTACAGGATCATCCAAATCCCAGTCTTCAAAATACTCACAAATATAAGTTTCTATTTTTTTAACTTGGTCAATTAGTTGCATCATTTCACCATGATTTCTTTATTTTATCTGTCTTCCAATGCTTTTTACCGCTTATAACTTGTTTTTTCTAGTAGAAGGGGCTCAGGATTTTGCTTAATCCAAGCAATAGCTAGCTGACACAGGCGGTCTAGGCGAGGCTCGTCATCAAAATCTTTCCCATGAACTTGAGCAATAAGCTCTTTAGTCTCTTCTAATTCTTGATCTGAAAGGGGGATTCCTAGAGACAAGTATTGAGGGAGAGCTTGAAGCATTTTTCTATAGTCCCTGTCCCAGTTGACCCCACCATTGCGATCCAGTTCACCTCGAACTCGACCTGGTATACGAATAACTTCTCCCTGAACAGTTTTGGCTGCTCCACTTGAAGGAATCAAGAAAGGCCATAGTTCCTCATATTGCTCCTCCCAGCTACCTTCTTTTACGAGAATCGGAGAAACTCCATCGTGGGTTATTCGTTTGGCTACCGGCTTGACATCAAACAAAGCATAAAGTTTTTCTAGACCCTGATCTGCTGCTTCTAGATAGTCGGGATTGATCCCTTCTCTATGAAATTCAAAATCTTTACCGATATTTTCGACCTTTTCTTTCATAGCAGATGTTTTCTTAGCACCTGCATCCAACAGCATAGAGGCAATTTCAACTGTTTGGGCAATATAGATTCCCCGACAGACAGTGAGAACGGAGTCTAGTGGAGTCTGTCCCCTATCATTTTTAGGGTTAACATCTGCTCCCTTTTCTATGAGAAGTGCAACGGTCTTAGGATGAAAAAACTCAGCTGCCATATGCAGAGGTGTATTTCCATAAGTATTGCTTTTTTCAATATCTGCCCCCAATTCGAGCAAGAGTTTTACAGTCTCTCTTCCCATGGTTGCCTGACGGTACAAAGGAGTCGCTCCATAATAATCAGGGATATTGATATCCAAGCCCTGTTCGACAAGCCAGATAACCAATTCATCCGGGACTCCTCCCATATGCAGAGGTGTACATAAGCTAAATCTTCCATCATGAGCGGTTAATTCACAACGATCATAGACTGCTTTAAGGGCTTCAATATTTCCTTCATCCATTAAATCCTTAAACTCTTTTGGTAATGTAACTCTTTTCTTTGCCATTTTTAGTTTCTTTCTTCTAATTCAGCATCTAGGGCACAAGCCAATGAAGTTTGTCAACCGTTTTCAAAGTCAGGACTTGTCCATCATAATCATTTTTCAACTCAAGACCGTTTTGCTCAATAGATATATGATTGTACCAGTGGTCTAGGCTGGCGTATTCCCCCGTATGAATGTTGATGAGCATACTCGTTATGGGATTCCAAGTCCCTTTCTTAACTGTTTCTGCTAAGAGGTAGTAAGCATCTAAAAATATGAGATTTCTCCCATAGATCCAAAAGGGCAGATCAAGCCCCAACAAAGGCAACTTGGCAGAAAAAATCTCATCACCGTGTGGTGGAACGGTTTCATAATGAAATTCTATCTCACTGCCATAATAGGCAATCAGGGCTCCCTGACATCCGATATTTTGAGGAATCCCTTCCTCAGCTACAATAAATTCCATGACCTGCTCCTTCTATTTTCAATCATAAAACCCGACCAGACTCTGCCAAAATATCAAACTGGACGCATGACCTATTCTAGTCATCAAGTGGATGAAGTCACTTTCACAACCCTTCCAAACTGCAGATTGGGCCGTTCCCATGGCTCTAACAAATGCTAGAAAATCTGGTGTCAGCCATATTTTTCCATCATAGTTCATCTCTGCATCAAGAGCATAGACCGCCCCAGATTGACAATCCAGCAAAATAGTGTAGGGATCTCCATTTGCAATGATGATCAAGCCTCTTTCTTGTAGAGTCGAGTAATCGTGGTATTCCAAATTGCGATTGATCAGCCAAGTAAGACTAGTGTCGTCCCCATATCCAAACTGGTAACTTAAAAAACCGACCTGCCCCCAGTTATAGGCCAAAATATACTTCCTAAAAATCGGATCCAAATCTTGTATTTGCAGTTGTTTTTTCAAACGATCCAGTTCAGACACAGGCACTTCAGTATGGCTCAGGACGATTCCTTCTCTTATCTCAGGGTCAAGCCCTTGTATTGCTTCCTCAATAATGGAAATAATTTAGTCAATTGTCAATAATTCCATTGTCAACCTCCGGCTATACATAGGGCATTATCTAGGGTAAGCTAGCTGGTTTGGGACTTCATTTATCTAATGAACTTTCTTATCTCAATTATACTCCAAAACTATCAAATAGAGATAAACTACCAGTATTTTCAGGGATTATTTTTGATCAACAACTCCTCCTTATTAAAGCAAAAAGCCATTCCTCAAGGGAACAGCTTTCTCACTTATAATTAAAGATTCCCCCTGCCAACTTATCAGCTAGCTTAGGAAAGAGAGTATAAAACTTATGGGCTAGGTTCAATAAAACTGGGAGATTGAGTTCCCGTTTGTTTTTTCCTATGGTTTTGACAATCTTTCTAGCGACTGCATCTGGTTCTAAGAGAAAGCGGTCAACCGACTTGAGGTAGGTCCCATCTGGGTCTGCCTGGTCAAAAAAGGCAGTACGAATCGGTCCTGGATTAACCGTCGTGACATAGACGCCGTAAGGCATGAGTTCGAGGCGCAGAGCATTTGAAAAACCAATGGCCGCAAATTTGGTTGCCGAGTAAAGGCTGGACTTGCTAGTCGCTATCAAACCTGCCATACTGACGATATTGATGATATGGCCTTTTCGGCTTTCTTTCATACGAGCTGCAAGACGACGAGACAGATTCATCAGGGCAAAGGTATTAACCTCAAACATCTGATGAATGTCCTTGTCAGAGATCCGGTCGAAATCTTCAAATATCCCATATCCAGCGTTGTTGATCAAAACATCAATCTTTCCATAACGGAGATAGAGGTCAGCTACCAGAGCTTCTAGGGCTGAGTCATCAATAATATCGATTTCAATCAATTCCACATTAGAATGATTTCCATATAGTTGGGCTAGTTTTTCCTTGTTTCTACCTAGTAAGATGAGTTGGTCATTTGGCAAGAGTTTGACCATTTCTTGGGCTAAGCCACCGCTAGCACCTGTAATGAGAATTGTAGACATATTTATCCTTTCTCAATCTTCTAAATTTCCACTTCTTCCAAGTCTTTGACCACATGAACATTTTCAAAAACAGTTGCTGCATCTTTCTTGAGCTGGCTGATATCTTTTGAGAGGAAACGAGCACTGATATGATTGAGCAAGAGGCGCTTAGCACCTGCTTCTGCTGCTACTTGTGCTGCCTGCATATTGGTTGAGTGACCGTGATTGCGGGCAATCTTCTCATCACCCTTGCCATAAGTCGACTCATGGACAAGGACATCGGCATTGACAGCTAGACGCACACTGGCATTGGTTTTTCGGGTGTCACCCAGAATAGTAATAATCTTACCAGGTCGAGGTGCTGAGATATAGTCTGCTGCCTTGATTTCAGTTCCGTCTTCTAGAACAACGTCCTGACCGTTTTTGATTTTTCCAAAAAGCGGGCCGAACGGAACACCAGCAGCCTTGAGTTTCTCAGCATCCAAGGTACCTTCTAGGTCCTTTTGCATGACACGATAGCCAACACAGAAAATAGTGTGGTCCAGCTCCTCTGCATACACCGTGAATTTATCGGTCTCAAGGATTTTCCCTAGAGAATCTTGGTCAAACTCATGAAAATGAATGCGGTAAGGCAGACGAGAACCCGACACACGTAGACTGGTTAAGACAAAGGACTTGATCCCTTGAGGTCCGTAGATGTCCAAATCTGTCTGCTCTTCATTGGCCTGAAAGGCACGGCTAGAAAGGAATCCTGGCAAGCCAAAGATGTGGTCTCCATGCAGGTGAGTGATAAATATTTTGCTGACCTTACGTGGTCGAATCGTGGTTTCCAGAATGCGATTTTGCGTCCCTTCTCCACAGTCAAAGAGCCAAACTTCGTTAATCTCATCCAAAAGTTTCAGGGCAAGACTAGAGACGTTGCGGGCTTTAGAGGGCTGACCAGCCCCTGTTCCTAAAAATTGAATATCCATTCGATACTTTCTAATTAATCAATATATAACATAGCTGTGCGGTTTTCCGATCGGAAATAGCGCTTACCAGAAAAAGCAACAGCTTCTTGCAGTAAATCCTCTTGGCTGTATCCTTTGAGACGCTTGCGACCATCAACCAAGCTTTCCAAATCAGTCAAAGCTGTGAGGCTCTCCACACTAACAACTTCCTCATCTCCGGCATCCTTCATGTAAATCTTTCCAGACTCTTCAAAGACGAGTTGATGGGGGAAAATTTGCGCAATCTCAAAAAGCAAGGCATCCGAGATCACCTCTTCATTTTCAGAGAAAATTCGCCCCAAACCCTCACTCTCATAGCAAAACCCAAAAGATTTGCCAGATAAATTAAGACGAATAAAAGGCTTGTTTTCAAAGGTGAAACTTGGCTTAGTATTGTAGAGGTTCAGTTCCTGACTGACTTCTGAAAAATAATCCGTCGCAGCTTGAGGACTCTTTTTCTGGTAGAGTTCAGCAAAGTAGGCATTGACTACACTCGGAGGAGGTGTGATGAGAGCCAACTGCTCTTGCTCTGTTTTGCCAGCTAGAAGTTGATCTAGATAGACCTTATCCAGACTTGTATAACCTCCATACTTTAGAGCCAACGTTTTAATATCAGTCATAAAATTCCTCTAACCTCCATTTATTTTTCTCGGAAATGTAGCCTGTAATCACTTCTCCATCATCTTGGTAGTCACGTTCTTCAAGAATCGCCACACTTTCCAAATCATGAATCTTGTAGGACTTAGAAAAAGGCACCCGTAGAGTAAAGGCTTCAAAAATCTCCTTGATCTTCTCCAAAAACAATGCTTGCAAGTTCTCACGACTATCCTCAGACTTGGCAGAAATGAGGGCATACGGCGTTTGAGTAGGCGTGAAATCCTCCACCAAATCCGCTTTATTATAAAGAGTCAGGCGAGGAATATCCTCCATATCCAAGTCTTTGATGATAGACAGAACCGTTTTTTCATGTTCCTCGTGATAAGGATTGCTGGCATCGATGACATGAACCAGAAGATCCACATGCTTGCTTTCTTCCAAAGTCGACTTGAAACTGGACACTAATTCAGTTGGCAAATCTTGGATAAAGCCGACGGTATCAGTCAAGGTTACCTGAAGATTGCCTCCCAGATGGATGCTTTTAGTTGTCGCATCCAGGGTCGCAAACAGCTCGTCTGCTTCGTACTGGGTCTTACTGGTCAAGGTGTTCATGATGGTTGATTTCCCAGCATTGGTGTAACCAATCAAACCAATCTTAAAGGTACTCGACTCCAGACGCTTTTCTCTGACTGTCGCCCGATTTTTCTCAACCACTTTGAGTTGGCGTTCGATATCTGTGATTTGGTTGCGAACACTACGACGGTTCAGCTCCAGCTGGCTTTCACCAGGACCACGGGAACCAATTCCCCCTGCCTGACGGCTGAGCATAATCCCCTGACCAACCAAGCGAGGCAAGAGGTACTTAAGCTGGGCCAAATGCACTTGAAGTTTCCCTTCGTGGCTACGAGCCCGCATGGCAAAGATATCTAGAATCAACTGCATACGGTCAATGACCTTGACACCCAGGACTTCTTCTAGATTGACATTTTGCCGTGGAGTCAAGCGATTATTGACAATGACAGTAGTAATTTCTTCTGCATCCACCATCCGCGCAATCTCTTCCAACTTACCAGAACCGACGAAAGTCTTGGAGTCATACTTTTCCCGTTTTTGCCTGTAGCTATCTACAACGACTGCCCCAGCTGTCTTAGCCAGACTAGCCAATTCTTCCATAGAGAGGTCAAAATTGTCCATGCCCTGCAATTCCACACCAATGAGTAGGACGCGTTCCTCTTTTTTCTCCGTTTCAATCATCTAAAAACTCCTCTATCTGGCTTAAAATGCGGTCCTGCACGCCAGGCTCTCCTATCTGATAAAAGGTGACCTGCATGCGATTACGGAACCAGGTCAGCTGACGCTTGGCAAAACGACGCGTCGCCCGCTTGAGACTCTCGCTCGCTTCCTCAAGAGTTTGCTCCCCACGGAAATAAGGAAAGAGTTCCTTGTAGCCAATGCCTTTGGCTGCCTGCACATCCGGGTAATGATCAAAGAGCCACTTGGCCTCATCCAAAAGACCAGCCTCAAACATCAGATCTACTCGGCGATTGATACGCTCATAAAGCTGACTGCGTTCATCGTCCAAGCAGATAATCAATGGTTCATAAGGACTTTCCTGATTTTCCAAATCCTGATTAAAATGGGCGATTTCTAAGGCACGCATGGCACGACGACGGTTAAACTGGGGAATTTCAAGTCCTGCTTGCTCCACCATATGAGCTAATTCCTCATCTGAATAAGGCTCCAAACTAGCTCGATAGGCTAAAATATCCTCATGAGGTGTTTCCCCACCTAGATGATAGCCTTCAAGCAAGCTCTGGATATAAAGCCCTGTGCCACCAGCAATAATAGCAAGCTTGCCACGGCTTTGAATATCCTCAATAGCCTTCTTAGCTTCCGAAACAAAATCAAAAGCCGAGTAAGACTCGGTCACCTCTCTGACATCAATCAAATGATGAGGAACAACAGCTTGCTCCTCTGGGCTAGCCTTGGCCGTCCCAATATCCAACCCTCTGTATACTTGCTGACTGTCGCCACTGACCACCTCTCCACCAAAGCGCTTAGCCACTTCAATAGCAAGGGCTGTCTTCCCAACAGCGGTCGGTCCAACAATCACAATTATTTTTGTTTTCATCTTTTTTCCTTGAAAAATTCCCATTTTTTCGTTACTATTATTATATCACAAAAAGGTCAGTCAGAAAAATGCTACCTCTTGAGGAGCCTGACTGTTCGGGAAGATAAAGGAGGAAGACTCATGGCTAAAGGATTCGCTAAAGGTCTTGTAACAGGTGTCGCAGGAACTGTCGCTGCCGTTGCAGGTGCAGTATACGCAATTAAAAAGAAAGTGATTGAGCCAGAAGAGCAAAAAGCAGCTTTCATCGAAGAAAACCGCAAAAAAGCAGCTCGCCGCCGCGTATCACATTAATATACAAAAGAAGTTGAGATTTCTCAACTTCTTTTGTATATTAATGTGACTTCCAGTCAGCGCAGCTTGATTCTTATCCTACTTTTGCAGCCAATTCTTCTGCGAATTGTTCCAGGCGTTCAATATCTTCTTCCTCGGCAGAAAGGTCCACTTTGACACACTCTGAACCTTTTTCTGCTCCTGTCGCTACAAAAACGCGATCAAAGTCATCGACAGCCTTACAGAATTCGTCGTAGAAGGTATCTCCTGAACCGACCACTCCGTAGATTTTGCCATTCAAGTTGAGATCTGCTAGGTCTTCGTAGAAGTCCATCATCTCATCTGGCAATTCTCCGTCTCCATAAGTATAAGTCGCAACGATCGCGATGTCCGCTTCCAAGAAGTCTGAAGCGTCAACAGTTGTACATTCATCAACATCGACATCCAAGCCCAAGTCACGCAATTTATCTGCTACAATATCTGCAATTTCTTCGGTATTACCGGTCATACTGGCAAATACAATTTTTGCTAATGCCATATCGTCCTCCTCAATTTATCTTTCTCCATTATATCATATCTTTTTCATTTTAAAAATAAAAATTCTTGTGCTACAATGAAATGAGAAAGAATTGAGGTTATTTATGGAAATTTGCCAGCAAATTTTAGAAAAAATCAAAGAATACGATACCATTATCATTCATCGTCATATGAAACCAGATCCTGATGCTTTGGGAAGTCAGGTAGGTTTAAAAGCTCTTCTAACACAGCATTTTCCAGAAAAGCTCATCAAAGCAGTCGGTTTTAACGAACCAACTCTAACTTGGATGGCGGAAATGGATACTGTCCAAGATAGTGACTACCAAGGAGCCCTTGCTATTATTTGTGATACAGCGAATCGTCCTCGTATCGATGATAAACGCTACGAACAAGCTGCTTTCACCATCAAAATCGATCACCATCCAAATGATGATATCTATGGTGACCTATCTTGGGTGGATCCAAGTTCAAGCAGTGCTAGTGAAATGATTGCTCTATTTGCTCAAGAAAATCAGCTGGCTTTGTCTAGTGAAGTGGCACGACTTCTCTATGCAGGAATTGTCGGAGACACTGGGCGTTTTCTCTACCCTTCAACTAGTGCCCGTACCTTTAGAATAGCTGGCCAGCTCCGAGAAGTTGATTTTGACTTTGCTGGATTGTCTCGTCAAATGGATACCATGAGCTTTAAGATTGCAAAACTGCAAGGCTTTGTCTATGATCATTTGGAAGTTGATGAAAACGGGGCTGCACGCGTTCTGCTTACTCAAGACATCTTGGAAAAATATAAGGTTACGGATGCTGAAACGGCTGCGATTGTTGGGGCACCTGGTCGAATTGATACCGTTAAGGCTTGGGCAATCTTTGTTGAGCAAGTTGACGGTCACTTCCGTGTGCGTATGCGCAGTAAAATCACCCCTATCAATGAAATTGCCAAAGAACACGACGGAGGAGGACATCCATTAGCTAGTGGCGCCAATTCCTATAGTCTAGAAGAAAACGAAATCATCTATCAAAAGTTAAAAAACTTGCTTAAAAACTGATAAAATACTTGCCAAACTTTTCAGAATCTGATAGACTAGTATGGTAACAATCTATGGCTCGCAAAGAGACCATGGCAGAAAGGAAATATTGCAAAATGAAAAAAGATATCCATCCAGAATATCGCCCAGTTGTCTTCATGGACACAACTACTGGTTACAAATTCCTTAGCGGTTCAACTAAACGCTCTAACGAAACTGTTGAGTTCGAAGGCGAAACTTACCCATTGATCCGTGTGGAAATTTCATCAGACTCACACCCATTCTACACTGGACGTCAAAAGTTCACTCAAGCAGATGGACGTGTGGATCGTTTCAACAAAAAATACGGTCTCAAATAACAAAAAAAAAGAACAGTTTCAACTGTTCTTTTTTTTGCACTTATTTTTATAAACCAACCACTACTATTATCTCAATATCAAGCTTCAAGCTAGTGCCGAAAACTAATTTGAACAAGTTTAAAAAATATCGAAAAGAAGTTTGATATTGAGAATGGTTAAGATGATTGAAACTGCGTAACCTAGGATGGTGTTCCACTTGGCATTAGTGAATTCTCCCATCAGTGACTTCTTAGAGGTCAGATAGATTAAGGGAAAGATTGAAAACGGAAGAGCGATTGACAGAAAGACCTGTGAATAGACCAATAACTGATCCAAGGTTTTTTCTTGATGCCCAAACAGGACGGCGACTATAATCACAGGGAGCAAGGCAAAAATACGGGTACTGATACGGATAATCCACTGAGGCAATCTTAGATGCAAGAAACCTTCCATGACAATCTGTCCTGTCAAGGTACCTGTAATGGTCGAATTTTGACCACTTGCTAAGAGAGCTAAAGCAAATAAAGTTGACAAGGTTGAGCTGGCTATTGCTCCTGCTATTGTCGAATCCTGTAAAGCATTGTACATTTGGGAGAAAGCTGAAATTTCAGATGCATGGCCAAAAAAGAGGGATGCCCCTAAAATAAGAAGCAAGGAATTGACAATGAAGGCTAGGGACAACTGAAGATTTGAATCCCAGGTCATAAAGCGAACTGCTTTTCGAACATCCTTCTTATCTTTGTGATTGATTTTCCTTGTTTGGGATAGAGAGGAATGGAGATAGAGATTATGGGGCATGACTGTCGCACCTACAATCCCTAGAGCCAAGGTCAATTGACTTTCATGACCTGGTAACGGTGTTTCAAATAAAGTTGAAGTTGGTAAATAACCACCAATAATCCCCTGGATACTTGGATTGGATAAGGCCACAAGATAGGTAAAGATGGCCAATATGGTTAAAATAAGGGTTGTAACAATGGCTTCAATTTTTTTGAAACCAAATTTCATCAATAAAAGTAACAAAAATACATCTAAAACGGTTAGAAGGATAGCAATCATAATCGGTATTTTAAACAAAAGATTTAAGGCAATTGCCGAACCTAAAACTTCAGCCAAATCTGTCGCCATTAAAGCTAATTCTAAAATCACCCACAAACTATAGCGAAGCCACTTGGGAGCATGATTAGCTGTTGCCTGTGCTAGGTCCATCCTAGTCACGATACCGAGCTTTCCAGCCATCTGTTGTAGCTGCATGGCAATGATGGATGAAATTAAAATAACAAATAAAAGGCTGTACTTGTAGGAGGCACCACCAACCACGCTGGTGATCCAGTTTCCTGGATCCATGTAGCCAACTGCCACAAGTGCACCAGGTCCTAAGAATGCTTTTAGATTTTGCCAAAAATGATTGTTATTTGGAGTCTCAATAGATTGATTGATCTCAGAAAGAGAGACTTTTTCATAAGAGGACATAGGGATTTCCCACTTTCTAATCTGTCTTTACATATTTCTTAATAGAATATTTTTTTGAAAGAATGATGAAAATAGTTTACCTATTTCCAATTCATCCTTATTATATCACATTTTGGAATGATTCCTAAGAAAACAAATGATAGTTGAAATAAGCAATATCAGTATTGTAAAAGCCAGCGTCAGAAAACGCTGGCTTTAAAACTGTGAAAAATATTTCTCAACTAGATCGCTTCTGTGACAAAACTACGGCTTTCTAGCACCTTGAGCATGGCATCTGCTGTGTCTAGGGCTGTAAAGAGTGGCACACCGTGTTCAATTGCTGAACGACGGATTTGCTCCCCATCTTCGTCAGCAGTTCGTTTGGTTCCGACAGTATTGATGATCGCTTGGATTTTTCCTTTACGGACATAGCTTGGGATATCCTGTTCATCGTCTCCAATCTTACCAACAGGTTGGGCTTCGAGTCCATGACTGGCAAAGAAGGTTGCTGTCCCTTCTGTTGCGAGGATACCATAACCGATATTTTGGAAACGACGAGCCAAGTCCAAGGCCTCTTCTTTGGCATCATCAGCGATGGTAAAGACCACATTTCCAAAGGTTGGCAAGTGAAGATAAGAAGCTTCAAAAGCCTTGTACAAAGCTTTTTCAAGAGTTGTATCAGAACCCATGACTTCCCCTGTTGACTTCATTTCAGGCCCGAGCAAGCTATCTACCTTAGCTAGTTTCGTAAAGGAGAAGACAGGCGCCTTGATGTGAACGCGAGTGCTTTCTGGATAAAGGCCATCTTGGTAGCCAAGTTCTTCAAGACTTTGACCAAGAATGAGCTTAGTCGCTACCTGAGCCATAGGAATATTAGTTACCTTAGAAAGGAACGGAACCGTACGGCTGGCACGTGGATTGACCTCAATAACATAGACTTTTTCGTCCTTGATAACAAACTGGATGTTCATCATACCGAGACAGTTAAGGCCGATTGCTAGGCGTTTAGTATAGTCTGCGATGGTTTCTTGCACCTTTTGAGACAAGGTTTGTGGTGGGTAAACGGCCATTGAGTCACCTGAGTGAACACCGGCACGTTCGATATGTTCCATGATACCTGGAATGAGAACATTTTGACCGTCTGAGATGGCATCAACTTCACATTCTTGTCCAACGATATAAGAGTCGACAAGAACTGGATGGTCTGGACTTGCCTTAACTGCAGTACACATGTAAGAACGAAGATCATCTTCATTCTCTACGATTTCCATAGCACGTCCACCCAGGACATAAGAAGGGCGAACGAGGACTGGGAAACCAATCTTGCGAGCTGCAAGCACCGCCTCTTCTTCATTTGTTGCCGTTTGTCCTGGTGGCTGTGGAATATCCAAGTCTTTAAGGGCTTGCTCGAAGAGGTCACGGTCTTCAGCTCGGTCTAAGTCAGCGACTTGAGTTCCAAGAATGGTCACACCTGCTTTGGCCAATGGCTCGGCAAGGTTGATAGCTGTTTGACCACCGAACTGAACGATAACACCCTTTGGTTGCTCAAGATCAATGACATTCATAACATCTTCGAATGTTAATGGTTCAAAGTAGAGCTTATCAGATACAGAGAAGTCCGTAGAAACGGTCTCTGGGTTTGAGTTCATGATAATAGCTTCATAACCAGCAGCCTGGATAGCCTTAACAGAGTGAACAGTTGCGTAGTCAAACTCAACCCCTTGACCGATACGGATTGGACCAGAACCTAGGACTAGAACGGATTCCTTTTCAGATTTGATAGACTCATTTTCCCAGCCATAGGTTGAATAGAAGTATGGTGTTTCAGAGTCGAACTCTGCCGCACAGGTATCGACCATCTTATAAACTGGAACAATCTTGTTTTCCAAGCGAAGTTGGCGAACTTGGTCAGCTGTCGTTTCCCATAGTTCAGCAATTTTACGGTCTGAGAAACCATTAAGTTTAGCAGTTTTCAAGACTTCTATGTCTTGTGGATGGGCACCCAATTCTTGCTCAATTTCAAAGATATGCAAAAGTTTATCAAGATAGAAGATATCAATCTTGGTCAAATCAGCAATTTCTTCTGGTGTGTAGCCACGGCGAATGGCTTCTGATACGTAGAAGAGACGGTCATCTTGGGCTTTAACAACTTTTTCAATCAAGGCATCATCCGAAACAGAAGCAAGCTCCGGCATTTCATTGTGGTGAACGCCAATTTCAAGTGAACGACAAGCTTTAAGAAGAGACTCCTCGATGTTACGACCAATGGCCATGACTTCCCCAGTCGCTTTCATCTGAGTTCCAAGACGACGCTCACCTTTTTCAAACTTGTCAAATGGGAAACGTGGAATCTTAGCAACGACGTAGTCAAGGGCTGGTTCAAACATAGCATAGGTGGAACCAGTGACTGGGTTGATGACCTCATCCAAGGTCAAACCAACCGCAATCTTAGCTGCCAATTTGGCAATCGGATAACCAGTTGCCTTAGAAGCAAGCGCTGACGAACGCGATACACGAGGGTTTACTTCGATAACATAGTACTTGAAGCTATGTGGATCAAGGGCTAGCTGAACGTTACATCCACCTTCAATCTTGAGGGCGCGGATAATGCTCAAGCTCGCGTCACGAAGCATTTGGTTTTCATAGTCTGACATGGTTTGCGCAGGAGCAAATACGATAGAATCCCCTGTGTGAATCCCCACTGGGTCAAAGTTTTCCATGTTACAAACAACGAGGGCATTGTCAGCTGAATCGCGCATAACCTCGTATTCGATTTCCTTGAAACCAGCGATTGAACGTTCAATCAAACATTGGGTAACAGGTGACATTTTTAACCCATTTTCAGCGATTTCACGCAATTCTTCCTCGTTGGCACACATACCACCACCAGTACCACCTAGGGTAAAGGCTGGACGAACGATAACAGGGTAGCCGATTGATGCCGCAAAGGCAACAGCTTCTTCCACTGTGTTGACAATTTCAGATTCTGGAATTGGCTGCTCAAGCTCTTCCATCAATTGTTTAAAGAGGTCACGGTCCTCTGCTTGGTCAATGGCAGATAATTTAGTTCCTAGAAGCTCTACTCCAAGCTCATCTAGGATACCATTTTTAGACAATTCCATGGCCATATTAAGCCCTGTCTGACCTCCAAGAGTTGGAAGCAAAGCATCCGGACGTTCCTTACGGAGAATACGTGTCACAAACTCAAGTGTAATCGGTTCGATGTAGACCTTATCCGCAATCTCCTTATCCGTCATGATGGTTGCAGGGTTTGAGTTCACCAAGACAACTTCATAACCTTCCTCTTTCAAAGACAAGCAGGCCTGGGTCCCCGCGTAGTCAAACTCAGCAGCCTGACCAATAATAATCGGACCAGAACCAATCACCATAATTTTTTGAATATCAGTACGTTTAGGCATAGTTTATGATACAAAGCCCGTAAAGAACACAGTGAAAATAGGAAACTCGGTGCAGACGCCTTTAGCGTCAAGACGATGTTTATCTTTTTCACACAGTTCTTAGGGCGTGTTCACTTCCGCGAACAATGTATCTTCTCCTTTCTATTCGTCGCCTCACAGAGCGACATTAAATAAATTCTCCGACGATTTTTTAGAGAAACGATATTTTTCGATAAAAAATCTAGTGCAGGGAGTTTTTAGTTCGCCTGATAGCGACTAAAAGAAACGACCTGTCTTTCTATTCGGCAACTCCCAGGTTGCCATTAAATAAGATACAAAGGACGAATAGAAAGCGATTGAATTTTAGGAAACCAAGGAAGGATTGACAATCCAAGTTGGTTTCTCCAAATTCCGAGCTTTCCGTCCGTGTTCAGTTACATAAATTCTCCGACGAGCTTTTATAAATAAACTTAGTTAGAACTTTTAACAGCTACATAATTTAAGGATAAACTTTTCAAAAGCTTCGGGCGTCGTGGAATTAATGACTTTGTTACCTGTTCTTAAAGTAACAGCAAATAAATGAGAATCTTTTACTTTTTGATTTAAAAACTTCTCCGTCAAATCCCAATAATGAACAGAAGTCTTGTTCTTTGGTACTACCTCACTGAATGTAACATAACCAAAAGCTACATCCTTGTTTAAACTTCTAACCTCATTAATAGCTTTTGCTATACTGTCAGTATTTTTTTCAGGATCATATAAACCATTAACTTTACATTCTATTATAGCTTTAACATCTTCATGTTTATAAGCAAAATTATCAGGGTTAGCATCATCTTTTAAAATTAACAAATCATACTCAAATTTACTACCTATCACAAAAGCATTAATCTCAGAAACTTTTAAGGGTAGAGAATTTTTCTTCAAAACATTACTTACTTCATCTTTTAATAATTCATTAGCAACTTTTCCTTTATATTTTGAGTATCCTTTAAATTGTTCAGATTTCCCTTCGAAAATATTTTGAAATTTAGCAAATAAATTACTCATTACTTGCTCCCCCCTTTCTTCCCTTTAAAAGCTTCCATCATCTCGATAAACTCGTCAAATAGGTAGCTTGCGTCGTGTGGACCAGGAGCTGCGTCTGGGTGGAATTGTACAGAAAAACCTGGTTGGTATCTGTGGCGAACTCCTTCAACTGATTTGTCATTGATTTCTTCGTGGGTGATAATCAAGTGCTCTGGTAAATCCTCACGGCTAACTGCATAACCATGGTTCTGGCTAGTAAAGTCTACGCGTCCTGTTGCAATTTCACGTACCGCGTGGTTAAATCCACGGTGACCAAACTTCATCTTGTAGGTCTTAGCCCCGTTTGCCATAGCAAAGAGTTGGTGTCCCATACAAATTCCGAAAATTGGAATTTTCTCTTGCACACCACGAATCATGTCCAGTGCTTCTGGAACATCTTCTGGGTTACCTGGACCATTTGATAGCATAACTCCATCAGGATTGAGGTGGAGAATTTCTTCTGCCGTTGTTGAATACGGAACAACCGTCACGTTACAGTTACGCTTAGAAAGTTCACGTAGAATTGAGTGCTTGAGACCAAAGTCTACTAAGACCACACTCAAACCAACTCCAGGAGCTGGATAGGAAGTTTTAGTAGAAACCTGCTTGATATTGTCTGTCGGCAAGACTGTTGCTTGGAGCTGGTCCGTCACATGGTCCATGCTGTCCCCAACGTGAGTCAAGGTTGCACGCATGGTACCATGCTTACGGATAATCTTGGTAAGTGCACGCGTATCAATCCCTGAAATACCTGGAATTTTCTTAGCTTTCAAAAATTCATCCAAGGTCATTTGATTCCGCCAGTTGCTAGCTCTACGTGCCTCTTCAAAAACGACAACTCCCTTACAAGTTGGAATAATGGATTCGTAATCATCACGATTTATTCCATAATTTCCCACCAAAGGATAAGTGAAAGTCAAGATTTGTCCATTATAAGACTGGTCTGTAATGGATTCTTGGTAGCCGGTCATCCCTGTGTTAAAGACGATCTCACCTGTTACATCAATGTCTGCTCCGAAGGCCTTTCCTTCAAAAACTGTGCCATCTTCTAATACTAGAAGTCTTTTTGTCATATTTTCACCTCTCGTGGACGCTCACTGGCGTCTTTTAACGTCTTGTGTTTTAGTTGGCGTTTCTACTCGCCAATACGGATTCTAAGATTGCCATCCGAACAAAGACACCGTTGGTCATTTGTTGGACAATGCGTGATTTTGGCGCTTCAACCAAGTGGTCAGCAATTTCCACATCTCGATTAACTGGAGCCGGATGCATAATGATTGCTGTTTCTTTTAAGCGATTATAGCGTTCTTGGTTCAAACCGTGTTGAGCATGGTAGTCTTCTTTTGAAAAAACCGCTCCACTATCATGGCGTTCATGTTGAACGCGGAGCAACATCAAAACATCCACCTGATCAACAATCTCATCAATAGTTACAAACTGTCCATAGTCCGCAAACTCTTGACTTCTCCATTCCTCAGGTCCTGCAAAGAAAAGTTCAGCTCCCAAGCGTTTCAAAATTTGCATATTGGATTTGGCAACACGTGAATGATCCAAGTCGCCTGCAATAGCAACCTTGAGACCCTCAAAGTGACCAAATTCCTCATAAATGGTCATCAAATCAAGCAGGCTCTGACTAGGGTGTTGTCCTGAGCCATCTCCACCATTGATAATGGAAGTCGTAATGGTTGGACTCGCAATCAGTTCTTTATAATAATCGACCTCTGGGTGGCGAATCACGCAGACATCTACACCAAGCGCAGACAAGGTTAAGATGGTATCATAGAGTGTCTCACCCTTATTTACTGAGCTGGTCTTCACATCAAAGTCAAGTCGCTCCAGCCCTAGCTTAATCTCTGCCATTTCAAAGGACTTATGCGTTCGTGTAGAATCCTCAAAGAAAAGATTTGAAACAATCGGATGGTCTTCATAAGGAAGCTGGGCTCCATTTTTAAACTCAATTCCTCGCTTAATCAATTTCATCACTTGATCGACAGTGAGGTCTTCCAAGGACACCACATGGTTCAATGCTTGTTGATTTTCTGACATGGCTACTCCTTCAGCTTTCTAAGCTTCTTCAGTAATCAGAACTCTGTCTTGGCCATCAAGTTCTGTCATCTCTACGATGATTTCTTCAGAACGGCTGGTTGGGATATTTTTCCCAACGTAATCTGGACGGATAGGCAATTCTCTATGTCCACGATCGACTAGAACTGCCAAACTCACGCGCGCAGGACGACCATGACCAACAATATTATCGATAGCGGCACGGATGGTACGGCCTGTATAGAGTACATCATCGACCAAGATAACTTCACGGTCTGTCACATCAACAGAAATCAAAGAAGTATCTTCTCCGCTTTTAACATCATCACGAAAAGGCTTGGTGTCCAATTCCACAACAGGTACAGTGATGTTTTCCAACTGCTCCAAGCGTTCTTTGATACGATGAGCGATGAAAACACCACGCGTTTTTATCCCTGCTAGGATAATCTTATTCAAATCTTTATTGCGCTCAATGATCTCATAAGTAATTCGCGTAATCGCTCGTTTGACAGTCAATTCGTCTACAACTTCTTTTGTCTTCATGACAAACCTCCAAAAAGAAAAGTCTCCTTCTACAAGGAGACTTGAAATGTATAGCCAAGCGAGCCCTACTGTATACAATATAGACTTCACCCTTCTACTTTATCGCGCTCCTTGCCTGCCTCACGGGACAGGTTTAAAGGACTATTTAGTTATCATTTACTATAGCACAAAGCACCCTTAAAATCAAGCAAAAACTTTTTCAGAGTCCTCTTAAACATTACTAAAATCATATAATTGGGGATAGTGATCGCATTCTGGATTTTTGGGATGACAGATAGCTCGTCCAAAGTAAATCATGGCCTGGTGGGCTGCTAACCACTCTTCTGGTGGTAGGACGTCCATGACACGTTTTTCTACTTCAAGTGGCGTAGCTGATTTTTTAACGATATCGTGATGCTTACAGATACGCTCCACATGAGTGTCCACTGCAAAAGCAGGAATTCCAAAGCCCACACTCAATACTACATTTGCTGTTTTACGACCAACACCAGCTAGACTTTCTAATTCCTCTCGAGTCTGAGGCACTTGACCATCAAAATCGTCTAGTAACTGTTGGGCACATTTTTTAAGGAATTTAGCCTTATTTCGATACAGTCCCAGGCGAGAAATGTGTGAAGCAATTTCACTCTCTGTCGCTACAGACATGGCTTGTGGTGTCGGAAAGGCAGCGAAGAGACCTGGTGTGGCCTTATTTACCGCTGCATCTGTCGTCTGAGCTGACAACATCACCGCAACCAGTAGTTCAAAATGATTAGTAAAATCAAGACTAGGCTTGGCATCTGGAAAGAGGGCAATAATTTCCTCAATGACATGACGGGCACGTTTCTTGGATAAAACCATCTACTCGTCTCCATCAAATAGTCCTTGCAAGCCAGCAAATGGACTGTTTTCTTCTTTTTTGACTGCTTGTTGAGCTTGGTATTCTTCCTCTGTCATGATTTGCCAGTCATTTCCGGACACAAAACCTTGACCCGCCTCTTCTTCTGCCGTCAAGACCTTGATAGGGATATTGAGCAGAATATTATCTGCTACGCTCTCAGCAAGGTCGATTTCCCCATTTTCGATAGGCAAGACCAAATCATCATCTAGAACTTCCTGGTCTAGTTGGTTGGTCGCTCCTTCCATGAAAACTTCTGTGACTGGATAAGATTCAGCCAACTCAACTGGCTCCATACTGCGGCTGGAAGCAAGGACAATGGTATATGACAACTGATAGTCCAAGAAATACAGACGGTCTTCGTACTGTACCTTCCCCACTGCAAGGATATCTTTGACATCTAAAATCTCTTGGTTCCGTTTGCGCAAGTCTGCTGCCAGGTCTAAAGCTTGTTCAAAATGCAGGCCTTCAGGCTGCTTACGAATTTCTTGAATATTTAACTTCATATTTCCTCCATAAAGATGTACTCACTTGATTATACCATGAAAAAGCTATAAGTCAGCTTTCCAAACTTTGATATTAAAATCTCATTTTTAACATATTTACTATGACAAACTTTCCTATTAGTGCTATACTATAGGCAAGAATACATCAGAGCAAGGAGGATGCTCATATGGAAGACAAAGCACTCATCACTGAAGCTTATCGACTCCTTTTCGAGTTAAATAAAAGCTACCAAAGCTGCAAACAAGGAACAGCTGATGATCTTCGACTGCAAGAGCTGCTGAACACCACTCTTAAGGAACTAAAAAAAGCAGAAAAGCTGGACAACAGTATCTTAATCAACCTTGAGAAATTTTACCAACGTACCAGTCTTCTGATTGGACTAGGGAGCCTAAAACTAAACGATCATGCTCGAACTGCTTGGCGAAACTATGACAAGTTTCACTACGAACATGTCAAACACGTATTGACTCTCTATGGACCTGTTTTCGGTTTTTAGATCTTGAAATTACTTGTTTTCTATTGACAAAATTTCCTGAAAGGTATAGGATAGTGGTACTAATACTCGGAGGTAAGGGAGACATGAACAACTAAGTCTATCAAATAAAGAACCTTTATTTAGTAGATCTTGTTTTTGTCTCTTTTTGTGTGCTCTTTTTATACTAGATTTTCTAGTATCTTGTCCTCATTGAAAATCAAAAAACTAGAAAGCTATGCTCCTCTTGGGTTGGGGTAGGCAGCTCCAAGCTAGTTTGACGAGTTTTTCAACGAGGATAATAGAGTTTTTGACAGTGACTTTGGGCTCTACTAGATAAAGTAGAGCTTTTTGTTATGCACTATCGACATTCTAGAAAGGGCAACAATATGATAAAAATCAATCATCTAACCATCACGCTAAACAAAGATCTACGAGATCTTGTATCTGACCTAACCATGACTATCCAAGACGGGGAAAAGGTTGCTATTATTGGTGAAGAAGGAAATGGTAAATCGACTTTACTACGAGCTTTAATGGGGGAAGCATTACCTGATTTTACTATCAAGGGCGACATCCAGTCTGACCTTCAATCACTGGCATGCATTCCTCAAAAAATCCCTGAAATCCTGAAAAATAGGACTCTACATGACTACTTCTTTTTAGATTCTGCTGATTTAGACTACAGTATTCTTTATCGTTTGGCGGAGGAGTTGCACTTTGATAGCGACCGTTTTGCTAGCGACCAAGAAATTGGCAATCTATCAGGGGGCGAAGCTTTGAAAATTCAGCTCATCCACGAGTTAGCAAAACCCTTTGAGGTTCTATTTTTAGATGAACCTTCAAATGACCTAGACCTTGAGACTGTTGATTGGCTAAAAAGACAGATTCAAAAGATTAGGCAAACTGTTATTTTCATTTCCCATGATGAAGACTTTCTTTCTCAAACGGCTGATACTATCGTCCACTTGCGACTGGTCAAGCATCGGAAAGAAGCGGAAACGCTAGTCGAGCATTTAGACTATGATCGCTATAGTGAGCAGAGAAAGGCTAATTTTGCCAGACAAAGTCAGCAAGCTGCTAACGATCAGAGAGCCTATGACAAAACCATGGAAAAACATCACCGAGTTAAGCAAAATGTAGAAACTGCACTTCGAGCTACCAAAGACAGTACTGCCGGTCGCCTATTGGCTAAAAAGATGAAAACTGTTCTCTCTCAAGAAAAACGCTTTGAAAAGGAAGCTCAGTCCATGACCCAAAAACCACTTGAAGAGGAACAAATCCAACTTTTCTTTTCAGACGTCCAACCATTACCGGCTTCTAAAGTCTTAATCCAACTGGAAAAAGAAAATTTGTCCATTGGCAAGCGCATTTTAGCTCAGGAGTTACAACTAACTGTCCGTGGCCAAGATAAAATCGGTATCATCGGGCCAAATGGTGTTGGGAAATCAACTCTGTTAGTCAAGTTACAACAACTCCTAAGCAACAAAAGAGAAATTTCCCTTGGTTATATGCCACAAAATTACCACAAAAAACTGCAATTAGATTTATCTCCAGTAGCCTACCTCAGCCAAACTGGACAAAAAGAGGAACTACAGAAAATCCAATCCCACTTAGCCAGTCTCAATTTTAGTTATCCAGAGATGCACCACCAAATCCACTCCTTATCTGGAGGTCAACAAGGAAAACTCCTTCTTTTGAATTTAGTTCTGCGAAAACCAAACTTTCTCCTTCTGGATGAACCCACACGAAACTTTTCTCCAACATCTCAACCAGAAATCCGAAAACTCTTTGCCAATTTCCCTGGTGGTCTGGTCACTGTTTCGCATGATCGACGTTTCTTAAAAGAAGTCTGTACGACTATCTATCGTTTGACAGAACATGGTTTGGAAGTAGTCGATTTACAAGATTTATAAATGTTGAACATAGCAAAAATCCAGAGACGATCTCTGGATTTTTTTACATGCGTTTCAAGCGTTCGATTCGTTCTGAGATAGGTGGGTGGGTGTAAAATAGTTTTTGAAGTCCGCCACCTTTCTTGGGATCATTGATATAAAGAGCGCTGCTGGCATCGTCAACATGGTGATGCATCGGCTCGCTATTGTCCAACTTGCGCAGTGCATTGATCATCCCTTGAGGATTGCGAGTCAGCTCCACACTGGATGCATCCGCCAGAAATTCCCTCTGACGAGAAATGGCTAATTGCACCAAGGTTGCAGCGAGAGGTGCTAGAACAATGGCTAAAAGCGAGATAACAAGCATGATAATCTCCAAACCATTTCCATCACGATCATTATCACTCCGTCTGCGACCAGCGCCTCCCCACCACATCATCCGTCCTGCCATACTAGACAGAAGGGTAATGGCACTGGCGAGGGCGACAGCAATGGTCGAAATGCGGATATCGTAGTTTCGGATATGACTGACTTCATGACCCATAACAGCTTCTAGCTCCTCACGATTCATGATAGCCAGAAGACCCGACGTTGCTGCGACTGCTGCATTCTGCGGGTTGGAACCTGTTGCAAAGGCATTTAAAGAAGAATCCTCAATGATGAAAACACGTGGCATGGGAATCTGAGCCACCATAGCCATATCTTCCACTACATGATAGAGGTCTGGTGCTGTTTGTTCATCAACCTCACGCGCCCCATTCATAGACATGACAATCTCTGTTGATTGAAAGATCATGGTTAAGGCATAGACAAAACCGATGATTAGGGCTATAATCATGCCCCCAAGACCTGAGCGCATGAAGAGATAGCCAACTGCATAACCAACCAAGGCCAAGAGTAGGAAGAAAACCAGCAATAAAATCCAAGTTTTTCGTTTATTACTCGCAATTTGATCAAACAACATCTTAGTCACCTAAACCGCTAAAGTCAACTTTAGGAACTGCCTTTTCCTCTTCAGGTGTTTGAAGGAAGTCTGCAGCTTTAAAGCCAAATAGTCCTGCGATGACATTGCTTGGGAAACTTTCTAGTTTTACATTGTAGTTGCTGACAACACTGTTGTAGAGTTGGCGTGAGTAGGAGATTTTATTTTCTGTATTGGTCAACTCTTCTTGCAATTTGATAAAGTTAGCACTTGCTTTCAAGTCTGGGTAATTCTCTGCTACTGCAAAGATACCAGAAATCTGGCGGGTAAGGGCATCACTGGCCTTCATAGCTTCTGCCGGTGAAGTTGCTGCGGCTACTTGTCTACGAAGTTCTGTCACTTTTTCCAAGGTAGAACCTTCATATTTCGCATAGCCTTTGACTGTTTCAATCAAGTTTGGGAGGAGGTCATTACGACGCTTCAACTGAACATCAATCTGGCTCCAAGCCTCCTTGGTTTGCATACGATTTCTAACCAAACCGTTATAGCTAACAATCACAAAAATAACAATCAGAGCCAAAACTCCAAGAATAATCCAAGTCATAATCTTATTCCTTTCTGCTTTTAGATTACTACCAGTATATCAAATTTTTAATGAATATGGTAAAATAAGATCATACTAGAGAAGGAAACGACTATGAAACCAGAAACATTTTACAGCTTGCTCGTCGAGCAAAATCTTCCACTTTCTGACCAGCAAAAGAACCAATTTGAACGCTATTTTGAACTCTTGGTAGAATGGAATGAAAAGATTAACCTGACCGCTATTACAGATAAAGAAGAAGTCTACCTTAAGCACTTTTATGATTCGATTGCACCCATCCTACAAGGCTTGATTTCAAATGAAACTATCAAACTTCTTGATATCGGGGCTGGGGCAGGATTTCCTAGTCTTCCTATGAAAATCCTCTATCCTCAGTTAGATGTAACCATCATTGATTCGCTAAATAAACGCATCAACTTCCTCCAACTATTGGCCCAAGAGCTGGATTTGGATGGTGTTCACTTCTACCATGGACGGGCAGAAGACTTTGCTCAAGACAAGAACTTCCGTGCCCAGTTTGATATGGTGACAGCTCGTGCAGTTGCCCGTATGCAAGTCTTATCTGAGTTGACCATTCCCTATCTTAAAGTTGGTGGAAAACTATTGGCGCTCAAGGCCAGCAATGCTCCTGAGGAATTGCTAGAAGCCAAGAATGCTCTCAATCTCCTTTTTAGCAAGGTCGAAGACAACCTCAGCTATGCCCTACCAAATGGAGATCCCCGTTATATCACTGTGGTCGAAAAGAAAAAGGAGACGCCTAACAAGTACCCAAGAAAGGCAGGCATGCCAAACAAACGCCCACTTTAATATTTTTAGTAAAAAAATGATTTACAAAACGGACCTCGCTCTCGCATTTCTGATCCCGGGAAAAATGATTTACAAAATCACTCCTCGCTTTCGCATTTCTCGGCTCGGGAAAAAATGATTTACAAAATCTGCCTCGCTTTCTTATTTCTGGGCTCGGGAAAAAATGATTTACAAAATCATTTTTTTCTGCTATACTATCACAAGCAAAGGTTTTTAATGTCATCCTGTGAGGTGACGAAGGCGCAGATTTATATAAATTTTTAAAAGATAGCTATTTTTTAAAAAGTCTTACTCTGAGGGCCTATTGCTGTAAAATAATGGGCTCTTTTTTGGTGCCCAAAAGTGAGGTTTTTATGAAACAGGAATCAACTGTTGACTTGTTACTAGACGTTGATCAACGTCCTTCTGCTGGTAAAGGTATTCTTCTCAGCTTCCAGCACGTATTTGCCATGTTTGGTGCAACCATTCTCGTTCCCTTAATTTTGGGAATGCCCGTATCGGTGGCTCTCTTCGCATCTGGTATTGGAACACTTATCTACATGATTTCTACTGGCTTTAAGGTTCCAGTTTATCTAGGTTCTTCATTCGCCTTTATCACAGCTATGTCTTTAGCCATGAAAGAAATGGGGGGCGATGTATCTGCCGCTCAAACTGGAGTTATCCTGACTGGTTTGGTCTATGTCCTTGTAGCAGCAAGTGTTCGTTTTGCAGGTACGAAATGGATTGACAAACTCTTGCCACCAATTATTATCGGACCTATGATTATCGTTATCGGTCTTGGTCTTGCTGGTTCTGCTGTAACGAATGCTGGACTTGTAGCAGACGGAAACTGGAAGAACGCTCTTGTAGCCGTTGTTACATTCTTGATTGCCGCCTTTATCAATACAAAAGGAAAAGGTTTCCTTCGTATCATTCCTTTCCTCTTTGCCATCATCGGTGGGTATATCTTCGCTATGATGCTTGGTTTGGTTGACTTTACCCCAGTCCTTCAAGCCAATTGGTTTGAAATTCCTGGTTTCTACTTGCCATTTAGCACTGGTGGTGCCTTTAAAGAGTACAACTTGTACTTCGGTCCTGAAACAATCGCCATCTTACCAATCGCTATTGTAACCATTTCAGAACACATCGGAGACCACACAGTTTTAAGCCAAATCTGTGGCCGTCAATTCCTGAAAGAACCAGGACTTCACCGTACGCTTCTTGGTGATGGTATCGCGACATCTGTATCAGCCTTCCTAGGTGGACCAGCCAATACGACTTACGGAGAAAATACAGGAGTTATCGGGATGACTCGTATCGCTTCTGTCTCTGTTATCCGTAACGCGGCCTTCATCGCCATTGCTCTTAGCTTCCTAGGGAAATTCACTGCCTTGATTTCAACCATTCCAAATGCTGTGCTTGGTGGCATGTCCATCCTTCTCTACGGAGTTATCGCCAGCAATGGTTTGAAAGTTTTGATTAAAGAACGCGTTGACTTCAGTCAAATGCGTAACCTCATCATTGCTAGTGCCATGTTAGTACTTGGACTTGGGGGAGCCATCCTCAAACTTGGGCCAGTTACACTTTCAGGTACTGCTTTATCAGCCATGACAGGAATCATCTTGAACTTGATCTTGCCACACGAAAACAAAGACTAATCATCTATACACACAAAATCCACTCAATTGAGTGGATTTTTTAATTACTTACTCTTTATTTCCAACAGCAAATCTTTCAATGAAATAATGGTTGCAGCTAGTAAAATCATAGCCATACCGACAAAATCAATCGCATAAAACTGTTCCTTCATAATCAGAAAGGCAAAGAAAACGGCAGAAATTGGTTCTATGGAAGCTAATAAACTAGACTTAACAGGGCCTATCAGACTAGCTCCTTTTAGGAAAGCTGTATAGGCAAAAACCGTTCCGATGATGATAATCCCAGCAAATGCAAAGAGAAAATCTAAGCTGGTTGGTATGCTGGCTTGCAAAACTCCTGTGAAGGGAATAGCCACTACACCAGAAATAACCATCCCAACACCAATCACCAAAATACTGCCCCACTTCTTAATCAAAGCGATGGGAAGAATAATATAGAGGGCATAGGTCAAGGCTGAAAAGAGACCCCAGAAAAGGCCTAGAGGTGTGACAGACAACTGGTCAACTTTCCCGTGCGTCGCGATCAGAAAGGTTCCTCCAATTGCTAATCCAATCGAAATAATCTCAGCTAGAGTCGGAGCTACCTTGTCCTTGATACAAGTATAAACCAAGATCCCAACGGGGCATACATACTGGAGAACTGTCGCTGTTCCAGCATTGGTTTCCTGAATGGCAGAAAGATAGGCAAACTGGTTTAAGAAAAGTCCAAAAACTGCAAATAGCAACAGAGATAGTAGACTTTTTCTGTCTTTTAAAAAAGCATAGAGTTTATCCTTTGAAGTCACGTAGGATAAGAACACCAATGCCAAGCCTGCAATGATAAGTCGCAAATTGGTCAAGACTAGAGCGGAAATCCCGTGTGCCATCAGGTATTGACCACTGGTTCCAGACAAGCCCCAAGCAATCCCTGCCACTACTGTATACAGAGTTCCTTTTACGGTTTTTGACATGCTTCCCCCTACTCTTCTTGACGAATCATTTCCATGACTTGGTTTCGGTCAACTATCCACTGGGCACGCTCATCCTTTTCATACGTTCTATTGGATAAAAAGATGGCGGCTTCCTGTTTCTTTCGATTCCACATGATAAAGGTACCAGTATAACCCGTATGGTCGAGCCAAGCCCCTTCCAGATTCCAGGCTAGAGAACGCTTCTTATCATCTAAGGGAGAAAAATTTCGGCTCAATTCTGCTGCAAAATCATCCGTCAAATAATGTTCCAGAAAGATTTGCAGATCCTTAACAGTCGAAAACAAACCAGCACTTCCAGCGTGTTTCCCTAATAGACGAGCTTTGGGATCATGAATGATTCCGGCCTCCACCCCTCTCACTGTTGGGACAGCTTGCTCAACGGGGCCAAACTTGGTTCCCGTCATTCCCCATGGTTCCAAAACTTGTTCTTCTATAATCTGATCCAAGTCTTGGTTAAAGATTTTTTCCAAAAGAAAGCCCAAGAGTAAAAAGTGAACGTCCGAGTATAGGAAGGCCGGCTGATTTCGTCTATTGAGGTGAAACATGGTTTCTCTCAATTCCTCTGCACTTAACTTGTCTCGATTGGGAATAAAGGGATCCAAGTCTGTTGCGTGGGTCAAGAGTTGACGAATAGTGATATCAGGATAATCACACTCCGGTAAAAAATCCGTTACCGGTCGATCAATATCTAATTTGCCCTGCTGCCACAAGAAGATAAGAACCGTCCCCACTCCCACGACTTTACTCACACTGGCCAAATCATAAACCAAACCGGTTTCTGTCTTCAAGTCTCGTTCTGGATCACTCAATCCTAGATAAGACTCTTTCCATTCACCATCCTTATAATACGCAAAAGAGGCCCCGGGATAAATCCCTGCCTCGATTTGATTTTCTATTTTTCTTAGAATTTTTTCCCACTTCATGCTTCTTCAAACCACAATTCAATGTTATTGGTATCTTTACCAAGGAAGAATTTTTCAGACTTAGGGACAAAGTAGCCTGTCTTTTCAAATTTCTGACGAAGACTGGTTAGATCAAAATTTCTTACTAAAAATTTTAACATCGTCAGGTCCCAAGTGACATTGTTTTCAACAGCCAAATCTGGTCCTTGCCCTTTCGTAAAGGTGATTGCTGGTGCTACTCCTTCAGGATCAAGTAAACTCTCTGTCTCTTCAGGTAAACGCAACTCCATAGAAACCTCAAATTGACTCACGTATTTTATACTTGCATTTGAATAAAATTCAGGAACAGTTTCCAGTGGAACCAAATCTCTTACATCATTTTCTGCATGAACAAGGATCACATCCTCTTCAGGAGAAACAATCTCAAAAGCATATCCACGACTTCCTTTAAATAGACGAGGAAGAGACTTCATCTGAGAAAGAAGGGCCTCGATTTCAGAAGGATCCTCAACCTTTATCAAGAGTCTAGCTAGCTTCTTAAGTCCTTCAACTCTGCGAGTTCGCATGCTTGGAGCCTCTTCTAAAATCAATCTCTCCGTACCCGTCTGGTCGCCTAATGAAAGAAAGGCAGACTCTTCTAGTAAGGGTTTCATTCCTAGAGTTTCAATATAAAATATCTCATTTAATTTTCGATTATTAACTTTCAAAGTCGGAATGATCCGAACAATCTCATTCACATCCATAAATTCCTCCAACTCTTTTATTTTAAAGGATTTTAGAATATTTTACAAGCCATATTTGTTTAAATTAGAAAATTTTCCAAGAAAAAAACTGGGTTTCCCCAGTTTCGTTTCTTATAGGTAAAGTAGTTTGAATAGTGCTACTGCTGCAATTCCCGCTGCAATTGGAGCTACAACCGGAACCCATGCATACCACCATTTTGAATCACCCTTGTGTTGACCAAGAACTGATTTTGGAAGGAGTTCGTGAAGAAGACGTGGTCCAAAGTCACGAGCCGGGTTCAAACCAGGTCCAGTAGGTCCACCGAGTGAAGTTACCAAGGCCATTACTAGGAAACCAAGTCCTAAATGAGCAACTGAAAGACCTGCTGCTGTGTGTGGTGCTATTTGAGCCTTAATAGCTAATTCAGAAAAGTCAACTGTTTGATTAGCCTGCGTTGCCATTTGCTTCATGTATTGCATTACTTCCGCACCAAAAAAGTTTTTAGTCATTCCTAGGGCTGCAAAGAACAGAATAAACGAACCGACAAACTCATTGATAAAACCATTTACACTTGCTGCGAAACGTGATTCTTTTGTACCGTGATCAACACTTGAAATCGTTGAGAAAGTACCCAAAATGTTATTAGAATTCTCTGTTTTCAAGTAGTAAGGACGGTGAGTTGCAACAACCATAGCTTGACCAAAAATCGCTCCTAAAACTTGCGCAAGGATATAATATGGTACTTGTCCCCAAGGGAAAAGTCCACTCACAGCAAGTCCAAGTGTGAAGGCTGGGTTGATGTGGTTCCCAGATACATTACCGAACATCAAGGCTGGGATCATAACCCCCATACCGTAACCAACCGCGATAACGAGCCAGCCACTTTGGTGACCTTTCGTACCTTTAAGTTCAACGTTAGCAACTGCACCATTACCAAGAATGATCAGAATGGCAGTTCCCAAAAATTCAGTGGCATATTTAATAGCCCATGTAAAATCCATTTGATAGATTCTCCTTAATTTTTTTAGACAATCCTTATTCTATCAATTTTTAGGCCTTTTAGCAACCGATTTTCTAAAAGAATCTCTGGAAAACGCTTTATTTAACTTATCTTTAAGAAAAGGACAAAAGAAGTCAAACTCCTTTCATCCTATTCCTTACTCTTGACGTTGACCAAAGTCTGCTAACATCTGATCCAGCTCCTCACGACTTGGAGTTGTCAACATATAGAGGATATCTCCTTGTAACTCTGCAAAGGCTGCTGGCATGATTTTCTTAGCCTTAAAACCTCCTTGGTATTTAGCTAGTAACTCCTCTTCTGAGTAAACATAATGAGAACTTAAACGCCGAGCAGTCGCCAAGCAATAGAGGGGTTCAAAATATGAACCAGGGAATGGCTCTCCTGCTACGATAGCCGCATAACCTCGGTAGAGGTCAAAAGAGTGGGCATAATTGTAAACATCAATGGTAAAACCACCTGCCGGACGGTTATTATACTCAATAGCGATATAGTCATCTCCCTCACGGAAGAATTCGATATGGAAGAAACGCTCCTTCATGCCAAATTCCTTGACAATGGCTTCACCATACTTACGCAATTTTGGATCCATATCCTTGAGAACATAATAGGCATTATCCATCTTGTAAAGCATGAGATCCAGTGGTGTATGGGCGTAGTCAAAAGTCGTTGAAAAGACAATCTTACCGTCCTTGTCCACTAATCCGTCAAAGGTACAGATTTCGCTAGAAGTGACAAATTTTTCAAAGAAATAGACGGTTCTATGGTCCCATTCTGCCTTAAAACGGTCCACATCTGTTTGGTTTTCAAGTTTAAAGGTTGCTGCTGCTCCCACACCGTTGTCTGGTTTGGCAATCAATGGTAAACCGATCTCCTCCACAGCCTGAGCTACATCGGTCTCTGTTTTAATCACTGCTCCCGGAACAACAGGTACTCCTGCCTTTTGGAAATGTTTTTTCATTTCAGACTTAAACTTAGTCTTTTTGAGATCCTCTGGTTTGGCACCGAAGACATTGAATTGTTCTCTGAGTGTTGCGTCCAGCTCTAGCCAGTATTCATTGTGGGATTCGATGCGGTCAATTGGGCCATGCTTGTAGAAAAGAAAGGCAACTGCACGTTTGACTTCGTCTATGTTCTCAAGATTGTCCACACGGAAATACTCAGTTAGGCTATTGCGCAAAGGTTCATCTAGTTGTTCGTAAGGCTCCTGACCAATTCCCAAAACTGTGATGCCTTTATTGGCTAGCTCGATGGTAAACTGTTGAAAGTTTTGCGGATAGTAGGGAGAAATAACAAGGTAATTCATAGGCAACTCCTTTTATAGATACAGGTGTCCAAGAAAATAGGGCATTTGTTTACGCCACCATTCCCAGTCATGGGCGACATCGTGTCCCCATTCAGCAAACCAGGCTGGAATTTGTTTCTGGTCAAAGGCTTCTTTGAGCTTGTAGAAAGATGGTAGACCGTCTTGTTCCCAAGCACCAAGGCCCGTACAGACGACGATTTCTGCCTGACGGTAACGGTCGATAAACCATCCGTCGTTTTGATTCCAGATATAATCTACTGGCGAGTTTTGGTAAATAGCATCATCATTGTAGTAATCGCCGACAAAGAAACGTGCGTCGTAAACACCACTGAGTGCAATCACCTTGGTAAAGACATCTGGATGCTGGAGGAAGAAATTAAGTGCATGGTAGGCCCCCATCGAGCAACCTGTCGTCATCATACCATCAAACCAACCTGTCTTGTGCTTGATAAAAGGAATAGCCTCTTCAATGACATATCGTTCATAGGCGCGGTGCATCTCCGCCTGGTCATGACCATTTTTCCAAGTAGCCAACCAGCTCTCACTGTCGACACTGGAGAGAGTAAAGAACTGGACACGCCCCTCCTCGATAAAGGAAGCACAGGCGTCAATCATGCCAAAATCATAGTATTCATTGTGACTGCCACCAGATGAAGCAAAAACCACAACTGGAATTCCAGCATGTCCGTAACGGTTAAGGTACATTTCACGATTAAGATTGCCACTCCAGTGGCTGAGGTTTTCAATATGCATTGGCTTTCTCCTTTCCTAACTTACCATTTCTCTGCAAAAAATCGGAGACAGTCTGGTAAATTTTCCGACCATGGAATCTCACTATGGATGGCGCCAGACTGAACTTTCAAGACAAGATTATCCAAGCCTACTCCACCTGCAATCAAATCATGGTAATAGCGAAGCGACGAGTCGATATAGGCTTGCTTGATATTACCAGCCATCAGAGTCTTGTCTGTATCATCTGCTTCTTCTGTTCCTACATAGATGAAAATGCGCTGTTCAGGCGATAATTTCTTGCGCTCGATATAGCGGTTAAAAGCTTCTTGGTGAAGCCAGTTGGCAGATGAAAAGACACCTAGACAACCAATTCGATCTTGGTACTCTAGTCCGATAAACTGAGTAATATTGCCTCCTAGTGACGAACCAATCATAGCAGTATGCTGGCGATCAGCTTTGGTACGATAGGTTTCATCGATAAAAGGCTTGACCACCTCCATGACAAACTCGGCATACTCCACACCCTTACCGCCAAACTGCTGGCCTGGTATAGGAGATTCTTGAAACTTCCAAGCCGCATACTCATTCATCCGTCCCATGCCGTCATTATCTATGGCAACGACAATCATGCGACTGATATCTGGATTTCGCTTAATAGCTGGAATAATTTTCCAAGAGTGTCCGATATAAGACTCCTTGCTGTAAAAGACATTTTGCCCATCATGAAAGTAAACTACAGGGTAAAAACGGTCGGTGTCTTTCTCGTAGTCCTTAGGCAGAAGCACACGCACACGACGCTCTTTTCCAGTATAAGGAATCTTGAGTTTGTGTTCTTTCATTTTTAAATAAAAGTAGGAATGATTCATTGTCAGAAAACTCTCTATATTCAAAATTTTATCTTATTATACCATAAAAATAGAAAAAAAGTCAGTAAATGTCCATTTTAAGGATAAATAACTAACTTTTTTCATTTGTTTTTCTGAATTCTTCTGGATTTTCTGATTAGAGGAGATTGTCAATCAAGTTATCGACTTCATCTTTTTCAGCTCGAGGTGTAATCTCAGTAATCATGATACCAGCCACTGCTCGCTCAACCAAGCCTTCAACATCCATGCGTGCTTCATACTGCTCTGCATTCTTAATTTTAGGATTGGTCTTAGGACGATCAGGCGCAAAAATAGTACAGCAGTCTTCAAACGGTTGGATAGAAATATCAAAGGTATCGATTTCCTGGGCGATGTCAATGATTTCCAACTTGTCCATAGTAACCACAGGGCGGATGATGGGAGTGTTAGTCACAGCGTTGATAGCCTGCATGCTTTCCAAGGTCTGGCTGGCTACTTGACCAAGACTTTCCCCATTGATGATAACTAAACCATTTCGTACCTCACGGATACGGTCAGTAATGCGCATCATAAAGCGACGCGTCAAGGTCATGAGGTAGGCTTCTGGCGCTTTAGTCTTGATTTCCTCTTGAATCTCTGTGAAAGGCACTTCGATAAACTGGATATTGCCGCCAAACTTGGTTAATTTACGGGTCAAATCTTGGGCCTTTTTAAGGGCACCAGGACTTGTGTAAGGTGGGCTGGCAAAGTGAACGGCCTCAATATCTACTCCACGTTTAAGGGCTAGATAACCTGCTACAGGCGAGTCAATCCCTCCTGACAACATGAGCATCCCCTTACCAGAAGTCCCCACAGGCAAGCCACCTGCTCCTCGAATAGTCTCATAGGAAAGATAAGCCGCTTCCTCACGAATCTCCACCTGAAGATTGATATCAGGATTTTTCATTTGAGCTTGGACATTTGGAATTGCTTCGAAAACAGCCCCTCCAAGTGTTTGGTTGAGTTCACGACTGTCAAGTTCAAAGTTGTGATCGCTACGCTTACTAGAAATCTTAAAGGTCATGCCTTCCTTGTAGATATCTGTCATAATCTCTTGGACAGAAGACTTCAGAACTTCTACAGATTTTTCAACCTTATATACTGGAGAAAAATTTTGAATCCCAAAGACTTGTTTGAGAGATTCTGCAACTGCTGTGTAGTCGGCTCCATTGAGGTAAACGTGGGCACGGTCGCGATCAGCGGTTACCTTAACTTGGGGATAGATGGACAAAACGCCCGAAATATTATTGCGAAGTTTATTGATGAAACGCATACGGTTTTTGCCCTTAGTTGACAACTCTCCGTAGCGAATCATAATTTCTGAATACTGCATGAATGCTCCTATCTTACTTTTCTAGTTTGATTGTAAATTAATTTTAGCTTGGTCAAAAACTGCTCAACCTGACTCATATCATTTTCAAGGTCTAGGCTAAGACGCACAGCTGACTGGGCCTTATCTTTGTCCACTCCCATGGCAATCAAGGTTCCCGCAGGTTTTCCAGCCTTGGATGAACAAGCAGAGGTTGTGGAGATGAAAATATCATAGTCTTCAAATGCGTGAACAATGACTTCACCACGAACCCCCTTGATTCCAAAAGTCAGGATATGAGGGGCAAAGTCTTCCTCATCTGAAAAGATAAAAATATCTGGATAATCCAGAAGCGCTTGGCGAATGACTGATTTCATCTGCCCTGCCTTATTAGTAAAGATATCTAACTTTTCCATAGACAAACGGAGGGCCTTGGCTGTCGCTGCAATCCCTGCTACATTTTCAGTTGTCGAACGATAATCACGCTCTTGACCACCACCTGTCAAAAGAGGCGTAATTTTCTTACCAGACTTGATATAGACAAAGCCAACACCTCGGACACCATGAAATTTATGACTTGAGAAGGTGGCAAAATCTACACGATCTGTCAGATATTTTTCAGTCGGAATCTTAGCGAGTGCCTGAACTGCATCAACGTGGAAGGAAATAGTTGGCTTGTCTGCCAACAGTTCTGAGATGGCCTCAATAGGTTGAATAGATCCAATTTCGTTGTTTACTGCCATAATGGAGACGAGGGTCGTATCAGGTCGTATCAAAGCTCCTAGAGCCTCAACATCCACAAACCCTTTCTCATCAACTGGAGCAAAATCCACCTCAAAACCCTGACTTTTCAGCCAGAGGGCTGACTCCTTGACTGCTGGATGTTCAATGGCTGATACGATGATGTGCTTGCCAAACTGGGCTTTTTCAAGGGCCACACCTTTGATGACCCAGTTATCCCCTTCTGTTCCTCCAGAAGTAAAGAAGATTTCATCACTCTTCTTGCCAATTAAATCTGCAATTTGCTGCCGGGAAGCATCTAAAATTCGTGTCGCCTGGTCTCCCAAACGATGGAGGCTAGAAGGATTTCCTACAATTTTCGAAGCGACCTGCGTATAGGTTTCAAGTGCTTCAGGATAAGGCTTGGTCGTTGCCGAATTATCAAAGTAGATCATGTTTTCTCACGCTTTCTAAAATCACTTCTTCTATTGTATCATGAAACAGAGCTTGCGACAAGAAAGGGCAAGTCCTCTTTTTTTAAGATTTTTTTAAAGAAATGAGGTATAATAAATCATAATTAAAGGAGAGTATCATGTCTAACTATCATAGAACTTCAAAACCAAAAACTGAGCATATCAAAAAAGGGTTTACTGTCTTTCAAAAAACGATTGCTACCGTCGGTAGTATCCTTGGCCTAATCACCGCTACTATCACCATCATGAACGCCATGGATAATAGCAAAAACAATAAAAAAGAACCGACGACAAGCCAGACGACAACCATTGTCAAAGAAATCCAAAAGGAATCCCCTCAGGAAAACACTAGTCCCAATAAGGAAAATAACACTTCTCAAGAAAAAACACAACAAGAAGAAACGCCAAAATCCAGCGTCAAGGAAGAGAAAAAAGAAGAGCAGAAAACAACAACTCAGGACTCTTCTACACCAGCTACAAATAAAGAAACAAGCGATAACGGAGCACAGTCAAATACGACGAGTTCTGAAACTAAAACGAACCAGTAATCACAAAAATAGCTTCTTTCCAAATTTGGAAAGAAGCTATTTTTTATTGTTGCAATACTTTTCGTGGTTTGGTTCCTTCAGCTGGGCCGATGACACCTGCCATTTCGAGTTCTTCCATCAGGCGGGTCGCACGGTTAAATCCAACTGACAAACGACGCTGAATCATGGAGGCACTAGCTTTTTGCGTCTCAATAACTAGGGCCTTGGCTTCTTCAAAGAGCGGATCGCCGCCAGCTTCGCCGTCAGAGAACTCTCCTTCATTTTCAGGAACATCTCCTGGATCAAAGCTGTCATCGTAGTCCGCATCTGCCTGAGCCTTGATGAAGTTTACGATGCGTTCGACATCATCATCTGAGATAAAGGATCCTTGTAGGCGGACTGGGTGATTTTCATCAATTGGTTTAAAGAGCATGTCTCCTCGACCAAGCAGTTTTTCTGCTCCATTCTCATCCAAGATGGTTCGTGAATCTGTACCTGATGAAACTGCAAAAGCCACACGAGAGGGGACATTGGCTTTGATGAGGCCAGAGATGACATCAACCGATGGACGTTGCGTTGCGAGAATCATGTGAATCCCTGCGGCACGCGCCTTCTGTCCGAGACGAATGATGGCATCTTCCACTTCCTTGCTAGCCACCATCATGAGGTCTGCCAACTCATCCACAATAACTACAATCAAAGGCAGCGGTACTTGTTTGTACTCAGATTGGCTATTAAATTCCTCGACCTTGGCATTGTAACCAGCGATATTTCGTACTCCAACCTTAGCAAAGAGTTCGTAACGATTTTCCATCTCATCCACAACCTTTTGCAGAGCCTTGCTGGCCTTGCGTGGATTGGTCACAACTGGAATCAAAAGGTGAGGAATGTCATTGTAAACCGACAACTCAACCATCTTAGGATCCACCATCATAAACTTGACCTGGTCGGGTCTTGCTTTCATGAGAATGCTAGCGATAATACCGTTAACTGCAACCGACTTCCCTGATCCTGTCGAACCTGCAACGAGTAGGTGGGGCATCTTGGAAAGGTCAAAGGTGCGAGCAGTTCCATTGACCGCCTTCCCTAGAGGAATTTCTAGGAGATTTTCTGGCTTAGTCTGAGACTGTTCCCAGAGTTCACGGAAGGAGACGGTTGCAATCTCGGAGTTAGGCACTTCGATTCCGACTAGGGATTTACCAGGGATCGGAGCCTCAATCCGAACATCCTTGGCTGCTAGAGCTAGCGCTAAGTCGTCTGCCAGATTGGAAATGCGGTTGACCCGTACACCGACTGCTGGCTTGACTTCATACTTAGTAACAGATGGGCCGATTTCTGCCCGTTCCACCGTTACCTTGATACCAAAGCTGGCAAAGGTTTCTTCTAGGATTTTGATATTTTCTCGAACAATCTTCTTTTCCTTGGATTGGTCTTTGGGTTTATCTGGCGCAAAGAGTTGCAAGCTTGGCAGTTTGTATTCAAGGGCTTCCTTAGCAGAAAAATCAACCTGCACCTCTTCATCCTCAAAATCTTCTTCCACATCTTGAACTTCAAAGTCAGCTTGAGGGAGGATAATCTCCGGTTCGATCCATTCTTCCTCAGGAATTGGGTGGAAATCGTAGTCTGGTACCTCTGATAAGATTTCTCCCGTTTCAGGATCTACAGGAGGAAGCGGCAGCGCATCCTGCTCTTCTAGTTCTCTCTGAATTCTTGCTGCTTCTTCAGCTTCTTGACGAGTCTTCTCTTCTTCTCTCTTGATGAAGCGTTCCTGTTTTCTCTGTTCCTGTTTTGCCATGAAGGATCTGAACTGAGCGCCAATAAAGGCTGCAACATCGTAAATAGACCAAGGACTAACTAAGAGTGCCCCAACTAGAATCAAGAGAAGTCCAATAAAGTACGATCCGATATTGGAGAAAAGAAAGGCTATGGGGATATAAAGTCCAACACCTAGCAGACCTCCACCAGCAAAGCTAGTCACCCGCATACCAGTCAGATCCGTCATAACTTGAGCCAAGGTCCCTTTTAGAACTGACTGCTCCAAACCAAACTTCCAGACAAGATAGGCCTCAAAAATCAAGAGCAAGCCAGCGAAGATACAGAGAAAGCCTGACAGAAGCCCCTCTTGCTTGCGTATCCATTTAAAAAGAAAAAGATAGATGAGGAGGCCGCCTATAGCCACATAGGCCAAACTTCCGACTAACAGTCGAATGAGATTGTAAAGAGTGATACCAACTGCACCTAGTTTGAGGGCTGCAAAGATTAATAATAAGGCAATCCCTAAGGAAATCAACATCCTCTGGATAGCCTGCTTTCTTTCGAGTTCTGCTTTAGACGGTCTCCGTCTTGTTTTACTTGTATTTTTGTTTGCCATGCTTCTATTATACCATATTTCAGAAACATCTAGAGAAATCAAAAAAATGACTGCATCTACTAGACACAATCATTTTTCGTTGATATTTCTGAATTTTCTATTCTATATGATTTTTCAACAACCTTGTCTCACTACTTCTTCAAAAATCTAATTGCTGATTTTCTTGCCTTCTCAATCTTTTCGATTTCCAACTTCTCTACAGCAGATGTAGGAATCCATTTTTTCCCAAATAAAACTTGAGCTGCTTCTATCATCAGAGCACAAGCCAGAAAGTCCTTTTCTTCTGGAATCGCCTCTCGAAACAAATCCTTCGTTTTCTCCATCAAGACTTCTTTTTCAATTTGATGAAAAGATAATTGCATCAAACTACTGGCAGACCAGGCACGACAAAGTGCATCTGGGTCAGTCAAGAGATGTTGCCCTAAGATTTCTATCTCACTTATTGAACCAATCCAACCTAGGGCAATGATTAGCTTTCTACGATTCGAAGCTTCTGAACTAGGTAAAAGAGAGATTAGAACAGGAAGTACTTGCTTGCAAGAAGATGCATAAAAATCTCTATGTCTTACTTTGGAAAGAATTTTCGCTAGAAAATAAACAATCAAAATGCGTTGACTCTCATCTTCCTCTTGATTGAGAGTTTCCAAAAGATAGTCTATTCCCTCCTGCCCATGCTGGTCAAAACTTGCTTCAAAATTTAGGTCAGTTCCTTCCTCCCAATCGTTGCAAATGAGTTCAAAATGAAAGGCAATTTCTGGGCTCCTACCTAAATCAGCTATAAAATGAATTCGTTTAGAATCAGGAAAATCTTCCTCCACCAAGCTGGCATAGGTTCCTTGTAACGCTTCTTTTGTAAGACTTTTGCGACCGAACTGTTCCTTTTCTAGTTTGTCGATTCCTTCTTTTCTAGAATCACTCATGACACTTATCTCCTCTAAGATATTTGTAGAACTTCAGCATTCTATCATTTAAATTCTCTAAGATTTACCTCTATTATATCACTTTAAAGACCGTTCTCCCTAACTCCATCATCAAAAAATGACTGCCCACTTTCGTGTTCAGTCATTTGAGTATTTATGATTATTTTTCTAATGGTTTACGTAGGTAACCATAAACCACACCACTTACAATTGCGCCAACCAAGACACAGGCAAGGTAGAGAAGGGCATTTGAAGTGAGGGCGATAACGAAGATTCCTCCGTGTGGCGCCATGAGTTTAATTCCAGCAAGACCAACGAGTCCGCCTGCTACTGCAGAACCAAGGATGAAGCTTGGGATAGCACGAGCTGGGTCAGCGGCACCAAATGGAATCGCTCCCTCAGTGATAAATGACAAGCCCATGATGATGTTTGTCAAACCAGAGTTGCGTTCTTCCTTAGTGAATTTATCTTTGAAAAGAAGGGTTGCGACAAAGATAGCAAGTGGTGGCACCATTCCTCCAGCCATAACTGCTGCCATGGCTACAGAACCACCTGAAGAAACAGTTGCTGCAAGCGTACCTGTACCAAAGACATAGGCCGCTTTATTAACTGGACCACCCATATCAACAGCCATCATTCCACCAAGAACGATACCAAGAAGGACAGCTGAACCGCCTCCAAGACCGCCTAGGAAGTCATTCATCGCAGTGTTGATTGCTGCCATCGGGATGTTAACAGCTAGCATGACAAATCCTGTTAAGATTGTTCCAAGAAGTGGCAAGAGAAGGATTGATTTAGCACCTTCAAGTGAACGAGGAACTTTAACGTATTTCTTGATAGCAAGAACTAAAGCACCTGCGATAAATCCACCAACAAGGGCACCTAGGAAACCGGATGAGACACCTGCAAGAGTTGAAGTTGCTTCACCACCTGCTGCATAAGGGATTTTACCAAAGGCAAAACCTTCTTTGGCAATTGCACCAGCCACAAAACCAGCTACCAAACCTGGTTTTTCAGCGATAGAGTAGGCAACATATCCTGCAAAGACTGGGAGCATCAAGCCAAAGGCTGCACCACCGATTTTCATGAACATGGAAGCTAGCTCATGGTAGGATCCGAGATTGCCAAGACTATCTTGTGGCACACCCATAGCACCATCAATCAAGAAAGCAAGGGCAATCATGATACCACCACCGATAACGAATGGCAACATTTGAGATACACCACTCATCAAGTGTTTGTAGAAGGCACCACCAAGGCTTTGTTTTTCATTAGATGCTGTTGCAGTTTTTGCTCCATTAGCAGCACGATAAACTTCAGCATCCCCAGAAAGAGCCAAGTTGATCAATTCTTCTGTCTTACGGATACCGTCTGCAACTGGGCGGTTGATCAATGGCTTGCCATCGAAACGATCCATCTCAACAGCCTTGTCTGCAGCGATGATAACAGCTTTAGCCTTACGGATGTCCTCTGCAGTCAATTGATTCCCAACACCGCTGGCACCGTTGGTTTCGACCTTGATCCCAACACCCATTTCAGCAGCCACTTTTTGAAGGGCCTCTTGGGCCATGTATGTGTGGGCAATACCTGTCGTACAAGCTGTAACAGCTACGATAAAGTCACCAGAGTCATTAGCAGGTGCTTGAACAGGCTCCTCAGCTTTTTCTGAAGCTTGGTCAAAAAGTTCGATAACTTGATCTGCAGATGTTACTTGACGAAGTTTGTCAGCGAAACCATCTTTCATCAAGTATTGAGACAATTCTGCCAAGGCTGCTAAGTGAGTATCATTGGCACCTTCTGGAGCTGCAATCATGAAGAAGAGGTCTGTTGGTTGCCCATCCAAGCTCTCATAGTCAACACCCTTGTTTGACTTAGCAAATAGAACCGTTGCTTCTTTGACAGCAGAATTTTTGCTGTGTGGCATAGCAATTCCGTCACCCAAACCAGTGGAAGTGAGAGCTTCACGCGCTAAGATTCCTTCTTTAAAGGTTTCAAAATCCGTCACATAACCATGATCTACCAAGCTATGAATCATCTCTTCGATAGCTGCTGTTTTTTCAGTCGCCTGCAAATCCAGCAACATAACATCTTTTCTCAATAGGTCTTGAATTTTCATCGTTTTTCTACCTCAACTTTTTCATAAGTTTCTTTTATAAATGCTGCAGTTGCCAAGTCATCAGAGAAAGTAGTTGCTGTCCCACAAGCCACTCCCCATTTGAAGGCCTCTACTGCGTCTTTTGATTTGACAAATTCACCGGTAAATCCAGCAACCATAGAGTCACCAGCACCAACTGAATTTTTGACTGTTCCCTTGATAGGTTTTGCGAAGTATGCTCCCTCAGATGTGACAAGAAGGGCACCGTCGCCAGCCATAGAGATGATAACGTTTTGAGCACCTTTAGCCAGCAATTCTCGAGCATATTTCTCGATTTCATCTAAACTTTCGAGTTTCACTCCAAAGATAGCTCCAAGTTCGTGATTGTTTGGTTTAACCAAAAGTGGCTGGTAGTCTAAACTATCAATCAAGGTTTGTCCTTCAAAGTCACAAACCACTTGCGCACCAGTCTGGCGTGTCAAGGCAATCAAATCCTTATAGATAACATTGCCTAGGTTCTTAGCACTCGAACCTGCAAACACAACCGTATCATCTGCTGTCAGACTAGACAAAATAGCTTTCAATTCTTCTAGCTGAGCTGGTTCCACATTTGGACCTGTTCCATTGATTTCTGTTTCTTGGTCTGCTTTAATCTTGACATTGATACGAGTATCTTCTGCCACTTTGACAAAACGCGTTTCGATTTCCTCTTCTGCCAAAGTATCTGTGATAAATTTACCAGTAAATCCTCCAATAAATCCAGTCGCAGTATTAGGAATATCCAAGCGCTTCAAAACACGGCTAACATTGATTCCTTTCCCACCAGCAAACTTATCATCACTGTCCATACGATTGACACTACCGACTTGAACTTGGTCCAAGCGCACGATATAGTCAATGGATGGATTGAGTGTGACTGTATAAATCATACTTCTATTACCTCCGTTTTCTCCTTAATAGCCTGCAAGAGCTCATGCCCTTGACTTGTGATAACAATAGCTCGTTTGAGAGGTGCTACCTTGGCAAAGCAAGTTTGTCCAATCTTAGACGAATCGACCAAGACATAGGTTTGTTTGGCATTCTCCAAAATGGCACGTTTCACAGCTCCCTCCTCCATATCTGGAGTCGTATAATAACCATCGTCTACACCATTCATCCCGATAAAGGCACGGTCAAAGTGCAATTGATTGATTTGGTTAAGAGCAACACCGCCAATACATGCATCTGTTGCCATCTTGACACTTCCTCCAACCATGACAGTTGGAATCTGTTTTTCAACCAACTGAACCGCATGGTGAATGGAGTTGGTCACAACTGTGATATTCTTATTAGCCAATTCCTTGATTAAAAAAGCAGTTGTCGTTCCAGCATCGATAAAGATAACATCTTGTTCCTTGATAAGAGAGGCTGCTTTCTGAGCCAGTAACTTCTTCTCTTGAAGGTTTTTGACAGATTTTTCTTGGATGGTTTCTTCTTCCTGCAAGGAGTGGGGCAATTCTGCTCCACCATGCACACGGCGAAGCTTGTTTTCCGCCTCCAACTCATCCAAATCTCTTCGTACCGTTGATTCTGATGTTTCTAATAGACTAACCAATTTTTCTAGGGAAACTACATGATGTTGATTTAACTCTTCTAAAATCAGTTGCTTCCGCTCAGTTTTTAACACCAAATCACCTCCTGTTATCGTTTACACTATTCATTCTAGCACAATTTCTATCAAAGTCAAGCATTTTTTATCACTTTCTTTCAAATTCTATCATTTTTCTTATTTCCAAAATTTTTATTGCAAGATAAGTGGCTTTATGGTAGACTATTTGAGTAAGTATTGGAAGATTACTCAAGAGGCTTAAGAGGCCGTGTTGGAAACGCGGTAGGCGTGTAACAGCGTGCGTGGGTTCGAATCCCATGTCTTCCGTAGAAAAGCAAAATTATTTTTTAGATACAACAATGTTGTATCTTTTTTTGTATCCCTTTTTAAAAAAAGAATACCAAGGAATACCAAAGGCAAAAACAAAAAACGTTGATTTAACAACGTTTTTCCAAGGTTGGTGAAAGAATAATGGAGCCGGTGGGAGTCTCTGACACATTATTAAGTCAAGCTATATTTAATTTTATAACTCCTTTTATGACTCTTTAACCAAAAACCGTGATGATTGTCACGGGTCTTGTCTGTATCCATATTCAATTTCAGCTTTTCGTCTAATAGCTGCTGCTTTATTTAAGTCTACGCTACTGCCTAAATATTTTGATTTTTTATCAACATTGATATAAGCAACGTATCTCTTTTTCCGCTTGTTGTAATATACCCCTCGCACGCCTGTACTGCTTTTCGCAGTCGGTCGTGTTGTTTTTAAGCTCTCAGGATCGCTGATTTCAGCCATTCGCTCTTTTGTACCGCGATTTTGCTTGCAACCACAACTAGAATAGCGGTCTATCTGATTGCTTTGTAATTCAATGTGATTTCCGCAATGCTTACAAATGCAATTCCAGTAGACGCGTCCTTTTTGGGAATAGGCACGATCAATAACCTTGAAATTGTCTGTTTCCGTACTAGTCAAATCCTTAAAACGTTCATGCTTCTTCTCGGTATCCAAACAACCGCAAGAGATTACTGAGCCATTTTTTAGGTGATCTCCTCGAACGAAAGTGACCGTTCCACATTTACAAAGACAATGCCACAACACTTTACCATTTTTAGCTCTCTTTCCAACGTCTCCCAAAACGGTCAGTCGACCAAAAAGCTGGTTTGTTAAATCATCTTTTACCATATTTTACTCATTACGCTGCTGCAATTCCCATGTGCAATTTCACTGCACGCATAGCTAGTGACCATACGCTTGTACCTGACCAAGCTTCTTTTTCCATGTTTTCAACATTTGTCATTTTTGTGTAAGCGTCCATTTCAAAAGTAACACCCAATTTTTTGCAAGCCCAATCCCAAGCTTTTGCTTCTTCGGATGTTTCAGCATTTTCAAATTTTTGGTTAACACGTTCAACAACTTCTTTTTCATGTGCCCAAGCTTCTTTCAAGCAGTCAGCAAATGAAGCATATTCGAAGTATTCACGACCAGAAAAGGCTGCATATTCAAAGTCGCAGATTTGGTAGTTACGGTTAAACATTTCCCAAGCTTCTTTCATGATTCCTGATTTGTCATAAGCTACTTTTTTCATTTTCGTTTACCTCTTTTTGTTTTATTTATCTTACAAGTATAGTATATAACATTTGTTATATATTGTCAATAGAAAACACAAAGAAATTTAAAGTTTTTTTATTTAGAAAGTACTTTCAGAGTAAATAAAAAAGCCTTTAAATAGGCTTTTTAAGGTGTTTCTTGCATCTGGTTCGCAAGTTCAGTTAATTTGTGACCAGTCTCGATTGTGAGATTTTCAATGCTTCTTTTTTTATTGATTAAAGCTGAAATTGTGGGTTGGGCAACTCCGCTCATTTTTGAGATCTGATAACCACTGGCATTTTCCAATAGCCACTCAATTTGCTTTGTATCTACTTTCATGTTATACTCTTTCTAGGCGGTCACTCTGCCGCCTTATTTATCTTACAAACCCCCTCATTTTTTTGAGGGGGTATTTTTTATGCTTCTTTTACATATAAGTAACGACGCTTCCAGCCTTTGCGATGATCTGAGATTGCAGTCAAGTCACGCATATTGAATTTCCATTTGTAGCTGAATTCGTGCAATTCACGAGCTTTCTTTAAAGCTTCACGACGATTTTTAGCTTCAACTGTCATCAAGATGTTTTCTACGAACTCGCCAGAGTGCTCTTTTAGATTAGATGATTGAGAAATGATAATGTTGAAAGTTTTCATTGTAAGGTCCTCCGTTTTTTGTTTTATTTATCTTACAAGTATAGTATATAACATTTGTTATATATTGTCAATACTTTTCTTTAACTTTTTTTAAATTTTTTAAAAAATATTTTTCTAAACAAAAAAGTGCGCCCGAATCGGGCGCCACCTTCTAAAAAGGTTGTGTGCGGTTAGACCTTATTCTCACTGTTCGAGAACTAAAATACAACCCCAATTTATTGTACTATGATTTTTAAAATAGTGCAAACAAAAAAACCGCAAGCTATTGCCTGCGGTTAGTGTAATCTAATTTGAAAGTCCTTTCTATTTTTATTTTGTGGTAACAATTAAACCATCGGGCAGGGTAGTAAGTGATGGTTTATCTGAACGACTGCCATCCTCATTGACATAGTACCAGCCGCCTTCAACTTTGACAAGCTCTTTTGAAGACATTGCGCCATTCTCTTCTTTGAGATGGTATAGTTTGTCCTTATATTGAACCCAACCAGTTACCATCGCTCCTGAAGCATCAAGATAGTACCATTTGCCATTCACCAATACCCAACCAGTGGCCATAGCTCCATTTTCTTTGAGGTAGTACCATTTTCCATCATCTTTCAACCAGCGAGAAGCTATTGAATAACCTCTCTCGTCGAAGTAGTACCAGGTACCATCAATCTTTTCCCACTCTTCTTTTGGATAAGCGCCGTCAGGGTATTCATACCACCATCCAGTATCATTTCTTTTCCATTTAGGCTTGGCTTCTTCATCATTTAGTAAAACAATGTTCTTGTCGTACGGATTTGAAGAGTATTGCCACCATCGAATGCCGTCCATGCTAGGGAAGTATTCAAAGTTAGCCGTACCATCATTCAAGCCGTAGCCTGCAATCCAAAGGCTATTTGGAAACTCTGCAAGAATCTGCTGATAGTCAATATTATTGAGCGTGAATGGTTTATAACTATAATAAATAGGTTTATAACCTGCATCAGCAAGAACCTGCATGAAACGCAAGCAAGCATCAGTGTTGGCTTGCACGTCGTCGCTTGCATGGTCTTCATAGTCCAGTACAAGATACTTGACCTTTTTAGGAACATTGTCCAAGAAGTATCGTGCTTCTCGCTCGGCTTCTTCTACGTCTCCGCCAAACCAAGCGAAATGATAGAATCCAACAGGATTGGACTGCTCCACTTGAGCAGACAGGCAAGGGTTTAGATAGTTTGTACTTTCAGAAACTTTGATAATAGTATTCTGTGTACCCATATCCTCCAAAATACCTGTAATATCGCATCCATTGTGGCTAGATACATCGATGAATAAGTCGTTTTTCTTCATTTTTCCCTCCTAGTCTTCGCTTGGCTCTTGATAGTCAAGAGCTCGTTTACTATCAGAAATTCCTGCAGTTGTTGGGTCTGGAATGATATTTAGGATATTTACAATCGTCAACCCCACAAGATAAGGATTCGCAAAGAATTTGCCAAGCAAGTCTAAAATGACTCCCCAGCTAACCAAATCCTCTAGTTTAAGATTAAAATATGCGAGAATTGGCAAAGCTAGTGCGAATGCTACTCGCAATAAAAATGTTTTGTTTTTTAAGTTAAATCGTACTTTCCAGTTAATCATGTTTATTCTCCTTTTACTGTTGTTTGTTTTGAATTAAATTTTTAAGCTCTCTTACGTCTTCACCAAGTGATTTCACTTGCTCAGCTAGTACTAAGATAGCCTTATTCTGTTCATCGTGATTATCGAGCCGCTTGTTGGCTGATGTCTTGAATTCGTTCAGATTTTCGATATCTTTCTCTAAAATCGTAAGACGATTCTCTTGTTTGGTTGCTTTATCTTTCATCGAAAAATAAAGACCAATCACAGGGATAAGGGTGATGAAGATCTGTACGAGAAATCGTTCATATCCTGGCATAGACACCCCCTACTCTTTACCTTCAAATTTCCAAGCGACACCCGTTCCGTTTTGTTCCAAGCTACCATTTGTCACAAATGCGCTGACAGGCTCACCGTTGTATGTGAATTCCTTGTTAAGCTGCACTAAGATGCGCTTACCTTCTCCATTCACTTCAACGTGCTCAGGGTCTTCAATGGTAATCAGGTCATGTGGTAAGTAGGTCTTACCAACTTCAGCGAGTGGAATCAACTCAACCAATTCTTTATAAGTCGTGCCGTACTCGATATTCTTGCTCATGACAGAGTTCAAGACAAGAACATGAATGACCTTCTGATTCACCTTCGAATTCTCTTCAGTCTGCTTGATAAGAGCTGCAAGCTTGTTCTGCTCGCTCTTGTTTTGAGCAATCTTCTGATTTGCCTGTTCAAGCTGTGCTTGCGTTTTGACGATTGCTGCTCCTGGATCCAACTCAGATTTCACAATATCCAATACTGCCTGAATAAGCACGTCTTCTTGGTCTTGTGTACGGTCACCAGCCAATTCCCTCTGGTTAGTGCTATAACGATTCCCGTCTTGCAAACGGATTTCTACAACGGTTGTAACTTTGTCTCCAAAACCACGAGTATAAGGTTTGGTCGCTAATTCATAATTATTAATTGCCATTCGTCATTTTTCCTTTCACTTCTTCAAATTTTGCTTTGAGCTCTTCGTCAGATTCAATGATTCGTTTCATCTGCTCGAGCCCCATAGCGGTTACTGTATAGAGTGCTTCTAGCGTAGCTGATTGAGTAGCCTCATTACCGACTTTTTCACCAAGCGACTTAATCGCTAGACTGCTGATTTGTTTATCTTGTTCGTTCATGCTGTTTTCTCCAATTTTTCTATTTTTTGATTGAGTTCTTGAATGGCCTTGATTAGATAAGGCACAAGTTCGAAAGTTCGGTACGAGTATGCGCCGTCCGGATTTTCAAAGAATGCTTCAGGAGCATATTTCTGGACATCCTGCGCCATAATACCGCAAGCGATATCTTCGATTTTGCCATCATACTCCTTACGATAACTATACGTTTTAAGCTTCTGGATAACATCTAGCCCAGAAACTGTACTAGCTTCGATATTGTGCTTATATCTACAGTCTGAGATTTCTTTATTGAGTGGAACCCAACTAGAACCTCCTCCGCTCCAGATAAAATACATATAGCCATTCTCGCTAAAGATTTGTTTGTACTGAGGTGAGTAAATCCAGTATCCAGATTTACCTGAATTCTCATTGTTGTAGTAGATATCGCCTGTAACACGAAGATCTCCATTCACAACTGGCGTGTTCCAAAAATACGCTCGATTGTAACAGAACATTTCGCCTGATTCTTTGACAAACCAAGCGTAATTTCCTGGAGCATCCCAAGTCGTGCCCCAATTAACCCAAAGAGCTGTTTTGCCCCAATTACCAGCACCATTACTCATCCCTACATAAAACTGATTCTGACCAGTCAACCAGTAAGTTGACGGGTCTTTCTCATGCGTACCAATCTGGAAACCACCAATTCGACCTTTAAAACCTTCCAGCAAGGTCGCAGATACTACTACCGACCGAAGCTTGTTGATGAAGGCTTCTTTAGCAGCAAGCGTATCCGTGAAGATATCACTTGATACGAACATCCGGGCCATTGCTTGGTCCATGATTAGCTTGTCAGCTGTGATAGTCTTTGAACCAATAATTTCAGCGTTCAGCTTGGCAAATGAACCTTCACCGACGAACAATCGCTTGAAGTAACCCTGAATAGCTGTCAGTTCGTCAAGTAAGGTCTTACCCTTCAAACGAATTTTCTCAGCTTCAATCAAGATTTGATTGTTTGTAGCGTTGATTTGCGAAACGATTGCTCCTGCACTCGTCAGATTTTGAACTGCCCATGAGCCTTGAAGCAAGGTCATCTGTGTGCTAACGGCTTCAAGCTTCGCATTCGCATCTGCAACTGCATCTTCTGGAGCAGGTTGCCAGAGTCGGTCATTCGTGCCTTCATAAAAATCAAGCTCGGTCATGAATAGACCGCCCCATTTATTAGGATTGTTACGGTCGTACTCAAATTGAAGATAACCTTCGTCATAATTTTCAGTATTTAATGTGAATGATTTCTTGATTGCTTTTGAACCATTGAAAACAGGGCCATCTGCCCATGGAGGTCTACCATCGAAGACAAGCTGTTTCTCTTCAAAATCAGAGATTGAGCCTTTTTTTCTCTTACAAAAATATATCTTGAAATATTTCGAGTTGTTATCAAATCCTAAAATATTCAAAACGTAGTCTGCATTTTGTTTGATGATAAACCGTGGACTTTTAACGATGGCACCTGGTCTTAATTCAAACATACGCTTTTGACCGTTAAAATAAAACGAGTGAGCTGTAAAATTCAAACGACCATTTGCTTCCGTCCAATGCTTCAGACCGTCGTCCGCCCTCGAATTTCGTAGCATATTCGGACCGCCAACGTTAGCATACTTACTAACTTCAACCTGAAATAGTTGATTAGTCAGAGCCATGCGAGCGACTTTCTCAGCTATATCAGACTCGCTACCACCAATGATCCTCTCATAGAGCTGACTAGTCTCTCTGACACGTTGGAAGTCTGTCTGATTGGCCTTGCTAGCGATTTGCGATGTGATGCTTGCAAATTGGCCGTCTACCGTCTGCTTGTACTGAGCAATCTTTGAAGCGATGTCGTTGTTCGTCTGCGTACTTATCGCACTGAAACGACGCTCAAGACCTCTCACATCTTCTTGATAAACCGATTTCCCAACATAGTCTCTGGATATCTGTTCACGAACTGCGCTGACTTGACGAGCGCTCTCGTCTCGTGCATAACGTTGCAAGCTCTCTTGTCGCTGACCATCTTTGCTGATGTAGGTCTCAACTGCACCCATTTTAGTCAGCAGACCGTCTGCAGTGCTCTTAACTTCATTCAGCTTAGTGCCGTACTGAGTCTTGAACGACTCAATCTGATTAAGCGCATTTTGAGAAGATGCTTGCAGATTAGTAATATCCGCCCTGACTCGCTCACTGATCTGCTTTGCTTCTTGAGCAAGCAAGGTACTTGCGCCAGCGTTTCGCAAGGCTTCTTCAGCTCTGCGCTTGATTTCTTGTAATGGACCATTGTCAAAACTGCTAAAGCGCTGGTCGATGGTGTCAGAGAGTTGACGCTTGACCTCTTCAGTTTTGGCCTTGGCAGCGTTGAGACCATCTGTGAATTGGTTGACTAGCTCCTCTTTTTTTCGATTGAAAGCGAGATCCGCATTCTTGATTTCTTTCGCTAATTGACTAGCGAACTGTCCTTGCAAATGCTGAGTTTCATTCTTGACCGCGTCACTGACCGCGTTCCCGATCGCATTTGCAAGTCCAGACTTAAAATCACCAAATCCAATACTCTTCAACTTTTTAGCCATTGGAGAATAGTTGTATTTTGTGATTTTCTTTCGGACGTCTAAATCGAACTGCTCATGATATGCACTCACAACATCGAACATTTGAACAGGCACATCGCTCTGACCGATAACATCAATTTCAATGCTATCTTCGAGCATATCGCACAATGTTGTTCTAAAATACTGTTTGCCGTATTTTAAGAGGGTTGCTTCATCTACTACGTCCTGGTCGTTGACCTCTACAACATCCTCATAAATCTGACTGTATTTGTTAATCAGTGGACTATCGACAACCACTTTGTAATGCTTATCGACTGGCTTTTCTCCCTCGCCACGAATAGTCGTGATGAAGGTTATGCGAGTCCGTAAAGACTTAGTAGATGTCTTATGCTCGTAGCTAGATAGGTTTTTCTTATACATAAAAAGCGATTCATTCTCTGAACCGCCATTTTTTAAAAGTCGAACCTGGTAGCCATGACGCACAAGGTCACCACCCCACAAACCAAGAATAGAGTGCTTATCTTTCGAGAACGCATCCATAGCATTTTTGTTATCGGTGTTAAAAGTGTGTCTATCGTCGATATCTGAAAAGAACGAGAACGGATTATCACGAGTGATACTTCCAGCGAATCGACTCAAAGCAGTTGAACCAGTCTGTCTATCCAAAGAAATTGGATTGACTACATAGTTATTTAAGAGCGTAAAGACTTGGTTCGCATAGATTTGAATATATCCATGTTTTTTCTCGACTTCGAAAATAACAAAGTCTTGCTCACCGTGTAGATCATCAGCTGTCAAGAATGTTTCTTCTTTTAACCTTTGCCACAAGATATCATTTGTAGGAAATTTGAATGTTAATTGATAGGTGCTATTCGCTTCTTGGACAATATTATCATCGTAGGCAGCATTGAGAGGTATGTTTCCTTCAGTTAAATAAATCATACTTTATACCTCCAATTTGGCTTAATTGTCACCTTACGAACATTTCCGACAAAAGCAATTCCAGAGTTACCAGAAGGGATTTCAAAGAACCCTCCACGCTTTCTGAGCGTGTTTTGAACCGCTCCAGTCGCGTTATAGATATTCTGCTTGCCTTGCCTACAATCAATCGTGGCCTTGGTCTTAATTGCTAGATACATGGTCTTCCGACCAATCGTAAGAGAGATGTCACCATCCCCCTCAATATCGATAACTGGCTCGGAGTAGACACTGCCAAGGTTGTTAATAGTTCCGGATGCTGTAAATACAATGGGTTCGCTATTTTTTTGATATCTAAACGGTTGCATGTCTAGCTTAATTGCCAATTCCCAGCCATACATGCCTTTAGGCGTTATCTCTGTATCAAGTAAATCAGCATAGAATACTGAATCGGGTTGATAACTGAACTCTAGTAGATTTCCAACTGCCTTGAATTTCTCAACCAAAGTTGCCAAATTTGAAAATCGCTCGAAAAATATTCGAATAGTTCTCTCGTAATTATCAAAAGTCCCTTCTTCCTGGTTGTAACTTCCATTCATTCCAAACAACTTCAATTGCTCCGAGAAACGAGGACTGGCAGAATGAATTGTGCCAAAATCAGTCACTACGCAGTTTTTGAAATTGGCTGTTGAAAAATCATTTACTTTTAAGTAATTGGCCATTATATCCCCTCCCTTCTCATGATATTTCCGTGGTATCTATAAGAACTTTCAGCCATAACTTGACCGTCTAAATAAGTATTGAAATCCTTGTCCAATAATTTACCAAGTAGATTTTCTACACTTTCTTTCAAGCTGACCAATTCAGCTACAACAGCTTGACCGCTTCCAGAATTACCATAACTATCAATAGCATAAGCTGTAGTCTGATATCCGCGGTTGCTGTTTCGAATGTTAACGCTCTGGATCCGTCTGCTTAGATGCGAAATTTTCGTATCTTCAAAACCAATACCTTTTTCGTAGTTTGGAATGCCTAATCGATTCATCAAACTACGAGTTTTACCAGCTCGCATAACCTTCGTGCCAGGTGGCAATGGTAAGACCACGTTACGACCTTCAGGGATGAAGGATGTTCCATCTGGCAATGTCACAAGCTCCTTATAGAGTGTACCACGTTGGTCATTAACTGTTGCAAGACCTCCAGGGTGATAATTCGTACCTTTCGCATGCTGCTCAGTAAAATGTCGTGTTATGATATCAATGAATTTGAAGGCTGGCAACGATGCCAAGCTTCCTAACACGCTACCGATAACACTGCCTGTATTATTTTCGGCGTTGATGCTTATAGGGCTATTCTGCTTAACTGCGTTAACTGCGTTGCTTGCAGCGTTGGCTTCTCCTTGAGTTTGGTTTGTTGCATTGATATTAATCGGAAAGTTTTGTTTAATCGCATTGATTCCAGCGTTTGCAGATGAAGATTCTGGACCTGTTAAATCTGTTGCGTTAATACCAATTGGAGCCTCTTGTCTTGGAGAATTAACACTTGCCATTGCACTTCCTACTGCTACAGCTGTATTATCAACTGCATCTAATGATTTTGCATCAGCGCTTGTCATGTTCCAAGACATGATTTTATCAATAGACAACTGACCATTGTACAAAACATTCGTCGGATCTGCCTTCAAATCTTTTGTAAATGGAGTCGTGGCATTCCAAGTAGTTAACGTGTCAGTCGAGCGAGCAACAGCGTTTCTGAAATTCTCATCTGTCGCTAGTAACTCTTTTTGTTTTGGTGTGAGTGCATCATAATTGTAAAGTGCCTTTGAAGCTTCCTCAGCCTTATTCATCACATCTGCATTTTTTAAGAGCAATTCTTTAACTTCTGCAGGCATACTGTTCCATGTTTTAAGATGGGTTTCACTATCAAAGATGGCTTGTAACCCAGCTTGGTTCTTGACGATTACTTGTTTCTCTTCGAGGGTCATGTCTTTCCATTTACCAGATTCGACAAGAGCCTCAGCGATAGTTACACGAGCATTTGAATTGATATCCGCAGTCTTAGCGATGAACTGCAGTTGTTCCCAACCTTCAGCAGATTTGGCAGCCTCTCCGATAACTTCCTTAACATTAGATTTAACTTCGAAATTACCGTTTTTATTGATATTCCCTACTAGTAAGGACCAAGCATCGTTAGCTTCTCTTGTCTCTTTGCTCATATCACTAGTATATTTAGCAAGAATACTGTGAGAATCACCCATTTTTTGAGAAGCTTCTGCTGCTTTCTGACCAATCACCTCATAGGATAAACCGTATTCTTCTAGAACTTTCTTTGCTTCTTCCCAGTAATTCCAACTTTGACCAGTCCTGGACTTAACTTTTTCATCCAGATTCTTCATGACTTGATAATACTTAACGCCCAAAGCTTCCATAGTTTGAGTATGGTTTGCTTCTAGAGTCTGCATTTTCTTATTGTAAGTTTCTTGATCAATAGCCTTACCGTTTAACAACTCTTTCAGTTCACTTTTTGAGTTCTCGTAGAGTTTCTTTTCCTCATCAAGTGCTTGTTTTAAAACATCTTTAGTATGCTTCAATTGCGTTTCATTCAGACTTCTGACATCGCCATTCAAAGCTTGCAAAGCTGCTTTCTGTTGCTCTGCTGACAAGTCCATCATCGAGAGTTTTGCCTTAATCATCTCATTCTGATTGTTCAGGATGATTTCTTTTTCTTCTTGAGAGAATTTGCTTGCATCGCCATTATGCCGTTGATAGATCTCATTAATTTGATTCATCATGGCCTCAGTGTTAGAGACAACCTGGCCATTTCTTTCCTTGGCTTTGGCTATATCGTCCTCACTAAGGCCCCATTTAGCGCCCAACTCTTCCATTCGTTTGTTGGTCTTGTCTGCAGCAGTAGCAATTTCTTCATAGAGTTTTTTAAAGGCTCCAGAGACCTTGTCGGCATCTCCAGCATGAGTACCGAAGTTTGCGACTGCCGTACTGGTTTCATCTACTGTTTTTTGGAAGTTTCTCAACTCTCCCCTTGCAGTATCACTTAGTTGTGAGCCAAATTCTTCAGTCTTGATCCGAGCTTCATCTTTTTTATTCGCTAGGTAAGCCAACCCTACAGCAAGAAGAGCAGTACCACCAACCAACAAACCAATAGGATTTGCAAGCGCTCCTAACGCACTAGCAAATGTACCTGTGCTAGAAGTTGCTCCTGCTACTGCAGTTTCAACTGCTCCAGCGGATCCAGCGACTGTTCTCAATCCGTTCGCGACACTTCCAAAATCTTTCAGATATCTGATTGAACCGCTTAAAAAACCAATCCCTTTCGATAAACCACCAATAGCCTTCGCAAAACCACCGATGACTGAGATTCCACCACCTAAAAGCTTCAAAGCCGGTCCTAATGCTGCTGCAAATAGCCCCCACTTGATAATATTTTGTTGTTGTTCTGTTGATAGTGAACTGAACTTTTTAGCTAAATCAGCGAGGTTGTTCAGCCATGGTTTGACTGCATTAAGTCCTTCTCTTAGAGCTTTAATTAATGGCCCACCAAATTCAATAGCCAAGTCAGTCACTTGGTTCCTGAACATCTTCAATTGAGACTCAGTAGTCTCATAACGCTTATTCGCTTCGTTTGTCAGAGCAGTATTATCTTTCCACGCTTGATTAGAACGTGCAACTGCTGCGCTCATTTTATCCGATGATAAGGCTAGAGATTTAAGCATATTACCTTGCCTAACACCTGTCATACCTAATTTCATCAAGATAGCATCCATATTCGCGCCTTGCTCACGAGCCGTATTAAGACCTTTAATAAAGGCTTGCAAAGCTTCAGCGGGTTTCTCTTTCCACGCTTTTTGGAACTCCTCTGATGTTGTTCCTGCAACTTTAGCAATTAAAGCTAGATCATCTGCTGAGTCTTTAGTGGTCAATGAGACCGCATTACCAATAGCAGTAAGGGTTTGAGTCATTGCAGTACCACCTGCTTCTGCTTCAATCCCTACACTACTCATAGCAGTTGCAAGACCTAAGATTTCAGGAGCAGTTAGTCCAGCAAGTTTGCCACCTGCTGCTAACCGGTTGGTCATCTCAACAATATCTTTTTCAGTTGTTGCGAAGTTGTTACCCAAATCGACCACTGATGCACCAAATCGACCATATTCGTCTGAAGTTAGCCCCAAGATATTCGCAATCTTGGCAATGGCTGTCGCAGCTTCTTCAGCACTCAAGTTCGTTGACTCTCCCATGTCAATCATGGTTCGGGAGAATGTAAGAATATCTTCTGCCTTGATACCCAACTGCCCCGCAACTTCAGCGACATTTGCAATTTGAACTGCACTGGCTGGCAATTCCTTGGCCATTTGACGGATGCCATCTGATAGTTTTTGGTAAGAAACCGTGGCAGTTTCGTCCACTGTTTTCTTAACCCCAGCGAACGCTGACTCATAATCGATTGCTGCTTTCACTACAAGTCCAGCTCCAGCCACGATTGGAGCAGTAACTCCACGAGTTAAAGCTGAACCAAAACCAGAAACGGTTTGACCCATTTGACTGATTTTATTACCAACTTCCTGTGCGCTCTTACCGAATTTAGTAAATGCACTATCATCGATATAAGCTTGTCGCATAGATTTAGCTAATTGATCATAGCGATTTTGTAATTCAGCGACTTTAGCAGCAGTAGCTGTCATAGCTGTTGATTGGTCTAATAATTTCTTTTTCTGCGCATCAGTAGCCTCAGAAACTTTTCCAATCTGCTCTTTTAGTTCGTTTAATCGTTCACTTTGAGCACTCCAAAGCTTCTGGTAATTTGCCAAAGCAGAACCAGTTTGATCCATAAGACTCTTTAAGTTAGTGACGTTCTTGCCAGCGCCCTTAAAGTTGTTTTCCATAGCTTTCAGGGAATTATCAACGCCTTTTATATACGTCTTCAACCTTCCAACGTTCGACTGAAAAGGAGCGACATCTAAGGTTGCTGTGGCGACTAATTCGCCAATATTACTTGCCATTCATTCTCCTTTCTATCCAAAAAGGAACGGGAAAGCCTTGTCAAGGGTTGTTTCTTCTTCCTCTTTGCTTTCTTTTGTTTCTAAAGCCTGCACCATCAAATCAAAATCTGATAAACGCATACTTTTAATATCATGGATTGTATATCCTTGGCTCATTAACGATTGAACCCAAACTAATAAATTATTTTGAGCTTCTTTAGGGCTTAGCCCTTTTTCTTCTTTTTTCCCTCGGGAGTCTCTTTTTCTTCTTGCTTTCCGCCAAGAGCTGCAAGATATAGTTCGTTCAAAGTTTCGAGTGTTTCAACACTTGCGCTCTTCAAATCATCTGCATCGAACTGCTCACCGTACATTTTCACGAACATATCAAGATACGCCTCGTTCAACTCACGATGTTTAGCAGGATTTAACAAATCTTCCTTGTTTTCGTACAATGAAGTTTGTCTAACTTGGTGTTCTAATGCTAGAAGATTATCTTCAACATTGACATAATCTTTGGAGAATTCTTTTAGAACCCCACCTTTTTTAAATTTAATTTCAAACATTGTTTACTCCTTAAAAAATAAAGGCTTGGAAAAAACCAAGCCTATTCTTATGCTTCTTGTCTTGCTGCGCCTGATTCAGCGGTTACTGTTCGTTCAGAACTAGCACCGCTTACGACTTTGGGAAGACGAGCTTACGGAATTCGGATTCTTGGAATTGTGGGTTGTCTTCACGACCTACTACAATTACAAGACCTTCGTCTTCGTCTCCACGAGCTACGAAGCTACCAGATACTGTATCGTTTTTAGGATCTGGTGAACCGTCTTTAGTTTCCAAATCCATTCCTGGAAGTGAGAACTTACCTTTAAGAAGACCAACCCAAATACCTTTGCCGTCGTCACCAGTTGTGCGGAACAAGCAAGCGATGTCATTTGGTGTCATCTTCTTGCTGTATTTTTCAACACCATTTTCAACAGCGATGCCATAGAAGTCTTTACGCGCATCACTACCCAAATCCAACCATGACACTTCAAGAGTTGTTCCAGTGATACCAGAAGATAATACTACGTATGGTCCATCATCCGCTGTGATAGTGTTCAATTCATTTGTGATATCCAGTTTCGCTGATTTAATTCCTGGAATCTTTTTAGTTTCACCTGCAACGAGGTTTTGAGAGTTCAATACCCCATATTCGAAACCACGTAAACCAAATTTAACTTTAGACATTTATTTATTTTCCTTCCATTTCTTCGAGACCGCTCCAATCAAAAAGACGATATTTTCGGACGTTCATTAACAATCCAATATCGTCATCCATGTATCGAGGTTTCTCATTTGCTGTGTAGCGTTCAAATCCGCCACTTTCTAGTATTGCATCCATTCTTTTGGCGATTTGGTCGGCTTGCTTTCCGCTCTTACACCAAAAGTTGATTGTGATGCGTTGTTCCATTGAGATGATTTTATCATCTGCATACTTGTGAGGTGCTTCATAAGTTAAGTAAATTCTTGCAAACGGAGCAAGTTCTTTTTGCTTTAAGTTTGTAGGCTTTTCAGGAATATCATAAGTAAAGATACCTTGTTTGTATCCTGGAAACTCCTTACCTCTAAACTCATTGAACAGTTGATTCAATTGTTCATCTGCTACCAAAAGTTTATACGCTTCAGTTTCAGCAATCATTTATTTTAACACCTCCCTCATTTTTTGTTTGTATATCTCTTTAGCGCGAGGAGTGACTGCATTAATAGTCTTTTCCTCGAAATCCTGCGCTTTTTGATAAATTGTTCCGTCATCTGGAAATCTTGCACGCCATCCTGTTGCACGACCATATCCGATATCTTTTGACGGTGCATCGCCACCACTTTTGAAGTTACTGATTTTCACATCTTCCTTCATTCTATAAAGAGTTTTCTCTTTATAAAACGGAGTATTCGCTTCAAGTTCTTTCTTGAACTCTTGAGCCACTTCAATTACCGCTTCACGAGCGACTCTAGGGGCCTTGGCTTCCAGTTTAGTAAGATTCTCAAGACAAAGATCCAATCCTTTCGTCATGACAACATCACTCCCTTAATCAAGTCAATTTCCTTGTTTGCGTAGTCACGTTCAATAGCAATGATTTGATATTCATTGCCATCAAATTCTACGAAACAGGAATTGTCAAAAGGCAGCTTTGGTAGATGACGAATTAAGAATGTTTTAGTATCTTTGTGCTCAGATAATCCACTAGCTTTCGTGACCGTTGCATTTTCGCGAAAATCTTTGATAGAGGTTTTTGATACTTCTGCCCAACAAGAATACAGGTCTTTTCTTTCGAAATCTAGCACCTCTCCATCCTCATTTTGTCCACCTACTCTTTGAAAAAAAGTAATGCGGACATTCATGTTACGTGTCCGCATTAACTTTCCCTCCGTGTTCTAAGTTGATGAATAATGTTCAGAACACCGTTCGCTAATGGATAACGCATGGTATCCGCTGACATCCCTCGATGTTCGTACTCTTCCTTGACTTGCTTTTTGACAGCTAGACGGAACTTCGCATAGGACTCTAGGTCCTCGGGTTGCAATTTGTTATCGATAGCGAAACAAATTTGCTCTCTAGCTGACTCAATAAGTTCAAGTAGTAACTCATCTTCAAAGTCATAGTCGATTTTACAATACAACTTAACTTCTTCGAGAAAACCATTCTTTTTATCTTCCATGGCTCTAACCTCCAATCAAGGCTAGTAGTTGCTCTTTAGTTTGAGTCGCTATGTAAGAAATCCCTCTGCTATCTAAATAATCCATGATTTCTTGCTTGGTGCTACTTGCGGTTGGTACTGCTAGAGTTACCGCTGACCGTGAGACACCCCCACTAACTGGGGGATCCTTAGGGCATAGTTACAAAATAACCTGCTTTCGCATCTGCTTTTTTCACATCAAAGCGTACAACTGCTTGCAAGTATTGACCATAGATTTCATTGTCAGTCCAGCGAAGACCCAATTCTTGACGGTCAGCAAAGAGTACAGCACGTTGTACATCACCGATGAAGGCTTTAGCTTCACCAGCTACACCAAGCATTGTATCAGCAACTACGAATACTGGATGTCCAAGGAAGGCTTTACCTGATGCAGAAACAATAGAGTCCTGAAGCAAGTAGCGACCATTCTTATCTTTCAAAGTGTCCAATTTTTGGTAAAAACTTTGAGAAACTACGAATGAAACGTTGTAAGCTGGGTCAAGGTCAACATTCAAAATAGCCTTGATTGCATCTAAGTCTGCCGCTTGTTTTTCTTCAAAGGTTTTCAAAACAGTACCGATTACATCATTTGTAGTGTTAACCTTAATTTGATTAGCTGCTTCAGCGACAATTGCAAGCAAGTCAACATCTGCATCGTCAATCGCTTCTTGAGAAAGTGGGATAGCTCCACGGTAAGTCTTAACTTTCCAAGCAACATCTGTAAATTCAGGCTTAGCAAGAGCTGGGTTCTTCTCCAATTCTTCTACGCTTGCCATCTTAGAGGTTGCGTGTTTAAGAATTGGATATGATCCTTCACCTTTAGAAGCTTTGTGAATTGTCACGAATTGTTTAAGGTCGACAACAGTCTTAACTTCACGAATTGGAGTAGTAACAATTTCTTTGCTAGTTACTTTTCCAGTATCTGTTTTCTTCAATCCATCTTGTGTTGGGTTAACAGCTTCATTCATTGGGATGAGAAGGTCTTTTCCTTCAAGTTTTAAGTTAGCATCTGCCACTGCACCTTTAGTACGCACCCACTCATTTACAGATTCACGGTAAGTTTTACCTTCCGCTTTTACTTCGTGTTTTTCGCCAGCTGCATGCGCTCCAGTGCCTGCTTCTGCGATTTCATAAGCCTTCAAGTTGTTTTCCACTTCTTCTTTTTGTGATTTCAAGTTGTCAATTTCAGCACGAATTTCACGAGCTTTTTCGAGATCGTCAGTATTCAAAACAGATTTCAATTCGTCTGTTTTAGCAATGATTTCAGCACCGATGTTTGCAATCTGCGCTTTGAGTTCTTTCATTTTTTCTTTAAACATACCTTCTTTTCTCCTTTTTGGGTATAAAAAAGAGAGCCTAGAGCCCTCTGAGTAATTCTTCTTTTTCTACTTCTCGTAGCATGTTTTGGATTTCAGACTTACGCTTGCTACGGTTAGCGTAAAAGTCATCAATAACTGCTTGTGGCAACAAGCCATCTCCAAGACTTGCAACTGCACCAACATCATCAAAGGTCATTACTTCATCTGCAAAGCCTTTTTCAACTGCTTCACTAGCTGACATGAAGGTTTCATTTTTCATCATGTCGATGATCACTGATTCTTCCAATCCAGTCTTTGCTACATACGCATTCACGATGGCTTGGTCGCTAGATTTAAGCGCATTAGAAGCTTTGTCTAAATCATCGCTATTACCAGATACAAAACCATACAGTGCTTTGTGGATCATAATTTGTGCCGTTGGACTAATAAGCACCTTGCCAGCTCCCATGATTGCAACACTAGCAGCGCTTGCTGCCATTCCTGTTACTTCAACAGTCACGTTCCCTGGATAGCTTTTCAAAGCTGTATAAATTTCACTTCCAACAGTTACAAGACCACCGTTTGAATTAACTTCCAAAACGATGTCACTATTGTCTTCTGGAAAAGCATCTGTGATAGATTTAGCACTGACTGCTTCCAAACCGAAATAGTCGTAAACTTCTTGACTATTATTCGGAATCAGTGGACCTTTCATCTTGATTCTCTTTGGCATCTCTTGTCTCACCTCCTTTCATTGATTGATATTCTTCTTTCTTATCCAAGAAGACATAGTTTAAACTTGATTGGTATCGGTCCATGTTTGGATCAGTAGAACGTTCCTTACCAAGTTCAATCAAGGCTTGGTTAGGTGTCAAGATTTGATTGTTCACAAGTTTCACAATCTCATCTACGTTTCTACCAGTCACGTTACGAGTGTCAAAGTCAACACGATACTTCCTACGTTCTTCATCATCGAACACTTTCAAAGCCAATTCGCTTGTGATTGCATCGAAATAGAACGGAAGGTCGTTGGTTACATAATCTTCAGTCAACTGTGTGACAGATTGGTTAGGGCTATTCACTCCCAGTTTGAAACTAGGAACTCGTAGAGCTTTAGCAATCTGGGCAGTAGAGAAGTTATTCGATGTAATCAACTGCAAGACATTCGTATCAATTTCAAGTGGAGTGTATTCCTGTGTGTCATCAAATACCAACGGACTGCCACCTGTCGAACCCTCACGCATCTTTTCAAAGTCCATACGGGCCTTTTGCCTAGCTTCGCCGTTTAATTGAGAGCCTTTAAGCTTGATAATTCCACTTGAGAAGCCATCTCTAAAGAATTTAATTAAGGTATTCAGACCGCCGTTTTGTAGGCTGATTTCATCACCTAAAGACAATAGCGGAGACCTACCCAAGATAGTATCATGGCTAAAGAACTTCCAGTGAATAACCTCGTCTGCTCCGCAACGAATTTCCCGGCCATTCAATCGGTCTCTGAATGTGTAGATCAATTCATGGTCATCAGTTTCCTCAACGATCGTTTCAGACGGCCTAAAGAATTGAAACTCTAGAGGCTTACCACTGATTGGATCACGTAGAATACGAGAGAATGAATTACCAGTCAAAATAGTGTTGACGGTCATCGCAAACTTCCACTGACGAGCCGATGTATTACTCGTAGATTTAACATTCAAAAGATAATTCATATCTTCATCTTGTTCAATATTGCCCATTAAATCCTTTTTTAACAACGGAAAACGAGCCACATCTCCAGCTATGATAGATACTGCAGTCAAGACATCGCTATTCTTTAAGGCAGATATACCAGTATATTCAGGACTTGAATTGCCAGAAAGCACCGAAGAGACATAATCGTCATAAGATAGTTTTGACGAACCTAAAGATTGAAAAAAAGTCATTTATTTCCTCACCTCCTTTCTGTTTTTGAACATAAAAAAAGCACTCAATTTTCTTGAATGCTATTTCTTCCTAATTCTTAACTCTATATCGTAACGTATCGGATAACTTGTATCACCATCAAAAGAACCTCCTGTTCCTATTACTTCGCCTTCGATAATATATTTATCATTATCTATGTATTTTTTTAAACCTTTGTTATGGCGCCTATCAATATAACCTACAAAATAACCCTCTACCATTACTTTTATTGCATTCTCATCTGCTTGATTAGTTGGTTCCAGAACGAGTTTAAAATTCTTTGTTGTTACTATTTCATGGTAAAACATATCATCCTCATCTTCTGGGATACCAGCTAATTTACGAAACGGGACCTCTCCTTCTTCTCGGTATTTAGTCCCCTTTACAAATAACCTACGTCCATAAACATAGCCTTTTTCTAATTCCTCTTCAACCTTACCCAACCACTGTTGTATCTCAGATTTTTTATTTAATAACGGTTGAATTTTAAAGCTATAGTCTCTTGCCCCAAACAAAAGAGCAAGGAAACCTTTTTTACTCTCTTTTGCAAGTTGATCTACTTCTTGGTCAATCTCTTCTATCTGATTTCTGTAATCAGATATTTTTTCCAGCAACTGAGTTTTATATGATTTTGGCATAAATACCCCTCCTATTTAAAGGATATTATAGCCTATTCATTTAGTTTTATCAATATATAAAGCAAGTAAGCAAAGAATGATACCTGTAGCGATATATCCATACACTTCACCTATCAAAAAAATACCGTAGATGAAGAAAGATAATCCAGCCAATAGCAAGATTGTATGTATCTGATTTAAAAACCTCAAAATAGCGAACCTCCTTCCAAAATTTTTTCGTTCGTCCAATAACCTGTTCCATCGAATGGCTCTAAGTAGCAAGCAGCATACGCGTCCAATAAGGCATCCAGAGGGTCGATTTTGTTACTGTTTTTGTTTTTATCAATCCTCATACCGTTATTATCAACTTTAGTGTAGGCATTATTTATTGCCATTGTCAGAAGCTGATTCCCGCTATGCTTGATTTTACCTTGACGAACATCATCACGGAATTGTTTCGTGGGCATATTCAAGACCATGGTTGTCTGCGGTATCTGAACTAGTGGCCATTCTGGGTGTCGTTTCTCAATCATAGTCAATAGTGAACCAAATTGATAAGGGTCAAAGTATATACCTTGTAATTCCCAATCATTCTCATAGACCATTTCCTCGATTTTCTCAAGAACTCGTTCATCATCAATAACTCCACTTTCAAGGGTGGTAATCTCGCATTCGCCCATTCGTTCCAAATTGGTATAAGAAACACCGTCTCGTTTTTCTTTAGCAATCAAACCGTATTTAGTAGCTACAAATGAAAAGCTATCCGCATACCAATAGTCATCCATCATGACCATAGGAGAAATAGAGAATAAGTCGCTGGATCTACCAACATCGACTCCTAACCAAACTCTACGCTTTTTGGTGTCAGGTTTATCAATCTTAGCTTTCGCCCAGCTTTCTTTGTCCATGTAAGACTCTTCAGATGATTGACGCCACATATTGTAGTTTTTAACCAAGACCTCATTCACAGCCCCTGTCTCTAGAGATACCTTTCTACGATTTCGCAAGTAATTCATGATTTTATCGTAAAGTGCTGGCACCTCAAGGATTGGATTTGATTTTATCCAGTTCTTTTCGTCTGCAATCTCTTCCTCGTTATCTTGCTCTGCAATAAAAGCGAAGTATCCATCATTTTCTACTTCCTCATTCAAGATTTTCTCAATATAAGGATATTCAATCGTGTGCATCGGGACATTGAGATCGAGTCCCGCCGTGGAAATAATCAGAATTAGCGGATTGTCCAACTGGCCTTGACCAGATTCCAAAAGTTCAATCATTTCATTTGTTTTAGATGCTGCGAACTCGTCCAACACTCCGACATATGGTTCAAAGCCATCTACAGCCCCTGTATCGCGACTTAACGGACGGATATAGGATTCGTCCACCAAGTTCCTCAATTCTTCTCTAACCCGCTTTGTGGCCTTCCTGACATCCTCATCTTGTGCCCTCAACGCGTCCAGTTGCTTCCGAGCCATCTCAAAAGCGATTTTAGCTTGGGTTTTATCATTTGCGGTACAAAAAAGTTGTCTAGACATTGCTGGATTGTGGCCAAACAAAAACTCATAAAGTAAAATACCTGCCACAAGAATTGTCTTACCATTCTTACGGGCCAGCGAGATCATCGCTTTCCTAAAGCGCCTAATAGAATTATCCGACTTCCTGCGCCAGCCATACAAACTAGCCAGAATAAATTTTTGAAATTCAGCTAACGGATAAGATTTACCAGTTTTGACATCTGGGAGGATTTCGATAAAATCAATTGGATCCTGAGCCTTTTCTGGGATATAGTCGTAAGAGAAAGATTTTCGAGAAATCTTTTTTAAGTCATTTAAGTGACGTAAACATGCTTTAAAAACTTTCTGACTAACAATCCGTTTGCCATCAACCACGCTTTTTGCATAATCAAAAGCTACATCACGATATTTACTCGCAATCGGTTTATAGTCATATTTTATTGCAATCCCTCCTTTCTGACAAAAAACAGACCGTGCAGGAATCGAACCCACGACTACAAGGTTGGAGCTTGTTATGTTTCCTCTACACCAACGGCCTAAAACAGAAAAAGCCGTTTCTATTTAGAAATAGCTTTATTCTCTATGTATTTTTTAAATGCTTCGAACGTAGTTAAGTTTTTATATTCAAGATAACTTTTAATGGCCGACAACGCTTCATCAACTTGATTATCATTAAAGCAGTACCCATTACCAGACAAATCAAACTCAAAATCTTGATCATCTTTTATGATGATGTTTGCTCCAGACCAACCACTTTGTGAATCATAACAAGCCTTTTTCGTGATTGTCATCTTATTTTTCTCAATCAGATTAACTAATTCTTGGTACTTATTCATTATTACCCTCCAAACTTATCAAAAATACTTGTTTTCTTTTCTTCGACCTGTGGCACATACAATTTCATGCGACTGTCCACCGTCAATCCTAACTGAGATGCTGCTTTCATCAAGTTAGTTGTGGCACGCTCTAATGTATACAACATTTTGTTTGGAACTACCGAGCCTTTTTCATTCTCGTAGACATAACCTTTTTTCTGTAATCCACGAGATACCTCTTTATAGACTGCATACCAGGTGCAATAACTTTCTAAGACAGCCCTATCTAGATTTCTAAGGGGTAGCTTTCGCAGATCGTTGATGACTCGTTTATATTCTGCTTTCGCAATCGGATCAAAGTGCTTTGGCGGTGTTAGTTGTAATGTATCCAAACCATCTGAAGCCTTATCCTGTATGGTTTTTTTAGCTATTTTTTCTTCTTTTGTCAGATGACTTTTTGTAGCTTCGACTATCTTCATTTTTCGGCCCATGCGATACCTCCTTTGCGTTAATTTTTGCAGTTTAAAGATTTCAAAAACGGAATTTTTCATACAGAAGAGGGCAGCGTTCTTATATCCGAACAATACCTACCCCCGTTATAAATAATAGGGGGTATTTCCGTACAATTTACGGTGTATTACTGACCGATTCGCCCTTTTGTATTCTATTTTCGTTCGCTTCTTGATATCTATTTTTTATCATTTATTGCACAATCAACAAGAATACTTCTCTTTGATTGCTTTCTTATCGTTACATTTCTTGCAACTAGCTTGTAGGTTGTTCCTATCTAGCCTCTTAGACCAATCTTGTTTGACACTTATAATGTGATCAGTCATTGTTGCTTCATCACCGCACATCGCACAGATATAATTTGCTTCAAGCAAGACTTGCTTACTTGTTCGCTTCCAAATTTTTGAGTTATAGAACTGCTTAACCTCTCTATCATACTTCCAACGAGTACGATTGTACTCAGTATACTCATTGTTTCGTTGATCATATTCTACTGAGGTTCTTCTCCCTCCAAGTATTGTAAGCTTTTTTGGTTTCATTTTGCCCTTTCTAAAAAAATATGTATTTTATGCGCATTTATTCTTGACATCTGTTTTTATTTTGTGTATAATATAAGTATAGAAAGCGAGGTAAAGCAAATGCCGATAACGCCTAAACAAATGGTTAAGTTGTTAAAGAAGAACGGTTTTTACAAAGTGTCTCAATGCGGAAGTCATATAAAAATGAGAGACGACAAAGGACATCAAACGACTGTTCCAATGCACAACAAAGACCTAGATAAAGGTACTGAAGATGCCATCTTGAAACAAGCAGGTTTGAAATAATCTGCTTGTCTCTTGACTTGCTTTACCTCTTCCCTATATTAGAAAGGAATATACCATGTTACTCTACCCTGCTATTTTCAAACACGGCGATACAGCTATCACTGTCACTTTCCCAGATATCCCTGAAGCTATTACGCAAGGAAAGGATTTGAACGAAGCCTATCAAATGGCTATTGAGGTTCTTGGATTTGTTCTTGAGGACTATCAAGAATATCCTCAAGCAAGTTCTACTTCTCAAGTCCAGGCTGACAACCCAGACGCAGAGGTCGCTTTGATCAGCATTGATATGAACGCCTATCTACGTAAGTATCACTCCAAAAAAGTTCGTAAGAATGTGACTATTCCTGAATGGTTGAATAACCTTGCAGAAGAAAAGAAGCTCAATTTTTCTCAGGTTCTCACTGAAGCCCTTGAGTCTAAACTTCAAGTTTAAGAGTTGCTCTTGCAGCTCTTTTTTGTAAATCAAAAAAGCCACACAACGTGTGACTTGATGCAAGACCTCTCATAAGAACAACAGGGCTCGAACCTGCAACCAATAGATTAAAAGTCTATCGCTCTACCACTTGAGCTATGTTCTTACTGCAAGCAGACTACAGACTTGCGTGTTAATCAGAAATCTATTTTGAAATACTTTCTTTTTTTATTTTTGTAGTCTTTAAGACCTCTGAGGGAATCAAACCCTCTAGCTTATAACTTATCCGGAGTATAATTAGCTACGCAATCATGCAAGGTCCAGTCGCTACTGCCGACCCTTTGTAAGTTTCTGAGACCTCTCTTTTCAATTCTTGATACTACCATTTTAACAGATTTTAGACTTCATGCGCACTCACTTTAGCTCACTTTGTCTATGATTATCTCCTCCAGTTCGGACTCAGCCTGTTTGCGTAATCTGTAATAAGTTGCCTTACTAATTCTCAAATTGTCGCAAATATCCTCAATGTAAGTCTTAGTAATGTAAGTCATTCTAAGGACGGATCTACTTTTTGGATTTCTAAGCCTGTTGATCATCCTGCCTAATTCAAGTTTTCTATTGATAACTTCTTTCGTATCCTGCTCTATAGCCTCTTTCATCACGACAAGCTGAGTATAAACATCATCAACTTTTCTAGTCTGTCCGCCTTGAACTTTGACGTCAGTCCACTTGGGGCTTGAGAGCAAACCTGCCTCAAGCTCATTGATTTCGTCGATACGACTCTGGATATCCATGTCAAGGTTCTGCAATTCGCTTAAAAGCTCTTTAGCCTTCACTCTCTATCTCCTTTGTGATATAATAATAGTGTTTGAAATTATTGCTGAGGTAGAGAGTGCCTTGGCTTTTTTTAATGCCATTATCGTCTATGTTCTACAATGGTTTTTCCTCAATTGTGGCTGCTCGTTCTCTATCTCCTCGATTAGCCAGTCGAGATTCTTTCTGGCTTTCTTCAGATCTTCAAGACCGTTTTTCTTCTGAAATCGCAATTGATACTTCAAGGCATTTCCAAGATAAAAGCCTTTCAGCTGTTCTGGTGTCATGAAGTTCCTTAAAGCATCGATAGATTCCATGCCGTATCTGCCTTGGTAGTGGCTTGGTTTGTTTACGTTATCAATTTTTTCTGGTTTCATTCCTTCTCCTCCAAACTAACAGTTATAGCCTTTTTATCTTCTTTACAGATAAAAATAAGTGTTTCGCCTTTTTTCAAGTTTTTTAAATCCTTTTTTTGTGAGTTTCACTTTATGGACTTCGTAGCTTTTGCCATCTATTTCAAGCATCAGGTAAATCCTCCTTAGATAAACAAACTAGCCAACCAAATTAAAAATGCACATGTAATGATTTTCGAAATACTGCTCTTCACAGCATACGAATAATCCTCTTCAGATTCTTTTTTGCTGGATAACACAGGCCAGATGAAAGATAGTAGTGCATCCATTCCTAATGCTTGCCAGACTGTAATTTTACCAACTGGAACAATCGTTGTGATAATTTCATTCCAACCATACTGAACCACAAATGGCGATACAACGATTACAAATACAGAACCTAAAACAATACCTAGTTTTTTCATTTTATAAATCCTCCTCTTTCACGAAACTTCCTTCAATCCAACGACCCTTGCGGTCTTTGATTTCTTGATAAGCAAATTCAAAACATTCTTCGAAGCTATAACCTAGCACATTGCTGATTGATTTTAACCAATAAATTGAACGAGTTAAATCGACTATATATAAATCTTTATTTGTAAATCCATTTGATAACTGAATATTACTGATTGTCCTGTTCAAAAAGACTAGACATTCTATGACATAGTATTCGTTGCTAAAAACTTCATCAAAAAGCTCCTGCACATCCTCTTTTATCAGCAATGCCAAACCGACAATCACAACTGCACAATCTCCGATACTGTCCTTAGTCAGTTTCTCGTTCTTCTTGAGATAGCCAGCGCATAACTCACCGAACTCTTCACTGAGTTTGAGTGACTGCTTGTCTAACCGCCCACCGTTTTCAAGATCACGGTCAATAAACCATTGTTTTACGTTTTCTAGTGTTGTCATACTTCACCCTCTTTATCATCTTCTATTCTTATCAAAGCTCTCCCGTTTGGAAAATGTGTTTTGTGATATTTTCTTGAGTAAATCTTTAAGGAATCTAAGCTTATACCAGTATATTCGCTTATCTCATATAATGTTCCCATTGTGACAAATCTATCTCCTGAGTACAAAGCCCAATCGTGATTCCATTTATCATCAACTACCATTCAATCCCCCTTTCTACTCTTTTGACTAAGCATTCACTACAAATGCCATTTTGAAATACACAATCATAATCTAACTTGTCTTTCAAAAAGAAAAACTGCTCACAATCTTCACAATATAGCTTGTTATCCATTTGTTTATCTTTCTAAAGCTGTTCCGATTTTTTCATTGTAGTAACTCAAAACCTTACCTTCAAGCATTTTAATTTGTGTGATATTGTCTATAAAAAATTCCAAATCTGCACTCATTTCATCTAACAACTTAACAACCTTTAACTGATATTTCATATCAGGTACTTCAATCGTTAATTTTGACAATCTAGCTACTGATAAACCTGGTTGATTATCTCCGTCTGCACAACGTTCTATTTCTTCACGCTTCATCAACAGCCAGTGGAATAAATATCGCTTATTTATCATTTCTTTTGGCTCAACTTTAAAGCTATCTTCTTCCATCCAAAAAGGATCTCGATGAAAATAAACAGCTCCAACCGTGCCCTTGCGAGTCAAGCGAATTGTGTCACTTTCACAGTTGAATTTATCTGTCGTACCTTTCGGTTTCATGCCAGCACCATAGATAAAATAAGGTCCATCCGTTACTTTCGTTCTAGCACCTGGAATTAAGTCACAAACGTCTAGTAATCCATGCTTTGTTATATTGTCTGGTTTCATTCTAATCCTACTGCAAAATTGTACATCAACAAGTAATCATCTAAGACTTTGTGGCATCTCGTTATGAAAGATTTTAAATCAATATCTGCATTGAAAAATTGAATCAATATCAATTGACTAGCTAAATGTTTTTCAAGATGATCAATTGCCATTTGATCTAATTCAGCATTCACTTTATCAATGTCTATTTCTTCTTTTTCCACTGGCTTGCTTGGTGCGACCCATCTAAAATCCGAATCTAACGTATCGGATTCTTGGTATTCAATCTTTTGGGTCTTACAATCATAAATTTCTTTTGAAATTTCAGGACTATTTTTCTCTTTATCAATAACCAAGAAAATCACGTTGATAGATGTGTCTTCAAATCCATTTTGAATCACGTTCAATTCAACAAGATTATTGCCAACCAGCTCACGCATTTTCTTTTCAGATTGACGATAAGCGATTCCAGGGAACATGATGTAAAATCCATAACGCTTAGTATAGTTCATAGATTTTAACAAAAAGATATCATCAACCACCCCTGATTTTTTCCACGGGTATAATTCTTTAATAGCCTGTTGGTCCTCTTCTGGTAAATCTTTCAATTTCAGAGAATAAGGAGGGTTCATTGCAATTGCGTCCACTTGGATATCTGACTGATAAGTAAAGAAACTCTGATTATGCACGACAGCATGAGGAAAATTTGTTTTCAATGCTTCGCAACTTTCCTGCTGAATTTCTACCGCATGAAAATCGGTCATACTGATAAATTGTTCCAGTTGTCCTGAACCTGCAGCGCCATCGAAGACAGATATGTTTTCACCGCAATACTGCTTCACTTTTTTAGCCAAGTATTCACGTAACGGTTTACCCGTCACGTACTCAGCAAATTTATTGGCTTTCTTGCGGTTATTATGTTCCACAAACGTCATATCCTCACCTCATCCCCAATTTTCACCTTCTCATACACATCCTTCGTAACCACGAACACCCCGTAATCTCGAATTGTGATTGTATACAGCTTGCCGTGTCGCCCTTTTTCGACGACCTTACCGAATATTTCTGCTCCTACGTTATCAGCCTTGTAGATTACAATAGGGCGCTTTTCTTCTAATTTCTTAATCTGGATACTCTGCCAAATATTCAATCCAGCAGACAATAATATCCATATAACTATAAATCGTTTCAATCTGTGACCTCTTTTTCTTGTATTGTGTCCTACTTCTAAAAAATATCAATTTTAGCCGTTTTTAATTCCAATATAACGTCAAATCTAATACAGTTTATTTTCTTAGTCATGTCAACCAAATCCACGTTAGGCTTAAAAAAATCGCTATATACCAAGCAACGGTGGCAAATATCGTCTAAAGCCACTTTAGTTGCACCATCAAGAGTAAAGACTTGATTCACATTAAAAATAAAATCTCTAATGTTATCAAGCGCTTTAACGCTAATAACGTTGTTCTGCATATCCTTGTTAAAAACTTGGGTGCTTTTGACAAATTCAATGATTTTATTTTTAGTCACTTTGTCTTTCATTTTTCCACCTTCTTAATTTTATTCTCTAACTTATCTTATGACTTTCTAAATCTCCAAATTCGTGGCCATGACTTACGAAATACGAACCAATCAGAATCGCATCTGCCTCGTCGTCTTTGACGTTTAGGTCGAATTCTTCGGACACTTTAGCAACGGCCTGCAGCTTCATTGACTTCTTACTTCGGTCTTTATAGTTGAACTTCCAATACTTGCGCCAGGTAGACACATTCACAAAATACACGTTGTCAGCGACTAACCGTCCAAGGATAATCCCTGTCACAATTCCGATGCTGATCATGGACTGTTGATTTGGCCCCATAACTGAATTTTTCTCGACCACAATCGATTCAAAATGGCAGTCGTACTTCTGGAGCGCTCTCGATTGAATCGCTCGCAGTTCGCTAGCCATGAAGCGCCCACGTTCAAAGAATGACTTGCTCTTATGTTTTAAGACACCACTCTGGACAAGGTCAGAGCCGTGAAACACGGCCCATCCTGTCGCAGTAGTTGAAATGTCTAACGATAATGTCAGAGATTTCATTGCAGTTCTCCCTTGATACCGCAAAGATCAAAGAGATTCCGCTTGTTGTTTTCTATGAACTCAAAGAACTTCTGAAGTTCGGCCAAGTGACGTTTTTCTCTCTTGACTCCAAGGCTCGTATGATACTCTGTCGGAGTTTTCGGTGTTACCCTGATGTCTAGCCAATAGAGAGGCTCGAACACGTCGCCACTTTTATCAAGAGAAGCATCTGCGTCCGTATTTCTGAAATGCATCTGCATATCATATTCAATTTTATTTGTGATCGTGATGTTTTTATCCACGATTTCGAGTGTGATAGTTGTTCCTGGTATATCGATTTTATTTAGCATTTATTTTTCTCCTTTAAAATAATAATAATTGTTTCTTTGGTTGATAGTTCATCCAAAGAACTTCTGTTCTCGGTAGCCCTTTCTCTGCAGTCGCTGAGAACTCCACCTTTTCCCAATTCGCCAAGCGTTTATTATACAGGTCACTATCATATCCGCTCAGAAGAATATTGGCCTTAGATTGATTCAAAACCTCTAACAACTCTTCGTGGTCACGATCATCCATTTCTACCGAATATTGTTTTCTCGTCCTCGTACTGAGAACGTAGGGAGGGTCTACATACATACAGACATCTTCCCGACTGTATTTCTCTATCAGTTCGATGGCTGGCCGACATTCAACCTGCACCTCTTTCAGTCGCAGGGTCATTTCCTGGATTAGCTCAGGTAAATCATTCCAATGCTTGACTGCATAGGCTCGCTCTCTACCATTCACATCCATTTTCCAACCAGATTTCTCAATATTCCGAAATCCGTGGCTCATGACGGAACGGATGACGAAATTCAAGGCCTTATCTATTTCGTTCTCTGACCGAACTTCCCAAGCATTGTCATAAATCCTTCTACTGTAAGGAGTCAGAAAGATTTTTTCGGCCAGCGCTTCAGGTTCCTGTTGTATTACCTGAAAAAGATTAACCACATCATCATTTAGATCGTTGACTGTCTCAATCGCGCTAGGCTGTTTGGTAAACAGCACCGCACCACTACCAAAATAAGGTTCTAGATAGGTTTTGTGCTCTGGTAATAATTCTACAATCCTATCAGCAAGATTCCATTTGCTTCCTGGATAGCGTAAAAAAGATTTCATTTCCCAAAAAAACGCGACTGCCTCTGTTGTGAGTTTGGCTAAATACGGGCAGTCGCTCGTCCAAGGTCACATGACCTTCATTGACGTTTTCTAGTTCGCAGTTTTACAAGGATGCACGGCTTGTTGGTTTCTATTTTTGATAATTGGTTAGGTATCGCATAAATTAATTATCTAGCTTCCTCCGACTCCCAAGTTATGATAAAACCTTGTCGGAAATAATAAGGCTTATTTTCATCCAAAGAAACTATCTTTGTGGTTTCCGTTCTGCGGTCAATAACAAGCTGCTTTAATTCTTTAGCTTTCATAGCCCACTCCTTAAATCCGTTCATCAAATTTCTTCAATCAAATCATTCAAACTGATAACTGCATCTAGTTTTTTCTGGCTTCTGCAGTAGTCACAATGACCACATTTTGTAGGTTTCTGCTTGCCTTGAATGACGTTCCAAACTTCTACAATTTCAGACTTGATTTTGTCTAAACCTTCTTCAAGCCATTCATCGTCAATTTTCAGGATCTCACGGTCTGGCACGTTTTCCTTACTGACCGCTACTATGTAAGGTCTAAAATCGTTACCTGTCATTTGTTTTAAGAGTTCACGATATAGACCAAGCTGACCATGATACCCAAAATTCAAAATGTTATTGACTGCAGCGGGAACTTTCTTCTTAAGCTCTGCGCTCCATTCTTCGGCATAGATAGACTTCATGGTCTTTAAATCCACAAAGTATCCACGGCTCAGATTGACACTGTCCAGCTTCCCTTTGACTGGTACTCCTTCGATTTCTCCATAGACAATCAATTCTTTTCGAACTTCGTCCGATGAGTATCCATGGTACAAGCGGTTGAAGCCTTCATCATCTTTCAGGCTTTCAATCATCTTGTCGCCAATCACAAAGTCAGATTTGAGGTTTCCTTTATTTTTTCCAGTCTTAGCTAGGAGCTTGTCGCCATTTTCGTCCATGAATTGCTGGTGCGCTTCTTCGCTTTCAAAGTAACTGTGGACGTAGTTACCGAGCAGGAGAGGGGTTTCGTCCCTCTCTTCTATCCATTGGCCACTATCAAGGGCAAAGGCTTTCGCTTGGCACTGCTGATACCGTTTAAAGCGTGAATTGGTCAACCAGCTTGTGTCCTGGTAGTAGTTCTCTTGTGTTAGTTCTTCCATGATTAGAACTCCTTGACGTTGGTTGTGTTACCTTCAAGCAGGCTAATTTCTTCCAAAATTTCTCCTGTTTCTTTGTCAAAATCTGGAATTTCATCTGCTGAGTATTCGGTAGAAGCTACCTTGTCAGGATTTGCCGTTTTTTTAGCCGTCTTCGGGGTTGTTTTGGTTTCTTCGGTAAATTCTCCCTCTACGACGTTCTCGCTCTCTGCGGGCGTGCTAGGAGCTCCTAGAATGCCGTCCAATGTTTCAGCAACTGGTTCTTGAGTGACGTCCTTGATTTCGTTCTTGTTTGAGATTGTACTGTCTGCGTTATCTGCCACAATCGCATCCTGCAATTCGGTTGAAAGCGGAGCATAGGTTGAAAGCATGTGCTTCAATACAGTCTTGCGAGCCATTGCATCAAAGTCAGACTGCCACGGGCTATACTTGCTAGAGTATGACTGACTGTACTTCTTGCCGTGCGCTTGAACTCGTTCTTTAGTCCAGAAAACAGTTTTTTCAAATCCGTTGACCAATCGCATGAATGCAAAGTAGCCTACCACTTTTTCGTTTTCTTTTGGAATGGCAGTCATGTCCACTTCAAGATCTTCAGTCAAAGGGTTAAACCCTTTATACTGGCTTTCATAGACCTCTCCAGCATTTAAACGTGTCACTTGTCCACTTCGTTGCGCAAGCTGAATTAATCCTTTATACCCTACCTGGAATTGTGCTTGGTTCTTGTAAGGCACGATGTACGCATAGCCAAGGCTTGGCTCGATTGGTAAATTAAGGACTGCAGCTTTCATAGCAGCGGTCATGATGCTTTCATTAGTAGCCTTGGCTAGTAGGTTATTATTCGTTACGATACTAAGCAAGCTAGCCACGAATTGCTGACCGTTGCCGTTTACCACTTCCGAAAATTTCTGTTTTACTGCTGGTGAGTTAAAAAATTGTTTGTGTGTTAGTTCGTTTGTCATTTTTGTTTTCTCCTATAAATCCATGTTAATTCTGCGGCTAGACTTACTATTTAGGGCTTCTAATTCATTTTTGTAGTCTTGAATAAGTTGCAAGTTCCGATCAATGAAGCGTTCTACAACTTGACCTAAAAGTTCTTGCGTTGTCACACCTCTTAATTCAGCAAGAAGTCTGATATATTCTTTTTGTTGTTCAGAAATCTCTGCTCTTATGAATAACTTCCCTTTGTTAGCTATCTGCGTCATTTTCTTCTTCCTTTCGTTCTCTTCAAATTCCAATTTTCATGCTTCAAGCGTCTGTTTTTGTTTTGCAATTTCAAAATAATATTTTGTTGCTCGTTGATAATTTCTCCAAGTTCCTGACCAAGATGAATATACTCGGCTCTCCAATTGTCGATTTCTTCGTGTAGCTCCTGAATCATATTTCATCACCTACATATCGATACTGACCGCATCCAATATACACATACTCTCTTGGGTCGCGTTCTTCCCTGGGTTCGGGCGGTTGCATTATGTCTCTGTCGTAATCAAACATGAGCATACACCTTCCCTAGTTCCAGGACTCGCTTCACATATCGAACTTTAGATGTCAAACCGAGATCCAGCAATTCGTTTTTTTCTTCATTGTTGGCCAAAAGCCACACACGGTTTTCAAGTTCAATTCTGTTCATCTTCCTGCTCCACCTCTTCAATTTTCACTTCGCTATTTAGACGCTTCATCGCTTCATCTACCGACTTGCCGTCCAGGACGTCCTTGAGCACGTGGCTTACATCGTGCATTGTTTGAGCCTTTGCCTTGCTTCTTTCAGTCTCTGGCATCAAGCCCATATCTTGTAGAGCTAGAAACGCAAGGCTGAAAGCGTGCATTTCTTTCTGAAGTTGTTTGATTTTTTTGATTGTTTTTAGTGCTTTAAACATATTGTTCTCCTTGTTCTTTTTCTTTGTAGATTGCTACGATTTTTTCTAGATCAGCTATACGCTGATTCGCTTGTTGTAATTTTGCTTGCGTCTCAATTAACGCCTGGTTTGAGTCTAATGCAACGATTCTCCAGTCAGTGTTGAGTTCTTTAGATAACCAGTTTTTAAATCTTACTAATAGATTCATTCTTCCCCTCACTTTGCTAACTGACTTTGAAATCGTAGTACGTCGTTCAAGTCATATAAATACTTACCGCCTTTTGCATTTTGCTGATAGCGGAATTTCCCTGCGTCTCTGAAATCTTCAATTTTCTTGCGACCCCAACCTGTCTTTTCTTGAACATCTTTGATAGGCGCCCAGTTCGTGCCTCTTGCCACCCGTAGTTTAGCTTCAGTCATAGCTTTTACATTCAACTGGACAAGCTCTTCCAGCAATTCATTTTTGAAATCTTCTCCAAACAATTCCAAAGCCATTGGCATTTCCTCTCTTTCTGTGATATAATCATGTTGAATATTTAAGTATGCGCCTGATTGCCATCAGGTGCTTTTTATTTTATGTCTTGTAGACACTTCCATTTATCGCATAATACGTCAGCTCGTTCATCTTATTTGTGAACCGTTCGTCTGTCGTAATCAGCAACCTCTTTTTAAGCAGGTTTGATAGTCTGTAAAATTGACTTTCAAACTGATAAATGATCTGCTTGCGTTCCTCAGTAGTCACTTGCTGATAAGGAGCGTCTTGAAGCTGTGTCTTTGCTGAACTTAAAGGCATTCGTCTTCATGTTTCCTTTCGTTATTCTATCTACGAGACTCTGCTCGTAAAGTTCCTTGAGGTGTTTACCCTCGAAATTAGTTGTGATAATTGTATTCGTCCTGTTTTCGAGTATTTGATACAGGACTTTTTGCATCCAATTATTGCCTTGTCGGATTTCATTTCCAACGCTCGACTCTTTGCCGAGATCATCCAAAATCAAGAAATCAACATTTTGCAGAAATTTCACGACTGAGCGCTGTTCCCATTTCGAGTCCTTGTATTGAAAAGCCTCTTGTATTCGAGAAAACAACTCCATGGTCGGCATATACACGACCGACTTGCGAGCTTGGAGCATTTGAAAGCTCTCGTTTAAGGTTTTAGCTATCCCGACGGCCAGATGGCTCTTGCCAACTCCAGGTGGTCCAGAGATAATCGTATTCCCTTCGTAACGCTCTTTCACATAGTCAGCCGTGACACGCTTAGCGAAATTGACTGCTTCAGCGTCCTGATTTGTATGGATTTCAAAATTTCCAACAGTCGCATTTTTCAAATCATTCGGGATGATACTCTCTTTCATAAATAGAGAATAAGACCTTGTATCTCTGATTTGAGCTTCCGCAATAGCTAACTGCTCGCTTGCGTTTTGGTTAATGGCTTCTTGAACACATTCAGGACAATAGGTCAGCGTGTTACGAGTGCAAGGATTGACTGACTGCCACATATAGACCCCTTCATGTTTTGGGCATTGCTGTTTCAATGTCTCAATCTGCAAGGCTCTTTCTTGCAACTCTTTGCTCGATACTACTTGCATGCGCACCCCCTAAAATCCTAGTCGTGGATCATATCCATCATCTGACAATCTCAAGCGACCGTTTGACTTACTAGTTGAGCGAGCAGGCTTCTGCCTGTTCTCGACTAACTCAGCCGTGACCAGCCCTTTCCGTTTCCAGTCTCTCAAGATACTACTGAGATACTTGAAATAAGGCTTACCATTCCCAACGCATTCCTTGATTGCTAACTTGATAACCTCTTTGTTATGATCTTGCAAGAATGCCTTCAAGTCCTCGATTTCAAACGGTGTCGGGTATCGTCCAAACTCTGAAAATATCCAATCATGAACAATTCCCAAGTCATTTTCTGCGGGTGCGTCCTCTATACTATATAGAGTATTAGCACCAGCCCCATCTGGTTCAGATGTTCTGGTTAAATTAGTCTGGTTTATATTAGTCTGGTTAGTTGGTAAATTTTTCCTCTCCCTACATGTAATTTTTTCATGTACGTGCGGTAAATTTTTCCTCTCCCTACATGTAATTTTTTCATGTACGTGCGGTAAATTTTTCCTCTCCCTACATGTAATTTTTTCATGTACGTGCGGTAAATTTTTCCTCTCCCTACATGTAATTTTTTCATGTACGTGCGGTAAATTTTTCCTCTCCCTACATGTAATTTTTTCATGTACGTGCGGTAAATTTTTCCTCTCCCTACATGTAATTTTTTCATGTACGTGTCTTTTGGCTTCCGATACTCTATTTACATAGATTTTATTAGTTGAATTGAATTGTCTGCGTTCAGAAATCAAACAATAATTGTTTAATTCTTTCTTGTATGACGTGACTGTTTTTTCAGAACAACCCATCAAATCCGCAAGTAGCTTCACTGAAAAATTGCAATAAATGCCATTTTCGTCATGCCAGCCATTTTTTTGTGAATGCCCCCATTTGTCTCGCAGGATTGCATATAGGACTTTAGCGCCTAGTGATAAACCTTTGAAGCAATCATCAAATAGTTCTTGTGGCAGTTTGTAAAACATTTCAAAGTCTTTGTAATCATCAAGTTTCAATGTCATAACAATCCACTTCCTTATACAATCCTGCTTTTTCAAGTTCTGCATGTGCATCGTGAACTTGCTGAGAAGTTAGACCCGTCATATCCATAATTTCATCAAAACTTCTAGGCTTTGGAGAAGAATAGTATTTTTTATCAACTCCAAGATTTTCATACATTGAAATCAATTTCCTGTCATTTTGACGAATAGCGAATACAACTTTTGCATTTGAGGAGAGTTTGTTATACGGCTGTCTGAACATGAAGCCAAAAATCGGATAGACCTCAAAGTCTTTGATTTCATCTACATTCATTCTTTCTCCTTTCTATACAACCACGTTTCGTGGTCTTGGATCCGAAAAAATTTCGCCAATATCTTTCCCAAAAATATCAGCGATAATAAACATCTCGTCAGATCTAAAAGAACTTTGTCCTTTTTCTTTCTGTCGGTATGCCGTTTCAGAAATCCCGAGTTTTTGCGCTAACTCTTTCTGTGAGATACCTTTTTCTTTTCGTAGTTGATAAAGATAAATTTGCACGTTCCTACCTCCTTATCTAAATTCGTCCAAGCTGACTTCCAGTGCATCAGCAATTTTACACATATTTGTCCACGACATTTCTTTTAATCTTTCAGCCTTAAGGTTTGAAAAATTGGATGGATGGACACCCGATTCCTTAGCCAAACGATACATCGACCAGCCTTTTATTTTTAATTGTTTTTCAATTTTATTCCACATCTAAAATACCATATGTTGTGTTTTTCAAGCACGTTCATCCTTTCTTATACTATATATTGACAAATAAAAATGTTTATATTATAATATATCTTGACTAGGACCTCTCACCGTTTTAGTCAAAAATTTAACAGAAAGGAGGACATCCAATGAAAATGACTATAAATACTGGAATTCCGCAAGAACAAGTTACTAAAATAGTTCATGAAAAAGGCCCTGGTCATACATACGTCGAAACAATCTATCCAAATGGTTTGATTATCAATTATGATATGTTGCCTGACGGAACAATAGACGTCGATTGTAATAAGCCACTTCGTCTTGAACCAGACGGAACTTATACACCAGTGATGGACTGACCTTTAATAGTAATCTTGCTGCTACTAAGGGCGATACTTGAACTATCTAACTTAATAGTAACTGCCTTGGTGTCAACGCTGTTTACAGGTTGTCTTTCAAGGCTTTTTCTTTTTCCGCTATACGGATATCGTTTTGGTCTCATTTCATACCCTCGTCTCACTCTCTAGCGCTCTGAGTTCAATCTCATGAGCGACTTGTTTTAATAGCTTCTCACATGCTATTTTAGCTTCTCTGTACGTTGTAGATTCACTGATAAAGTAATCAGCAAGTTCGATGATTTTATCTTCCATGATTGTCTCCAAAAATCAGTCTTAAGACCGATGTAACCCCTTCAAAAACAGTATATATTTATATTATCCTTAACAAGAAAGGAGCTGATGCAAATTGGCAAAATTTTTGAAGGGGACTGTGGTTCAGTGATTCAGTTTGGCTAGGTACCAACGAGTTTTTACTGCGAGTGTGACTGCACGGAGCCTGTCGCTGACTATAAGAGGGACTGCAGCTCTGCTTATAGCGGGACTGACAGATAACTACCGTGCGGCACTCAAAGACTAGCCAAACCATGTTGATTACAGTGCTGGACGCATGACCAGCGAAGTTTCAACCAGTCGCTTTACACCGACTGTGAAACCTTATCAAAGTATGCAGGTCTTGATCTAGTGTAAAGTAGGTCAAGGCTTTTTACTATTCAAAATCTCCCCCTCACCCCCTTTTCAAATATGGTATAATCAAAATAAAATGATTGGAGAAATCTTATGGAACTATCCACTGTTGAGTTTTATTTTAGTGCAATCTCAAAAACTTTAACGATTCAAATCCCTCAATCTTGCCCTTGGTGTGGTATCGGGAATAACCCTACTAACAACCTGGCAGGTAAGCTAGAAATCCAAGAAGGTTACATTTTTACTATGCACCATCGTTGCCCATCCTGTAAGAAATACCACATGACAAATCAAGAGTATTTACATCAAGATGATAAAACCACTATGGTCCTTGCTTATCCTAATAAAGTTGTTATCGATATAGATCGTCTTTTCATTGACCATGCTCCAAGATTTGTAGAGTTTTACAGTGAAGCGGTTGAGGCTGAAAAGATGGGATTGGAGAATATCGCAGGTACAGGATATCGATCTGCTATTGAATGCTTGATAAAAGATTATGCCTTGGCGTTTGAATTAGATACAAAAGAATATTTATCTGACCCAAAATTAACTTTTAACAATGCCATTGATAGGTATGTAAAAGATGATGAACTCTTAAAAGGCGCTCTGCATTTTATCCGAATAGTCGGAAATGGCTATACCCACTGGAATAAAAGCACAAGCATTTCATTACCTGAATTAAAAAACTATGTAGATATTATCATCCAGATTTTCAAATCTAAATTTATGATGAAGTTTCTTCCAAAGGTTTGATTCCTAAACGCATTTCAATTTCTGAGATGCGTTTTTCTTGTTCTGCAACTTTCTCATATAATTCTTCGACAGAATAAGCAATAATTTTTTCCATCTTTCTACTCCTTTCTTTTTTGCTCTTGGTTTTGATATTTCCTTAAGCTTGATTTAATTATAGCACACGTTTCGTGGTCTGTCAATGCTTTTTTTGCGAAAAACACAAAAAAGTTTTCCTTTCGTGGGTTTTTGTGTTATAATCTTCTTATAGAAATAGAAAGGAGAGGCGGTTATGGATAAAGAACAAATTGCTGGTGTTATTGGCGAAAAGATAAAACAATATAGACTTGAAAATGGTTGGACTCAACAAGAACTTGGTTCTAAAATCGGGATCAGCAAGAACGCTATTGGTAATTACGAAAAAGGCATTAGGTCTCCTAAAAAAGATACAATGTTTGATTTAGCAAATGCCTTTGGAATTTCGATTGATGACCTTTTCCCTCAAATAAGAAAAGATTCATCTACCAAAATATCTACAATCCAAGAAATATATAATGAACTAAAACCACCGAGACAAGACAAGGTGTTGACTTATGCTGAAAAGCAACTGAAAGAGCAGAGGAACGAAGAAGAAACTCAACCAACCGAAGTATCAGAAGTCATTCAGCTATATAGTTACGACTACTACGACCACCCTGCTTCTGCAGGTACAGGCCAGTATTTGAACGATGTCCGAGTGGAACGGATTGAGTTGCCAGTAGATGTAGACGCTGACTTTGTTATCCCGATTAAAGGGGATTCGATGGAGCCTGACTACCACGATGGGGATCTGGTATTCATTCAGACAAGTGTAGACTTGAATGATGGAGTAATCGGAGTTTTCAACTACAACGGCGATGCTTATATCAAGCAGCTTGTTATTGATGAAGACCAAGCTTACTTACACAGCTTGAATCCTGCATACAAGGATATGCCAATCACGCCAGAAACGGACTTCCGAATTATTGGTGAAGTCGTGGATTTGTATAGAGAGGGTTAAGAGGAATACTTAGCATTGGTTAATTAGAAAGGATAAAGCTAATGAAGAAAATAACTTTACTAGCAACAGCTTTAGTTCTCGCATCTTTTTTAGTAGCATGTAGCGATACAAAAGAAAATAATGCTCTGAAAACAAACGACACCCTAAAATCTTCTTCAAAAAATGAACTAAAAAAATCGGAAGGAACTGCTAAAATTCAGCCTGCTAAGAATTTTAAAAACACTCCAATTGGTGAGTATAAGATAGCTGATAATAATTTGTATGGCGCATGGCCTGATAATACTAAATTAGTAATCGATGATAGCGTAGTTCAAGTTGTTGACCCAAGCACAGTATTTACTAAATATTTAATTTATTTAAACGGAAAAGATAGCAATCCAGTTATTTTAAAAATCTTTGTTGAAGAAAAAGAAGATTTTGATGTAACTAAAGTATCTAAATTTTACGTGAGAGTAAACGGTACACACTCATATAAAGGGAAAGAAATTCCTCTCTTCTTAGTGGATGGATTTGAGTATTAAAAAAAATCCCCACACTCGCCATCGCCAAATTTTGAGTGTGAGGATATTCTGGATAGTAAAAGGCATTAAAAAGCCCTTTTTACTATACCCTATTTTATCAAGAAATGAGGTGAAAAGCAATGGAAATTAAGTCTTATAAAAAGAAAAACGGGGAAACGGCTTATATGTTCCGTGCGTATATCGGGAAAATTAACGGATATAGTCAATACGCTACTCGCCGTGGATTTGCCACGAAAGCTAAAGCAAGGGCAGCACTACTTCAACTTCAGGAAGAGATTGAGAGTGGCGAGCAAAGCAAGAAAGAAATCACGGTTGAGGAGATTGCTAAAAAATGGCTTAAAGATTATTCTGAAACCGTACAAGATAGCACCTATATCAAGACATCTAGAAATTTCAAGAATCACATCTATCCAGCTTTCGGCGATAAAAAAATAGCTAGTATCACTCCTCTTCAAATGCAAGAGCAGGCCAATGAATGGTCCAGAAAATTAGTTTATGGTCGCAAGTTAAAAGGATTGATGAATAATGTTTTTAAATACGCAATCAGGCACGGATATATCGATACCAATCCAGTCGACAGCGTGATTACTTCGACAAGAAAGAAATCAGATAACAAGAGCGATTTCTATAGCAAAGACGAGCTTCAAAAATTCTTAAAACTTGTTTCGAAAACAAAGGATCTAGAGAAGATAACCCTGTTCCGTCTCCTGGCCTTCACAGGGGCTCGAAAAGGGGAGATTTTAGCCCTTGAATGGAACGACTGGACAGATAATACTCTGGACATAAACAAGGCTATTACAAGAGGTTTTGCTGGCGAAGAAATAGGTAATACTAAAACGGTCAGCAGTAACCGACTGATCAGTCTGGACAAGAAGACAAAAAGCATTTTGAAAAAATGGAAAAAGCAAAATCCAAATACCAAATACATTTTTGAGAATGAGTTTAAAAAACCAATTCCAAGCACCTTGCCCAGAAAATGGCTTATTAAAATTGTGGAAGGCAGCGACCTACGTCCAATCAAAATCCATGGATTCAGACATACGCATGCCAGTCTTTGTTTCGACGCAGGTATGACTTTGAAGCAAGTTCAACATCGCTTAGGGCATTCTGATTTGAAAACTACCATGAACGTTTATACCCACATAACCAAACAAGCTAAGGACGATATCGGAGAACGCTTTGCGAATTATATTGATTTTTAAGGAGGTTTGCCTCCTTTTTGTGACTCCTTTTGTGACTCCCTTTTTTGCAAAAGAATACCAAGGAATACCAAAGATAAAAATAAAAAACGTTGATTTAACAACGTTTTAGAAAGGTTTGCAAAAGAATGCAAAGGAATAATGGAGCCGGTGGGAGTCGAACCCACGTCCAAACACCTGCCAACATATTTGTCTACAACCATAGGTTATGTATTGTTTTAACAGTCCCTCGACACATAACTCAAGCCTAGGAACTGCGAGTCTATTAATCTCTTATCAAACCACTAGACAAGGCTTGATCGTATCTCGCTAATCATAAGACCTGTCATTGAACACGAGCAATCCAAATCGGGTCACGCCTGCTGGTTTTTAGGCAGCTAAAGCGTAAGAAGTGTTATTTTTTGCAGTTATATTTAACTGAGCGTTTACGTCGCCACACGGGTTGCAAAATATGCCTCATAATGCCTGTCGAATCCGTAACGACCCCAAAAGACGATAGAACCATTATAACCTATCTTCATGAAAAATGCAAAATCAAGCCACCTCTTTAGAAAAGAACCCCTTTTAAGGCTTCCGATAAGACTTGATAACCGGCTACACTTAGATGGAGGCCATCTGTTGTATAGTCTTTTTTGAGTTGTCCTTCTGAATCTATCAAACTATCATAAACAGGCACAAAATCTACCTGCATATAGGCGGATGTTAGAGCCTCATAGGCTTGATTCCATTCTCTAATCTTTTCATTGGTTCGGATATAAACAGTCTGCTTGTATTTCTCTCCCTCATTGACTGGCAGAATAGAAAGGAGCTTTATTTGTGACAACGGATAATCTCGGGCAATTGATTGGATAACTCGCTCAAGATTATCCAAAGCTTCATTCAAGGGAATATCTTTCCCAATATCATTTGTCCCAATTAAGAGAACAATTTGATCCACAGCATCACCATAAAGATGGGCGTCTAGATTCTCTAATAACAATCTCGTCTGGTAGCCTCGGATGCCACGATTAACAATCGTCTTGGCAGTCCCAAACAACTCTTGCAGAGGGTAATATTCCACAATCGAATCTCCGATAAAGATAATATCCGGCTCTAGGACAGAGACTTGATTCAATCCACGATACTTGGTTTGAATTTTTTCCTGCTCTTTTAAGAGCCAATCCTCTAATAACTGTACTGCCACCTTATCCCTCTTTCTCTAACCAATTTTCTAGGACTTGATAAACACCAGCCTGGCTGTTAGCTGGAGCCAGGGCAGTCGCAACTGCCTTGACCTCATCATCTGCGTTTTCCATCGCATAGGCAATTCCAGCCAGTTCTAGCATTTCGATATCATTTTCACTATCACCAAAAGCCATGACTTGTTCCGATTGCAAATTCCAGCGCTTGAGTAATTCTTCCAATCCCCAAGCCTTGTGAACACCAGCCTGTAGGATATCGATACAGCCATAACCGCTAGAAACAGCCCTTACACGACCATCAAAGAGGTCATTGATTTCCTGCAAAACTGAACTAGAACGTTCTTCACCAACGACCATGCTCATCTTTAGAACTCCTCCAAAGAGGTCTGAGTTTAGCTCATCCACAAAATTTGTCCTTTGGTAAAGTTTTTCAATCATCTCTGGAGTCATAAATTTTTCCAGGTCTGTAAAAACCGTTCCTTCCTTGACAAAACTCCCATTCATACTAGTGACAACAAATTGATCTCGACACTCCCTCCCTTTAAAATGAACTAAAGCCTTGTCAACCATAGCATTATCCCAGATCTGTGCTTGAATCAGTTTATTATTTTCAAAAATACGCGCCCCATTGGCAACGACTAGGACAACTCTACTCGCCAAATGTTTAAGCAATTGTCTCATACGATGAACTTCATTCCCCGTCGCAATGACAAAACGGATATCCCTTTGATCCAGCTGATCTAAAATCTTTTCCAAGCGGGGCAGATCCAGCTGACCTCTCGGGTCTAGCAAGGTTCCATCCATGTCTGTTGCAATTAATTTAATCGTCATCCTATCTCCTTTAGGGTGAGCACCTACCACTTCAACCCTACATGTTCATTCATTTCTTTATAGGCCGTGTCAATTCGTTCCTTGGTCGCCTCGTCCAACTGATCACGATGACTGCCTCCCTCGATGAAGTCCTCTAGGATATAGGTCTGATAGAGGAAGAGCGGATAGCCTTCTGGAGAGTAAGTTCCTTTTGGAGTTCGATTAACCCAAGTTGGATGTGCTTTAGCAGTTTCAATCCTTGTCTTGCCATCTTTTTTCTTAATGGTCACATCCATGAGAACTCCTCTCTCCGTCCACTTGGCATTTTCCTCGTCTTGCATGGTTTCAATGCGTTGGTTTGAGAGGAAATTCCCCATGGAGTAGATGATCAGTTTTTTGTCCCCATCTTTTTCAACTGTTTCAGCAGGTTCAACGACGTGAGGATGCCCTCCAAAGATAATATCGGCTCCCCAGTCAATCATCTTATGGTACAGTGTTTTCTGTTCTTCCGTCGGTTCTAGCTGGTACTCAATTCCCATCTGAGGCATGATGACAGTAATATCTGCTTCCTTCTCAGCACGCTCGATTTCTGCCTTCATCTTATCTTCATTCAAATCAGAAAGATAGCGATTATAGTCCTCTTGAGAGATATACTGCTCAATGCCATTAAAACCGTAGGAATAGGCTAGGAGAGCTACCTTGATACCATTGACTTCCTTGATAACTAGTGGAGCTTGGTCACGGGATTCATGTGTGTAGACTCCTATGGGTGTCATCCCTGCCTTTTCAATAGCTTCTGCTGTCGAAACCACTCCCTCAATTTGAGAATCCAAGATGTGATTATGAGCCAAGTCTAGAACTTGGTAGCCTGCATCCTTGATCGCATCCATGACTTCCCCTGGTGCATTAAAGAGAGGATAGCCTGCCAAGTAGTGGTCCTTGTTCACCGTTCCTTCAAAGTCACCAAGCACTAAATCCGCTTGTTTGAGCCAGGGTTTTACATACTCAAAATTTTCATGGAAATCATAGGTTCCATCTTCTTTCAGAGCTGTTCGGTAGATAGGAATATGGTAGAGAAGGTCACCATTTGCCATGATACGAGCTGTCGTTTCGGCAGACTGATTTTCCTTAGACTGACTAGACGTCTGAGCAGAATCAACTGTTTGACCACTCGGACTTGTTCCCTTGTTCCCTTGTACTGCTTGGGTCAACAAGTTCAGCCCCATAGACAAGGAAACTACAAGCAACAGCACCGTAATAAACTGGGCATTTGTCCAAGATTTATAATTCCTAAAGAAACCAATACTACTCTTCAACAATCCAAAAATAGGACCATGAGACCGTCTATCTTGTCGCTTTTCCATCTTTATTCCCCCCTTGCTTTTACTGCAAGTCTTTTCTTTTATTATACCACAGACAAAAGAGGAATACCGTTTATTATATTATTTTTTAGGAACTTCTGTGACTTTCTTTCTTGCCTATTTTGTGTTATCATGTAGAGGTAATGAAAGGAGAGAAAATGTCTGCTATAGAACGTATTACAAAAGCTGCTCATTTAATTAATATGAACGATATTATCCGTGAGGGGAACCCAACTTTACGCGCGGTTGCTGAGGAGGTCACTTTCCCACTGTCTGACCAGGAAATCATCCTTGGAGAAAAGATGATGCAATTCCTCAAACATTCTCAGGATCCCGTTATGGCTGAAAAGATGGGGCTCCGTGGTGGTGTTGGATTGGCTGCTCCCCAACTCGATATCTCAAAACGCATAATCGCTGTTTTAGTGCCCAATATTGTGGAAGAAGGTGAAACTCCTCAGGAAGCCTACGACCTGCAAGCTGTTATGTACAATCCAAAAATCGTCTCTCACTCTGTTCAGGACGCCGCCCTCGGTGAAGGAGAAGGGTGCCTATCTGTTGACCGTAACGTGCCAGGCTATGTTGTTCGTCATGCCCGCGTCACTGTTGATTACTTTGACAAGGACGGAGAAAAACACCGCATCAAGCTTAAAGGATACAACTCTATCGTTGTCCAACATGAAATTGACCACATCAACGGAATCATGTTCTACGATCGTATCAATGAGAAAGACCCATTTGCTATCAAAGATGGACTCCTCATCCTCGAATAAAGAAAATCCCGTTGCAAGACGGGGTTTTGTGTTATAATAGAGGCATGAAAACAAATGATATTGTCTATGGCGTCCACGCCGTTACTGAAGCCCTCCTTGCAAACACTGGAAACAAACTTTACCTCCAAGAAGATCTCCGAGGTAAGAATGTTGAGAAAGTCAAGGAACTGGCTGCTGAGAAAAAGGTATCCATCTCTTGGACTTCAAAAAAATCCCTCTCTGAAATGACCGAAGGCGCTGTCCATCAAGGTTTTGTCCTAAGGGTCTCTGAATTTGCCTATAGCGAGCTGGAACACATCCTTGCCAAAACACGACAAGAGGAAAATCCACTTCTATTGATTCTAGACGGGCTAACTGACCCCCATAATCTGGGTTCTATATTGCGAACAGCCGACGCGACCAATGTTTCAGGCGTCATCATTCCCAAGCACCGTGCTGTCGGAGTGACTCCTGTCGTTGCCAAAACGGCCACAGGTGCTATCGAGCACGTTCCAATTGCCCGAGTGACCAACCTGAGCCAAACTCTTGACAAACTCAAGGCTGAAGGTTTCTGGACCTTTGGAACAGATATGAACGGTACTCCTTGCCACAAGTGGAATACAAAAGGGAAAATCGCCCTCATCATCGGAAATGAAGGAAAAGGCATCTCTAGCAACATCAAAAAACAGGTCGATGAAATGATTACCATTCCGATGAATGGGCATGTTCAAAGTCTCAATGCTAGTGTTGCTGCAGCCATTCTCATGTACGAAGTTTTTCGAAACCGACTATAAAAAAGTTTCCAATCAGTTGATTGGAAACTTTTTTGCTTAACTATGTTCTGTGATAAATTTATAGGCTTCTTGACCAGCGATAGCCCCATCTCCAACTGCTGTTGTTACTTGGCGAAGGTCTTTCTGGCGAACATCACCAACTGCAAAGATACCGTCAACGGGAGTCTTCATGTGGTTATCTGTTAGGATCCAGCCTGCCTGATCTTGAATATTCAAATCCTTAACAAAATCGCTAACAGGGTCCAGTCCAACATAGATAAAGACACCACCGAAGGCTTGCTCTGTCACTTGACCTGTTTTTACATTTTCAAATACAACTGACTCTACTCGGTTTTCACCTTTAATTTCCTTAACTACAGAGTCCCAGATAAAGTTGACTTTCCCATTAGCAAAGGCACGGTCTTGCAAAACCTTTTGGGCACGAAGTTCATCCCGACGGTGAACAATAGTGACGGACTTGGCAAAGCGAGTCAAGAAAAGAGCCTCTTCTACCGCTGAATCTCCACCACCAACTACGAGTAAGTCTTGGTCACGGAAGAAAGCTCCATCACAGACTGCACAGTAAGAAACACCACGACTGTTTAGTTCTTCTTCTCCGGGAATACCTAAAAGACGGTGTTTTGAGCCAGTTGCCACGATGACTGTACGGGTTTCGTAAACTTGATCATCAGTGATCACCTTCTTATAGTCACCCTGGTCTTCAATATTTTCAACATAACCATAAAGATGCTCCACTCCAAGGTTTTCAAGTGGTTCAAACATCTTTTCAGCTAATTCTGGTCCACTGATATTGGCGTATCCAGGGTAGTTTTCGATATCAGATGTGTTATTCATTTGCCCGCCTGGCAGACCACCTTCAATCAAAGCCACTTTCAGATTGCTTCGAGCAGCATATAAGGCAGCGGTCATTCCCGCAGGTCCAGCACCGATAATAATCGTATCGTACATTTCGATTCCTTCTTTCTTGTTGTAACTATCTTTATTCTAACTCATTCTTGCTAGTCACGCAAGGATTATGCCTTGAAAACCAAGAGCAAACTCATGACAGCAAAGGATAACACTGGAACGACCAAAACTCCAATCATAATCATATCATAGAGATGAGCTTGGCGAGCCTTGGCTGTCTTGTCCACACCAGACATAGCTCTCAATCCGATCCAAATCCCCAGAAAAATCACGACAAGGATGGTCGTTAAGATCAAACTCTCGAAATATAAAGAAAACAGTTGCAGCAGCATGATCTCTCTCGTTTCTATCTTTTTTAAAGAGTAAACTCAGCTAGTCCAACTAACTGAGTTTTCCTTTTTCTATTATATCAAATATAAGTCCGTTTGTAACTAGCAAAGAATTCTTTTGTCCGTTCTTCTTTCGGATGATTGATGATTTCATCCGGTGTGCCGGACTCGATGATTTTCCCTTTATCTAGGAACAAAATCTTATCTGCCACTTGGGCTACAAAAGACATATCGTGACTAACCAAGATCATGGTCTGACCAGACTTAGCGGCATCTGCAATAGACTTTTCCACTTCACCGACCAATTCTGGATCAAGAGCTGATGTTGGTTCGTCCAAGAGCAAGACATCTGGTTTCATAGCAAGCGCACGCGCGAGGGCAACCCGTTGCTTTTGTCCACCTGATAAGTGGCGAGGATAATGGTTTTCACGGTCAGAAAGACCAACCTTGGCCAACTCCTCCTTGGCGATTTTTGTTGCTTCATCGTCGGATAATTTTTTAACAACAACCAAACCTTCCTTGACATTGTCAAGAGCTGTTCGGCGTTCAAACAAATTAAACTGTTGGAAAACCATAGATAACTTGCGACGAAGGGTTAGAATCTCTTCTTGGCTAATCTGAGAAAAATCAACTTTAAAATTGTCAATCTGAATCGTTCCACTATCTGGAGTTTCAAGGTAGTTCAAACTACGAAGAAAGGTTGATTTCCCAGCTCCAGATGAACCAATCAAAGCCACTACCTCACCTTTTTGGATATCCAAGTTCAGATGATCCAAGACAGTTTGTCCTGAAAAGGATTTGCTTAAATTCGAAATCTTAATCATTAACGAAGGTCTCCTTTCACATCTGTAGACACTGTATCCGGCGCTGAGATAGCCATTTTTCTCTCGATGAAACGGCCGAGGCTTTCAATTCCGATATTGACTACCCAATAAACAAGGGCAACGGAGATGAAGCGCTCAAAATAGCGATAATCAGCTCCACCTAAAATCTGAGCTTGGGCAAAGACCTCCACAACACCCGCACTAAAGGCTAGAGATGTTCCCTTGGTCAAACCGATAAGGGAGTTAATCAAAGTCGGCGTCGCTACCACCGCCGCATTTGGAATAATCACGCGACGATAAACTTGCGCTCGTGTCATACCCAAACTACGCGCCGCCTCAATTTCACCTGGATTAACAGAAAGGATGGCTGCACGAATCGTTTCACTTGCATAAGCCGCCTCATTAAAAGCAAAGGCCACAATCGCAAAAAGCGCTGCTGGAATCGCATTGATATTGAAACCAGTCCCCCATTGTTGGTTGATAGCTTTCAGCGCCAAAGGAATTCCGTAGTAGGTCAACATAAGTTGAACTAGGATTGGAGTACCTTTTAAGAAGCTAACGAAAAAGGCCTGCAAGGGATATAGAATTTTAACACGATTGATCTTAACAATGGCAAAAATCAAGGCAAGTAGCAAACCAAAGAGTGCACCTCCAAGTGTCAACATCAAGGTTGTAGGCAGTTGTTGGACAATCCTTGGAATTCCATCAAAGACCGAACGCAAACTAAAGAGTTTACCATCCGGAATGAGTTGCATCAAACTTTGGTACCAATCTGATGCTAAAAATGTTGTAACAGTCATAAAAACATCCTCTCCTGATAATGATTCATTCTATCATACTTCTGCTCGCAAGCAAATTATTTGCTACGGGCTACTCAGACTTTGTCTATCTTCTAGTTTATCACACTTTAAAACAGGGAGGCTATATATTTTACCTATCAAGGAGATAAATAAAAACTATCTCAAACCTAAGTTCTCATAGGGTTTTCTATAGCCGATTTGTTTAACAGCACCATTCTCCACCAAAATTGGACGTTTCAATAACATCCCATCACTCGCTAGAAGCTTGGCTGCTTCTTGTTTTGACAAACTTCCCACCTTATCTTTTAGGCCCAGTTCGCGGTATTTGATCCCGCTAGTATTGAAAAATTGTTTCACTTCAAAACCGGAAGTTTCCAACCACTTCAAAATCACGTCTTCACTTGGTGTTTCTTCTACGATGTGGACAACTTTGTAGTCCAGTCCAAGTTGATCCAATTCATTTTTTGCTTTCTTACAAGTTGAACATTTTGGGTATTCGATAAATTCTAACATCTTCTTTTCTTTCTATTTTTTATTTTCTTGAAATGCTGCACCTTCATGTTGCAAGAGCCAGGCTTTCTTTTCGACTCCAGATGCGTACCCTGTCAAGCGATTGCCTGATCCCAGCACACGATGACAGGGTACGAGGATGGACCAAGGATTGCGCCCCACTGCTCCACCAATCGCTTGGGCAGAAGCCACTTGCAAGTCTTGAGCTATTTGTCCGTAAGTTACTGTTTGACCATAAGGAATGGCCTGTAAGTAAGCCCAGACCCGCTTTTCAAAATCTGTTCCAATGGGAGCCAGAGGTAAGGAAGACAAATCTTGAGCACATCCATCAAAGTAAGTATCTAAATAGGAAATAACCTGGTCTAGGACAGGATGTTTCTTAACTACTTCTATACTATCTCCAGCGATTCCCCTCTCAAAATGAGTTTGGTCCTGCACCCATATTCCAAACAAATATTGCTCATCAGCAACTAAGGATAAGGTCCCAATTGGCGACGGGTAGAGCATTTTTGCGTACTTTTTCTGCATCATTTTTTTAATTTCTGATAGGCCAAGCGTTCTCCATCAACTGGAACCTTACCAACCTGTTGGAAGCCTAGCTTTTCAAAGATATGCTGCATAGCCTTGTTTTCTGCATGCGTATCTGAACGAAAATCTAGATAATCAAAACCTTCAATCAAGCCTTCTAGGAAAGTCTGAGCAACACCTTGTCCTTGGACATCTGCTGCCACAGCGATACGGTGAAAGACCAGATATTCTGATTCTCCCCCCTGCCAACTCCCTTCATAAATGGCTTCATAGGCTTCCTCTGGACTCTTGGTCACAGCAGCATAAGCTAGCAGTTCTCCTTCTTCCAAGGCCACATAGGCTTGGCCTGAGATGATATCATCAATAATGATATCTGCATTTGGATAGCCATTTTGCCACTGGTCGCTACCAGATTTGGCTAAGCACTTTTTAGCATCCTCCATCACCTGCATAATCGCATCCACTTCGTTTGGAAAAGCTAAACGAATCTCCATCTTTTCCCCTCATTTCTAACTATTTTCTCTCATCATAGCATAATTTAAAGCTTTCTACAAGCAGTTGAAACTTGACTTTTGTTTTTTATTATTTTATAATCTAGTTATTAAAACTAGATAAAAAGGAGTTGGAAATGAATTCTAACTTTTCCTACCCAAAATGGGAAGACATTCCAAACATTGACCTCTATCTGGATCAGGTTTTACTTTATGTCAATCAGGTCTGTGCCCCTATCTCTCCAGATAAGGACAAGGGACTAACAGCATCTATGGTCAATAACTATGTCAAACATGGTTACCTGACAAAGCCAGACAAGAAAAAATACCAACGCAAACAGATCGCCCGTTTGATTGCCATCACCACTCTCAAGTCTGTCTTTTCGATCCAAGAAATCGCTCAGACCCTTAATACTCTGCAAACTCAAGCGAGCTCAGACCAGCTCTACGATGCTTTTGTAGACTACATGAACCATGGGATTGATCCAGAAAATCCTATTATCCAAACTAGCTGTCAAACGGTTAAACTCTATCATCAAACTCTAGACTTAATCCTTATCAAAGAAGAGGAGGAAATCCAATGAATACCAGTCTAAAACTCAGTAAAAAACTCAGTTTTGGAGAGGAAATTGCTAATAGCGTGACCCATGCTGTGGGTGCCGTTATCATGCTCATCCTACTCCCCATTTCATCCACCTATAGTTATGAAGCACACGGATTTTTATCATCTTTTGGCGTTTCTATCTTTGTTATCAGTCTCTTTCTCATGTTCCTCTCGTCAACCATTTACCACTCTATGGCCTATGGTTCGACCCACAAATACGTCTTGCGAATCATCGACCATTCTATGATTTACGTGGCTATCGCGGGCTCTTATACGCCGGTCGTATTGACTTTGATGAATAACTGGTTTGGCTATCTGATCATTGCCATTCAGTGGGGAACGACCATCTTTGGCATCCTTTATAAAATCTTTGCTAAAAAGGTCAATGAGAAATTCAGCCTTGCCCTTTACCTGATCATGGGCTGGTTGGTTCTGGCTATCATTCCTGCCATTATCAGTCAAACAACACCAATTTTCTGGAGTCTCATGGTAACTGGTGGGCTCTGTTATACAGTTGGAGCTGGATTTTACGCTAAGAAAAAACCTTATTTCCACATGATTTGGCATCTCTTTATCCTAGCAGCATCTGCACTTCAGTACATCGCTATTGTTTATTACATGTAAAAAAGTTGAGAATCTTTTCTCAACTTTTTTCTTTACACATATTGATAAAATACTGGTGCAAGCGAGCATCATCTGTTAACTCAGGATGAAAAGAGGTTACCAGCATATTTTTTTCTTGCGCAGCAACGATTTGATCATCAACTGTTGCTAGAATTTCTACACCCTCTCCAACACTGCTGATAATCGGTCCACGGATAAAGGTCATGGGAATCTGACCAACTCCCTTACATTCTGCTTCTGTATAAAAACTTCCTAGTTGGCGCCCATAGGCGTTGCGCTCAACTACTATGTCCATAGTCGCTAGATGACTTTCTTCCTGAGAAATGATTTCCTTAGCCAGCAAAATTAAGCCCGCACAAGTTCCAAAGACTGGTAGTCCAGAAAGAATGGCTTCTCGGATGGGAATCAACATCTGCTGGTCACGCAAAAGCTTGCTCATTGTTGTAGACTCACCGCCAGGTAATATCAAACCCACCAAGTCACTCTGATGTTGTTGAAAATCCTCTAAATTTCTGATTTCGACACTCTCGACTCCTAATTTATCTAACACTTTTGCATGTTCTGCAAAGGCACCTTGCAAAGCCAATATTCCAATTTTCATCTATTTTCCTCGCTCAGCCATGAGAATTTGGATTTCATTCTCATTGATACCAACCATGGCTTCCCCTAGGTCTTCAGAGATTTGAGCCAAAATTTGAGGGTTTTGGTAGTTGGTTACCGCTTTGACAATAGCACTTGCTCGTTTAACAGGGTCTCCTGATTTGAAAATACCTGAACCGACAAAGACACCCTCTGCACCCAGTTGCATCATCAGCGCAGCATCTGCAGGTGTTGCCACACCTCCGGCTGCAAAGTTAACAACTGGTAATTTTCCATGTTCATGAACGTATTGGACCAATTCTACAGGGACTTGGAGTTCTTTTGCTGCCACATAAAGTTCATCTTCACGGAGGTTTTGAATGCGGCGAATTTCTTGATTCATCATACGCATATGGCGAACGGCTTGGACGATATCTCCTGTACCCGGTTCTCCTTTTGTCCGAATCATGGAAGCTCCCTCAGCGATACGACGCAAGGCTTCACCCAAATCCTTAGCTCCACAGACAAAAGGAACTTGGAATTCTTTCTTGTCCACATGGAAACGATCGTCTGCTGGAGACAGCACTTCACTCTCATCGATATAGTCAATCTCAATAGCCTCTAAAATCTGAGCTTCAACAAAATGCCCAATTCTGACCTTGGCCATCACTGGAATGCTGACCGCTTCTTGGATTTCCTTAATCATCTTTGGATCGCTCATACGGGAAACCCCACCAGCTGCACGAATATCAGCTGGAATCCGCTCCAAGGCCATAACAGCTGCCGCACCAGCAGCCTCTGCGATACGAGCCTGTTCAGGGTTCTGAACGTCCATGATAACCCCACCTTTGAGCATCTGTGCCAAGTTTTTATTTAGTTCATAACGATTTTCAGTCATTTCTTAATCCTCATCATTTGTATTGGTAGCTACCATTTCATTTTAAGCCAGATTAGAATGAAGTACAAGATAGAAAAATAATAATTGTCTGGGTACAGATGGATTAAAAAAACTATCTGACCTTAACTTAAGGCCAGATAGCTCAGCTATTGTTATTTTTCAGCTGTAAGTGCAGCCATTGTAATGTAGTTGTATGGTTTGTTGAAATGTGGCAAGAAGAATAGGTCTGTCAAAGCCAATTTATCAATTGTCACATGCTCTTGGATAGCAAGTGAGAACATGTGGATTCCCATGCTGATAGCTGCGTCATGAGATACCATTTGCGCACCTAGAATTTCGCGACTGTCTTTATCAAAGACAATCTTGATGGCAACTTCGTGGTTGTCATGCTTCATAAATTCTGGTTTTTGAAGATCGTTAAAGCCAGTTTCAGTTGCATTATAGCCTGCAGCTTTGGCTTTTTCAAGAGTCAAACCAGTTGAAACCATGTGAAGACCATAGATTGAAATACCGTTTGATCCTTGCACACCGATTCCTTCCAATTCATGTCCACAAGCATTGTAAGCACCAACGATACCAGTACGTACAGCGTTAGATGCAAGAGCGATGTAGCTAGTGTCTTTACGAGCATTGTCATAAACAGTCGCACAGTCACCAACAGCGTATACACCTGGGATAGATGTTTCTTGTTTCTTATCTACAAGGAAGGCACCGTTACGGAAGAGTTCAATCTTACCGTCAGCAAGAGCTGTGTTTGGACGGAAACCAACTGCAAGAACCACCATGTCCACATCAAATGTTTCTTTGTCTGTTACCAAGCGTTCAACTTTACCGTCACCTTGGATGGCTTTAACTGTTTGACCAAGCGCCAAGCGGATGTTGTGGTCTTCCAAGTTCTTCGCCATCATTTGGGTAAAGTCTTTGTCATAGTAGCCGTTCAAAACAGTGTCTACGATATCAACAAGCACCACTTCTTTTCCAAGACGTTCGAAAGCTTCAGCCAGCTCAACACCGATGTAACCACCACCAACAACGGCAATGCGCTCAAGGTGTTTGCTCTTGTCAGCAAGTTTTTCGATTACTTCTTCTGCATTTTGGTACAACTTAACAAATTGAACATTTTCAAGAGTCGCTTTGAATTCGCGGTTGCCCTTAACGATTTCTACACCTTCGATTGGAGGCAAGATTGGAGTTGAACCAGTTGCAAAGATTAATTTGTCATAAGACTCTTTGTGCTCTTTTCCTTCAACTTCTGCAGTCACAACTTTGTTATCGTAGTCAATTGAAAGAACTGGTGAGTTCATGTAAATTTTAGCACCTTTTGCTTCCAATTTTTCTTTATCAGAGTAGAAGAGACCTTCTGGGCCATCAATTTGTTTCCCGATCCAAAGCGCCATTCCACAACCAAGGAATGAAATATTTGAGTTTTGGTCAAATACTACGATTTCGTTCTCATGACCAAAGTTATCCAACATCGTATTAATACAAGCTGTACCAGCATGGTTAGCACCAACTACAACAATTTTACTCATAGAAAAATTCCTACCTTTAATTTTTGATTTACTTTTCTAGTATATCATTTACTGTTAGCGTTTACAAGGTATTTGCTCAGAATTCTCTTTTTTTCAGAAAAAATACACTTAATATTAACAAACATTATTTTTCTATCGTTTTCATGCTAATTTTGAGCATATTTCTTGACTTTTTGTCAAAATTCATTTGTGAAAACGCTGACTTTATGGTATGCTAGTTACATGGAAAGAAAATGTAAGGGGTTTAATTTTTCTTTAACCAACTTATATTGAATGATTTCCTATGAAAAGAAAGGAGCTGGTAGCTTGTCTCTTCATTCACGTTCTGAACGGCTAATGGGAACAACTATCACGATTTCATTAGTAGATGAACAGGCTGATTGCCTACTTCAAGGAGTCTTTGATTTGCTCAAGGAGCTCGAATACCGCTTCAACGCCAATAGTCAAGAATCCGAACTGATGGAAATCAACTACCAGGCTGGAATCGCACCTGTTAAGGTTCATCCTGACCTGTTTGAACTGATTGCTCTTGGACTTAAGCATAGCCTAGCTCCGTCTAGCCATCTAAATATCAGTATTGGTCCCTTGATTCAAACCTGGCGAATCGGATTTGCAGATGCACGACTTCCAGAGTTAAACGAAATCGAAGCTGTCTTGCCCCTAGTTGACCCGCATTTTATCAAGTTGGATCCGACTAGCTCTACTGTCTTTTTAGAGAAGAAAGGAATGAAGCTTGATCTAGGTTGCTTAGCCAAGGGCTATAGTGCAGATAAGGTTGCCCAGTATTTGAAAGAACACGGTGTCACCTCTGCCCTGATCAATCTCGGAGGAAATATCCTCACCATCGGGAATAACCAAGCTAAAGAAGGGAAAGCCTGGCAGATTGGGATTCAAGATCCGCAAAATCCTCGTGGCAATCATCTCCTAACCATTCCTGCGTCTAACAAATCCGTTGTCACTTCAGGTATTTATGAACGCCACCTGACAGTAGATGGAAAAGACTATCACCATATCTTTGATAGTGAGACAGGATTTCCTGTCGAAACAGACCTCGCTAGCCTAACGATTATCTCTGATAAATCCGTTGATGGTGAGATTTGGACAACCCGCCTATTTGGAGAACGTAGCGCTTCTATCCTCTGGCAAGTCGAAAGTTTAGATGGTATCGAAGCCATTCTCATCGACAAAGAGGGACGCCTTGCATGTTCTTCAGGCCTTCAAAATTGTATTATGTAAAAAGAGAAAGGAAATCTCATGCTAAAACTTATTGCCATTGTTGGAACGAACTCTAAACGTTCTACAAACCGCCAATTGCTCCAATACATGCAAAAACACTTTGCTGATAAAGCTGAAATTGAACTCGTTGAAATCAAGGATATCCCTGTTTTCAACAAACCAGCAGATAAGCAACTTCCAGCTGAAATTCTTGAGATTGCAGCTAAAATTGAAGCATCTGACGGTGTGATTATCGGTACTCCTGAGTACGACCACTCTATCCCTGCAGTTTTGATGAGCGCTCTTGCTTGGCTATCTTACGGTATCTACCCACTTTTGAACAAACCAATCATGATTACTGGTGCTTCCTATGGTACACTTGGTTCATCTCGTGCCCAATTGCAGCTTCGTCAAATCTTGAACGCTCCTGAAATCAAGGCAAATGTTCTACCAGATGAATTCTTGCTTTCTCACTCTCTTCAAGCATTTAACCCAAGTGGCGACTTGGTTGACCTTGATGTCATCAAGAAATTGGATGCCATCTTTGATGACTTCCGTATCTTCGTGAAAATTACTGAAAAATTGCGCAATGCACAAGAATTGCTTCGCAAAGATGCCGAAGAATTTGACTGGGAAAATTTGTAAGATAGGAGACCGAAAGAATGAAATTTGTTGGACTTGTTGGATCAAACTACGATCAATCATATAACCGCAAACTCTTAGAATTTATTCGTCGCAATTTCAAATTCAAATTTGAATTAGAAGTTCTTGAAATCGACGAAGTTCCAATGTTTAACCAAGACGAAAAATGGGACGAAAGTTTCCAATTGCGCTTCTTGTATAACAAAATTACACGAGCTGATGGTGTCATTATCGCTACTCCTGAGCACAACCACACTATCTCAGCTTCACTCAAATCTGTACTCGAATGGCTTTCATACGAAGTTCATCCATTTGAAAACAAGCCTGTTATGATTGTAGGTGCATCATACTACGACCAAGGAACATCACGTGCCCAAGTTCACCTCCGTAAAATCCTTGATGCTCCAGGTGTCAATGCCTACACGCTTCCAGGTAACGAATTCCTTCTTGGTAAAGCTAAGGAAGCTTTTGATAACGAAGGAAATATCACCAACGAAGGCACTGTTAAATTCCTTGAAACTTGCTTAGATAACTTTGTAAAATACGTAGGAGTCGTTTCGAAATTGAAAAAACCAAAACCAATCGAACCAGAAGACTTGGATTGTGGAAAACCAATCGCTACAACCATCACAGAAGTTGATCCTGACGATCCAGAATGGGTAGAAAAAGTTGCTGCAATCACTGGAGCTGTTTCTGGTGATACCTATGTCAAATTGGACCACGGTATCTTGACAGTTAACCAAATTGATATGTTCTTGAAAGCTATGCCATTTGAATTGACATACGCTGATGACAACAACCAATTCCTCTACTACAATAACGCTCACCAAGATCCAGACACCATGTTTGCTAAACGTGTGCCACCTCAATCAGGTAACCGTATGTCGACTGTTCACAATTCTCTTCCACCAGCACGTATGAAGAATGTAGAGTGGGTCATCGGAACACTTCGCAACGGAAACCAAGAATACGTCCGTACGATCGTTCCAGGTTCTCCTGCAGGTGTCATCAACACCCACAACTACCAAGCAATGTACTATCCTGATGGATCATACGCTGGTATCAATGAAATTGTCTTTAACTTCCAACCATGGCTTGACTGGTACCTAAAAGAAACGGGTCAACGTTTGGTAGGTGGTAGCGGACCATTTGCTCCTGCCGCTGGAGGTCATGGAGACGCTGATGCTACTTCTGGCGCTTCTGATTCAGGTGATGCTGGAGGCCACGGTGGTGGCGCAGACGCTACTTCTGGTGCAAGCAACTAAGAAACCAAAAAGGAGCCATTTGGCTCCTTTTGTTATTACAACAGAAAAAGGGCTTGTAAATCATCTACAGCCCCCTTTCATTTTATGAGTTAGGATCATCTAAACTGCGACCGTGTAAACCTTTTTCACGTTGCACTTGGCGTAGTTTTTCTGGCGTTACATCATTTCCCTCTTCATCAACAATCTTAATTCCTTCAATGTGGTGACGAACAGAACGACGATAGCCTTCGATGTACTCCTCACGAAGTTTAGCTTGTTCCACTTTTTCAGCAGAAGTTAAGCCTTCTGTTTTTTTCTTTTTGGCAAGCTCGTTAATGCGATCAATTTTTTTAGGATCCATGTTTCTCTCCTTTATGATAAGATTTAATCCGTTTACCAGAGTTTATTTGGTATTAATTTGGTTGAAACGTGCAAGTTTAGCTGCTTTCTTGGTTAATTGCGACAAGATGGCCAATCGATTTTGACGAATATCTTGATCATCGGTCATTACCATAGTATTCTCAAAGAAAGCATCAATAACTGGACTAAGCGCAAAGAGTTGTTCTAATTGCTGACTTGCAGTCCCTGATAAAACGAGTGATTCTACTGCTTCCGCCAAGGCTTTCTCTTCTTCATTTTCAAAGAGAGCAGGGTCAACTGTTTCAGATCCTTCCGCTTTCTCAGCCAAGTTAAAGGCGCGAGAGAGGGATTCGACAGATGGTTTGAAGTCTTCTTTCTTGCTTGCTTCTACAAGAGCACTTGCTGCTTCTAGCATATCTGCCACAACAAAGTTTGAACCTGCGAGAACTGCTTCCTTAATGTCTTTTGGAGTTGAACCCATCATCTTATCAACACGAGCCTTGATAAAGTCCATGACCTCTGCTTTATTTTCATAAGTTAAGCTGTCGAATTTCAACGCATAAAGGCTATCAATCAACTCATCCATAGCAATGTGCCAACCAAAAGCATCCAAGATACGAACTACACCTTGAGTTGCACGACGAAGGGCATAAGGGTCATTAGAACCTGATGGAATCAAGCCCACTGAGAAGAAACTCAAAATCGTATCCAATTTGTCTGCAATGGCTAGAATGGCTCCAATCTTGCTCTCTGGGAGAGCTCCGTCCGCTGATGTAGGCATGTAGTGTTCACGAATGGAAGCCGCAACTGCTGGAGTTTCCCCAGCAAGAAGGGCATATTTCTCACCCATAATTCCTTGGAGTTCATCAAACTCACCAACCATCCCTGTCAACAAGTCAAACTTATAAATGGATGCTGCGCGGGCAAGATCAATCGTTTCATCCACTGATAAACCAGCTTTTTCCGCCAAAAGGACGGCAATCTGACCTGTACGAATCATGTGTTCACGAAGGGAACCGATCTTTTCATGGAAGGTCACCTGGTTCAATTTTTCAACAAGGTCAGAAATCACCAATTTTTGGTCTTCACGCCAGAAGAATTCACCGTCTTCCAAACGGGCAACCAAGACTTTTTCATTACCCTTGATGACATTTTCCAAATACTCTGCGTTTCCATTACGAACAGAAATGAAGTTTGGCAAGAGTTTACCATCTTGATCACGAACAACAAAGTAACGTTGGTGTTCCTTCATCGAAGTCACCAAAACTTCTTCTGGAACTTCAAGGTATTTGGCATCAAAACTTCCCATGAAGGCAGTTGGGTATTCAACCAAGTTCAAGACTTCGTTCAGCAAGTCAGCATCAATCTCGATACGTACACCATGTTTTGCCTCGATTTCTTTGATTTGGTCAACAATCATTTGCTCACGTTCACGAGGATCCGCGATTACAAACTGCTTACGAAGGTCTTCTTCGTAGCTCAATGCTGACTGAATCTTAGTTTCTTGTCCCAAGAAACGATGACCACGGCTCACACGACCGCCCTTGATATCAAGGAAATCCAGATCAAACTCCTGCTCGTCCAAGAGAACTGTCAAAGTGTGCACAGGGCGGATATATTCAAAAGTATTGTTAGCCCAGTGCATGCTGACAGGGAAAGTCAATGACTTCAAGACATCTACTACACCTGGAACAATGTTCTCAACTGGTTGGCCCACTTCTTCTTTGGTAACATAGACATATTCTTCACCCTTGATTTCACGGAATTCAATATCTTCAACTGTCAAGCCTTTCCCACGGACAAATCCTTGAGCTGCTGTGGTGAAGTTTCCATCACCATCCAAGGCAATTTTCTTTGCTGGTCCCTTGAAATCTTCTGTCAAATCAGACTGTTTGTCTGCAAGACCAGTGACACGAACAGCCAAACGGCGTGGTGTTGAGAAGGTTTGAATGGCTTCAAAAGATAGGCGATTTTCTTTGAGAAAGGCTGCCATTTTTTCACCTAGTTGTTTTTCGCTTGGAGTTACTACGTAGGCTGGTAACTCTTCAAGACCGAGTTCTACTAATAAGTTTTTTGTCATGTTTTTTCTCCGAAAGGTATCTTTTTATTTTCCAGTTTGCCTTATGTGATTGGCACGCAAGCAACCAACTTCGTTGTTTCATTGCTAAAATTGGAGTCGAAAGTCTCCAATTTTGCCTAGTATCCTTAGCTTCACTAAGGATACCTTCATCACTGTGGCAACTGGATCAGGGCTCACTCCGTTCGCCCATTTTCGTAATTTGTCACTCTCTTTATTCTGCGTCTTCTGCTAAGAGTTTAGCTCGTGTTGCTTCATCCAAAAGTGGGTAGCCTAGGCGTTTGCGTTCTGCGACAAAGGTTTTGGCTACGACACGGGCCAAGTTACGGATACGAGCGATATAGCCTGCACGCTCGGTTACGGATACGGCACCACGCGCGTCAAGTAGGTTAAAGGTATGTGAACATTTGAGAACATAGTCATAGGCAGGGTGAACCAAGCCTTCTTTTAATGCACGACCAGCTTCTTTTTCAAACTTATCAAAGTTTTCAAGCAACATTTCTTGGTCCGAAATTTCAAATGAATATTTTGAGTGCTCGTACTCAGGCTGGATGAAAATTTCTCCATATTTTACGCCATCGGCCCACTCGATATCATAGACAGAGTCCACTTCTTGAATGTAAGAAGCCAAACGTTCCAAACCATAGGTAACTTCCGCAGTCACAGGGCCAGTTGCCAATCCACCAACTTGTTGGAAATACGTGAACTGAGTGATTTCCATCCCATCAAGCCAAACTTCCCATCCAAGACCAGCTGAACCAGTTGATGGATTTTCCCAGTTGTCTTCAACGAAACGAATATCGTGTTCCAAAGGATTGATTTCCAATTTTTCCAAAGATTGAAGGTAAAGTTCTTGGATATTTGATGGAGAAGGCTTCATGACCACTTGGAATTGGTGGTGTTGGTAGAGACGGTTAGGGTTTTCCCCGTAACGACCGTCAGCAGGACGACGTGATGGCTCTACATAAGCCGCATTCCATGGCTCAGGCCCAATAGCACGAAGGAAAGTGTAAGGACTCATAGTCCCCGCACCTTTTTCATTATCATAAGCCTGCATAAGCATACAACCTTGGTCATTCCAAAATTGTTGTAAAGTCAAAATAATTTCTTGAAATGTTAATTTCTTAGACATTGAATACTCCTTAATAAAAAATGATTTTTTGCGACACGAGTCTGCCTTGTCGATCATACGAGGCAAGACAAGTTAGTGCTGCGTCTAGCTCAGGCACTCTAGTGCTGAGCGTGGGGCAGCCCGACTGTAAGGAGGTCTCTGCCACTGACGCAGTGAAATGTTAATTTCTTAGACATTGAATACTCCTTAATAAAAAATGATTTTTTGCGACACGAGTCTGCCTTGTCGATTATACGAGGCAAGACGAGTTAGTACTGCGTCTAGCTCAGGCACTCTAGTGCTGAGCGTGGGGCAGTCCGACTGTAAGGAGGTCTCTGCCACTGACGCAGTGGAAAGTCAATTTTTTAGACATTGTTTACTCCTTTAATTTATATTATCTTTTTAGATTTATTCATCAAGCAACCAAGAAAAAGCTGGGTCCTGAAAAATATGACGTTTGGGAACCGTTTGTAAATTCTGATCGCATTCGTCTATTGTACCTAGTTTCAAAGCACAGACTTCTGGTATATTTTCTTGAGCAGTGAAAATTTGACTATGACAGTTCTGACAGTAATAGCGTTGTTTTCCTGGAGATGAACTATAGGTAACCAACTGTTCTTTTCCATGCAATACTAGGTTTTTACTGCTAACTTTGGCATTCACTGTATAGGCAGACGCAGTTGCTTTCCGACAGAATGAGCAGTGGCAAAAAACTATTTCCGACAATTCCTCATCTAGAGTGTAGGTCACTGCTTTGCATAAACAAGATCCTTTAAGCATTATGCTCCTTTCTACTTAGGCATTAGACGAAATTCAAAAAGAACCGAATTTCAACACCCAAGCCTTGCGACTAGGGGCGTCAGAAACGCGGTTCCACCCTAATTTATTACTTCATTGTTTTAAAAAATACGACAGAAAGCGCCAGCCCCTTATTTTGCCCTACTTGGCTCTCACTATCCCAAGCTCGCTTGAAGAACGCCATAAGACTTTCTTTCCTAGCTAGTATTATAGCAAATTTTCTAGCTAGTGTAAACCAAAAATGAGTCTGAAAACAAAGTTCCAGACTCATTTATCAGTAAAGCTTCAGAAACTCCTGTTTAAGGATGTCTTCTTGCTTTTGGTTTTTTGCCATGCAGATTTCTCTTGGCTTGTTTCAAGACTGTAATGGCATCTTTGACATCTTCTTGGCTCGCTCCTGGATCTTTAAGGAGTTCCTGTGCTTCTTTAAAGACTAGAAGATAAGCTGCTTTTTCTTTCTTGTCTGCATAGATAAATCTCGCATTCTTTTCTTGGAAAAGGCGTTCATCCTTGACCAGTTTCTTCAGACTAGAGAAGTCTGTAGCCTTGCCATTCAGTTTACTTTTAGCTGTTGCAAGGGCAATGAGAGATTGGTCAATTTGATCCTGTTTGACTTTAGGATCCACAGCAAGTAAGGCGATTTCTTGGAAGGCACGATCATAAGCTCGACGTACTTTTTCCTTGGAATTAGCATATCGTCCAGTTTTAGTCGTTGCATAGTAAGCTTTCATGGCTTCTTTCAAGGCTGCCACGTTCGAATCTTTTCCATCCAAATCCTTACCAGCAACTTCAAGACTAGCGAGAACTCCATCAATCAATTCTTGCTTCAACTTACTTGACAAGGCTGACCGCGCCACTTGGAAAGCTTGGTCATAAGCTTTTCTCTTATCTGCACTACTATTAAAGTAACGAGACGTTTCTACCAGTTCTTTTTGTTGATTTACCGCAGCAATCAAGGCCAACTTAGACACAACAGATAGGCGCAAAGCATTATTTCGACCTGGATGAACGAGCAAGGAAACGAGATTTTCAAGGAGTTCATATCCAGTCGGTAAGCCGATCTCTACAGTATAACGACCTATAGCAACTTTCTTACCGAAGGCGTATTGACCGTATTTTTCAGCAGGAAGAGTGATACTTGTCCCATCTTCTCCTTTCAGAACTACTGTAGTTGTCTTTGGAACTGCTTGATTGAAGGAAACAGATACTGGTGCATACTCTAGGAGTTTTGCTAGGAAGGTAATGGTTTGGAAACTATTTTCTTCCGTCAGGTCAAACTCTTGGGACAAGGCACTGATAAATTTCAATTCTGTTCGGTCATAACTGAAAATTTCTGCCGTATAATGACCAAACTGTAAGAAATGAATCGCTTTTGACTTGTCGACATCAACATATTGCCCCTCGCTATTTTTAATTCGATAGACGTAGAGGGTATCAATATCTTGGTTTGTTTTCGCATCCTTCAAGGCGATTTTCACTCGACCACTATTTTGATCGCGCACAAGTTCTGCAAGCGAGATATAGTCTACATTTCCTGCATAGTCCTCTACAAGATAGTAAATATTAGCCTTGTCAACATCCTTAGGAAGTGTATAACTACCGTCAGCATTGGCCTTAATCAGATGGGTGTTCTCAAGCGCACGCGTTCCAGACTGGTCCTTTCCAGTTAGAACCATGGTCCCTTTCTGATCAAATGGTGTGATATAGAAGACTTTTTCTGAAAGGATACCGCCTTGACCCACATCTTTTGGTTTGCGAGCTACGAATTCTTGGTTTCCATCTTTAAAGCGAATATAACCACTCGTGATGACAGGTTTTTGAGTATCAATTTGAATTTTAAAGGTCGTGTATTGTTCTTTTGCTCCTGGAACATCTGGTGTATAACTGATAACATAGTCATATAAACCATCCGCTACGGTATTACCATCAAAATCCTGACCTCTCCAAGCAGTATTATCTAGAATATAACTCTTCAGATTTCTACTGTCACCATCAAAATAATTCTTACGAAGATCCTTTGCATCGCCCTCCCAAATAGGATGTTCATGCTTGGTATCTGTAGTCGCATAAACTGTTGCCCGAAGATTTACAAGATTTCTCAAAGCAACCGTTTTGTATTCAACCAGATCTTTGTTTCCATCATCGTTTGGAGAAATAGCAATACGGACATTCCCTTTTTCGTCCAACTGAAGAACATGCTTACCTTCAGCATTTTGTTCGATTCCAAGAACGGTAATTCGTCGTCCTTGGCGTTGACCTTGAGAAACTAGAAGGTCATTTTGCAAGGTTGCGAGATAGGTGGCATCATTAGAGTAGTTAACGGCAGGATTTTCCTTGTCTACCTCTGTGTAAAATCCATTTTTCCCTTCTCGAACAAGGTTGTAAATTGGTTTTTCGACAGCGGGGAGATTTTGGAATTCACCTCGGAAGCCCATAAATGCAAGATTCACAATATCCCCATCATCTGCTGGATCTACAAAGCGAACAAAACCTTCAAGGAAATAGCCATTTGGCATTTGTTTGCTGAGTTCAGCAGCAAATTTTCGAGCATCCACTTTAACAGTGACTGTTTGACTGCTGTGGGCTTTGACCGTCACTTCAGGCCAGACTGTCTCCGTTAGTTTTCGAGGTCGAAGGGTGAATTTCCCATCCTGGACTTCGTCTGTATTGGTATTCACTACCATCTTGAGAGTACGGTCAGTATCTGAAATATTGTGTACAGTGACCTTAAAAGTAAATTGATCTCCCACATTTCCTAAAGTCACACTTGGATAACCATTTTCACCCGTTACATAGAGGTCGGTTGAAACTGCAGCAGCTGTATCCACAATACCAGAACCTTGCTGACGAGGAGAGGTATAAGTGCCTGTATCCTTATTAACATGTGGTTTTGCAGTTGACATGATTAAGGCCTTGACAGTCTCTGATACTTGCTCAGGAGTCAATTCTGGATGGTGTTTTTGAAGGTATTCCTTAACCAGAACTGCAACACCCGTAACGTGAGGAGCCGCCATACTGGTTCCGCTGATACTACCATAGGTATTGTCATTAAAGGATGAGTAGATATTGCCGCCAGGAGCTGTTACGTCTGGTTTCAATTGTCCATCAGTAGTCACTCCCCAACTTGAAAAGTCAGATAGCTGATTGGCTACATCAGAAGGACGATTATCCATCTTACCATTAAAAACAATCTTGTAGTTTCCTGATTTTAAGGCTTCACCATACTGTTTAGAAATAAATACAGAAGGAATTTTCTTTGCTTCATCATCAATAGCCATATTGATGTTTGCGCCTTCTACATTATTGTAGATCAAAGCACCAACTGCACCGTGTTTTCGTGCATTTTTGATCTTCTCTGAAAAATTCATAGCTCCACGCTGAATGAGGGCAAGTTTCCCAGTTAAATCCAACTTCGCAAAGTCTTCTTCACGACCTAACCCTGCTTCGACGTATTCATACTCTTTTCCTTTTTCAAAGTCCTTATCTGCCTCAGGTTGATTATAATCAAATTTTCCGTTATGAAGGCCGGCATTTCCCTCTAGACCTTTGACTTCAAAAACCGCTGTTGTCAATGTTTTGTTGTTGACAGAAGCAACTGAAATCGAATCTTCAACAGTGGATGGATTTCCAACCAAGCCATAGTCTGGGTTTTCGGCTAGCGGTTTTGAATAACCATTTCCGAATGTATTGCTATTTCCTGCTGAGATAAGAACAGAAACTCCCTTGGCACGAGCCCGTTTGATCGCATCCACAATATCAGAACCAGCATCTACCATAGAACCAGTGCTAGATCCCAAACTCATATTAATGGCATCTGCTCCCAAGGCAACTGCGTCATCAATCGCCTTTACATAAAGGGCCGAACTTGTCGTTTTTTGGCGATCTGAAAAGACACGCATAAACATGACTTGGGCTTCTGGTGCAACACCATAGACCTTTTCACCATTCGGTGCTTCTTTATCAGGGTTTCCAGCAGCAATCCCTGTTACGTGCATTCCATGAGAAGTTCTTTCTGCTTCTTTAATCTTATCTGTTCCGTCAAAGTAGTCATAGGCATAGACAACCTTATCGCTATACCATTTACCGTAGTCGATTCCAGCAGCTTTTTTAGCTGCTTCGATGGCTTCCTTGTTTTTAAATTTTGCTTTTGACGGATCCGAAATTCGAAGAACCTCATGATTCAAATCAAGCCCAGAGTCAATTATGGCAACAACGGTCCCTGTCCCCTTGTAACCAGCCTTCCAAGTTTTTGGTACTGTGATGATATCATTGCTTGAAAGACTATTGGGGTTTGCAGACTCAGTTTTTTCTTGTTCTTTTTCAGTAGTTGCTGTTTCTCCAGTAGTTTTAGGAGCTGTCGTTGCTTGAGCCTCTTTTTTCTCTATGGTAGAGACCTTCTCAGAGGCAGACGCGATACTCGTATTGACTGTTGTTTCTTTTTGGACGACACCTTGATTTCCTTTATTTGCAACTGCGCTATCTTTTCCTGATTCTTGAGATTCGACAGTTTTATCAACTGGGGCTTCTACCCTAGCATCTTGTTTACTAGCATCCTCTTTAGAAGTTTCAACTCCCTGTTTCTCTCCAGCTACTGGAGCTATCACATTAGTATTGGTTTGGTCAGTTGAAGAGCTTGAGTGTTTATCATCTTTTATCTCTGTCTTGATTTCCTGAGTTTGAGCTTGATTTTCACCTGTACTCTGCTCATTGGCATTAACTTGACTTGCTCCAAAAACCAAAGCAGTCCCCAGCAAAACTGAAGCAAGACCAAATTTGTATTTCCGTAATGAAAAACGTTGTCGTCTATCCATAAATAATCTCCTTTTTCTTTAAAGTACACCCATTATAACGCAAATAATCAAAAATTTTCATAAAAATCTGAATTGTCACAAAAATGTAATATTTGCGTATGTAATGTTCTTATTTAGTTTTATTGTTCGTGTTATTTGCTATATCAAGCCGATATTTTCTGGATTCATTCATTTATTTCAACTTCTGAAACTATTTTATTATGCAAATAATTTGGATTTTTCTACCTTGAATTGTCAAATTAAGTGCACATTTTCTTCATAGAAGACTTCATAAGGAGTTTTCCAGTTAAGACATTTGCGTGGCCTATTAT
>CAJNCU010000002.1:0-621091 GCA_905221355.1 bacterium
AAGGCCTAAATTTTTCTCAAATTGCTAAGTTGCTTCATCGTCATCCGTCTAGTATTAGTTGCGAGTGGAAACGACATCTAAGAGAAGGACGCTATTCTCTAAGGGTGATAGACTTGACCTGCTTACGGGCTTTCAAAAGGTATTTTAAAAAGTAATCCCGAGTGGATGTTTGACAGTAGTTATCTAGTTTTGTATAGTGAAGGCAAGGTCCTATCTTCTAAATTTAAACTCACCCCATGACGTTATCGTTGGCAAGCTATTAAAGTGGTTTTCTAATGTAAATTACAGTTCTCTGAAAACAGTGGAAGTAGAAACATAAAGTTTTTGAGCGGTATTCGTTAAGGAACGTTTTTAGTAAGTAGTTGAGTCATGTTTTGTTGAACAAGGTTTGAAATCTGGTAATTTTTCTTTACAATAGGAGTACAGATACAAGAACCTATTGTGAGGTGCGATCATTATAGTTCTTATGAGGTTTTGTCTACAACAAAACGGGCTCCATTATATCCGTTATCTGAGTTGATGCTCTTGCCGTGCCAGTGATGGTTGATCCCCCATATCCTTAAAAAATTGATGAAAAGAAGCATGTTGATACTCTCATAGTGTTTCTCTGTAAATGGCTTCTCCAATACGCTCTTCTCTTGTTCGAAGTTCGGTAAATAAGAAAGATTATAGGAGATGATTTCATAGTTAAATTCTTCTAAATTTGTGCAGCATTTTTCCATTGTTTTTGATATCTTAAATTGGTGTTGAAATGGTCATTGCTTTCTTACTTAAGAGAGAAATACTAATGTCTGCGACGAATACGAGCTATTAGACACATAACTTTCATCTTTTCATTGTTCACTATAAAACTGCGATTTTTAATTCGAGAGTGGCTCTACAATAGCCGTAATTTCCTTTATGTTCGGTATAAATAGCTTGTATTTCAGTTTTGATCATTAATCTTATCAAGCTCCTTTAACTGGTAGCAATATGTCGAATGAGTACGTTTGATAATCTTTAGAAGAATATCAAAATGAAACTCCAAGCTTAATTCCGGAACAATTTCTGTCTTTTCTTCCTTCAATCAAAATAAAACTACATTCTTTTCTTGAAAATGTTCTAGAACTGCCATTCGGTTTTAACTAGCCCCGCTTTTTGTTCTTAGTTCATTGATTGGAGATTTATCTTCATAACTCAATTTCATAATAAAACACCCCAGAAAGTTAGATTTTTCTGTCTAACTTTTTGGGGTGTAGTTACCAATAAGGGCTAAGTGCATTTAGGAGACTACACTTCAAATTCATAGAGTGCTGTAGACAAATAACGTTCGCCGTTATCCGGTGCTAAAGCAAGGACTTTCTTACCTGTACCTAATTTCTTGGCAACCTCAATTGCCCCGTAAATCGCTGCAGCTGAAGAAATCCCAACAAGGAAGCCTTCTTTTCCACCAATTTCACGGCCAAGCGCTAGAGCATCATCTGACGTTACGCGGACGATACCATCATAGGCTTTTGTATCAAGTGTTTCAGGAATAAATCCAGCTGAGATGCCTTGAATTTTGTGAGGTCCTGGTTTTTCACCAGACAAGATAGCTGACTCGTCTGCCTCAACTGCATAAACTTGAATGTTTGAATTTGCTGCTTTAAGAGCGTGAGAAACACCTGAGATTGTTCCACCAGTACCAACACCACCCACAAAAGCATCTAGTCCATCAGAACCGAAAGCAGCTAGTATTTCAGCTCCTGTTGTTCTTTCGTGCACTTCTGGATTAGCTGGATTATTAAATTGGAGTGGAAGGAAGCCGTCACGCTCAGCAGCGATTTCCTGAGCTTTAGCAATAGCTCCTTTCATTCCTTCGCTACCAGGAGTGAGGACGAGTTCAGCACCATAGGCTTGGATAATCTTGCGTCGTTCCACACTCATCGTTTCAGGCATGACGATAACAACTTTATATCCTTTAGCAGCACCAACCCATGAAAGACCTATACCAGTGTTTCCACTCGTTGCTTCAACAATAGTAGCACCCGGTTTTAGAATACCATCTTGTTCTGCTTTTTCAATCATGCTAAGGGCAATGCGGTCTTTTACTGACGATCCAGGGTTAAAAGCTTCTAGTTTAACATAGACGTCTGCAGCACCCTCTGGAACAATGTTGTTAAGTTTAACAATCGGTGTTTGTCCAATAAGTTCAGTGATATTGTTATAAATAGTCATAGATATACCTCTTTGTATAAGATGATACTAGTATAACGCGCTTAAGGCTATTTGTAAAATATAGAAATCCTATCAAAGTGATAGGATTTTTTTATATCAAAGGTCTAAACTATTAATTTTTAATCGATTGTGATAAGCCAATTCTAATAAATAGGTGTAAAGAGGGAAGATGTCTGTTTTTTTAGGGAATTCAAATTTATGGAAACTCAAATGCTCATTATGTGCTTTTAGAAAGACATTTTCTAAATAAGTAATCGTAATCTCACTATCATCTATACCTGTTCCAGCAGTTTCCATTTCAACGTTTACAATGTTCATCAAAAAGAGTGACTTAACAGATACCTTGCGACCAGTGGCACCTTGCTTATCTGTAAAAATAATACGGATATTTGTAAAGATGATTGAATCTCGAATAAGTTTATACCCGCTTTGAATTTCTTCATTCTCTAGTAGGTATTGACAATATTCTTTGATAAGAGCTTCTTTGTTTTCCTCGCTAAAATTTCCAGCAAGTCCTTGAATAAATTTCCCAAAAGCTATAATTTCTCCTTCGTTTACACTAAGTTTACAGGAACTTCAACTTCTCGTAAACCTTGATCTGTTAAAGTAACCTTTCCATTAAAAAATTCCACAAGAGCAGCCTTGATATTTTCTTTCTCTTCCTTATCAACATAGATCATTGTAGCAATTTGATCTGTAAAGTTTGTATCCAGCTCCATGAGATGATGCTCTCTAAGGAAATTGCCATATTCTTGATACTGAGCGTAAGACATCTGAATGGCTATGCCAGCCTGTTCTTTGATTTCAATAATGCCAATTTCTTTGACAGCCAAGGCTACGCTACCTGCATAAGCACGAATCAAACCACCAGCTCCAAGTTTGATGCCACCAAAGTAGCGGGTAACTACTACACAGAGATTGGTTAGATTATGATTTTCTAAGACACCCAGCATAGGGACTCCAGCAGTACCACTAGGCTCCCCATCATCACTCGTACGCTTGATTTCACTGCGTTCCCCTAGAATAAAAGCAGAGCAGTTATGGGTGGCTTTGTAGTGTTCTTTTTTGATGGTAGTGATGAAGTCACGAGCCTCTTCTTCGCTATAAACACGCTTGGCATGACAGATAAAGCGGGATTTTTTGATTTCTTCTTGGACCTGCCCATCCTCTTTAATTGTTCTAAATTCCATGATTTAATTGTACTAAAAAAATAGCTAAAGTGCTAGATTTTTACGAATATTAAAGTATGAAAGTAAATCCAAATTACCTCGGTCGCTTGTTTACTGAGAAAGAATTAACTGAAGAAGAACGACAGGAAGCAGTGAAACTGCCAGCAATGAGAAAAGAGAAGGGGAAACTATTTTGTCAACGTTGTAATAGTAGGATTCTAGAGGAATGGTATTTGCCTATCGGTGCCTACTATTGCAGGGAGTGTTTGCTGATGAAGCGAGTCAGGAGTGATCAAGCCTTATACTATTTTCCGCAAGAAGATTTTTCAAAGCAAGATGTTCTCAAATGGCGTGGTCAGTTAACCCCTTTTCAGGAAAAAGTATCAGAGGGGTTGATTCGAGCAGTCGAAAAGAGAGAGCCTACCTTAGTTCATGCTGTGACAGGTGCTGGAAAGACAGAGATGATTTATCAAGTTGTTGCCAAAGTGATTGATGATGGTGGTGCATTTTGTTTGGCAAGTCCTCGAATTGATGTGTGTTTGGAACTGTATAAGCGACTGCAGAAAGACTTTGCTTGCGATATAGCGCTACTCCATGGCGAATCAGAGCCCTATTTTCGAACTCCCTTAGTAGTTGCAACAACTCATCAGTTATTAAAATTTTATCATGCTTTTGATTTGTTGATAGTGGATGAGGTAGATGCCTTTCCTTATGTTGACAATCAAATGCTTTACCATGCTGTAAAGAATAGTGTAAAGGAGAATGGCATGAGAATCTTTTTAACAGCTACATCTACTGATGAGTTAGATAAGAAAGTTCGAATAGGAGAGTTAAAAAGGCTAAGCTTGCCGAGACGGTTTCATGGAAATCCTTTGATTATTCCTAAACCTGTCTGGTTATCAGATTTTAATCGCTGTTTAGAGAAAAGTCAGTTGTCATCTAAGTTAAAGACCTACATTGAGAAACAGAGAAGAACAGGTTATCCATTGCTTATTTTTGCATCAGAGATTAAGAAAGGTGAAAAACTAAAAGAAATACTACAGGTGCATTTCCCGAATGAGAATATCGGTTTTGTATCTTCTGTCACAGAAAATCGATTAGAGCAGGTGCAAGCTTTTCGAGATGGAGAGTTGACGATATTGATCAGTACGACAATTTTAGAGCGTGGGGTTACCTTCCCTTGTGTGGATGTTTTCGTTGTAGAAGCTAATCATCGTCTCTTTACCAAGTCTAGCTTGATTCAGATTGGTGGGCGAGTTGGGCGTAGTATGGACAGACCAACTGGTGAGTTGCTCTTCTTTCATGATGGATTAAATACTTCCATCAAAAAGGCAATCAAGGAAATCAAGCAGATGAACATGGAGGCAGGTTTATGAACTGTTTATTATGTGGACAGACTACCAAGTGTGAGCTGACTTTTAGTAGTCTCTTCCTTTTGAAGGACGACTGCAGTTATCTTTGCTTAGCTTGTGCTTCTAGTTTTGAGAAGATTGGTGAGAAATATTGTCCAAACTGTATGAAAACAGGGGTGTCAACTCAGTGTCAAGATTGTAAACTTTGGTGTAAAGAAGGAGTTCACGTCGATCATAAGGCAATCTTTACCTATAATCAAGCTATGAAAGACTTTTTCAGTCAATATAAGTTTGATGGCGATTTTTTGCTTAGAAAAGTTTTTGTTTCCGTTCTTGCTGAGGAGCTGAAAAAGTATAAAGGTTATCAATTTGTTGTAATTCCCCTAAGTCCTGAAAGATTGCTTGAGAGGGGGTTTAACCAAGTCGAGGGTTTGGTTGAGGCAGCAGGCTTTTCTTTTAAAGATATATTAGGAAAAAGAGAAGAGAGTGCTAGTTCTTCTAAAAGCCGTTTGGAAAGGTTGGCTACTGAAATTCCATTTTTTATTAAAGATGGGATCTCACTTCCTAAGAAGATTTTGCTGATTGATGACATCTATACAACAGGTGCAACTGTGAATCGTGTAAAACGACTTTTGGAAGAAGCGGGTGCTTTGGAAGTTAAAACCTTTTCCCTTGTAAGATGAGGAAAAAATTTGCAAAATGAAAATGAAAGCGTTATAATATAGTTAGAAAAACAAAAATGTTTAGAAAGAAGGTACTTATATGATTAAATATAGTATCCGTGGTGAAAACCTAGAAGTAACAGAAGCAATTCGTGATTATGTAGTTTCTAAACTCGAAAAGATCGAAAAGTATTTCCAACCAGAGCAAGAGTTGGATGCACGTGTGAATTTGAAAGTTTACCGTGAGAAAACAGCAAAGGTTGAAGTAACAATTCCGCTTGGATCTATCACTCTTCGTGCTGAAGATATTTCTCAAGATATGTATGGTTCTATCGATCTTGTAACAGATAAAATTGAACGTCAGATTCGTAAAAATAAGACTAAAATCGAACGTAAGAATAAAAATAAAGTTGCGACAAGTCAACTCTTTACAGATGCTCTAGTTGAAGATGCAGATGTTGTGCAACCCAAAGTCGTTCGTTCAAAACAAATTGATTTGAAACCAATGGATTTAGAAGAAGCCCTTCTTCAAATGGATTTATTGGGACATGATTTCTTTATCTATGTAGATGTGGAAGATCAAACAACTAATGTTTTGTATCGCCGTGAAGATGGTGAAGTTGGTTTGCTCGAAGTGAAAGAATCATAAAATTGAAATAACTAATAAGAGTGGTTTACTGATTTGTAAACCACTTTTTCTTGTGCCTAAGTGGTTAGAAAAACTAGGAAATCCTTGATAAACAGTCAGAATCAGCCCCTATAATCTGAACTTATAGGGGTGTTTATATTTATTAAGTAGACAAAATAATACCCTAAGGGATAGAATGGTGTTGTCAACAAATAGCGAATACAAAAATGTAAGCGCTCTTATAACAAATAAAGGAGTCATAACTATGGCAACAAAAGAAGAAATTTTACGCGAACTATATCCTGAAGACCTTTTTCACTATGCGGATGGTCTAACTTTGGGAGAAGCAGAGGTTTTACAAGAAACTCGCCGTTTGATTGAGAAACATCTCCGTCCGGTTATTAATGAATACTGGGAAAAACCTGATTTTCCTTTTGAAGAATTCTATGCTGTAGCTAAGGGCGCTCAAATTATGAACAATCCAAAATTGTTTGAGGGACGTGAGGGTAGCTGGAAACCTTCTGAACTTTATATTGCTTTCTTGTATCTTGAACTTGCTCGCTTCGATGCTTCTATGGCAACATTCTACACCGTTCATGGCGGACTTTGCTACAACACAATTCTCTTGGGTGGTGATGAGCGTCAACAAAAAGAATTTCTTCCAAAACTAGCTGCATTTGATTGGCAAGGTTGCTTCGCTTTAACTGAACCTCTTTCAGGTTCTGATATTGCTGGAGGACTTGCGACTACTGCAGAACGTGTTGGAGACAAGTGGATTCTAAATGGTGAAAAACGCTGGATTGGTGGTTCAGATACTGCGGATGTTGTTCCTGTATTTGCTCGTGATGTTGCGGATGGCAAGGTGAAATGCTTTATCGTTCGTAAGGGAGCTCCTGGATATCATGCAGAACCAATTCCACACAAGATTGCTCTTCGTTGTATCCGCAATGGCCATATTACCATGAAGAATGTAGAGGTTCCAGATTCAGACCGTTTGGTAAATATCAATGGTTTTGGTGATGTAGCCCGTATCTTGACCTTCACTCGCGCGGACGTTGCTCACATTGCTATGGGAGTGACTTGTGGATCGTATGTTGCAGCTCTTAAATATGCTAAAGATCGTGAACAGTTCAAACGTCCAATTGCCAAATTCCAAATTGTTCAAGAAAAATTGGCTCGTATGCAAGCAAATGCTGTAGCAGTTATTGCTTATTCAACTCGTATTGCTGAGATGCAAGAGAAAGGTAATGAATTGATGCTTAACTCTGCTCTTGCTAAAATGCACAATTCCTTGGTGATGCGTGAAACAGTTGCCCTTGCTCGTGAAACTTGCGGAGGTAATGGTATTACACTCGAAACAGACGTTGCACGTTTCTTTGCAGATGCTGAATCAATCTATACCTATGAAGGTTCACACGAAGTAAATGCCTTGATTGTTGGTCGTGAGATTACTGGACTAGGTGCCTTTGTTTAATGTCAGGAGGACGATTGAAGGATTTCTGTTCAATCGTTCTTGCTTCATGCAATGGATTTTTGTAAAATAAGAAGGAGAAAATAATGATATCTAAGGTGATGATTATTGGTTCTGGTCAAATGGGAAGCGGAATTGCTCAAGTATTTGCTCAGGCTGGTTTTACAGTTTACTTAAACGATATTAAAGAAGAATTTGTTCAAAGAGGCTTAAATAATATCACAAAACAATTGGAACGTTCAGTTGAAAAAGGACGGATGTCTGCGGATGAGAAGGATCAGGTATTGGCCAATTTGCTTCCATCTATTTCATATGAAGATGCGAAACAAGTCCAATTGGTGATTGAAGCTGCAACTGAGAACCGTGAGATTAAGTTGAATATTTTCAAACAATTGGATGAATTGACAGATCCTAAAACTATCTTAGCATCAAACACATCCTCTTTGTCAATCACGGATATAGCTGCTGCTACTAAACATCAGGAGCGCGTGATTGGAATGCACTTCTTTAATCCTGCCCCAATCATGAAACTTGTAGAGGTTATTAAGGCCTTGCAGACTTCAGAAGAAGTGGTTCAGGCGGTTCGTGAACTGACAGTGAAAATTGGTAAAACACCAGTTGATGTTAAAGATTCTTATGGTTTTGTTGTGAACAGAATTTTGATTCCTATGATCAATGAAGCCATTTACATTCTAGGTGAAGGAGTGGCTAGTGCCGAGGAAATCGATGAAGCGATGAAACTTGGTGCAAATCATCCTATTGGACCTTTGGCTCTTGCTGACTTGATTGGATTGGATGTTTGTTTGGCTATTATGAGCGTCCTAAACCAAGGGTTTGGCGATCAAAAATACCGTCCTGCCCCTCTTCTTAAGAAAATGGTCGAAGCAGGAAAATTGGGACGGAAGACAAAAGAAGGCTTTTTTACTTACTAGACACTGATGGAGGTAGTCATGAAAGACGTAGTTATTGTTTCGGCAGTGCGAACACCTTTAGGTTCCTTTGGTGGGAGCTTGAAGAATGTTTCTGCTGTTGATTTGGGATCTTTGGTAATTAAGAGTGCTTTGGCAAAAGCGAATATTAAACCAGAGCAGGTAGATGAAGTGATTATGGGGAATGTCCTAGGAGCAGGTTTAGGCCAAAACGTGGCTCGCCAAATGAGTATTCATGCTGGGCTTCCTGAATATATACCAGCCTTTACCATTAATAAGGTTTGTGGTTCCGGTTTGAAGGCAGTGCAGTTAGCTGCTCAAGCGATTAAGTGTGGAGATGCAGATATTGTCGTGGCTGGTGGTGCAGAAAACATGAGCCAGGCTCCATATGTTTTGCCAAGCTTCCGTTGGGGTGGCCGTATGGGAGATTCGAAAGTGGTAGATACCATGATTAAGGATGGTTTGACTGATGCCTTTAATGACTACCATATGGGGATTACAGCTGAGAATGTGGCAGAAGAATATGGTATTAGCCGGGATGATCAAGATGCGCTTGCTTTGGAATCACAGAAACGAGCAGTGGCGGCTATAGAATCTGGACGCTTTAAGGAAGAGATTGTTCCGGTGGTTATTCCTCAACGTAAAGGCGATCCTATCGTCTTTGATACAGATGAATTTCCTAGAAAAGATGCTAGCTTGGAGAGTTTGTCTAAGCTACGTCCTGTTTTCAAAAAAGACGGTTCTGTTACAGCGGGAAATGCCTCAGGTATCAATGACGGGGCGGCGGCTGTCTTGGTCATGAGTGCTGAAAAAGCTGAAGAATTAGGACTTCCAGTCATTGCGCGCATTCGTTCGTATGCAAGTGCAGGTTTGGATCCTAAGATTATGGGATGTGGACCGATTTATGCGACCCGTAAAGCTCTTGAAAAAGGTAATTTGACAGTTGATGATCTTGACTTGATCGAGTCAAATGAAGCCTTTGCTGCTCAAGCTTGTGCGGTTGCGAAAACACTTGGTTTCAATACCGATATTGTCAATGTCAATGGTGGCGCGATTGCTCTTGGTCACCCAATTGGGGCTTCAGGTTGCCGTATCCTTGTGACTCTTGTACATGAGATGATGAAACGTGATGCTAAAACTGGTTTAGCTACTCTCTGTATCGGAGGAGGGATGGGAACAGCCCTCATCGTTGAACGTTAGCTATTAGAAAACTGAACGTCATTTCCTCTTTTTCAATATTACGATTACAAAATGAGATTTTGATCCGATCTCATAGTTACATACCTTATCAAGTGTCTTTCTCTAAAAGGGCTTGATAAGGTATTTTTATTTTTTTCTAAGACTTTAAGCATGGATTGGACGACCATATCCTATAAGCTGAACTTATAGGTCTATAAATAAAGATTAAGTAGACGGATGGGGAAAAAAGGTTTATGATGAAAATGTAAGCTCTTACATTTTGTATTGGTATTTGTTGACGCTGTACTCTGTACTCAAAATAAATCAAGTAGGAGCAGAACAATGAGTAAAACTGTTTTATTAGAGGTTAAGAATGGTCTTGGCTATCTAACAATTAACCGTCCATCGGCTTTGAACGCTTTAAGTTCAGAAGTCTTAAAGGATTTGAATCTCGCCTTAGACCAAATTGAAGCAAGCGAGGACATTCGTGTTGTCATTGTGACCGGTCAAGGAGAGAAAGCATTTGTCGCGGGAGCAGACATTAAAGAGATGGACCAAATGTCTCCAATTCAGGCTCATGAATACATGACCTATGCGAACGACACCTTTACCCGCTTATCTGAATTAACCCAGCCAACTATTTCAGTATTGAATGGTTATGCTTTGGGAGGCGGTTTAGAATTAGCTCTTTCAACTGATATCCGAATCGGCTATGACAAGACAATGGTTGGCTTCCCTGAAGTCGGCTTGGGAATCATTCCTGGTTTTGCAGGTACCCAAAGAATGTCTCGTTTGATTGGTACTAGTAAAACAAAGGAATTAATTTTCACTACTAGAATGGTTAAAGGACAAGAAGCATATGATCTTGGAATTCTTAACAAGTTGGTAGCAGCAGAAGAACTATTACCTGCGGCAGAAGAGCTGGCAGCAACGATTATGAAAAATGCACCGCTAGCAGTTGAAAAAGCTAAACATATTATCCAAGTTGGCTCAGAACTCCCTCTGAAAAATGCTATTCGTTTGGAAACAGAAGCGGAAGCTCTACTCTTCTCAACAGAAGATAAGGTAGAAGGAATGCGCGCTTTTGTTGAAAAACGCAAAGCTGTCTTTCAACGTAAATAAGAGAGGAGATAGGTTATGAAAGTTGTAACATTGTCTGAAGCTATTTCCTTGATTCATTCAGGAGATAAAGTTGGTATTTCTGGATTTCTTGGAGTGGGAGAACCATTTGAGTTAATTGAGGAACTAGTTCGTCAAAACCAGCAAGATTTGACCTTGGTGTCTGTTGTAACCTCTCAACCAGGTAAGGAAGTTGGAGTTGGTCGTCTTTGTGAAAACCATCAGGTTACAAAGTACATTGCAGCCCATGTAGGGACATCCGCTGCTGCTCAGCATGATTATTTCTCGGGAGCCATGAAAGTGGAGTTCACTCCGATGGGAACTGTCGTAGAACGCTTGCATGCTGCGGGCGCGGGCCTTGGAGCAGTCTTAACACCAACAGGTGTAGGAACAATTCTTGAAGATGAACACGAAAAAGTGACTCGAAATGGAAAAGAATATTTGATTTATGATCCATTGAAGATTGATGTTGCCTTGATTAAAGCTACAAAGGCGGATAAGTATGGCAACCTTTATCTGGATGGGACTACTAAAAACATCTCCCTTCAACTCGCTCTAGCAGCTGACACAGTTATTGTTGAGACAAACGAATTGGTTGAAGTCGGAGAAATTGATCCAAATGATATTTACATCCCTGGTATCCTAGTTGACTATGTCGTTCAAGGATTGACACCACAAGAGCATCATCAGATGATGGGAGATCTGTGGACAGAGACAAAGAAACTGGCGGGGGTGAAGTAAAATGAAAGCAAAAGAGATTATCGCAAGACGTGTAGCACTTGAATTTAAAGATGGAGATGTGGTCAATCTTGGTTTTGGGATTCCAAATGCCTCTGCTGATTACATTCCTGAAGGTGTAAATGTTATTTTACAGGCAGAAAATGGCGCTCTTCGATTTGGGGAAACACCTACCAAGGACAACTATAATGCCAATTTAGCGAACTCTGGTGGAGCTCCTATTACATTGTTGCCAGGAGCAGCCTTGTTTGATCTACAAACTTCCTTTGCCATTATTCGTGGTGGACACGTGGATGCAACCGTTCTTGGAGCTCTTGAAGTCAGCCAAGATGGAAGCATTGCGAACTGGATTATCCCAGGGAAATTTGCTCCTGGTATGGGTGGCGCAATGGACTTATTGGTAGGAGCTAAGCGCGTAATCGGGGCTATCCAACATACAACTGCTGATGGGGAATCTAAGTTGTTGAAAGAATGTACCTTGCCACTTTCAGCTAAAGGAGTATTGGATCTTGTCATCACAGAATTAGCTGTTTTTGGATTCAAAGATGGTAAATTCCTGTTGAAAGAGCTGGCTCCTGGTGTGACATTAGAAGAAGTTCTTGAAAAAACAGCTGGGGAAGTCATTGTCTCAGAAGACCTGAAAACAATGCCGATTTAAGCAAAAAAAGAGCTATTTTCTACTTAGTGTGTTATGATATAAACTAGATAGTATTGTAAGCGCTTTATATACAACGTTAAAATGAAGTATTCGAAATGTTATTTCGATAAAAAGTCAGTAGACAACTATCAAACACTAGAATAGTTGTCTAATTGACTTACTAAAATAGTGAAGGAAAGCTAGGTGATGGGTAAGTGGATATTATCCAAATGAACTATTTCATCAATATCATAGAATGCGGATGCAACCTTTCCATTGCTGCAAAGAAGATTCACATTAGTCAATCAGCCTTGAGTCAATTTGTGACAAATTTTGAAGCAGCTGAAGGGGTTCAATTATTCAATCGCAAGAATGGAAGATTAGAAAGTTTAACAGAGGCGGGACGCAAAATTTATCGTTATGCGACCGAGATTGTGAATCGACATGAAGAAATGCTTTCCATGATCCATATAGAAGCTCAAAAGCAAAAAGGCACCATTAATTTTGGTATTCCGTCCTTGATTTTACGAGTTTATTTTGCTAGTGCCTTGCCTCATTTTCTGAAAAATAATCCTCATATCCATATCCAGGTTACGGAAGGTGGAGGGAAGGAAATTCGTCAAAAAATGGTTGATGGAGATTTGAATCTCTCTATTCTGATAGAGCCTACGAGCCTGGATGCTAAAAAATATGAACAACATATCATTCAATTGGATGAATACGTTGCTTATATGGATAAGGATCATCCGCTGGCTCAGAAAAGCTTGTTGGAATGGTCTGATATTGCTGGTTATGAATTGGCAACCTTCAACAAAACATTTACGACTTATGATTTAGTGACAGAAAAACTTCGCTCACAACGAATTGAGGCTAAATTTGCTTATCTTTCCTCTACTTGGGACTTCCTAGTTGAATCAACTCATCAGACAGATTTGATTGCCCTTTTACCAAGGCCGGTTGAATATTTTGTGGATAAGAGTCGTTTTAAGGCGGTTAGATTCAAGGATCCGATTCCATTTAATATTTGGTTTTGTAGACTCTATAAAAACTCCTACAATGAAGTAGAGTCTTATGTGTATGAAGAATTGTTGAAAGATTATTACCAACCGTTTTCTGACAACTAAGATGAGGTGAATGCGATGACCTATAATGACGTGCTGGCACGAGAATTGAAGGCAGATGTGAAAGTATTGATTCGGGACTATCTCAAGTCTCATGAGGATGAACAACAGTTCCCTAGAGAATTGCTTTATCAGTTTATTGAGCAATTTGATATCTTTTCCTTGCTTTTAGATAGTCAAGATTCTGTTTTGAGAACCGAGTTTTTAACCTTTATTCGCTTGATTTCAAAAGATTTTCCTGCTTTTTCTGCTGTTTTACTAACTCAGGCATGTTATGGTATCTATCCCATTTTACGATATGGGAGTCAGGAACAAAAATCGCGTTATGTAGAACCATTAGTAAGGGGAGAAATCTTAGCTGGCTTGGGATTTTCTGAAGGAAAATTGATGGACAGCTTGGAGGTTATTGCAACAACTGCAAGGAAAACAGAAACAGGTTGGTCTTTAACTGGGAAGAAGTCAATTGTATCAAATTGCCGCTATACAGATATTTTGTTAATCTTAGCCAAGGTTCAGGAAGCTAACGGAGAAGATGGATACGGATTTTTCATTGTTGATACGACTCGACCGGGAGTTGCTTTTGGAGATGATATTGCAAAACCTGGTTTACAGGGTTTGCCTGTGAATTCGGTAACTTTTGATCAGGTCATATTGCCAGAAGATAGTCTGCTAGGATTGACGCTAAATGGGGAAACTCAGTTAAATGATATTATCAAAAAATTACAGCTAGGATTAAGCGCAATCTCTATTGGTATCTCTGAGGGAGCTTTTGAAACAGGTCTGGCTTTTGTAAAGGTCAAAAGAAGATTTGGGAAACCATTAATCGATGCGACAGTCTATCAACATCAATTCGCAGACTTGTATACTAAGCTGTGTGCGGCTGAATCTTACTTTGCTTCCTACAAGGACAGGATGAAGGCGGATTCTCTCTTTGTATCTCAGATAAAACTTTATACGACAAAAGTAGCAATTGAGATTTCTGAGGAAATTATTAGATTAATTGGACCTCTTCAAACCTTGGATGACATCCCCATAGACCGTTATCTAAAGGATGCCAAAACGATTGAAATCTATGGAAAATCTGGGGATTCGATTCGCAAAAGAATAGCAGCCCAATGGATAAAGGAGTAAAGCATGGCAGAACTCACCTTACAGGAATATCAATTTCATGATATGAAACTGATATGGCTACGTGGAGCCGATAAATTGACGGATGCAGGGACTCTTTTTGGTCCGGTTCCGAAAGTTGTGTGGTCTCGTTACTACCCAACAAATGATGCTAATATGATGGCAGAATTGACGGATCCTATTTTGATCCAGTACAAGGGTAAAAATTACTTGATAGATGCAAGTTTTGATACAGCAAAATTATCCGATAAACAAAGACGTAACTTAGGAATCTTGTCTGAAAGTCGGGTAGAAGAAAGTTTGGCTCTTTTAGGACTATCGCCTGAAGACATTGACATCGTGCTGATGACACATATGCACCACGATCATTCTGGTGGCTTGACGTATGTGAATGATCAAGGGAAGCTGGTTTCCAAGTATCCAAACGCCAAGATTATTGTGAATGATGTCGAGTGGTATGAGATGAGAAACCCTAATGATCGAACGCGGGGAACTTATCTGAGAGAAAATTGGGAACCGATTCAAGATCAGGTGACGACTTTCTCAGAGTATATCAATGTCATTCCAGAAATCCAAATGATTCACACAAGTGGTCACAGCAATGGCCACAGTATTATCTTGCTCAAACAGGGGAAAGATACGATGATCCATATGGGGGACTTGATGTTATCACATGTTCATCGAAATCCTCTCTGGGTTCCAGCAGTTGATGATTATCCTATGAAATCAATTTTAGCCAAAAAGAAGTGGTTGCGTCAGGCTTTTGAGAATCATTATAAGTTTTTCTTTTACCATGATCAATTTTTCGCGGTGGTAGAGTTTGACAAGGATGGGAAGGAATTTGTAGATTATGTTCTACGTTCTCGCCCCCCACTTATTCCTTTTACAGATCAGCAGGATCGTAAGCCAGATTTTTTAGGATAGCAGAATATGAGGATACAAATATAACATTTTCTTGTTGACGGGGATATTGGTGCATCATGCATCCATTTGCCAACAAGAATCAACAGAAAATAAAAGGAGGACTCATATGTCAATTACAAAACTTTTACAGATTCAATATCCAATTTTCCAAGGGGCTATGGCTCAAATCTCGCACTATCAACTAGCAGCAGCTGTTTCTGAGGCTGGAGGTCTGGGAATTATCGCTTCGGGTGGTATGACCGGAGAACAGTTGCGAGAAGAAATTCGTGAACTGAGAAAGTTGACAGATAAGCCTTTTGGTGTCAACATCATGTTGATGATGAAAAATATCAAGGATATTGTGACCGTTATCATCGAAGAAAAGGTTCCAGTGGTAACTACAGGTGCAGGGACTCCTAAGCATATCATGCCTTACTTGAAAGAAGCAGGAATTAAGGTTATTCCAGTTATTGCTAGTGTCAAGCATGCTCAAAAAATGCAAGAATTGGGAGTTGATGCTGTAATCGCTGAAGGTTCAGAAGCTGGTGGCCATATTGGAGAGACCAATACAATGGCTCTTATCCCACAAATCGTTGATGCGGTAACAATTCCAGTCATTGCTGCCGGAGGTGTGGCAGATGGCCGAGGGCTGGCTGCTGCGATTGCCCTAGGTGCACAAGGAGTTCAAATGGGAACAGTTTTTCTTGCTTCAGAAGAATGTCCAATTTCTCCAGCCTATAAAGAAGCTATTTTGGCGGCAAGTGATACAGCGACTGCGGTTACAGGTCGCATCGCGGGAGCGCCAGTTCGTTGTATTCGCAATGAGATGACAGATCACTATATTGAATTAGAGCAGAAAGGTACAAACCGAGAGGAACTGGAAGAAATTACGATCGGTTCCCTATCTAAGGCTGTCTATGAAGGTGATACAGTTCATGGTTCAATGATGAGCGGACAAATTGCAGGTTTGGTGAAAGACATCAAACCATGTAAGTCTATTTTAGAATCAATTGTGAAACAGGCGCAAGAGCGCCTACAAGACATTCGACTAGAATTAGGTGAATAATGTAATCTAGGCGGAAGATTCTGCACTAATGTGGAAAAAGGAGAGCGAGGTATTTGCTCTCCTTTTTTATGTATGGTTTCTTTAAGAGTATCTTACTATAATAAAAGCAGTGCTTTCTTTTTAAAGGTCGCTTTTTAAGGGCATTTGTGATATAATAATGCGCAAGAGGTTTAGAATGAAAAAAAATAATTTAACTCCGAATTCTGCGATTCTACTAGGGATTGCAACTTTCGGAACCTTAACAATGCTGATTATTTTTTCACAAAATAATGTTGTAACAATCAGTGTCTTGTTTTTATTTGTACTTCTTTATCTGCTTTTATTTGTCTGGCAAAAAAAACAGTATGAAAAGAGCGAAATTGAACAAATCCAATACGTAAATCATCAAGCTGAAAATAGCTTGAGTACTTTGCTTGATCAAATGCCGGTGGGAGTCCTGAAATTAGACTTATCTAGTGGCGAAGTGGAATGGTTTAATCCCTATGCTGAGCTGATTTTGACGAATGAAGAAGGGGAAATTGATGTTGAATTAATTCAAACCATCATCAAGGCTTCTGTTGGGAATCCTGGTTCGTATGCTACCTTGGGCGAAACACGGTATGCTGTTCATATGGACAAGGCTTCGGGTGTTTTGTATTTCTTTGATGTTTCTGGGGAGTACGAAGCGACTGTCGAATTGGTAACTAGTCGTCCAGTCATTGGGGTTATCTCAGTGGATAATTACGATGATTTGGAGGATGCGACGTCTGACTCTGATATCAGCCATATCAATAGCTTTGTAGCTAATTTTGTTTCAGAATTTGCTAGTAAGTATGCTATGTTTTCTCGCCGTGTGGGGATGGATCGTTTTTATTTATTCACAGATTACACAGTACTCGAGGAATTGATGAATGATAAATTCTCTGTTATTGATAGTTTCCGAGAAGAATCAAAACAGAGGCAACTGGCCCTAACCTTAAGTATGGGATTTTCTTATGGTGATGGAAATCATGAAGAGATAGGGAAAATTGCCTTGCTCAACTTGAACTTAGCAGAAGTTCGCGGTGGTGACCAGGTGGTGGTCAAGGAAAATAACGAAACCAAGAATCCTGTCTACTTTGGTGGAGGAACTGCTGCATCTATCAAACGTACTCGTACACGTACCAGAGCCATGATGACAGCCATTTCTGATAAGATTCGAAGTGTTGACCAAGTTTTTGTAGTCGGTCATAAAAATCTAGATATGGATGCTTTGGGCTCTGCTGTTGGTATGCAGTTGTTTGCAAGTAATATTATTGAGAACAGTTATGCTGTCTACGATGCAGACCATATGCCAGCAGATATCGAACGTGCTATTCAGTTCTTGAAGAAGGAAGATGTCACGAAACTTTTATCTCTTACAGATGCGATGAAGCTAGTTACAAACCGTTCATTATTGATTCTGGTGGATCATTCCAAGACGGCTTTAACCTTGTCAAAAGATTTTTATGATTTGTTTACTCAAACTATTGTTATTGACCATCATAGACGTGATCAGGATTTCCCTGAGAATGCAGTCATCACCTATATTGAAAGTGGGGCAAGTAGTGCCAGTGAGTTGGTAACAGAATTGATTCAGTTCCAAAATTCTAAGAAAAATCGTTTGAGTCGTATGCAGGCTAGCGTACTGATGGCTGGTATGATGCTGGATACCAAGAATTTCACATCTCGCGTGACGAGCCGAACCTTTGATGTGGCTAGCTACCTGAGAACACGGGGAAGTGACAGTATTGCTATTCAGGAGATTGCTGCGACAGATTTTGAAGAGTATCGTGAGGTAAATGAACTCATTTTACAAGGTCGTAAGTTAGGTTCAGATATCTTGATTGCCCAAGCTAAGGACTCAACCACTTATGACACCGTTGTTATTAGTAAGGCTGCTGATGCTATGTTAGCTATGTCCGGCATTGAGGCTAGTTTCGTTCTGGCAAAAAATACACAAGGATTTATCTCTATCTCGGCTCGAAGTCGTAGTAAAATCAATGTGCAACGCATTATGGAAGAGCTGGGTGGTGGAGGTCACTTTAATCTAGCAGCTGCGCAAATCGAGGATATGAGTTTGTCGGAAGCGGGAGAAAAATTGACTCAACTAATCTTGGAAGAACTAAAGGAAAAGGAGAAAGAAGAATGAAAGTAATCTTTTTAGCAGATGTTAAAGGAAAAGGGAAGAAAGGCGAAATTAAGGAAATGCCAACTGGCTACGCTCAAAACTTCCTGATTAAAAAGAATTTGGCCAAGGAAGCAACTGCTCAAGCAGTGGGTGAGTTGCGTGGAAAACAAAAATCAGAAGAAAAGGCTCATGCTGAAATGATTGCTGAAGCAAAAGCCATCAAGGCTAAGCTTGAGGCAGAAGAAACAGTTGTAGAGTTTGTTGAAAAGGTTGGACCAGATGGCCGTACATTTGGTTCCATCACTAACAAGAAAATTGCAGAAGAATTGCAAAAGCAGTTTGGTATTAAGATTGACAAACGCAATATTCAAGTGCAAGCACCAATTCGAGCAGTAGGTTTGATTGATGTACCAGTGAAGATCTATCAAGATGTTACAAGTGTCATCAATCTTCATGTAAAAGAAGGCTAAGTTTACAACTTCTTGACAAGATTGTAAAAGGAAGGAAAGTCGGATGGCAGAAGTAGAGGAACTGCGAGTTCAACCTCAGGATATTTTAGCAGAACAATCTGTTTTGGGGGCTATTTTTATAGATGAGAGTAAGCTCGTTTTTGTCCGAGAATACATTGATTCTCGTGACTTCTTTAAGTATGCTCATCGATTGATTTTCCAAGCGATGGTAGATTTGTCGGATCGTGGGGAAGCAATTGATGCGACTACAGTTCGGACGATTTTGGATAGTCAAGGGGATCTCCAAAATATTGGCGGCCTGTCCTATCTTGTCGAAATTGTCAACTCTGTACCAACCTCAGCTAATGCGGAATATTATGCTAAAATCGTAGCCGAAAAGGCTATGCTACGTCGCTTGATTTCCAAGTTGACAGAGTCTGTCAACCAAGCCTATGAAGCTTCTAAGCCTGCAGATGAAATCATCGCTCAGGCTGAAAAGGGGCTTATTGATGTTAGCGAAAACGCCAATCGTAGTGGGTTCAAGAACATCCGAGATATTCTAAATATCAACTTTGGGAACCTAGAAGTTCGGTCACAACAAACAACGGATATCACTGGTATTGCAACGGGTTACCGTGATTTGGACCATATGACGACAGGTCTCCATGAGGAAGAACTAATTATCCTAGCGGCGCGACCAGCAGTTGGTAAGACGGCCTTTGCCTTGAACATTGCTCAGAACATTGGGACTAAGTTGGACAAGACGGTTGCCATCTTTTCACTGGAAATGGGTGCGGAAAGTCTAGTAGACCGTATGTTGGCGGCCGAAGGCTTGGTGGAGTCTCATTCTATCCGTACGGGTCAATTGACTGATGAGGAGTGGCAAAAGTATACCATTGCTCAAGGGAACCTAGCCAACGCGAGTATCTATATCGATGATACGCCAGGGATTCGGATCACGGAAATTCGTTCGCGGTCACGCAAACTGGCTCAAGAAACGGGCAATCTAGGATTGATTTTGATAGACTACCTACAGCTTATTACAGGGACTGGTCGTGAGAACCGCCAACAAGAAGTTTCTGAAATTTCTCGTCAGTTAAAAATTCTAGCCAAGGAATTGAAAGTTCCAGTCATTGCTCTTAGTCAGTTATCTCGTGGAGTGGAACAGCGTCAGGATAAGAGACCAGTCTTGTCTGATATTCGTGAATCGGGTTCTATCGAGCAGGATGCGGATATCGTAGCTTTTCTATACCGTGACGACTACTACGATCGTGCGGGTGAAGAAGAGGAAGGAATTCCAAATAACAAGGTTGAGGTTATCATCGAGAAAAACCGTAGTGGAGCTCGCGGAACGGTGGAATTGATTTTCCAAAAAGAATACAATAAATTTTCAAGTATTTCAAAGAGGGAGGCATAAGATGTCAGATGCATTTACAGATGTAGCCAAGATGAAAAAAATCAAAGAAGAAATCAAGGCACATGAGGGACAAGTCGTTGAAATGACTTTGGAAAATGGCCGTAAGCGCCAAAAAAATAGATTGGGTAAGCTAATTGAGGTTTATCCATCTCTATTTATCGTTGAATTTGGGGATGTTGAAGGAGACAAACAAGCTAATGTCTATGTTGAATCCTTCACCTACTCAGATATCTTGACAGAAAAGAACTTGATTCGCTATCTAGACCAAGAATCCTAAAATGAAGTGAGCTTTGCTCACTTTTTTCTTTTTCTCCCGAATAGTATAAACGAGGGTAACCTCAGAAATTTATATTATTAAGGAGAATGAATGACGTTTTTTAAATCAGGAGTTAAGAAGAGTAGATGTACTCAGTTGAGTGTAGGGCTGGCTACTTTGTTCGTTACGAGTACCTTTTTGTTTGGTGGGGAATCGGTTCAAGCCGACAGTGTAGCGCGTGGAGATGATTATCCGCTTCACTACAAAAATGGTAGTGTAGAAATCGACCAGTGGCGGATGTATTCTCGCCAGTGTACCTCTTTTGCGGCCTTTCGTTTGAGTAGTGTAAATGGCTTTGAGATTCCTCCTGCTTACGGAAATGCGAATGAATGGGGACATCGTGCAAGGCGAGAAGGCTACCGTGTGGATACTAAGCCAGAAGTTGGAGCTATTGCTTGGTCGACAGAAGGTTATTATGGGCACGTGGCCTGGGTATCAAATGTATCAGGGGATACGATTGAAATCGAAGAGTATAACTATGGGGTTCGAGAAAAGTATAACCGTCGAAAAGTCAAGGCTAGTTCGATGACAGGTTTTATTCATTTCAGGGATTTATCCGCTACCCATAGTGTGAGTGAGGGTTCTCGTAACTCAGAGCTTCCGTCCAGCGGGACAATAGTATTCACGGGGAAATCGCCGATTATGGACCAACCGTCAAGTACAGGACAGGTTATTGATTACTATTATGCTGGTGAGAGTGTGAGTTATGATCAAGTTCTTGAAAAGGATGGTTATAAGTGGCTCGGCTATCTATCCTACAGTGGTGCTAGAAGATATGTGCAGTATGCAGAGTTAAGCAATACAGAGAAAGGCTGGAAAAAAGAAGGAGGGAGTTGGTATTACCGAGAGAATGGTAAGCTAGTGATAGGCTGGAAAAAAGTTAACGACAATTGGTATCATTTAAAAGAAAATGGGGCCATGTCAACTGGCTGGATTAAGGATGGCTCTCACTGGTATTATCTAAAGGCTTCAGGTGAGATGCAGACGGGATGGCTCAAGGAAAATGGAACATGGTATTATTTGGAGAGTTCAGGGGCTATGAAGTCTAGCCAGTGGTTCCAAGTAGGAGGAAAGTATTACTACGTTAATGCTTCAGGGGCTTTAGCAGTGAATACCACTGTGGATGGCTATCAAGTAGATAGTAACGGAGCTAGAATCTAGAAAGAATATAAAAAAGAGGACTTCATTACCATTTGCCTATTCTTTCCGATGGTATTTTTCCCCTCTTTCCTTTATAATGGGTGTATGGACAAGAAAAGATTATTATTAATTGATGGATCTTCTGTTGCCTTTCGAGCTTTTTTTGCGCTCTATCAGCAGCTGGATCGGTTTAAAAATGCTAATGGCCTTCATACCAATGCAATCTATGGCTTTCAACTCATGTTGAATCACGTCTTGGAGCGTGTTGAGCCCAGTCATGTTTTGGTAGCTTTTGATGCAGGTAAGACGACTTTCCGTACAGAGATGTATGCAGACTACAAGGGTGGTCGTGCTAAAACTCCAGATGAGTTTCGTGAGCAATTTCCCTTCATTCGTGAGTTGCTAGATCATCTTGGGATTCGCCACTATGAGTTGGCCCAGTATGAAGCAGATGATATCATCGGGACCCTAGGTCGCTTGGCTGAGAAGGATTCTTTTGAAGTGACTATTGTCAGCGGAGACAAGGACTTGATCCAGTTGACGGATGAGCATACAGTGGTTGAGATTTCCAAGAAAGGTGTGGCTGAGTTTGAGGCCTTTACACCAGATTACCTTATGGAAAAGATGGGCATTACCCCAGCTCAGTTTATCGATCTCAAGGCCCTGATGGGAGACAAATCAGATAATATCCCAGGCGTCACTAAGATTGGTGAAAAGACGGGTATCAAGCTCTTACTAGAACACGGCTCGCTAGAGGGTATTTATGAAAATATCGATGGGATGAAGTCCTCTAAGATGAAGGAAAATCTCATCAACGATAAGGAACAAGCCTTCCTGTCTAAAACCTTGGCGACCATTGAGACTCAGGCACCAATTGAGATTGGCCTTGATGATTTGGTCTATAATGGCCCAGATGTGGAAAATCTCGGGAAATTCTACGATGAGATGGGCTTCAAACAGCTCAAGCAAGCTCTAAATGTGTCATCAACGGATGCGCCTGAAAGTTTGGATTTCGCCATCGTTGACCACGTCAGTCAAGACATGCTGAGCGCAGACTCCATCTTCCACTTTGAACTTTTTGGTGAGAACTACCATACAGATGACTTGGTTGGTTTTGCCTGGTCCTGCGGGGATAAACTTTACGCCACAGATAAACTTGAGCTCTTGCAAGAGCCGATTTTTAAGGAATTTTTAGAAAAAACAGCTCTGAAAGTGTATGACTTTAAGAAAGCGAAGGTTCTTTTAAATCGCTTTGGTTTGAATTTACAGGCTCCTGCTTTTGACAGCCGTTTGGCAAAATACTTACTCTCAACAGTCGAGAACAATGAAATTTCAACTATTGCGAATCTCTATGGCCAGACTTATTTGGCTGATGATGAGACCTTTTACGGCAAGGGGGTCAAGAAGGCAATTCCTGAACGGGAAAAATTCTTGGAACACCTAGCTCGCAAGGTTGCTGTATTGGTTGAGACAGAGATGGTTTTACTTGAAAAACTCAGTAAACATGGACAGTTAGATCTCCTCTATGACATGGAGCAACCTCTGGCTTTTGTCCTTGCTAAGATGGAAATTGCTGGTATCAAGGTCAAAAAAGAAACTCTGCTTGAGATGCAAGCTGAAAATGAGGTCGTCATTGAGCAACTTACCCAAGAGATTTATGAGCTAGCTGGTGAAGAGTTTAATATCAACTCGCCTAAGCAGTTGGGCGTGCTTCTCTTTGAAAAGCTCGGTCTTCCTCTGGAATATACCAAGAAAACCAAGACAGGTTACTCGACAGCCGTGGATGTGCTAGAGCGACTGGCTCCTATTGCACCGATTGTCAAGAAAATCCTCGATTACCGTCAGATTGCTAAGATTCAATCCACTTACGTGGTTGGCTTGCAGGATTGGATTTTGGATGATGGCAAGATCCATACCCGCTATGTGCAGGATTTGACTCAGACCGGACGTCTGTCTAGTGTAGATCCAAACTTGCAAAATATCCCTGTTCGTTTGGAACAAGGCCGTCTCATTCGTAAGGCTTTTGTCCCTGAGTGGGAGGATAGTGTCCTTCTCAGCTCCGACTATTCGCAGATTGAATTGCGCGTTTTGGCTCATATTTCTAAGGATGAGCACTTAATCAAAGCCTTCCAAGAGGGAGCTGATATCCATACCTCGACGGCCATGCGGGTCTTTGGAATTGAACGCCCTGAGGATGTGACTCCAAACGACCGTCGTAATGCCAAGGCGGTTAACTTTGGAGTGGTTTACGGGATTTCAGATTTTGGTTTGGCGAACAATCTTGGTATTAGTCGTAAGAAGGCCAAAGCCTACATTGATACCTACTTTGAGCGTTTTCCTGGGATTAAAAACTATATGGAAGAAGTGGTACGTGAAGCGCGTGATAAGGGATATGTAGAGACCCTCTTCAAGCGTCGTCGAGAGCTACCAGATATCAATTCGCGCAACTTTAACATTCGTGGTTTTGCAGAGCGAACTGCCATTAACTCCCCTATTCAGGGTTCGGCAGCAGATATCCTCAAGATTGCTATGATCCAGCTAGACAAAGCTCTAGTTGAGGGTGGTTATCAGACCAAGATGCTCTTGCAAGTGCATGATGAAATTGTCCTTGAGGTTCCGAAATCAGAACTAGCAGCCGTCAAAGTACTGGTGAAACAAACCATGGAAGAAGCCATCCAGCTCAGTGTTCCACTCATTGCTGATGAGAATGAAGGAGCAACCTGGTACGAGGCTAAATAAGAAAGTTATGAAAGAGTTTGAAACATTTGCCTTCAAGCTCTTTTTCATGATTTTCTGTAAGCAGTTTCCTTGACTTTTCCTTGTATTTGCGTTACTATATGTCCATATAAGATATGGGAGTCTGTGTACAGTCTGAGAGGAAGTGTTAAACTTCGACCGCACCTGATCTGGGTAATGCCAGCGTAGGGAACGATACTTAGCCGAACTCTGCACCTTTTCCATATATGGCAAAGGTTTTTCTTTTTGTTCAAAAGGAAAGCCGAGAAGAGGAGGTTTTTATGAAAGCAAGCATTGCCTTGCAAGTCTTGCCCCTATCACAGGGGATTGATCGAATTGCTATTATCGATCAGGTTATTGCTTATCTGCAAGCTCAGTCCGTGACCATGGTGGTGACACCATTTGAAACGGTATTGGAAGGGGAGTTTGATGAGCTCATGCGTATTCTCCAAGAAGCGCTAGAAGTGGCAGGGCAGGAGGCAGATAATGTCTTTGCCAATGTCAAAATAAATATAGGAGAGATTTTAAGCATCGATGAGAAACTTGAAAAGTATGATGAGACGACGCATTAGTCTATTGGGCTTTCTAGGAGTCTTGTCGGTCTGGCAGTTAGCGGGAGTATTCAAACTTTTACCCAAGTTTATCCTGCCAACTCCTCTTGAGATCCTCCAGTCCTTTGCTCGTGACAGAGAATTTCTCTGGCACCATAGCTGGGCGACCTTGAGAGTGGCTTTGCTAGGTCTAGTCTTGGGAGTCTTGATTGCCTGTCTCATGGCGGTACTTATGGACAGTCTGACTTGGATCAATGATCTTATCTACCCTATGATGGTGGTTGTTCAGACCATTCCGACCATTGCTATAGCTCCTATCTTGGTCTTGTGGCTAGGCTATGGAATTTTGCCCAAGATTGTCTTGATAATCCTGACGACAACCTTCCCTATCATCGTCAGTATTTTGGATGGATTTAGGCACTGTGACAAGGATATGCTGACCTTGTTTAGTCTGATGCGGGCAAATCCTTGGCAAATCCTGTGGCATTTTAAAATCCCGGTCAGTCTGCCTTACTTTTATGCAGGTCTGAGGGTCAGTGTCTCCTACGCCTTTATCACAACAGTGGTATCTGAGTGGTTGGGAGGCTTTGAAGGACTAGGTGTCTACATGATTCAGTCCAAGAAACTGTTTCAGTATGATACCATGTTTGCCATTATTATTCTGGTGTCGTTTATCAGCCTTTTGGGTATGAAGCTGGTCGATATTAGCGAAAAATATGTGATTAAATGGAAACGTCCCTAAGATAAGGATGTTTTAGAAAAAGAAAAGAGGAAATGAAAATGAAGAAAACATGGAAAGTGTTTTTAACGCTTGTGACAGCTTTTGTAGCTGTCGTGTTGGTGGCTTGTGGCCAAGGGACTGCTTCTAAGGACAACAAAGAAGCAGAACTCAAGAAGATTGACTTTATCCTAGACTGGACGCCAAATACCAACCACACAGGGCTGTATGTTGCCAAGGAAAAAGGTTATTTCAAAGAAGCTGGAGTGGACGTGGACTTGAAATTGCCACCTGAAGAAAGCTCATCTGACTTGGTGATTAATGGTAAGGCACCATTTGCAGTGTATTTCCAAGACTACATGGCTAAGAAATTGGAAAAAGGGGCCGGAATCACTGCCGTTGCCGCTATCGTAGAGCACAATACATCAGGAATTATCTCTCGTAAATCTGACAATGTCAGCAGTCCAAAGGACTTGGTTGGTAAGAAATACGGTACTTGGAATGACCCCACTGAACTTGCTATGTTGAAAACCTTGGTGGAATCACAAGGTGGAGACTTTGAAAAGGTTGAAAAAGTACCAAACAACGACTCAAACTCGATCACACCGATTGCCAATGGCGTCTTTGACACTGCTTGGATTTACTACGGTTGGGATGGTATTCTTGCCAAATCTCAAGGCGTAGATGCTAACTTCATGTACTTGAAAGACTATGTCAAGGAGTTTGACTACTACTCACCCGTTATCATCGCAAACAACGACTATCTGAAAGACAACAAGGAAGAAGCTCGTAAAGTCATCCAAGCTATTAAAAAAGGCTACCAATATGCCATGGAACACCCAGAAGAAGCTGCAGATATCCTCATCAAGAATGCACCTGAACTCCAGGAAAAACGTGACTTTGTTATCGAATCTCAAAAATACTTGTCAAAAGAATACGCAAGTGACAAGGAAAAATGGGGACAATTTGATGCTGAACGTTGGAATGCCTTCTACAAATGGGATAAGGAAAATGGAATCCTCAAGGAAGACTTGACTGACAAAGGTTTCACTAACGAATTTGTAAAATAATGATAGAAATTAGACTAGAACACGTGAGCTATGCCTATGGCGATGAAAAGATTTTAGAGGACATCAACTTGCAGGTGAAGTCAGGTGAAGTAGTTTCTATCCTGGGACCTAGTGGTGTTGGAAAGACCACCCTCTTTAACCTAATCGCTGGGATTTTAGAAGTCCAGTCTGGGCGAATTGTCCTTGATGGCGAGGAGAATCCTAAGGGGCGCGTGAGTTATATGTTACAAAAGGATCTCCTCTTGGAGCACAAGACGGTGCTTGGCAATATCATCCTGCCGCTCTTGATTCAAAAGGTGAATAAGGCAGAGGCTATTGCCCGAGCGGATGACATCCTTGCGACCTTCCAGTTGACAGCTGTACGGGACAAGTATCCTCACGAACTCAGCGGAGGGATGCGCCAGCGTGTAGCCTTGCTTCGGACCTATCTTTTTGGACACAAGCTCTTTCTTTTGGATGAGGCCTTTAGCGCTTTGGACGAGATGACCAAGATGGAACTCCATGCTTGGTATCTGGAGATTCACAAACAGCTACAGCTGACGACTTTGATTATCACACATAGTATCGAAGAGGCCCTCAATCTCAGCGACCGCATCTACATCCTAAAAAATCGTCCTGGGCAAATTGTTTCAGAAATTAAACTAGATTGGTCTGAAGACGAGGACAAGGAAGTCCAAAAAATTGCCTACAAACGACAAATATTAGCAGAATTGGGCTTAGATAAGTAGAAAAATAGGGAGTTGGTGAAGATTATCCTTTACCAGCGCCCTTTTTCTTTTAAAAATGAGAAAATTTCGGTATAATAGTCAAAAATAGTCAAGGTTCAAAGAAGGAGTTTGATTTACTATGAGATTTAAAAATACATCAGATCATATCGAAGCCTATATCAAGGCGATTTTAGACCAGTCTGGTATCGTGGAATTGCAACGGAGCCAGTTAGCAGATACCTTTCAGGTTGTACCGAGTCAGATTAACTATGTAATTAAGACCCGCTTTACGGAAAGTAGAGGTTACTTAGTTGAGAGCAAGCGTGGTGGTGGAGGCTACATTCGCATAGGGCGGATTGAATTTTCCAGTCATCATGAGATGCTCCGCGATTTGCTTTACTCGATTGGTGAGCGAGTTAGTCAGGAGATCTATGAGGATATTCTCCAGCTTTTGGTGGAGCAGGACTTGATGACCAAGCAGGAGATGACCTTGCTGACTTCAGTAGCAACGGATCGTGTCCTAGGGGAAGAATCCTCAGCTGTCCGTGCCAATATGCTCCGACAGCTATTGCAAGAGGTAGATAGAAAAGAGAAGTAAGATGAACTATTCAAAAGCATTGAATGAATGTATCGAAAGTGCCTATATGGTTGCGAGCCATTTTGGAGCCCATTACCTAGAGTCTTGGCATTTATTGATTGCCATATCCAATCACAGTTACAGTGTGGCAGGTGCGACTCTAAATGATTACCCATATGAGATGGATCGTTTAGAAGAGGTTGCGTTGGAACTGACTGGAACGGACTATAGCCAAGATGAAACCTTTACGGAATTGCCCTTTTCCCATCGTTTAGGGGTTCTCTTTGCAGAAGCAGAGTATGTAGCCTCAGTAGTCCACGCAAAGGTGCTAGGGACAGAGCATGTCCTCTATGCGATTTTGCATGACGGCAATGCCTTGGCAACTCGCATCTTGGAGAGAGCGGGCTTTTCTTATGAAGACCAGAAAGATCAGGTCCGAATTGCCGCTCTTCGTCGCAATCTAGAAGAGCGTGCTGGCTGGACTAGAGAAGATCTCAAGGCTTTGCGTCAACGTCATCGCACAGTAACTGACAAGCAAAATTCCATGGCCAATATGATGGGCATGCCTCAAGCTCAAAGTGGTGGTCTAGAGGACTACACGCATGACCTGACGGAGCAAGCGCGTTCTGGCAAGTTAGAGCCAGTTATCGGTCGAGACAAGGAAATCTCACGTATGATTCAGATTTTGAGTCGAAAGACCAAGAACAATCCGGTCTTGGTTGGTGATGCTGGTGTCGGGAAAACAGCTCTAGCACTTGGGCTTGCCCAGCGTATTGCTAGTGGGGACGTACCAGCTGAAATGGCAAAGATGCGCGTTCTAGAGCTTGATTTGATGAATGTCGTTGCGGGAACACGTTTCCGTGGAGATTTTGAAGAGCGTATGAACAATATCATCAAGGATATCGAGGAAGATGGCAAAGTAATCCTCTTTATTGATGAACTCCACACCATCATGGGTTCTGGAAGTGGTATTGATTCGACTCTGGATGCGGCTAATATCTTGAAACCAGCCTTGGCGCGTGGAACTCTGAGAACGGTTGGTGCAACCACTCAGGAAGAATACCAAAAACACATCGAAAAAGATGCTGCCCTTTCTCGTCGGTTTGCCAAAGTGACGATTGAAGAGCCAAGTTTAGCTGACAGTATGATCATTTTGCAAGGTTTGAAGGCTACCTATGAGAAACACCATCGTGTGCAAATCACAGATGAAGCTGTTGAAACAGCTGTTAAGATGGCGCATCGTTACTTGACTAGTCGTCACTTGCCAGACTCTGCCATTGATCTTTTGGACGAAGCGGCAGCAACAGTGCAAAACAAATCCAAGCATGTGAAAGCAGACGAATCCGACTTGAGTCCAGCTGACAAGGCCTTGATGGATGGCAAGTGGAAACAAGCTGCCCAGTTAATCGCAAAAGAGCAGGAAGTCCCTGTCTACAAAGATTTGGTAACAGAATCTGAAATTTTGACTACCTTGAGTCGCTTGTCAGGGATCCCAGTCCAAAAACTGACGCAAACGGATGCCAAGAAATACCTTAATTTGGAAGCGGAACTGCACAAACGTGTCATCGGCCAAGATCAAGCTGTTTCAAGCATTAGCCGTGCCATTCGCCGCAACCAGTCAGGAATTCGTAGTCACAAGCGTCCGATTGGTTCCTTTATGTTCCTAGGGCCGACGGGGGTTGGTAAGACCGAATTGGCAAAGGCTCTGGCAGAAGTCCTCTTTGATGACGAATCAGCCCTTATCCGCTTTGATATGAGTGAGTATATGGAGAAATTCGCAGCTAGCCGTCTCAATGGAGCTCCTCCGGGCTATGTAGGCTACGAAGAAGGTGGGGAGTTGACCGAGAAGGTTCGCAACAAGCCATACTCCGTTCTCCTCTTTGATGAGGTAGAGAAGGCCCACCCAGATATCTTTAATGTCCTCTTGCAGGTTCTGGACGACGGTGTCTTGACAGATAGCAAGGGGCGCAAGGTTGATTTTTCAAATACCATTATCATCATGACGTCAAACCTTGGCGCGACGGCTCTTCGTGATGACAAGACTGTTGGCTTTGGTGCTAAAGACATTCGTTTTGACCAGGAAAATATGGAAAAACGAATCTTTGAAGAGTTGAAAAAAACTTATCGACCAGAGTTTATTAACCGTATTGATGAAAAGGTGGTCTTCCACAGCTTGGATAGCGAACACATGCAGGAAATCGTTAAGATTATGGTTAAACCATTGATTGCTAGCCTAGCAGAGAAAGGCATTGACTTGAAACTGCAAGCTTCAGCGTTGAAGTTACTGGCAAGCCAAGGTTATGATCCAGAAATGGGAGCTCGCCCACTTCGCAGAACCCTGCAAACAGAAGTGGAAGACAAGTTGGCAGAACTCCTCCTCAAGGGAGAACTGGTAGCAGGTAAGACTCTCAAGATTGGTGTCAAAGCTGGTCAATTAAAATTTGATATTGCTTAAAAATGGAGAGTCAGGAGTTGTCCTGATTCTTTTTTGCTACTTTTTTATAAAAAATGATAAAAAACCATTGAAAAAACAAAAATATAGTATATAATAAAAACATAGAAAACAAAAATATTAAAAATTATAAAAAGGTAAAACGTTTATGAAAAAGAAAACAGCAGTGGTATTTGGGACCTTTGCCCCTCTTCATCAGGGTCATATCGATCTGATCCAGCGAGCGAAGCGTCAGTGTGACCAGGTCTGGGTAGTCGTGTCAGGCTACGAGGCAGACCGAGGTGAGCAGGTAGGTTTAAGTCTTCAAAAACGATTTCGCTATCTCCGCGAGGCTTTTCGTGATGACGAGTTGACCTCTGTCTGCAAGTTAGATGAGACCAACCTTCCCCGTTATCCTATGGGCTGGCAGGAGTGGTTGGACCAGATGTTAGCGGAGATTTCCTTTGATGAAGCCCAGCAAGAACTGACTTTCTTTGTAGGAGAAGAAGACTACCAGCAAGAACTAGCTAAACGTGGATTTGGCACTGTCTTGCAAGAAAGAAAATTTGGTATCTCAGCGACTATGATTCGAGAAAATCCAAGCAAATATTGGAAATACATCGCTCAACCCTTCCGTCGTCAGTTTACCAAGAAAGTCTTGATTATGGGAAGTGCCAGCAATGGGAAGACCACTCTGGCCAAGGATTTGGCAAGGTATTACGATGCGCCCGTTAGTCTGGAATACGCGCGTGAGTACCAGATCAAAAACAATGTCCGCGACGATGAATTGACTCCAAAGGATTATTATTATCTCCTTTTAGGACAGTATGACCAGACCTCTAAGTTAATCGATAGCAATGCCAATCGAGGCTTAGTGATAGCCGATACCAATTCCTTGGTAACCAAGGGTTACTATGACTATTACATGGAGACAGGGGACCAAGGGAACTTATCAGGAGAAACCTTTGACAATCTCTTTGCCTCTATCTTGGCCAAGGAAAAATGGGACTTGATTCTCTTTGTGCAACCTATTGGCTCCTATGTCAATGACGGATTTAGAGATATGACCATGGCAGAAGACCACATTCGCTACAGTTTTTCCCAGCATTTGGACCAGATGAGAGATATATATTTAACCAACATTCCACTGGTTTACCTAGCGGAGGATTATCTAGGCAATTATGAAGCAGCAAAAGTAGCTATTGATGCCATTTACCAAGCAGATTAGGAGAAAATGATGAAAAAGCTAACTGAAAAAATCACACAATTTATCGAAAATTTTAAAAATGTCCATGCCGAAGCCCGCAAGATCGGTTTTGCAGGGATCATGCGCCTGCTCTGGAAAGATCTCTTTGTCGGCCGTAGCCTTTTCCAGTGGTTGTATCTCATCGCCTTGTCAAGTGTTCCCTTGATCTTAGAGTTCACGCAAAATACGGAAAGTCATGACTGGCTGAGCTTGTTTGCATCCTGGACTGGGATTGTCTGTGTTATCTTGGTAGCAGAAGGTCGTGCAAGCAATTATCTCTTTGGGGCCATTAACTCGGCTATCTACTTGATCTTGGCCATGAATGCGACTTTTTACGGAGAAGTCTTGACGACTGTTTACTTCTTTGTCATGCAGCCGATTGGTCTCTATGCTTGGCTGTCCAATCGTATCAATGACCAAGGAAAACCAGAAGAATCCCACTTTGAAGCTAAGAAATTATCTGTTCTTGACTGGCTCAAGTACTTGGTCTTGACTGCCATTATCTGGATTGGTATGGGCTTGGCTTATCAAAGTATCCATAGTGCTCGCCCTTTCCGTGATAGTGTTACCGATGCGACCAATGGTGTTGGTCAGCTCTTGATGACACGTCTTTACCGCGAGCAATGGATTTTCTGGATTGCAACCAATCTCTTTAGTATCTACCTCTGGTGGGGTGAAAATATCCACATCCAAGGGATGTACTGGGTTTACACACTGAACAGTCTAGTGGGATGGTACCAATGGACCAAGGCAGTTCGAAAGGAGGCATAAGATGGCAGACATAAAGATTCCAGAAGGGATGACGGAAAAAGAATATTATGAAATCCATGCCAGTCAGGAGGAGTTTTTAGACTGGTACTACAAGCAGGAACTCCCTCAATATGAAAAACCTAGTGTGACGGTGGATATGGTGGCCTACTGCTTTGTCGAAGGAAAGATCAAGCTCTTACTGATCCGTCGCAAGGCCCACCCTTATCAAAACTGTTTGGCTCTGGTTGGAGGCTTTATGGACAAGGGAGAAGATGCTGCACATGCCTGTCAGCGCGAGGTGAGAGAAGAAGTCAATCTGGATCTTCCTTTAGAAAAAATCGAGCAATTGATGACCGTATCGACCCCCGGTCGTGATCCACGGGGGTGGACAGTGACCATAGCCCACTTGGTGTACCTACCTAGTCGTGCCCTAGACCTCGTTCAGGCAGGTGACGATGCTAAGGATGTGGTTTTTGTAGATGTCGACTTTCAGACAGGCAAATGTTTCCTAGAGGGAATGGAGCTGGACGAGCAAGCCTTCGCCTTTGACCATTATGCAATTATCCAAGAATCCATCAAAAGGATCCAAGGCCGTCTCGACTGGAATCCGACCTTCCTTTATCTGCTGGAGGAAGAGTTTACTGTCTATGAAGGGACTGAACTGGTCAATCTCATCAACCCCGGTCGCCCCATTGTCAGCAATAACTTTCTCGTAAAATACGGCGAATATGTAGAAGAGGTTGGGCTCAAACGAGTGCCTAAAAAGAAACCAAGAAAAACCTATCGATTGAAATAAAAGTGAGGCCGGGACAAAGTTCCCGCCCTCTTTATTTATTATCATTTTTTATGAATGGCTATCCTTTTTAGAATTACACAAGAGCGATGCAAAAAATAGGACTCTAATCTAAGAAATTTTCTATTTTTTCGTTTCGATTACGAATTGAAATAGTGGAGGGAACAATTTTTAAAATAGGTTCTCTAAATAGTTGACAGATTCAAAACCTAATGTTACAATTATATTACAAAAAGATTTCTTAATATTTCAAAAACATTACAAAGGAGTAAAAAATGAAAAAGAAAACCTATATCAAATTGATGGCAGCGACTGTATTGGCTTCTACCTTGCTACTGGGAGCTTGTGGAAATAAAAACGAAACCACTCAAACCAGCAGCTCTGCAAAGACAAGCCAATCATCAAGTTCTAAAGCAGCTTCTTCTAACAAAGAAAGCAAGACTCAAAAATCTTCAAGTTCAGCTTCATCTAAAAAATCTCAAGCATCTTCTGATCAGTCTTCTACAACAGCAGATCAGTCACAAGCGAAACCAGCACCTGAATCAAGACAGGAACAAGCAGCTCCTAGTCAACCAGCCCCTTCTCAAGCTCCGTCAACTCAGCAAGGTTCTCAAGCCCAGTCTAACCAGTCAACTTATGATCCAACAACTGACCGCAAACTTCAAGACAAGCAAGCAGAACACAACAAACGCTACAAGGGTGTTTTAACCATGGTCGATGGTGATTTCTCAGCAGCTGCAGGCAACTGGAAGGGAGCGAATGGCGAAACTATTACGGTTTTATCAGGGGGCCAATTTACAGTAGAAACTGCAGATGGAAAGAAAGAAAACTATTCTATTAGAGGCTACTCTTACACTCTTGATGACGGCAAGTATAATGCCAAAGTCGGTGGAGGAAAAATCATCCAAATTACAACAGGTGCGGATGGTAAAGTTTCAAGCGTTGCCTTGATTCAATAATAAAATTTGGTGTTTTAACTCTTACTAGAAATCGTTCTGTAAAAGAGTGAGTCAACTGTTTTTCACTTAGTTTCTCCAAGAGAAAGTGGTATAATAAAAAATCAAAGGAAAACGAGTGATAATACATGGCGGATAAATTAATCTTACCTCAAAACACACGATTGATGGGAGTATTTCTTGGATTTGTAGGTGGTTCTTTGGATGTGTTTTGCCATATTCAATACCATAGTTTGGTAGCGACACAGACAGGGAATATTCTCCTATTGATATCTGATTGGCACGACTCAAATGTTATCAATACGATGCTACGATTCTGCTCCATTATTTTCTTTTCTCTAGGATTTCTGTTTGCATTGCACATGAAAGAATACCGCAAAACGGCCTACTGGCGGGTTAAGATGCTGCTCCCTTTATTTATTGGAACTCTTATTCTACCTTTCTTTTCACGATTTCCTCTATTAGAAGTTCCTTTCATCGCTTTTGGAACAGGAATGATGATGCTAACATTTACGGGCAGTTTGATTGAAAATTATCCCTATGTCATTTTTATGACGTCTGGAAATTACCGAAAGATGCTGACCGCTTTGTATCGCATTGCTAGAAGAGAAGGAAATATCCAAGAATACCGTCGTCAGGCCTTAAATTATGGGATTGTTGTGGGAAGTTTCATAGTGGGCGCAATCAGCTTGGCTGTATTGATGCATTTTCTTCATGAATGGTCTATATGGATTGTCAGCCTCAATTTGTTTTTGATTATGTCCTATTATATAGCTAGAGTGAAGCAATTAGATTTACAAGATGAAAATATATAAAAACGGCAAGACTCATTTTTGAGCTTTGCCGTTTTTGTGAGTTGTAGATGTGAGACTATGCTTTGTCTAATTGCAAGAGGGCTTCAATCTCTGCAAGAGTGCTAGCTTGTGAAATGGCTCCACGAAGTTTAGCAGCGCCAGATGTTCCCCGGAGGTAGTGAGGAGCGAGGCCGCGGAATTCACGGACTGCAATTTTTTCTCCTTTGAGGCTAATCAAGCGTTTTAAGTGTTCGTAGGCGATTTTCATCTTATCTTCAAAGGTCAAATCAGGAAGGATTTCTCCTGTTTCAAAGTAATGATTGATTTGATTGAAGAGGTAGGGATTTCCCATGGCTGCGCGGCCAATCATAACTGCGTCAGCACCAACTTCTTCGATGCGTTGTTTAGCGTCTTGAACCGTACGGATGTCACCGTTGGCGATAAATGGAATCTTAGTCAGTGCTTGGGCTACATCGTGCAATGTTTCGAGGTCTGCGTGGCCTGTGTACATTTGTTCACGGGTACGGCCGTGCATAGCGAGGGCAGAGACACCAGCAGCCTCAGCGGCGAGGGCATTCTCCACGGCTAGGGATGGATCAGACCAGCCTGTACGCATTTTGACAGTGAGGGGGATATCAAGGACAGATTGGACCTTGTTGATAATAGAGTAGATCTTGTCGGGGTCCTTGAGCCACATAGCACCAGCTTCGTTCTTCACGATTTTGTTAACTGGGCAGCCCATGTTGATATCGACGATATCAGTTTTGGTGTTTTCTTGGATGAATTCTGCTGCGCGTGCGAGGCTGTCTTCATCGCTACCAAAAAGTTGGATAGAAACAGGGTTCTCTCCTTCATCGATATGAAGCATATGAAGAGTTTTTTCATTGTTGTATTGGATTCCCTTGTCAGAGACCATTTCCATCACAACGAGTCCAGCTCCGAGCTCTTTTGCGATGGTACGAAAGGCTGAGTTGGTCACGCCAGCCATGGGCGCTAAAACAGTACGATTGGGAATCTCAACATTGCCAATCATAAAGGGTGTATTAAGATTTGTCACGAATGAGTTCCTCCAGATCGTTTTCATCAAAGTTGTAAGTCGTTTGGCAGAATTGACAAGTGATTTCTGCCCCATGGTCTTCCTCTTTCATTTCTTCAAGGTCTGAATTTGGAAGGCTGGCAAGAGCGTTCATAAAACGATCTTTGCTGCAGTCACATTGGAAACGAATTTCTTCTTCAGAAAGACGTTTGTAGGATTCGTCACCATAGATGGCCTTGAGAAGGGCTTCGATATGGTCATCGCTTTCCAGAAGAGTTGAGATAGCTGGCATTTCTTGGATGCGTTTCTCAAAGCGGGCAATCTCTTCTTCCTTGGCCCCTGGCAACACTTGGAGAAGGAAGCCACCGGCAACTTTGACCTTGTCGTCTTTGTCTAAAAGAACATTGAGGCCGACTGCTGAAGGGGTTTGTTGGCTTTCAGTCAGGTAGTAGGCCAAGTCTTCACCGATTTCTCCAGAGATGAGAGGAGTCATGGAGTTGTAAGGATTTCCAGTACCATAGTCTGTGATAACGAGAAATTGACCGTTTCCAACAAAAGGTCCGACTAGAACTTCACCAGTTGCAGTCTTTTTGATGTCAACACCTGGATTTTGAACGTAGCCTTTGACATTTCCCTTGGTATCTGCGACCGTGATGATGGCACCGAGAGAGCTCGTTCCAAGAACTTTTACAGTAATCTTGGTATTTCCTTTTTCATTGGCTGCGAGAATTTGGCTAGCGATAAGGGCACGACCAAGTGCAACAGTCGAACTGGCTTGAGTTTGATGTTTTTCTTGGGCAGTGCGGACGGTTTCTGTGCTGTCAAGGACAAAAGCACGAAAGGCTCCGCTTTCTGATATAGTTTTAATAATTTTATCCATAGCTACTATTTTAGCATAAAAATGCCCAAAGGGGGAGCCGTGTGTTTGCTGTCATTCTTTAAACTGTTTAATTTCTGATGACTGGTATAGGAGATTTATAGAAATGGAAATCTTTGCCTGCATCTACTGTTAACATTTTAATTTATCTTAAAATAACCTAAAACGAACTTTTAAGTTATGGTAAACAGTTGAAAAAAAGGTTGATAAAGTGGTAAAATGTTAGGAAGATAAGTTACTAATAGTACGTATTTGTAGTCGATAGAAATGATATATTAATGGATAGCTTATGAAAAAACAACGAAACCTACATGTATTTTTAGGCCGGACGGCCCTATATTTTGTAATCTTACTTGGCTTGCTTTATTTTTTTAGTTACCTTGGGCAGGGACAAGGTGGCTTTATTTATAATGAGTTCTAGTTTAAAGGAGAAAAGGAACAGTGTTTAATAAACCGATAAAAGATATGATTGAAACGATTGAGCACTTTGCTCAAACACAGCCAACATATCCTGTCTATAATGTTTTAGGTCAAGAGCATACTTATGGTGATCTGAAAGCTGATTCAGATAGTTTAGCTACAGCTATCGATCAACTTGACTTGCCTGAGAAATCACCAGTCGTCGTTTTTGGTGGTCAGGAATATGAGATGTTGGCTACCTTTGTAGCGCTGACTAAGTCGGGTCATGCCTACATTCCAATTGACAGCCATTCGGCTTTGGAACGAGTTTCTGCTATCGTAGAAGTTGCAGAGCCAAGTTTGATTATTGCTATCTCAGATTTTCCATTGGAGCAGGTCTCTACGCCAATGATGACTTTAGTTCAGGTTCAAGAAGCCTTTGCTAAAGGGGATAGCTATGAGATTACGCATCCAGTCAAGGGAGATGATAATTACTACATCATCTTTACTTCTGGTACGACCGGTAAGCCTAAGGGGGTGCAGATTTCCCATGACAATCTCCTCAGCTTTACCAACTGGATGATTACAGATAAGGAATTTGCGACGCCAAGTCGTCCACAAATGCTGGCTCAGCCCCCTTATTCTTTTGACCTATCTGTCATGTACTGGGCACCGACCTTGGCACTTGGTGGCACGCTTTTCGCTCTTCCTTCAGCCATTACTCAGGACTTCAAAAAACTCTTTGCGACTATCTTTTCCTTGCCAATCGCTATCTGGACCTCAACACCGTCCTTTGCAGATATGGCCATGTTATCAGAAGACTTTAACAGTGAGAAAATGCCAGGAATCACGCATTTCTACTTTGATGGTGAAGAATTGACGGTCAAAACAGCTCAAAAACTGCGCGAGCGATTCCCAAATGCTCGTATTATCAATGCCTACGGTCCAACAGAAGCGACAGTAGCTTTGTCAGCAGTTGCCGTCACTGATGAGATGTTGGCGACTCTCAAACGCCTGCCAATCGGCTATACCAAGGCTGATTCTCCAACCTTTATCATTGATGAGGAAGGTAAGAAAGTTCCAAATGGTGAACAGGGAGAAATCATCGTCTCAGGACCCGCTGTTTCAAAAGGCTATATGAATAATCCTGAAAAAACGGCAGAAGCTTTCTTTGAATTCGAAGGTCTTCCAGCTTACCACACAGGGGATGTAGGAACCATGACAGATGAGGGCTTGCTTCTCTATGGTGGACGCATGGATTTCCAGATTAAGTTTAATGGTTATCGCATTGAGCTTGAAGATGTCTCTCAAAACCTCAACAAGTCTCGCTATATCGAGTCGGCTGTTGCTGTCCCACGTTATAACAAGGACCACAAAGTGCAAAATCTACTGGCCTATGTCATCCTAAGGGACGGTGTTCGTGAACAGTTTGAACGTGATATCGATATTACCAAGGCTATCAAAGAAGACCTAGCAGATATCATGATGTCTTATATGATGCCGTCTAAGTTTCTCTATCGAGATAGTTTGCCGCTAACGCCTAATGGTAAAATTGATATCAAGGGCTTGATTAACGAGGTAAACAGTAGATGATGGAGCTTTATAAACAGCTACCTCATTTGGAACCTTATGGTGATCTTCAGTACTTTTTATACGTAATTGCTGCGACTTTGCCTATCTTTATCGGTCTTTTTTTCAAGAAACGTTTTGCCTTGTACGAGGTGCTCGTTAGTCTCTTCTTTATCGTCACCATGTTGGTCGGTGGAAAGACGAATCAAATAAGCGCTCTTATCCTTTATGTTATCTGGCAAGTACTTCTTGTATCATTCTACAAAAGGTACAGGAAACAACGGGATAGTAAATGGATATTTTACCTAGTTAGCTTTTTATCTCTATTGCCTATCGTCTTTGTGAAAGTATCTCCGGCTATTCATGGACCTCAATCTTTGTTTGGATTTTTAGGGATTTCTTACTTAACCTTTCGTGCTGTTGGGGTTATCGTTGAGTTAAGAGACGGTGTCATTAAGGATTTAACGATTTGGCAATTCTTACGTTTTCTTCTCTTTATGCCGACTTTCTCGAGTGGTCCCATTGATCGTTTTAAACGCTTCAATGAAAATTATGAGACCATTCCTGAACGGGATGAGTTGATGAACATGCTAGAAGAGGCTGTCAAGTATATCATGCTTGGCTTCCTTTACAAGTTTATCTTGGCCCATGTTTTGGGAGAGATATTACTGCCTCCGCTGAAAAATTTGGCCTTACAGACAGGCGGTTTCTTTAATCATTATGCTCTGGCGGTGATGTATACTTTTGGTCTAGACTTGTTCTTTGACTTTGCGGGCTACTCTATGTTTGCCTTAGCCATCTCCAATTTGATGGGGATTCATAGTCCCATCAACTTTAACAAGCCTTTTTTGTCAAGGGATTTAAAGGAGTTTTGGAATCGTTGGCACATGAGTCTGTCTTTCTGGTTCCGTGACTTTGTCTTTATGCGGATGGTCATGGTGTTGACCAGAAAGAAGGTCTTTAAAAATCGCAATGTCACTTCAAGTGTAGCCTACATTCTCAATATGCTGATTATGGGATTTTGGCATGGTGTGACCTGGTACTACATCGCCTATGGACTTTTTCATGGGATTGGACTGGTTATCAATGATGCTTGGGTTCGTAAGAAAAAAGCGCTCAATAAAGAACGGAAAAAAGCTGGGAAGGGTTCCTTACCTGAGAATCGCTGGATTCAGTTGCTTGGCATGGTTGTCACCTTCCATGTCGTAATGGTTTCATTCTTAATCTTTTCTGGATTTTTGAATGATTTATGGTTTAAAAAATAAAAGGATATGAAAAATGGATATCAAAGCAGAAGTTATTGAAATTATTGATGAGTTGTTTATGGAAGATGTTTCTGACATGATGGATGAAGATCTTTTTGATGCTGGTGTCTTGGATAGCATGGGAACGGTTGAATTGATCGTTGAGATTGAAAACCGTTTTGACATTCGTGTTCCAGTGACGGAGTTCGGTCGTGATGACTGGAATACGGCTAATAAAATCGTAGCAGGTATCACGGAGTTGAAGAATGCTTAAACGCTTGTGGCTGATCTTCGGTCCTATCTTCATTGCTGGTCTTTTGATTCTTTTACTCATCTTTTTTTATCCAAGTACAACAAGTCATAATCTGACGGAGGAGAAGTACTCAGCGGCTTCTGTTAGTGCAGAGAGTTTTAAAGAGAGAAGCCAAAAAGTAAGGGCTCTTACGGATCCAAATATGCGTTTTATTCCTTTTCTAGGGTCCAGTGAATGGATTCGATTTGATAGTGTCCATCCAGCTGTTTTAGCGGAAAAATACCATCGTCCCTATCGTCCTTACTTTCTAGGTCAAGCAGGAGCAGCTTCTCTAAATCAATATTTTGGTCTACAGCAAATTTTGCCAGAAATAGAGAATAAGCAGGCTGTATTTGTGATTTCGCCTCAGTGGTTTACGGAGACAGATTATGAACCCGCAGCGTTTCAGAGATTTTTTAACAGTGACCAATTGACAGCTTTTTTGGAAAATCAATCTGGTGATATTGCTGCAAAGCATGCGGCTATTCGATTGTTAAAGCAGAATCCTAATGTTGCATTAAAAGGCATTGTTCAAAAACTGTCAAAGGGTGAAGAATTATCAGAGGTTGATCAGGTTGCTATTGATATTTTTGCGCGATTCAATGAAAAGCAATCCGCTCTCTTTGGACAATTCTCCATTCGAGGAAAACTCAAGTACAAGGAACACGTGGAGAACTATTTAAAGGATCTTCCGGATCAATTTTCTTATGATGAGTTAGAAAAAATTGTTCGTAAGGACGCAGAAGCAAATACGACCAATAACGATATGGGGATGGAAAATCATTTCTATACGAGAGAGGTTAAAAAGGATTTAAAAAAATGGGAAGGGTATCAAAAAAATTACAACTTCCTCAAGTCCTCTGAGTACAATGATTTGCAGCTGGTTCTTAATCAATTTGCCAAATCAAAGGTCAATGTCCTCTTTGTCATCCAGCCCGTCAACAAGAAATGGATGGAGTACACAGGGCTCAGCGAAGAGATGTACCAGCATGCAGTGGAGAAAATTCGTTACCAATTAGAAAGTCAGGGTTTTACCAATATTGCTGATTTTTCAAAAAATGGAGGGGATCCATATTTTGTTAAGGATACCATTCATCTAGGATGGTTGGGTTGGCTGGCTTTTGATAAGGTTGTCAATCCTTTCTTGACGGATCCAAAGCCAGCTCCAGACTACAAGATGAATGACCGCTTCTTTAGCAAGGACTGGGCGACCTATGATGGGAAGATCAAAGATTTCCAATAAAATGAGCTAAAAGTTTGGGATTTGAACCCAAGCTTTTTTGTTTAAATAGCGAATGTTTTAGATGAAAATAAGTCAAAGGTTTCAAATTTTCTAGAAATATCGTATAATATAAAGGAAAAACGAAAAGAAAAGGATTTTAAAATGAACAAACGTTCTTTGTTACCTGTCTTGTCGACAGCCCTGTTAGCTCCAGCCTTCTTAGCTGGACAAGTCTATGCTGAAGAAGCAACAACTCCTGCAGAAAGTTCAGCTGTTGTAGCGACTCCTGCTACGTCGGCGACTCCAGCTCCTGTTGAGAGCCCTGCGGTACCGGAAACTTCAGCAACTTCAGAAGCGGTTGCACCTGCAGAAGCTCCGGCAGTTCCTGTTGAATCTACTAAAAGCGAAGAAAAGGACACCGTTATTTTACACACCAATGATGTTCATGGTCGTATTGTAGAGGAAAAGGGAGTAATTGGAGATGCCAAGTTAGCGACTGTCATTGAGCAGGAGCGTGCGAAATCAAATCAAAATACTCTGGTTGTTGATGCGGGAGACGCTTTCCAAGGTTTGCCGATTTCCAACTCTACTAAGGGTGAAGCGCGTGCTGAAATTCTCAATCAGATGCAGTATGATGCCATGGCAGTAGGAAACCATGAGTTTGACTTTGGTTTAGACGAAGTTAAAAAATACAAGGAAATCTTGAAATTCCCATTACTTAGCTCGAATACCTATGTCAATGGAGCTCGTCTTTTTGAAGCTTCTACAATCGTTGATAAAGATAAGATTGTGGAAGGTGATGAATTTGTTGTAATCGGCGTGACAACACCTGAAACAGCAACCAAAACTCACCCTAAAAATGTCAAAGGGGTAACTTTTACAGATCCAATCTCTGAAGTCAATAAGGTCATCGAAGAAGTTCAAGCTAAGGCGCGTGCAGAAGGCAAGGACTACAAACACTATGTTGTGCTGGCTCACTTGGGTGTAGATACCACAACTCCAGTCGAATGGCGTGGTTCAACCTTGGCAGAAGCTCTCTCTAAAAATCCTCGTCTCAAAGGCAAACGTGTGACAGTTATTGATGGGCATTCTCATACAGTAGCTTCCACAACTTATGGCGACAATGTTACCTATAACCAGACAGGAAGCTACCTTCATAATGTTGGGAAAGTTATCTACAAATCACATCAGCTTTTGGGCAATCCAACTCAGATTCCGGCTGCTGATGCTAAAAAATTACCAGCCAATCCAACAGTTGAAAAACTAGTCAAAGACATTAAACAAAAATACGATGCTGAAAATGCAGTTGAGATTGTCTCAAACAGCCCTGTAGAACTAAACGGTGATCGTGAAAATGTTCGGGTTCGTGAAACCAACCTCGGAAACGTCGTAGCGGACTCCCTCTATCAGTATGGTCAGACAGGATTTAGCCATCCGACTGACATCGCTGTGACAAATGGTGGTGGCTTGCGTGAAACTATTGCAAAAGGCAAACCAATCACTAAAGGAAATGTCATTGCTGTACTTCCGTTTGGAAATACCATCTCACAAATCCAAGTGACGGGGCAACAAGTCTTGGATATGTTTGAAAAATCACTCGGATCTATCTTGCAGGTCGATAAGGATGGCAATAAGGTCTTGGATGAGAACGGGCAACCATTGTTAGAACCAAGTGGTGGTTTCTTGCAAGTTTCAGGTGTGAAGGTCTACTATGATACCAACCTACCATCAGGCAAACGTGTCTTAGCCATCCAGGTCAAAAACCGCACGACTGGTCGTTATGAACTACTGGACCTCGCGAAAACTTACTATCTTGCAACCAATGATTTCTTAGCTGCGGGTGGTGATGGCTACACTATGTTGGGTGGTGCGCGTGAAGAAGGTCCTTCTATGGATGCAGCCTTTGAAGATTATCTGAAAACAGCTGATTTGACTCAGTATGAAAAGATCAATCCGAACTCACGGACGATTTCTGTGGATTCTAAAAACTTTAGTCTACCAGTAGAAACGCCTCAAACGAATGTGGCTGCTAGCGATGCGACTACAAATGTGCCATTGACTTATGAGGTGGCAGGTCAATTTAGCAAGAAGGCAGTTGTCTCAGAAAAAGCTCTTCCAAATACAGGAAGTGAACAATCCATCTTCTTGCTCTTGATGGGAATGGTAGCTGGTTTGGCAGGTATCTTATCGAGTCGAAAACCAAAGCAAAAATAGGTTAAATTTCATATCTAGAAGAGTCTAGGGAAACGTTTTTACGCCTTTTTCCCTTGACTCTTTTTTGGTTTATGATATAATTAACCAGTAAAGAATCGGTGGCTATCTATGTTTTTTACGAAAAAGATAGCTAGGGAAGGAGTAACACATGAGACAGCTTGCACAGGAAATCGATAACTTTTTAAACGAGGTGATCTTGAGATCTGAGAACCAGCATGAAATTCTAATCGGGCATTGCACGAGTGACGTTTCCTTGACCAATACTCAGGAACACATCCTCATGCTCTTGTCAGAAGAATCCCTAACCAACTCGGAGTTGGCTCGTCGTCTCAATGTCAGTCAGGCAGCAGTGACCAAGGCTATCAAGTCTTTGGTTAAAGAGGGCATGTTAGAGACATCCAGAGATCCAAAGGATGCGCGTGTGATTTTTTATCAACTGACAGAACTAGCTCGACCAGTGGCAGAGGAACACCACCATCATCATGAACACACGCTCTTAGCCTATGAACAAGTAGCAAGTCAGTTTACTCCAAATGAACAAGAAGTTATCCAGCGGTTTTTAACTGCTTTAGTAGGAGAAATCAAATAATGCGGTATATTACAGTAGAGGACTTGTCTTTCTATTATGACAAGGAACCTGTCCTCGAGCACATCAACTATAGTGTTGATAGTGGGGAGTTTGTCACCCTGACTGGTGAAAATGGAGCTGCCAAGACGACGCTTATCAAGGCTAGTCTAGGCATCTTGCAGCCAAGATTTGGCAAGGTAACCATCTCAAAAACAAATACTCATGGGAAAAAGCTTAGGATAGCCTATCTTCCCCAGCAAATTGCCAGTTTTAATGCTGGCTTTCCGAGTACGGTTTATGAATTTGTCAAGTCGGGTCGCTATCCGCGAAAGGGTTGGTTTCGTCGTTTGAACGCCCATGATGAGAAGCATATCAAGGCCAGTCTAGACTCAGTTGGTATGTGGGAACACCGTGACAAACGAATTGGTTCCCTTTCGGGAGGGCAAAAGCAACGAGCAGTGATTGCCCGGATGTTTGCTTCTGACCCAGATATCTTTGTCTTGGATGAGCCGACGACAGGGATGGATGCTGGAAGCAAAAATGAATTTTACGAACTCATGCACCATAGTGCCCACCATCATGGCAAGGCCGTTTTGATGATTACCCATGATCCTGAGGAGGTCAAGGACTATGCGGATCGCAATATCCATCTAGTTCGTAATCAAGACTCGCCGTGGCGTTGTTTTAACGTTCACGAAAGCGACCAGGAGGTGGACCATGCTTAGTTTGTTATCCTATGACTTTATGCAGCGAGCCTTCTTGGCGGTCATTGCCATGAGTCTCTTTTCTCCGGTTCTTGGGACCTTCCTTATCTTACGTCGTCAGAGTTTGATGAGTGATACCCTCAGTCACGTCTCACTTTCAGGTGTAGCCTTTGGTCTGGTTTTGGGGATTTCTCCAACTATTTCAACCATTGCTATCGTCTTGATCGCTGCGATCTTTCTAGAGTATCTCCGTACAGTCTATAAGAACTTTATGGAAATCGGAACTGCCATCCTCATGTCTACAGGGCTTGCAGTGTCTCTTATCGTGATGAGTAAGGGGAAAAGTTCGAGTTCCATGAGTTTGGACCAGTATCTCTTTGGTTCGATTGTAACCATTAGCCAGGAGCAGGTGATATTCCTCTTTGCCATTACTGCGGTCGTTTTGCTCTTGACTTTCTTATTCTTGCGACCAATGTATATCCTGACTTTTGATGAGGACACGGCCTTTGTGGATGGCTTGCCAGTTCGTACTATGTCCATCCTCTTTAACATGGTGACAGGGGTAGCTATTTCCCTTATGATTCCAGCAGCAGGAGCCCTTTTGGTATCGACCATTATGGTCTTGCCAGCTAGTATTGCCCTTCGTCTGGGGAAAAACTTCAAATCCGTTATGTTACTAGCCAGCGCTATTGGCTTTTTGGGAATGGTGGCAGGACTTTATATTTCCTACTATGCGGAAACACCTGCCAGCGCTAGTATCACCATTATCTTTGTAGCTGTCTTTTTGTTAGTCAGTCTACTGAAACGTTTTATCAAATAGGAGAATGAAATGAAAAAAATTAGCTTACTACTGGCTAGTCTATGTGCCCTGTTTTTAGTGGCTTGTTCCAATCAAAAACAGGCAGATGGGAAGCTAAATATCGTGACAACCTTTTACCCTGTCTACGAATTTACCAAGCAAGTCGCAGGAGATACTGCTAATGTAGAACTTTTAATCGGTGCTGGTACAGAACCCCATGAGTACGAACCGTCTGCCAAGGCAGTTGCTAAAATCCAAGATGCAGATACCTTTGTCTATGAAAATGAAAATATGGAAACTTGGGTTCCAAAATTGCTAGAATCCTTGGATAAGAAAAAAGTGAAAACCATCAAGGCGACAGGCAATATGCTGCTCTTACCAGGAGCTGAGGAAGAAGAGGAAGGGCATGATCATGGCGGTGAAGGTCACCATCACGACTACGATCCCCATGTTTGGTTATCACCAGTTCGTGCCATCAAACTTGTAGAGCACATCCGTGACAGCTTGTCAGCGGATTATCCTGATAAAAAAGAGACTTTTGAAAAGAACGCTGCTGCCTATATCGAAAAATTGCAAGCCTTGGATAAGGCTTATGCAGAAGGCTTGTCTCAAGCTAAACAAAAGAGCTTTGTGACTCAGCACGCAGCCTTTAACTACCTTGCCTTGGACTATGGACTCAAACAAGTCTCAATTTCAGGTCTCTCTCCAGATGCAGAGCCATCAGCAGCACGTTTGGCAGAATTGACCGAGTATATCAAGAAAAACAAGATTTCTTATATCTACTTTGAAGAAAATGCCTCACAAGCCCTCGCCAATACACTTTCAAAAGAGGCAGGAGTCAAAACAGATGTCCTCAATCCTTTAGAAAGTCTGACAGAAGAGGACACCAAGGATGGAGAAAATTACATCTCTATCATGGAGAAAAACCTTAAGGCTTTGAAACAAACAACAGACCAAGAAGGACCAGAAATCGAGCCAGAGAAGGAAGAAAACACCAAGACAGTTCAAAATGGCTACTTTGAGGACGCAGACGTCAAGGACCGTACCTTGAGTGACTATACTGGTAACTGGCAGTCGGTCTATCCTTTCCTTGAGGATGGAACTTTTGATCAAGTCTTTGATTACAAGGCTAAGTTGACTGGCAAGATGACCAAGGATGAGTACAAGGCCTACTATAGAAAAGGCTATCAGACAGATGTGACCAAAATCAACATCACGGACAACACTATGGAATTTGTTCAAGGTGGCCAAAGCAAGAAATTCACCTATAAGTATGTCGGCAAGAAAATCTTGACTTATAAGAAAGGCAATCGTGGTGTGCGCTTCCTCTTTGAAGCGACAGATGCGGATGCTGGACAGTTCAAGTATGTTCAGTTTAGTGACCACAATATCGCCCCAGTTAAGGCAGAACATTTCCATATCTTCTTTGGAGGTACTAGCCAAGAAGCCCTCTTTGAAGAGATGGATAACTGGCCAACCTACTACCCAGATAACCTATCTGGTCAAGAAATCGCCCAAGAAATGTTGGCGCATTGATGCAAGAGAAAATCCCGCAAATCTGCGGGATTTTTTGCTAGAAATGATTAGGTTGTTAGATATTATAGTATCACAGATGTACTGTTCACAATGTGATAAAGCAGTCATTTTCTACTGGCTGATTCTAACTAGCTGGCGAATACAAAAGCTACGATTGTACAAATTATAGAATCTTTTCAGGGGATTTAGGGAGGAATCTTAGTCATATTGACGCTACTATCGCTTTTTGTTATAGTCAAAGAGAGAGCAGTTTGGAACAATAGTTTATTCACAGTCTGTGGATAAGTATAGAAGGAAATGACATACAACTCAGGGAGTTTAAGTATCCTGATGATAGTTTCGTATATTAGTGACTTTCTAGAAAGCTAGTAGAAACCCTAGTACAGAGCTATTTGACAAAGATATGTTTAAGGTGACAGGTGAGCTAGAGACTGAAAAACTAGTTTTTAGGCATGTTTTCTTATCCACAATCTGTGGATAACTTTATGAACGATAGAAAGAGATATGAGATGATGACGAACATAAAACCGCATGGACCATTACCAAGTCAGGCCCAGCTGGATTATTTAGAGGATGAACTAGCTGCCTTTATCCATTTTGGTCCCAATACCTTTTATGACCAAGAATGGGGAAGTGGGCAAGAGGATCCCAAGCGTTTTAACCCGACCAAGTTGGATGCGCGTGAATGGGTTCGGGTACTCAAAGAAACGGGTTTTAAAAAGCTGATTTTGGTGGTTAAGCACCATGATGGTTTTGTGCTCTACCCGACAGCCCATACAGATTATTCGGTCAAGGCTAGCCCTTGGAGGGATGGAAAGGGGGACTTGCTCCTTGAGGTTTCCCAAGCTGCGACTGAGTTTGACATGGATTTGGGAGTGTATTTGTCTCCTTGGGATGCTCACAGTCCCCTCTATCACGTGGACCGAGAAGCGGACTACAATGCCTATTATCTGGCTCAATTGAAGGAAATCTTATCAAATCCTGCCTATGGGAATGCTGGTAAGTTCGCTGAGGTTTGGATGGATGGTGCTAGAGGGGAAGGGGCCCAGCAGGTCAACTATGAGTTTGAGACCTGGTTTGAAACCATTCGTGACTTGCAGGGCGATTGTTTGATTTTCTCAACTGAGGGAACTAGTATTCGCTGGATTGGAAATGAACGAGGCTATGCAGGGGATCCCTTGTGGCAAAAAGTCAAACCAGCCCAGTTAGGAACAGAAGCGGAATTAGATTACCTGCAGCACGGAGATCCCTCTGGGACGTTGTTTTCAATCGGTGAGGCGGATGTATCCCTTCGGCCGGGTTGGTTTTACCATGAGGATCAGGATCCCAAGTCTCTTGAGGAATTGGTCGAAATCTACTTTCACTCGGTGGGTCGGGGTACACCTCTCTTACTCAATATTCCGCCAAACCAAGATGGACTCTTTGACGAAAAGGATATCCAGCGTCTCTATGAATTTGCTGCCTATCGTGACGAGCTCTATAAAGAAGATTTGGCTTTAGGAGCCAAGGTATCTGGCCCTGCTCTATCACCAGACTTTGCTTGTCATCATCTGACAGATGGACTGGAGGCTAGTTCTTGGGCAAGTGATGCAGAGTTGCCAATCCAATTAGAGCTCGATTTAGGATCTCCTAAAACTTTTGATGTGATTGAGTTAAGAGAAGATTTGAAGATGGGGCAACGCATCGCTGCTTTCTATGTTCAGGTAGAGTTGGATGGTGTCTGGCAGGAGTTTGGATCTGGTTATACTGTTGGCTACAAACGTCTCTTACGAGGATCAGTCGTTGAGGCGCAGAAGATACGCGTGACCATTACAGAGGCACAGGCTTTGCCTTTGTTGACCAAGATTTCACTCTATAAAACACCTACCTTGTCGAAAAAAGAAACTGTTCAGCAACTAGAGTTTTCAGAAAAAAGTCTAGCTGTGACCAAGGGAGAAAATGTCCACTTTACAGTGAAGCGCATAGAATTTAGCAGTCCTTTAGAAGCTAAGATTTCGATTCAACCAGGGACAGGTGTGCATGGTGTCGCCTATCGGGACGAGATTCAAGTCCTTACGTTTCAAGCTGGTGAGACTGAAAAAAGGCTAACGCTACCAACCTTGTATTTTGCAGGAGATAAAAGCTTAGATTTTTATCTGAATTTGACAGTAGATGGTCAGCTGGTTGACCAGCTTCAGGTCCAAGTTTCATAAAAGAAGAACCTTTGCGCGATGCAAAGGTTCTTTTGGTTAGGAGTGATTTGGTAGCCAGCTGAGGGTGAAGGTCAGTTGCTCAGCTTTCAAGAGGTCTTGGTGTTGAATGCTAGATACTATGGTCTTGTCCAATCGGCATTCTTTTACAAAGTTGAAATGGCTGTGATTTTGCTCGGCATGGATATCCAGCCATTTATTTTCCTTAGCCAGGTAGATACGGAGATGGTCAAAGAGAGGGACTCCGAGATCATAGCTGGTCTTGCCCGGACAGATCGGGTAGAATCCAAGAGCTGACCAGATATACCAAGCAGAGAGGCTACCATTATCCTCATCACCAGGATAGGCTTGCCAGCTTGGGTGAAAGGCTTTCTGATGGAGCGTCTTGATGAGTAGAGCAGTGTAGTCTGGGTAGTTGCTGTAGCGAAAGAGATAAGGGATGTGGAAGCTAGGCTGGTTGGAAATGGCGAGTTGTCCAAAGGGAGCTGTTGCCATCTCGCTCATTTCATGAATCTCGTAACCATAGCCGGTGGTTTCAAAGAGAGGAGCGTCCTGACAGGCTTTCAATAGATAATTGCTGAAGGCTTCTTTTCCACCCATAAGTTGGATTAAGCCTGGGATGTCATGGAGGACGCCTAAAGTCGCTTGAATGGCAGAGCATTCGGCGTAGTCGCGTCCCCAACTATAGGGAGAGAAGTCAGGGCGGAATTTTCCTTGATAATCACGCGCTCGCATGTAACCTGTTTCGGCATCAAATAGATGACGGTAATTTTGAGACGCAGTTCTATAAGTTTCCGCGATGTCATTCTGACCAAGCTTTTCGGCACAGCTGGCGATACAAAAATCGCTATAGGCGTAGTCAAGGGTGTGACTGACACTTTCGTGGTGGTCGGTAGAGAGATAACCTAATTCTTGGTATTGGGCTAGTCCGTGACGACCATTGATGCCGAGAGGGTCGGACTTAGTGGCTATCTCCAGCATGGCTTGGAGGAGTTCTTCTTCCAAGTCGGGAGCCATATCCTTGCAGGCGCTATCTGCGATAATGCCATCTAAAAGGGTACCGGGCATCATGCCACGTTCATCTGGAGCTAGCCACTTTGGAAGGAATCCAGTATCGCGGTAGCTATTGAGAAAGCCTTCTAAAAAGAGACGATAGTGTTCCGGTATGATAAGGGCAAAAAGGGGGAAGGTGGTGCGGAAGGTATCCCAGAAGCCATTATTGCTAAAGAGGACACCGGGCTTGACAGTACCAGTAGTCAGGTCCATATGGATGGCTTGCCCTGACTCGTTCACTTCATAAAAAGTCTGCGGGAAGAGGAAGAGTCTGTAGAGGCAGTGATCAAAGAAGGTTCGGTCAGCCTCTCCTGTCTCTAGTATGTCAAAACGATGGAGAAGATTTTCCCAGTCCGCTTTCGCATTTACTTTACAGCTGTCAAAGTCCTTTTGAGGTAGATTAAGCAGAGCTTGAGAAGGCGAGATGAAAGAAGTTGCTAGCTGGATGTCAGCATGACTATCTGTCAGGTCAATTCGCCAGTCTCCACCTTCTTGGCTGACAGCAAGAATATCCGTATTCATTTGCAGGGCAGTGAATAGTTTTAGCGTATTTTTGTTTGTCTCTGTTTTTCCTTCTTGTCGTAGGGAAAGAGTCCGCTTATCTACTTGCTTGACTGTCAAGTCATCTGCTGCGTGAAGATAGAGGGAGAGGGCTTTGCCTTGCTTTTGCTCCAAACGAATAGAAGCGCCATAGCAAGTCGGTGTAAGCTGGGTTTCAATCTGAAAGCGCAGGGAGAAAATCTTCAGATAATGAGGTTGGAAGGAAGCTTTATCCCTATCATAGGAGGATTGACGGTGAAAGAGGCTATCTCCCCCAAGCTGGCCGGTGACAGGTGTCAGAAGCAGCCAAGAGTAGTCGCCAATCCAAGGACTGGGCTGGTGGGTTAATCGAATCCCTTGAAAGATGGGCAGATGTGGTTCGAAAAACCAAGCTCCCTCCTGATCGCTGGTCTGAGGCACAAAATAATTCATCCCAAAAGGAACGCCCGTGTAGGGCATGGTATTTCCTCGAGAAAAGGCATGCTTGCTAGCAGTCCCAAAGCGGGTATCGATGGTTTCAAGTAGTGGTTTCATAGTTATCTCTTTGTAAACGTTTTATATTTTATATAGTATAACATGAAATGAACAAAAAAGCTTCAGATCAATATAAATTCCTTAAAGCTTGATCATCTATGATATGAATGGTACGACGAACCTTTCGAATATAGTGATGTTCTTCAAAAATCTTAAATTTTCGCGAAATGGTTTCGGGTCTTGTTCCGAGGTAACTAGCGAGTTCCTTTTCTGAAATTGGCAAAGTAAAGGTGAGTTTAGGATTGTCCCCATTTTCGGTAAGATGAATAAGATAGCAAGCGAGGCGTTGTTCTATTTTTTCAAGGGCCAATAAGGTGACTTGTTCTTCCGTCTGGATTGCTTTTCTGGCATTAAGACGCAGAAGTTGCCAACTAAAATGTGGAAAACTCTGGAGAAGGTATTGAAAATCCTTTTTATGAATGACACAGATTTCTGTAGAGACCAAGGCTTCCCCGTAGAGATCCTGATTATTCTCTCCAAAGAGATAATTTTCTCCTTCGTAATTTCCTTTGCCAACGATACGGATACATTGTTCGTTTCCATCATTAGTCAAACGATAGACCTTAAATTGTCCTCTATTAACAATGATTAAAGTTTCTTCGTCAAAGGGTGAGAAAATTAACTCGCCCTTTTTAAATTTCTTATGGTTAAATAGACTATGAATGCCCTGAAGTTCATCATATGATAGTGTGCTAAAAAGAGGGACTGTATAAAAGCATGGTTGGGACATAGGAACTCCTAATTTTGAATAAATTTATAGAAACTTGACGAATATCAATTTTTTTATCATTTAGATACAGTAAAATAAAAACACAATATATAGCATATGCGTATTCGACAAACACAATATATTGTATCAAAAAAGGAGGAGTCATGCAAAAAATTAGATTTTATTATATTAGTTTAAGTGGGAATACGAGCTCTTTTGTACAACGGGTCAGTCAATATATAGAAACGACGCATCATAGAGAAGTTGAGTCTTTGAATATAAAAGATTTAAAGGGAAAGGCGATTACGGTAGATGGTCCCTTTGTCAGTTTTTTGCCAACTTATCTAGAGGGGGGAAATGGAATTGATACTGGTTTCCAAGAAATTCTAACGGGAAATCTTCGAAAATTTTTGGAGTATCAAGGAAATTTTCGTTATTGCTTAGGAATTATTGGGAGTGGTAATCGGAATTTTAATAAACAATTCTGTCTAACGGCCTTTCAATATGCAGAGCAGTTTGGTTTTCCTGTTATAGATGTTTTTGAATTACGTGGGACAGATGAAGATGTAGAGAGGATTTCCAAACATATTTTAGCTAGTTTTGAGAAAGTGGAGGAAAAAATAGATGTCAGCTACTAAGAATTATTTTATTTTGAACAATATGGTAAACATTCCAATTGATGGTGAAATTCCTCTTTACTATGATAGAGAAGCCTTAACAGACTATTTAAAGAATGAAATTGAACCTCATACGATGCATTTTTCAAGTCTGAAAGAACGTCTCCAGTATTTAATTCGAGAGGATTATGTGGATGAAGAGGTTGTGGGCTTGTATCGTGGAGAGTCTGGTGAGATTGATAGTGATTTTTTAGAGGGCTTATATCAAAAAATCAAAGAACATGATTTTACCTTTAAGAGTTTTATGGGAGCTTATAAATTTTATAATCAATATGCACTAAAGACTGATGATTCAAAGACCTATTTGGAATCGTTTGAGGACCGGGTGTTCCTTAATGCCCTCTATCTAGGAAATGGTGATCAGAACTTAGCGACAAAAATTGCGGAGGAAATGATTACCCAACGGTACCAACCTGCGACCCCCACATTCTTAAATGCAGGAAAAAAACGGCGTGGTGAGATGGTTTCTTGTTTTCTAATAGATCTCGATGACTCTATGTTATCTATCGGACGTGGTGTCAACTCTGCTTTGCAACTTTCTAGACTTTGTGGTGGGGTTGGAGTGAATTTATCGAACCTACGTGCCAGTGGTTCTCCTATAAAAGGAATTGAACATGCTTCTTCGGGAGTACCTCCTGTAATGAAACTACTAGAAGACTCTTTTAGCTATAGCAATCAACTAGGACAGAGAAATGGGGCAGGGGTTGTTTACTTAAACGTTTTTCATCAGGATATTCTCGCCTTTTTATCGACAAAGAAGGAAAATGCAGATGAAAAAATTCGTGTTAAAACCCTCTCTCTGGGGTTGGTCGTTCCGGATAAGTATTACGAGCTGATTAAAACAAATCAACCCATGTATCTGTTTAATCCTTATCATGTTGAAAAAGTCTATGGGAAACCTTTTTCGTATGTAGATATCACGGCTGAATACGACCGATTGGTTGCAAATCCAGCTATTGAAAAGACAGTTGTTCAAGCGAGAGAATTGGAACAGGAAATTTCCCGCTTGCAACAAGAGTCTGGCTATCCTTATATTCTAAATATCGATGTCGCTAATCGCGCGAATCCCGTCAAAGGGAAAATCATTATGAGTAATCTTTGTTCAGAGATTTTGCAACCACAAACTCCATCCGTATTGAATGATGATTTGTCCTATCATGAGGTAGGAACGGATATTAGTTGTAACCTTGGATCAACTAATATTGTTAATTTACTGAAATCTGAAGATTTTGCTGCCTCTGTTGATACAATGGTTCGTGCCTTAACGACTGTTACGGATCTAGAGTCTGTTGAAGAAGTGCCTACAGTAAATAAAGGAAATCGTCTCTACCATACGATAGGACTCGGAGCGATGGGTTTACACACAGCCCTCGCTTTGCACCAAATCAAGTATGGTTCAAAAGAGTCTTTAGAATTTACAGAAGCTTATTTCTTAGCATTGAATTATTATTCTTTAGTATCTAGCAATAGAATCGCAAGAGAGCGACATGAGACATTTTATGAATTTGCGGATTCACGTTATGCCGATGGAAGTTACTTTTCACCATATGTAGAGCAGAATTTTGTATTTAGATTTCCTAAGATAGCAGCCATTTTTAAGAATATTCCTATTCCAACGAAAGAAGATTGGAAGGTACTAAGGGAGAAGGTCATGAAAGATGGTCTCTACCATCGAAATCGTTTAGCGGTAGCGCCTAATGGTTCTATCTCTTATATCAATGAAACGAGCGCTTCTCTTCATCCGATTACTCAGTTGGTAGAAAATCGGCAGGAAAAGAAGGTGGGATCAATCTTTTATCCCGCTCCGTATCTGTCTAATGATACCTTACCATTTTATGAGACTGCTTATAATATGGATCAGCGTAAAATTATTGATGTATATGCAGTCGCACAAAAACATATTGATCAGGGAATGAGTCTGACTCTCTTTATGTGTTCTCAATTACCTGAAGGACTATATGAATGGAAAACTAAGGGAAATACAATGCTAACGACACGTGACTTGAATCGTCTTCGGAATTACGCATGGCGAAAAGGGATAAAATCGCTTTATTATGTCAGAACCTATACAGAGGATGACGAATTTAATAGTGTAAATAGCTGTGAATCTTGTATGATTTAAGGAGAGAAGATGTCAAAAAAATTTCTATACTACAAAGCAATCAACTGGAATGAGATTGAGGATGAATTAGATAATGCTACGTGGGAGAGAGCGACATCATTATTTTGGCTAGACAATCGAATCCCAATTGAAAATGACAAACCTGCTTTTAATCGTTTGTCGGCAGAGGAAAAGCAGGAATTAAATCGCTCGCTGATCTTTCTTGCAAATTTATCAACTTATCAGTCGTTAGAGGCGGAGGAGTTTATACGGCATAGTGAACGCTCGCAACAGGAGGTTGCTATTGTAAACAATCTACAGTTCACTGAAATGGTAAATACCAAGGCCTATAATACTATTTTATACTCCTTTAATGAGGACGAGCAGGAGGTGGCATCCTTATTTGAGTGGGTAGATCAGCATAAATTGGTAGTGGAGCGACTAGAAAGAGTCGATACGGTATATCATAGTAAAAATGCGATTCAGAAGCGCTTTATGGCTACTTGTGTGGAAGGAATTATGACTTATAGTCAACTTGCTTTTTTGATGAAATTGTGGATTCAAAAGGGCTTTACTAATCTTGGCGAAATGGTGAAAATGATTCTCTTGAATGAGTCATTGCATTGTGACTATCTGATACATAAAGTCAATCTTCTTTTGGCAAGAATGGATAGAGCTGACCAAATCTCATTTCAAACCTGGGCTGTTGAAATGATTGATAGAATCTTAGAAACAGAGGGGAAGATTATTTGTGAACTTTATGTAGATGCTGACATTCAAAAATTGGCGCGGAACCTTGTACAAAGAGAAGCCAATCGTTTGTTAGAGAGTATCGGGATTGAAGAGAGATACCCAGTTGATAGAGAGATTCCCTCCACACTTGATCGAGTGTTGAACAGATTGAGAAAGCACGAGCTTCTCGGGAAGATGTCTATCCATAGGATAGAAGAATCGCGTGATGATGATTATAATTTTTGAGGAGGATTTACATGTTACATCGGACATTGAATTGGAAAGAAGTTGAGGACGAGTTAGACGACTATGTTTGGGATAAAGCCACGGCACAATTTTGGATTGATACTCGTGTTCCAGTATCAAATGATTTGCTTGATTGGAAGCAACTATCAGATCCGGAAAAAGAGGTTGTCAAGAAAGCGGTAGGGGGCTTGGCTTTGCTTGATACGCTTCAATCTGAAGAGGGGTTGTATTCTATTAAACAGCACGTTCGAACTCGCAAGGAGAGAGCGGTTCTGAGTGATTTTACATTTATGGAATCTATCCATGCTAAGACATACGGTACCATATTGATTTCGTTAAATACTTTTAAGGAAATTGAGAAAATATATGATTGGATGAATCAGGATCCTAAAATGCAGTATAAAGCCCAAAAGATAAATGAGATGTATCAGCATGGAACCCCTCTACAGGTGATGGTTGCGAGTGTGTTTTTAGAAGGAATCCTATATTATAGCAACTTTTTCATACCGCTTTGGTATCGTGGACAAAATAAACTGGCTAATCTAGCAGAGTTAATCAAATTAGTAATTAGGGACGAATCTGTACATGGGACTTATCTGGGATATAAGTTTCGCTTAACTTTTGATGAGCTCTCAGAGGCAGAACAACATGAGTTCATAACTTGGATGTATCGTTTTTTAGATGATCTTTTGGAAAATGAGTTTGCATATACAGATGAAGTCTATGCACCTATTGGTTTGGCAGAGGAAATAAAGGTATTTGTTAAATACAATGCCAATAAAGCGCTACAAAATATGGGCTTTCAAAGTTACTTTTCGAATATTACAGCGTCTGATGTGAACCCAATTGTCATGAATGGTATTTCGATTGAAACTGCTAATCACGATTTCTTTTCTCAAGTGGGGGCAGGATATCTAATGGGAAATGCAGAAGCAATGCTAGATGATGACTACGATTTTTAGAATAAACGAAACGATTCCAACGGAAATCTCTACATAATTTTTTCATAAGTTTGTTTCAAAACGCCTTTAGTTTGTGTATATCTTTTGGAGGCGTTTTTTTTTATACTGAACATGAAACTTGTTTGAAAGAGGATATTGCACGATGATTTATTCAAAAGAAATTGTTAGAGAATGGCTAGATGAAGTAGCAGAACGGGCTAAGGACCATCCAGAGTGGGTGGATGTTTTCGAGCGTTGCTATACCGATACCTTGGACAATACAGTTGAGATATTGGAAGATGGTTCAACTTTTGTGCTCACAGGAGACATCCCCGCCATGTGGCTTCGTGATTCAACAGCCCAACTCAGACCCTACCTGCATGTGGCTAAAAGAGATGCCCTTCTGCGTCAGACCATTGCAGGTTTGGTCAAGCGTCAGATGACCTTAGTACTCAAAGATCCTTATGCCAACTCCTTTAACATTGAGGAGAACTGGAAGGGACACCATGAGACCGACCATACAGACCTTAATGGCTGGATTTGGGAACGCAAGTACGAGGTGGATTCGCTTTGCTATCCTTTGCAGTTGGCTTATCTTCTTTGGAAAGAGACTGGCGAAACCAGTCAGTTTGATGAAACTTTTGTCACAGCGACCAAGGAAATCCTTCATCTCTGGACGGTAGAACAAGACCACAACAACTCTCCATATCGTTTTGTTCGGGATACAGACCGCAAGGAAGATACTCTGGTAAATGATGGTTTTGGACCTGACTTTGCCGTGACAGGTATGACCTGGTCAGCCTTCCGTCCAAGTGATGATTGCTGTCAGTATAGCTACTTGATTCCGTCAAATATGTTTGCGGTCGTGGTCTTGGGTTATGTCCAAGAAATCTTTGCAGAACTGGACCTAGCTGACAGCCAAAACATCATTGCAGACGCTAAACGCCTGCAAGCAGAGATCCAAGAAGGGATTGAAAACTACGCCTACACCACCAACAGCAAGGGTGAAAAGATTTACGCTTTTGAAGTGGATGGTCTAGGAAATGCTAGCATCATGGATGATCCAAATGTACCAAGTCTACTGGCTGCTCCCTATCTTGGTTACTGCGATGTTAATGACGAAGTTTATCAAGCAACTCGTCGGACCATTCTGAGCCCTGAAAATCCATACTTCTACCAAGGAGAATACGCTAGCGGTCTCGGAAGTTCTCATACCTTCTATCGCTATATCTGGCCAATCGCCCTTTCTATCCAAGGCTTGACAACAACTGACAAGGCGGAGAAGAAATTCTTGCTCGATCAGCTGGTTGCTTGTGATGGTGGGACAGGTGCCATGCATGAAAGCTTCCATGTAGATGATCCGACTCTCTACTCACGCGAATGGTTCTCATGGGCCAATATGATGTTCTGTGAGTTGGTCTTGGATTACTTGGGTATTCGATAATGAGTTTTAGCTCAATAGATTCTGGTAAAGAATCACAAATATATTTTTAAATTTAAGTTAGAATGAGGTTTTACTTCATGGAAAATGTTGTTGTACATATTATCTCTCACAGCCACTGGGATCGTGAGTGGTACTTACCTTTTGAAAGTCACCGCATGCAATTGGTGGAGTTATTTGACAATCTTTTTGATCTTTTTGAAAATGACCCAGAGTTCAAGAGCTTCCACTTGGATGGCCAAACCATTGTCCTTGATGACTACTTGGAAATTCGTCCTGAAAATCGCGACAAAGTCCAAGGTTACATTGACCAAGGAAAACTCAAAATTGGTCCTTTTTACATCTTGCAGGATGATTACTTGATTTCAAGTGAAGCCAATGTTCGCAATACCTTGATTGGTCAAGCAGAATGTGCAAAATGGGGCAAATCCACCCAGATTGGTTACTTCCCAGATACCTTTGGAAATATGGGGCAAGCGCCTCAAATCCTTCAAAAATCAGGCATTCACGTGGCAGCCTTTGGTCGCGGTGTGAAGCCGATTGGATTTGATAACCAAGTCCTCGAAGATGAGCAGTTCACTTCCCAGTTTTCAGAAATGTACTGGCAGGGTGCAGACGGAAGTCGTGTCCTCGGAATCCTCTTTGCCAACTGGTATAGTAATGGAAATGAAATTCCAGTGGATAAAGACGAGGCCTTGACTTTCTGGAAACAAAAATTGGCAGACGTGCGTGACTACGCTTCGACCAACCAATGGTTGATGATGAACGGCTGTGACCACCAGCCTGTACAGCGAAATCTGAGTGAAGCCATTCGTGTGGCCAATGAACTCTTCCCAGATGTGACTTTTGTTCATAGTTCCTTTGATGACTATGTCCACGCAGTAGAAAGTGCTTTGCCAGAGCAGCTATCAACGGTTACAGGTGAGTTGACGAGCCAGGAAACAGATGGCTGGTACACACTTGCCAACACTTCTTCATCACGAATTTACCTCAAACAAGCCTTCCAAGAAAATAGCAATTTGCTAGAACAAGTGGTGGAACCATTGACTGTCATCACTGGTGGGCACAACCATAAGGACCAGTTGACCTATGCTTGGAAAGTCCTTCTACAAAATGCTCCGCATGATAGTATCTGTGGCTGTAGTGTGGACGAGGTTCACCGTGAGATGGAGACACGTTTTGCCAAGGTTAACCAAGTTGGAAACTTTGTTAAGACCAATCTTCTCAACGAGTGGAAGGGTAAAATCGCAACCCACGAAGCCCAAAGCGACCATCTCTTTACCGTCATTAACACAGGCTTGCATGACAAGGTTGATACGGTCAGCACAGTGATTGATGTGGCGACTTGTGATTTCAAAGAATTGCACCCAACAGAAGGTTACAAGAAGATGGCAGCCTTGACCTTACCAAGCTACCGTGTCAAAGACTTGGAAGGACATGCTGTAGAAGCGAAAATCGAAGATTTAGGAGCTAATTTTGAGTATGATTTGCCAAAAGACAAGTTCCGTCAGGCTCGTATCGCTCGCCAAGTGCGCGTGACAGTGCCTATTCATCTGGCCCCACTTTCTTGGACAACCTTCCAATTGCTGGAAGGAGAACAAGAACACCGTGACGGTATTTACCAAAATGGAGTGATTGATACACCATTTGTAACGGTCAGTGTGGATGAAACTATCACAGTCTACGACAAGACAACTCATGAAGCTTATGAAGATGTTATTCGCTTTGAAGACCGTGGTGACATCGGAAATGAGTACATCTATTTCCAACCAAAAGGAACAGAGCCTATCTACGCAGAACTCAAAGACTGTGAAGTCTTGGAAAATACAGCACGTTTTGCTAAGATCTTGCTCAAGCATGAATTGACAATTCCAGTAAGTGCAGACGAAAAACTGGATGCAGAACAAAGAGGCATCATCGAGTTTATGACGCGTGAAGCTGGACGCTCAGATGAATGGACAAGCATTCTTCTTGAAACAGAGATGACCGTCTTTGTTGACAATCCACAAATCCGCTTCAAGACTCGCTTTACTAATACAGCCAAGGACCACCGTATCCGTCTCTTGGTCAAGACTCATAATACGCGTCCAAGCAATGATTCGGAAAGCATTTATGAGGTGGTGACACGACCAAATAAACCAGCGGCTTCATGGGAAAATCCTGAAAATCCTCAACACCAACAAGCCTTTGTCAGCCTTTATGATGATGAAAAAGGTGTGACAGTAGCAAATAAAGGATTGCACGAGTATGAAATCCTTGGAGACGACACCATTGCCGTGACCATTTTGCGTGCCTCAGGTGAGCTAGGTGACTGGGGTTACTTCCCAACACCAGAAGCTCAGTGCTTGTGCGAGTTTGAAGTCGAGTTTGCACTTGAATGCCACCAAGCAGGGGAACGCTTCTCAGCCTTCCGTCGTGCCAAAGCCTTCCAAACACCATTCACTAGTCTTCAGGTCGCTAAACAAGAAGGAAGTGTGGCAGCGACTGGTAGCCTCTTGAGCCATGCGGCGCTCAGCTTGCCACAAGTCTGCCCGACAGCCTTTAAAGTGTCTGAAAATGAAGAAGGATACGTACTTCGTTACTACAACATGAGTCAAGAAAATGTACGCATATCAGAACACCAGCAAACCATTTTGGACTTGCTTGAACGACCATATCCAGTTCATTCAGGACTATTAGCACCACAAGAAATTCGCACAGAATTGATCAAAAAAGAAGACATTTAACGGCTTTAAAGTGTTTGATAACTAATACTATGAGATAGAAAGTAGGGGCGAAAGAGTAAGGACTAACTACTGATTCGCTCCTTTTTATGGGAAGAACAATGATCATTGCAACCATTGATATCGGAGGGACTGGGATTAAGTTTGCCAGTCTGACTCCTGATGGAAAGATACTAGATAAGACAAGTACTCCAACGCCAGAGAGTTTGGAAGATTTACTGACTTGGCTAGACCAACGCTTGTCAGAGCAAGATTATAGTGGGATCGCTATGAGCGTTCCAGGCGCGGTTAATCAAGAAACAGGTGTGATTGAGGGAATCAGTGCCGTACCTTACATCCATGGCTTTTCTTGGTATGAGGCCCTTGCTCATCATCAGCTACCTGTCCATCTGGAAAATGATGCCAACTGTGTTGGACTTAGTGAACTGTTGGCTCACCCAGATATTGAAAATGCAGCCTGTGTCGTGATTGGGACAGGAATCGGCGGCGCCATGATTATCAATGGTAGGCTTCACCGAGGTCGTCATGGCTTGGGGGGAGAGTTTGGCTACATGACAACCCTTGCACCTGCTGAAAAACTCAACAACTGGTCGCAACTAGCGTCAACTGGAAATATGGTGCGCTACGTGATTGAAAAGTCTGGTCAGACTGACTGGGACGGACGCAAAGTTTACCAAGAAGCGGCAGCCGGCAATGCTCTTTGTCAAGAAGCGATTGAGCGCATGAATCGTAATCTGGCGCAAGGTCTGCTCAATATTCAGTATCTCATCGACCCAGATGTCATTAGTCTGGGAGGCTCCATCAGTCAAAACCCTGACTTTATCCAAGGTGTCAAAAAAGCTGTTGATGCATTTGTCGAAACCTACGAAGAATATACGGTCGCACCAGTTATCCAAGCTTGCACCTATCACGCAGATGCCAATCTCTACGGTGCCCTGGTCAACTGGTTGCAGGAGGAAAACCAATGGTAACATTTACAGGACTTAGTTCCAAACAAACTCAGGCAATCGACTTGCTGACAAAACATATCTCTTTACCAGATGTGGAAGTGGCAGTCGTTCAGTCTGGCCAAGCCTCTATCTCTATCAAGGGTGAGGGTGGCCACTATCAACTGACTTATCGCAAACCTCACCAACTTTACCGCGCCTTGTCCTTATTGGCAACAGCTCTAGTAGAAGGTGATAAGATAAAGATTGAAGAAGAAGCTGCTTACGAAGAGTTGGCCTACATGGCAGACTGTTCCCGAAATGCAGTTCTAAATGTCGCTTCTGCCAAACAGATGATTGAAGTCTTAGCTCTCATGGGCTACTCAACTTTTGAGCTCTACGTGGAAGACACTTATCAGATTGAGGGACAACCTTACTTTGGTTATTTCCGTGGGGCCTATTCGGCTGAGGAGTTGCAGGAAATCGAAGCCTATGCCCAGCAGTTTGACATGACCTTTGTGCCTTGCATCCAGACCTTGGCTCATTTGTCGGCCTTCGTTAAATGGGGTGTCAAAGAAGTGCAAGAACTCCGTGATGTAGAGGACATTCTCCTTATCGGTGAAGAAAAGGTTTATGATTTGATTGACGGGATGTTTGACACTCTGTCTAAACTGCAGACTCGCAAGGTCAATATCGGGATGGATGAAGCCCACTTGGTTGGCTTGGGACGCTACCTCATCTTGAACGGTGTTGTGGACCGTAGTCTTCTCATGTGCCAACACTTGGAGCGTGTGCTGGATATTGCAGACAAGTATGGTTTCCATTGTCAGATGTGGAGTGATATGTTCTTTAAACTCATGTCAGCGGATGGCCAGTACGATCGTGACGTGGAGATTCCAGAAGAAACTCGTGTCTACCTAGATCGTCTCAAAGACCGTGTAACCTTGGTTTACTGGGATTATTATCAGGACAGCGAAGAAAAGTACAATCGCAATTTCTGCAATCACCACAAGATTAGCCAAGATATTGCCTTTGCAGGTGGTGCTTGGAAGTGGATCGGTTTCACACCCAACAACCATTTCAGCCGTCTCATCGCTATCGAGGCCAATAAAGCCTGTCGTGCCAATCAGATCAAGGAAGTCATCGTGACGGGTTGGGGAGACAATGGTGGTGAAACTGCCCAGTTTTCTATCCTACCAAGTCTGCAAATCTGGGCAGAGCTCAGCTACCGCAATGACTTAGACCGTTTGTCTGCCCACTTCAAGACCAATACGGGTCTATCAGTTGAGGACTTTATGCAGATTGACCTTGCCAACCTCTTGCCAGACTTGCCGGATAATCTCAGTGGTATCAATCCCAACCGCTATGTCTTTTATCAGGATGTTCTTTGCCCGATTCTTGACCAGCACATGACACCTGAACAGGACAAGCCACACTTCGCTCAGGCTACTGAGACGCTTGCCGAAATCAAAGAAAAAGCTGGTGCCTACTCTTATCTCTTTGAAACTCAGGCCCAGTTGAACCAGATTTTAAGTAGTAAAGTGGATGTGGGACGACGCATTCGTCAGGCCTACCAAGTAAACGATAAAGAAAGTCTACAAGAAATCGCAAGACAAGAATTACCACAACTCAGAAGCCAAATCGAACACTTCCATGCGCTCTTTAGCCACCAATGGCTGAAAGAAAACAAGGTCTTTGGTTTGGATACGGTTGATATCCGTATGGGCGGACTCTTACAAAGGATCAAGCGAGCAGAAAGTCGCATCGAGGCTTATCTGGCAGGTCAGATTGACCGCATCGAAGAATTAGAAGTCGAAATCCTTCCATTTAACGATTTTTATGGAGACAAGGACTTTGCAGCCACAACAGCCAACCAGTGGCACACCATTGCAACAGCATCGACGATTTATACGACTTAGGAGTAGAATATTGACAAACATCTTCTTTATAAAAAGAAGATGTTTTTGCTTAAATATAATATTTAAAAATAGATAAAATATAAGAAGTGGGGGATGTTTGATAGAATAACATATTCAGCAATACATGTGCTTAAAAGCTATATGAATCAAGATTTTTATTAAATTAGGTGGGTAGATTTTAACTGCATCAGTTGAATTATCAAGGAGTAAAATGTATAATATAGAGCAGAAGTTTCCTATGCGTAGAGGTTGTAAAAGTCCATCTCTAATAAAATAATCATATGTCAAACTTAGAAAGGAATATAGAAAGTGAAGAGTTTTAAAATTTACAAGGAAAGACATGAAAAATTTTCTCTAAGAAAGAAAAATGTTGGACTTGTTTCGATTGCAATCGCTAGCTTGGCGGTATATGGAGTAGCGCTTGGCACACCAACTGTACAAGCAGATGAAAACAACAATCTGAGCAGTCTAGTAGAGACTAGCTCGACAACTGATGTGAAATCAGAAAATAATAGTGATCAACCAGCAGTGGTGGAGTCAGAGAAAGTATCTTCAGCCACAGGAGTTAAGGAAACAGAAAAAGCTACTAGTCCAGCACCAACTGTTGAACAAGCAGAAAATAAAGTGCCAGTTTCAAAGACAGCCCCTGAAGTGGAAGGTGCGGACAAAAATTCTGTAGATCCGTCAAACTCGACAGCAGTCGCGAAAGAAACTCCAGCACCTGTTGAGTCTAAACCAGTTGAAAAATCAACTGATAGCCAAACAACAGCTGCCCCTCGCGCAACAGCCGCAGTACGTACGCGCAGAAGTTTGCAACAAAACCCAACTCAAATCTCGAATTTTTCAGTAACGGTTACGACTAAAGATGGAACTGTTATGCGTTCAGGTGATACAAAACCTTTGCCTGCTCAAGAAGTTTCCTTTGACAAGGTTCAAATGGACTTTAAAATCACACAAGATGGGACGCTGAAAAAAGGTGATGTTCTCCGTATTCCAGTCAAATTGGGAAATAATGCCTACGGTGCTTACTATGCAAATCTTGGTTCTGGAACAGCAGAGCGTATCGAGGGTGTTGGAACAATTAAATTCGTGCATTCAGATCCCAATAATTTGGCCTATGAAATTACATTAGACCAAAGCTTCCAAGATATGCCTCAAAATACTGAAAAGACGGTATCGGTCACTCAAAAAGCAGCGACTATTGGGAAATTTACAGCAAAATCAAGTTATGAAAACATTGTCCTAGAAATAAATGGTAATAAGTTTACTTTTAAACCAAAACCAAGGACATTTGAGAAAGCACAGGCCCCTTTTGCTGTTTATAATAGCGCAAGTAGCGATAGAGCAGATTCAATAAAAATAGGCACTTCAACTGGGGACGCAAATTATTATAATAATTTATTGTCAAGCGATGGTACCAACCCTGGACAAACAGGAATTCCAAATGGTGATATCATTTCTGTCCATCGTATAAAACCAGGTAATGGGTCAAAAATTGTTAGTATCAAACCAGACCTTAAAAGATATACTTCTACTTTAGCAATTAGTGAGGATGGAAAATATCTTGTTAAAGGAGATACTTCAACTTCTATTAGCATCAATTCAGATCCAGATAACAAATTAGTTGAACTGCCAGCAAATTCAACTGATGAAGAGATTGTTAAGGCATTAAAACAAGCGGGTAAAAACTCTTCGGTTGTTATTGATAATGGAGATGGGACCTACACAGTTGCTATTAATTTAGGAAAAATGACAGGAAATGGTGCTACTACCTATCATGATATTTGGCCAACTGACGACTATGCTCAAATGGGCGATCAATATCAGGAAATCAACAGAACAGAAGAAGTCAATAAAAAAGTTAGTGCTATTTTAAAGGATGCTAGTGTCATTCAAGGAACTGGGCATTCAACACGAATTACTTTTGCAGATTCCTCAATTAAGAATACTATAACGAATGAGTCAAGAAGTTATAGTTATAACGTTGATGATAATGGTAATGTAACTAAGCTTAAAGAAGAAACGATTTCTGCCACAACAACCCCGTCCGTTGCGCGTGCTGAAGGTCAGAAGAAGATTACAATACACTATGTCGATACAAACGGCAAGGAAATTGAAACTCAGGACTATAAATATGGTTATCCAGCAGGAGGAACTGCCACTCCAACCCCTGATTATAACGCTAATCCAAAAACAATTACAGGCTACACACTTGTAACAGCTGATACGGCAATCGCGTCGTATGGTACACAGTTAAAGACTACTAAACAAATTCCATTCACTAGCAACGACCAAGAATTTTATTATGTCTATTCAGCCAAAAAATCTAGTGCCAAAGTTACGTATATTGACGATGATACTAACGGAGGAAAAGTTCTTGAAACGAAGGATTTGAATGGTTTTTATGGGCAGACTGATCCTTATCGAACAGCTGAAACAATTAAGACGTATACCGATCAAAATTATGAACTTGTTTCAGACAATTATCCAACAAATGGTGTAACCTATAATGAAAATCTTCAAACCTTTGAAGTTCATTTGAAACACAAAAAGACGTCAGTAGCAGAAGAAAAGACGGTTAAGGAAACTATCCATTATACATACGAGAGTGGTGCACCAGCAGCTCCAGACCATACTAGTAGCTTAAAATTCACCAGAACAGCAACAACTGACCTTGTTACAAATGTTACAACTGGTGATTGGACGGTGGAAAATGGAACAAGTTTTGCAGCCGTAACATCACCAGCAATCAAAGGCTACACTCCAGACTTAGCGGAGGTTCCAGCAGTTGACAATATTACGGCTAACAGTGCCAATATCGAAAAGACAGTCGTTTACAAAGCTAATCCAGCTAGTGCAAAGGTCACTTACATTGATGACACAACAGGAGAAACGCTTGAAACGAAGGATTTGAATGGACTTTATGGTCAGACTGACCCTTATCAAACAGCTGCCACTATTAAGAAATATACCGATAAAAATTATGAACTTGTTTCAGACAATTATCCAGCAAGCGGTGTAACCTATAATGAAACTCTTCAAACCTTTAAAGTTCATCTACGTCATAAGGGAGCTGCAGTTCTAGAAACAAAGACAGTTACAGAGACCATCAAGTATGTTTATGAAGATAACACACAGGCAGCGGATACGAAGGTTCAGACTTTGAAGTTCTATCGGATTAACAACAAGGATCTGGTGACTAATAAGATTGTCTATAAGGGTCCTTGGATCCTGTCTACCGGAACCTTCCCAGAGGTAGTTTCTCCAAAGATTGATGGTTATACACCAGATAAGGCAACTGTAGCAGCCGTTGAACAGATTACGGGAGATAGCGCAGATATTGAAGAAACGGTTACCTATAAAGCAGATAAGCAAAAAGTAACCTATACCATCATTGACGACACTGCCCAAAAAACGCTGAAAGATAAGGAAGTACTTACCAGCGGAGGCTCTGATACTCCTCTTCCAGACAGTGCCCGAGAAAAATATGATTTAATGGTGAATGCTTATCTAGCTCAAGGTTATGAATTGGTTTCGAAAGACCAGCTTCCAGCTAAGTTTGACCTTGACAGTAGCCACGATCAAAATGTAGTTGTTCACTTGAAGCATGGTACCACTGATATCCAAGAAAGCAAGGATGTAAACTTGACTGTTCGTTACCACGGTGCCGGTGACCAGACACCAGAAGACAAGGTGCAAACAGCGACTTGGACTCGTACAGTAACAAAAGATAAAATCACAGGCACAGAAGTTTCTGCCACAGCTTGGACAAGCGATAAAGCCAACTATGATGCAGTCCCATCGCCAGTGATTCCAGGCTATAGCGTAGATGTCGAGACAGTTCCGTCTGAAGCCGTTACTCAAGAAAACATTGTTAAGGATGTATATTACACAATCCAAACGCAAAAAGTTACTTACACAGTTGTAGATGAGATAACCGGCCAGACTTTAGAAAATCAAGTTGAATTGACAACAGGTGAGTCAGGTGCAGCTCTTCCAGCCGCAGCTCAAACGAAATACGACACCGTAGTTGCCAACTACTTGGCACAAGGTTACGAAGTGGCTTCTAAGGATGCTCTGCCAGGTCAATTTGACACAGACAGCAGTGTGGATCAAAATGTAGTCATTCGCTTGAAACACAAAGTATCAACTTCTACAGAAACCAAGACTGTAACGCAAACGATTAACTACCTCTACGAGGATGACAATACACCAGCAGCTCCAGAGAAGAAAACGACCTTGACTTTCTCTAGAGAGATGAAAACAGATGAAGTGACGAAGGTTACTACACCAGGTGCTTGGACTCCGTCGGTCGGAACCTTCCCAGAGGTAATTTCTCCAGTTGTGGATGGTTACACCCCAGATAAGGCTAAAGTTGACGCGGAAAATGTAACTGCTAATCAGGAAGATATCACTGTTACGGTTAAATACAAGGCAGACAAGCAAAAAGTAACCTATACCATCATTGATGATACAACCAATACCACACTGGAAGATAAGCAAGAGCTTACAAGTGGGAACTCTGATACTCCTCTTCCAAATGACACAGAAGCTAAGTATAATTCAATCGTGGATGCTTACCTAGCCCAAGGTTATGAATTGGTTTCGAAAGACCAGCTCCCAGCTAAGTTTGACCTCGATAGTGGTTATGACCAAAATGTAGTGGTTCATGTGAAACATAAAGTGTCAACTTCTACAGAAACCAATACTGTAACGCAAACGATTAACTACGTCTACGAAGAAGATAACACACCAGCTGCTCCAGAGAAGAAAACGACCTTGATTTTCTCTAGAGAGATGAAAACAGATGAAGTGACGAAGGTTACTACACCAGGTGCTTGGACTCCGTCGGTCGGAACCTTCCCAGAGGTAGTTTCTCCAACTGTTGATGGCTACACGCCAGATAAGGCTAAAGTTGACGCAGAAAACGTAACTGCTGATCAGGCTGACATCAAGGTTACTGTTAAATACAAGGCAGACAAGCAAAAAGTAACCTATACCATCATTGATGATACGACCAATACCACACTGGAAGATAAGCAAGAGCTTACAAGTGGGAACTCTGATACTCCTCTTCCAAATGACACAGAAGCGAAGTATAATTCAATCGTGGATACTTACCTGGCTCGAGGCTATGAATTGGTGTCAAAAGAGCAGCTTCCAGCTAAGTTTGACCTTGATAGTAGTTATGATCAAAACGTTGTTGTTCATTTAAAACATGGTACAGCTGATATCCAAGAAAGCAAGAATGTAAACTTGACTGTTCGTTACCACGGTGCCGGTGGTCAAACCCCAGCAGACAAGGTACAAACAGCGACTTGGACACATACAGTAACGACAGACAAGGTAACTGGCTCTGTTGTGATCACGACGGATTGGGCAAGCGACAAGGCAAACTATGACGCAGTCCCATCACCAGTGATTCCAGGTTACACAGTAGATATTGCGACTGTTCCATCAGAAGTGGTTACCCAAGAAAACATTGTCAAGGATGTGCATTATACTGCTCAGAATACACCTCAAACCCAAAAGGTTACTTACACAGTTGTAGATGAGACAACCGGTCAGACTCTGGAAAATCAAGTTGAATTGACAACAGGTGAGTCAGGTACGGTTCTTCCAGCTGCTGCGAAAACGAAATACGACACTGTGATTGCAGGCTACTTGGCACAGGGGTACGAAGTGGCTGCTAAGGATGAATTGCCAGCTCAGTTTGACACCGACAGCAGCGTAGACCAAAACGTGGTGATTCGCTTGAAACACAAAACGGTTTCAGTTGAGGAAACCAAACAAGTAAGCATGACAGTTCGCTACCACGGTGCCGGTGGTCAAACCCCAGCAGACAAGGTGCAAACAGCGACTTGGACACGTACCGTAACGACAGACAAGGTAACTGGCTCTGTTGTGATCACGACGGATTGGGCAAGCGACAAGGCAAACTATGACGCAGTCCCATCACCAGTGATTCCAGGTTACACAGTAGATATTGCGACTGTTCCATCAGAAGTGGTTACTCAAGAAAACATTGTCAAAGATGTTCATTATACTGCGGTACCAGTAACTCCAGAAGTTCCTAATACTCCGGATACTCCAGTTAAGCCAGAACCTCCAGTAACTCCATCAACTCCAGTCAAACCAACTCCTCCAATGACACCGCTCACCTCAGGACATCCAGCTTCACCAGCTACTTCAGCATCAGTTCTTCCACGAACAGGTGAATCTCAAGTTGGTTCAAGCCTTGTAACGCTGACAGGTCTAGGTTTGCTTCTATCAGTTCTTGGTTTGGCAGGACGTCAGAAAAAAGAGGATTAATAAACTTTTTATAAAGTATAAACAGTCCAGTCATTCATTGAAGAAATACTATAAATGGCTTAAAGATGGATGATCTAGTGGGAAAAGCTCCGCAGGCAACCTTAGTTGGTTGACTTGTGGGGCTTTCTCCTTGTTTTACAGAATGAGACTTAGGCAAAGAAAATACAGAGTCTGTTCGCTAAAACAGAAAGGAGGCGGCATCATTTAGTGATGCCGCCTCCTTTTTATTTTAAATCTTGCACTAATTCGGTATTTTTTACTGAAAAGGCCTCCGCTAAAAGATCGAGAATAGCTGTAACTGCTGCAATAAGTGTGAGTGAAATTCATTCTGCTGTAATAAACCGTCCACCAAACAGGAAAAATGGAATAAACCAGTTAAAAATCCCTGTTAATGGGAAGAACCATTGATACCTCCTTTTTTACCAGCAGAAAAGCCACATGACAATTCGACACTAGGAGCCAAAAGGTAAAAATAAAGCAGGCTGTAGCCCATCTCTTCCCCTATAATCCTACTTAATCCCCAACAATAGCACGAGGGCATAAAAGGCGTCTTTAATCAATTGTTTCGTGTTCAACCTCCTGTCCCAAATCCGGTATAATCATTGTTTCAATAATGTTTTCGACAAGCGAAGTAAATTGCCAAAAGAATAAAGGTAGGGATATTTGCAAGCAAAAAAGTTAAGGAAATCAGACAGAAAATCTCCCACCAGGTTATGTTGTTAGTCAAGGCCAGAGAGAAGATTGTCAATAAAGAAAAGCAATAAGTTATGCCTGGCAGTATGAAACCCAGCCACTTACTTTCTTTTTTGGAGAGAAAAATCTGTAATAGGATTCCTCTAGTCAGGATTGGCAATATGATAAATGAAACGATTACGGTTCTCATTTGTTTCAACTCCCTCCATCATTTTGATATTCAGACGTTACTATGTCAGACGAATCAAAGGAATAGATGTATTGGAGCTTATAAGAACAGTTTCTTTACCTACAGTCTCCAGAATACCCATTTCATATTGAAAGTAACACTAAATAAAGCAAAAGTCAATCAAGATATTATTGTTTAAGAGAGACGGAGTAGCTGTTCTTGAAACTATCTCTAAGCCGTCTATATAAGATATTTTGAACTGACTATTATCCCTATTCTTTTCGGATCTATCTTTGAGAGCAAGGGATACAATAGAAAAAAAGGCTTGGAAGTGGTATAATGAGGCTACAGAGATAGTTTGGAGGTATGACCATGAAAAAGTTACTACTGGTCCTAGGTGCTAGTATGCTAGTCTTATCTGCCTGCCACAGAGCGACAGAGGATGGCGTAACTAGTCCGTCAATACCAAGGGAGCAACAAACCAAGGAAACAACCAACTATTTTCACTATTTAGCAGATTCCTATCAAAAGGCTCTTTCGCACGAAAAAGAATCCAAGGATACAAGTGTTCAGTCACCTATGGCTGCTACAGTTGCAGCCATGGAAGAACTCCAGTTATCTAATCCGACTGATCAAGCCTTGATTATGAAGAACTACTCAGATTTTCAGAAGCTAATCCAATACAACACCGAAAAGTGGGAAGAAGAGTTTGCAAGTTGGGCTTCTTCTATGGGGCAGTCCTATCATAGACTAGAGCATAGAAACTTTGATGAAAAGAATGATCTCATCAAAAAATTAGAAGCAACAACTGTCTCTCAGAAAAGTGTCAAATGGAATGTTTTTGGAGTATCGAGTGACAATGCCTATGATTACTTGGTTTTGGATGCCTACTATGACAATCAGGACAAACATTTCTACCTATTTACACTGAAGGATGGGCAAGCACAGGTCTTGTATACCGATAAGACACTGGAAACTATCCCTACTGCAAATTTTGAAGAGACTGAGAATACAGATTTAACGCAACGTTTTAAGGAATTTCTATTAAAAACAAGTGTAACTACAGAGAGCGAGCCAGATACAGATAATAGTTCTTTAATAGACAAGATAAAAACAGCCATGGAATCCTATTCGGATAGTAAAGCTGAAAGATTTAAGTCAACTAACTTAGCAACATATGGTCACTACTATGGACTTGCAGTGCCAGACCAAATAATGCAATTTGGACAAGTAGATGGGGTGAATTATACTTTTAAATGGTATGGGTATAGTGCAGGTTCAGGTTCTGGGCGGTTTGAAATCCTAGCTTGCTATGTGAATGAAGCAGAGACAGAGGTGATTCTCTTTGGCTACAAGGATGGCAATCCTGCTCTTTTACACACCGAAGGAAGACCAGAGATTGATAAAAATGAATCAGGGGCTATCATAAATGCCCAGGTTCATTTTGTCGAGTTTCATCACCCAATATTAGAACAAGTTTTCAATTAGTAAAGAGGAAATACATTTATCGTATGCAGAGTGTTTCTCGTGAAACCTATTTCTTATAAAAAACTTCTCCACAAAAAATAATTTGTGGAGTTTTTTCTATAATTAGTAGTTTAACCTGACCATCAAATAGGAGTATACTAATAATGTAATCGTTATCAAACCTAAAAATTCGATGAAATCAGTTTTTAGGAATAAAAAGGGAGGAAATTATGAAAAAGTTTTCAAAGACCTTGAGAGATAACTGGATCTTTCTCTTGATGGTTTTACCAGGGGCACTCTGGTTGATTCTATTCTTTTACATTCCAGTATTTGGGAATGTGGTCGCCTTTAAAGACTACCATATGACCAGTAATGGTTTCATAGATAGTATTGTGAATAGTAAATGGGTCGGGTTAGATAATTTCAGATTCTTGTTTAGTTCAAAAGATGCCTTTATCATCACTCGAAATACCGTTCTCTACAATCTCGGCTTTATCTTTATCGGTTTGATTGTATCAGTGGGGATTGCCATTATCCTCAGCGAGCTCCGCTCTAAGAGAATGGTTAAGATTTTCCAAACGTCTATGTTGTTCCCTTACTTCCTGTCATGGGTTATCATCAGTTTCTTTACAGATGCCTTCCTAAACATTGACAAAGGGGTCTTCAACCATTTCCTAACATCCATTGGCATGAAGGAAGTCAACTTCTACGCTGATTTAGGCATTTGGCCATACCTTCTCCTTTTCCTAGGTATTTGGAAAGGCTTTGGATATAGCAGTGTCATGTACTATGCGACGATCATGGGAATTGACCCAACCTACTACGAAGCAGCAACAGTGGACGGGGCTAGCAAGTGGCAACGCATTCGCAACGTAACCATTCCTCAGTTGACTCCGCTTGTAACAGTCTTGACCATCCTTGCAGTCGGAAATATCTTCCGCGCAGACTTCGGTCTCTTCTATCAAATCCCACACAATGCTGGTCAGCTTTATAATGTAACCAACGTTTTGGACGTATATGTCTTTAATGGTTTGACTCAGACAGCAGATATCGGTATGGCTTCAGCAGCCGGTCTTTACCAATCCGTTGTCGGTTTGATTCTGGTTATCCTATCAAACTTGCTTGCAAGACGAGTCGATCCAAACTCAGCTTTGTTCTAGAAAGGAGGAGAATATGGCAGAAAAGAAAATTAAAAAAGAAAAAATAGATAATGTCGGCATTCACTCCTTCAGTAAGAAAGCAGATATCTTCTTTAGTATCATCTCTGGTTTGATCGCTCTTTCTTGTATCTTGCCCTTTATCTTCGTTATCATCATTTCGGTGACAGACGAAAAGAGCATCCTCCAGTATGGATATAGCTTTTTCCCTTCGAAGTTTGGTGTAGATGGATTCCAGTTCCTAGCTCAGTTTAAAGATAAGATCCTCCAAGCGCTCTTTATCTCAGTCTTTGTAACCGTAGTCGGAACAGTGACCAACGTCTTCATCACGACAACTTATGCCTACGCCATCTCACGGACAACCTTTAAGTACCGCAGATTCTTCACGATCTTCGCTCTTCTTAGTATGTTGTTCAACGCTGGTTTGGTACCAGGCTATATCGTGGTCACTCGCCTGCTTCAACTTGGTGATACCGTTTGGGCCTTGATTGTTCCAATGCTTCTCTCACCATTCAACATCATCTTGATGCGTTCCTTCTTCAAGAAGACCATCCCAGAAGCAATCCTCGAATCTGCTCGTATCGATGGTGCCAGCGAAGCTCGGATCTTCTTCCAGATTTGTTTGCCATTATCACTTCCAGGTATCGCAACCATCACGCTTTTGACAGCTCTTGGTTTCTGGAACGACTGGTTCAACGCCCTTCTTTACATCAAGAGTGACAACTTGTATCCATTGCAATATTTGCTTATGCAAATCCAACAAAATATGGACTACATCGCAAAAGCAGTCGGTCTATCTGGTCAACTGGGAGTTGCCCTTCCAAAAGAAACAGGTCGTATGGCTATGGTTGTCGTTGCAACCCTTCCAATCGCCATTCTATATCCATTCTTCCAACGCTACTTTGTTAAAGGTTTGACGATCGGTGGTGTGAAAGAATAGCATTTGCTGAGAAATACCGTTTCTCTCTTCCCAACTTCATCTTAGTAACTGAAGTTACAAATTATTAAATCGTTTATAAGTTTAAAAACAAAAAAAGGAGTTTTTATCATGAAAAACTGGAAAAAATATGCTTTTGCATCTGCTAGCGTAGTCGCTTTGGCTGCAGGTCTTGCTGCTTGTGGAAACCTTACAGGTAATAACAAAAAAGCTGCTGACACTGCTTCAAGTGAAAAACCTGTTCTTAAAATGTACCAAATCGGTGACAAACCAGACAACTTGGATGAATTGCTAGAAAATGCAAACAAAATCATCGAAGAAAAAGTTGGTGCTAAATTGGATATCCAATACCTCGGATGGGGTGACTACAGCAAGAAAATGTCCGTTATCACATCATCTGGTGAAAACTATGATATCGCCTTTGCAGATAACTATGTTGTAAATGCTCAAAAAGGTGCTTACGCTGACTTGACTGATTTGTACAAGAAAGAAGGAGCAGAGCTTTACAAAGCACTTGACCCAGCTTACATCAAAGGAAACACTGTAAACGGTAAGATCTATGCTGTTCCAGTTGCAGCCAACGTTGCATCATCTCAAAACTTTGCCTTCAACGGCGCTCTTCTTGAGAAATATGGTATCGACATTTCAGGTGTCACTTCATACGAAACACTTGAACCAGTCTTGAAACAAATCAAAGAAAAAGCTCCAGACGTAGTACCATTTGCGGTTACGAAGAACTTTATCCCATCTGATAACTTTGACTACCCAGTACCAAACGGACTTCCATTTGTTATCGACCTTGAAGGAGACACTACTAAGATCGTAAACCGTTACGAAGTGCCTCGTTTCAAAGAACACTTGAAGACTCTTCACAAATTCTATGAAGCTGGATACATTCCAAAAGACGTAGCAACAAGCGACACTTCATTTGACCTTCAACAAGATACTTGGTTCGTTCGTGAAGAAACAGTAGGACCAGCTGACTACGGTAACAGCTTGCTCTCACGTGTTGCTAACAAAGACATCCAAATCAAACCAATCACTAACTTTATTAAGAAAAACCAAACAACACAAGTTGCCAACTTTGTTATCTCAAACAACTCTAAGAATAAAGAAAAATCAATGGAAGTGTTGAACCTCTTGAACACTAACCCAGAACTATTGAACGGTCTTGTTTACGGTCCAGAAGGCAAGAACTGGGAAAAAGTTGAAGGTAAAGAAAACCGTGTACGCGTTCTTGATGCCTACAAAGGAAACACTCACATGTCAGGTTGGAACACTGGTAACAACTGGATCCTTTACATCAACGAAAACGTTACAGACCAACAAATCGAAGATTCTAAGAAACAATTGGCAGAAGCTAAAGAATCTCCAGCACTTGGATTCATCTTTAACACTGACAGTGTGAAATCTGAAATCTCAGCAATTTCTAACACAATGCAACAATTCGATACAGCTATCAACACTGGTACTGTAGACCCAGATAAAGCAATCCCAGAATTGATGGAAAAATTGAAATCTGAAGGTGCCTACGAAAAAGTATTGAACGAAATGCAAAAACAATACGATGAATTCTTGAAAAACAAAAAATCATAAGATTGATTGATTTCGTGTATTCATTCCTAATTCCTAAAAATGTGATCACTGCCTTCCTTAGTTTCCTAGGGGAGGTAGTGATTTTTAGGATGTAAAAATGAAAAGAGTAGTTCTAAGAGTTTTGGCGATGTGATACACATGTATCTACAGGAGGTCCATTATGAAAAAATATCGTCTTCTTTTCAAAATGAGTGCTGTCTTCTCTTATCTATTTTTCGTATTTGGCCTTTCTCAGCTGACGTCTATTGTTCAAAATTATTGGCAATTTTCTTCTCAGGTAGGAAATTTCTTCTGGATTCGAAATATCTTGAGTTTGCTATTTAGCGGAGTCATGATTTGGATTCTGGTTAAGACAGGCCATGGTTATCTCTTTCGCATTCCAAGAAAAAAATGGTTCTGGTATTCAATACTGACAGTCCTAGTAGCGGTAGTTCATATATCTTTTAATATTCATACAGCTAGATATGTTCAGTCAACTGCTGAAGGTTGGGCTCTACTGATTGGTTTTAGTGAGACTAATTTTGCCGAATTGGGTATCTACATAGCCCTGTTCTTTCTGGTTCCACTGATGGAAGAGTTGCTCTATAGAGGATTACTTCAACACGCCTTCTTTAAACATTCGAGATTTGGTCTTGATTTGCTCCTTCCTTCTATTTTATTTGCTCTCCCTCATTTCTCAAGCCTGCCTAGTCTGTTAGATATCTTTGTCTTTGCAACATTTGGAATCATCTTTGCTGGTTTGACTCGCTATACCAAGAGCATTTATCCATCCTATGCGGTGCATGTGATCAATAATATTGTAGCGACCTTACCATTTTTGCTGACTTTTTTACATAGGGTATTTGGGTAAAATATTGGTACGAGAGTTAGGAATGATAGCTTTTCAATTTAAGGAGGAAAATAAGTATGACACCATTAAAATGGTTTGCTGGAGGAAGCGAAAGACGTTGTGAAGCCATGACTATCATAAATCATCTATTGGAAGATATAAAGGATGAGCATCAACTTACTCCCTTGAAAAATCAGTTAGTGATTTATAAAAGACGACTAAGGGACGACGGGACCTCTGTTCCATTTATATTGAGCCAAATGAATGTTGACATCTCGCGTGTATTGATTGAAAACAAGCTAAGTTTGTCAGAAAGTCAAGCCGAGCAGATCAAAAAATTGAGAGAATTATCTGTTATTCGGTATGGTTACTGATGAAGTGCAGTGGCAGGTCTCTCTATATAATTTCCGGTCAAATAAATTGCATTCGTTTTCTCAAGTGGGTATACTAGAATAGTTGAATGAAAAATTCTGAAAATTTAAGAATAGAAAAGAGAACAAATCTTATGGCAAAAGGTATTCGTGTCTTACTTTACTACCTCTATACTCCAATTGAAAATGCAGAGCAATTTGCGGCAGATCACTTGGCCTTCTGTAAATCAATCGGCCTTAAAGGTCGTATCCTAGTCGCTGACGAGGGAATCAACGGAACCGTTTCAGGTGACTACGAAACAACTCAAAAATATATGGACTACGTTCACAGCCTCCCAGGCATGGAAGACCTCTGGTTCAAGATTGACGAAGAAAGTGAACAAGCTTTTAAGAAGATGTTTGTTCGCTACAAGAAAGAAATTGTCCACCTTGGTTTGGAAGACAACGACTTTGACAACGACATCAACCCACTTGAAACAACAGGTGCTTACTTGTCTCCAAAAGAGTTCAAAGAAGCCCTTCTTGACGAAGATACCGTTGTCCTTGACACACGTAACGATTATGAGTACGATCTAGGACACTTCCGTGGGGCTATCCGCCCAGACATCCGTAACTTCCGTGAGTTGCCACAATGGGTCCGTGACAACAAGGAAAAATTCATGGACAAGCGTGTCGTGGTTTATTGTACCGGTGGCGTTCGCTGTGAGAAATTTTCAGGCTGGATGGTGCGTGAAGGCTACAAAGATGTCGGTCAATTGCACGGAGGAATCGCAACTTACGGTAAAGACCCAGAAGTTCAAGGCGAGCTTTGGGATGGGAAAATGTACGTCTTTGACGAGCGTATCGCCGTTGATGTTAACCATGTTAACCCAACCATCGTAGGGAAAGACTGGTTTGATGGAACACCATGTGAACGCTATGTCAACTGTGGCAATCCCTTCTGTAACCGTCGTATCCTAACATCAGAAGAAAATGAAGACAAGTACCTTCGTGGCTGCTCACACGAGTGCCGTGTTCACCCACGCAACCGCTATGTTTCAGAAAATGAATTGACACAAGCAGAAGTAATCGAGCGCCTAGCAGCTATTGGTGAAAGCTTGGATCAAGCCGCTACAGTATAAAGCAAACAGCCCCTAAGGGCTGTTTTTCTATGCTTTTTATCTAAAAAACTAAAGTTTGTTTCTGTATCTTTCAGGAAAATAGATTATACTATATGTAAACGATTTCAAAGGAGGCCAGTTATGGCGAAAATATTTTTTATCCCAAATAAAGAAAGCATTCTAGGACAACAGGAGGTCTTGACTGCCAAGTCCATCTTGGCCTTGGTGGAGGGCTTGGAGTCGCATAGTTATGATGCAGTCTATCTCCGTCAGCCCCTCAATCGTCTCGAGTATATCGAGTGTGGGATTGTAGGTCAGTCACAATTTCTCTTCAAAGTGAACTATGCGGATAGCCGAAAAGGTTATCAAGTGGTGATTCCAGACTTCCTTACTAGAGCGGACTGGGAGATTGTAGAAGCTCTTCTCCAAGTCCTATCGAGCAAGTTGGGGCAAGTGGTAGAAGGGCTAGAAGGGTTTGAATTTGAAGCTTATTTCCGACAAATAGTTCAGAATTATCTAGCGGATAAAGCGACTCGTCTAGTCTATTGCCAAGGGCTCTTGTCCCCTATCTATCTCAACAAGGAATACCTCGAGAGCTTTTTGGCTGAGGATGGATTGGCACGTTTTGAAGGGTTGGTCAAGAAGGTTCAAGGCTCTGATGCCTACCTTGCCAGTGTGAAATTTTACCCGGATGCTCAAGGCAAGGTGCACGGTATCTATCACCTAGCCCAGGGAGTCAAGACGATTTTGCCAAAGGAACCCTTTGTACCAGCTCCTTATACGGAGCAGCTGGCAGGCAAGGAGCTTGTTTGGGAGATTGACCTAGTGACGATTTCTGGTGATGGGTCCAAAGCAGAAGACTACGAATCCATCGCTCGCTTGGATTATGCAAAATTCCTAGAGTCACTACCAGAAGCATTTTACCAGCAACTAGATGCTAATCAATTAGAAGTACAAGCCATCCTTGGACAAGATTTTGAAGGATTGGCAAGCATCGAGTAGACCTTGTCCAAAAAAGAGTAAGCATAAAAATCCCTGTCATTAACAAATGGCAGGGATTTTGGTTAAAAGAATGTCAGGATGCGAAGGTAGTCCACTGTCAGCGCGAGCTCTGCAATGAAGAAGGGTAAGAGAATAGCACCATCAAGTAAGACAGCTAGTAAGAATCGATAAAATGGGTCGAGGCTACTGGTCTTACTTGGCTTGCTAATCACAAAGAGATTGCCAAGGGCAAAGATGGCCATGCTTAGAAGAGTGAGGATCCCAGCAAATCGTAAGCCACCAAAGAGTGCAAAGAAACTTGCTAGAGCTGTTAGGACAAGCGGGATAGCAAAGAGTCTGCTGTAACGATCGAAAGCTTCTTGAAAAGTGAAGTCGCTCTCCTGGTCCAGTACACGTCGGACAGTAAAGCCTCCCAAAATGATGGAAAAGTAAAATAGAGCGCTAGCGACCAAGATAGAAAGTCCAGCAAAGAGATCTAAAGGAGGGAGCTGGTTAGGAGAACCATTAGCAATAGAAATCATATAGCCATAGTAGAGGTGTTTGATATGATAGATACTAAAGAAAAGGTTAATCGAGGATAGCAAAGTGAGCAGGCCAAAGACACTGTAACGATGCTTTTGGTCCGTAGTCTTGCTGGCAGTTGGTTCTTGGATAGCATCCAGCAGCCAAGTCCAAAACAGTGCGATTTCTTCTTTGAATCGGGCTGTTTTACGAGGGTCAATATCTGGGATATAGGGGCTTTCTAAAGCCTTGCTGAGGATGCTTTTCTCTTTTGCAGGTTTTTCTTGGTTGCGTTCTTCTTCAGCTTTCCCTTCTCCCTCTTCCTCGGTTTGGGTTTCTTCTATCGTTTCGGGAGCTTCCTCCTCATGCCTTTCCGACTCTTTAGGTGAGATAGGAGTTTCTTGGTTTGCTTGTGATTCGGTCTCTACAATTTCCGAAGTCTCTGGTTGGTCGGGCTGGATTTCCGATTTCGACTGAGCTGATTTCTTCTCAAGATCGGCGCTTTCAAACCATTCTTGTGTCATGGTGGAACCTCCTTTTTTATGATCGTTTTCTATTTTTAGATTAGCAGATGAAAGCGTTTTTGTCAATGATTGCTAGGTGGAGCAGCGTACTCTTCTTCCTTGGGGAGGTAGATATCCTGATTGGCTTTTAGGATGAGCATGTCCTTGACATCTGCTTTTTCCGTTTTATAAGGGTTGGCAAGTTCATTCTCTTTTTGTCTAGGGTGTTCTCTGTATGCTTTACGATAAATACCGCCGTGCTTAGAAGAAATATCTAGATTGATACGATCGAATTCTGTCTTAGAAAGAAAGAGTCTTAAGTCTTTATGAGAGTCTAGCTCTACCCTACCGCGGATCTTGATATTTTCAGCATAGATGTGTCCGCCCTCCGTCTTGACTTGGCTATCTGTCAATTCGGTATCAAAGATATTGATGATATGAGGTGTCGTTAGTGTGCTGTTCTTGATAGAACTTTCTGTTAGTCTTAAGAGATAGCCTTTTGTTTTGATTGTTGCATTTTCAAGGTTGGCTTGACGGATAGTGGTCTGTCCACGATTGGCTGAGACGGTGATGGCTTGCAGCTTTCTTCCTTTAGGGAGGGAGAGAACGACTTCGTCAAAACGATTAGAATAGTTGCTGGCGATACGAAGTAGGCCTTCGATTCCTGAGCCGAGAAAACGATGTTGGGAGGCTTGTTTATCAGTGACGGTCAGTGTTTTGTCACTCATACCAGTAGTTAGATCGTGACGACCAGACACTGAAGGATGATAGGTGATATGGATCTTGTCATCTAGAGACTCTGTGATGGTTAGGCTATGTTCCTCAAGGGTCAAATCAAGTTTTTCCACTTCGCTTCCGAAGGTCACTTCTTCGATACGATTGTCATAGACGGGATCTTTTGACATGGCAAGCAAACTTTGAATACCATTGGACTGGGCCCCTACAATGATCATGATAAAACCAAGGATTGTAGAAACCACACCAAAGATGAGAAATCCTTTTGTCAATTTACGCATGTCTGTCACCTCTCTTTCCTTTTTTAAGAATCCATTGTACCAAGCGGACGATTAGGAGGCCAAAGAAACGAGCTACATAGGAGATACCTAGTAGAACAAGAGAAGAAGCACCGATAGCAAGCAAACCGGCCCCAAAAATCAAGATAAAGGCAGATTTGGCTTCGACCAGAACACTAAAGCTCTCTACGATAAAGAGTCCACCTAGCAGGATACCCGTCACAGAGACGGTAAAGAAGGCTAGAATGACGGAGGCAGCCGCGATAAAAAGCCCGATAATGGTTAAGATAATTGCAATTCCAACAGGAATTCCGATAGGGGCTGCTAGTAAGGCCAAGAGGGCAATGTGTAGCAGTTGACGGTCATTCTTTTGAGCAGGTACCTCATTGACTTTCTTGTCGAGGAGGTTAGAGAGGACATCATGAGCGGCTTCTTTTGGAGTTCCCAGACTGGCGATGAGCTCCTCTTCACCCTCTGGACCTGCATCGTCAAATAGTTCCTTAAAGTAGTCCATGGCTTCGATGCGGTCAGCTTCAGGTAGTTTATGAAGATAGGTTTCTAACTGAGTCAGATAGTCAGTTCTTGTCATGGCGGATACTCCCTTCTATGATGCCGTTGACTGTGTCGGTATAGAGCGTCCACTCTTCCTTTAGAGTAACGAGCTGCTCTACGCCCCGATTGGTCAAGGAGTAGTATTTGCGCATACGCCCCTGAAACTCTCTAGAGTAGGTAGTCAGAAAGCCACTGGCTTCCAATTTTTTGAGAATGGGATAGAGCGTAGATTCTTTGATATTGGCGATGAGCTTAATGGTTTGACTAATCTCATAACCATAAGAATCTCCCTGCTCCAGTACAGCCAAGATGAGAAACTCAATCAAGGCAGAGGATGTTGGGAAGTACATGGGAAACCTCCTTTATATTATATAAAAATTTTATATATACTCTTTTCAAATATATTGTATCTCAATGTGAAAGCCCTGTCAAGAAATATGTGTAAAAATTTTACATATAAAAAACTCCTAGTAAAAACTAGAAGTTTAAAGGATGTTGTCAGACTTTATCTAAATTTTATCGTAGATTTTTTATAATCAATACTTTCATCCAATAGTTTTAGTAAAGGAGTTACATACTCAGGATTCGGAAACTTAGGACCGAAAATGATCTCACCGATTTGAATGGAATTTTTTCGTTCTATATAAAGTTTACCTACTCCAGAGGTTTTGTCAATTTTGATTTCCTTATTACTTGGGTCTAGATTAGCATAGCGTAAGATACGAAGTTCGTTTTCATATTTGTAATCGACAGATTTAAATAAGTAGCGAATTTCTTCGATACATTCAGAGATGGCATCTTGATAATTCTCCTCCGTGACTTTTGAACCGATATCTAGTTTTTCTTTTAAACTATTCAATAAGCTTTCTAAATCTTTTATTTCGGACCTATCAAATAGTTCGGTTTGTTCAAGTTCTATATCTTCACGTATATTTTTAACATAGGCAATTCGGTAGAGATAATCTACATTTCCTTTTGAAGCACTATCTTTTTCTTCAGGATTCGTTTCAGTTCCTTCGCCATTAACTGCATTGACTGAATTTTCGCTTCCATTCCGAGAGATAGATCTTTCAAAACCACTATCTAATTCAGATTTCATTAAATACATCTTATCAGAGAATTCTAAAAAGTTTTTTTCTTGACGCCAAGAAACATCATTGAAGGAAGTAAATCTTGAAAAATCATCTTCCCGAAGTACTAGACAAACACCTTTAGCGTCATCACCATACTGAGACCACATGGCTAGGTCATCTGTTTTACTAGTAAAACTCATTAAAAACCAGGAGCTTGGTTCCAAAACATCTCGTCTATCTAAGCCCAACATCTGTTCTATGACGATTCCTTCCTCAGGATCATTCATATAATTTGCATTATACAGGCGAGTTTTTCCAGATACTGAAAAATAACCTTTCTTCTTTTCATTCTCCTCTTGATCTAACATAATTTGGAGAGTGCTTCCCTTGGTGTAATGGCCGAATTTAAGCACCTGATTTTTATCCTCGTCTTTTAATCCCAGTTGATATTTGATTTTCTGAACAAGTTGATAAATTGATAGCAAGTTATTAAGTTCAATCGAGTCTTCTTTATAACAATCTGCCCATTTTTGTAAGATAGCATATTTAGTATTCTTTAAAAGACCTTCCCTTAGGATAAAGTTGAATAGTTTATAAGCATCACTGTTACAAACATTATCATCACGAAAAAATAGATCATCAAAGTTTTGTAACATAAAGTTGGAGAATTGTTCATAGAGATCTTCAATTATTTCTTTGGTTTGAAGACGTTCATCTAACTCCGTTTGATGATTAAATAAGCTTGCTAAGACCATACCATATATAAAAGCAATTTCTTCAGATTCTCGGAAGGGTTCATGTTCATGCAATTCCTGTAATTTTTTAGCAGTGGTTTTGAGTTTATTTAACTCAGTCTGCTTATTTGATAAATTGAACAAAATCATGGCATACTGCAAGGTTATATCATGTGAATCTTGGAATTGTTGCTGTAATTTCTCTAATTCCTCGGCAGTAGTCTCGAGTTCCTTCAACTCAGTCTGCTCGGTTGATAAATTGAATAAAATCCTAGCAAATGCTTCTGCTATATCATGCGAATCCTGGAATTGTTGCTGTAATTTCTCTAATTTTTCGACAGTAGTCTCTAGTTCCTTCAACTCAGTCTGCTCGGTTGATAAATTAACCAAAATCATGGCATACAGCAAAGCTATATCATGTGATTTATGGAATTGTTGCTGTAATTTCTCTAATTTTTTAGCAGTAGCCTTCCGTTCCTTCAACTCAGTCTGTACGGTTGACAAATTGAACAAAATCATAGCATACGGCAAAGCTATATCATGTGATTTATGGAATTGTTGCTGTAATTTCTCTAATTTTTCGACAGTAGTCTCTAGTTCCTTCAACTCAGTCTGCTTATTTGATAAATTGAATAAAATCCTAGCAAATGCTTCTGCTATATCATGTGATTTATGGAATTGTTGCTGTAATTTCTCTAATTTTTTAGCAGTAGCCTTCCGTTCTTTCAACTCAGTTTGCTTGGTTGATAAATTAACCAAAATCCTAGCAAATGCTTCTGCTATATCATGTGATTTATGGAATTGTTGCTGTAATTTCTCTAATTTCTCGACAGTAGCCTTCCGCTCTTTCAACTCAGTTTGCTTGGTTGACAAATTGAACAAAATCCTGGCATACTGCAAAACTATATCATGTGAATCCTGGAATTGTTGCTGTAATTTCTCTAATTTTTCGACAGTAGTCTCTAGTTCCTTCAACTCAGTTTGCTTGGTTGACAAATTGAACAAAATCATGGCATACGGCAAAGCTATATCATGTGATTTATGGAATTGTTGCTGTAATTTCTCTAATTTTTTAGCAGTAGCCTTCCGTTCCTTCAACTCAGTCTGCTCGGTTGACAAATTGAACAAAATCCTGGCATAACGTAAAGCTATATCATGTGAATCCTGGAATTGTTGCTGTAATTTCTCTAATTTTTCGACAGTAGCCTCTAGTTCTTTCAACTCAGTTTGCTTGGTTGACAAATTGAACAAAATCCTGGCATAACGTAAAGCTATATCAGGCGAATTCTGGAATTGTTGCTGTAATTTCTCTAATTTTTCAACAGTAGTCTCTAGTTCCTTCAACTCAGTTTGCTTGGTTGATAAATTAACCAAAATCCTAGCATACCGCAACGCAATGTCTTCTGATTCAGGATATTGTTCATAAATATTTCTTGCTTTTTCTGCTAGAGCTTCACAGGCAGTCTTATCTGTCTCCTTGGTTGATAAGTCAAAGAGCTTATCTAAATCTGCTTTACTTTGATCCAAATTGTATTTCTGTTCATCCATTCTATGCACCTCGCTTAAAATAGTAGCTATCTTATAAACTAATTTATTTTTCGCATGACAATTAGTTTCTATACATCTTATTATATCAAAAATGCCATCTTTCTGCTAACAGATGGATGGTGCTCTTTGTTGGTATAAGCACCAAAAAAACCAGACTCTGTCTGGCTTTGCATTGTTTATATCTGAGAAGTATTTTAGAAAATTAGAGGATTTTTTCAGCCCGATCCACCATAAAGAGTGAGATAGTCATGATGATATCGATGACTAGAAGGGCAAGGACAGCTGGGATCCAAGATTGGAAAAGTTCAAAACTATAACCAAACAAGGCAGGTCCAAAAGCAGCTAAGATGTAGCCCCCTGTTTGCGCTAGTCCTGATAGCTGAGCTGTCTTTTCAGGAGAACTGGTTTTAAGAGAAAAGCAAACCATGAGGTAGGGGAAGAGGGCACTGCAGGCCGTTCCAATCAAGAGATGGACGACTAACCAGTAGAGGAAATTATTGGCTGGATACAAGAGCATGGCAATTCCCATCATACCAGCGATAGAGATAGTTGCCAGCATGATTCGACGATGACCATCTGACAGACGAGTGGTCAGACTTGGAACAGTCATTGAAAAAGGAATGCTGATCAGTGAGAAAATAGAAGCGAGGAGAGCCGCATCACTATTAGAAATACCAGCACTAACAGCCATAGTTGGCAACCATGTCATGCTTGTATAAAAGAGCAAGGACTGAAGCCCGCCAAAGATAATGATAGCCCAGACATCTTTACTTTTTAGAATATTCTCTTTGACTTGCTTTTCTTTTTGGCTTTCTAGGTGGTGATTGTGGCGATGATTGGGCAACCAGACTAGCAGAGTGACCAGACAGAGAAAGCTGAGAACGAGGATGAGTCCCTTCCAAGAGCTAGCTTGGGTGATAGGGACGGATAGATAAGAAGCGATGGCCGTCGAAATTCCCATGGCAGTGACATAGAGCGTTGTTAGGAAACTAATCTTTTGAGGCTGATTTGCCTGGATCATACTAGGGAGGAGTACATTGAAGATCGCAATGCTTGCTCCCACAATTAGGGTCCCTAGATAAAGAAGGGGAAGATTGAAAATCCGAATGACAGAGCCAACAGTTAAGAGGAGGAGACAGTAAGTAAAGAGATGTTCCAACCCGATTTTTTGTGCCAAGCGACTTGCAAAAGCAGAGAAAAGAGCAAACATCAAGAGAGGGAGACTGGTTAAAATCCCAAGAGAACTGACCTCGACTCCTAGCCCCTGAGCAATGTCTCCTAAAATAGTTGGTAGAGCAGTAAAGGGAGAACGTAAAACGGTCCCGATTAAGACAATTCCTAGAACAAAAAAGAGCGATTGTTTTTTCATGAAAACCTCGATAAGATGATTTTAATAACAGCTTATTTTAAGGTTTTTTCCTTATAATGTCAAGTAATGACAGCCAAGACAAATCAATCAATGGAAGTGAAAATATAGTGAAAAGGGACGGATTTCTTTACTAGAATTTTCCTTGATTTGATATAAAAATAGGAAACTAGGAGAATTTGTGATAAAATAGTGGAAGGAAATCTATACATTGGAGAAAAACTGTGCCTGAAAAGCAAAAAATCAGCGTCTTGATGTCGGTCTATGTAAAGGAAAATCCGACGTTTTTAAGAGATGCTATCAAAAGTGTTCAAAACCAGACCTTGAAACCGAGTGAACTTGTTCTTGTTGAGGACGGGCCGCTCACACCCGAACTCTATCAGGTGCTAGATGAAGTGGAAGCTCAGTCAGACATTCCAGTGAAACGGTGCCCCTTAGAACAAAACCAAGGTTTAGGCTTGGCTCTTCGATACGGTATTTTACAGTGCCAGTATGACATTATTGCCCGCATGGATACAGATGATTTAGCCGTTCCGGATCGTTTTGAGAAACAGCTTCAGCTAATGGAGAAAGAAAATCTCGATCTCTTAGGTGGGCATATCGCAGAGTTCATTGACAATCCAGATGAGATTGTGTCTTATCGTCGTGTTCCAACTCAGCACGCAGACATTGTGGCTTATCAGAGAATGAGAAGCGCCTTTAACCATATGACAGTTATGTTCAAAAAGGACATGGTCCTCAAGGCGGGCAACTATGAAGATGGCCTTTACATGGAGGATGACCTCCTTTGGCTCAATATGATTGCTGCAGGTGCCAAGACTGGGAACCTAGATCAAATCTTGTGTAAGGTTCGTGTCGGTGCAGGTATGTTTGAGCGTCGAGGTGGCTTGCGTTACCTTAAACTCTATCGTCAAGCTCGCCAACGGATGCTGGAGCGAGGGCAAATTTCTTACAGGGAATATGCTAAAAGTATGTTCATTCAGACCATTGTTGCACTTTGTCCAGGCTTTGTACGTCAGTTTATCTTTGTCAAACTTTTAAGAAAGAGCAAGTAAGACCTGATAGATTGAACGATTCGGGTTATCATAACAATAGTATCATCTGACTCTTTTAAGGGGGAGTAAATTCCTATGAATAAAAAACTAACAGATTACGTGATTGATCTGGTTGAAATTTTAAATAAACAGCAAAAACAAGTATTTTGGGGGATATTTGATATTCTGAGTATGGTGGTTTCCATCATCGTATCTTATATCTTGTTTTACGGCCTAATAAATCCTGCGCCTGTAGACTATGTGATCTACACTCTTTTAGCCTTCCTTCTCTATCAAATCATAATTGCATTTTGGGGGCTGAATGCTAGTATTAGTCGCTACAGTAAGATTACGGATTTTATGAAAATCTTTTTTGGAGTGACACTCAGTAGTGTTCTTTCTTATGGAATCTGCTATGCCTTTCTTCCATTATTTTCTATCCGTTTCATCGTGCTCTTCATTTTGTTGAGTACCTTCCTCATCTTGCTTCCTCGCATCACCTGGCAGTTGATTTATTCTAAACGTAAAAAGGGTAGTGGAGATGGAGAGCATCGCCGTACCTTCTTGATTGGTGCGGGGGATGGTGGTGCCCTCTTTATGAATAGCTACCAACATCCAACCAGTGAGCTTGAGATAGTGGGGATTTTGGACAACGATGAAAAGAAAAAAGGGCAAAAACTAGGTGGAATCCCAGTCCTAGGCTCTTATGACAATCTACCTGAATTGGCCAAACGTCACCAAATCGAGCGTGTCATTGTAGCAATCCCTTCGCTTGATCCATCAGAGTATGAACGTATCTTGCAGATGTGTAATAAACTAGGTGTCAAATGTTACAAGATGCCTAAAGTTGAGACAGTTGTTCAAGGCTTACATCAATCGGGTAGTGGTTTCCAAAAAATTGATATCACAGACCTTTTGGGCCGTCAGGAAATTCGCCTTGACGAATCACGTCTGGGTGCAGAAATTACAGGTAAGACCATCTTGGTGACAGGAGCCGGCGGTTCGATTGGTTCTGAAATTTGTCGCCAGATTAGCCGCTTCAACCCAGAGCGTATCGTCTTGCTTGGACATGGTGAAAATTCAATCTACCTTATTTATCATGAGTTGATTCGTAAATTCCAAGGGATTGATTATGTTCCTGTCATTGCAGATATTCAGGATTATGATCGTCTTTTACAAGTGTTTGAACAGTACAAACCAGCTATCATCTACCATGCTGCAGCCCACAAACATGTTCCAATGATGGAGCGCAATCCAAAAGAAGCCTTCAAGAACAATATCCTCGGGACCTACAATGTTGCCAAGGCTGTTGATGAGGCCAAAGTACCTAAGATGGTCATGATTTCGACTGACAAGGCGGTCAATCCACCGAATGTTATGGGTGCGACTAAGCGCGTGGCAGAGTTGATTGTTACTGGCTTTAACCAACGTAGTAAATCAACCTACTGTGCAGTTCGTTTTGGGAATGTTCTTGGTAGCCGTGGTAGTGTGATTCCTGTCTTTGAACGTCAGATTGCTGAAGGTGGTCCTGTAACGGTGACAGACTTCCGTATGACACGTTACTTCATGACCATTCCAGAGGCTAGCCGTCTGGTCATCCATGCTGGTGCTTATGCTAAGGACGGAGAAGTCTTTATCCTTGATATGGGCAAACCCGTTAAGATTTACGACTTGGCTAAGAAAATGGTCCTTCTAAGCGGGCACACAGAAAGTGAAATTCCAATCGTTGAGGTCGGTATCCGACCAGGTGAAAAACTCTATGAAGAACTCTTGGTTTCGACCGAATTGGTTGATAACCAAGTCATGGATAAGATTTTCGTTGGTAAGGTAAACGTCATGCCTCTAGAAGCCATCGATCAAAAGATTGAAGAATTCCGTTCACTCAGTGGAGATGAGCTCAAAGAAGCAATTATTTCCTTTGCAAATGAGACAACTCACGTTGAGTAAGAGTGTCCAACCAATTAATTATAAATAGAAAGCCAAGGTTCTGTTTGTACAGAACCTTGGCCTTTTTACTCTGTAATTTCAAATCGTTGTATTATTTATAGTTGCTTAATGATGTCGTCAATGGTATGGGCAATCCAGTCAGGTTGATAGCTGAGTAAATCAGCCTCTTCTCCAAATCCCCAAGTAACAGCGAACTTTTTAATGCTAGTTTCTTGGGCTCCAATCATATCAAACTTGGTGTCCCCGATGATGAGGACTTGGTCTGCAGGGAGTTGATGCGTTTGCAAGGCAAAACGGATGACATCCGCCTTGTGTGGCGTTTCAGGACTAGAGCCGTAAATGCCATCAAAGAAATGATGGATTCCTAGATTTTTAGTCATATCATGAGCAGTAGGAGTATTCTTTGTTGTGGTAATATAGAGAGGGTAGTTTTGCGAAAGCTCTTGGAGCAATTCCGTTATTCGGGGAAAGAGTTGGGCTTCGTGGATGCCTTTTTTCTTGTAGTAAGAGCGGTAGATTTGAACAGCCTCCGAGATTTGCTCCTTGGGAAGACACATTGCAAAACTACTTTCAAGTGGCGGTCCCATGAAACCACGAATGGTTTTAGCATCAGGAGTCGGAACTCCCAGTTGTTCAAAGGTATGGGTAAAGGAATTGTGGATCCCGATAGAACTGTCAACCAGAGTTCCGTCTAGATCAAAAAAGATTGCTGAGATAGAGGGCATAGTTTCTCCTAATAGATAAGCTTATTCTCCGAAGATTTCTTTTTGTAGGCGGCGACCAGTAGGAGTAGCAGCGAGTCCACCCTCAGCCGTTTCACGAAAGGCAGTTGGAAGGCTGGATCCGACCTGGTACATGGCATCGATGACTTCGTCAACAGGGATCTTAGATTCGATACCTGCTAAGGCCATATCTGCCGCTATAAAGGCAAAGCTGGCTCCCATGGCATTTCGTTTGACACAGGGAACCTCAACCAGACCAGCGACAGGGTCACAGATGAGACCCAGCATATTTTTAATGACAAAGGCGATGGCTTGGCTAGCCTGATAGGGGGTTCCACCTGCAGCCAAGGTCAAGGCTGCGGCACTCATGGCAGAGGCAGAGCCGACTTCGGCCTGGCAGCCACCTTCAGCACCTGAGATAGAGGCATTGTTTGCGATGACTAGTCCAAAGGCACCAGCAGCAAAGAGGAAATCCAGCTGTTCTTCGTGGCTAAGGTCTAATTTTTGGATAGCGGCAGTGAGAACGGCTGGCAAACAACCAGCACTTCCTGCGGTTGGGGTGGCACAGACCAAACCCATTTTAGCGTTGTGTTCGTTGACCGCGATGGCATTACGGGCTGCTGATAGGATGGTAAAGTCAGACAAGGCCTTGCCACTTTTGAGATGGCGGTCTAGTTTGGCAGCATCGCCACCCGTTAAGCCACTACGGGATTTATTTTCACTGAGACCGAGCTCAACTGAGGCTTTCATGACTTCTAGATTGCGTTCCATGAGGAGGAGAACTTCTGGCCGTTCTCGACCGGTTAATTGATATTCTGTCGCAATCATGAGTTCTGCGACATTTCCTTGGAAGTCTAGATCCGCCTGCTCGACCAATTCTTTGATAGAATAAAACATGCTTCCTCCTACTTAAAGAAATTGACATTGTGGAGATGAGGGATTTTTCGGATTTCTTCAATCGCCTCTTCGCAACTTCGACTATCGACTTCGATAATCATGATGGCTTTTTCTCCAGCTTTTTCTCGAGTCACATTCATCTGAGCGATGTTGATATCGAAACGAGAGAGGGCTTCAGTAACATGGGCAATCATACCTGGGACATCCTGATGCACGATGATGATGGTCGGTGTGTTCATGTTGAGAGAGACAGCAAAGCCGTTAAGTTCCGTAACTTGGATATTTCCTCCACCGATGGAAATTCCTGTCACACTAATGGATTTGTGTTCATTCTTCACAGTAATTTTAGTGGTATTAGGGTGAGGAGCGTTGCTGTCTTTCTGAATGGTCCAGACAATCTTGATACCACGTTTATGGGCAATCTCAAGGCTATTTGGAATGTCGGGATTGTCCGTATCCATACCTAATATACCAGCGACGAGAGCAAGGTCAGTTCCATGACCACGGTAGGTCTTGGCAAATGAATTAAATAATTGGAATTCGACTTCTGTTGGCGTATCGTCAAAGATGGAAGAGACGATTTTCCCAATACGAACAGCTCCAGCTGTGTGGCTACTTGATGGGCCAATCATGACTGGTCCGATAATATCAAAGACAGATTGAAAACGAAGTGATTGCATCTGTTTCCCCTTATAAAGATTCTTATAACTATTATATCAAAGAATGGACCTCTGCGCTTGTTTCCCTTATCAAAAGCTCAAAATGATTAAAGATGGTATAAAATAAGGCCTTTTGTGACAAAAACCTCCTTAAAACGGTAAATATAAAACATTTTTGTAATATTTCTACATATAACCGTTAAACAACGGTAACATTTAAAAGGTATCATAGATATATTCAATGGAAGGAGAATTTTTAGATATGTCATTAACAACTAAAAAAATCAAAACAACTATCGCAGGAGTAGCAGCTTTGCTTGCTTTCTTTGCCCCAGCTCTTGCCTCTGCGCAAGAAACTGTAACTTACACTGTTAAATCAGGTGATACTCTTTCAGAAATCGCTGAGAAGTACAACACGACTGCTGAAAAATTAGCAGCAAAAAACAACATTAAAGATATCCACCTTATCTATGTTGACCAAGTTTTGGTCATCGAAGGAACAGCTTCTACTGAAGCACCAGCAGCTGCGGAAGGAACTGCAGAAGAAGTAACTGAAACAACAACCTATGAAGCGCCAGCTGCACCAGCGGCTCCAGCAGCAGAAAGCAACACTGCAGCAGCTTCTACTGTAAGTGGTTCTGAAGCAGAAGCTAAAGAATGGATCGCTCAAAAAGAATCAGGTGGTAGCTACACTGCTACAAACGGACGTTACATCGGACGTTACCAATTGACAGATTCATACTTGAACGGTGACTACTCAGCTGAAAACCAAGAGCGTGTAGCAGATGCCTACGTTGCAGGACGTTACGGTTCATGGACAGCTGCCAAGAACTTCTGGCTTAACAACGGTTGGTATTAAGAATAAAAGAGTCCTTTAGGGCTCTTTTTTGTTTCTCTATAACAAAAAGCGTAACGATCTTCTCAGCAATGCTCTGTTTGTATAATTTCGACTAAATTTTTCAAATTGTTTTAAAACTCAAATAGTATAAATAAGCTTATTATGTGTAAAAATATATCATATAATAAGCTTTTTCTTGATTTAAATGAAATAAAATACATTTTTTCTTGACAAACGGAAATGAGAAGAGTATTATTTATACAATAATAAAGTATAAAAATAAAAGGAGGCTCTTCTATGAATAAAGTGAAGAAGGTGTTGATGACGATGTTTGGTTTGCTTATGTTTCCCTTATTATTTGCTTGTAGTAACACTCAATCCCAAGGTGTTGAAGCCATTAAGGCCAAAGGAAAATTGGTGGTGGCCCTAAATCCAGAGTTTGCTCCATTTGAATACCAGAAATTGGTTGATGGGAAAAATCAGATTGTAGGTTCAGATGTTGAGCTAGCCAAAGCCATCGCAAAGGAACTGGGTGTAGAAGTGGAGTTCTCTCCAATGAGTTTTGACAATGTACTGGCTAGTCTTGATTCAGGTAAGGCCGATCTTGCCATATCAGGTGTTTCTAAAACGGAGGAGAGAAGTCAAGTTTACGATTTTTCAATTCCCTACTACACTTCGAAAAATAAGGTTATCGTAAGAAAATCTGAATTAACGAATTACCAATCAGTCAAGGATTTGGCTCAGAAAAAGGTTGGAGCGCAGAAAGGTTCTATCCAGGAAACTCTGGCTAAAGAAACCTTGCAGGATTCTTCTCTCGTTTCACTTCCTAAAAATGGAAATTTGATAACAGATTTGAAATCAGGGCAACTAGATGCGGTTATCTTTGAAGAACCAGTGGCGAAAGGATTTGTTGAGAATAATCCAGACCTAGCCATCGCTGAGTTTGATTTTGACAATGACAAAGAAGATTCCTACGCTGTTGCGATGAAAAAAGATAGTAAAGAATTAAAAGAAGCGGTTGACAAAACCATCCAGAAGTTGAAGGATTCTGGGGAGTTGGACAAATTGATTGACGATGCTTTTAAAGCCTCTATCGAAAAATAGAAAGAAGGAAGAGAAATGAGTAAGGAAAAAGTCATTTTAGCCTATTCAGGTGGATTAGATACATCAGTTGCTATTACATGGTTAAAAAAAGACTATGATGTAATCGCTGTTTGTATGGATGTGGGTGAAGGAAAAGACTTGGAGTTCATCCATGATAAAGCTCTCAAGGTTGGGGCTGTTGAGTCTTATGTCATTGATGTTAAGGAAGAATTTGCTAATGACTATGTTTTAGTGGCCCTTCAGGCTCATGCCTACTACGAACAGAAGTATCCCTTGGTATCTGCTCTGAGTCGCCCTCTTATTTCAAAAAAACTCGTTGAAATAGCTCATCAGACGGGGGCAACCACAATTGCCCATGGTTGTACAGGTAAGGGAAACGACCAAGTTCGGTTTGAAGTCTCTATTGCAGCTTTGGATCCCAATTTAAAAGTAGTTGCGCCTGTTCGTGAGTGGAAATGGTCTCGTGAAGAAGAAATCCAATATGCCAAAGAAAATGGTGTTCCAGTTCCTGCTGACCTTGACAATCCTTACTCTGTCGATCAAAATCTATGGGGACGTGCAAATGAATGTGGTGTTTTGGAAAACCCTTGGAACCAAGCACCAGAAGAAGCATTTGGAATCACATCTTCTCCAGAAGAGGCACCAGACAGTCCAGAATTTATTGACATTGAGTTTAGCTGCGGGGTGCCCATCTCCCTCAATGGTGAGAAGATGAAAGTTGCGACTTTGATTCAAAAGCTAAATGAAATTGCGGGCAAACACGGTGTCGGTCGTATTGACCATGTGGAAAATCGTTTAGTCGGTATTAAGTCAAGAGAGATTTATGAGTGCCCAGGTGCTGTGACTTTATTGGCAGCTCATAAGGAGATTGAGGACTTGACTCTTGTGAGAGAAGTGGCTCATTTCAAACCTATTATCGAAAATGAATTGTCCAATCTCATCTATAATGCTTTGTGGTTTAGCCCAGCAACTCAGGCTTTGATTGCCTATATCAAGGAGACACAGAAAGTTGTCAATGGAACTGCAAAAGTTAAACTCTATAAGGGGAATGCCCAGGTAGTGGCTCGGAAATCTCCAAATTCTCTTTATGATGAAAATTTGGCGACTTATACTAGTGCGGATACTTTTGACCAAGATGCGGCTGTTGGATTTATCAAGCTTTGGGGGCTTCCAACTAAGGTTTATTCAGAAGTTCAGAAAAATGTTGAGTAGTGACGCGATAGAAAGGGACGACAGGATATGTCGAAAAATACAAAATTATGGGGTGGTCGATTTGAAGGCACTGTGGAAGATTGGGTAGAGCAGTTCGGTGCAAGTATTTCCTTTGACCACCAGCTGGCAAAATTTGATTTGATGGGTTCCCTAGCTCATGTTCAAATGCTAGGACAGACTGGCATTTTAAGTTTGGAAGAGGCAGAGCAGATCCAAGATGGTCTGCAAGCTTTGTTGCGAGATTTAGAGGCAGGAGAGCTTCATTTTGATATTGCAAATGAAGATATTCATATGAATATGGAAGTGTTACTGACAGAAAAAATCGGTCCTCTGGCTGGGAAACTGCACACGGCTCGTTCTCGGAATGACCAAGTCGCAACGGATATGCACTTATATCTAAAGGAGCAACTTGGCCATGTCTTGGATAAGTTGGCGAATCTGAACAGTGTTTTGCTGGATTTGGCTGAAAAACATGTGGAAACCATCATGCCAGGCTATACCCATTTACAGCACGCCCAACCGATTAGTTTTGCCCACCATCTCATGGCTTATTACAATATGTTCCAAAGGGACAGCGAACGCTTTGCATTTAACTTGAAACATACGGATCTATCTCCACTGGGTGCGGCTGCCTTAGCGGGGACAACTTTTCCAATCGATCGTCAATTATCGAGTGATTTATTGGGTTTCCAACAACCCTATACCAATTCCTTGGACGCAGTGAGTGACCGTGATTTTATCTTAGAATTTCTGTCAAATGCCAGCATTTTGATGATGCATATGAGTCGTTCTTGTGAGGAAATCATCAATTGGTGCAGTTTTGAGTATCAGTACATTAGCTTGTCTGATAGCTTTTCAACGGGTTCGTCTATCATGCCCCAGAAGAAAAATCCTGATATGGCCGAATTGATTCGAGGGAAGACAGGACGAGTTTATGGGCACTTACTTGGACTATTGACTGTCATGAAGTCTTTGCCTCTGGCTTACAATAAGGATTTGCAAGAGGACAAGGAAGGCATGTTTGATACAGTAGACACGATTTTGAATTCTCTGGATGTGTTGGCAGGTATGCTATCGAGCATGCAGGTTAATAAGGCCAAAATGCAGCAATCCACAGAGAATGATTTTTCGAATGCGACCGAACTGGCAGATTATTTGGCAGAAAAAGGCCTCCCCTTTAGAGAAGCGCATGAAATAGTAGGGAAATTGGTTCTAGACTCTATCAAGCATGGTAAAAATATCCAAGATTGGGATTTGAAGGAGTTGCAAGTCTACCATCCCCTGATTGAAGAGGATATTTATATCTACTTGCGTCCAGAAACCGCTGTTCAGAGGAGAAATTCCTTAGGAGGAACCGGCTTTGAGCAAGTGAAACACCAGATAGAACAAGCGAAGAAAGAACTTAAAGGGGAAAATTGATTCATTTGCAAAGTAAGAAAGAGAGGCTGAGATGATTTATCAGCCTCTTTCTTGTCTTCTCTAACCAAGCGTGTTATAATGAATACTGCTCAAGCGACCTTCAATCGTTGAAGCACACACGACCTTCAATCGTGAACTAGTCATTTCGTTTATCTTTTATTACGTCGTTAACTCGTCTTGCCTAACTCAAGTTATGCCTGCGACTCGTTGCCTAGTCCTAAAAGCAAACGAAAAGACTATACTTAAAGAAATTCTATTGAAAGTCATAGTAAATAGAATTTTGAAGGGTATGAATAAACGAATAGATGGGAGACTTACCATGAGTGATAACTCTAAAACACGTGTTGTTGTGGGGATGAGTGGTGGTGTTGATTCGTCAGTGACGGCTCTCTTGCTCAAGGAGCAGGGCTACGATGTGATCGGTATCTTCATGAAGAACTGGGATGACACAGATGAAAACGGCGTCTGTACGGCGACCGAAGATTACAAGGATGTGGCTGCGGTGGCAGACCAGATCGGCATTCCTTACTACTCTGTCAATTTTGAAAAAGAGTACTGGGACCGCGTCTTTGAGTATTTTCTAGCGGAGTACCGTGCAGGGCGCACGCCAAATCCAGATGTTATGTGCAATAAGGAGATCAAGTTCAAGGCCTTTTTGGACTATGCTATGACCTTGGGGGCAGACTATGTGGCGACTGGGCACTATGCCCGTGTAGCGCGTGATGAGAATGGTATCGTTCACATGCTTCGTGGAGTGGACAATGGCAAGGATCAGACCTATTTCCTCAGCCAACTTTCGCAAGAACAACTCCAAAAAACTATGTTTCCCTTGGGACATTTGGAAAAGCCTGAAGTTCGCAGACTAGCAGAAGAAGCAGGCCTTGCGACTGCTAAGAAGAAAGATTCGACAGGGATTTGCTTTATTGGGGAAAAGAACTTTAAAAACTTCCTCAGTAACTACCTGCCAGCTCAGCCTGGTCGCATGATGACTGTGGATGGACGCGATATGGGTGAGCATGCGGGTCTGATGTACTATACAATCGGTCAGCGTGGCGGACTTGGTATCGGTGGCCAACATGGTGGTGACAATGCCCCTTGGTTCGTTGTTGGAAAAGACCTAAGCAAGAACATCCTCTATGTTGGCCAAGGTTTCTACCATGACTCGCTCATGTCAACAAGCCTAGAAGCCAGTCAAGTTCATTTTACTCGTGAGATGCCAGAGGAATTTACGCTAGAATGTACGGCTAAATTCCGCTACCGTCAGCCCGACTCTAAGGTGACAGTACATGTCAAAGGAGACAAGGCAGAGGTCATCTTTGCGGAACCACAGCGCGCAATCACACCAGGACAGGCAGTTGTCTTTTACGATGGCGAAGAGTGTCTAGGTGGCGGCTTGATTGACAATGCTTATCGCGATGGACAAGTTTGTCAGTACATTTAGATTGACAAATTTTCTCAATTTGCTACAATAATAAAAGCAATAGAAATGATGGTCAAAGCTCATGGATGTTGCAGGCTTTTTTGTCCTGCACTTCTTACGAGTTTTGACTGTTTTTGTGTCGTTTAAGGGAAAGGATAAAAATGACTCAACAAGACTTTCGGACAAAAGTGGAAAATATAGTTTTTGGCGTTCGGGCGACAGCCTTGATTCTCCAAAATGGCAAGCTCCTAGTTACCAAAGACAAGGGTAAATATTACACTATCGGTGGTGCGATCCAAGTCAATGAAAGAACGGAAGAAGCGGTAGTCCGTGAAGTGAGGGAAGAACTGGGTGTCAAAGCTGAGGCTGGGCGACTAGCCTTTGTAGTTGAGAATCGTTTTGAACAGGACGGTGTTTCCTATCACAACATCGAGTTTCATTATCTGGTGAACTTGCTTGAGGATGCCCCATTGACCATGCAGGAAGATGAGAAAATACAGCCCTGCGAGTGGATTGACTTAGACAAGCTTAAGGGGATCAATCTAGTTCCAGCCTTTTTAAAAACAGCCCTACCAGATTGGGACGGCCAACTAAGACACATTCATCTTGAGGAATAGGAGAAAAAATGACTTATAATTTTACGGAAGAATACGATATTATTGTAATCGGTGCGGGACATGCTGGAGTCGAGGCTTCCTTGGCTGCCAGCCGTATGGGATGTAAGGTCTTGCTTGCGACCATCAACATTGAAATGCTGGCTTTCATGCCTTGTAACCCTTCGATCGGTGGTTCTGCAAAGGGGATTGTCGTGCGTGAAGTCGACGCCCTTGGTGGTGAAATGGCCAAGAATATTGACAAGACTTACATCCAGATGAAGATGCTCAACACAGGGAAAGGGCCAGCCGTTCGCGCTCTTCGTGCGCAGGCTGACAAGGAACTTTACTCTAAGGAAATGCGCAAGACAGTTGAAAATCAAGAGAATCTGACCCTTCGTCAAACCATGATTGATGAGATTTTGGTGGAAGATGGCAAGGTTGTCGGTGTGCGTACAGCTACCCATCAAGAGTATGGAGCAAAAGCGGTTATTGTGACTACAGGGACTGCTCTCCGTGGGGAAATTATCATCGGAGACCTCAAGTACTCATCAGGGCCAAACCACAGTCTAGCTTCGATTAACCTTGCTGACAACCTCAAGGAGCTGGGCCTCGAAATCGGTCGTTTCAAGACAGGAACACCTCCACGTGTCAAGGCTTCTTCTATCAATTACGATGTGACAGAAATCCAACCAGGAGACGAAGCACCTAATCACTTCTCATATACCTCACGTGATGAGGACTATGTTAAGGATCAAGTGCCATGCTGGTTGACCTATACCAATGGTACCAGTCATGAGATTATCCAAAACAACCTCCACCGTGCACCTATGTTTACAGGTGTGGTCAAGGGTGTAGGTCCTCGTTACTGTCCGTCGATTGAGGATAAAATTGTGCGCTTTGCGGACAAGGAACGTCACCAACTTTTCCTAGAGCCGGAAGGGCGCAATACAGAGGAAGTCTATGTCCAAGGTCTTTCAACCAGTCTGCCTGAGGATGTCCAATGTGAGCTGGTTCATTCCATTAAAGGTCTGGAAAATGCAGAGATGATGCGAACAGGTTATGCCATCGAGTATGACATGGTCTTACCTCATCAGTTGCGTGCAACACTTGAAACCAAGAAAATCTCAGGACTCTTCACAGCTGGTCAGACAAATGGAACGTCAGGTTACGAAGAAGCTGCTGGCCAAGGGATTATCGCTGGTATCAATGCGGCTCTGAAAATCCAAGGCAAGCCTGAGTTGATTTTGAAGCGCAGTGACGGTTATATCGGGGTGATGATTGACGACTTGGTGACCAAGGGAACCATTGAACCCTATCGTCTCTTGACCAGTCGTGCTGAATACCGTCTCATCCTCCGTCATGACAATGCGGATATGCGTTTGACAGAGATGGGACGCGAGATTGGGCTTGTGGATGATGAACGCTGGGCTCGCTTTGAAATCAAGAAAAATCAATTTGACAATGAGATGAAGCGACTAGATAGCATCAAACTCAAACCAGTCAAGGAAACCAATGCTAAGGTTGAGGAGATGGGCTTCAAGCCATTGACTGATGCCGTGACCGCCAAGGAATTCCTTCGCCGTCCAGAAATTTCTTACCAAGATGTGGTGGCCTTCATCGGGCCAGCTGCTGAGGATTTGGATGACAAGATTATCGAATTGATTGAAACAGAAATCAAGTACGAAGGCTATATTTCCAAAGCCATGGATCAGGTTGCCAAGATGAAGCGCATGGAAGAAAAACGCATTCCAGCCAATATTGATTGGGATGATATTGATTCTATCGCGACAGAAGCTCGTCAGAAGTTCAAACTTATCAATCCAGAAACTATCGGCCAAGCCAGCCGTATCTCTGGTGTAAACCCAGCAGATATTTCTATTTTGATGGTGTATTTGGAAGGTAAAAATCGCAGTATTTCTAAAACTCTTCAAAAATCAAAATGATACGTCGTCGGCTTCGGCTCACCTAACTTAAGTTATGCTTTCGCCTAGCCTTCTAGTCTGATTTCGATTTTTATTGAGTTTTAATCTCAAAAGAAAGCATAGAGAAAAACAGCTCCGAAGACGGGGCTGTTTTGTTGATTTATTCTTCTTCATCTGGTGTGAGGATCATAGGGATAATGATTGGTTCACGTTCTGTATTTTCATAGAGGAAGGGGCGAATGGCGTTGACAATGGCACCATTGACAGATTGCACGCTAGCATCTTTGTTCTTCAGTGCGATACGAATAGCATTGAAGAGGATGCGCTGGCTTTGGCGAATCAAGTCTCCAGATTCCCTCATGTAGACAAAGCCTCGGCTGAGAATATCTGGACCAGACAAGATCATTTTAGACTTGAAGTCAACAGTTGCGACTGCTAGAACGACACCATCTTCAGATAAATCTCTACGGTCTTTGAGGACAGCCGCACCGATTTCACCGATACGATTTCCATCGACATAGATGTCTTGGGCATTGAAATGACCTGCGATACGAGCTGAGTTAGCAGTAAGGGCAAGCACATCACCATTGCTCATGATAAAGATATTGCCCTTCTCGACACCCGTATCCACCGCTAGTCCAGCGTGGACTTTTTGCATGCGGTATTCACCATGGACAGGCATGAAGTATTTTGGCTTAATCAAGCGGAGCATGAGTTTTTGCTCTTGCTGACCACCGTGTCCAGATGTATGGATATTGTTCACTTTACCGTGGATAACTTCGACACCAGCTTCTGAAATGGTGTTAATCAATTTGTTGACGCTAGTGGTGTTTCCTGGGATTGGGCTAGAAGAGAAGATAACAGTATCACCGGGTTGGAGTTGCACCTGACGGTGGGTTCCGTTAGCGATACGAGAGAGGGCTGCCATCGGCTCGCCCTGACTACCTGTACAGAGGATTAGAATCTCGCCTGCAGGATAGTCTTTGATTTCATTTGGCTCGATAAAAGTTCCCTTAGGAGCTTTGATGTAGCCAAGTTCGATACCATTGACAATGGCCTTTTCCATAGAACGACCAAAGACCGCAATCTTGCGTCCAGTCTTAACAGCGGCATCCGTTGCTTGCTGGAGACGGAAGATATTGGAGGCAAAGGATGCAAAGATGATGCGTCCTTCAATGCCTTGGATAATCTTCATGATGGACTGACCAACGACTTTTTCAGAGTTGGTAAAGGTTGGCACTTCTGCATTTGTCGAGTCAGAGAGGAGACAGAGCACGCCTTCTTCCCCAAGAGCAGCCATCCGGTGCAAGTCTGCTGGCTCACCAACTGGTGTAAAGTCGAACTTGAAGTCACCCGTACAGACGATTTTTCCTTGAGGGGTATGAATGACAATTCCCAAAGGCTCTGGAATAGAGTGAGTGGTTCTAAAGAAAGTTGCCTTGAGATTTTTAAAGGTCAACTCAGTGTTGTGGTTGATTTCGTAAAGTTTGGCGTTGCGCAAGAGGCCGTGTTCTTCGAGTTTTCCACGGATCAAAGCTAAGGCAAGAGGTCCAGCGTAGATAGGGACATTTGCTTGCTTGAGCAGGAAAGGGATCCCACCGATGTGGTCCTCGTGTCCGTGTGTGATCAAAACAGCCTTGACGCGGTCAATATTGTCTACGATGTAAGAGTAGTCGGGGATAACATAGTCGATACCCAGCAAGTCATCTTCTGGGAATTTAATCCCAGCATCGACGATGATAATCTCGTCTTGGTATTCAATTCCGTATGTGTTTTTCCCGATTTCTCCCAGACCACCGATGGCAAAAACGCCGACTTCTTCAGGTTTAAGAGTATAGACCATATTAGAACTCCGTGATTTCGAAGACGCCAGTTTCTTTTTCGTAATCTAGCAATTTGTCAGACAAGAGTTCGATATACTCGATGTTGTACTCTGGGCGGTTTTCTTCGACAAGTTGGCGAGCAGCGATACGGCCCTCAAGTTCTGAGCTGGCATCGATGTCTAGGTAAAGTGCGCGTGTTGTTTCACGACGTGGGCTACGTTCTTTTGTTTCTTGATAAAAAACTTTGTAAATCATATAGTTCCTTTCTATTTATAGGTCAACTTATTCCAAACTTTTAGCAGAGATTTGCTTGATTTCATTCCATTTTGTGTCTAGATTGACCTTGATTCGTTACAATTATTTCAATTATACCACAAAATGAAAAATTAGTAAAAGACGGAAAATGAGAAAGTCGGTAGGGGAAGAAGGAGCAAAAAGATAGATAGAATTTGGTTGGAGAGCGCTTAGGTGTTATAATTAAAGGGGGAATCTGAAGAGATAGTAGATTTAAGGAAGAATATAGTTCTAGTTTCATTAATCGTTAGAGTAGATGGTTGGGAAGAATGATATCTTTGAAAAAAGAAAAAGCTCTTGAGAAATCTCGAGAGCAAATAAAAAGGCTGAGACAAAACTCGGGGATTTTCCTGGAGCAGTCCAGGTGGCAGCACCTCTACCTGAAGCGAATGCATCGCAACCTTTGAATGACTTGTCACCAAATCAAACTCGATCTCAGCCTTTACTTAATTCTATCATCTATGAGGCTAAGAAGTCAATCTATAAGTATAACGATGTAGAAATAGCAAGATGGAGTGGATTGCTTACTAAAAGGTAAAGAAAAGCCCTTAATTTAAGAGTAAGCAAAAAGAGAGGACCAATGGTAGTCAGGGGTCTTTACAGCTCAAAGCTGAAGGCAGTCCCACACCCGTACCAGAAGTTGGTACCTTTGAACGCTCTGTTACCAGTCGCCCTACGTTATCCTCTCAATACTTATATTTTACTATAACTTACTGAGGGAATCAACTTTAAGAGCATCAAAAAGCCCTTGACCGAAGTCAAGAGCCATCTAACACTGGGGGCGAATTGTTCAATCGCAATTTCAGTTCTTTAGAAACCAAAGTTTCGGGGATAGCACTGCAACCCGAAGAGTCAACGACTCAACCTGATTTTCCTACCAGTGTTGAATTACATTTTAACATTGATAGACCAACATTGTCAACAGTTTATATAAAAATAGGAATACCAAAAGGAGGATTAAGAATGTTTAGTTTGTTTGAATTTGCAGTAGGGGTTCGCCTTTTGATGTTTATAGTCTTTGTAGCCTGTGTCTATGGGGGGAATGCCCTGTTTGCGCATCTGGAACACCGCAAAACAAAGTTTCTTTGGAAGCTTGCTTTTGTGACGCTCTATTCAATTTTTCTCCTCCTTGTAACCTATGTTGTCTGGCTCGTTTTCTACTTTGGTTTAAATGCCTAAAGTCAATTATTCATCTAGATATACAGAAAATCCACCTCGTCTTGATAGATGGGATGGACTTTTTCTATTTTTAGGTGCTATCTTTATTGTTATGACGATGATTTCTAACATCGAAAATCGAGTTGAAACATAAAAAGAAAACAATGCAAACCGATAAATCAACTGGTAAGGAGATCCTAGTTATGTTTAAATCATTTAGAAGATAGAGCAGGCTATAGCCGAAGAAGAGAAAAAAGTTTACCCTTCTAAAAATGTAATTTTTATCTAGCATGACTTATCCAAACTTCTTACGAAGATCTTTCCCGATAGTGTAAGCAGCCATAAATAAAGCTATACCAACACCTACGCCAAACCCACCCTTAATTCCTTGCAATTCTTTATTAGAAATTGCACAATACTTATCTAAACCTTTAATCATACTAACCTCCTAAAAAATAACCAGCTGCCAAACCAGAACCTACAAGTGCTGTTCCACCTGCAATAGCTTTCCAAGATACTGCTACTCCAAAGATAACTAAGGGAGCGAGACCACCATCAATATCTGATAATTCGTTTTCAGATAACGATAAAAATTGATTGTCAAGAACGTCAAAATTTGTCATTGAACTTTCCTCCTTTTTTCTTGTTCACTTATATATTCGGAAAAGATAGGAAAAATGTAAAATTTTTTTGAATTTTTGTACTGTCCTCTTTGTCTAAATGACAGGTCTTTTTGTTTGGAAACAAAGAAAATTCCCATGCGCTAGCTTTTGTAGTATAATAGTAAACAGACAAAAAGATAGGAATGTGTTATGAAAGTATTAGCTTTTGATACGTCCAGCAAGGCTCTTTCTCTAGCGATTTTAGAGGACAAGCAAGTTCTTGCCGAGATGACGATTAATATCAAGAAAAACCACAGTATTACCCTTATGCCAGCCATTGATTTTTTGATGGCGAGTTTGGATTGGACACCCAAGGATTTGGACCGAATCGTGGTGGCTGAAGGACCAGGTAGCTACACAGGTTTGCGAATTGCGGTAGCAACTGCCAAGACCTTGGCTCATACCCTGAACATTGAGTTAGTGGGGATGTCTAGCCTCTTGGCTCTGGTGCCACGCCAACAAGAAGGTTTGGTGGTTCCTATCATGGATGCACGTCGCAACAATGTTTATGCTGGCTTTTATGAAAATGCTCAGCTTGTCTTTCCAGAAGCGCACCTGTCCTTTGCGGAAGTGCTAGAGCAGGTCAAGGATGCTGAACAGGTAACCTTTGTCGGAGAAGTTGGAGCCTTTGTGGAGCAGATCCAAGAACAGCTACCACAAGCTAGCTATCAAGAAACCTTGCCAAATGCAGCTAATCTCGCTCTTTGGGCATGGGATAAGGAAGCAGGCTCCTTGCACGACTTTGTGCCAAATTACCTCAAACGTGTTGAAGCCGAGGAAAACTGGCTCAAGAACCACACCGAATCTGGTGAGTCCTACATTAAACGCCTATGATAGAGATCAAACGAATTCAAGGACAGCCTGACCTGGCGCAAGCCATCTATGCTGTCATGGCAGCTGTTTACCCAGTCAGCCCTTGGACGCTGGAACAAATCCAAGCAGACCTGTCCCAAGACCAGACTTGGTATGCTCTGGCTTATGATGAGGTAGAAGTGATTGGATTTCTAGCCGTTCAGGAGAATCTCTTTGAAGCAGAAGTCCTGCAAATCGCTGTCAAAGGAGCCTATCAGGGTCAGGAAATTGCGTCAGCCTTGTTTGCTCAATTGCCGACAGATAAGGAGATTTTCCTTGAAGTCAGAAAGTCAAACCAACGAGCGCAAGCATTTTACAAGAAAGAAAAGATGGCGGTCATCGCTGAGCGAAAGGCTTACTACCATAATCCAGTTGAGGACGCCATTATCATGAAGAGAGAAATAGATGAAGGATAGATATATTTTAGCATTTGAGACATCCTGTGATGAGACCAGTGTCGCCGTCTTGAAAAACGACGATGAGCTCTTGTCCAATGTCATTGCGAGTCAAATTGAGAGTCACAAACGTTTTGGGGGCGTAGTGCCAGAAGTAGCCAGTCGTCACCATGTCGAAGTCATTACAGCCTGCATCGAGGAGGCGCTAGCAGAAGCAGGAATTACCGAAGAGGACGTAACGGCTGTCGCGGTCACCTACGGACCTGGATTGGTTGGAGCTCTGCTAGTTGGTTTGTCAGCTGCCAAGGCCTTTGCTTGGGCGCATGGCTTGCCTCTAATTCCCGTTAATCACATGGCTGGTCACCTCATGGCAGCTCAGAGTGTGGAGCCTTTGGAGTTTCCTCTCCTAGCACTCTTGGTCAGCGGAGGACACACCGAGTTGGTCTATGTGTCAGAAGCTGGCGATTACAAGATTGTTGGGGAGACACGAGATGATGCGGTTGGGGAGGCTTATGACAAGGTCGGTCGTGTCATGGGCTTGACTTATCCAGCAGGTCGCGAAATTGACGAGTTGGCCCATCAAGGTCAGGATATTTATGACTTCCCTCGTGCTATGATCAAGGAAGACAATCTAGAGTTTTCATTCTCAGGTTTGAAGTCTGCCTTTATCAATCTTCACCACAATGCTGAGCAAAAAGGAGAAAGTCTATCTACAGAGGATTTGTGTGCTTCCTTCCAAGCAGCCGTCCTGGATATTCTCATGACTAAAACCAAGAAAGCCTTAGAAAAATACCCTGTTAAAACCCTTGTTGTCGCAGGTGGTGTGGCGGCCAATAAAGGTCTTAGAGAACGCCTAGCAGCCGAAATCACAGATGTCAAGGTCATCATTCCCCCTCTTCGACTTTGCGGAGACAATGCAGGAATGATTGCCTATGCCAGCGTCAGCGAGTGGAACAAAGAAAACTTTGTAGGTTTGGACCTCAATGCCAAACCAAGTCTCGCCTTTGATACCATGGAATAAAGAGTCAGCTTGAGGCTGGCTTTTTTGCCCTCATTAAATGTCAGAATATTTTGACAAAGCTGTAGAAATGGTGATATAATATGTAAAAATTAGGAGGTGGTCAGATGATTGAGAGAATGGAATTGGGAGAATTTTATAAGGAATTGCGTCTAGCGAGAAAACTCAAGCAGTCAGATGTAGCTTGTACTGGACTAACAGCATCCCAGCTATCCAAGTTTGAACTGGGACAGTCTATGCTGTCTGCGGATAAACTGATTCTAGCTATCTAAGGGATAAATGTAACCTTCGATGAATTTGGACACAAGCTCAACAACTACCAAGAATCCCCACATATGAAATTTGGAAGAAGGGTTGTCGATCGCTTTGCCCATCAAGATATTGCTGGCTTAGAGCAACTGTTGGAGGAAGTCGAGCAAGAACAGATGGCGCAGACCTTATCGTCGTTTGAATGCTATTGTGATCAAAGATGCTATCCATTCCTTAGATAAAAGGTATCCGCTAGAAGAGGAGGATAGCGAGTTTTTGACTAGCTACCTCTATGCTATCGAGTCTTGGACCTGGTTTGAACTCTATCTTTTTTGCAATACCATGCCCTTCTTGAGTAATCAAGATTTGATCTTTTTATCAACCTCTTTACTTGAAAAATCCAAGGAATTTAAAGAGTTAGTACACAATCAATTGTATATGAAAAGTGGTTATCTTAATATCATCTCAGAGCTCATGGAGCGCAAACTTTTCTCTTACATCCCAATCTTTGAAGCCGAGTTGGGGAGCATGCTCCGACCATATGATGTTTTCGAGAAAGTATCATTGCAGTTTTTAAAGAAATTGAGCATTTTCCTTCAAACCAAAGGAAGTAATCAAAAAGAGATTGAAAACTTTATCCAATCTCTGCAAGTATTAGAAAATCTCCAATTAACAGCCCTTTTTGAATTACGCTTCCAGCAATATAAAGAACTTATCGATTAACAAACAATCGCAAAAATGAAATTTCTATAAGAAAAAATGTCAAATATGCGATTTTCTAAAATAGGGCATTTTTCGTGTTATACTATCCTTATTTCATAGTATAGGAGAAAATAGAATGAAAAAGATAATATCACGCTACTACTTGTTTATAGCTATTCTACTTATCATTGCTGACCAGTTCTTGATTCGTCTGCTCTTACACAGCGATCTTGCTGCTGGTCTATCTGACTTTGCCTATTATTTGTCGGATATGATGTTGAATTTTCTTGTGGTTTTGCTTGCTTTTATTGTTATGGTTTGGTCAGGGAAATGGCAGAAAATCAACAGTAAAAAATTTAAAGGTTCTTATCTCTTTTATTCCTTTTTAGCTCTTCTTGCTTTTGTTATTTGGAATTTCACCACATTTTATCTTTTCCCATCTACCAAAAATGAAATTGCTTATCAACTGGATGTTCCTACTTTTACAGGAGCTACGGCATTTTTGATGTATTTTTTCTATCCTGTGATTGCAGGTCCTATTTTTGAAGAGATGATTTATCGTGGATTGGTGATGACAGCTCTGGAAAAAGGAAAGAAATGGGGACTGGATGTGCTCGGTTCGGCTGCTTTGTTTGGAATCTTGCACATTAGTAACCACGGTTGGGTCTTGACAGACTTTTTCGTATATATGGGTGGCGGTCTCATATTTGCGGTCTTATTTAGAGTGACAAAGTCCATTTATTGGCCTATTGGACTGCACATAGTCTACAATGGCATTGGTCAGATTTTACCGTTGCTGTAATTTTAGGTGCTCAGCAATATCGATCTATTTTGTGGGGGAAAAGTTCCCATTTGAATTCAAAAAGGAGTTGCGATGAAAGTATTTCTTCAAAATAGAGATTTTAGGCAATTAACCATCAACCAGTGGATTTCGACGGTTGGGGATACGATTTTTTATCTTGCTTTTTTGAATTATGTGGCAGATGCTTCGTTTGCCCCCTTGGCGATTTTACTCATTACGATTTCAGAGACTGTTCCTCAAGTTCTGCAAATCTTTATGGGAGTTTTGGCTGACTTTCAACATCATCGTGTTCTAAAGTATACGGTTATTAGTTTTGTCAAATTTGTACTTTATTCTATAGTGGCACTTTCGCTTTCAGGGCAGTCCTTTTCCTTATGGCTCGTATTCTTTATTTGTTTGATGAACCTCTTATCGGATACATTGAGTTACTTTTCAGGAGCCATGCTTACTCCTATTTTTATAAGAATCATTGGGAAAGAACATCTGACAGAAGCCATTGGCTTTAAACAATCAACAGTTAGTTTAGTTCGGACAATCAGTAACATTCTAGGAGGGATTTTACTAGGAATCCTTTCCATTCAGTTCATTTCCTTGCTAAACGCTCTGACGTTTCTGATAGCATTTGTAGGTATTCTCTTCATAAAAAATGATCTTTTGAAAGTTGAGAAAACAATTAGCTATCAAGAAGGTCTTTCTGTAAAATCGTTTTGCCAGCATTTGTTCCAATCATCGAAATTGATCTGGAATATGGATAGAGTGATTTTCATTTTATTTATCGTCTCTATCAGCCAAGCTGTGATCAATGTTACTGTTCCTATTTCGACTCTTTTTTTAAGAAACCAACCGTTTTTGAATTTACAAACTGGTCAATCTCTCGCTTTGTTATCAACACTAGAATTATCAGCACTTATTGTCGGAAGTCTTGTAAGTGGCTATCTGAAAAATACGATTTCTATAAAAACAGCTCTATACGCTTCGGTCACCATCCAGTTACTCCTTCTAGTAGGATTTGCCACAGGTCATTTTGGTTTGATTTTGCTTTTCAGCTCCTTGGATGCCTTCATCGCAGGGTTACTGTCTCCTAGATTGCAAGAACTCGTCTTTAAACAAATACCTGAGGAATCAATGGGAGCGGTTCAATCCTCTATTGGTGCTATTACGGTTGTTTTACCAAGTCTATTCACAATCGTTTTCGTAACGATTGCTACAAGTTTTGGGACCCTAGCGGTTAGCTTTATTCTGTTACTATTGCTCCTAACCGCATTTGTCATGCTCTTGAATATGCGTGAAAGTATTTAGTGGAGAATTTGTATAATAGGTGTTTGAGACTGGATTGCCAGTCTTTTTATGACGGCCAAAATCAGCAGACTTTTTTCTCTTCTTTGAATATGTTATAATAGTCCGTGCTGTGACTGTGATGACGAACAGCCTCAATTGGAGAGAATATGAGGAGAAAGATGAAAGAAAAAGGATTCTGGGAAGGTGCACAGGCAGCCATGCCAACTGCCCTTGGTTATGTCAGTATCGGACTGGCCTGTGGGATTATTGGCGCGCCCTATGTGACACCTGTTGAGATGGGCTTGATGAGCCTCTTTGTTTATGCTGGGAGCGCCCAGTTTGCCATGTTGGCATTGATTGCAGTACAAGCGCCTGTCGCAGCCATTGCTATGACAGTCTTTTTGATCAACTTGCGCCTCTTTTTGCTGAGCTTGCATGCATCGACCTATTTCCGCCATACTAGTCTCTGGCAAAATATTGGCATGTCCAGTCTCCTGACAGATGAGACCTACGGGGTTTTGATGGGAGAATTAGCCCATACAGATAAAGTCCATCCTATGTGGATGCATGGGAACAATCTCAATAGTTATGTAGCCTGGTTTATTGGAACAGTTGCGGGGACAGCTTTAGGTGGGCTTCTTCCAAATCCTGAGGTCTTTGGCTTAGACTTTGCCCTTGTTGGGATGTTTGTTGGGATTTTTACCTCGCAATTTCAGATTATGCAAAGACGGGTTCCTGTACGGAATCTGCTGATGATCCTAGCCGTGGTTGCGGTGTCCTTCTTTTTGCTCTTGACAGTGTTGTCTCAGTCGCTAGCTGTTTTGTTTGCGACCTTGCTAGGTTGTACCATGGGGGTGGTCTTAGATGGTCAGTAAATATCTTTTGTTAGCCGTTATCTTTTCAGGCCTAGTGACTTGGATACCTCGTATGATTCCCTTCATATTGGTCAAGTATAAGGGCTTGCCAGCTATCGTTGAGCGTTTTTTGAAGTTCTTACCTGTTTCCATTATCTTTGCCTTGATCCTTTCAAGCGTAGTGACTGGCAAGGTTGGCAGCCTTCCTCAGATCAAATGGCTGGACTTTTTAGCGGTCTTTCCAACGGCTTGGGTAGCCTTTCGCTACCGCAATCTAGTAGGTACGGTTCTTTTTGGAGTGGTCTTGATTGCAGTCTTGCGTCTGGTCTTTTAGTCAGCCATAAGAAAAACCTATCACCGAGATAGAAATCATATAATGGCGAAAAAAAATATTTTCTGTTAAGATAGTAAAGTATTCTATTTTGGAGGAAATGACATGAAAAAAATCGTCAAATATTCATCTCTTGCTGCCCTAGGGCTTGTTGCCGCAGGTGTACTAGCAGCTTGCTCAGGCGGAGATAAGAAAGATAGCGCATCTAGCGAAGCAGCAACACCTGGTAAGAAAGAAATTGTCGTAGCGACCAACGCTTCACCAAAACCATTTAACTACGAAGAAAATGGCGAGTTGACGGGTTATGAGATTGAAGTAGTTCGTGCTATCTTTAAAGACTCTGACAAATACGATGTCAAGTTTGAAAAGACAGAGTGGTCAGGTGTCTTTGCGGGTCTTGACGCTGATCGCTACCAAATGGCTGTGAACAATATCAGCTATACCAAAGAACGTGCTGAAAAATACCTTTACGCAGCTCCGACTGCTAAAAATCCTAATGTTCTCGTTGTGAAGAAAGACGATAACAGTATTAAGTCTCTCGATGATATTGGTGGAAAATCTACTGAAGTCGTTCAAGGAACAACAACAGCTAAACAACTGGAAGACTATAACAAACAACACGCAGACAATCCAACGGTTCTTAACTACACCAAGGCTGATTTCCAACAAATCATGTCTCGTTTGAGCGATGGTCAGTTTGACTACAAGATTTTTGATAAAATCGGTGTTGAAACAGTTATCAAGAACCAAGGTTTGGACAACTTGAAAGTGATTGAACTTCCAAGCGACCAACAACCTTATGTTTACCCACTTCTTGCTAAAGGTCAAGATGAGTTGAAATCATTTGTAGACAAACGTATCCAAGAACTCTACAAAGATGGAACTCTTGAAAAATTGTCTAAACAGTTCTTCGGAGACACTTATCTCCCAGCAGAAGCTGACATTAAATAGTCTTATGAAATCATCCAGTCTGAGAAAGGCGGATGATTTCTCAATTTTCAGACATATAGTTTTAAACTATATGTCTGCCTATCTAATAACAATTTGCGAAATCAAATAAAGTATGAGATACTATTACGGTATTATTTTTAAAGGAGATAGAATCATGAAAATCAAAAAATGGCTCAGTGTAGCAGCTCTTGCTACAGTCGCAGGTTTGACTCTTGCAGCTTGCGGAAATTCAGAAAAGAAAGCAGACAACGAAACAGTTGTCAAAATTGCAACAGTTAACCGTAGCGGTTCTGAAGAAGCGCGTTGGGATAAAATCCAAGAATTGGTTGAAAAAGATGGTATTAAATTGAAATTCACAGAGTTCACAGACTATTCACAACCAAACAAGGCAACTGCTGATGGCGAAGTAGACTTGAATGCTTTCCAACACTACAACTTCTTGAATAACTGGAACAAAGAAAACGGGAAAGACCTTGTAGCGATTGCAGATACCTATATCTCACCAATCCGCCTTTACTCAGGTAAAAATGGGGAAGAAAACAAGTACACCAAAGTGGAAGAAATCCCAGATAACGGTGAAATCGCCGTACCAAACGATGCAACAAACGAAAGCCGTGCGCTTTACTTGCTTCAATCAGCTGGTTTGATCAAATTGGATGTTTCTGGAACTGCCCTTGCAACAGTTGCTAACATCACAGAAAATCCAAAGAACTTGAAGATTACTGAATTGGACGCTAGCCAAACAGCTCGTTCATTGTCATCAGTTGATGCTGCCGTTGTAAACAATACCTTCGTTACAGAAGCAAAATTGGACTACAAGAAAGCACTCTTCAAAGAACAAGCTGATGAAAACTCAAAACAATGGTACAACATCATTGTTGCGAAAAAAGATTGGGAATCATCACCTAAGGCTGATGCCATCAAGAAAGTGATCGCAGCTTACCACACTGATGAAGTGAAAAAAGTTATCGAAGAAACATCAGACGGTTTGGACCAACCAGTTTGGTAATAAGACACAGGGAGGTGGGAGAGAGTTTCCACCTCTTGCTTTTGTATAGAGCATGGATTGTAAAGAAGACTATAGGTTCATAGAAAGGTAGAGAGAATATGGTTTTTCCTAGCGAACAAGAACAGATTGAAAAATTTGAAAGGGATCATGTAGCCCAGCATTATTTTGAGGTTTTGCGTACCTTGATTTCCAAGAAATCAGTCTTTGCCCAGCAGGTTGGACTTAAGGAAGTTGCCAACTATTTGGGTGAGATTTTCAAGCGTGTGGGAGCTGAAGTCGAGATAGATGAGAGCTACACGGCGCCTTTTGTCATGGCGCATTTCAAGAGTTCGCGTCCGGATGCCAAGACCTTGATCTTCTATAATCACTATGACACCGTGCCAGCGGATGGCGACCAGGTGTGGACAGAGGATCCTTTTACCCTTTCTGTGCGAAATGGCTTTATGTATGGACGTGGGGTTGACGACGACAAAGGTCATATCACAGCTCGTTTGAGTGCTCTGAGAAAGTATATGCAGCATCACGATGATCTGCCTGTCAATATCAGCTTTATCATGGAGGGAGCAGAGGAGTCTGCTTCCATGGATCTAGATAAGTATTTAGAGAAACACGCAGACAAACTTCGTGGGGCGGACTTGCTAGTCTGGGAACAAGGGACCAAGAACGCCTTGGAACAGCTGGAAATCTCTGGTGGAAACAAGGGGATTGTGACCTTTGATGCTAAGGTGAAAAGTGCGGATGTGGATATCCACTCGAGTTATGGTGGTGTCGTGGAATCAGCACCTTGGTATCTCCTACAGGCTCTAAGTAGTCTGCGAGCTACAGATGGTCGTATCTTGGTAGAAGGCTTGTACGAGAATGTTCAAGAGCCAAATGAACGAGAACTGGCCTTGGTAGATACCTACGCCCAACGCAATCCTGAGGAAATCAGTCGCATTTATGGCTTGGAATTGCCTCTCTTACAAGAGGAACGTGCAGCCTTTCTAAAACGTTTCTTTTTTGAGCCAGCCCTTAATATCGAAGGGATTCAGTCAGGTTATCAAGGGCAAGGGGTTAAAACGATTTTGCCAGCAGAAGCCAGTGCTAAGCTAGAGGTTCGTTTGGTTCCTGGCCTAGAACCGCATGACGTTCTGGAAAAAATTCGGAAACAGCTAGACAAAAATGGCTTTGATAAGGTAGAATTATACTATACCTTGGGAGAGATGAGCTATCGAAGCGATATGAGTGCGCCAGCCATTCTCAACGTAATCGAGTTGGCCAAGAAATTCTATCCACAGGGCGTGTCTGTCTTGCCGACCACAGCGGGGACAGGGCCTATGCATACGGTCTTTGATGCCCTAGAGGTGCCCATGGTGGCCTTCGGTCTAGGAAATGCCAATAGCCGAGATCACGGTGGAGATGAAAACGTGCGAATCACCGATTACTACACCCATATTGAATTAGTAGAGGAGCTGATTAGAAGCTATGAGTAGAGATATTATCAAGTTAGATCAGATCGATGTGACTTTTCACCAAAAGAAGAGAACCATCACAGCGGTCAAGGATGTGACCATTCACATCCAAGAAGGGGATATCTACGGAATCGTTGGATATTCTGGAGCAGGGAAATCCACTCTTGTACGGGTGATTAACCTCTTGCAAAAGCCATCTGCTGGGAAAATTACCATTGATAACGACGTCATTTTTGATGGCAAGGTGACCTTGACGGCAGAGCAGTTGCGTCGCAAACGTCAGGATATTGGGATGATTTTCCAGCATTTTAACCTGATGAGTCAAAAGACAGCAGAGGAAAATGTGGCCTTTGCCCTCAAACACTCTGGACTCAGCAAGGAAGAAAAGAAAGCCAAAGTAGCTAAGTTGTTAGACTTGGTTGGCTTGGCGGATCGTGCTGAAAACTACCCTTCACAACTATCAGGAGGGCAAAAACAGCGTGTAGCCATTGCGCGTGCCTTGGCAAATGATCCGAAAATTTTGATTTCAGATGAGTCAACTTCTGCTCTTGATCCTAAGACAACCAAGCAGATTTTGGCCTTGTTGCAAGATTTGAACCAAAAATTAGGCTTGACGGTTGTCTTGATTACGCATGAAATGCAGATTGTCAAAGACATTGCCAACCGTGTGGCAGTTATGCAGGATGGACATTTGATTGAAGAAGGCAGTGTCCTTGAAATCTTCTCAGACCCTAAACAGCCTTTGACCCAAGACTTTATCTCAACAGCCACAGGCATTGATGAAGCCATGGTCAAGATTGAGAAGCAAGAAATCGTAGAACATTTATCTGAGAACAGTATTTTAGTGCAGCTCAAGTATGCAGGGGCTTCAACAGACGAGCCACTTTTGAATGAATTGTACAAACATTACCAAGTAACGGCTAATATCCTCTATGGAAATATCGAAATTCTCGATGGCACTCCCGTTGGAGAATTGGTGGTGGTCTTGTCAGGTGAAAAAGCAGCGCTAGCAGGTGCTCAAGAAGCCATTCGTCAAGCGGGTGTCCAGTTAAAAGTATTGAAGGGAGGACAGTAAAATGACAGAGTTGATTCAAACTTATCTACCAAATGTCTATAAGATGGGCTGGGCTGGTCAGGCAGGCTGGGGAACGGCTATCTACCTAACTCTTTATATGACAGTTCTTTCCTTCATCATCGGAGGGTTCTTGGGGCTGGTGGCAGGTCTCTTCCTTGTCTTGACAGCGCCAGGCGGTGTCTTGGAAAATAAGGTTATCTTTTGGATTTTAGACAAGATCACCTCCATTTTCCGTGCGGTTCCTTTCATCATCCTCTTGGCAATCATGTCGCCACTTTCTCACTTGATTGTGAAGACGAGTATCGGGCCAAATGCAGCCCTTGTCCCACTTTCTTTTGCGGTCTTTGCCTTCTTTGCCCGTCAGGTGCAGGTGGTCTTGGCTGAGCTAGATGGTGGTGTCATTGAGGCGGCGCAGGCTAGTGGAGCGACATTCTGGGACATCGTGGGTGTTTATCTATCAGAAGGTCTTCCAGATTTGATTCGTGTGACGACTGTGACCTTGATTTCCCTTGTTGGGGAAACAGCTATGGCGGGTGCGGTTGGAGCTGGTGGTATTGGTAATGTAGCCATTGCCTATGGATTCAATCGCTATAATCACGATGTGACCATCTTGGCGACTATCATTATCATCTTGATTATCTTTACAATCCAGTTCTTAGGTGATTTCCTGACCAAGAGATTAAGTCATAAATAATGGAAGGAGTTCGAAGGGACTCCTTTTTGTTTTCTCACCGAAATGCAAGAAGAGTAAAGCTTCTTTTTAGAAATATGCTATAATAAAGAAAGGTCCCTCAATTAGCAAATCAGAAAGTTTGCTGTCGAAGGGATGATAATGTAAAGGAGTTTGACTGGTATGAATTATTTCGAGGGGAATGATTTCTTCCTTCTCTTGTTTGTAGTTTTACTGATTGGTTTTGTGGTAAACTTTTTTGAAAAACGTAAGGACTACTATATTTTGGCGCTCTCCCTCTTATTTGCAGGAGCTATCTATGGTAAGAGTCGAGCGATGATGGTCTATTTACTCTCCTTTATCGTTTACCAGTATTTTCTGGTTTTTCTAGCACAGAGGATAGAGGCAAAGCGGCTGAAACCACTGGTTTTCCTTTCCATCCTTCCTTTAGTAATCAATAAAGTCTTTGCCCTGACTTCTCTGCATTTGTTGGCCTTTATTGGAATTTCTTACATGTCCTTTAAGACCATTCAGATCATGCTAGAAATATCGGATGGCTTGATCAAAGAAAAAATCAGTGTAAAAGATTATCTACAGTTTTTGCTCTTTTTCCCAACAGTTAGTGCTGGTCCAATTGATCGGAGTAGGAGATTTTTAAAAGAGATAAACGAGGTCATGCCCCGAAAAGAGTATCTAGAGTTAGCAGGGGACGGTGTGTATCGTATCGTTCTAGGCCTTCTTTACAAGGTTGTTTTATCAACCTATGTTTACCAGATGTTACTCGCTCTAAATAATACTGGCACAGTCGTTTATTCAATCAAGTATATGTACCTCTATACCTTGTATCTGTTCTTTGACTTTGCAGGCTATAGTCTAATGGCCGTTGGAAGTAGCAACATTCTAGGTATTCAGACACCGATGAACTTTAACAAACCTTTCTTGAGTGTTGATATCAAGGATTTCTGGACCAGATGGCATATCACCTTGTCGACCTGGCTGAGAGATTTTGTATTTTCAAGAGTATTGATGCAGGTTATCAGGAAAAAATGGTTCAAAAATAGACTACACAATGCAACCTATGCCTATATGGTCAATATGTTGGTCATGGGTTTTTGGCATGGTCTTAGCGTTAGCTACATTGTTTATGGTTTTTACCATGGTGTCTTGATGGCTGGATTTGAAGTGTATCAAAAGAAAAGCAATTTTTATAAGAAAAATAAAAATAAAAACTGGTATAAGCTACTAAGTTGGTTTGTGACCATGCATTTGGTTATGGTTGCTTTCTTTATCTTTTCAGGTGAACCCTATAAAATCTTACTGACGATTTTAAAGAGATAAGAGATTGAAAAGAAGTCTGCCAGACCGAAGGGATAGGATAAAACGAGATGATTAAATTAAAAGCATTTTTACTATCGCTTGTGCTCGTAATTGCGACGCTTGCTCTTTTAAATGTGACGTATGTCAAGAAGATTGATGATTATTATAAAGTCAAGGATAACAGTATTCGTTATAGCACCTCGTATGAAAAGTATAAAAGTAGAGATATTCTAACAAGTAATATCACCCCCAATACACTGGTTCTAATGGGTTCTTCAGAGTTGGTTGCGACGATAAATGAAGACTATCATCCAAATAAAATTTTTAACTACAACGATTTTAATATCATGCAGATTGGGACCAGTTATTCTCAAAACATCATTCAGGCTTCTACTTTAGCCTCTATTGAAGGATCTATGAGTAAGCGAAAAGTGGCTATAGTAGAGTCGGTTCAGTGGTTTGAAAAAGATGGGACTCATCAAGATGCTTTTTTGAACAAGGCTTCTCAGGAACATATTTTTCACATGCTAGATAATGACAAGATTAGTAAAGAAACGAAAGAAAAACTAATCAATCGCATTATCGAGATTACCAAGGGGAACAAGCAACAAAATGACATCTACAAAAAATACAAAAGTTATTTCATAGATGGAAAAGGAACCATTGTTGATAAAAAACTATTAGAGTTAGATAACGCGATGTATTCCTTTAAGCTCAAACAGACTTTTTATCAAAAACATGCTAAATCAGATTATCCTTCACTAGGAGACAAAACCCCAGACTATGATTGGCAGAAGATGACGGATCAGTTTGTGGAAGAGGTCAAAAAGAAAACAGACAATAATGACTATACTGTTGATAATAACTACTACAATACTTACTTAAAAGACCGCTATGCATCACTGAAAGATTCTAATAAAGATTTGAGTTACCTGGAGTCACCAGAGTATTCAGATATGGAACTTTTCTTGACAGTTGCTAAGGAATTGGGAATTGAAGTTGAGGTTATTATTTTCCCAGTAAACGGGAAATGGAATGACTACACTGGTGTCTCAAGAGAGATGCGAGAAAAAACTTATAAAAAAATAGAAGATGTCGCAAAAAGCCATGGTGCAACCGTATTAAACTATGGAAACAGAGAGTATGATAATTACTTTTTATTTGACGTGATGCACGTTGGAGTGAAAGGATGGATGGAAGTTGAAAAAGAACTTTACAAATTTGCAAACCAAGCTAACTAACACACATCGTTTAATCTTGTGGACACTATTTTTTTATACGGTTATCTTGAGCATCGTGATTTACTGTTTTGTGACCGATTTTTCGAATATTCAAGAATTTATCTATAGTGAATTTTAAGATTGTATACAAAAAGGCCCTGGAACTAGGCATTGCTAGTCTTCAGGGCTTTTAGCTTATAGTTTATCAGCTATTTTTTGACTTAGAAATTGCCCAATCAAAGCACCCATCAAGGCACCTAGGAGGATGCTTGAAACAAAGAGAAGGATTTTGTCCAACTCTGGAGCGACCATGATACGGTCGATGTATTCTTGGGATTTCCCACGCGAAAGTAAGGCAGCCACGTAAGCTTTGGGACGGATCCACATGAGGAAGATAGGGCCACTTGTGCTAAAAGCAAAGACGAGGAAGGAGAGGGTGTTTTTGATTCGATCTCTGTAGTTTCCGAGACGAGCGATGGCATCTGCTGCAAGACCGCAAGTGATAGCTGGTAGAAAGGCACCAGCGCCGTGTTTACTAGCTAGGAAAAAGAGAGCCATAAAGAATCCGAGAGTGGTAATGGCACCAAAACGAGGAACTTTTACCAGAAGAAACATGTAGACGCTCCCTCCAACAAGGGCAGAAAAGGCAGGCGCATAGAACATATTGCCTGTTGAGTCTACCAAGTGTCCAAGTACTACTCCAATCCCTAGACAGAGGAAGTAGAGAACGACGGCTAAGAGGGTAGTTAAGATATTTTTCTTCATGAGAATCTCCTTGATGCATACTAACAAAACCAATTGTATCACGCTTTTTAAGGATTGTAAATGGAAACTCTATATTTTTGAAAACGCTTGAAATATGATATAATGGTTACATTGTTAGTTTAAGGAGAGTAACATGGGAAAATTTCTAGAATTCGTCTTTAATCGTATCTTTTTGGGAATGATTGCGACAGCTTATTTCTGGCTATTAACACTAGCAGGAGGAGTAGTCTTTGGTTTGGCACCAGCCAGTGCCACCCTTATGAGTTTGTATGCGGAGCATGGTTATACCTATCGAGCCTACCATTTGAAGGAAGCTTGGGAATTGTATAAGAGCAATTTTGTCAAGAGCAATCTGGCTTTCTATAGTTTTGTGTTTGTGGATCTTGTCCTAGTTTATGGTTTGTATCTTCTAGTTCAATTGCCTCACCAGACGATTTTCCACCTCTTGGCGACCTTTCTCAATGTCCTTGTAGTTGCTTTTGTCTTTCTAGCCTATACTGTTTCCTTGAAACTTCAGGTGTACTTTGATTTATCCTACCAAAACACTTTGAAACTGTCCCTTATCGGGATTTTCATGAGCTTACCTGCGATTGCCAAGGTTTTACTCGGGTCAGCTCTCCTTGTAGGAGTTGGTTATTATATGCCTGCCTTGCTCTTTTTTGTAGGAATTGGAATGTGGCATTTCTTTATCAGTGATATGTTGGAACCTATTTATGAAAGTATCCATGAAAAATTGGCGACAAAATAGAATGAAGCAGTTCTGGCTTCACTCTCTTTTACGGATTTATAGTTTGGTTATGATCGTGGTCATTGCCAGTTTTGCGATTATGCTATCGTATGCTGACTGGGATTCACGTGAGAAAGAGGCCCAACGGGTTGCAGAACGTGTGACTACTCGGACAGTGAGTGAAGTGGAATATTATCACAGAGAATCAACCCAACTCGCTCAGTCTTTGGTTGAAAATCAAGCCCGCATTGAAGGAATTTACAAGTATTTCAGTCTTAGCACCCCAGACTATTTCTATTGGCAATTAGAGCGTAAAACTTCGCCTTATATTTCTGTATCCTTGTATGAAAATATTGATAATATCTATGTTCGGAATGATTTTGTGACTGGAGTGGCTATTGTCCTTCAGGACTATAAGGAAGTGTATGTTTCGACTAGAGAAAAACGCAGCGGGGAGAAAGTCCCTGCGGAGGATTTTAAGCCGACAGCCAACAGTTTTGCCATTCCCGTTTCTGATCCTGTGTCTGACAAGGATTTAGGAGTGATTTATATCTCCTTATCGCCAGATGTTCTCCATGGAGCTATTGACAATACAAGGGGACATATCCCAATGGCTGTAACAGTGACCTCTCCTTTTGAGACCGAGATGTTCCATATTGGGGAGAAGGTATCAGCCGAGCGAGAAAACTGGTTTGTAGGTGTCACCTCTCACGGTTATCAGGTTCGAGCTGCTGTTCCTAAAAATTTTGTTCTTACAGGAACTTTGACGAGTTCAGCTATCATTATTGGGCTAAGTATCCTCTTTATCATCATTTTGTACGTGACCCTTAGACAGACTTTCTCAAATTACCAAAAACAAGTCGTAGACCTAGTAGATTCGATCGAGGTGATTGCTCAAGGAGAAGAAGGCCTTCGAATCGATACCTCTGAAAAAGACCAAGAGTTGCTTCTCATTGCAGAAACAACCAATGATATGTTGGATCGCCTGGAAAAAAATATCCACGATATCTATCAGCTAGAGCTCAGTCAAAAAGATGCCAATATGCGAGCTCTACAAGCTCAAATCAATCCTCACTTTATGTACAATACTCTGGAGTTTTTACGGATGTATGCCGTTATGGCAAGTCAGGATGAACTAGCAGATATTATCTATGAATTTAGCAGTTTGTTACGAAATAATATCTCCGACGAGCGGGAAACCACGCTGAAGCAGGAGTTGGAATTCTGCCGAAAATATAGCTATCTCTGCATGGTGCGTTATCCTAAATCCATTGCCTATGGTTTCAAGATTGCACCAGAATTGGAAGAAATGAGGATTCCAAAATTTACACTCCAACCATTAGTAGAAAACTACTTTGCCCATGGTGTTGACCATCGCAGAACAGATAATGTCATCAGTATCAAAGCCTTGAAGGGTCAAGGATTCGTTGAAATCTTAGTAGTAGACAATGGTCGGGGAATGTCCTCTGAGAAACTAGCTAGCTTGCAAGAAAAATTAACTCAGCGAAGTTTTGAACACGAAGCAAGCTACAGTGGAGAGCGGCAATCAATTGGAATAGTGAATGTACACGAACGCTTTGTTCTCTACTTTGGGGATCGCTACCAAATCAGTGTAGAGTCAGCTGAGCAAGAGGGTGTTCGTTACCATATCACTATCCAGGATGAATAGAAAGGGTAGAAATGTATAAAGTTTTATTAGTAGACGATGAGTACATGGTGACAGAGGGGCTCAAGCGATTAATCCCCTTTGAAAAATGGGATATGCAAGTCGTCGCGACAGCTAATCACGCAGATGATGCTTTGGATTACGTCAAGGAAAATCCAGTGGATGTGATCATTTCCGATGTCAACATGCCAGATAAGACCGGGCTTGAGATGATTAGGGAAATGAAAGAGCTACTTCCAGATACCTATTATATCTTGCTGTCTGGTTATCAGGAGTTTGATTATGTCAAAAAAGCCATGAACCTTAGTGTCGTGGATTATCTGGTCAAGCCAGTAGACAAGGTGGAGTTGGGCAATTTACTAGAAAAGATTGCGCGACAGCTTCAAGAAAAGGTGGAGCAAAGTCAGACCCTCAGTCAAGAATTAGATGAAGAAGGCTTTATCAGTTTCTTAGCAGGTAAAGAAAACTGGTGGATAGGACTTTCAAAGGAAAAGCAAGGCTCTTTTACCATTCCTTACTATGTTTTGGGGCAAGACTGGCAGATTTTCATCTCTGATCAACCGCTCGATGGCATCGTCGTGACACCATTTGAAGCACCCTACCAGCAGTCCTTTGAGAATTGGAAGATCAACGCTGAAAAAGCCCTCTTCTACGGTTCAGTCAATCTAGAAAAATCCGAGAGTTTGTTTGCTTATTACGAGCCGATTTATCGGGTGATTATCCAAGGGAATATCAATCAAATCATCGAAGAATTAACCCTGCTAGAGAAGGTTGTTTTGAAGAATACCCCGCGCGTGGCCATCACGAAGCAACTCTTCACCCAGTTTGTCATGGATGTCTTCCATTTGTTTGAACACCTAAAAGCAGATGATATGACGGAGATTGTCAAAGCCATCCATGCCATTAACACCTTTGAAGAATTGGTTGCCTATATCAAAGAAACCTTGACCAAGTTCTTTGGCCAGTACCGCATGAATGAAAATGTGGTGAGCGTTTTGGAGGTGATTGGGCGTGATTATCAGAAAGAGCTCTCGCTTAAGGATATCAGCAAGGATCTCTTTATCAATCCTGTCTATCTCGGTCAGCTAATCAAGAGAGAAACCAACTCAACCTTTGCGGAATTGCTCAATAAACAGCGAATTAAGGCGGCGCAGCAGCTCTTGCTTTCGACCAGTGATAGCATCGAAGATATTTGCTATGCAGTTGGCTACAGTAATGTTGGATATTTCTACAAGGTTTTCCGTAAATTGTGCGGAAAATCACCGAAAGCCTATCGCAAACAAGTTGAAACCAGCTTGTAAAAGTTGTATTCCTGTACAAAAAATGCTATAATGTTCAAAATATCTTATGGAGGAAAACATGAAAAAGAATCCTATTTATCTTTGGGTCTTATTAGTCCTATCAGCCCTCATTTCATCTATGTCACTATTTGGAATCTTGAGTCCATTGCCAAGTAAAGATGCTCTTCGTGCTAGCCTGGCGAATAGCGGGACGCTTACTGCCCAGCAATTAGAAGACACGGTCAACTATACTTACAAAGTGTCAGAATCCTCTCACTCTATTTTTAATATGTTGTTGATTATTTTATCTGCAATTTTAGTTGTAGTAGCCTTTGTATTTCTCGTACGTAAAAACGTGCAATTTGCAAACTATACTTATATTGGCTATGTTTTACTAGCTATTGTTGGTTTGGTTTATAGCTATATGAACATTCAAGATGCAGTTCAATTAATCAAAGATAGTGCCCTTGGCTTAGGAATGGGAGCATTAGCAAAAGGGACGGATATTTTGTTCATCATCATCAATGTTCTCTTTTTAGCCTTAGTCTTTTACAAGATGTGGCGTCAACAAAAGGACTTGACTGAGGAAGTCGAAGCAGAAGAGGCTGCCTAAGTATTGACAAAAAAGAACTATCAAGTTACAATTTTGGTAGTTCTTTTTATATCGTAAACATAAAAATCGAGGTCAACATGAAAAAAATATCCTTAGTGTATATCAGTCTGAGTGGGAATACAGAAAGTTTTGTAACCCGACTCAAGGATTATCTCTTGTCCCAGTACGAAGGGATTGAGGTCCAAAAAATCCATATCAAGGACCTAGTCAAGGAAGGTCAAGAATTCTTTGAAATGGAACATCCCTATATCGCTTTTTTGCCGACCTATCTAGAAGGTGGGAACGGCGTCGATAACGGCGATGTTGAGATTCTAACAACTCCAGTGGGCGACTTTATCGCCTATGGGGACAATGCTAGTAAGTGTTTTGGGGTAGTCGGTTCTGGTAATCGTAATTTTAACAATCAATACTGTCTGACAGCCAAGCAGTATAGTCAGCGCTTTGGTTTCCCAGTTTTGGCTGACTTTGAAATGCGTGGTATGCTGGGAGATATTAAAAAGGTCGCAGCAATCATTGCAGATTTGTATGAGTTAGAAACAGAAAAATAAAGTAGTACTGAGGGGCAGTTGAGATTTTCAACTGCTTTTTGTGTATACAAAAAGCACCCCGTAAGGGTGCCATTTATAAACTATCCTGCTTTTCCGATAGCAAGTGCATAGATAAAGAAGATAGCGAAGCCAAAGAGGAAAATCAATCCTGCGATAGCGAGGAGTTTTAGCCAAGAAGGAAGATTTTTATTTTCACGTGTCACCAATACATAGTTCAAAAGAGCGAAGAATGGTGTTGTCAGGAAAGAACCAATCATGGCGAAGCGAAGCATGGTTGATACTTGACCAGCAAAGAACTTGATGATGATGATACCGATAACAGCTGTGAGGGTCATCCAGATGTTCAAAGATTTGCTATCATCCTCTTTTTGACTTAACAAGAGTCGTAGGGAAACCTGATTAACGCGGGAATAGCCATCGATAACAGTAATGACTGTTCCAAAGATACAGAGAAAGGCGATGAAGGTGATCAAGTAACGGGACCATTCTCCAAGAACAGAGGCATACATACCCACGAATTGAGAGATGTATTTGGCTGAAGCGGCCTCAACTGCTTGTCCTGTAGGATACTGAATGAGTGCTCCGAGTGCTACAAAGAATACAGCCAGGATAGCAGTTCCAATGTAACCAACGTTAAAGTCGAAAAGGGCGTCCTCTGTATTAAAGTTGACAGTCTTTTTCTTTTCAGCAGACCAGAGTGAGTTGATGGCTGAAATTTCAATAGGGGCAGGCATCCATCCTAGGAGGGAAACAATAAAAGGGAGGGCCGCCATTTGCCAAGGTGTCTTTTCGACAAAATCAGAGCTGTATTCTGGATGCTTAATTGCTGCAATGATAACTGCAAGAACAGTTGCAATAGTCAAAGCAGACATGATCCATTTTGCCATACCATCCAACAGTTTGTAGCCACCAAAGAGTAGCATGGCCCAAATGACTGCAACAAGGATAAGGGACCATTGAGTGATGCTAAGACCAATCATTGGAAAAGCGCTAGCGATGATGGCTGAACAAAGGATAGCGACTCCAGCTGTATTGACCATAGCTGAAAAGACATTGAGGACAAAGAAAATCCAGAGATAGAGTTTCCCTTTTTCAGCGTAGCCTTCGACCAAGGTTTTACCAGTATCAGCAGTATATTCGGCACCAAAACGGAAAAATGGATATTTAAAAACATTGGCCAAGATAACCAAGAGGAGTAGTGACCAACCATAAGAACCACCAGCTTGAGTGGAGGATACGATGTGAGAACCTCCAACGGCTGCAGAAGCCATTAGGATTCCTGGCCCCATTGCCTTTAGTTTGCTTGCCCAGGTTGACTGGTTTGATAACGTAACTTGTGACATAATAAACACTCCTATTTTTGAATTTTCAGAATAATCTGAATAGATAGCTACTATTCTACAAAAAACTTAAAAGAAATGCAAGAATATTTTGAAAAAAGTTGGGAAGTTCTGAAAGAATTACAAAAATCATATGAAAATAACCGTGGCTGTTTCAAGGGGATGATGTTTACTAGGGCCAATAAAAATCCGAGAAGTTTTCTTCTCGGATTTCGGTTATTTCAATTGATCTGTGACATCTTTTGAGAGCAACATTCCCAGATGGTAAGTTTTATTGATATGTGCAATGACATCATTGATATTTTCAGTCGTGTGAATTTTCTCTTTGATGTCAGACCTAAATGTCTCGTCCTTCAAGAGATGCTCTTGGTAGAGTCTTTGAAGTCTTTCCTTCTCGTACTTATTGAGCAGAAAAAGGAAAACCAAGCTAATTATAACGAGGATATAAGCATATTGACTCATAAGGTATCTCCCAGTATGATAAAGAAATAGTAAAAGTGAATAAATTGTTTTATTGAATAGCTGCAAGGCCGAACAAAATATAAATATTATTTTGCCTCAACCTTTCAGATTGCTTTCAAGTAATTTAAAGATTAGAACCTAACCCCAACTAAATCGCTGTTATTTGGTTTGACAAGTTAGTGAAGCGCCTAGCCAAATCATCATAGTTACGACATCATGGCCTCTAAATCGATTATATTTAGGGGCCATGACTAGTGAAGCGCCTAGCCAAAGTCCGAATAGGATTTGGCGTTAGTTACTTAGATTGCTCCGCAATCAAGTAACTTTGGCGATTTACATCTTCTCCGGCGCTTCTACTCCGAGCAAACGAAGAGCTTCTTTGAGGACGACTGCGGTTGCGTAGCTGAGTGCTAGACGACTGTCGCGCTCAGGGCTTTCATCTAGGATACGTGTATGTGCATAATATTTGTTAAATGCTTGAGCCAAACTAATCGCAAATTTCGCAATGATAGAAGGTTCAAAATTATCTGCTGCACGATTGATAATACGTGGGAAGTCTTGGAGTAGTTTAATGATTTCCCAGCTTTCAGCATCATTCAGGCTGTAGTTGCCGGCTGTATCTGGTTTGAAATCGGCTTTGCGCAAGATAGATTGGATACGAGCGTAGGCGTATTGAACGTAAGGTCCAGTTTCTCCTTCAAAGGATACCATAGCTTCAAGGTCGAAGTCGTATCCATTTGTACGGTCGGTCTTAAGATCATAGAACTTGATAGCCCCAACTCCAACAGCGTGGGCAACTTGGTCTTTATTTTCTAACTCAGGATTTTTCGCTTCGATTTGGGCCTTGGCACGACTAACAGCCTCAGCGATAGTCGGTTCTAGCAAGATGACATTTCCTTTACGAGTAGAAAGTTTTTTCCCTTCTTTTGTTACCAATCCAAACGGAACATGGACAATGTCTTGGCTCCAATCATAGCCCATCTCTTGTAGTACTGCCTTGAGTTGTTTGAAGTGGGCAGATTGCTCTTGACCAACAACATAGATAGATTTTGCAAATTGGTATTCGTTTTTACGGTAAAGGGCTGCAGCCAAGTCACGTGTGATATAGAGAGTTGCACCATCAGATTTCTTGATAAGGGCTGGATGTTCAATTCCATATTTCTCAAGATTGACAACTTGGGCTCCTTCTGACTCAACAAGAAGTCCTTTTTCGGCAAGAATGTCTACAACAGCATCCATCTTATCATTGTAGAAGGCTTCTCCGTTGTAGCTGTCAAATTCGACTTGCAATTCATTGTAAAGGCGGTTGAATTCCACTAAACTTTCATCACGGAACCATTGCCAGAGAGCGAGGGCTTCCTCATCTCCATTTTCCAGTTTGCGGAACCATTCGCGTGCTTCTTCATCCAAGCTAGGGTCTTTTTCAGCTTCAGCATTGATGCGGACGTAAAGTTTTAGAAGTTCATCGATTGGATGCGCTTTAACGGCTTCCTCATTTCCCCATTTCTTGTAGGCAACGATCAACATTCCAAACTGTTTGCCCCAGTCTCCTAGGTGGTTGACCTTGACCGTTTGATAGCCGATTTTTTGGAAAATATGTGATAAGCTATCTCCGATAACGGTTGAACGCAAGTGCCCAATAGAGAATGGTTTTGCGATGTTGGGACTAGACATGTCGATAACGACATTTTCTTGCTTGCCAATGGTTTGGTCGGCATAGTGTTCTTTTTCAGTGATAACATCCTGTAATACCTGAGCCGAAATAGCACTTTTATCAAGGAAAAAGTTGACGTAAGGTCCTGTAGCAACAACCTTTTCAAAGGCCTGACTATTAATTTTTTCAGCAATATCGGCAGCAATCATTTGCGGAGCTTTACGCTCGACCTTTGCTAGAGAAAAGGCAGGGAAGGCGATGTCTCCCATTTCTGAGTTTTTAGGTGTTTCCAGTAAATTTAAAATAGCCTCTTGGTCCAGGCTATCAATGATGCTAGCCAACTCGCTAGCAATCAATTCTTTTGTATTCATAAGGGCTCCTTTTGGGCTTTTTTACTATTTTAACACAATTTACTACATTTTTTGAGAAAGAAAAGAATTTTTTTGAATTATCTATTTTTTTTGGTATAATGTAGTTATAAAATAAATGTAAAACTTGTTATAAATATTCACTTAAGAGGATAATATGAGAAAAAGAGAACGGCATCAATTGATTAAAAAGATGATCACCGAAGAAAAACTTGGGACACAAAAAGAGATTCAAGATCGTTTAGAAGCTCGTAATGTTTATGTGACACAAACGACTTTGTCGCGTGATTTGCGTGAAATCGGCTTGACCAAGGTTAAGAAAAATGATATGGTGTATTATGTACTAGCAAATGAGACAGATAAGATTGATTTAGTTGAGTTTTTGTCTCATCATTTAGAAGGAGTTGCAAGAGCAGAGTTCACCTTGGTACTTCATACCAAACTTGGGGAAGCTGCAGTCTTAGCAAACATTGTAGATGCAAACAAGGATGAATGGATTCTAGGAACGGTTGCTGGTGCTAATACCTTATTGGTTATTTGTCGAGACCAGCACGTTGCCAAGCTGATGGAAGATCGTTTGCTAGATTTGATGAAAGATAAATAAGGTCTTGGGGGTTGCTCTCAAGACTTATTTTTAGCAAGGAGAGACGGAAAATGGCAACAGAAAAGCTATCACCCGGCATGCAACAGTATGTGGATATTAAGAAACAATACCCAGATGCTTTTTTGCTTTTTCGAATGGGTGATTTTTACGAGTTGTTCTATGAAGATGCAATTAATGCAGCACAAATTTTAGAAATTTCCTTAACAAGTCGGAATAAAAATGCAGAAAATCCGATACCCATGGCGGGCGTCCCCTATCATTCTGCCCAACAGTATATCGATGTTCTGATTGAGCAGGGCTATAAAGTTGCTATAGCTGAACAGATGGAAGATCCCAAACAAGCGGTCGGTGTTGTCAAGCGAGAGGTGGTCCAGGTCATCACACCTGGAACGGTTGTCGATAGCAGTAAGCCGGATAGTCAGAATAATTTCTTGGTTGCCTTAGATCGTGATGGCAATCAATTTGGTCTGGCTTATATGGATCTAGTGACAGGTGATTTTTATGTGACGGGGCTATTAGATTTTACGCTAGTTTGTGGGGAAATCCGTAACCTCAAGGCTCGAGAAGTGGTGCTGGGTTATGACTTGTCTGAGGAAGAAGAACAAATCCTCAGCCGTCAGATGAATTTGGTGCTTTCTTATGAAAAAGAAGCCTTTGAGGACCTTCATTTACTGGATTCACGACTGGCAGCTGTGGAGCAAGCGGCAGCTAGTAAGCTCCTCCAGTATGTTCACCGGACCCAGATGCGGGAATTGAACCACCTCAAACCAGTGATTCGTTATGAAATCAAAGATTTCTTGCAGATGGATTATGCGACTAAGGCTAGTTTGGATTTGGTTGAGAATGCCCGTTCAGGCAAGAAGCAAGGCAGTCTTTTCTGGCTTTTGGACGAAACCAAAACGGCTATGGGTATGCGTCTCTTACGTTCTTGGATTCATCGTCCCTTGATTGATAAGGAGCGAATTGTCCAACGTCAAGAGGTGGTGCAGGTCTTTCTTGACCACTTCTTTGAGCGTAGTGATTTAACGGACAGTCTCAAGGGTGTTTATGACATCGAACGTTTGGCTAGTCGGGTTTCTTTTGGCAAGACCAATCCCAAGGATCTCTTGCAGTTGGCGACCACCTTATCCAGTGTACCACGGATTCGATCGATTTTAGAGGGAATGGAGCAGCCTGCTCTAGCCTATCTCATCGCACAGCTGGATGCCATTCCGGAGTTGGAGAGCTTGATTAGTGCTGCCATTGCTCCTGAAGCTCCTCACGTGATTACGGAAGGTGGCATTATCCGTACGGGATTTGATGAGACCTTAGACAAGTACCGTCGTGTGCTCAGAGAAGGGACTAGCTGGATTGCTGAGATTGAGGCTAAGGAGCGGGAAAACTCTGGCATCAGCACGCTTAAGATTGACTACAATAAAAAGGACGGTTACTATTTCCATGTGACCAATTCGCAACTGGGAAATGTGCCAGCCCACTTTTTCCGCAAGGCAACGCTGAAAAACTCAGAACGCTTTGGCACCGAAGAATTAGCCCGTATCGAGGGGGATATGTTGGAGGCGCGTGAGAAGTCAGCCAACCTAGAATATGAAATCTTTATGCGTATCCGTGAGGAAGTCAGCAAGTACATCCAGCGTTTGCAGGCTTTAGCCCAAGGAATTGCAACGGTTGATGTCTTGCAAAGTCTCGCAGTTGTGGCTGAAACCCAGCATTTGATCCGACCTGAGTTTGGAGAGGATTCACAAATAGATATCCAAAAAGGGCGCCATGCTGTCGTCGAAAAGGTTATGGGAGCACAGACCTATATTCCAAATACGATTCAGATGGCAGAAGATACCAGCATTCAACTGATTACGGGACCCAACATGAGTGGGAAGTCTACCTACATGCGCCAGCTAGCTATGACGGCGGTTATGGCCCAGCTAGGCTCGTATGTACCGGCAGAAAGCGCCCATTTGCCTATCTTCGATGCCATCTTTACCCGTATCGGAGCAGCAGATGACTTGGTTTCAGGTCAATCAACCTTTATGGTGGAGATGATGGAGGCTAACAATGCCATTTCGCATGCGACCAAGAACTCTCTCATTCTCTTTGATGAATTGGGACGGGGAACTGCAACTTATGATGGGATGGCTCTTGCCCAGTCCATCATCGAATACATCCATGAACATATCGGAGCCAAAACCCTCTTTGCGACCCACTACCATGAGTTGACCAGTCTGGAGTCTAGCTTGGAACACTTGGTCAATGTTCATGTGGCAACCTTGGAGCAGGATGGGCAGGTCACCTTCCTTCACAAGATTGAACCAGGGCCAGCTGACAAATCCTATGGTATTCATGTTGCTAAGATTGCTGGTTTACCAGGAGAACTTTTAGCAAGGGCGGATAAGATATTGACTCAACTGGAGAGTCAGGGACAAGAAAGCCCAGCTCCGATGAGGCAAACTAGCACCGTCACAGAACAGATGTCACTCTTTGATGCGCCTAAAGAACATCCTATCCTAGCAGAATTAGCTAAACTGGATGTGTACAATATGACACCTATGCAGGCTATGAATGTCTTAGTTGAGTTTAAACAAAAATTATAAAAAGAATCCCACTCGCGCCTTTGTGAGTGGGATTTCTCTATTACTTTTTATGGGCCAAGAGTTGATTGATGTGGTCTACTTTTTTAGCTTCTCTTTTATAGAGAATAGCCCAGATGATGAGGTAGACAATCGCAAACTCTGGAATGAGCTGGAGATAGAAGGTCCAGTGGAAGGGGAACCAACCAGCCAGAGTTGCTAGTGGGACAAAGCCAGCTAGCATGAGGAAGAAATGGGAAAGTGTGGCACGGAGCAGGCTCCAGTCACGATTGAATAAGCGGCTGCCAAAGCTAAAGAGAACGCCGATAGCTGACCAGATAATCGTGCAGTAGAGTAAGACCAGGGCACCATGAACCTGATGTTGAACCATCACTTGGCCGATAAGAGACTCGGGACTCAGTGGGGCATAGGTATTTGGTGCATAAATGAGTGAAAAGAGGATAGAGAGGATGAGGCCGATGAGTACACCAGTGGCTGCATCGTGAAAGATTTGTTTTTTCATAGTTCTAATTTCTCCTTGATGGTTTTTAGGTAACGGCGAGATGAGTAGGTGAAGCTTTCGTTTTTCAAGAAAATTTCAACCAGACCGTTGGGGGTTAGTTTGAGATGAGAGATAGCGTCAATATTAACGATTTCTGATTGGGAAATTTGGATAAAAGTGGTCGGCAGAATGTCAAGAACTTGATAGAGACGCAAATCAATGCTGTAGGTATGAGATGCAGTTTCTGCAAGAACCTTCCGATTCTCGATATAGAAGCGCTGAATCTTACCAATTTCAACTAGATAGACCTGATCATCAATCTTTCCTTTGATTGTTTCTTTTTGGTCAAGATTTTCAGCAAATTCGATGACTTTTTGGACTTTTTTGGTTTCTTGAGGTGCTTGGACAATCAGTTTTTCCTCCTCGTAAAACTCGCTAATCTGTAGTTCTACTTTCATAAATTTCTCTCCTTACATTTCATACAAAATTGTGATCACTTCCTGTACACCTTTATTAAACACCATTTTACGATCCATGGCAAGAGCTTTTGTCTATGTGGAGAGATTTGGAGTCTATGTGGTCTTTCCTTTTTCTGGTAACATCTGAAATATGGTATAATAGCACTAATCAATTTCTAGGAAAATAGATACAGAAAGGGGCTGAAAGATGTCTCATATTATTGAATTGCCAGAGGTGCTGGCAAACCAGATCGCAGCAGGAGAGGTCATTGAACGTCCTGCCAGTGTGGTCAAAGAGTTGGTAGAAAATGCCATTGACGCGGGCTCTAGTCAGATTATCATTGAGATTGAGGAAGCTGGTCTCAAGAAGATTCAAATCACAGATAATGGTCATGGAATTGCCCACGATGAGGTGGAATTGGCCCTGCGTCGCCATGCGACCAGCAAGATAAAAAATCAAGCAGACCTTTTTCGGATTCGGACGCTTGGTTTTCGTGGTGAAGCCCTGCCCTCTATCGCTTCTGTCAGTGTTCTGACCCTTTTGACAGCGGTGGAGGGTGCAAGTCATGGGACTAAGCTAGTTGCTCGTGGGGGAGAAGTTGAAGAAATCATCCCAGCGACTAGCCCTGTGGGAACCAAGGCTTGTGTAGAGGACCTCTTTTTCAACACGCCAGCCCGTCTCAAGTATATGAAGAGCCAGCAAGCGGAGTTGTCTCATATCATCGATATCGTCAACCGTCTGGGCCTTGCTCATCCTGAGATTTCTTTTAGTTTGATCAGTGATGGCAAGGAAATGACGCGAACAGCGGGGACTGGGCAATTGCGTCAAGCCATTGCAGGGATTTACGGTTTAGCAAGCGCTAAAAAGATGATTGCTATTGAAAACTCTGACTTAGATTTCGAAATTTCAGGTTTTGTGTCCTTGCCTGAGTTGACTCGGGCTAATCGCAACTATATCAGCCTCTTCATCAATGGCCGTTATATCAAAAACTTCCTGCTCAATCGTGCTATTTTAGATGGCTACGGTAGCAAGCTTATGGTGGGACGTTTTCCACTGGCTGTCATTCACATCCATATTGATCCTTATCTGGCTGATGTCAATGTCCATCCAACCAAGCAAGAGGTGCGGATTTCCAAGGAAAGAGAACTGATGGCGCTGGTTTCAGAAGCTATTTCAAATAGTCTCAAGGAACAAGCCTTGATTCCTGATGCTTTAGAAAATCTTGCCAAGTCGACCGTGCGCAATCGTCAAAAGGTAGAGCAGACCATTCTCCCACTCAAAGAAAATACGCTTTACTATGAAAAAACAGAACTCTCAAGACCTAGTCAAGCTGAGGTGGCTGATCATCAGGTTGAATTAACTGAGGAAGGTAGGGCCCTAACCCTGTTTGCCAAGGAAACCTTGGACCAGCTAACCAAGCCCGCAAAACTGCATTTTGCGGAGAGAAAGCCTGCTAACTACGACCAACTAGACCATCCAGAGTTAGATCTTGCTAGCCTCGATAAGGCTTATGACAAGCTGGAGCGAGAAGAAGCATCCAGCTTCCCAGAGTTGGAGTTTTTCGGACAAATGCACGGGACCTATCTCTTTGCCCAAGGGCGAGATGGACTCTATATCATTGATCAGCATGCAGCTCAGGAGCGGGTTAAGTACGAGGAATACCGTGAAAGCATTGGTAACGTTGACCAGAGCCAGCAGCAACTCCTAGTTCCCTATATTTTTGAATTTCCTGCGGATGATGCCCTCCGTCTTAGAGAAAGAATGCATCTCCTAGAGGAAGTGGGCGTCTTTCTAGCTGAGTATGGAGAAAATCAATTTATCCTACGCGAACATCCCATATGGATGGCAGAAGAGGAAATCGAATCTGGTATCTATGAAATGTGCGACATGCTGCTCTTGACCAAGGAAGTTTCGATCAAGAAATACCGAGCAGAGCTGGCTATCATGATGTCCTGCAAGCGGTCTATCAAGGCCAATCATCGTATCGATGACCACTCAGCCAGACAGCTCCTTTATCAGCTCTCCCAATGTGACAATCCCTATAACTGTCCACATGGACGTCCCGTTTTGGTGCATTTCACCAAGTCGGATATGGAAAAGATGTTTCGACGCATTCAGGAAAATCACACCAGCCTCCGTGAGTTGGGGAAATATTAAGAACACAAAAAGCCTTTGTTCCCTTTGAACAAGGCTTTATAGTTTTACTAAAGTGGGAACTTGATTGGACATGGGCAACTTGACACGAGATTTACACTTGCTTGACAAGACCAGTTCTATAAAAATGTTGCGAAAACTGAATTAGGTGATTCAAGGCTTTTTAGAGTCGTCGTTGTCAGAAAGATTCTCAAGACCAATGACCTTATCAAGATAACGTTGTTTGGTTTTGAGAGCCTTATTGATAGCGACAGCAGAAGCTATTAAGAGAACGAAGGTCAGCCAAATCCAGACGGTGAATTCGGCTGGGAAACTAGAACCAGCTAAAAAGAGATAGATAGCCAGAGCCAATACGAAAACATAAATCACTTGCCAGAGGCCAAAGGATTTAACCTCTTTATAGTAGTTGTCCTTGTCTTCCTCCAAAATCACTGCTGTGGAAACTTTTTCGGAGATTTTATCCAGTAGTAGATAGTCAGTTGTCACTTGGAAAATCTTGCTTATTTCAATGATTTTTTCGATTTCAGGAAGGACTTGTCCAGACTCCCATTTTGAGATGCTTTGCCGAGAAACATTGATTTGTTCTGCTAGCTTTTCCTGGGACCAACCTTTTTCCTTTCTGAGTTCAAATAGTTTTTCTGCGAGTTTCATCATTCTACCCTCCTTTTTCTACCTCTATCCTAACAATTTTTACTTATAATGAGAATACAATCTTCTGTACTATTTGTCAACCAGAGGTTGCACCTTTTGTTGCAGTCTGTCTTGGGGAAATATGGTATACTAGATAGGCAAAATAATGGAGAAAAATTATGTACGAATATCTAAAAGGAATCATTACCAAAATCACTGCTAAATACATTGTCCTAGAGGCGAATGGTATCGGTTATATCCTGCATGTAGCCAATCCCTATGCTTATTCAGGTCAGGTCAATCAAGAAACCCAAATTTATGTGCACCAAGTTGTCCGTGAAGATGCCCATCTGCTCTATGGTTTCCGCTCAGAAGATGAGAAGAAACTCTTCCTCAGTCTGATTTCGGTCTCAGGTATTGGACCTGTATCAGCTCTTGCTATTATTGCTGCTGATGACAATGCTGGCCTGGTTCAAGCCATCGAAACCAAGAACATCACCTACTTGACCAAGTTCCCTAAAATTGGTAAGAAAACAGCCCAACAGATGGTGCTGGACTTGGAAGGTAAGGTAGTTGTGGCTAGTGATGACCTTCCTGCCAAGGTGGCAGTGCAAACCAGCGCTGAAAACCAAGAACTGGAAGAAGCTATGGAAGCCATGTTGGCATTGGGCTACAAGGCAACTGAACTCAAGAAAATCAAGAAATTCTTTGAAGGAACGACGGATACAGCTGAGAACTATATCAAGTCGGCCCTTAAGATGTTGGTAAAATAGGAGAAGAGTATGCCAAAACGTTGTTCTTGGGTCAAGATGACCAATCCGCTCTACATCGCCTACCACGACCAGGAGTGGGGACAGCCCCTTCATGATGACCGCGCTCTTTTTGAACTGCTTTGTATGGAAACCTATCAGGCTGGTTTGTCTTGGGAAACGGTACTAAACAAACGCCAGGCTTTCCGAGAAGCATTTTACAACTACCAAGCCCAACGTATCGCAGAAATGACAGATGGGGAGTTGGAAGCCTTATTAGAGAATCCAGCCATCATCCGAAATCGAGCCAAGCTCTTTGCGACGCGTGCCAACGCCCAAGCATTTTTACAAGTCCAGAAAACCTATGGCTCTTTTGACACTTATCTCTGGTCCTTTGTTGAGGGAAAAACGATCGTGAATGATGTTCCTGACTATCGCCAGGCACCTGCTAAAACAGTCTTGTCTGAAAAATTAGCCAAAGATCTAAAAAAACGAGGTTTCAAGTTCACAGGCCCAGTTGCCGTTTTATCTTTTCTTCAGGCTGCAGGTCTGGTTGATGACCATGAGAATGATTGTGAGTGGAAAAACGGAAATTAGTGAGTGCAGGCGTTTAATTATCTGAGAATATAGAAAAAAGCTGAGAAACTCCTCTCAGCTTTTTGATTATATGCTAGTAACTTTTATAGTGCAGTGAGAAATGTCAGTCCACCTAAGACAACGCCAGCTGAGTTTGGAATAATTAGTATCCAATCCTTCTTAGGTTCTTTTGTCCATCCATAAATAACCCAAATTAAACAAGATACTGCTGCGGATAAAGGCTGGAATGGTTGAGCTTTGTTGCCTTGTAAATTGGCAAAAATTTGTGGGATGTAGGCGATAAATACAATAATTCCAATAAAGGCCCCGATTGAACCGACAATTCGATTAATTTTTTGTTTTGTCATATATACCTCCTTTAAAAAGATATCATAGAAATTAGCGAAATGCAATAAATTCAGACACAAATTGTAACGAAAATCAATACAAAAGCACAAAAATGGAGAAATTGTTTATTTTTTGTTATAGTCAAAGCGAATGACTTGTTCATTTGCATCCACATAAGCATGGACGCCAAAGGGCACAATGGCTCTTGGTGTGGCATGACCAACGTTTAGATTATAGACAATCGGGATATTGCTATCAATGATGTCCATTAGCGCCTCCTTATAGTTGTCATAGAAGGTTTCATCCATAGGTTTCCCGACCAAGAGTCCACTGATGACCTCAAATACCCCAGTTTCTTTCAAAGCCTGCAACATTCTTTTGAAGTCTTCCGGTTCAGGCTTTTCTTCACTTGTTTCTAGCAAGAGGATCTTTCCTTCCCAGTCGGATAAGTCAGGGAAGAGTTTGTACTCTTGGCAGAGAACTGTGCTGTCTGCGTATCGAGAATTGTCAAAGATATCGTAGAGGGACTCAAGACAACCACCGAGGATTTCCCCCTCAAACTGAGCATTTCCTTGTAACAAGTCAAAACCTGTATTTACATGACTGACCCGAGCTGTTCCTAGAGCATTGGGACTAAAGTCAGTCCGCTCCTCGAACCAAAGGTCGCTAGGGTGGATTTCTAAGATTCTCCCAGTCTTGATCAGTTCTTTAAAGTAGTGGAGGCTATAGGATAACATTTCTTTATCCAACTCACAAATGTCTGCCAGAAAGGATTGCCCATAAAAAGTCTTGACCCCTAGTTTATGCAACATGAGATGGTTCATGGTCGTATCTGAGAAACCGAGAAAAATCTTTGGTTTGATAACCTTTTGTAGTTGGTCATTTTCAAAAAGATAAGGTAGCAAACGATAGGTATCATTCCCACCGATGGCGCAGAGGATCATGTCGATGCTATCATCCGAAAAGGCCTGCATCAAATCCTCTGCACGTGCTTCAGGATGGTCCTTGATAAAGTCCAAGCCCTTTAGCGAATGGGGCAAAAAGACAGGATTGAGTCCCAAACCCTTGAGACGTTGGAGACCCAAGTCCACTTCGTGTTTGACAAAGTCCTCTCCAATAATGCCACTAGACAAGCTCACGATACCAATAGTAGAAACCATATCTCATCCTCCTAGAAATAGATTGAGCCTATTTTATCACAAAAGACGAGAGAAAACGATAGGGAATAGCCCCAGAAGTGCTATTGAATCTCAAGAAAGCAAGTGAAAAAGCAACCACTGGTGCAGTTGCTTTTCGTTTTTCTAATCTGTAACCTTACTAGATATGAGTTACTTGGTCAACTCTTGATTATAGGAGAGAGCCAAATCAATCCAGTAAGGCAATTCTTTTTGACCTTCTATATCTAAGTCTATATAGCCATGATAAAGGCGCCCCCTCATCAATGTAGTATGAGCTCCTGTTCGGGGTAGAACTTGCTTCTCCATTTTCTTGCCAATTCTGACCATAACCAGCTCATGATTTCTGGAACTGACTGTAAGGACCATTTTCCCACGAATCATAAAGGCAAGGCCACCAAACAGTTTCTTTTCTTCTAGCTCTTCTTCGAAAATTTGGGGAGGAAGTTTGAGCGCTAGAATTTTTCGAATCTGCTGAGCTAAAGATTGACTATATGCCATAGCTCTTCACTTTTCTTAATAACGTGATGGACCCGCGCTTGCGCTTCGGATATTGAAACGTTTCTTGAGATAGAAGCGAAGGGCGAGAAGGGCAGCCCCTAGGATAGCCAAAGGCAATGGAGCAAGGACTGGATTGAGGTTGGCTGGTAGGAAGCTTGTTGCGAAGAAGACAACCAACCAAAGGACCATAGAAGCCAGGATAACGAGGATTGATTTCCAGAATGGAGGACGTTGACTACGGTCTGTGTCTGGTCCATAGTACTGGTAGACAAAGTAGTACATCAAGTAGAAGGCAAGTCCTCCTACAAGTCCAACCAACAAGAGGGTAATCACCCCATAGCCAATAGCCTGATCTGTAGAGAAGAAGGTAGTTAGAGCGCTAATCAATGCAAAGAGGCTGGTGATGAAAAGGGCTGAGTCCATAATCATGAGTTTTGGATCGTCATTTTCTTTTGGATGCTCTTTTTCGTATTGCTCCTTGACAGTGAAACTATGAGCCCAGTGGGTTGGAGCCCCGTAGAGGGAACGAGCTGTCGTTCCTTTGGCTTGCTCTTCAAGGATTTGGGGAATGACTTCCTCAAAGACAGCCTTGATTTCAGCGTCTGTCTTACCATCTTTGATAAATTGTTGGGTAGCGATGTGGATAAACTCTTGGTTTTTCTTGGTTAGTTTTTGTAAATCAATCTGAGACATAGGGATTCCTCTTAGAACCATTTTTTATGGATGAGATAGAGAGTGAGCGAGACACTCATAGCAAAGGCGATAAAGACGATTAACCAGAAGGCATGTGGCTCACCGTTCAAAGGGATTTCATTATCCTTAAAGTTCATCCCGTAGGCTGAGAAGATCATGGTTGGGACAGACATGACAATGGTCACGAGAGCCAGAGTTTTCATGATGTTGTTCTGATTATTGGAAATGATAGAGGCAAAGGTCTCTGTCATAGAGTGAAGGACGTTTCCATAGATATCTGCCATCTCGATGGCCTGTTGGGTTTCAATCAGGGTGTCTTCGAGTAGGTCTTCGTCTTCTAGGTATTTCTTGATATTGCTGGTTGCACTAGTCAATTTCTTGATCACGCGCTCGTTCGTCTTAAGTGAGGCCTTGAAATAGACGATGGTCTTTTCCAATTCCATGAGCTCGATTAGCTCTTCGTTTCGAGTCGATTTGTGAAGTTGACTTTCGATTTGTTCACTCTTACGGTCAATCGAACGAAGGGCAGTTAGGTAAAGCTCAGCATTGCGATAAAGGAGTTGAAAGATAAAGCGTGACCGCATGAAAGTGTAGAAGTTACGCAGTTTGCGGTTGATGAAGACATCGAGAACAGGGAGGGATTCCAAACAGGTAGTGATAATGGTTTCCTCGGTGATGATAATCCCTAGCGGAATCGTAACGTAGTAGGTGCGATTGTTTCTTTCCTCTGTGATGGGAACGTCTACGATGATCAAAGTATACTCGTCTTCAATCGTAATACGAGACATTTCTTCCGCATCGAGCGGCGCTCGAAGGTCGGCAATGTCAATGTCAAAGGCATTAGCAATTTCCAACGATTCATTTTGTGTAGGATTGACGAGGTTGATCCAAGTACCCGGTTCAAGCGTGTCGATCTCTTTAAATTCAGTTGTTGTTGAGAGAAAAACTTGTTTCATATCCCCTATCCTTTCCTACTATTTCAGTGATTCATTTTTTGCACCGTACTATTATACTATAAAAACAGCTTTTTGGGTAATAGAATTTCACATTTTTTGGTATAATGGAAAGCAATAATGGACTAGAAAGAACAAAGATGCAAGATAAAATTGTGATTCATGGGGCGCGTGCCCATAACTTAAAAAATATTGATGTGGAGATTCCGCGAGACAAGCTGGTTGTTGTGACTGGTTTGTCAGGGTCTGGGAAATCCAGTCTGGCCTTTGATACCCTCTATGCTGAGGGTCAACGTCGCTATGTAGAGAGTCTATCAGCCTATGCTCGCCAGTTTTTGGGCAATATGGAAAAACCAGATGTGGATGCCATTGATGGTCTCAGCCCAGCTATTTCCATCGACCAGAAAACCACCAGCAAAAACCCTCGTTCGACCGTGGGAACCACGACTGAAATCAATGACTATCTGCGTCTCCTCTACGCACGTGTGGGGACGCCTTACTGTATCAACGGACATGGGGCTATCAAGGCTTCTTCTGTGGAGCAAATCGTGGATAAGGTCTTGGAATTGCCAGAACGTCAGCGCCTGCAAATATTAGCTCCTGTCATTCGTAAGAAAAAAGGGCAACATAAGAGCGTCATTGAAAAGATTCAGAAAGATGGCTATGTTCGTGTTCGTGTGGATGGGGAAGTTTATGATGTGACCGAAGTGCCAGAGTTATCCAAGAGCAAGCAACACAATATTGATGTTGTGGTTGACCGTATTATCATTAAGGAGGGCATCCGTAGCCGTCTCTTTGATTCCATTGAGGCTGCCCTTCGTATCGCAGAAGGCTATGTGATTATCGACACTATGGATGATTCGGAGTTGCTCTTCTCTGAGCATTATGCCTGTCCAGTTTGTGGATTTACTGTCCCAGAGTTAGAGCCTCGTCTCTTCTCCTTCAATGCTCCTTTTGGCTCTTGTAGTGAGTGTGATGGTTTGGGCATCAAGCTGGAAGTTGATACTGATTTGGTAGTGCCAGACGCCAGCAAAACCTTACGTGAGGGAGCCTTGGCTCCTTGGAATCCTATCTCATCTAACTACTATCCAAATATGCTAGAACAAGCTATGACAGCCTTTGGAGTGGATATGGATAAGCCCTTTGAGGACCTGTCAGAAGAAGATAAAAACTTGATTCTCTATGGGTCTGATGGCAAGGAATTCCATTTCCACTATGAAAATGAATTTGGCGGTGTGCGCGATATTGACATTCCGTTTGAGGGAGTCGTCAATAATATCAAGCGTCGTTATCACGAAACCAATAGTGATTACACGCGCACCCAAATGCGTCTCTACATGAATGAGCTGACCTGCGGAATTTGCCATGGCTACCGTCTCAATGATCAAGCCTTGTCTGTCCGTGTGGGTGGTGAGCAGGGGCCACATATTGGAGAAATCTCAGACCTGTCTATCGCAGACCACTTGGAGTTGGTGAGCCAGCTGACCCTGTCTGAAAATGAAGCCATCATTGCTCGTCCTATCCTCAAGGAAATCAAGGATCGCTTGACCTTCCTCAATAACGTGGGACTTAACTATCTGACCCTGTCGCGTTCGGCAGGAACTCTTTCAGGTGGTGAGAGTCAGCGTATTCGCTTGGCAACTCAGATTGGGTCCAACCTATCAGGTGTCCTTTATATCCTGGATGAGCCGTCCATTGGTCTCCACCAGAGGGATAATGACCGCCTGATTGCCAGCCTGAAGAAGATGCGTGATTTGGGAAATACTCTCATCGTGGTGGAACACGACGAAGATACCATGCGTGAGGCGGATTATCTGATTGACGTTGGTCCAGGTGCCGGTGTTTTTGGTGGCGAGATTGTTGCTGCAGGAACGCCCAAACAGGTGGCTCGCAACAGCAAGTCTATCACAGGCCAGTATTTGTCAGGGAAACGTGCCATTCCAGTGCCAGCAGAGCGCCGTTCCGGAAATGGTCGTTTTATAGAGGTGACGGGAGCGCGTGAGAACAACTTGCAAAATATCACCGCTCGTTTCCCGCTAGGGAAATTCATCGCAGTGACGGGGGTATCAGGATCAGGGAAATCGACCTTAATCAACAGCATCCTCAAAAAAGCCATTGCCCAGAAGCTTAACCGCAATTCAGACAAACCTGGTAAGTTTAAGACGATTACAGGAATTGAGCATGTAGACCGCTTGATTGACATTGACCAGAGCCCGATCGGACGGACGCCGAGGTCCAACCCGGCTACCTATACGGGAGTTTTTGACGATATACGTGACCTTTTTGCCCAGACAAATGAAGCTAAGATACGAGGCTACAAGAAGGGCCGTTTCAGTTTCAACGTCAAGGGAGGCCGTTGTGAAGCCTGCTCGGGTGACGGGATCATCAAGATTGAGATGCACTTCTTGCCAGATGTTTATGTTGCCTGTGAAGTCTGCCATGGGACTCGCTACAACAGTGAAACCCTAGAAGTCCACTATAAGGAAAAGAATATCTCGCAGGTCTTGGACATGACCGTCAACGATGCGGTGGAATTCTTCCAACACATTCCTAAGATTCAACGCAAACTTCAGACCATCAAGGATGTGGGGCTGGGCTATGTAACGCTAGGACAACCGGCTACCACCCTTTCTGGGGGAGAAGCTCAGCGTATGAAGTTGGCTAGCGAACTCCATAAACGCTCGACAGGAAAATCTTTCTACATTCTGGATGAACCGACGACAGGGCTTCATACCGAGGATATTGCTCGCTTGCTTAAAGTCTTGGCTCGCTTTGTCGACGATGGCAATACCGTCCTTGTTATCGAGCACAATTTGGATGTCATCAAGACGGCAGACCATATCATCGATTTGGGACCTGAGGGCGGTGTCGGTGGTGGAACCATCATCGCAACAGGAACACCAGAGGAAGTAGCGGCCAATGAAGCCAGCTACACAGGACACTATTTGAAAGGAAAGTTAGATCATGAATAAACGCGTGCAAGCATTTCTAGCTAAAATGCAAGAAAAAGAACTAGATGGAATCATTATCAACAACCTTAAAAATGTCTACTATTTGACAGGATTTTGGGGCTCAAATGGAACAGTCTTCATCAGCCGTGACCGTCAGGTCTTGGTGACAGACTCTCGCTATATCATTGCAGCTAAGCAAGAAGTAACAGGTTTTGAGATTGTGGCTGACCGCGATGAGTTGGCTGTTATTGCAGGCATTGTTAAGGATATGGGCTTGTCTCGTATCGGTTTTGAGGACGAGATTTCGGTCTCTTATTACCACCGTATGCAGGCAGCCTTTGAAGGGCTTGACTTGCTTCCTCAGACTCAGTTTGTTGAAGCACTTCGAATGATTAAGGATGAAAAGGAGATTGCGACTATTCGCAAGGCTTGTTCTATCTCAGACCAAGCTTTCCATGATGCGCTTGACTTTATCAAACCAGGAAAAACTGAAATTGAGATTGCCAACTTCCTTGACTTCCGTATGCGGGAGCTAGGAGCATCTGGCTTATCTTTTGACACTATCCTAGCAAGTGGTATCAACTCTTCCAAACCCCATGCCCATCCAATGCACAAATCAGTAGAGCTGGGAGAAGCCATTACCATGGACTTCGGATGTCTCTACGACCACTACGTCAGCGATATGACACGTACCATCTATCTAGGCCATGTCAGTGACGAGCAAGCAGAGATTTACAATACGGTTCTGAAAGCCAACCAAGCTCTGATTGACCAGGCTAAGGCAGGTCTAGGTTTCCGTGACTTTGACAAAATTCCTCGTGATATCATTGTGGAAGCAGGCTATGGAGAATACTTTACACACGGTATCGGACACGGTATCGGACTGGACATCCACGAAGAACCCTACTTTAGCCAAACTTCCAAAGAAGTCATTAAATCTGGTATGGTCTTGACTGATGAACCGGGTATCTATATTGAAGGCAAATACGGGGTTCGTATTGAAGATGATATCTTAATTACAGATAACGGTTGCGAGTTATTGACACTTGCTCCAAAAGAATTGATTGTTATCTAAAAAATGAGATAAATCATTGACTTTTATATTTTAAAGGTTTATACTGATAGACGAAAACGGTAGGTGAGGCTACCATAGGGATACGGATGACTACCGCAAAGCAGTGGAGACACTACTCGTTGGTCAACAGTCGTGGTCGCGAAGGCCAAGACTAAGCTCATTTCATTGCCCTATGGAGTTAAAGCTTGAACGAAAAAACAGATAATTAGTTTTTTAATCCTGCCATAAAATGGCAGGATTTTCTACTGTTTTAGAACAGGGAAAGGAGACAGACGATGCAGATTGACGACCACCCAGAACCGCACATACACAGCCAATCGCTGATTTGTGTCGTTCTGCCCTTATAAAGTGATTGGTCTCTGTGTATGAAACACATCATTCATACAGATAGGAGAAACCAATGAAAACTACAAAAGAAAGATTAGCAGCAGCTATTCATACACCTTTAAGCGAAACTCTATCTTTTTACAAGACAAGTCTAACAGGCTTAACTGAGGAACAGATAGAAAAGAATCGTGATTTATATGGTGAAAACACCATCACCAAGGGTCAGGAAGACAGTATCCTCAAAAAAATTTACGAATCTATTATCAATCCATTTACAATCATCCTTCTTGTCATCGCTATGATCTCCATGGTGACCAACGTCTGGTTGGCGAAGCCTGGGCAAGAAGATCCGACGACCTCTATCATCATCGTTGTCCTAGTCCTCATTTCTGGTGGCATTCGATTTGTCCAAGAACTGCGAAGTGACAAGGCTGCGACCAATCTTTCAAAAATGATTGTGAATACAGCCACGGTTATTCGCGAAGGCCAGAGTTTAGAGGTCGCGATTGAGGATTTGGTCGTTGGAGATATAGTCAAATTGAGTGCTGGAGATATGATTCCGGCAGACCTCCTTTTGATTGAATCACGTGATTTTTTTGTTCAACAGTCTGGCTTGACAGGTGAAAGTGATTCAGTTGAAAAATTGGCTTTGTCAAAAATGAGTCAGTCAAATTTTGATAGTCTGCTAGAAGCAGAAGCGCTCGCCTTCATGGGAACCAACGTAATATCAGGAAGCGCCAAGGCTTTGATTCTAGCGGTCGGTGATGACACCATGATGGGGGAAATAGAGCAGACTCTCAATACTTATGACGAGCCCACCTCTTTCGAACGGGATATGAACAGTATCTCCTGGCTTTTAATCCGTTTGATGTTGGTCATGGTTCCCATCGTATTTCTTTCCAATGGTTTGACGGATGGAGATTGGTTAGAGGCTGGCGTATTTGCTTTGAGCGTGGGTGTCGGGCTTACACCTGAGATGCTTCCCATGATCATCACGGCCAGTCTAGCAAAAGGCTCCATTATCATGGCCAAGGAAAAAGTCGTCATCAAAAAACTCAATGCCATACAAGATCTAGGTGCTATTGATATCCTGTGTACGGATAAAACTGGAACCCTTACCCAAGACGAAATTGTCCTTGAATATCCTTTGGATATACATGGAGATTTGGATTTATCTGTGTTGAGACGAGCCTACCTCAATTCCTATTTTCAAACCGGTTTGAAAAACTTGATGGACCGAGCCATTATCAGTAGAACTGAAAAAGAAGCTAAAGAACACGCTATTCTACAAAATTTGGATACTAGCTTTCAAAAAATAGATGAATTGCCCTTTGATTTTGAACGTAGACGGATGAGTGTCATCGTCAAGGATGAGAATGAAGCTGTTAGTTTGGTAACCAAGGGTGCCTTAGAGGAGATGCTTGCGATTTCAACCCATGTGGAATATCAAGGTCAGATTAGCCCTCTGACGGATGATATCCGAGTGGAAATCTTAAAAGAAGTGGACCAACTCAATCAACAGGGCTTACGAGTCTTGGGAGTCGCTTATAAAACAGGCTTAAAGGAAGGTTTTGCTTACTCTGTTGAAGATGAAAAGGAGATGATTCTAACAGGATATCTTGCCTTCCTAGATCCACCAAAACCATCTGCAGCCCCTGCTATCCAAGCTTTATTAGAGTATGGTGTTCAAACCAAGATCTTGACTGGGGATAATGAGAAGGTAACCCAAGCAGTATGCGAAAAAGTTGGTTTAGACGTTGATCAAATCTTGTTGGGTTCTGATATTGATGCTATGACGGACGAAGAGTTGTCCCAAGCAGTTGAGAAGGTGACTGTCTTTGCTAAACTCTCTCCGGATCAAAAAGCACGAATCATTTTACAAATCAAATCTAATGGACATTGTGTCGGCTATATGGGAGATGGGATCAATGATGCCCCATCTATGAAAGTAGCCGATGTGGGGATTTCTGTTGATACAGCAGTAGATATTGCCAAAGAAACGGCTGATGTCATTTTGCTAGATAAGGATTTGATGGTGCTTGAAAAAGGGCTGGTAGAAGGACGCAAAGTCTATGCCAACATGACCAAATATATCAAGATGACGGTCAGCTCTAATTTCGGGAATATTCTGTCACTCTTAGTGTCTGGTATCTTTTTACCTTTCCTCCCTATGGCTCCGATTCACTTGATTGTGTTAAACCTCGTCTACGACCTTTCTTGCATTGCCTTGCCATTTGATAATGTGGATGAAGACTTTTTGAAACATCCTCATAAGTGGGAAGCCAAGTCTATTACTCGCTTTATGATTTGGATGGGTCCGATTTCGTCTGCTTTTGATATTTTGACCTTTATCTTGCTCTATTTTGTCATTGTCCCAATGACGACAGGTCAAGCCTATGTTCATGGAGCAGAGGCTGCAACGGGCTTTATCATCCTGTTCCAGACAGGTTGGTTCATTGAATCCATGTGGTCCCAAACCATGGTCATCCATATGCTTCGTTCAGCAAAACTCCCTTTCTTACAAAGCCATCCGTCATGGTTGGTTCTTGGGACAACCTTGCTAGCAGCCAGTTTTGTGACCTTCCTTCCTTATTCTGCAATTGCTAACCTGCTTCATTTAACCCCTTTGAAACCAATTTATTTCCTCTTTTTGCTTTTGATAATTATTCTTTATATGATAAGTGTTACAGTTGTGAAACGAATCTATATCAAAAAATTTAGAAGTTGGTTATAAATTGAATTTGTCAAGAAAAAAGTACGAAAATCGCGAAAAAAGTTAAATTTTTTTAAAAATAGGTCGCAAGTCGGATGTTTTTTATGGTATAATAGACTAAACTGATAGTAACATGTAGCGAAAGGGGTAGGTACATGATCAAAATTTATACAGTCTCAAGTTGTACTAGCTGTAAAAAAGCGAAAACCTGGCTCAATGCCCACCAGTTAAGTTATAAAGAACAAAATCTCGGTAAAGAAGGAATTACAAGAGAAGAGTTATTAGATATTCTCACGAAAACAGATAATGGAATTGCCAGTATCGTTTCGTCAAAAAACCGCTACGCTAAGGCACTTGGAGTTGACATCGAGGATTTGAGTGTCAATGAAGTGCTCAACTTAATCATGGAAACACCACGGATCTTAAAGAGTCCGATTCTCGTTGACGAGAAGCGCCTGCAAGTCGGCTATAAAGAAGATGATATCCGTGCCTTCTTGCCACGCTCTGTCCGTAATGTAGAAAATGCAGAAGCACGTCTACGTGCAGCTCTATAAAACATCAAGGCTGGGAGTGACTCCTGGCCTTGTTTGCTCTTTTGTTTTGAAATCATGTGAGGAATTATGAAAAAGTTACTAATTGCTAGTTTTGCTATTCTCTTTTTGCTTGCGGGATGTGGGCAAAAAAAGGAAACCCCTGCTGCTTCCACAACAGCATCTGACCCCATCCAATCAAACCTTCCCGTTTTGGACAATGCCGAAAAGAATACGGTTGTCACCAAGACCTTGTTGATGCCGAAGTCAGAAAATGGAACGCAGCAGATTCAGACCATTACCTATAAAGGCAATCAATTTTTGACCTTGACCATTCAGCAAAAACGACCTGTCGGGGATGAACTCAAGAACTTTATCTCTGAAAATGGCCTAGAGGAGACGCAAAAAGCGCTTCAAGAAGCTGAAGAGAAGGATGAGACCATCCAAGAGGCACGCAAACTAGCAGGATTTACACTGGAAACCAAGCTACTCAGCGAGACCGAAATTCAGACAACAACGACTTATGATTTTCAAGTATTGGATGTCAAAAAGGCATCTCAGATCGAATATTTAAAAAATATTGGTCTTGAAAATCTCTTAAAAAACGAACCTAGCCAATATATTGCAGACAGAGTGGCAAATGGGGCGACAGAACAATAGAAAATCCAAATTAATAGACTGACTTATTTGTAGAACGTCAGGGAATGTGCTATAATAGTACTATTCTAAGGAAAGAGGGTGTTAGAATGGGATTTACTGAAGAAACTGTACGGTTTAAATTGGATGATTCCAATAAGAAAGAAATTAGCGAAACGTTGACAGATGTTTATGCTTCTTTGAATGACAAGGGCTACAATCCGATTAACCAGATCGTCGGTTATGTATTGAGTGGAGACCCTGCCTACGTTCCTCGTTACAACAATGCACGAAATCAAATCCGTAAGTATGAGCGTGATGAAATTGTTGAAGAACTGGTACGCTACTACCTTAAAGGACAAGGAGTCGATCTATAATCTATGAGAATTATGGGATTGGACGTTGGTTCAAAAACAGTAGGGGTGGCGATTAGTGATCCACTAGGCTTCACCGCTCAGGGACTTGAAATAATCCAGATTAATGAGGATCAGGGCCAGTTTGGTTTCGACCGTATCAAGGAATTGGTTGACAGCTATAAGGTAGAACGCTTTGTAGTGGGTCTGCCCAAAAACATGAACAATACCAGCGGTCCGCGAGTAGAAGCCAGTCAAGCCTATGGTGCCAAGCTAGAAGAACTCTTTGGTTTGCCAGTAGACTATCAGGATGAGCGTTTGACAACGGTCGCTGCGGAACGTATGTTGATTGAACAAGCAGATATCAGCCGTAACAAACGCAAGAAAGTTATTGATAAGTTGGCTGCTCAGCTGATTTTGCAAAATTATTTAGATAGAAAATTTTAAGACAGAGGAGAAACTATGTCACACGATCACAACCATGACCACGAAGAACGTGAATTGATTACACTAGTAGATGAGCAAGGAAATGAAACCTTGTTTGAAATTCTTTTGACCATCGACGGGAAAGAAGAATTTGGTAAAAACTATGTTCTTCTAGTGCCAGTTAACGCAGAAGAAGATGAAAATGGTGAAGTTGAAATCCAAGCTTACTCATTCATCGAAAATGAAGACGGAACAGAAGGCGAATTGCAACCAATCCCAGAAGACTCAGAAGACGAATGGAACATGATTGAAGAAGTCTTCAACAGCTTTATGGAGGAGTAAAAATATCCGGGGGACGTTTTTAGCCTACGCTGAAATTCATAGTAGCTAGTGATTAGCTAGCCAGGTAAGAGGTCGGGATTTTAGTCCCGACCTCGTTTTTTATTTGTAATCATACTTTGATGTGGTAGTTGGTTGGACTTTTGTTAAGGAGACATGTATGTTTGAAGTAGAAGAATGGCTTCATAGTCGGATTGGTTTAAACTTTAGATCTGGACTTGGACGAATGCAGCGAGCAGTGGATTTGCTGGGGAATCCTGAGAAGACTTATCCTATTATTCATGTAACAGGGACTAACGGTAAGGGGTCAACGATTGCCTTTATGAGGGAGCTGTTTGTTGCTCATGGTAAAAAAGTTGGTACTTTTACCTCTCCTCATATCATCAGTATCCATGATCGAATCTGTATTAATGGGCAACCGATCACAGAGGAAGACTTTGTCCGTATAGCTAACCAAGTCAAGGAGATGGAGAAAATTCTCTTAGAAACACATGATCAATTGTCTTTCTTTGAGTTGTTGACCCTGATTGCTTTGCTTTACTTTAAAGAGCAGGGAGTGGATCTAGTCCTGCTAGAAGTGGGGATTGGTGGTTTGCTTGACACGACTAATGTCGTAACAGGCGAGATTGCAGTTATTACTTCGATTGGTCTAGATCATCAGGAGACCTTGGGCGATAGTCTGGAGGAAATAGCAGAGCAGAAAGTTGGTATTTTCAAGGCTGGAAAGAAGGCGGTCATTGCTAGGCTCGCTCCAGAAGCTGAGCTTATCTGTCAAAAAAGAGCAAGAGAGTTAGCTGTTGAACTTTATCAAGCTGGGCGAGACTTCACCTTGAATGCGGGGGATTTTTCAAGTAGCCTAGCAAGTTTTTCACAGCTTGAAATCGGGTTGGAAGGTGCTTATCAGCAAGAAAATGCTTCCTTGGCTTTACAAACTTTTCTTCTGTTTATGGCGTCAAGAGAGGAAGGTGTCGAAGAAGAGCTTGTCAGACAGGCTTTGAAGGAGACACACTGGGCCGGTCGATTAGAACGGATTCGCCCGCAGATTTACCTAGATGGGGCTCACAATCTTCCAGCTTTAACTCGTTTGGTCGAGTTTATCCAGGGGGAAATCCAGCAAGGATACCAGATTCATGTCCTTTTTGGTGCTCTTAAACGCAAGGATTACCAAGGGATGTTAGCCTATCTAACAGAGCAGTTGCCTCAGGTGGAACTTAAGGTAACAGGCTTTGACTACCAAGGATCTCTAGAAGAAAGCGATGTTTCTGGTTATAAACTGGTTGACTCTTATCGTGATTTTATCAGCGAATTTGAAGAAAATGCCAACAATCAGGACTTGCTTTTCGTGACGGGCTCTCTCTATTTTATCTCGGAAGTACGAGCGGGTTTGGTGGGAAATCATGAGATTAGTTGACCTTCTAGACTTAAGTTGCTATACTGGGGATAGGAAAACTCGAAAACGATTTCAGAAATACACTAGCACAAAAGAAAGGAAGTCGCTATGAAAACGAAAACATTCACACTTTCTATTGCTTCTTTAGCAATTCTTAGTCTTTTAGCAGCTTGTGGACCTAAGGAACAAGCATCTACCCAGCCATCTGCTCAACAATCATCTACTCAACAAGAATCATCTTCTAGTGCGGCTACCAGTGCTAGTCAACCACAGGCGTCCTCAAGCCAGGACACCGCTGCGGCAGCTCAACCGACTAATATTGATGGTACCTATACTGGAAAAGATGAGAACGACCAGATCACTCTTGTTGTAACAGGCAAAACTGGCACATGGACTGAGGTCGAACCAGATGGAGATAAAGAAATCAAGCAAGTCACCTTTGAGCCAGAAAATCAACGTGTCATTATCGGTGATGATGTCAAAATTTACACGGTTAATGGTAATCAATTGATTATCGACGATATGGACCGAGAGGCAGCTGACCGAGTAGTCTTAACGAAGCAATAATGATTAAGTAAAAGTTCCAATGAGATGAAATTCATCTTTTTGGAGCTTTTTTTCTTGAAAAAGTGGCTGGCTGTTTTTTACTAACTTTTCACTTAAAACGCTTACAAATATTTGTAAAACTTCTTATAAGGTCGTATACTTATAGTAAATAATAAAATAGCGCAGAGGCGCAGGAGGAAACGCATATGGCCACATTTTACGTTCCATCAGTTAACCTTATTGGTAAAGGTGTTGTAAATGAAGTAGGTCCGTATATCAAGGAACTTGGGCATAAGAAGGCCCTTTTGGTGACAGATAAGTTCATCGAAGGTAGTGATATTTTACCCAAAGTCCTAAAACCCTTAGATGCTGAAGGGATCGAATATGTGATCTTTAGCGATGTGGAGCCAAATCCGACTTGCAAGAACGTCACATACGGAGTGGCTGCCCTGAAAGAGCATGGATGTGACTTTATCATCAGTCTTGGTGGTGGGTCTCCACAGGATGCGGCTAGTTGTATCTCTATCATCGCTACAAATGGTGGCAAACCACAGGACTACGAAGGACTTCACAAGTCTGCTGAAAAAGGGTTGCCAGTGGTTGCTATCAATACAACAGCTGGAACTTCAGCAGAAATCACCATCAACTATGTCATTACTGACGAAGAACGCAAGGTCAAGATGGTAATGGTTGATAAGAACAGCTTAGCCCTCATCTCTGTCAATGATCCAGAACTCATGCTTTCAAAACCGAAAGGATTGACAGCAGCGACAGGGATGGATGCTCTTACCCACGCTGTTGAAGCCTTGGTAACACCAGGTGCTTATAATGTGACCAAGAAACTCTCTATCGGAGCTATTGAACTCATCAAAGAGTATCTTCCTCGTGCTGTGGCAAATGGCCAAGATATCGAAGCGCGTGAGGCGATGGTCAATGCCATCTTCCTCGGTGGTATGAGCTTTAACAATGCTGGTTTGGGATATGTTCATTCTATGGCTCACCAACTCGGTGCGGTATATAACTTGCCACATGGTGTCTGCTGTGCCATGCTTCTTCCAGTTGTAGAGCGTGAAAATGCCAAGCGTGTACCAGAAGCTTTTCGCAATGTGGCCAAGGCCTTGGGACTCCATGTTGAAGGGAAAACAGACCAAGAATGTGCTGACTATGCTATTGCTGAAATTGAGAAACTGTCTGAAACAGTAGGTATTCCGAAGAAACTAACTGAACTCGGTATCCAAGAAAAAGACTTTGACTTTGACTACCTTTCTAAGAATGCTTTGATCGATGCCTGTGCACCTGGAAATCCATTTATGCCAACCTTAGAAGAAACTATTGCACTATACAAAGAACTCTTCTGATTCATAAAGTGAAAAAGAAGCTAAATAATGCTGGAAAGAACTATCATTTTGGTAGTTCTTTTTTTAAAAATTTGCTATCCTAGACATATGAGAAAAATCAAAATTGATGTGGTTGTAGTGCCCTTAAGTGGGCATCTATTCCCGACCCTGAATTTACTCGCACCCTTGTTGAAGGATCCCTTGTATGAGATTCGATTATTTACAGGACCGCAACGAAAAGCTGTCGCAGAGGAGATGGGCTTCCGGGTGATTCCCATTTTAGAAAATTGTGTAGATGAGTTTGAGCGTGTAGCCAACAATGAAGGGCAGTTAAACCTTATTTCTGCTTATCGACAGTTGTCAGCTAGTCTTGATTTGATCAATGTGGTTTCAGATCAATTAGTGCAAGAGTGGCAGGAAAATCGACCTGATATTGTGATTGCGGACTTTATAACCCTCTCTGGAGGACTAGTGGCGGAACAGTTGGATATTCCTTGGATAACCACAATGGCGACACAGTTTGCCATTGAAACGACAGATGGACCGCCTTGTTTCTTTGGAGGAATGGGCAGTCCAAAAACATCTTTCCAATCTGCTCAGCAATGGTTAGGAAGAAAAGGAACTCGTTTAGGGAAACGAATCGTAAGCTTTTTATTGAGAGAACGATTGAAACGTTACAATTTTAAACTCTACAATCAGAAGAATCAGGAAACCATTTATTCACCCTATTCCGTCTTGGGAATTGGGATGAAAGAGTTGGAGCTGAAAAGTGGTTTTCCAGAGCACTATCTTTGGGTGGGACCTTTTGGCTCTTCGATTGAGAGGGCAGAGAATTATCCCCTAGATTTGGCTCCTTATGCAAATCATAAGAAAGTCCTCGTATCTTGTGGGACTCAGCTAGCATGGGCCAAAGACAACCTCCTCTACCAGACCCAACAATTGGCAAAAGCCCATCCAGATTGCCACTTCTTTGTAACTCTGGGGTTTGGCGGACAAGACTTCCAATGTGAAGAGCTCATGGACAATGTTTCGGTGGTATCCTATCTTCCCTATAAGGAGTACATTCCTCAGATGGATTATGTGATTCATCATGGCGGTGCGGGTATTTTTTACCAGTGTATCATCTATGGCAAGCCTGCCTTGATTCTCCCCCATGACTATGATCAGTATGACTATGCGGTTCGTGGCTTAGAGGCAGGGATTGCTTTGACCGCTAAACGAGAGGATACGGAAGCGATTGGGCGAGCTTTTGATGAATTATTGGCTCGGGAGAACTGGCCAGATTTGAAGAACCTCAGTCGTGCAGCTCAAATCTATCAGCCAACAGAGATTCTGAAGAGCGAAATACATCGGCTCTTAGGGGACAAGGAGAAATAAGACATGAAGAAAGTATTGGTAACAGGTGCTACGGGCTTTCTAGGTAAGTATGTTGTTGAAGAGCTCAGTCAGCAGGGCTATCAGGTACGCGCTTTTGGACGCAATCCCAAGGCAGGTCAGTCTTTGGAGAACTCCCTAGTATCATTTTTTCAGGGAGATTTGACCAAGCAAGAGGACTTGGCTCAGGCTTGTCAGGGGATGGACATGGTTGTGCATGCGGGTGCTCTTTCTACCGTCTGGGGACCTTGGGAGGATTTCTACCAGACAAATGTCTTAGGGACCAAGTATGTTTTAGAGGCTTGTCGGGAGGCGGGAATCCAACGCTTGGTTTACGTATCCTCACCTAGCATCTATGCTGCTCCTAGAGATCAGATAGCCATCAAAGAATGCGATGCTCCGCAAGAAAACAAGCTTAACAACTATATCCGTAGTAAACTAGCTTCGGAGAAGCTCTTTAAAGACTATCCGGGTGTACCTAGCATCATCTTACGCCCCCGTGGGCTTTTTGGGATTGGGGATACCAGTATTTTACCCCGAGTTCTCAAACTCAGTCAGAAGATTGGCATTCCCTTGATAGGGGACGGTCGCCAGCTCATGGATATGACCTGTGTGGAAAATGTTGCTCTGGCCATTCGTTTGGCTCTAGAGGCCCCTCAAGCTAGTGGCGAAGTCTATAACATCACCAATGGAGAACCAAGGGAATTTAGGAGTCTGATAGAAGAAACTTTGAGAGGGCTAGGCTATCCGATAACATACCGAAAAGTGCCAGCTTCTCTTCTTTCAGCTATTGCGAGTACGCTAGAGTTTATTTACAAGATCTTGCATCTCAAAGGAGAACCGGTTCTGACACGCTATACCTATTACTTGCTGAGGTATAGCCAGACGCTGGACATCAGCAAGGCGGAGCGAGACTTGGGTTATCGCCCTCGAATCAGTATTTCAGAAGGGATTGACCAATATGTCCAAGATTATCGAAAGCATTGATTATTTCCCAGCAGGCTACTGTACTAGCTATACAGGTTTGCTATTCAAGGGAGTCAAGAATAAAAAGATGGCCTTTCCAGCTGGTGTCTTTCTGATTAAACACAGAGACAAGGGCTATTTGCTATATGATACTGGCTATCACTATGATATTAAGACGAAGCTTCGCTATGGTTTTTATCGTCTAGGAACACCTGTTCAAATGACGGAAAAGGATCAGATTTCATACTTATTGAAGGCAAAAGGAATTAGGCCAGAAGAGATTACCTATGTCATGTTGTCTCATCTCCATCCAGACCATTTAGGAGGGGCTAGTTTTTTCCCGAACGCTCAATTTATCCTGACTCAAGAGGTTTTTGAAGTTTATCAGAAACCCAAGCTTAAGGATTTGGTCTTTAAAGAGTTTTTACCAGCTGATTTTGAGAAAAGACTGACCGTTATCAAGGCAAATCAGCGCTATTCAAATTTTCCCTATGGTCCAATTTGTGACCTCTTTGGAGATGGCAGTATCCTAGTAGCATCAGTAGATGGACATGCCAAGGGGCAAGCCTGTCTCTTTATTCCTGATCATGAGCTTCTCATTGCAGCAGACCTCTGTTGGGGAATTGACCTCTTACCTTATACCAAGCAGATGCACCTGATTCCTTCCTTGGTGCAGGACAACAAGGTGGACTATATCAAGGGGACAGAGTTTCTGGAGGAAGTCTTAAAGGACAGTATTGAGGTGCTTGTTAGTCATGACCCTGTAGAAAGGATAGAGTCAATCTTATATGAAAAAAATAACCTTTCTTAAAACCTTTATCCAAACTCGTTGGCTTCATAACTTCAAATCTCGAGAGGCTGTAGAGAGCTATCAGAAAAAGCAATTAGCCAACTATATGAATTTTTTAAAGCGAGAGTCTCCCTACTTTAAAAATGGGGTGCCTAGCGACTTTGACCATATGGACAAAGCTTTTATGATGGAACATTTCAATGAACTCAACACCCAAGGAGTGGATCGTGAAGAAGCCTTATCCTTAGCTATTGAAAGTGAGAAAACCCGTGATTTCAGTGAACTTAAAGGCGAAGTAGCAGTCGGTCTGTCTTCAGGGACATCTGGACATCGGGGCCTCTTTATCACAACAGAGAAAGAGCGAAGTATGTGGGCGGGAGCTATCTTGGCAAAGATGTTGCCCAAGGGTCAGCTTTTTGGACACCGCATCGCCTTTTTCCTGAGAGCCGATAATGAACTCTATCAGACCATCAATACGGCGCTCATTCGTCTAGAGTATTTTGATATTTTCAAACATACAGATGAGCATATAGAGCGTCTCAATAGCTACCAACCAACTATTGTGGTGGCGCCAGCCTCTATGTTGATTGAATTGAGTAAGCGTCTCAAGGATGGAGAGTTAGCTATTCACCCACAAAAAATCGTTTCGGTGGCGGAAATCTTGGAAGATAGTGATAGGGGACGGATCGCAGAAGCCTTTTCTCTATCCATTATTGACCAAGTTTATCAGGCGACAGAAGGTTTCCTAGCCTGCACTTGCTCAGCTGGCAATCTACATCTCAACGAAGACATTATCTTTGTGGAAAAGCAGTATCTAGATGACCGCCGTTTTTATCCAGTGATTACGGACTTTAAACGAAGTAGTCAGCCTGTTTATCGCTACCAGCTTAATGATATCTTGGTTGAAAATCCGGAGCCTTGTCCCTGTGGCTCCTACTATACACGGATTGACAAGGTCGAAGGACGCTCTGATGATATCTTCTACTTTGAAGGGCAGAATGAGGGACAGGTAACGATCTATCCAGACTTTATCAGACGTTGTATCCTCTTTGTGGAGAATGTAGGAGATTACCAAGTTAAGCAACATTCCGAGAAATTAGTGGAAGTTTGTCTAAGCCGACGAGATGAGGACGTAGAGACAGCTATTCTAGTTCAGTTTCATCTCTTGGCCCAGCAAAAAGAGTTCATAGTTCCTCAAATCCAATTTTCAGATTATCACTGGGATACTAGCCGTAAACTCAAACGTATCCAACGTTTATGAAAGGAAAAAAAGACAATGACGGAAGTAAAAAGACATGTAGAAATCGCAGGTTATGGCATTTGCCTTCCAAAGCATACCGTCCAATTCAAAGACCAAACCCGTTATCGTGTAGTTGAAAATGAAGAAACGCAACTCGACTTGGCAGAAGGAGCTATCCACCGTGCACTTGAACATGCAAATTTGGATATTAAAGATATCGATTGCCTTGTATCAGCTAGTGCAGTTGGTGTTCAGCCTATTCCTTGTACGGCTGCCTTGATTCATGAGCGCGTGGCAAAAGGACTCTCTATTCCAGCTATGGATATCAATACGACCTGTACTAGCTTTATTTCTGCTCTATCGACCATGTCCCACTTGATTGAGGCGGGTGAATACAATCGTGTCTTGATTGTATCCAGTGAGGTTGGAAGTTTAGGGCTCAATCAGAATCAAAAAGAAAGTTTTGAACTCTTTAGTGATGGGGCGGCAGCCTTTATTTTCCAAAAAAGCCATCAGGAAAAAGGGGTCATCGCTAGTCTCCAACGTACTTGGTCAGAAGGGGCTCACGATACGGAGATTCGTGGAGGTCTGACTTCTTTTCAACCAAAAGAGTACTCTGAAGCGACGAAGACCAACTATATGTTTGATATGAAGGGAAAGAAAATCCTCCTCTTGTCAGCTCGTAAAATCCCAGTCATGTTTGAAGAGTTTCAAGAAAAGACCCAGCTAGTCTTGGGAGATGTGGACTATATCATTCCTCATCAAGCTAGTCGCGCCCTTCCTTTGGTTATGGAAAAGCTAGGTGTAACTGAGAATCAATACCTCAATCTCGTCACGGACTATGGAAATATGGTGTCAGTCTCTGTGCCATTTGGCTTGGCCTATTCATTGGACCATGGATTGGTTAAAGAAGGAGATATCGTCTACCTTATGGGGACTGCAGCTGGTATGACGGTCAATATGTTGGCTCTGAAATTGTAATAATCATCTAAAAATGGAAGGCTTGGAACTTGAGCAAAGGTAAAAGGTTGCCATCTACCCCTGAACTGAGGTATACTAGTATAAAGATTAGTTTATCAAGCGGCGAGGGAGAATGTTAGAAAAGGAAGGGGATGTATGACAGCTAGAAAAATGCAGCTACTCATGTCCAAGTATGGCTTTAGTATTACCATCATGTTGGCAGAGTTGTTTATCGTCTTTGGTTTATTTCTCTATCTAGGGCGGATGGCTCCGATTGTCTGGATTATCCTAGTCATTTTAGTGAGCTTAGCGACCATTGTATCGATTGTGAATAGATCTATGAATCCTGAGAGTAAGGTAACATGGTTGTTAGTAGCCTTTGTGCCAGTATTTGGACCATTGCTCTATATCATGTTTGGAGAACGCCGTTTATCTAAAAAAGAATTGAAGCAGCTAAAGCAGCTCCAATCAATGGTTGATAGAGAGGACAATAGCAGGGCTCTCCGTTTGGAGTTAAAAGAACAAGACAAGTCGGCTTACGGGGTTATCAAATCTCTCCTCAGTATGGACACGAATGCAGATGTCTATAATCGAACGGATACACAATTTTTTGCATCTGGTAAAAGCATGTGGCATCAGATGCTAGAGGATCTCAAGAAAGCAGAGAAGTTTATCTTTCTCGAATACTATATCATCGAAGAAGGTTTGATGTGGAATAGTATTTTGGAGATTTTGGAAGAAAAGGCAGCTCAAGGAGTAGAGGTGAAGCTCCTCTATGATGATATTGGTTGTATGGCCACCTTGCCTGGAGATTACACCATCCACCTTCGTGGTCGAGGAATTGAGGCCCATAAATTTAATAAGGTGATTCCGCGCTTAACAGTCGCCTATAACAACCGTGACCACCGTAAAATCATGGTTATTGATGGTCAAATTGCCTATACAGGTGGTGTCAATCTGGCAGATGAGTATATCAACCATATCGAACGCTTTGGTTATTGGAAAGATAGCGGTATTCGCCTAGATGGATCAGCGGTCAAGGCTTTTACTAGACTCTTTTTATCAACCTGGTATATCAACCGTGGAGAAATTAGCGACTTTGACCAATACCATCTCGAAAATCAACCAAAAGATGGGATGGGGCTCTGTATTCCCTACAGTAGCGGTCCCAAACCAATATACCGAGCCCAGGTTGGAAAAACGGTCTATCAAAATCTTATCAACCAAGCTACAGACTATGTCTATATCACGACACCCTATCTGATTGCCGACTATGATCTCACTGAAAGTATCAAAAATGCATCTCTGAGAGGAGTAGATGTGCGAATTGTGACGCCTTGTATCCCAGATAAGAAGGTCATCCAATTGGTTACTCGCGGAGCCTATCCAGATTTGCTATCTGCGGGAGTTCGCATTTACGAGTACAGTCCCGGATTTCTTCATAGCAAGCAAATGATGGTCGATGGAGAGGCAGCAACAGTGGGAACCATCAATTTTGACTATCGCAGCTTGCTCCACCACTATGAAAATGGCGTTTTGCTTTATAGAACACAATCTATTTTAGATATTGAGAGGGACTTCGAAGAGATTTTTAAAGTTTCTCAAGAAATCTATCCCCACACAATCAAAACCAGCTGGTACCAAAGCCTGATCAAGGAAATTGTCCAGTTGTTTGCACCTATGCTCTAACTTTCCATCAAGATCTAGCCCAAGGCTGGATCTTATTTTTTCTTCTTACGAATAGATAAGTAAAGGAGAAAACAATGCTTAATCTAGAAGATGAAGATTTTATCAGAGAGTATAGAAACAGTCGATTCCACCGTTTTCGTGAAATCGAACGCTTTGCGATATTGGATAAGAAATTCAGCAAATATCAATCCCAAGCTGACATTCCTGTAAGATTTTGATATACTAAAACAGATAAACTTAGAGGAGAAATTGAATGAATGTATATGGGAAAATAGATGAGAAACAAGAAGAATCTCAGTACCAAGACTGGTCCGTTCCAGAAAAGCGAGAAGGAGCTCCGATTCCCTTTTTTAGTATCTTGCTTTGGAGTTTAGTGGCTACAGCTATTTCTGTGGTTATCCCCCTTATTTTGGGTTTAGTAAGCCCGCAACAAACTCAGGATCTTTATACCGGTTGGGCCTTGCATCAAAATGGTCAAATGTATACAGATTATTTTGGGACGGAGGGATTGCTCTATTACCTGCTTGCCTATCTTTCACAAGGCAGTATTCTGATTGCTTTGGTTGAGTGGTTGGCCTTGTTTGGAGCAGGCGTTTTTCTTTTTAAATCTGCGGATAGTCTTACAGACCGTGTAGAAGAAGCCAAGCAGCTTGTGTTTGTGTTTAATTTGTTGGTAGCAGGTCTCGCTTTTGGTGGTGGCTATGCTCTCTTGCTGGCCTTGCCTTTCCTATTTTATTCACTTAGCATTGTTACGAACTACCTAGCTTATCCAAACGGTGACAAAGGATTTTTACGTGTTGGTATGAGCCTTGCTCTCGCTTTCTTACTTGCGCCAATCCCAACAGCCTTATTTGCAGCTACACTGGCCTTGGGAATTATCGGCTTTAACTTAGGCAAAGGTCACTTTGTTCATGGTTTATATCAATTTTTTGCGTCAGCCTTAGGGTTCTCACTCTTATTCTATCCTTTGGGCTACTATACAGTATTAACAGGTAGTTTTGGGGATGCCATTAGCCAGACCTTGTATCTGGTAAATACTCTTAGCCTCTTTTCAAATGCGCATTTGCTTGAAAATGCAGCCTTCTACGCCTTACTTGCTATTGGGCTAGGTTCCCTTAGTTTGCTCTTTTCTGGTTTGTTCCAGTCAAAATCAGCTAAGCAATATTCCCTATCGATTGCTGCTAGTTTGGGCTTATTGCTTTCTTTGGGGCTCTTGATTTTTTCCAAAGAACCCATCAACGGTACTCATCTTGTGGTACTAATTCCTTTCTTGGTCTTGCTCCTTCTGACAGGAATCAAGGAAGATGTTTCGGATGAAGGCAGTCGTCGTAGAAGAAGACGTGAGAAACAAACTTCTTTCCTTAAAGGAAATTTCTATCTACCACTGATTGCCCTTGCCTATCTTATTGTTCTTCCTATCGTGAGTCGCTACCTTTCGCATCCAGCGACTTATCAGGAGAGAGAACGTCTTGCTAGCATGGTAAAACAGCAAACGAGTTCTGAGGATCGTGTCTATGCTTGGGATGATCGTCCTGATTTCTACCGTGCAAGTGAACGCTTGGCGCCGACTTCTCTATCAACTCCAACACTCTATACTGCAAGCGACGAAAATAAAACCAAACTGATGAATGATCTGAAAGAGAATCAACCGAAGATGATTGTGGTCAATCAAAAAGTTGCCTTGTGGTCAGATGTAGAGAGCTGGCTCAGTGAAAACTATGAGCTTGTTCAGACAAGTACTAGCGAGTTCAAACTTTATAAATCAAAATAACAAAAATCAATATATTGTGGAATTTTAAAAATTTTAGGATTTTTAACACAAGATATTGATTTTTATTTTTAGAGTGGTATAATACTGAATATAAACTATTTAACAATATTTTAGAAAAGAGCATGGATATGATTGTATTAGAAGAAAAGCTTGCAACCGTTCCCACCTTGTTCGTTGAAAAACGAGATGGTAGACGTGTAGTATTTGATGTAGACAAGATTGACAAGGCTCTCCACAAGGCGGCGGAAAAGGTTATGGACGTTACGCCTCTAGTAGAAAAACGCCTAAATGGTCTAGTTGAAAGAATCGTGACGGAAATTCACAGCCGCTTCCCTCAAGGTGTCAAGATTTACGAAATTCAAAATGTCGTAGAACATGAACTCCTTGAAGCCAAAGAGTATGCGCTGGCTGAGGAGTATATCACTTATCGGACACAAAGGGATTTTGAGCGCTCAAAAGCGACAGATATAAACTTTAGTATCCATAAACTTCTCAATAAAGATCAAGCAGTTGTCAATGAAAATGCCAATAAAGACAGTGATGTCTTTAATACCCAGCGTGATTTGACAGCAGGGATTGTTGGGAAATCAATCGGGCTGCAAATGCTTCCTAAGCACGTAGCTAATGCTCACCAAAAAGGGGATATCCACTATCATGACTTGGACTACAGTCCCTACACACCGATGACCAACTGCTGTTTGATTGATTTTAAAGGCATGTTGGAAAATGGTTTTAAGATTGGGAATGCAGAGGTAGAGAGTCCCAAGTCTATCCAGACTGCGACAGCTCAAATTTCACAAATCATCGCCAACGTTGCTTCTAGCCAGTACGGGGGCTGCTCAGCTGACCGTATCGATGAAGTCTTGGCACCTTATGCAGAGAAGAATTACCAGAAGCACCTCAAGGATGCGGAAGAGTGGGTACTACCTGATAAACGGGAAGATTATGCTTGGAAGAAAACGCAAAAAGACATCTACGATGCCATGCAATCTCTCGAGTATGAAATCAATACCCTCTTCACTTCAAATGGCCAAACACCTTTTACTTCGCTAGGTTTTGGTCTAGGAACCAATCGTTTTGAGCGTGAAATTCAAAAAGCTATCTTAACCATTCGTATCAAGGGGCTTGGCTCAGAACACCGCACAGCCATCTTCCCTAAACTCATCTTTACGCTTAAAAGAGGCCTTAACTTGGAAGAAGGGACTCCAAACTACGACATCAAACAGTTGGCTCTTGAGTGTGCAACCAAGCGGATGTACCCAGATGTCTTGTCCTATGATAAGATTATCGAGCTGACAGGCTCCTTTAAGGTTCCTATGGGCTGCCGTTCTTTCCTTCAAGGATGGAAGGATGAGAATGGCGTAGAAGTCAATTCTGGTCGGATGAATCTAGGTGTTGTGACGGTCAACCTTCCTCGCATTGCCCTTGAGTCTGAGGGCGACATGAATAAGTTCTGGGAAATCTTCAACGAGCGGATGAACATCGCAGAAGATGCTCTAGTTTACCGTGTTGAACGGACCAAGGAAGCAACACCAGCAAACGCCCCTATTCTCTATCAGTACGGAGCCTTCGGACGCCGTCTTGGAAAAGACGAGAGCGTTGATCAGCTCTTTAAGAATCGTCGTGCGACAGTTTCATTGGGCTACATCGGTTTGTACGAGGTAGCGACAGTCTTCTTTGGAAATAGCTGGGAACACAATCCAGAAGCCAAGGAATTCACGCTGGATATCATTCGCGATATGAAACGTCGGGTAGAAGAGTGGTCTGACCAATATGGCTATCATTTCTCTATCTACTCAACACCGTCTGAAAGCTTGACAGATCGCTTCTGTCGCTTGGATACAGAAAAGTTCGGTTCTATTCCTGATATTACAGACAAGGAATACTACACCAACTCGTTCCACTATGATGTTCGTAAAAATCCAACGCCGTTTGAAAAATTGGACTTTGAGAAGGCTTATCCAGAAGCAGGTGCAACAGGTGGTTTCATCCACTACTGTGAGTATCCAGTTCTCCAACAAAATCCTAAAGCCTTGGAAGCTGTCTGGGATTACGCCTATGATCGTGTAGGCTATCTAGGGACCAATACTCCGATTGACCATTGTTATAAGTGTGACTTTGAAGGGGATTTTGAACCGACAGAGAGGGGCTTTGCTTGTCCAAACTGTGGCAATAGCGACCCTAAAACAGCAGATGTGGTCAAACGTACGTGTGGCTATCTGGGAAATCCTCAAGCGCGTCCGATGGTTAATGGACGCCACAAGGAAATCGCTGCGCGTGTCAAACACATGAATGGTTCAACCATTAAAACAGCCGGACATGAAGTAACAAATTAGAAGGAAATGGAATGGGGAAATACCAATTAGACGATAAGGGACGCGCACAAGTGACCCGTTATCACGAGAAACACTCTAAAGGTGGGACAGGTAAAAAAGAACGCTTGCTCAACCTCAGAGAACAGTTTTTAAACAAGAACAAGAAAAAATAAAAGTGAGAGTTCGCTCTCGCTTTTCTCTTAGCGGGAGGTAAGGATGGAATTACGTAGACCAAGATTAGCAGATAAAGAAACAGTTTTAGAGATGATGGCAGAGTTTGAACAGACTCAATCAGCCCACGATGGTGGGTTTTGGAACGCCAACAATTTTGTTTATGAAGAGTGGCTAGAAGAAAATCTTCAAGCGGAAGCGGGACTCAATATTCCTGAAAACTGGGTTCCTGCTATCCAGCTGGTTAGTTTTGACGTAGCAGGCCAGGCTCTTGGCTTTCTCAACCTTCGTCTCCGATTAAATGACTACTTACTAGAAAATGGGGGCCATATTGGCTACTCCATTCGTCCATCTGAAAGAGGTAAGGGTTATGCCAAAGAAGCTCTCCGACAAGGCTTGCAAGTTGCCAAGGAAAAGAACATCAAAAAAGCACTTGTGACCTGTAGTTCGGAAAATCCTGTTAGTAGAGCAGTGATTGTGGCAAATGGTGGGGCGTTTGAAGATGTTCGCAATGGCGTAGAACGTTACTGGATAGATTTGGAGTAGAAGGATGACATGGAATACACCAAAACCGGGTGAATGGAAAAGCGAGGAGCTTAGTAAAGGGCGAATCATTGATTACAAGGCCTTTAACTTTGTCGATGGAGAAGGTGTGCGCAACTCTCTCTATGTATCAGGCTGCATGTTTCACTGCGAGGGGTGCTATAATGTTGCGACTTGGTCTTTCAACGCAGGCATTCCCTATACAGCAGAATTAGAAGAACAGATTATGGAAGATCTTGCCCAACCCTATGTTCAAGGCTTGACCTTGCTAGGAGGAGAGCCCTTTCTTAATACGGGCATTCTCTTACCACTCGTTAAACGCATTCGAAAGGAATTGCCAGACAAAGACATCTGGTCCTGGACGGGCTACACGTGGGAAGAAATGATGCTGGAGACTCCAGATAAACTGGAACTCTTATCGCTGATTGACATCCTTGTCGATGGACGGTATGATAAAAGCAAGCGCAATCTCATGCTCCAGTTTCGAGGTTCCTCTAATCAACGGATTATCGATGTGCAAAAATCTCTCAAAAGTGGGCAAGTGGTGATTTGGGATAAGCTTAATGACGGAAAAGAAAGCTATGAACAGGTGAAGAGAGAATGAAGAAAAAAGACCTGATAGAACAACTGGTTTCAGAGATTGAAACGGGAAGGGTTAGGACGCTGGGGATTTACGGTCATGGAGCTTCAGGCAAGTCAACCTTCGCTCAGGAATTATATCAGGCCCTAGATTCTACTACAGTAAATTTGCTAGAAACAGATCCCTATATCACCTCAGAACGTCACCTGGTAGTACCAAAGCAAGCACCTGATCAAAAGGTGACAGCTTGTCTGCCAGTGGCGCATGAACTGGCAAGTTTAGAAAGAGATATTGTAGCTTTAAAGGCAGGTATGGACATCTTGACGATTGATGAACCTTGGAAGCCAAGCGAAGTCTTATCTGGTTTAAAACCGATTTTGATAGTCGAAGGGATGTCTGTGGGTTTTCTACCCAAGGAACTCTTTGACAAAACCATCTGCTTCTACGCGGACGAAGAAACAGAAATAAAAAGGCGTCTAGCTCGAGATACGATGATGAGAAATCGAGATGCTTCCGTTGTGTTAGCTAGCCATCAGATGAGACGGGAGCAGTATCTGCGTTACTATAGAGAAACCGAGTCTAAAGCAGATATCTTAGTGGATCAATCGCAAGACAAATTCAAAGTCAAAATGACTCGTATTATATAGAAGAAAAGATTGGTTTTAATAGTCGTAAATTAGTAATTGTATGAAGATGAAATAGGAAAACAGTTTCATCCTAAAAAAACGAAAAAAACCTAACAAATCCCTTGCAATCGCAGGGGCTTTGTGTTATTCTATTATGGTGCTGTAAATTACAGCCTTAGCTTTGATGCAAGAGGTTGCGACACGCTCGGTTACATTGCCACGCAACGCGCGTCGGTTTTCTTGTGGAGCTAGCCTATTATCTTAAATAGACGAAAAGGAGAAAAAGATGGCAAACAAAAAAATCCGTATCCGTTTGAAAGCTTACGAACACCGTACGCTTGACACAGCGGCTGCAAAAATCGTAGAATCAGCTACTCGTACAGGTGCACAAGTTGCGGGTCCAATCCCACTTCCGACTGAACGTAGCCTCTACACAATCATTCGTGCGACTCACAAATACAAAGACTCTCGCGAACAATTTGAAATGCGTACACACAAACGTTTGATCGATATCGTTAACCCAACTCAAAAAACAGTTGATGCGTTGATGAAATTGGATCTTCCAAGTGGTGTAAACGTAGAAATCAAACTTTAATCTAAAATATAAAAGAGCAAAAGCTAGTGTTTCAATTTAATTGAACACGGGCTAAACTCGGTGTGAAAAAGATAAACTTTCTAGCGTCTGTTAGACGCTGTGTCAGTTTCCTATTTTCACTTTGAGTTTGACGCCCTTTGTATCTTAGGCTTGAGCATAAAAAACGCTCGTTAAAAACTTTTTGAATAAAAAATATAGAAAAGGAACTATTTTCTCATGACAAAAGGAATCTTAGGGAAAAAAGTGGGAATGACTCAAATCTTCACTGAAGCTGGTGAATTGATCCCTGTAACAGTTGTTGAAGCAACTCCAAACGTTGTTCTTCAAGTTAAAACTGTAGAAACAGACGGATACAACGCTATTCAAGTTGGTTTCGATGACAAACGCGAAGTATTGAGCAACAAACCTGCTAAAGGACATGTAGCGAAAGCTAACACGGCTCCTAAGCGCTTCATTCGTGAATTCAAAAACGTTGAAGGCTTGGAAGTTGGTGCTGAAATCACAGTTGAAACATTCGCAGCTGGAGACGTTGTTGACGTAACTGGTACTTCTAAAGGTAAAGGTTTCCAAGGTGTTATCAAACGCCACGGACAATCACGTGGACCAATGGCTCACGGTTCTCGTTACCACCGTCGTCCAGGTTCTATGGGACCTGTTGCACCTAACCGCGTATTTAAAGGTAAAAACCTTGCAGGACGTATGGGTGGCGACCGTGTAACAATTCAAAACCTTGAAGTTGTACAAGTTGTTCCAGAAAAGAACGTTATCCTTATCAAAGGTAACGTACCAGGTGCTAAGAAATCTCTTATCACTATCAAGTCAGCAGTTAAAGCTGGTAAATAATAAGGAAAGGGGAATACAGTCAAAATGGCAAATGTAACATTATTCGACCAAACTGGTAAACAAGCTGGCGAAGTTGTTCTTAACGATGCAATCTTTGGTATTGAACCAAACCAATCTGTTGTGTTTGATGTGATCATCAGCCAACGTGCTAGCCTTCGTCAAGGAACTCACGCAGTTAAAAATCGCTCAGCTGTTTCAGGTGGCGGACGCAAACCATGGCGTCAAAAAGGAACTGGACGTGCTCGTCAAGGTTCTATCCGCTCTCCACAATGGCGTGGTGGTGGAACTGTCTTCGGACCAACTCCACGTAGCTATGCGTACAAACTTCCTCAAAAAGTTCGTCGCCTTGCGCTTAAATCTGTTTACTCAGAAAAAGTTGCTGAAAACAAATTTGTAGCCGTTGATTCTCTTGAATTTACAGCTCCAAAAACTGCTGAATTTGCAAAAGTTCTTGCAGCTTTGAGCATCGATTCTAAAGTCCTTGTTATTCTTGAAGAAGGAAACGAATTCGCAGCTCTTTCAGCTCGTAACCTTCCAAACGTGAAAGTTGCGACTGCTACAACTGCAAGTGTTCTTGACATCGCAAATAGTGACAAACTTCTTGTTACTCAAGCAGCTATCTCTAAAATCGAGGAGGTTCTTGCATAATGAATTTGTATGATGTTATCAAAAAACCTGTTATTACTGAAAGCTCAATGGCTCAACTTGAAGCAGGAAAGTATGTATTTGAAGTTGACACTCGTGCACACAAACTTTTGATTAAGCAAGCTGTTGAAGCTGCTTTTGAAGGTGTTAAGGTTGCAAATGTCAACACAATCAACGTAAAACCTAAAGCTAAACGTGTTGGACGTTACACTGGTTTTACTAACAAAACTAAAAAAGCTATCATCACACTTACAGCTGATTCAAAAGCAATCGAGTTGTTTGCTGCTGAAGCTGAATAATCTAAGGAGGAAATATCGTGGGAATTCGTGTTTATAAACCAACAACAAACGGTCGCCGTAATATGACTTCTTTGGATTTCGCTGAAATCACAACAAGCGCTCCTGAAAAATCGTTGCTTGTTGCTTTGAAGAACAAGGCTGGTCGTAACAACAACGGTCGTATCACTGTTCGTCACCAAGGTGGTGGGCACAAACGTTTCTACCGTTTGGTTGACTTCAAACGTAACAAAGACAACGTTGAAGCAGTTGTTAAAACTATCGAGTACGATCCAAACCGTTCTGCAAACATCGCTCTTGTACACTACACAGACGGTGTGAAAGCATACATCATCGCTCCAAAAGGTCTTGAAGTTGGTCAACGTATCGTTTCAGGCCCAGAAGCAGATATCAAAGTCGGAAATGCTCTTCCACTTGCTAACATTCCAGTTGGTACTTTGATCCACAACATCGAATTGAAACCAGGTCGTGGTGGAGAATTGGTGCGTGCAGCTGGAGCTTCTGCTCAAGTATTGGGTCAAGAAGGTAAATATGTTCTTGTTCGTCTTCAATCTGGCGAAGTACGTATGATTCTTGGAACTTGTCGTGCAACAGTTGGTGTTGTCGGAAACGAACAACATGGGCTTGTAAACCTTGGTAAAGCAGGACGTAGCCGTTGGAAAGGTATCCGCCCAACAGTTCGTGGTTCTGTAATGAACCCTAACGATCACCCACACGGTGGTGGTGAAGGTAAAGCACCAGTTGGTCGTAAAGCGCCATCTACTCCATGGGGCAAACCTGCTCTTGGTCTTAAAACTCGTAACAAGAAAGCGAAATCCGACAAACTTATCGTTCGTCGTCGCAACGAGAAATAATTTAAAACTAGTCGCATAAGCGCTAGATAATCCGCCAGCTCGGTAGCGCTCCATGTGAGCGCAAGCCGCTGTGGTACAACATTTAAAGGAGAAAACATAAAAATGGGACGCAGTCTTAAAAAAGGACCTTTCGTCGATGAGCATTTGATGAAAAAAGTTGAAGCTCAAGCTAACGACGAAAAGAAAAAAGTTATCAAAACTTGGTCACGTCGTTCAACGATCTTCCCAAGTTTCATTGGTTACACTATTGCAGTTTATGACGGACGTAAACACGTACCTGTTTACATCCAAGAAGACATGGTAGGTCACAAACTTGGTGAATTCGCACCGACTCGTACTTACAAAGGTCACGCTGCAGACGACAAGAAAACACGTAGAAAATAAGGAGAACATAAATGGCAGAAATTACTTCAGCTAAAGCAATGGCTCGTACAGTACGTGTTTCACCTCGTAAATCACGTCTTGTTCTTGACAATATTCGTGGTAAAAGCGTAGCCGACGCTATTGCAATCTTGACATTCACTCCAAACAAAGCTGCTGAAATCATCTTGAAAGTTTTGAACTCAGCTGTAGCTAATGCTGAAAACAACTTTGGTTTGGACAAAGCTAACTTGGTAGTATCTGAAGCATTCGCAAACGAAGGACCAACTATGAAACGTTTCCGTCCACGTGCGAAAGGTTCAGCTTCACCAATCAACAAACGTACAGCTCACATCACTGTAGCTGTTGCAGAAAAATAAGGAGGTAACATCGTGGGTCAAAAAGTACATCCAATTGGTATGCGTGTCGGCATCATCCGTGATTGGGATGCCAAATGGTATGCTGAAAAAGAATACGCGGATTACCTTCATGAAGATCTTGCAATCCGTAAATTCGTTCAAAAAGAGCTTGCTGACGCAGCAGTTTCAACTATCGAAATCGAACGCGCAGTAAATAAAGTTAACGTTTCACTTCACACTGCTAAACCAGGTATGGTTATCGGTAAAGGTGGCGCTAACGTTGACGCACTCCGTGCAAAACTTAACAAATTGACTGGAAAACAAGTACACATCAACATCATCGAAATCAAACAACCTGATTTGGATGCTCACCTTGTAGGTGAAGGAATTGCTCGTCAATTGGAGCAACGTGTTGCTTTCCGTCGTGCACAAAAACAAGCAATCCAACGTGCAATGCGTGCCGGAGCTAAAGGAATCAAAACTCAAGTATCAGGTCGTTTGAACGGTGCAGATATCGCCCGTGCTGAAGGATACTCAGAAGGAACTGTTCCACTCCACACACTTCGTGCAGATATCGATTACGCTTGGGAAGAAGCAGATACTACATACGGTAAACTTGGTGTTAAAGTATGGATCTACCGTGGTGAAGTTCTTCCAGCTCGTAAAAACACTAAAGGAGGTAAATAACCAATGTTAGTACCTAAACGTGTTAAACACCGTCGTGAATTCCGTGGAAAAATGCGCGGTGAAGCAAAAGGTGGAAAAGAAGTAGCATTCGGTGAATACGGTCTTCAAGCTACAACTAGCCACTGGATCACTAACCGCCAAATCGAAGCTGCTCGTATTGCCATGACTCGTTACATGAAACGTGGTGGTAAAGTTTGGATTAAAATCTTCCCACACAAATCATACACTGCTAAAGCTATCGGTGTGCGTATGGGATCTGGTAAAGGGGCACCTGAAGGTTGGGTAGCACCAGTTAAACGTGGTAAAGTGATGTTCGAAATCGCTGGTGTATCTGAAGAGATTGCACGTGAAGCGCTTCGTCTTGCTAGCCACAAATTGCCAGTTAAAACTAAATTCGTAAAACGTGAAGCAGAATAAGGAGAAGGCATGAAACTTAATGAAGTAAAAGAATTTGTTAAAGAACTTCGTGGTCTTTCTCAAGAAGAACTCGCGAAGCGCGAAAACGAATTGAAAAAAGAATTGTTTGAACTTCGTTTCCAAGCTGCTACTGGTCAATTGGAACAAACAGCTCGCTTGAAAGAAGTTAAAAAACAAATCGCTCGTATCAAAACAGTTCAATCTGAAGCGAAATAATAGACTAGGGAAGGAGAAATTTCAATGGAACGCAATAATCGTAAAGTTCTTGTTGGACGTGTTGTATCTGACAAAATGGACAAGACAATCACAGTTGTAGTTGAAACAAAACGTAACCACCCAGTCTATGGTAAACGTATTAACTACTCTAAAAAATACAAAGCACATGATGAAAACAATGTTGCCAAAGAAGGCGATATCGTACGTATCATGGAAACTCGCCCGCTTTCAGCTACAAAACGTTTCCGTCTTGTAGAAGTTGTTGAAGAAGCGGTTATCATCTAATCAAGCCTGAAAGGAGAAAACTGAAATGATTCAAACAGAAACTCGTTTGAAAGTCGCAGACAACAGCGGTGCACGCGAAATCTTGACTATCAAAGTTCTTGGTGGTTCTAAACGTAAATTTGCGAACATCGGTGATGTTATTGTGGCATCTGTAAAACAAGCTACTCCTGGTGGTGCGGTTAAAAAAGGTGACGTTGTAAAAGCTGTTATCGTTCGTACTAAATCAGGTGCTCGTCGCGCTGATGGTTCATACATCAAGTTTGACGAAAATGCAGCTGTTATCATCCGTGATGACAAAACTCCTCGCGGAACACGTATCTTTGGCCCAGTTGCACGTGAATTGCGTGAAGGTGGCTTCATGAAGATCGTGTCACTTGCTCCAGAAGTACTTTAATTTTTAGAAACAAACTAGTCCCCTAGCTTCAAGCTAGGGTGCCCTTGTGGGCGTAAGAAAAATTAAGGAGAAACCTAATGTTTGTAAAAAAAGGCGACAAAGTTCGCGTAATCGCTGGTAAAGATAAGGGAACAGAAGCTGTTGTCCTTACTGCCCTTCCAAAAGTAAACAAAGTTATCGTTGAAGGTGTTAACATCGTTAAGAAACACCAACGTCCAACTAACGAGCTTCCTCAAGGTGGTATCATCGAGAAAGAAGCAGCTATCCACGTATCAAACGTTCAAGTATTGGACAAAAATGGTGTAGCTGGTCGTGTTGGTTACAAATTTGTAGACGGTAAAAAAGTTCGCTACAACAAAAAATCAGGCGAAGTGCTTGATTAATCACGAAGGAAAGGAGAAGTATAATGGCAAATCGTTTAAAAGAAAAATATCTTAATGAAGTAGTTCCTGCTTTGACAGAACAATTCAACTACTCATCAGTGATGGCTGTGCCTAAAGTAGATAAGATCGTTTTGAACATGGGTGTTGGTGAAGCTGTATCAAACGCTAAAAGCCTTGAAAAAGCTGCTGAAGAATTGGCGCTTATCTCAGGTCAAAAACCACTTATCACTAAAGCTAAAAAATCAATCGCCGGCTTCCGTCTTCGTGAAGGTGTAGCGATCGGTGCAAAAGTTACCCTTCGTGGGGAACGTATGTACGAATTCTTGGATAAATTGGTTTCAGTTTCACTTCCACGTGTGCGTGACTTCCACGGTGTTCCAACAAAATCATTTGATGGACGCGGAAACTACACACTTGGTGTGAAAGAACAATTGATCTTCCCAGAAATCAACTTTGATGACGTTGACAAAACTCGTGGTCTTGACATCGTTATCGTAACAACTGCTAACACTGACGAAGAGTCACGTGCATTGCTTACAGGCCTTGGAATGCCTTTTGCAAAATAATATAGGAGGTAAATCTAATGGCTAAAAAATCAATGATTGCTAAGAACAAACGTCCAGCGAAGTTCTCTACTCAAGCTTATACTCGTTGTGAAAAATGTGGTCGTCCGCATTCAGTTTACCGCAAATTTAAACTTTGCCGTGTTTGCTTCCGTGAATTAGCTTACAAAGGACAAATCCCTGGTGTAACAAAAGCATCTTGGTAATATCATGATACAAAGAGCGTAACAACCACAGCAAAAATAGGAAATTTGGTGAAGGAGCGATGCTCCAAAACAAATTTATCTTTTTTGCACAGGTTGTAGCTCGTGTTCAAATAAGAGTTATCTCATTTGAATGTGTCAATACTATCTGAGCCTAGCTCAATCATTAACTAGCAAGTGCAACTTGCAAACTACTAGTAAGAGGAGAAAAACAAAATGGTTATGACTGACCCAATCGCAGACTTCCTAACTCGTATTCGTAACGCTAACCAAGCAAAACACGAAGTACTTGAAGTACCTGCATCAAACATCAAAAAAGGGATTGCTGAAATCCTTAAACGCGAAGGTTTTGTAAAAAACGTTGAAATCATCGAAGATGACAAACAAGGCATCATCCGTGTATTCCTTAAATACGGACCAAACGGTGAAAAAGTTATCACTAACTTGAAACGCGTTTCTAAACCAGGACTTCGTGTCTACAAAAAACGTGAAGATCTTCCAAAAGTACTTAACGGACTTGGAATTGCTATCCTTTCAACTTCTGAAGGTTTGCTTACTGATAAAGAAGCTCGTCAAAAGAACGTTGGTGGGGAAGTTATCGCTTACGTTTGGTAATATTTAGCTCCCAATTTCTTTGTGACTCTTCGTTATCGTCTCTTGCCTAACCCAAAGTTATGCCTGCAAGACGATGCCTAGATTCACTTTGAAATTGAAACCTAAATGTTCCTTTAAATCGAGAAATCGATTTAACCCCGTGAAAACTGGCCGTCAAGGCCTGACAATTTAACAGGAGAAAATAAACATGTCACGTATTGGTAATAAAGTTATCGTGTTGCCTGCTGGTGTTGAAGTCACTAACAATGACAACGTAGTAACTGTAAAAGGACCTAAAGGAGAACTTACTCGTAAGTTCTCAAAAGATATTGAAATTCGCGTGGAAGGTAATGAAGTAACTCTTCACCGTCCAAACGATTCAAAAGAAATGAAAACTATCCACGGAACTACTCGTGCCCTTTTGAACAACATGGTAATTGGTGTATCAGAAGGATTCAAGAAAGAACTTGAAATGCGTGGGGTTGGTTACCGTGCACAACTTCAAGGATCAAAACTTGTTTTGGCTGTTGGTAAATCTCATCCAGATGAAGTTGAAGCTCCAGAAGGGATTACTTTTGAACTTCCAAACCCAACAACAATCGTTGTTAGCGGAATTTCAAAAGAAGTAGTTGGTCAAACAGCTGCTTACGTACGTAGCCTTCGTTCACCAGAACCTTACAAAGGTAAAGGTATTCGTTACGTTGGAGAGTACGTTCGTCTTAAAGAAGGTAAAACAGGTAAATAATGTTGAGTGGTTGATTTTCAACCATCAACCTATTTTCCAATTTTGTGCATAGCACGCGATTTAAAACTAAAGAGGTGAAAACTGTGATTTCTAAACCAGATAAAAATAAACTCCGTCAAAAACGCCACCGTCGCGTTCGCGGAAAACTCTCTGGAACTGCTGATCGCCCACGTTTGAACGTATTCCGTTCTAATACAGGCATCTACGCTCAAGTGATTGATGACGTAGCGGGTGTAACGCTCGCAAGTGCTTCAACTCTTGACAAAGAAGTTTCAAAAGGAACTAAAACTGAACAAGCCGTTGCTGTCGGTAAACTCGTTGCAGAACGTGCAAACGCTAAAGGTATTTCAGAAGTGGTGTTCGACCGCGGTGGATATCTATATCACGGACGTGTGAAAGCTTTGGCTGATGCAGCTCGTGAAAACGGATTGAAATTCTAATAGGAGGACACTAGAAAATGGCATTTAAAGACAATGCAGTTGAATTAGAAGAACGCGTAGTTGCTGTCAACCGTGTTACAAAAGTTGTTAAAGGTGGACGTCGTCTTCGTTTCGCAGCTCTTGTTGTTGTCGGTGACCACAACGGTCGTGTAGGATTTGGTACTGGTAAAGCTCAAGAAGTTCCAGAAGCAATCCGCAAAGCAGTAGAAGATGCTAAGAAAAACTTGATTGAAGTTCCTATGGTTGGAACAACAATCCCACACGAAGTTCTTTCAGAATTCGGTGGAGCTAAAGTATTGTTGAAACCTGCTGTAGAAGGTTCTGGAGTTGCCGCTGGTGGTGCGGTTCGTGCCGTTGTGGAATTGGCAGGTGTGGCAGATATTACATCTAAATCACTTGGTTCTAACACTCCAATCAACATTGTTCGCGCAACTGTTGAAGGTTTGAAACAATTGAAACGCGCTGAAGAAGTTGCTGCCCTTCGTGGTATTTCAGTTTCTGATTTGGCATAAGAAAGGGGATAAAATGGCTCAAATTAAAATTACTTTGACTAAGTCTCCAATCGGACGCATTCCATCACAACGTAAAACTGTTGTAGCACTTGGACTTGGCAAATTGAACAGCTCTGTTATTAAAGAAGACAACGCTGCTATCCGTGGTATGATCACTGCAGTATCTCACTTGGTAACAGTTGAAGAAGTAAACTAATGATTTTTAGGGGATGTGGCAATACTCATCCCCTAAAACTAGATATAGTCATCTAAGATGACGATGTATAGGCGAGTTGATAAGGGAGACAACCTTTTCTCTCTTATCGGCGCTAGCATTTTACAAAAGAGGAGAAAATAATAATGAAACTTCATGAATTGAAACCTGCAGAAGGTTCTCGTAAAGTACGTAACCGTGTTGGTCGTGGTACTTCGTCAGGTAACGGTAAAACATCTGGTCGCGGTCAAAAAGGTCAAAAAGCTCGTAGCGGTGGCGGAGTTCGCCTTGGTTTTGAAGGTGGACAAACTCCATTGTTCCGTCGTCTTCCAAAACGTGGATTCACTAACATCAACGCTAAAGAATACGCAATTGTAAACCTTGACCAATTGAACGTCTTTGAAGATGGTGCTGAAGTGACTCCAGTTGTGCTTATCGAATCAGGAATTGTGAAAGCTGAAAAATCAGGCGTTAAAATTCTTGGTAACGGTGAATTGACTAAGAAATTGACTGTTAAAGCAGCTAAATTCTCTAAATCAGCTGAGGAAGCTATCACTGCTAAAGGTGGTTCTGTAGAAGTCATCTAAGAGAGGTGACCCATGTTTTTTAAATTATTAAAAGAAGCGCTCAAGGTTAAACAAGTTCGATCAAAAATTCTCTTTACGATTTTTATCATTCTTGTTTTCCGTATTGGGACAAGTATTACTGTTCCAGGTGTGAATGCGAAAAGTTTGGAAGCTCTCAGCGGATTATCTTTCTTGAACATGCTTAGTCTTGTTTCAGGGAATGCCATGAAGAACTTCTCCGTTTTCGCACTCGGAGTAAGTCCGTATATCACTGCTTCCATCGTTGTTCAATTGCTACAAATGGATATTTTACCGAAGTTTGTAGAATGGGGCAAACAAGGAGAAGTAGGACGGAGAAAACTAAACCAAGCTACTCGATATATTGCACTTGTGCTTGCATTCGTTCAATCTATCGGGATTACAGCAGGGTTTAATACCCTATCTGGAGCGAAATTATTAACGACAGCTTTAACTCCACAGGTTTTTGTTACCATTGGTATTATCCTCACAGCAGGTAGTATGATTGTAACTTGGCTTGGAGAACAAATTACGGATAAAGGATACGGAAATGGTGTGTCTATGATCATCTTTGCAGGTATTGTCGCTTCAATCCCTGAGATGATTAAAGGCATCTATGTTGACTACTTCGTCAATATTCCAAGTAGCCGTTTGACTTCATCTATTATCTTTGTTGTTATTTTGATTATCGCTGTCTTGTTGATTGTTTACTTTACAACATATGTTCAACAGGCAGAATATAAAATCCCAATCCAATATACAAAAGTTGCTCAAGGTGCCCCATCTAGTTCATACCTTCCATTGAAGGTGAACCCAGCGGGGGTTATCCCAGTTATCTTTGCAAGCTCCATTACAGCAGCACCTGCAGCCATTCTTCAATTTTTGAGTGCTACAGGTCACGATTGGGCTTGGGTACGTACAGCACAGGAAATGTTATCTACAACATCTCCAACAGGTGTTGCTATGTATGCCTTGCTAATCATTCTCTTTACATTCTTCTATACATTTGTACAGATCAATCCAGAGAAAGCAGCAGAAAACTTGCAAAAGAGTGGGGCCTACATTCATGGGGTCCGTCCTGGTAAGGGTACTGAAGAATTCATGTCGAAGCTTCTTCGTCGTCTTGCGACAGTCGGCTCTCTCTTCCTAGGTGTCATTTCTATCTTACCTATCGTAGCTAAAGATGTATTTGGCCTTTCAGAAGTTGTTGCTTTTGGGGGAACAAGTCTACTAATCATTATCTCGACAGGTATTGAAGGAATTAAACAATTGGAAGGGTATCTATTGAAACGTAAGTATGTTGGTTTCTTAGACACAACAGAATAGTTGTAATAGGAAATAAAATTGACTATTGCTCAGAGAGTGGAGTGTAAAAATCGAAGACTTTGTCAGATTTTTATCTCCTCTCTTCTATTTTGTTTTTAAATAGGGGTTGAAATAGATTTCTGCTTCTATTTAAATACAAAATAAGGAGATCCTATCATGAATCTTTTGATTATGGGCTTACCTGGAGCAGGTAAGGGAACGCAAGCAGCTAAAATTGTGGAGAAATTCCATGTTGCACATATCTCAACAGGCGATATGTTCCGTGCTGCAATGGCTAATCAAACTGAAATGGGTGTACTTGCCAAGTCATACATTGACAAAGGTGAGTTGGTCCCAGACGAAGTTACAAATGGTATTGTTAAAGAACGCCTTTCACAGGACGATATCAAAGAAACAGGTTTCTTGTTAGATGGTTACCCACGTACGATTGAACAAGCTCATGCCTTGGATGAAACATTGGCTGAACTTGGTATTGAACTTGAAGGAGTAATCAACATCGAAGTGAATCCAGACTGTCTCTTGGAACGCTTGAGTGGTCGTATCATTCACCGCAAAACAGGTGAAACTTTCCACAAAGTTTTCAATCCACCAGTTGACTACAAAGAAGAGGATTACTACCAACGTGAAGATGATAAACCTGAGACAGTTAAGCGTCGTTTGGATGTGAATATTGCACAAGGTGAACCAATCATTGCTCACTATCGTGCTAAAGGTTTAGTTCATGATATCGAAGGAAATCAAGATATCAATGATGTGTTCAAAGACATCGAAAAAGTATTGACAAATTTGAAATAAAGCGTTTTTCGTACTTGCAAAAAATCGCGACAAATGTTATACTGAGATAGTCTGACTTATAATTGTTGCCTCTGTGTCTTGAGGCATCGAATCGAAATTTATGGAGGTGCTTTTGCGTGGCAAAAGACGATGTGATTGAAGTTGAAGGCAAAGTAGTCGATACAATGCCGAACGCAATGTTTACGGTTGAACTTGAAAATGGACATCAGATTTTAGCAACAGTTTCTGGTAAAATTCGTAAAAACTATATTCGTATTTTAGCGGGAGATCGTGTTACTGTCGAGATGAGTCCATATGACTTGACACGTGGACGTATCACTTACCGCTTTAAATAATCGAAAAACTTGGAGGGATAAGAAATGAAAGTAAGACCATCGGTCAAACCAATTTGCGAATACTGTAAAGTAATTCGTCGTAATGGTCGTGTTATGGTAATTTGCCCAGCAAATCCAAAACACAAACAACGTCAAGGATAAGATAGAAAGGAGAAAACATGGCTCGTATTGCTGGAGTTGACATTCCAAATGACAAACGCGTAGTAATCTCATTGACTTACGTTTATGGTATCGGACTTTCAACATCTAAGAAAATTTTGGCTGCTGCTGGAATCTCAGAAGATGTTCGTGTACGTGACCTTACATCAGATCAAGAAGATGCTATCCGTCGTGAAGTGGATGCAATCAAAGTTGAAGGTGATCTTCGTCGTGAAGTAAACTTGAACATTAAACGTTTGATGGAAATCGGTTCATACCGTGGTATTCGTCACCGTCGTGGACTTCCTGTCCGTGGACAAAACACTAAAAACAATGCTCGCACTCGTAAAGGTAAAGCTGTTGCGATTGCTGGTAAGAAAAAATAATATAGGAGGTAAAAGTCTTGGCTAAACCAACACGTAAACGTCGTGTGAAAAAGAATATCGAATCTGGTATTGCTCATATTCACGCTACATTTAATAACACTATTGTTATGATTACTGATGTGCATGGTAATGCAATTGCTTGGTCATCAGCTGGTGCTCTTGGTTTCAAAGGTTCTCGTAAATCTACACCATTCGCTGCTCAAATGGCTTCAGAAGCTGCTGCTAAATCTGCACAAGAACACGGTCTTAAATCAGTTGAAGTTACTGTAAAAGGTCCAGGTTCTGGTCGTGAGTCAGCTATTCGTGCGCTTGCTGCCGCTGGTCTTGAAGTAACAGCAATTCGTGATGTGACTCCAGTGCCACACAATGGTGCTCGTCCTCCAAAACGTCGCCGTGTATAATCATCGCATTACACTGCTTTTCGTTTAAGAGGGAGTAACTAAATGATTGAGTTTGAAAAACCAAATATAACAAAAATTGATGAAAATAAAGATTATGGCAAGTTTGTAATCGAACCACTTGAACGTGGCTACGGGACAACTCTTGGTAACTCTCTTCGTCGTGTACTACTAGCTTCTCTACCAGGAGCAGCAGTGACATCTATCAATATTGAAGGTGTCTTGCATGAGTTCGACACAGTTCCAGGTGTTCGTGAAGACGTGATGCAAATCATTCTGAACATTAAAGGGATTGCAGTGAAATCATACGTTGAAGACGAAAAAATCATTGAACTTGACGTTGAAGGTCCTGCTGAAATTACAGCTGGAGATATTTTGACTGACAGTGATATTGAGATTGTAAATCCAGATCATTATCTCTTTACAATCGGTGAAGGTTCTTCCCTAAAAGCGACAATGACTGTTAACAGTGGTCGTGGATATGTACCTGCTGATGAAAACAAAAAAGATAATGCACCAGTTGGAACACTTGCTGTAGATTCTATTTATACACCAGTTACAAAAGTCAACTATCAAGTTGAACCTGCTCGTGTAGGTAGCAATGATGGATTTGACAAATTAACCCTTGAAATCTTGACTAATGGAACAATTATTCCAGAAGATGCTTTAGGGCTTTCAGCACGTATCTTGACAGAACATCTTGATTTGTTTACAAATCTTACTGAGATTGCTAAGTCAACTGAAGTGATGAAAGAAGCTGATACTGAATCTGACGATCGTATTTTGGATCGGACGATTGAGGAACTGGACTTGTCTGTGCGTTCATACAACTGTTTGAAACGTGCCGGTATCAATACTGTGCATGATTTGACAGAAAAATCTGAAGCAGAGATGATGAAAGTACGAAATCTTGGACGCAAGAGTTTGGAAGAAGTGAAATTCAAACTCATTGACTTGGGTCTTGGATTAAAAGATAAATAAAGGAGGAATACATGGCTTACCGTAAACTAGGACGCACTAGCTCACAACGTAAAGCAATGCTTCGCGATTTGACAACTGACCTTTTGATCAACGAATCAATCGTGACAACTGAAGCTCGTGCTAAAGAAATCCGTAAAACTGTTGAAAAAATGATTACTCTAGGTAAACGTGGTGATTTGCATGCACGTCGTCAAGCAGCTGCTTTCGTACGTAATGAAATCGCATCTGAAAACTATGATGAAGCAACTGATAAGTACACTTCTACTACAGCACTTCAAAAATTGTTCTCAGAAATCGCACCTCGTTATGCTGAACGTAACGGTGGATACACTCGTATCCTTAAAACTGAACCACGTCGTGGGGATGCTGCGCCAATGGCGATCATTGAATTAGTATAAAATCATCAATTTTGTTGAGTGTTATGATGATGGAGTCTTGTGCTCTTAGTCTAGCTCTGGTCTACCGCTGGGACTTCGGTCCTAGCGGGAACACTCATCATCATTTGATAGGGTAGACGCTTGTTTACGAAATTGTTTTTTGTTTAAGAACAACTTCGTAAGCAGGCGTTTTTAGTATTTTCTATGGAAATATGCTATACTAGGAAAAAAGAAAATCAAAAACGTTCAGGTTTTCTAAAAATTGTAGAAATGGGGTATAAGGATGAAGGCTATTATTACAGTGGTTGGTAAGGACAAGGCTGGGATTGTTGCAGGTGTATCTACTAAGATTGCAGAGTTGGGTTTGAATATTGACGATATTTCTCAAACAGTACTGGATGAATACTTTACCATGATGGCGGTCGTTTCTAGTGACGAAAAGCAGGATTTTACCACTCTTAGAAATGAGTTTGAAAGTTTTGGACAAACCTTGAATGTTAAAATCAATATTCAAAGTGCGGCGATTTTTGACGCTATGTACAATATCTAGGAGGTAGCCATGGATATTAGACAAGTTACGGAAACCATTGCCATGATCGAAGAGCAGAACTTCGATATCAGAACCATCACCATGGGGATTTCTCTTTTGGACTGTATTGATCCAGATATTGAACGTGCTGCTGAAAAGATTTACCAAAAAATTACTACTAAAGCTGCAAATCTAGTGGCTGTGGGAGATGAAATTGCTGCAGAACTTGGGATTCCTATTGTTAATAAACGGGTATCGGTAACTCCGATTTCCTTGATTGGTGCTGCGACTGATGCGACGGACTATGTTGTTTTGGCAAAGGCACTTGACAAGGCTGCCAAGGAGATTGGTGTTGACTTTATCGGTGGATTCTCAGCTTTGGTACAAAAAGGCTACCAAAAAGGAGATGAAATTCTCATCAATTCTATCCCACGCGCTCTAGCTGAGACAGACAAGGTTTGTTCGTCTGTTAATATTGGCTCGACCAAGTCAGGTATCAACATGACTGCGGTCGCTGATATGGGGCGCGTCATCAAGGAAACAGCTGCGCTGTCAGATATGGGTGCGGCCAAGTTGGTTGTATTTGCTAACGCCGTTGAGGATAATCCTTTTATGGCCGGCGCTTTCCACGGTGTTGGGGAAGCAGATGTTATCATCAATGTCGGGGTTTCGGGTCCTGGTGTGGTCAAGCGCGCCTTGGAAAAAGTTCGTGGACAGAGCTTTGATGTAGTAGCGGAAACAGTCAAGAAAACGGCCTTCAAGATTACTCGTATCGGTCAGCTAGTTGGTCAAATGGCGAGTGAACGCCTTGGTGTTGACTTTGGAATTGTCGACCTAAGCTTGGCGCCTACTCCTGCAGTTGGTGATTCTGTGGCACGTGTCCTTGAGGAAATGGGATTAGAAACAGTTGGTACGCATGGGACGACAGCTGCCCTCGCTCTTTTGAATGACCAAGTTAAGAAGGGCGGAGTGATGGCTTGTAACCAAGTCGGTGGCTTGTCAGGTGCTTTTATCCCCGTTTCTGAAGATGAGGGGATGATTGCTGCGGTGCAAAATGGCTCTCTGAATTTAGAGAAACTAGAAGCCATGACAGCTATCTGTTCTGTTGGACTGGATATGATTGCCATTCCAGAAGATACGCCTGCTGAAACCATTGCAGCTATGATTGCGGATGAGGCGGCCATCGGTGTTATTAACATGAAAACAACGGCTGTCCGTATTATCCCAAAAGGCAAAGAAGGCGATATGATTGAGTTTGGTGGCTTGCTAGGAACAGCTCCAGTGATGAAAGTCAACGGGGCTTCGTCTGTTGATTTTATCTCTCGCGGTGGGCAAATCCCAGCTCCAATCCATAGTTTTAAAAATTAATAAAAAAGAGAGAGGATTTAAGTTGAGTTTAAGGATGACTGTGTATACTATAATCATTAAATAAAGACCTCCTAACTTTATTTAATAGAAATCCTAAACTTTTTCATAATAATCTCCTAGGGAAGCTACCATGAGGGTAGCTTTTCTTTTGGGTAATTTACAAATGTTGGCTTTGCTTTTGAAAGCCGAATATTTCTTTGTTCCATGATATAATAGAAGAAAATGGAGGATAGAAAATGTCTAAAGTAAGATTGTACTTGGTCCGTCATGGGAAAACGATGTTTAACACGATTGGACGTGCACAAGGATGGAGTGATACGCCTCTGACCGCAGAAGGTGAGTTGGGAATCCATGAACTGGGAATTGGCTTGAGAGAGTCTGGCTTGCAGTTTGACCGCGCTTATTCCAGTGATTCAGGGCGCACCATTCAAACTATGGGAATTATCCTAGAAGAACTTGGCCTGCAGGGGAAAATCCCTTACCGAATGGACAAGCGCATCAGAGAGTGGTGCTTTGGTAGTTTTGATGGGGCCTATGATGGGGACCTCTTTATGGGATTGATTCCGAGAATTTTCAATGTAGACCATGTTCATCAGTTGTCCTATGCAGAACTAGCAGAAGGTTTGGTAGAGGTTGATACTGCAGGCTGGGCTGAAGGTTGGGAAAAACTCAGTGGTCGAATCAAGGAAGGCTTTGAAGCGATTGCTAAAGAAATGGAAGAACAAGGTGGGGGTAATGCCCTCGTTGTGAGCCATGGAATGACGATTGGTACCATTGTTTATCTGATCAATGGCATGCATCCACATGGTCTGGATAATGGTAGTGTAACGATCCTTGGATATGAGAACGGTCAATTTACAGTCGAAGTTGTTGGTGACCGTAGCTATCGAGAGCTCGGACGTGAGAAGATGGAAGAAATAAAAAATTGATAGAAGTTAGCTCCGATTAGGAGCTAATTTTTTCCTGTTAAATAAGGTGGATTTGCGACTCAGTATTTCTTGTTATCCAAGTCTAAAAGAACATTTCTCGTCTTTCAAATTCCCCTAAAAATGGTATAATAGTAACATCATAAAATTGGAGAGAGACCATGAGTTTTTACAATCATAAAGAAATTGAGCCTAAGTGGCAGGGTTACTGGGCGAAACATCATACATTTAAGACAGGAACAGATGCATCAAAACCGAAGTTTTATGCGCTTGACATGTTCCCTTATCCATCTGGAGCGGGTCTTCACGTAGGACACCCAGAGGGTTACACAGCAACCGATATCCTCAGCCGTTACAAACGTGCGCAAGGCTACAACGTCCTTCACCCAATGGGATGGGATGCCTTTGGTTTGCCAGCTGAGCAGTACGCTATGGACACAGGAAATGACCCAGCGGAATTCACAGCAGAAAACATTGCTAACTTCAAACGCCAAATCAATGCGCTTGGATTCTCTTACGACTGGGACCGTGAAGTCAATACTACAGATCCGAACTACTACAAGTGGACGCAATGGATCTTTACTAAGCTTTACGAAAAAGGCTTAGCTTATGAAGCTGAAGTGCCAGTCAACTGGGTTGAAGAGTTGGGAACAGCTATCGCCAACGAAGAAGTCCTCCCTGACGGAACCTCTGAGCGTGGTGGCTATCCAGTTGTCCGCAAACCAATGCGCCAATGGATGCTTAAAATCACTGCCTATGCGGAGCGCTTGCTCAATGACTTGGACGATCTTGACTGGCCAGAGTCTATCAAGGACATGCAACGCAACTGGATTGGGAAATCAACTGGTGCCAATGTCACTTTCAAAGTAAAAGGAAAAGACAAGGAATTCACAGTCTTTACCACTCGTCCAGATACACTTTTTGGTGCAACCTTCACTGTTTTGGCGCCTGAACATGAACTAGTAGATGCCATCACGACACCTGAACAAGCTGAGGCTGTGGCTGACTACAAACACCAAGCTAGCCTCAAGTCTGACTTGGCTCGTACCGACCTTGCCAAGGAAAAAACAGGGGTTTGGACTGGTGCCTATGCCATCAACCCTGTCAATGGCAAGGAAATTCCAATCTGGATTGCCGACTATGTTCTTGCTAGCTATGGTACAGGTGCGGTAATGGCTGTTCCTGCCCACGACCAACGTGACTGGGAATTTGCCAAACAATTTGACCTTCCAATCGTAGAAGTGCTAGAAGGTGGAAATGTAGCAGAAGCTGCCTATACTGAAGATGGTCTTCATGTCAATTCAGACTTCCTAGATGGCCTTAACAAAGAAGACGCTATTGCTAAGATTGTGGCTTGGTTGGAAGAAAAAGGCTACGGTCAAGAAAAAGTCACCTACCGTCTCCGTGACTGGCTCTTTAGCCGTCAACGTTACTGGGGTGAGCCAATTCCAATCATTCATTGGGAAGATGGGACTTCAACGGCTGTTCCTGAAAATGAATTGCCACTTGTCTTGCCAGTCACCAAGGATATCCGTCCTTCAGGTACTGGGGAAAGCCCATTGGCTAACTTGACCGACTGGCTTGAAGTGACTCGTGAAGATGGTGTCAAAGGTCGTCGTGAAACGAATACCATGCCACAATGGGCTGGTTCAAGCTGGTACTACCTCCGCTATATCGATCCACACAATACTGAGAAATTGGCTGATGAAGACCTCCTCAAACAATGGTTGCCAGTAGACATCTATGTGGGTGGTGCAGAGCATGCCGTACTTCACTTGCTTTACGCTCGTTTCTGGCATAAGTTCCTCTATGACCTCGGTGTTGTTCCGACTAAGGAACCATTCCAAAAACTCTTTAACCAAGGAATGATTTTGGGAACAAGCTACCGTGACCACCGTGGGGCTCTTGTGGCGACTGATAAGGTTGAAAAACGTGACGGTTCCTTCTTCCACATGGAAACAGGAGAAGAGTTGGAGCAAGCGCCAGCCAAGATGTCTAAATCCCTCAAGAACGTGGTTAACCCAGATGATGTGGTGGAACAATACGGTGCTGATACTCTTCGTGTCTATGAAATGTTCATGGGGCCACTCGATGCTTCGATTGCTTGGTCGGAAGAAGGTCTGGAAGGAAGCCGTAAATTCCTTGACCGTGTTTACCGTTTGATTACAAGCAAAGAAATCGTTGCGGAAAACAATGGTGCTCTTGACAAGGTTTATAACGAAACTGTTAAATCTGTCACTGAGCAAATCGAGTCGATGAAGTTCAACACAGACATTGCCCAACTCATGGTCTTTGTCAATGCCGCTAATAAGGAAGACAAACTCTATGTGGATTATGCCAAAGGCTTTATCCAATTGCTTGCCCCAGTTGCGCCTCACTTGGCAGAAGAACTCTGGCAAATAGTAGCAGCAACAGGTGAGTCTATCTCTTACGTGGCTTGGCCAACATGGGACGAAAGCAAATTGGTTGAAGACGAAATCGAAATCGTCGTCCAAATCAAAGGAAAAGTCCGTGCGAAACTCATGGTCGCTAAAGATCTATCACGCGAAGAATTGCAAGAAATTGCTCTGGCTGACGAAAAAGTCAAAGCAGAGATTGACGGCAAGGAAATCGTGAAAGTGATTAGTGTCCCTAACAAGCTTGTGAATATTGTGGTGAAATAACCAATTTATTTGCTCATTTGCAACCTCAAACAGTTCCCCAAACTTTTTGAGCCAACTAAATTGGTTAATATCGTTGTGAAATAAGATAGGAATCCTTCAGAGTAGAATCTGGAGGATTTTTAAATTGGATTATGCTATAATAGTCCCAACTAAGATAAAAACACAGTTCTGGTTGGTAGTCCAGACGTAGGCAAGCCTATCAGTAACCTTCCTCCTTGGTTGTCCGTTCTTCGGGATAGATTTAAGGAGGTGCTGTCGTGGAAATCATTTCAATTGGCTTGACAGTTTATTTTGAAGATGGATTTTGGCATGGATTGTTTGAACAAGAGTATGAGGGAACTTATCAAGTTTGTCGAGTGACATTTGGTCAGGAACCAAAAGAGGATGAAATTTTGAAACTTTTACAGACTCAGTTTGTTCGGTTATCTTTTAGTCCAGAGGCAACAGTCAAACGGCGTGTGAAGATTAAGAATCCGAAGCATCTGCAGCGAGCTGTAAAGAAACAGGTGAAGCAGAAAGTTTCTTCTAAGTCACAAGAGCTCTTACAGTTGCAGCACGAGGAACGAAAAAAGCATTCAAAACAACAGTCCAGTCTCCAAAAGCAATTACTCAAGCAAGAGAAATTTGAACGCAAACAGCAAAAACGTAGAGAGAAGCACAAGGGGCACTAGTGACTCTCTCTTTCATAAAATAGAACAGCTCTTCTTGGATAAGAAGAGCTGTTTTTGCTTGTATTGAAAATTCCTTTCCTAATAGATCTACTTATCGTCAAAAGTTTTACTAATGGCAGTTTCAAATTTACGACAATACTTACTTGCTTCAAATTCAATCATGTCCTATTCAGCAATTTCATTTTGCTAGAAGGGAGTGTGCACCATGATTTCTGATTCATTTTTTATTGTTTGCTTTGGTGAGAACAATACTACCGACTTTTGGAGTTTTCTGCCGGATGCTATAAAACACCTCTTTTATAGCGCATATTTTAAAATATAATGTGTGGTTGTAAGTGTTTTTCAACTTCCTCTAGTGATTCGATAGGAGAAAAACGGTTGCAGTCTGCACCACTTTAACTTAACCCCCATTATTTTACCACTTGGCCTTTCATTTTAACTGCTTATCTCAAAAGTCGGTTTTTCTTTCATTCTTTTTGTTAAACTAGTGTGGTAAAGAGGAGGGGAAAATATGATTTTACAAGCTAAACATTTGACTAAACGGTACGGCAATCTTATGGCTGTCGATGATATTCAGTTAGAGTTTGAAAAAGGAAGTTTCAATGCTATTTTGGGACCCAATGGTGCAGGGAAATCAACCACTATTTCCATGTTAATCGGTTTGAAAAAGCCGACACAAGGTCAGATTCGATATGCGCCAAATACGAAAATCGGAGTGGTTTTTCAAGCTAGTGTACTGGATGAGATGTTGACGGTTAGAGAAAATCTCACGATTCGTGCTCAACAGTATAAGGAGATTGCAGCAAGTCGTGTGGATGATTTGATTCATCAATTGGGTTTGACTGCTTTCCAGAAACAACTCTATGGAACTTTGTCAGGTGGGCAAAAACGTCGGGTTGATATTGCGCGTGCTCTTCTTTCGCGACCAGATATTCTTTTCTTGGATGAACCAACGACAGGTCTTGATATTCAGACTCGCAAATCCATCTGGGATCTACTGTATCGACTACAAAAGGATGAAGGGATGACTATTATCTTAACGACTCATTATCTGGATGAAGCAGATGAAGCGGATCAGATCTATATCGTTGATCATGGGAAAGTGATTGCGCAAGGTTCTGCGACTGCTATTAAAAGTCAGTATGCATCTAATATTCTAAAAATTCGTTTTAAGGAAATGAAGGATTTAGAAAAGTTGCTACAGACTGGAATGACAGTAGAGGAAGAAAACGAGTTGGAATATCTTTTTTATCCAAGGACGTCACAGGAAGCCATTGAATATTTGGCAAAAGTTCGAGAAGAAATTGATTCTTTTGAGTTTCGCCCAGGTACTATGGATGATGCCTTTATTGCACTTACAGGAAGAGAGGTTCGCTAATGCTAGCTTTATTGAAACGGAATTTTATCTTATATTTTCGTAATCGTTCGGGAGTATTTTTCTCATTATTGGGGGCATTGATTTCCTTCCTCCTTTATATCATTTTTTTGCAGAAGAACCTGACGGATTCTTGGTCCCAACTCCCTGATAATACGAACCTTTTAAATAACTGGCTGATGGGTGGGACCTTGGCTGTGACTGGGATGACAACCAGTTTTACGGCTCTTACACAAATGGTACAGGATCGTGAAAATCAAGTGGATCAAGATCTCTTCTTGACAGATTTAGGTAACTGGGGCTTACAGACGTCCTATCTAATCAGTAGTATTGTCATTTCTTTTGTCATGCAGGTGTTTATGTATGCTGTTATGAGTTTTTATTTTAAAGAGAGCCCAGTTATCAGTCATTTACCGGAAATCGCTTTGATTATGTTGTTAAGCAGTCTGCTTTCAAGTTTGGTAAATGTTCTCTTGATTTACCGTTTTCAATCTGTAGATAGCCTTGGGAAACTGGCAACGATAGTGGGAACTGCTTCTGGATTTTTAGTAGGAACTTATATCCCTATTGGAGTATTACCTGATTCTGCACAGCTTTTCATGAAATGTACCCCTGCAACTTATATTGCTTCTCTTTATCGACAAGTCTTGATGAAAGATCGGTTAGAGACCGCATTTTCAGGAAACAACAGTCTGTTACAGGAATTTCAAGAAAAAATGGGAATCCAAATCAACTGGCAAGAACTATTGACAAAGGGTGAAACATACTTTATAGTGGTTATTATCAGTCTCGTCGCTATTCTTCTTTGGCTTTTATTTGTTAAAGTGTTTAGCAAGAGAAAATAAAGATGTATTGGAGAGAAAATGAAGATTCGTTTTGAAATGAAGACAGAGTTTTCAGAAAAAGACCCACACATTTTAATTCAGGCAGCTCAGTTAACTGACCAAGCAAGAGAAGTCATGGAGTATTTAGAACAATTTTCAACGACTAATCAGGTGGTCATTCCTATTCGAACGGATGATCATCTGGTTATGGTGAAAATTGAGGATCTTATTCTAGCAGATATCGATAAGAATTTGTTGACCATTTATACGGTAGACGGGATTTATAAAACTAAGGAAACATTGACAAACTTTCAGAATCGGATTAACCGGCGTAACTTTATACAGATATCACGTCATTCAATTATAAACATTGACCATCTAGAGTCATTATCGGATAGTTTTTCAGGAAACATGATGGCTAAGATGACTCGGGGTATCAAATCTAGTGTGAGTCGGAAATACGTTAAGTCCTTAATGGATTATCTAGGTTTATAGGAGAGAATCATGAAGCGATTGATTGCTTATTTTGTATCGGGAATGCGGACGGCCTCCTTTATTTATTTGAGTTTGGTGTTATTGGCTCAGTTTTATTCAGGTATTACCTATCCCGCACCAACGACAAAAAATATTCTAGCTTTGTTTTTGATGAGCGGAATTATGGGGGTATTGACCTTAATCCTTGAAAGGCTAGAGTTTCTTGCTTATAGTATGCGTGTAGGAGTTCATTTGTTAGCGACAGCTACTATTTTAGTATTAACCTACCTATTTTTTGGCTGGGGTTCAGCATTGTTGAGTCCCTTGCTTTGGTTCTTTTTCTTATTAATTTATGGACTGATATGGTTGTACCAGATCTGGCAAACTCACAAGCTCACCCAACGAATTAATCAGGCCTTAGAAGATAAAAAAAAGAAAACGAATCACTAATGTAGTGTTGAGGATGAGGTTTGAGGAGAGTGCTAGTTTCCATATAGAGCAAATTATGATATAGTATTTTCAGCGTAAAACAAGGAGAAAAACGATGCCAGTAAATGAATATGGTCAGATAATTGGTGAGTCAATGGAAGGTTATACTCCAGGAGAATTGCCTTCCATTGATTTCTTAGAAGGGCGCTACGCTCGGATAGAGGCTCTTTCGGTGGAAAAGCATGCGGAGGATTTATTAGCTGTTTATGGTCCAGGTACTCCTCGGGAGATGTGGACCTACCTCTTTCAGGAACCAGTGGCAGATATGGAGGAACTGGTTAGCCTTTTAAATCAGATGTTGGCTCGTAAGGATCGCTTTTACTATGCGATTGTAGACAAGGCAACTGGTAAGGCTTTGGGAACTTTTTCTCTCATGCGCATTGACCAGAATAACCGAGTAATAGAAGTGGGTGCCGTCACTTTTTCTCCAGAGCTCAGGGGAACACGTATAGGGACAGAGGCTCAATATCTCCTAGCTCGCTATGTTTTTGAGGAGCTCAACTATCGTCGCTATGAGTGGAAATGCGATGCTCTAAATCTCCCATCCAGACGAGCCGCGGAGCGTTTGGGCTTTGTTTATGAAGGAACCTTCCGTCAGGCAGTCGTTTATAAGGATCGCACGAGGGATACGGATTGGTTGTCTATGATTGATAAGGACTGGCCTCAAGTCAAAGCTCGTTTGGAAGCATGGTTAGCTCCTGAAAATTTTGATAAAAATGGACGGCAGTACAAGAGCTTAAGAGAATTCTGAGAGGTGTTGAGATGATGACTATTAGAAGGCAAGAAATTGTCAAGCTAGAAGATGTTTTGCATCTCTATCAGGCAGTTGGATGGACAAATTATACACATCAACCTCAGATGTTGAAGAAAGCCTTGTCTCACTCATTAGCGATTTATCTGGCACTCGATGGTGATGCTGTTGTGGGCTTGGTTCGTTTGGTTGGAGATGGTTTTTCATCGATTTTTGTCCAGGATTTGATCGTTTTGCCTAGCTATCAACGCCAAGGGATTGGTAGCAACTTGATGAAAGAGGCTTTAGGTGACTTCAAAGATGCCTATCAAGTCCAACTAGTGACCGAACAGACAGAAAAAACCTTGGGATTCTATCGTTCTCTGGGATTTGAAACCTTATCTACTTATGATTGTACAGGAATGATTTGGGTGGATCGAAAAAGATAAAAAAATCATTTTTTCTTAAGTAAAGTTTAAGTCTCCTTGTGTATCATATAATCATTAAATAAAGACCTCCTAATACTCTTCGAAAATCTCATCAACCTTCGTTAGAGTCGACTTAGCTAACTATCGTTATGCTTGCGCCTATCTGCCTAGTCTGATTTCGATTTTCATTGAGTACCCTTTATTTAATGAAATCCCAAACTTTTCTTTTTCATCATAATCTCCTAAAGAAGTCACCCAATCAGGTGGCTTTTTTATGACTTGGAGAGGAAAAATCCATTTGGAAAAAAATTTTTAAAAAATGATAAATCAAAGAAAAAGTTAAGTTAGCTTTAAGATTCATCTTGTATCATATAATCATTAAATAAAGACCTCCTAACTTTATTTAATGAAATCCTAAACTTTTCTTTTTCATAATAATCTCCCTAAAGAGGCCACCCAATCAGGTGGCTTTTTTGTTTGAAAAAACTCCTTAGAAAAGACTAAGGAGAAAGAATCATGTTTTCTTTTTAAGTTGTTGGTTTCGATACTGTCTAGGTGTTAGGTGATAGTGTTGCTTAAATTGACGGTTGAAGTTTGAAAGGTTGGTGAAACCAACTTGGCTTGCAATTTCTTGAATGCTGAGGTTGGTTTGGACGAGTTTCTCACAGGATTTTTCAAGACGTAACTGGAGCAGGTAGTCCATACAACTAGCTCCAGTATGTTGCTTAAAAATACTCATAAAGTGATTTTTACTATATCCAAATGTTGCAGCTAGTTGTTCGATATGAATGGGTTCTGCATAGTGCTGTTCAAGGTAGCAAATCACTTCTTTTATCTTTTGGTATTTTTGGTAGGTATCATCTGTATAGTGTCGATTGACATATCGATACTTAAAGAGAAGATGAAGCAATTCGTATAGTTTAGACTTTATGAGTAGATCGTAGTATATGCCTTTTTCTTCAAGGATAGAAAAGAGGGAAAGAAGGCAGGATTGAATTTGATCATAAGCCTTATCGACTGATGATATTCGAGGAGTAAGGCAAAAGTGACCAGAGTGGAGGGGTTGGATATAGCGTTGGCTAAAGCTGTCAATTTGACTTCTCCCAAGATAATCTAGATGAATCCGAAAGCTGGTAAAAAATAGTTCTTGATCTTTGTGAGAATAGATAGCATGGAGAGAGGTCGGTTGGATAAGAAAAATATCTCCTTCACGACTTTCAAAGCGTTCTGAGTTGATATGAACGATGGCAGAACCCTTTGTAAGGTAAATAATTTCTAGTTCAGGATGACAATGATAGATTGTGTCAGGAGACTTTTTGGATAAGATTTGTTTTTCAAAATCATATGGGAAGTCAGATGGGTTATCTCGTAAGAAACGTGAACGGTCTGCCATGGTAAATCCTCCCAATATACTATTACTACTTTTATTATACCAAAAAAACTTCCTTATCTAGGAAGTTTTCGAGTTTTAAGCTTTCTTTTTCATATAAAAAATAGTAAGCATAAGTCCAATGAAGGCCAAAGCAATAGCAACATAAAAAGCTACACTATAATTTCCATTATTAGCCATTGCCATTTGAACAGCGACTTTGGGAGCGAAAAATGCTGCTAAAGAATATCCAGTGAAGACGATACCGTAGTTGACTCCTTGATTTGCAGGACCGTAATTTTCCATGACAATAGATGGGAAGACCCCCATAACACCGCCAAAGCAGATACCAAGCCCAATAATTCCTAAGGTAAACCCGAGTTGACCAGGGACGATAGTTAGGGAGAATAAAGCTAGGACAATGACAGAATAAATAATCAATAAGGTCTTTGAACGACCGATTTTATCAGAAAGTGATCCCCAGATAAAACGACCACTAGAGTTTGCAATGGAATAGAGAGAGACATAGAGAGCTGCAGTGCCTGCAGAGAGTCCAAACATTGATTGACCGATTGGTGATGCCTGAGAGGCAATCATCAAACCAGAAAAGGCGCCGACAAAGAACATGCTAATGATAATGTAAAACAGAGGACTTTGTAGCATTTGTTTCCAGTTTTTATTAGTAGATCCTTGCTTAGTTTGTACTGGAGCTTTCCAGCCTGCTGGTTGGTAGCCACTTGGAGCTGCCTTGATAAAGAAAATTGCACAGATGATAACAACAATATAGACTAGCCCAATTGTCCGAAAGGCAAAGAAGGCATCTTGTTTTTGAATGAGATTGCTTGCGACTGGAGAAGCAATGACTGCAGCAAATCCCATGCCGCCTGTCAGAATTCCAGAGGCCAAGCCACGTTTATCAGGGAAGAGGCGAAGTGAATTGGAGAGGGCACCTGAATAGGCAAAACCTTGACCAAGTCCAGCCATTAATCCATAGGTCAAATAAAGCATGGCTGGTGAATTGGCATAGCCGGTTAAGTAAAATCCGCTAGCAAATAGAAGAGCGCCGAGGGCGATGGTCCATTTTACATAACCTTTGTCAACTAAATAACCTCCTAGAATCATGGGGATAGGGCCGATTGCAGAGTTGATAGCAAATGCTAACATAATATCAGACATGGACCAGCCTGTTGAGCTGCTAAGTGGTCCGGCAAAAACAGAAAAGGAATAGACGGCACCTGTGCAAAGAAGAATGGCTGTAGACGCGACTAGAATCCGCCAACGATTGAATGTCTCTTTCATAAAAACATCCTCCTTAAATGTATATTTTTTCATCAAAAATATATCATAGTTAAGGAAGGTGGTCAATAGTTTATGAAGATATTTTGTTAATTTTTTCACGAGCTTATACTAAAGTACGATAATCTGATAGAATAACACGGTCTTTATTATTAAGGATTTACAAGATTTTCTAAAGTAGTATAATGAAAGTAGATTAAATAAATGAAAGGGGTACCAAGATGAAACTAGTTGCTATCGTTGGAACCAATTCGGATCGCTCAACCAATCGGAAACTCTTGAAATTTATGCAAAAGCACTTTTCGGATAAGGCCGACATTGAGGTATTGGAAATCAAACAATTGCCAGCATTTAACGAACCTGAGGACAAGCAAGCGCCAGTTGAGGTTCAAGCTTTTTCAGAAAAAATTCTTGCTGCAGATGGTGTGATTATTTCAACACCTGAGTACGATCACACAATACCAGCACCTTTGTCCTCTGCTTTGGAGTGGATTGCTTATACCAGTCGTGCCTTAATCAATAAACCAACTATGATTGTCGGTGCTTCTCTCGGCTTGCTAGGAACATCTAGAGCGCAGGCACATTTACGTCAGATTTTAGATGCGCCGGAGCTTAAAGCGAGAGTTATGCCTGGTACAGAGTTCTTTCTAGGTCATTCTGAGCAAGTACTAGATGATGAGTGTCATTTGAACAATCCTGAAAAGGTTGCAGAACTAGAAGAACATTTTTCAGAGTTTCAAAATTTTGTTGAACTAACAAAAGCTTTAGTAAAACCAGAAGATACAGATCGTAAAAAATCATTCATCTGGGAAGAATGGTTAAAAGCCTAGGGAATTAATGAAAGGAGAAGAGTCAATGAAATTAGTAGCTATTGTTGGTACCAATTCTAAACAATCTTATAACCGTAGTTTGTTGCAATTTATGAAAAGACATTTTGCTTCAAAAGCGGATATGGAGATTTTAGAAATAACAGATGTACCGATGTTCAATGAAACAGATGATCAAACAGATACACCTATTATTCAGAAGTTCAACCAGGCTATTTCAGAAGCTGATGGTGTCATTATTTCGACACCCGAGCACAATCATACGATTCCATCAAGTTTGAATAGCTTGCTCGAGTGGTTGTCTTTTAACATTCATCCACTAGATGGAAAGCCGACAATGATTGTAGGAGCTTCCTATGATATTCAAGGTTCTTCACGTGCCCAACTTCATCTTCGTCAGATTCTTGATGCTCCTGGAGTAAATGCAACAGTTATGCCAGGTAGTGAGTTTTTACTTGGTCGAGCGCATCGAGCATTTGATGATAATGGAAATTTAATTGAGGAGCGAACTGTAGATTTCCTAGATAGTTGTTTTTATCGCTTCCTTCGCTTTGTATCCGTTGCAAACCAACTAAATCTTCCTGAAGAAGTTCGATTTGAACCGGGGACTTATCATGTTACAACTGAAGGCCATAATGGTAAATTACCAATGGATGTAACGGTTTCTGAGGACCGTATTGAAAAAATTGAAATCGATTCTTCTGGAGAATCTTCAGGAATCGCAGATGTTGTCTTTACTCGTATCCCAGCAGAAATCATTGAGGGACAAACCTTAAACGTTGATGCGGTGTCAGGAGCTTCTGTGACTTCAAATGGTGTCTTGGACGGAGTTGCGCGTGCGGTCAAACAAGCTGGTGCAAATCCAGATGTTTTACGCAAGCGTTCAAAAGCGCCATCTGCCCTAGATAAAGAAGATAAAACCTATCAGGCAGACGTTGTCATCGTTGGAGGTGGAGGAGCTGGTTTAGCTGCGGCTGCTGCAGTCTTACAAGCTGGTAAGAAGCCGATTATTGTTGAGAAATTCCCAGCAATTGGAGGAAATACTGTTCGTGCAGGTGGTCCAATGAATGCACCAGATCCAGCATGGCAAGGAACCTTCGCAGCTCATCCAGGTGAGGCACATACGCTTCAAGAATTGATTGCGATAGATGAATCAACGATTGACCCAGAATATCTAGAGGACTTTAGAGCCTTGAAAGTTGAGGTTGAGCAGTATTTACAGGACCCGAGCTATTTGTTTGACTCTACCTTACTTTACCGTATCCAAACCTATATCGGTGGGAAACGAAAAGATTTACAAGGAAATGAAATTCATGGCCAATACGATTTAGTATCTGTTTTAACCGAACGGGCCCTAGAGTCTGTTCGTTGGTTGGAAGACATTGGTGTTGAATTTGTTCGTAGCGAAGTGACAATGCCAGTTGGAGCCCTTTGGCGTCGTGGTCATAAGCCGGTTCAACCAATGGGGTATGCCTTTATATCCGTCTTACAAAAATATGTTCTAGAAAATGGAGGCAAAATCTTGACTGACTCTCCAGTTAAAGAATTGCTTGTAAAAGAAGGGGCTGTCAAGGGTGTCAGAGCAGAAGGTCGAAACGGTCAAACCATCATTGTCAATGCAGATGCTGTTGTTCTAGCTTCTGGAGGATTTGGTGCCAATACCAAGATGCTACAAAAATACAATACCTACTGGACTGAAATTGCAGATGATATTGCCACATCTAATACACCAGCTGTAACAGGGGATGGTATTCTTTTAGGTCAAAGTGTAGGTGCAGATTTGGTGGGTATGGGCTTTAGTCAAATGATGCCAGTATCCGATCCAGTGACAGGAGCTCTCTTCTCAGGACTTCAAGTTCCTCCAGCTAACTTCATCATGGTAAATACTCAAGGGAAGCGATTTGTAGATGAGTACGGTAGCAGGGACAAGCTGTCTCAAGCGGCGATTGATAATGGTGGCTTGTTCTACTTGATTGCGGATGACCGCATCAAGGAAACTGCCTATAACACTAGCCAAGAAAAAATCGATGCCCAAGTCAAGGCAGGAACTCTCTATCGTGCAGATACGATAGAAGAGTTGGCGGTTCAGATTGGTATGGATCCACAAGTTCTAGTGGAAACGATTAAGAATTACAATTCCTATGTAGATGCAGGTTTTGATCCTGAATTTAATAAAGGTAGTTTTGATCTCAAGTGTGAGGTTGCGCCATTTTACGCAACACCGAGAAAACCGGCCGTTCACCATACAATGGGTGGACTCAAGATTGATACTTCAACACACGTTTTGAACGAAAAAGGTCAGATTATTCCTGGTTTGTATGCTGCCGGAGAAGTCGCAGGTGGACTCCATGCAGGTAACCGTCTAGGAGGAAATTCGCTTACGGATATCTTTACTTTTGGACGTATTGCAGGTCAAACAGCTGTTCAAGAAAATTGTTAGTAATGGATTTAAAAATTAAGGGAATTTTAAGTCTCCTGGTGTATTATATAATCATTAAATAAAGACCTCCTAATACTCTTCGAAAATCTCATCAACCTTCGTTAGAGTCGACTTAGCTAACCATAGTTATGCTTGCGTCTATCTGCCTAGTCTGATTTCGATTTTCATTGAGTACCCTTTATTTAATGAAATCCTAAACTTTTCTTTTTCATAATAATCTCCCTAAAGAAGTCACCCAATCAGGTGGCTTTTTTGTTTGTAGGCTGGATTTTTGATATAATAGAGGCATGAGTAGAATTTTAGATAATGAGATAATGGGGGATGAGGAGTTAGTAGAACGTACGCTCCGTCCTCAATACTTACGCGAATATATCGGACAGGATAAGGTCAAGGACCAGCTGCAAATCTTTATCGAAGCTGCCAAAATGCGGGATGAAGCGCTGGACCATGTACTCTTATTTGGGCCTCCAGGTTTGGGGAAAACGACCATGGCCTTTGTTATTGCCAATGAACTGGGAGTCAATCTCAAGCAAACGTCTGGTCCTGTCATTGAAAAAGCGGGTGACTTGGTAGCGATTTTGAATGATTTGGAGCCTGGAGACGTTCTCTTTATTGACGAGATTCATCGTCTGCCCATGTCGGTGGAAGAGGTGCTCTATAGTGCCATGGAGGACTTTTACATTGACATCATGATTGGAGCTGGAGAGGGCAGTCGCAGTGTCCATTTGGACTTGCCACCTTTTACCTTGATTGGGGCTACGACACGTGCGGGGATGCTCTCAAATCCTCTACGGGCACGTTTTGGGATTACAGGTCATATGGAATACTATGCCCACGCTGACTTGACAGAGATTGTTGAGCGGACGGCAGATATTTTTGAGATGGAAATCACTCATGAGGCAGCTTCAGAGTTGGCCTTACGCAGTCGTGGAACTCCTCGTATCGCCAATCGTCTCCTCAAGCGCGTGCGCGACTTTGCCCAGATTATGGGAGATGGCTTAATTGATGATGTCATTACAGATAAGGCTTTGACCATGCTAGATGTAGACCATGAAGGTTTGGACTATGTGGACCAAAAAATCCTTCGGACCATGATTGAGATGTATGGTGGTGGTCCTATCGGTTTAGGAACTCTTTCTGTTAATATTGCCGAGGAGCGTGAGACGGTGGAGGACATGTACGAACCTTACCTCATCCAGAAAGGTTTCATCATGCGAACTCGTTCTGGACGGGTCGCGACAGCCAAGGCTTATGAACATTTGGGGTATAAATACAGTGAAAAATGAGCAAGATATTCTAGATGCTTTCAGAGAAAATCCAGATATAATGACCATTCTGACCATTATTCGTGACCTTGCTCTGAAAGACTCTTGGTTGGCGGCAGGTTCTGTCAGGAATTTCATCTGGAATCTCTTGTCAGACAAATCGCCTTTTGACCGTGAAACAGATGTGGATGTGATTTTCTTTGATCCAGATGTTTCTTATGAGGAAACAGTATCCCTAGAGAACAAGCTGAGAGAGGATTTTCCTCAGTACCAGTGGGAGTTGAAAAATCAGGTCTATATGCATCTGCACAGTCCTCACACTGCGCCCTATACCAGTTCTCGTGATGCTATGAGTAAGTATCCAGAACGTTGTACGGCTATAGGACTCCGCTTGCATGCCGACACAACTTTAGAGCTCTTTGCGCCTTATGGTTTAGAGGATATTTTGAATTTTCAGGTTTCCCCAACTCCTCATTTCTTAGAGAATGAGGACCGAATGAAGCTCTATCAAGAACGCTTGTCCAAGAAAAATTGGCAAGAAAAATGGGAAAATCTGACTTTCTCAAAAAACTTAAGAAAAATTTAAGTTAGGGGCGGTATACTAAGTCCATAAGTTAAGAGAAACTTAACTTAAACTCCTAAAACTTTTTCATAATAATCTCCCTATAAAATAAAGTCGCCCAATCAGGCGGCTTATTTTTTTTACTTACAAGTAATGATAGTAACTTAGCAATAGAAGAAAATAGGGAAGTATGGTATAATAAAACGATAGATTTTTGAATAGGAATAAGATCATGTTTGGATTTTTTAAGAAAGATAAAGCTGTAGAAGTTGAGGTTCCAAGACAGGTTCCTAATCATATTGGCATCATCATGGATGGGAATGGCCGCTGGGCTAAAAAACGGATGCAACCACGGGTTTTCGGACACAAGGCAGGGATGGAATCCCTTCAAAAGGTGACCAAGGCAGCCAACAAACTGGGCGTTAAGGTTATTACGGTCTATGCTTTTTCAACGGAGAACTGGACACGTCCAGATCAGGAAGTCAAGTTTATCATGAACTTACCAGTCGAGTTTTATGATAACTATGTTCCTGAATTGCATGCAAATAACGTTAAAATTCAAATGATTGGGGAGATGGACCGTCTGCCTAAGCCGACTTTTGAAGCTTTGACAAAAGCAGAGGAATTGACCAAGAACAATACGGGTTTGATTCTTAATTTTGCCCTTAACTATGGTGGACGTGCAGAGATTACACAGGCTGTTAAGCTGATTTCTCAGGATGTATTAGATGCGAAAATCAATCCAGGTGATATCACAGAGGAATTGATTGGCAACTATCTCTTCACCCAACATTTGCCTAAGGATGTGCGAGATCCAGATTTGATTATTCGTACCAGTGGAGAATTACGCTTGAGCAATTTCCTTCCATGGCAGGGGGCGTATAGTGAGCTCTATTTTACGGATACCTTGTGGCCTGATTTTGACGAGGAAGCTTTACAGGAAGCAATTCTTGCCTATAATCGTCGTCATCGCCGATTTGGAGGAGTTTAGGAGAAAATATGACCAAGGATTTACAAGAGAGAACACTATTTGCTGGACTGGCTCTGGTTATCTTCCTTCCCGTCTTGTTTGTTGGCGGGCTCCTGTTGCAGATAGGGATTGGCTTGTTAGCAATGCTAGGCGTCCATGAACTTCTGCACATGAAGGGACTAAAGACTATGACCATTGAGGGTACCTTGACCCTCCTTGCAACCTTTGCCCTCACAATCCCCTTAGAAAATTACCTAACTTTTTTGCCGGTTGATGGCAATGTAGTTGCCTACAGTGTTTTGATTACAATAATGTTAGGGACAACCGTTTTCAGTAAAAACTATACGATTGAAGATGCTGCCTTTCCGATTGCTGTGAGTTTTTATGTTGGTTTTGGCTTCAATGCCTTACTAGATGCTCGTATAGCTGGATTTGATAAGGTTCTTCTGGCTCTCTTTATCGTTTGGGCGACAGATAGTGCAGCTTATCTGACGGGGGTGAATTTTGGCAAGCATAAGTTAGCCCCGAGAGTTTCTCCTAATAAGAGTATTGAGGGCTTTGTTGGGGGTATTCTAGGTGCGGTACTGATAACAGTACTCTTCATGCTAGTGGACAGTACAGTTGCTCTTCCCTATGGAATTTATAGGATGAGTCTTTTTGCCGCCTTCTTCAGTGTGGCAGGTCAGTTTGGTGACTTGATTGAGAGTGCCATGAAACGCCATTTTGGTGTCAAGGATTCTGGAAAATTTATCCCTGGACATGGCGGTGTGTTGGATCGCTTTGACAGCATGCTGATTGTATTTCCAATGATGCACTTATTTGGCCTGTTTTAAAGAAAGGAAGATTGAATGATTGGATTGCTAACCTTTATCCTCGTTTTTGGGATTATAGTGGTGGTGCATGAGTTTGGACATTTTTATTTTGCCAAGAAATCAGGCATTCTAGTTCGTGAATTTGCCATTGGTATGGGGCCCAAGATTTTTTCCCATATCGGTAAGGATGGCACTGCTTATACCATTCGGATCCTTCCTCTAGGAGGCTATGTTCGTATGGCAGGCTGGGGTGATGATGCAACAGAAATCAAGACAGGAACTCCAGTCAGTTTAACACTTGCCGACGATGGCAAGGTCAAACGGATTAACCTCTCAGGAAAGAAGTTGGATCAAACGGCCCTTCCTATGCAGGTAACCCAGTTTGACTTTGAAGACAAGCTCTTTATCAAGGGTTTGGTCTTGGAAGAAGAAAAGACTTTTGCAGTGGATCATGATGCGACGGTTGTTGAAGAAGACGGAACCGAAGTACGCATCGCTCCTCTGGATGTACAGTATCAAAATGCTTCTACCTGGGGTAAGCTTATCACCAACTTTGCAGGTCCTATGAATAACTTTATCTTAGGTGTTGTTGTTTTTTGGATCCTGATCTTTTTGCAAGGCGGTGTTAGAGATACTCAGACAAATCTCTTTCATGTCATGCCAGAGGGAGCTTTGGCTAAGGTAGGTGTAGCTGAGACAGCTCAAATCACCAAGGTCGGCTCGCATGAGGTTAAGAATTGGCAAGACTTGACCCAGGCTGTGGAAGCAGATACCAAGGACAAGACCGCCCCGACCTTAGATGTGACCATTTCTGAAAATGGTAGCGAAAAACAAGTCACGGTGACTCCAGAAGAGAATCAAGGACGTTATATTCTCGGGGTTCAACCGGAAGTCAAGTCAGACTTTCTATCCATGTTTGTTGGTGGATTTACGACAGCTGCTGACTCAGGACTCCGTATCCTTTCGGCTCTGAAAAACTTGATTTTCCATCCAGATTTGAACAAACTCGGTGGTCCCGTTGCTATTTTTAAGGCAAGTAGCGATGCTGCTAAAAATGGAATTGAGAATGTCCTTTACTTCTTAGCTATGATTTCCATCAATATCGGGATTTTTAACTTGATCCCTATCCCAGCTTTGGATGGTGGAAAGATTGTGCTCAATATCCTAGAGGCTATCCGCCGGAAACCCCTTAAACAAGAAATTGAAACCTATGTCACCATGGCTGGTATAGTTATCATGGTTGCCTTGATGCTAGCTGTGACCTGGAATGACATTATGCGACTCTTCTTTTAGATAATCGAGGAATATTATGAAACAAAGTAAAATGCTAATCCCAACGCTTCGCGAAATGCCAAGTGATGCTCAAGTTATCAGCCATGCCCTTATGTTGCGTGCTGGTTATGTTCGTCAAGTTTCTGCCGGTGTTTATTCTTACCTACCACTTGCTAACCGTGTGATTGAAAAGGCTAAGAACATCATGCGCCAAGAGTTTGATAAGATTGGTGCGGTGGAGATGTTGGCTCCTGCCCTTCTCAGTGCCGATCTTTGGCGCGAATCAGGTCGTTATGAAACCTATGGTGAAGACCTTTATAAACTGAAAAACCGTGAAAAGTCGGACTTTATCCTAGGTCCGACACACGAAGAGACTTTTACAGCTATTGTTCGTGACTCTGTGAAATCTTACAAGCAATTGCCACTCAACCTTTACCAAATCCAACCTAAATACCGTGATGAAAAACGTCCACGTAACGGACTTCTCCGTACGCGTGAGTTTATCATGAAAGACGGATATAGTTTCCATGCTAATTACGATAGTTTGGATGTGACTTATGACGAGTACAAGGCGGCCTACGAACGTATCTTTACTCGTAGTGGCTTGGACTTCAAGGCCATCATCGGTGACGGTGGTGCCATGGGTGGTAAGGATAGCCAAGAATTTATGGCCATCACTCCTGCTCGTACAGACCTCGACCGCTGGGTTGTCTTGGACAAATCAGTTGCCTCATTTGATGAAATTCCTGCAGAAGTGCAAGAAGAAATCAAGGCCGAATTGCTCAAATGGATGGTTTCTGGTGAAGACACCATTGCCTACTCAAGTGAGTCTAGCTATGCAGCTAACTTAGAAATGGCAACAAACGAGTACAAACCAAGCAACCGTGTCGTTGCGGAAGAAGAAGTGACTCGAGTGGAAACTCCAGATGTTAAATCCATCAATGAAGTCGCAGCCTTCCTTAACGTGCCAGAAGAACAAACGATTAAAACTCTCTTCTACATGGCAGATGGTGAGCTTGTTGCAGCCCTTCTAGTTGGAAATGACCAACTTAATGAAGTCAAGTTGAAAAACCATTTGGGTGCAGATTTCTTTGATGTGGCTAGCGAAGAAGAAGTAGCAAGTGTTATCCCAGCAGGATTTGGTTCGCTTGGCCCAGTTGCTTTGCCAGAGAATGTGAAAATCATTGCAGACCGTAAGGTGCAAGATGTTCGCAATGCTGTTGTGGGGGCTAATGAAGATGGCTATCACTTGACGGGCGTGAACCCAGGTCGTGACTTCACTGCAGAATATGTGGATATCCGTGAAGTTCGTGAGGGTGAAATTTCACCAGACGGGCAAGGTGTTCTAAACTTCGCGCGTGGTATCGAGATCGGTCATATTTTCAAACTCGGAACTCGCTACTCAGCAAGTATGGGTGCAGATGTTTTGGATGAAAATGGTCGTGCTGTGCCAATCATCATGGGATGTTACGGTATCGGTGTTAGCCGTCTCCTTTCAGCCGTTATAGAGCAACACGCTCGCCTCTTTGTTAACAAAACGCCAAAAGGTGAATACCGTTATGCTTGGGGAGTTAACTTCCCTAAAGAATTGGCACCATTTGATGTGCATTTGATTACTGTCAATGTTAAAGATGAAGAAGCGCAAGCCTTGACAGAAAAACTGGAAGTCAACTTGATGGAGGCTGGTTACGAAGTCTTGACAGATGACCGTAACGAACGTGTCGGGGTTAAATTCAGCGATAGCGACTTGATTGGTCTTCCAATCCGTATCACTGTTGGGAAGAAAGCGGCTGATGGTATTGTAGAAGTTAAGATCAAGGCAACTGGTGACACCATCGAAGTTCACGCAGACAACTTGCTCGAAACCCTTGAAATCCTAAGCAAGAAATAAAAACTATAATCAGAAGAAAAACAAGGCAAAAATGTAACTAGTTTTTACCTTGTTTTTTCTATATAATGAGAGTGAATAAATACATAATCAAGTTAAGAGGTATAATAATGTTAAAATTTCCAAAGGATTTTGTCTGGGGTTCCTCTACTTCTGGACCACAGACAGAAGGTCGTGTACCTGGTGACGGAAAGGGAGACAATCTCTGGGATTATTGGTTCAAAGTAGAGCCAAATCGCTACTACAATGAGATTGGACCTGACAAAACATCAACTTTCTATGAAAACTGGGAAAAGGATATTGAGCTTTTGGTAGAGACTGGACATACAGCCTTCCGAACTTCTATCCAGTGGTCTCGTATTTTCCCACAGGGCCGTGGAGAGGTCAATCCGCAAGGGGTGGTTTTCTACCGTCAGGTCTTTGAAGCCGTTAAGGCCAAGGGGATTCGTCTCTTAGTCAATCTCTATCACTTCGACCTGCCTTTTGCCCTCCAAGAAGATGGCGATGGTTGGGAAAATAAGGCAACCGTCAAGGCTTATGAAGACTATGCTCGTTTTTGTTTTGAGACTTATGGTGACTTGGTGGACCAATGGATTACCTTCAATGAACCCATCGTTCCTGTAGAATTTGGCTATTTTTACGATGCCCACTATCCTCACAAGGTAGATGCCAAAGCGGCGGTTAAGGTTGCCTATCACACACAACTGGCTAGTAGTCTTGCGGTTAAGGCTTGTCATGAGATTTTGCCTGATTCCAAGATTGGGATTGTCCTTAACTTGACGCCAGCTTATCCACGTAGCCAGCATCCTGCGGATGTCAAGGCCGCTCGCATTGCCGACCTCTTCCAAGCCCAATCTTTCTTAGACCCGTCTGTACTGGGAGCTTATACAGAAGAATTAGTAGAGATTTTAGCTGAGCATGATTTACTACCAGATTCTACAGCAGAAGAGTTGGAGCTCATTCGTGATCATACTGTGGACTTTCTTGGAGTAAATTACTACCAACCTCTTCGTGTTATGGCCCCACGATTTGCTAAACATCCAGACAGTCCCCTCTTGCCAGAACATTTTTACGAGCCTTATATCATGCCGGGCCGTAAAATCAATCCTCACCGCGGTTGGGAAATCTACGAGCAGGGGATTTATGATATCGCTCAAAATATCAAGGAAAATTATGGTAATATTGAGTGGATGTTGACAGAGAATGGCATGGGTGTTGAAGGTGAAGATAAATTCCGTGTGAATGGTATGATTCAGGACGACTATCGTATCGACTTTGTCAAAGGACATCTGCGTGAACTTCACCGTGCCATTGAAGACGGAGCCAATTGTAAGGGTTACCTAATCTGGACCTTTATTGATTGCTGGTCATGGCTGAATAGCTATAAAAACCGCTATGGTTTGGTTGAATTAGACTTGGAAACACAAGAACGCCGTCTGAAGAAATCAGGGCACTGGTTCAAGGAACTCAGCGATCATAATGGATTTTAAAAATAAAAAGAGTGAGATGGCGTTCATCTCACTTTTTATTACAATATCATCACCAAGGTCCCGATCGTAATCAGGATACAGCCAACAATTGTTTTAAACGTCAGGATATCTTGTAGGAAGAAAAAGGCTAGAACGAGGGTAATGACGAGACTGAATTTATCGACAGCAGATACCTCAGTCGCATTGCCCATCTGTAGTGCCTTGTAGTAGCAGAGCCAGGAGGCGCCAGTGGCCAAGCCAGATAAGATGAGAAAGAGCCAACTTTTTCTACTGATGTTGACAATTTCGGTCTGACTATTGGTCAAGAAAACCATGGCCCAGGCCATAAGAATGACGACGACTGTACGAATAGCGGTTGCTAGATTGGATGGAACTCCTTCAATCCCAATCTTGGCTAAAATTGACGTTAAGGCTGCAAAGATAGCTGATAAAAGTGCGAAGAAAAACCACATGGCAAATACCCCCTCTTTTTATTATAAGTAATTGATGCTGACTTGTCAGGTATCAAGTGAAATTCTGATAAAATACCAGACAGAAAAACTATACCAATTTTTATCCTTGACAAGTGAGAAAAACAAGTATATACTGTCTTTGCTGATTCTGTAAAAGGGAAATCAGACTATACCAATTTAAGGGGGAAGCACAGCTGGTCTGTGTCGTATATATTATGTGTGGAATTGTTGGTGTTGTTGGAAACACAAATGCAACTGATATTTTGATTCAAGGGCTTGAAAAGCTCGAATACCGTGGCTATGATTCTGCGGGGATTTTTGTCCTAGGTGGTGCTGAAAATCATCTAGTCAAGGCTGTCGGTCGTATCGCAGAATTATCTGCTAAGACAGCTGGTGTTGAGGGAACAACTGGTATCGGTCATACGCGTTGGGCGACTCACGGGAAACCAACGGAAGACAATGCTCACCCACACCGCTCTGAGACAGGACGTTTTGTCTTGGTCCACAATGGGGTGATTGAAAACTACCTTGAAATCAAGGAAGAATACCTTGCAGGTCACCACTTCAAGGGGCAGACAGATACTGAAATCGCAGTGCACTTGATTGGGAAATTTGTTGAAGAAGGTGGCTTGTCAGTTCTTGAAGCCTTCAAAAAAGCTCTTCACATCATCCGTGGGTCTTATGCCTTTGCCTTGGTTGATTCACAAGATCCTGAAGTCATCTACGTGGCTAAGAATAAATCACCACTTTTGATTGGTCTTGGAGATGGATATAACATGGTCTGCTCAGATGCCATGGCTATGATTCGTGAAACCAACCAATACATGGAAATCCATGACCAAGAGTTGGTAATCGTCAAGGCTAATAGCGTTGAAGTGCAAGACTATGATGGCAATCGCCGTGAGCGTGCTAGCTATACTGCGGAACTTGACTTGTCTGATATCGGTAAGGGGACTTATCCTTACTATATGCTCAAGGAAATCGATGAGCAACCAACGGTGATGCGTAAACTCATCCAAGCCTACACAGATGAGGCAGGTCAAGTAGTGGTTGACCCTGCTATCATTAAGGCTGTTCAAGATGCAGACCGCATTTACATCCTTGCAGCTGGAACATCGTACCACGCAGGATTTGCTTCTAAGAAAATGCTGGAAGAATTGACGGATACACCAGTTGAACTTGGAATCTCATCTGAGTGGGGCTATGGTATGCCACTTCTCAGCAAGAAACCACTCTTTATCTTTATCAGCCAGTCTGGTGAAACAGCTGACAGCCGTCAAGTTTTGGTCAAAGCTAATGAAATGGGCATTCCAAGCTTGACAGTGACAAACGTGCCAGGCTCAACTCTTTCTCGTGAAGCCAACCATACCATGCTTCTTCACGCGGGTCCTGAAATTGCTGTGGCCTCAACCAAGGCCTATACAGCGCAGATCGCAGCTCTTGCCTTCCTTGCAAAAGCAGTCGGAGAAGCAAACGGCAATGCCAAAGCGCAAGCCTTTGACCTGGTTCATGAGTTGTCAATCGTAGCTCAGTCTATCGAATCAACCCTTTCAGAAAAAGAAACCATTGATGCCAAGGTTCGAGAGCTTCTTGAAACCACTCGCAATGCCTTTTACATTGGACGTGGTCAAGACTACTATGTAGCCATGGAAGCCAGTCTCAAACTCAAAGAGATTTCTTACATCCAATGTGAAGGCTTTGCGGCAGGAGAACTCAAGCACGGAACCATTGCCTTGATTGAAGAGGGAACGCCTGTCTTGGCCCTCTTGTCAGATCCAGTCCTTGCTAACCACACTCGTGGAAATATCCAAGAGGTCGCAGCCCGTGGTGCCAAGGTTCTCACTATCGCAGAGGAAAATGTTGCTAAAGAGACAGACGATATCGTCCTTACGACCGTACACCCTTACCTCTCACCAATCTCAATGGTTGTACCAACGCAATTGGTCGCTTACTTTGCAACCCTTCACCGTGGCCTTGATGTGGACAAACCACGTAACCTTGCTAAGTCAGTAACAGTAGAATAAACAAAGAAAGTCTAGTTGATCTAGGCTTTTTTGCTCTGTCTTGGTATCCTTGGGTAAGGAGGCACTGTATTAATGACTAAGTTATTTATCCTGAAAAGAAATAAAGTATTATTGCTATGCTAGTCTGGATCAGTCTCAAACTTAGAGGGAATCAAAAGAACAGAAAGAACGATTTTTGATAGTGCAGATAAAACTTCCATTCAACTGAAAGACTATGCCAGCCACACACTGATCAACGACAACTACAGTTTTGGTACAAGGGACAGAGCATACTTTCTAGGGAATATATACCAGCTTATACCAACTACAAGATAAAATAGCAAAAAAGGCGATTATCCAAGCGGAAATCGTCTTTTTGATACTTAGAATAAGTCCAGTCTAATATTTCCACCAAAATGTGGTTTTTCAAGAGCTACCTGTGCTAATTGATTGAGTGTTTGCTTACTATTTTCTTGATTATAGAATTTAAGTCCTTTGATGATAACTCCATCAACTTCATCCTCGAAAATCAAATCTTCTTGATGGTCGTTGATGTATGAAAGAAGCTCCTCCTTCCATCTATCTTTTTCTGCCAATTGTTCACCTTTGGGTTCAATGAAGATTTGAAGATAGTAATCCTTATTTTGAAGAAGTAGGATAAAGTCTGGTTGAAATCCTGAAAAATTGATTTCCCGTGGATTCTCTTCAAATTGGTGCAATTTCAATCGTTCAACTTTATCTGTCCCCTTTAGCATGTTTTCGTCCATTCGAATGAGGAAAACCTCACCGTATAGTTCTCTTAGTTCATCAATATGGTTGGCAATAGCATTAACTAGATTTTCTTCATTTCTATTGATTATAGCTGATTGATAAGCAAAAAAGTCAAATTTTTCAAAACTAATATTAGCTACTTTTTGTTCGATGAAGGAGCCACTATGTTTAGCTGTATCATAATTAGGTATTCGTTTGCGATAATCAACGAGATATTCTGTAATTGGATATCCGATAAAGCGGTTCGTACCTCTTGCTTTGCGATAACCTGCCTTTATTTGGGCAGCCAGTAGGTTAAAAAAGTTATCAACAATTTTCAGCTTTTCCATAGCGGAAAAATCTTCTACAATGGTTTCTTTTTCTGTTGTGACAGAGAGTGCAAGATTTTGCAAATCTAGCCAATTTTCGCCCCAAAAATCTTCAATGGACTTGAGATTTGGAAGATATCTTTTCAGATTTTCAAATCGGAAAAAGTTAGAGCGGCTAATTGATTTTTTAAAATAACGAATATCAACTCCCCTCAATTGGGACGTTTTTAACTCTATTGCTTCAGCTGAAAGGTAAGCTGTTTCATAGGTGGATTTAAAATAGGTTACATTGGCTAGCTTAGAAATTTCAATACCATATGCACGTAAATTTACATAGTGACTGTCAGGAATTTCCTCAGTTTCATTATAGTAAAGCTTACCTGTTTTAAAGATTTGGGTTTTCTTGAAAGAGGGTTTCAGTTTGATTTCAATTGGAGGATTTTTTTCATCAGTCCCAGTCGCAAGATTCATCTTATCAAGTGATGCCATCAAATTCTTAATGTATTGTGGCTCATTAAGGGTATGGTAGTGTAGTGTTTCCAACAAAAGACTTGCTGTTTCATCTGATTCATCAAATCGTCTTTGGTAAGAAATCTTTTGATTTAAGGAGAAAGGATTGTATCGCGCCCCACGTCCGATCAACTGAGCCTCGGAATTGGTTGATTTAGCATCTCTTTTATCATTCATTTTTCCCAAGTTGCTAATACGAACGATATCGTAAAGATTGAGGACATCCCAACCTTCTGTTAATTTTGCTACGGCAAAGACTACACGGTACAGATTATTGGGCGATTCAAGCGAATTGAGGGCTTGATACTGTCCTGTTTCTAGCAACCCTTTTGAGCCACTATCTGAATCATTTGCATTTAGAATTCTAGCTGGTGAAAAACCACGCTTAATTTCTCGAACAACAGTTGAAAGATCATCCTTTTCGAGATAATACTGATAAGCTAGCTGTAGGGTATGGCTTTGCTCTTCTGATACACTTCTCAATTGTGAAATAAGGAACGACCTTAAACTTTCTACAGTCAGACTATCAATCATCTCATTGAATAGATTATTTGCTTCATAGGAAGCATCAATTTTATGTGATTTGAAAAGAATGACTGGTTTTATCTCAATCCCAAATTTTTCTAGAGCAAATTTGCGACGATATTCACTCAGAAGAACGGTACTAAGCATATTATCTTCATTGGAATTCCCCGTCTGAATGCGTCTTACATTTTTTGAATATCGCTCTTTGATGTATGAATCCAAGGTATAACGGTAAATAATCTTATCTCGATATTTTTGATAAATGGTCTCATCGTCAAAATCAAGTGTTGCGGTAAATTCTAGCAAGAGATTATCAGCATATGCGTGAAGGAGATTAAGTAGGCATTTTTCCCATGAGATTTTTTCCAATTCTGCTTTATTTTTCTTTTTCGTAGAAGCAGAATAGTGATGGGCTTCATCCGCCAGAATAACCATTTTTGTCTTCTGGTAATCTTTTAATGACATGATATTTTCTGCCTGTGTGAATAGGTCATTTGTCAACGTCTGAATCGAAACAAACTTAATATTAATTACATTTTTATTAGGAAAATCTGGAAATCTTCCTGAAATCTGGTTGATAAAGATATGTTCCCCGTCAATTTCTAGATTGGAATTGAAAAGAAACTTAGTAGATTGAGCGCTCGTTAGATTATCAATGGTCTTACTCAGAACACCATTTGTATTCACTGTAAACAGAAAATTTTGATACCCTTTTTCTTTATAGAGATAGAGGATTAAACCAGCCATCAAATCAGTCTTTCCCGAACCAGTTGCCATATTGAACATGAGTTGTCTTGGCTTTCGAAACTTGAAAGTATCCGATGCTTGAGTGTAGTGAAAATAGCGAATAGCTTCACTCTGATAAGAACGTGGTTCATGCTTGAGGTTTTCTACAATATACTGTGGTAATTCCCAACCATGCTGTTCGTTCAAAATATCCATATCCAGCTGTTTCAATTCATCGAAGAGTTCAAAGATCAGTTCTTTTTTCTTTGCTTTTCTAACCATCATTTCTCTCCATAAAAACTCTTATTGAAATCATAATCTGATTGGGATAATTGCGATTTAATGGTTTCATCATCAATTTCAGAGTAGTTGTGATAGAGCTGGTTTTTGTCAATAATCTTCACAAGAATTTTTTTCTGCATTTCAAAATCTTCATCCCAGATAGATTGGTCAACTTCTTGTAAATCCACTCTGAAATCAAAATCAAGTGTGGCTTTCATGTCGTCAAAGATAGCCTTTAATTCATCAGAATGTTTAGAGTTAAGAACAGCATCAATAAAGGTTGCATTTTTGTCCATTAATTCAGCATAAATGAATGAACCACCGCCAGACCAAGCAACATCTTGAGAAATGCCACCTTGTTCTCCATCAATAACTTTCTTTAATCTCTCTACCGCTACGGTTTCAATATAATCCATTTGTTCAATACCGATGTACTGACGATTCATCTTGTGAGCAACTGCTGCAGTAGTTCCCGAACCCATAAAGAAGTCAAGGACAATATCGTTTTCAGAAGTTACCGCTCTAATAAAAAATGCTAACAGACTTTCTGGTTTAGAGTATGAAAAGTCGAAACCTAATTCTTTCAAATGAGTTTTAGCATCTTCATTTGTGCCCACTCCAAAAATTTTTGATAGATAGCGTTCATCAATAAATTTTTCTGGGGCAACATTGCCTGCTTCTGCTTTTTGATATCGAATAGAAAACTTATCTGATTTAATAACAAAGTCTCCTCCTTTTGAAACTTCGTTATCAAGATAGTCTTGTCCCCATTTAAACTTACCCGTCAACCGAATAGCATTTTTATTTTTACCATTTTCAATTATTAAATCGTCCTCAAGAAATACTGACGATTTTTGCCCAGCAAAATGATGTCCATCTGGAATATTAAATCGAATAACCCCTGCCTTGAAGCTAAGTGTTCCAATAGAATTACTTGAATTTAATAATGGTGCATCTCCATTTTCTGCATCCTTACCAATCCAACGAACACTTGGGTCTTTCTTCTTTTCATAAGCATGGATATATTCCACACCACTACGACTTTTTTTCCCAAGTGAATCGGCGTTATCAGTATTCCGCCAAATAAAAGTTTCAACAAAATCATTCTTCGCAAAAACATCATCCATCAACACTTTTAAATAGGCTTGACCATCTTCTGCCATAGAAACAAGCAACACTCCACCGTCATCCAATAAGTCTCTTGCAACTTCTAGTCTATTCTTCATAAACGTTAACCAAGTGGATAACTTAAAATTCGAATTATAAGAAAAGGTATCGGCGTCTTTTGTCCCCTCAAAATAATACGGTGGATCGATATAAATCAATTTCACCTTCTCTGCAAATCGTTTTTTCAAACTGTGGAGTGCTAACAGGTTGTTTCCCTTGATAATCAGGTTATCCGTATCCTTGATTTCTGATACAGGAGAAGAGCCGTTTTTGTCATATTTCTTAGCATTTTTAAAAATCTTTTCATCAAGGAGGACATCAATCTCCTCTCTAGCAACTATCTCATTTAAAAAGGATTCTTCAGCATCTTCCCTTGAAACATCATCTTTAGTCATACCAGCTTTTAAGATACCATCTTTGTAGGGGAAATTTAGGACAACATCTGTTGTATCATCTAGATAGCGATTATCTGCTGCTAATCCGATTTTGTTGGTGTAACGCGTGTAAGAGTTTGACCAATATTCATCAACTTCAAGCATTTGAATGATATCATTGATTTTCAAAATTGTCGCACCAGCAATATCCTCGGTAAATGCTTCATTTAGAATTGCATTTGTCAAAATCTTTTCAACCAACTCAGGTTTATAATTATCTAAATCTACTATAATAGCATCTTTTTTTAGCAGTCCCTCAGCTACATACTGTTCATCAAAGCTTTCTACTACCTCTCGTAGGGCTTGTTGAATCGCTGTTTCGAATGCCTGATTCATACAAGTCCCTCACTTTCATACACAACAGAAAAGACCTTCTCACAAAAATGTGAGAAAGTCTGTTTTAGGGCTTGACAAAAAATACGCTTGATTACATAATCAGCGTGAGCTGTGAGCTGTGAGCTGTGAGCTGTGAGCTGTGAGCTGTGAGCTGTGAGCTGTGAGCTGTGAGCTGTGAGCTGTGAGCTGTGAGCTGTGAGCTGTGAGCTGTGATTGCTTTCATACCAATCATTCCTTTACTTTTTGATAGTTCTATTATATCAAAATTTCTAAATTTTGCATATTTGCTTTCCCTGACGGACAGTCATGTATAAACCACTTAGAAAATATGATTTATGGCTACACATATACTAAATGAAGTACATTTTGAATTGGAGAAGTCTGTCCTATTAAAAGACGATTTCCGCTTGGAAGTCGTCTTTTTTTGATATTCTCACAAATACGATATCTTGTGGTTGGTGTAAACTGGTAGATAGCTCCCTTATTTTATTTATCAAAACCTTGTAAGTTTTTTTGGCGCTCTTCAGTTTGACCCTTAGCATCCAATTTATTACCATTGTAAACAGTGCTTTCCCATGATCCGTACATTGGGTTAGGGAAAATGATGAATTTCTCACCAAACTCTTTTTGTAATTCCTCTAATTTTTGGTCGCGCTCAGTTTCAGAGGTCTTTGAAAACTCTGCAAAGTCCACAAGATTGTCTCCTAGTAGCATGACTAAGTTGGTTTTTTCTTGGACTGCTTGTCTACGACCTTCTTTAGATTTGACGCCTTTTTCTAAGAACATGAGATGATCGCGGCTTTGTACAGGAATCCCTTCATTTTCTAGGTTTTTGATCGTATCATCTACCTGATCTATCGTGCGGTCAGATACATAGTAAATTTGGACACCGTTTTGGTCTGCAAATTGGAGGAAGTCTTTAGCACCTGGTACAGCCTTGGCTGCGGCCTTTTTTACCCAGACATCCCAGTTTTCTGGGGTAAATGCTGTTCCGTCTTTGACATTTTGCGCTTGATAAGGACTGTTGTCTAGTACGGTTTCGTCCAAGTCCAAAACGATAGAGTAGGGTTTATCTGTCTGTGTTTTTAGTAGTTCTTTCAAACGATCAGTAGCGACATTGTAACCTTGTAGATAGAGTGCCTTGGTTTCAGCTGCTTTTTGATACCAAAGAGTTGACATAGTATTTTCTCTTGAACGCAACTGATCATAGGTCATTGTAACCTGATTATCAGATGTACTACTTTGTGTTGTCTGTGAATTTGCCGAATTTGTGCCACAGCCAGTCAGTAAAATGACGGAAGCAAGTGTAGAAGCAATTGTAATGGTAACTTTGGATATTTTCATAATCCCATCCTCCTAATAATAGTCTATTAATATTGTAGCGTTTTCATGGGATTTGTGCAAGGGAATATCGGGAGAAAATAGATTTTTCAGTAGTAATTTGGTATTAGGATAAAATTATGTACTTAATTTGGGAATGAAGATGATTATAAAAAAATCCAATCGGCTTGATAGAAAATCTATATCAGCTCCTTTTTGAAAAACAGATGAAAATAAAGAGAATCTCTGAAAGGCTTGTGAAATCAAGCTTTCCAGAGATTTTTTTCTTTATAGATATAAAAATTTCCAATCATGTTGATAGTCAATATATATTGGGAAAAGGGAAAAAGGAGTGGTAAGATGGTTTCAATCCAAATGGAAGGAGAAAGGTATGGCAAGTAAAAGAGATCTAGTCTTTAGAGCGATTCGAGGCGATGAAGTGGAAAGAGTTCCTGTGGGATTTTGGTTTCATTTTGTAACACTCGAAGAAAAGGGGCAGGGATTAAATAATCCACGTATCTTTCAAAAAAGTGTTGATGGGCATCGCAACTATGTGGAAAGGATTCACCCTGATTTTGTCAAAATCATGAGCGACGGTTTTTTCCTTTATCCAAGTAATGTCTACAGTTCTAAGGTTGCAAGCATTCAGGAGCTGACTTCTATTGAGTCGATTGGTGAGGAACACCCATGGATTCAGCAACAGGTGGAAGTGGTCCAAGCGATTCGAGAGACCTTTATCGAAGATATTGCTTCTTTCTACAATATCTTTTCACCGATCTCCTACCTCAAGCGCTGGTTCCGTACAGAAACTTCTCGAGGAGATAGGGAAGTGGCTGACCTATTGCTTGAAAATCCTGAGCAATTCAGATCTATTCTGGATGTGATTGCAAGAGATATTGCTATCCTAACTCAGAAAATCATCCAGCAAGGTGGAGTTGATGGGATTTATCTCAGCACCCAGGAAATTCAAGATGAGCGCATCACACCAGCATTCTACCAAACCTATATCGAACCGAGCAATATAGCGATTTTGGAAGCAGCTAATCAGGTGGGTGGGACCAATATCCTTCATATCTGTGGTTTTGAAGGTGCAAGCAATGATGTGACGATATTTAAGGATTATCCAGCGCAAGTGGTCAACTGGGCGACCCACCATGAGGATGTTAGTTTGACACAGGGTCAGGAGTTGTTTCCAGGCAAGGTCGTTTTAGGTGGATTTGAAAATGGCAAGAAAAGCTTGCTTTATCAAGGTTCCAAGGCGGAATTGCAAGATGAAACAAGGCGGTTGTTGGCTGAAGCTGGTAGTAAAGGCGTTCTTCTGGGAGCTGACTGTACTGTTCCAGATGACTTTGACTTAGAGAGGTTGGACTGGATTCGGCAGGCAGCTGTTCTCTAAAAGGAGGAGCTATGAAAAGTAAAAGATGGGGCATCTTCATTGCAGTTGTCGGTTTGCTGGCCTTGGTTGCCATAAGCGTCGTAAAAAATCAGCACTGTAAAAATGGAGAGAGATGTCATGGAGTTCAGGATTTTTCCAAGTCCAGTCTCCCCTTTCTACGCTCGAATGATATCGCAAGCAGTTTATTAGTTGAAAAAGTAAGAAATGGAGAATAAGAATGTCAGAAAAAAAAGAATGGGTTTTAAAAGCATTTAGAGGTGAAAAGGTTGATCGTGTGCCAGTTGGCTTTTGGCATCATTTCACATCCGAAGACGAATGGCTACACGGTTTCTCAAATCCAGCCATTATTGAGAAGAATATCGAGGGACATAAGCGCTTTATCCAAGAAGTTCAGCCAGACTTTATCAAACTCATGAGTGATGGCTACTTTGCTTATCCAAATCCAGTGATTGCCAAAGGCAAATCACTTCAAGAATTGGCAACCATTCAACCACTCGGACCAGAGCACGCTTGGATAAAAGAGCAGGTTGACTTGGTTAAGAAAATCAAGCAAGAGTTTACAGAAGATATCGTTGCGATTTACAATATTTTTGCTCCTGTGACCTATCTCAAGTGGCTACTAGGGGAAGTATCTGGTGGCGATGACCTTATCGCGAACTTTCTGGTGGAAGATCCTGAAGCTCTGAAGAAGGTGTTGGATGTGATTGCAGAGGATATTGCGAGTCTCAGTCGAGCTGTCATCGAAGAGGCCGGTGCTGATGGAATCTATCTCAGCGTGCAGAGTATCCAAGATAAACGAGTGTCGGCAGCAGATTATCAAGCCGTCATTGCCCCTAGCGAGATAACGGTTCTGGAAGCAGCTAGTGCTGTTGGTGGTGTTACTGTTCTTCATATCTGTGGCTACGAGGGAGCGCGAAATGATATTCACCTTTTTGCAGACTATCCAGCCCAAGTCTTTAACTGGGCTGTAGGACCAGAGGGAATCACTCTCAAGGAAGGTCGTGAGATTTTCAAGGGGCGTACGGTTCTTGGAGGATTTGAAAATGGCAAGACAGGCTTGCTGTATACTGGTAGCAAGGATGCTATTCAGGCTGAGGCAAAGAAACTAGTTGCAGAAGCTGAGGAACAGGGCTTGGTACTTGGGGCAGATTGTACCATTCCAAGTGATATCGCAGTTGAACGTATCCAGTGGGTGAGAGAAGCGCTTGAAAACTAAAGGAGAAAAAGATGAGTAAAAAAGCATGGATTATCGGTGGTGTAGCAGTTGTTGCAGTAATTGGGGCAACGATTATCGGGAGAAGTTTAGCTGGCGCTCCAGCCAAGGAGGGAGAAACGGCTTCGTCTGCTGAAGTCATAACCTTGAAGGTTGCCCATACACAAAACTACGTACCTTATGACTTTGTCAATGAAAAAGGGGAATCAGATGGTTATGAAGTAGCTGTTTTGAAGTCTGTTGATGAGAAGTTGGCAAACTATCAATTTGAATATACGGGTACCAGTGATGACGACCTCTTGATTGGTCTGGAATCAGGCAAGTATGACATCGGAACCAAGGGAGCTTGGTACACAGACGAACGAGCTAAAAAGTTTGTCATTCCATCTGAACCAGTCGGAGCGAGCATCATCGGATTTACTGTCAGAAAAGAAGATGAACAGAAATACAAAACCATTGATGACTTTGCTAAGAATAAAGGGAAATTGGTTCCCATCTCGCCACAGAATGCTCAATGGAATGTTATCACCAGCTACAATGAAAAACATCAGGATGCACCGATTGATCTAACAGCTGCTGAATCCTTTAAAGTGGCAGATGCCTATGCCTGGGTCTTAGAAGGACGTTATGACGCCTTCTTTGATATTAAACTGTCCTTTGAAAAAGCAGTTACTGCAGAAGATGGCCCTTACCACCAATATGCGGATAAACTCAGCTGGTTCCCATACAAGGGCATTCCAACTTATCCCTTGATTCACCGTGATGAAAAGGGTGAGAAATTCGCTAAAGAATATGAAAAAGCAATCAAAGAGTTGAAAGAAGATGGCACGCTTGCTAAGCTGTCTCAGCAATACTTTAAAGAAGATGTCTTTAGTTACGTAGACAAAGACTAGACCAGAAATTCCAAGACTAGAAAGGGTTTTGCATGGTTTCTTATGATTTTTCCAAGGTCTTTCAGTTTTTGCCAACCTTATGGCAGGCACTTCCTATGACCTTGTCCATTCTCTTTTTTACCACTCTTCTTGGTTCCCTTTTTGGAGGTCTCTTGGCCTGGGCACAAGTAGGAGAAGACAAGAGTTTTGCAGCGATTTCCAAAGGCTATATCTTTACCCTTCGTTGTACACCGCCGATTGTCTTGCTTTTTCTAGTCTTTTATGGCTTGCCAGAATTTCTGAAATGGTGGCTTGGTTTGGATATCAACAACTGGTCTAAAACTATTTTTGTTCTCTTGACGATGATTCTCTTGTTTGCGGCTATTGTTGCCGAGGTTTTCAAGGCGGCCTATCAAGCTATTCCAAAGGGACAGACAGAGGCCGGGCTTAGTATTGGTTTGACTCCAAGTCAGACTTTTTGGAGAATCATTTTTCCCCAAGCTTTTCAAGTTGCTCTTCCCAATATAACAACTGCTATTCTCAATCTCATGCGGGATGCTGCCTTGGCTTATACGATTGGTTTCGTTGATGTTATGGGGGCGGGGAATCTCTTGATCAGTCGCAATTTAGGGAACTACTCGCTGGAAACCTATACGGCAGTTGCACTTCTTTACTGGGGGATTGCCTTGGTTATTTCTAGCTTGAGTCGTTTGCTTGAGAAGTCTTTGGAAACAAAAGGGAGGTAAGAAATGGATATAGACTATATTGTAAAGACCTTTCTGGAGACCTTGAAAGGTGTGCCAATCACCTTGATTATCATGATTGTGGCTATGGTCTTAAGCTTTTTACCTGCTCTATTTTTAGCCTTGGGGCAGATTTACAAGGTTCGAGGGGTGAGGAGTTTTTCTCTGGTCTATCTGGCCTTTATCCGAGCGACTCCTCCGATTTTATTGATTCTCTTCTTTTATAGTTTGTTTCCAAGTTTGCTGAATCAATTTCTCAAAAGCATAGGAAGTGACTTTGATATTTTCAAGCTTGATCCTCTCTATTATGCCTTTATCATTTATAGTTTGATGACAGTCGGGAGTTTATCGGAGATTTTGCGTTCAGCTATCTTGACGGTGGACAAGGGACAACTAGAGGCAGCGCATGCGATTGGGCTGACTACGACCCAGGCCTATCTAAGGATTGTTTTTCCTCAAGCCCTGCGCTCAGCCTTGCCTAACTTGGCCAATCTGGTGATCAATATCGTCAAAGGGACCTCCCTGGTCTTTGTTATGACCATCAAGGACATCACCGCTATTGCTCGTGTAGAAGCGTCCTACGGTTACCAGTATTTTGAGTCTTATTTTGTGATCTTTTTGCAGTATATTTTGATCTGTGGTTTGATTCAGTGGGGCTTCTCCCTACTGGAGAAAGGCTATGTGAAAAAAGAAAAGAGGGCAAAAACATCTAGCGCGCGTTTTGTATAGGAGGACAGGATGTTACAAGTAGAACATATCGCAAAAACATTTGGAGAGAGACAGGTCTTGGAGGATGTTAATCTCCAGGTCAATCAAGGGGATGTAGTCGTCATTTTAGGACCATCAGGTTCGGGGAAAACGACCTTTCTCCGTTGTCTCAACCACTTAGAAAAAGCTGACAGTGGCCGTTTGACCTTGGCAGGAAAAACTTATGACTTATCCAAATTAAGCAAGAAAGATATTCTAGAAATTCGCCAAAAAACAGCCTTTGTTTTCCAACACTACAATCTCTTTGCAAACAAAACTGCTCTGGAAAATATTCTAGAAGGCCTAATCGTAGCTCGTAAAGTTCCCAAGGAAGAAGCGCTCAAACGTGCAGAATCTGCCTTAGAAAAAGTTGGTTTACTGGCCTATAAGGACTACTACCCTTCACAACTATCTGGAGGGCAACAACAACGAATAGGAATTGCGCGTGCTATTGCCGTTAAGCCCGAGGTCATTTTGCTAGATGAACCAACATCGGCACTAGACCCTGAGTTGGTTGGAGATGTTTTGGATGTTCTGAAACAGTTGGCTGGAGAAGGTGTGACCATGGTGGTCGTCACACATGAGATGGGATTTGCTAGGGATGTCGCTAACCACGTTATTTTTATGGACGGAGGCCGTATCGTAGAGGAGAATAATCCCCACGATTTCTTTAGTCGTCCACAAGAAGAACGAACCAAGCAGTTCCTGGCTCGTATCTTATCAGACGCTAGCTATAGTGTAGAATATATGATTTGATAGATAAGTGTATCATAAAAACAACACCCCATGACTAGAAGATTCTTCTGACCATGGGGTGTTTTCTCTATAGGAGGGCTAGGTTATGCTCCTCGAAAATCTCTTTAAACCAGGTCAGCTTCGCCTTATCTACAAGCTCAAAGCTGTGCTTTGAGTAGCCTGCGGCTAGCTTCCTAGTTTACTCTTTGATTTTCATTGAGTATCAGTTCTCTTTCTTGTTTTTTTCAACCATCCAAGTCCGAGAAGGGCAAGGATGCTGAATCCAGCAAGGGCAAGAAGGGATTTGTTCTCAGTACCTGTGTTTGGAAGGAGGTTCTGAGAGTGAGCCTCTGCAGCAGTTTCTTGGGTTTCAGGATTGGCTGCTAGGTTTTGAGCTTGACCTTGTTTTGGTTCAACTTCCAAGTTAGAAAGATTAAACTCTGGTTTTTCTTCCACAGCTGGGGCGACAATGGCACTACCTTGAGAAAAGCGGAGAACAACGGCAGTGAGAGCGTTCAATTTCAAGCCTTTTTCAGTCCATTCAAGACCTTGAGGGTTGGAAATTCCTACTGGTCCCGCTTGGTTTTCATCGGCCAAGACTTCGGCCTTTCTCAAGTGAGCAAAGTCAGTTCCCAAGTTGAATTCGCGAGCCTTATCATCCGCATTGACAAAGACTGCGTAGACATCTCCATTTGGAGCTGTGATTTGGTAGCCGATGACCACGTCTTCTTTTTCAACACCATTTTGTCCTGGGACAGTAATGAGTCGGACGCGCTCTTTGATATCTTGTAGACTCTTGAGTCGGAAGGCATCTGTCGATTGACGAAGGGCGATCAAACCTTTCATATAGTTACGGCTCTTGACATTTTCAGGATATGCTTTGCCATCAGTTGCCTTGGTCCAATCAAACTTGTTGACAGCATCACTAGAGTCATAAGAGTCATGGATAAAGTAAGGATAGACAAATGGCTTGCCGTCTTTGTTACGTAACAAGTGAGACTTGTTTGGAACCTTATCTTCAGGAACAGGAGTCTTATAGGCTGGATCAAGGAATTGTTTGGTACGTCCGTATTCTTGACCAGAGTGGATAAACGGAGTCCCTTGAGCAGTCAAGACCATGAGGTTTCCAAGTCGCAAACGGCGATGGATTTCAGCATAGTTCTCAGCCTTGCTCGGGTCTTTTTTGATAGACTGGGCAATGATGTCAAAGAGGGTCAAGTTATCATGGGCTGCGATATACTGGATAACATCTCCAGGGTTGTCTGCTTCAAAGTTGGTTGGTTGGGCAATGAGATTTTTAAAGATGGTATTGATATCGCGTTTGCCACCTGTGATAAAGGCAGGTTGACCTTCGTTTGGATAGCCAGACTTGAGGTTGTTACGGATGTCGTCTGAAAAGACAGCGACAGTATCTGTTTTCTTCATCCAATCTTGGTCAGCAGGTTGTACAGGCGTATTTTCATCACCAGTATAGGTTCTCCAGCCTTCACCTAGCATGATAAGATTTGGATTGAGGGCGCGTGCAGCTTTGTACGCTTCTTCGATAGAAGCCGCATCGTGGTCACCCATCATATCAAAGCGGAAACCATCTACTTTGTAAGTTTCAACCAGATACTTGATAGAGTCTACCAAGACACGTTTAGACATGTAGTGGGTAGTTCCCAAACGACCGCCACCAAAGCTAGTACGTGGAGTTCCGTCTGCGTCCATAAAGTGATAGTAGTTTGGCTCAATATCCTCAAAAATGTCAACATTGGCAGTATGGTTGTAGACCACATCCAAGATAGCCCCCATGCCACGTTTGTGGATTTCGTTGATGAGATTTTTGAATTCGGCAATTCGTTTTTCTGGATCCTTAGGATCGCTTGAGTACATACCAGTCAAGGAGAAGTAGTTTTGAGGATCATATCCCCAGTTGTAGTTGCTGTTGCTTGAAGCGTAGGCAGACAAACGTTCATGGTTTTTCAATTCGTTGACAAAGTAGTAAGACAAGACTGGAAGGAGCTGGATGTGGGTCACACCCAAGTCTTTGAGATAGTCTAATTTTTCTATAAAGGCTTCAAAGGTACCAAATGGCTTGGTCAAGTCTTTTGCGATGGCAGGATCTGAGGTGAAGTCACGAACATGGGCTTCATAGATGACAGCATCTTCGCGCGATTTGAAATTACGAATCTTTCCATAGGTCAAGTCTTGCGGACCTAACTTCGCTGGATCGACAAAGGCAGCTTTAGCGACCTTATGAGCGGCATCTGTTTTTGCTAGGTCACTGTTCCAAGCCGCTAATGATTTGGCATAAGGGTCAAGAACGAGAACGGTTTTACCTTGGCGCTCGATTTGGTAGTGGTAGTAATAGCCAGTGTAGTTGCTGATACCGAGACCAGAGTTCTCATTCAGAGTTTGTTTCCAAGTTCCTTTTTCTCCTTTTTCAAGGGCGACAGTTCCAACTACCTTTTCAGGGTCTTTCTTGTCATAGACAACAACGGAAACCTTATCAGCACTTGGAGACCAGAGGGTGAGGTCAACACGCTTGCCATCTTCTTTTAGAGTTGCGCCGAGTGGACCATCGTAACTGTAGGACTCATCCTTGAGGCGCCAGCTTGAACGTGTGGTAAAGCGGTCTGAATTGTAGCTGACAGTGTAAGGGTGTTGAGTGTCAGAGAAGTCGCCGATGTAGGTCACTTTTTTACCTGCCTCATCCACTTCCACGTCTGTGATAGCTACTTTATTTCCTTGGTAATCAGTGATGCTGGAGTGTTTGAGGATATCATCTTTCTTAGCCCCAACGAGGGTAGAAAAACTGCTTTCGATACGAGATTTAGCCACGTGTTGGGCACCAGTCATACGGATATCGTGAACGTAGTAGGGGTTGGTGTAGATGGTTTCGTCATCATCCTTGAGGAAAATCTGACTGTGATTTTTTAGATCAGTGAATTTATAATCCTCTTTTCTGATTTTCACATCATCGCCTTTCTTGCTTTCGTCTAGTAATAAAAATCCAAATTCTCTCGCAGCTTCATTGAGTGGGATATCAATGTAACGGCCATATTTTCCAGTTGCGGTAAAGTCAGTACCGTCAGGCCATTCTCCGCTGCTTGGTTTTTTAACATCGCCCCAATACCAAAGAGATTTTTTGTCATAGTTGCCATCGGTGCGGTAGTAGTTGACACGAATAGTTCCTGCTGGTTGAGGGCGGTAGTTGTATACCTTGTAGTTTTCATCTAGCCAGGCCTCATTCATTTTTGGAGAGAGGCGCTCTACCGAACGGTCTCCCGTCAGGTTATCCCCCTTGGTATTGTTGATGAGGAAGCTGACTTTCTTGGCTTGCACATTTTTGAGTTTGACATCTAGGTAATAACCGTAGTCATCTTTCTTGGCATCCTTAAAGGACTTGGCTCCATTGGGCCAGTTTTCAGACGGTTTTTCAACATCGTCCCAAGTCCAAAGACCTTGAGAATCTTTGTTTTCTTCAGGGAGTTTTTTTACATGGATGCGGAAGTGGTTGTCTGCGATGGGTTCTTCAGAAGATGTGTCAGCTTGTGGTTTTTGATCTGATGTTGGCGTCGAAGTGCTGGCATTTACTTTCTCTTCCTTGCTGTTAGCTTGGCTTGTAGTAGCATTTTCTGTTTTAGGTGTTTCTGGTGCGGTAGTAGTTTCCACAGATGGAGCTTCTTTTTTAGCGTCCAGGGAAGCGTTTGCATTCTTTTGTTCAGAAATAGGCGTTTCCGTTTGAGTTTGACTCGTTTCAGTCTCAGTAGGAGCCTTAGCCACAGCGCTAGTATTTTCCTGAGTTTGAGGAAGTTTTTCGTTGGCTGAAATAGTTGGCATTGTAGCAGAAAGCAAGACAATGCTAGCACCAATAAGGACAGAACCAGTTCCGTTCTTCAAGGAACGGATACCATAAATCATTTTTTTCTCAGTTTGAGATGGGATCTTTTTCATCACAATTCTCCTTGTGTAGTTGTTTCCTAACAGTATAGCACGAGGTAAACATTAGTGCAAGCGTTTTCCTAGTTTTTAAGAGAAAATATAATGCTTCATTCTCTTGAAATTTTAAAATAATATATAGGAAAAGATTGTTTAAAAAATAGTAAAAAAACCTTGAAAAATCTAGCTAAATAAGGTATAATATGAGTAATCATTTGTCGTAGGTTTTGTCTGAAATATTGTCCAGACAAGGCTCACAGCAGTTAAATCTTCTGAAAAAGTCGGATTTAGCTGCTCTTTTTGTGCTTTTTTTTCAGGTTTTCGATTGTTTGTAACAAAGATTTAAAAATTCTGAAAATTCATCAAAGGGACATGGTGATAAGTTTTTTTAAAACCATATGACGATTAGAAAAGCCTGATTGATAAGGCTTGGAATTTATTTACAAAGGAGAATCATCTTGGCAGGACATGACGTTCAATACGGGAAACATCGTACCCGTCGTAGTTTTTCAAGAATCAAAGAAGTTCTTGACTTACCAAATTTGATTGAAATTCAAACGGATTCATTCAAAGCTTTCCTAGACCATGGTCTTAAGGAAGTGTTTGAAGATGTATTGCCAATTTCAAACTTCACAGACACAATGGAGTTGGAATTTGTTGGCTATGAAATCAAGGAACCAAAATACACGCTCGAAGAAGCACGTATCCATGATGCTAGCTACTCAGCACCAATTTTTGTAACCTTCCGCTTGATCAATAAAGAAACAGGCGAAATCAAGACTCAAGAAGTCTTCTTTGGTGATTTCCCAATCATGACAGAAATGGGAACCTTCATCATCAATGGTGGTGAACGTATTATCGTATCTCAGTTGGTTCGCTCGCCAGGTGTTTACTTTAACGATAAAGTTGATAAAAACGGTAAAGTGGGTTACGGTTCAACTGTTATCCCTAACCGTGGAGCTTGGTTGGAACTGGAAAGCGACTCAAAAGACATCGCCTATACTCGTATCGACCGTACTCGCAAGATTCCATTTACGACCTTGGTTCGTGCGCTTGGTTTCTCAGGTGATGATGAAATCTTTGATATCTTCGGTGATAGTGAATTGGTTCGCAATACTGTTGAAAAAGATATCCACAAGAATCCAATGGACTCTCGTACAGACGAAGCTTTGAAAGAAATCTACGAACGCCTCCGTCCAGGTGAACCTAAGACCGCTGAAAGCTCACGTAGCTTGCTTGTGGCTCGTTTCTTTGACCCACGCCGCTATGATTTGGCAGCTGTTGGTCGTTACAAGATCAATAAAAAATTGAACATCAAGACACGCTTGCTCAACCAAACCATTGCGGAACCATTGGTAGATCCTGAAACTGGTGAAATCTTGGTAGAAGCTGGTACCGTTATGACTCGTAGCGTGATTGAAAGTATCGAGAGTCACTTGGATGGCGACTTGAACAAGATCGTTTATATTCCAAACGATGCAGCTGTTTTGACAGAACCAGTTGTCCTTCAAAAATTCAAGGTTGTTGCTCCAACGGACCCAGACCGTGTTGTAACCATCATCGGAAATGCCAATCCAGACGACAAGGTTCGTGTTGTAACTCCTGCGGATATCCTTGCAGAGATGAGCTACTTCCTTAACTTGGCAGAAGGTATCGGACGTGTGGATGATATCGACCACCTTGGGAACCGTCGTATCCGTGCAGTTGGTGAATTGCTTGCCAACCAAGTACGTCTTGGACTTTCTCGTATGGAACGTAATGTCCGTGAACGTATGTCTGTTCAGGACAATGAAGTTTTAACACCACAACAAATCATCAACATCCGTCCTGTAACAGCTGCAGTTAAAGAATTCTTTGGTTCATCACAGTTGTCACAGTTCATGGACCAACACAACCCGCTTTCTGAGTTGTCTCACAAACGTCGTTTGTCAGCCTTAGGACCTGGCGGTTTGACACGTGACCGTGCAGGATATGAAGTACGTGACGTGCACTATACTCACTATGGCCGTATGTGTCCAATCGAGACACCTGAAGGACCTAACATCGGTTTGATCAATAACTTGTCATCTTACGGACACTTGAATAAGTATGGATTTGTTCAAACACCATACCGTAAGGTTGACCGTGAAACAGGTGTTGTGACCAATGAAATCGTTTGGTTGACAGCCGATGAAGAAGATGAATTTACTGTAGCACAGGCTAATTCAAAATTGAACGAAGATGGTACTTTTGCTGAGAAAGTTGTCATGGGACGTCACCAAGGGGTCAACCAAGAGTATCCAGCAGAAGTGGTTGACTACATGGACGTGTCACCAAAACAGGTAGTTGCCGTTGCGACTGCATGTATTCCATTCTTGGAAAACGATGACTCCAACCGTGCCCTCATGGGTGCCAACATGCAACGTCAGGCTGTGCCATTGATTGATCCAAAAGCACCTTACGTTGGTACTGGTATGGAATACCAAGCAGCTCACGACTCTGGAGCTGCGGTTATTGCTCAGCATGACGGTAAAGTTACCTACGCAGATGCGGACAAGGTAGAAGTTCGCCGTGAAGATGGTTCCCTAGATGTCTACCACATTCAAAAATTCCGTCGTTCAAACTCAGGTACTGCCTACAACCAACGTACCCTCGTTAAAGTTGGGGATGTCGTTGAAAAAGGCGACTTTATCGCTGACGGACCTTCTATGGAAAATGGAGAAATGGCGCTTGGACAAAACCCAATCGTTGCCTACATGACATGGGAAGGTTACAACTTCGAGGATGCCGTTATCATGAGCGAACGCTTGGTCAAAGACGATGTCTACACATCTGTCCACCTTGAAGAATACGAATCAGAAACGCGCGATACAAAGCTTGGGCCTGAAGAAATTACTCGTGAGATTCCAAACGTTGGGGAAGATGCCCTTAAAAACCTTGACGAAATGGGAATTATCCGTATTGGTGCCGAAGTTAAAGAAGGCGATATTCTTGTAGGTAAAGTCACACCTAAGGGTGAAAAAGACCTTTCAGCTGAAGAACGTCTCTTGCACGCTATCTTCGGAGACAAGTCTCGTGAAGTGCGTGACACTTCTCTCCGTGTACCTCACGGTGCTGATGGTGTCGTTCGTGATGTTAAGATCTTTACACGTGCAAATGGAGATGAGTTGCAATCAGGTGTTAACATGCTGGTTCGCGTCTACATCGCTCAAAAACGTAAGATCAAGGTCGGAGATAAGATGGCCGGACGTCACGGAAACAAAGGGGTTGTCTCTCGTATCGTTCCTGTAGAAGACATGCCTTACCTTCCAGACGGAACTCCAGTCGACATCATGTTGAACCCACTTGGGGTGCCATCACGTATGAATATCGGTCAGGTTATGGAACTCCACCTTGGTATGGCAGCCCGTACTCTCGGTATCCACATCGCAACACCAGTCTTTGACGGAGCAAGTTCTGAAGACCTTTGGGACACTGTTAAAGAAGCAGGTATGGACAGCGATGCTAAGACAATCCTATACGACGGACGTACAGGTGAGCCGTTTGACAACCGTGTATCAGTTGGTGTCATGTACATGATCAAACTCCACCACATGGTTGATGATAAATTGCACGCGCGTTCAGTCGGACCATACTCAACCGTCACCCAACAACCACTCGGAGGTAAAGCTCAGTTTGGTGGACAACGTTTCGGTGAGATGGAGGTTTGGGCTCTTGAAGCCTACGGTGCATCAAATGTCCTCCAAGAAATCTTGACTTACAAGTCTGACGATATCAACGGACGTTTGAGAGCTTATGAAGCTATTACAAAAGGAAAACCAATTCCAAAACCAGGTGTTCCAGAATCCTTCCGAGTTCTTGTGAAAGAATTGCAATCTCTTGGTCTTGACATGCGTGTCCTTGACGAAGATGATCAAGAGGTGGAACTTCGTGACTTGGATGAAGGAATGGACGAAGATGTCATCCACGTAGATGACCTTGAAAAAGCCCGCGAAAAAGCAGCCCAAGAGGCTAAAGCAGCCTTTGAAGCTGAAGAGGCTGAGAAAGCAACAAAAGCGGAAGCAACAGAAGAAACTGCTGAACAAGAATAAGCAGTTCACTTAGAATAGAAAGGGAAGAAATAGTGGTTGATGTAAATCGTTTTAAAAGTATGCAAATCACCCTAGCTTCTCCAAGCAAAGTCCGTTCATGGTCTTATGGAGAAGTCAAAAAACCTGAAACAATCAATTACCGTACCTTGAAACCAGAACGTGAAGGACTCTTTGACGAAGTCATCTTTGGTCCTACAAAAGACTGGGAATGTGCTTGTGGTAAGTACAAACGCATTCGTTACAGAGGGATTGTTTGTGACCGTTGTGGGGTTGAAGTAACGCGTACAAAAGTTCGTCGTGAGCGTATGGGGCACATCGAGTTGAAAGCTCCTGTATCTCACATCTGGTATTTCAAGGGGATTCCAAGCCGTATGGGCTTGACCCTTGATATGAGCCCTCGTGCCCTCGAGGAAGTTATCTACTTTGCGGCTTATGTGGTGATTGATCCTAAGGATACACCACTTGAGCACAAGTCTATCATGACAGAGCGCGAATACCGTGAGCGCTTGCGTGAGTATGGCTATGGATCATTCGTTGCCAAGATGGGTGCCGAAGCCATTCAAGACCTTTTGAAACAAGTAGATCTTGAAAAAGAAATTGCTGAACTCAAAGAAGAGTTGAAAACAGCTACTGGACAAAAACGTGTCAAAGCTATCCGTCGTTTGGATGTTTTGGATGCCTTTTACAAGTCTGGGAACAAACCTGAATGGATGGTTCTCAACATCCTTCCAGTTATTCCACCAGATCTCCGTCCAATGTTGCAGTTGGATGGTGGCCGTTTTGCCTCATCTGACTTGAACGACCTTTACCGTCGTGTTATCAACCGTAACAACCGTTTGGCTCGTTTGCTTGAGTTGAATGCACCAGGTATCATCGTTCAAAATGAGAAGCGTATGCTTCAGGAAGCGGTTGACGCTTTGATTGATAATGGCCGTCGTGGCCGTCCAATCACAGGACCAGGTAGCCGTCCACTGAAATCATTGAGCCACATGCTCAAAGGGAAACAAGGACGCTTCCGTCAAAACTTGCTCGGTAAACGTGTTGACTTCTCAGGACGTTCCGTTATCGCCGTTGGTCCAACTCTTAAGATGTACCAATGTGGTGTGCCACGCGAAATGGCGATCGAACTCTTTAAACCATTTGTCATGCGCGAAATCGTTGCGCGTGATATCGTTCAAAACGTCAAAGCAGCTAAACGCTTGGTGGAACGCGGAGATGAACGTATCTGGGACATCCTTGAAGAAGTAATCAAAGAACACCCAGTGCTTTTGAACCGCGCACCGACCCTTCACCGTTTGGGTATCCAAGCTTTCGAGCCAGTCTTGATTGATGGTAAGGCCCTTCGCTTGCACCCACTTGTCTGTGAAGCCTACAATGCCGACTTTGACGGGGACCAAATGGCCATCCACGTACCGCTTTCAGAAGAAGCTCAAGCAGAAGCTCGTATCTTGATGCTCGCTGCAGAGCACATCTTGAATCCGAAAGATGGTAAACCAGTTGTTACCCCATCTCAGGATATGGTTTTGGGTAACTACTACTTAACTATGGAAGAAGCTGGTCGTGAAGGTGAAGGAATGGTCTTCAAAGACCGTGATGAAGCGGTTATGGCTTACCGCAATGGCTATGTTCACCTCCACTCACGTGTTGGTATCGCGACAGACAGCCTCAATAAACCATGGACAGAAGAGCAAAAACACAAGGTCTTGCTTACAACAGTTGGTAAAATCCTCTTCAACGACATCATGCCAGAGGGCCTACCTTACTTGCAAGAACCAAATAATGCGAACTTGACAGAAGGGCTCCCAGCTAAGTACTTCTTGCCACTAGGTGGCGATATCAAGGAAGCCATTCGCAACCTTGAACTCAATCCTCCATTCAAGAAGAAAAACCTTGGAAATATCATCGCTGAGATTTTCAAACGTTTCCGTACAACAGAAACTTCTGCATTCTTGGACCGATTGAAAGACTTAGGTTACCATCATTCAACACTTGCTGGATTGACAGTGGGGATTGCTGATATCCCAGTGGTTGAAGACAAGGCTGAAATCATTGAAGAATCTCATAAGCGTGTAGAACAAATCACCAAACAATTCCGTCGTGGTTTGATCACTGATGATGAACGTTACAATGCTGTTACAGCTGAATGGCGTGCAGCTCGTGAGAAATTGGAAAAACGCTTGGTCGATAACCAAGATCCGAAGAACCCAATCGTTATGATGATGGACTCAGGAGCTCGTGGTAACATCTCGAACTTCTCACAACTTGCCGGTATGCGCGGTCTGATGGCCGCTCCGAACGGACGTATCATGGAATTGCCGATCCTTTCAAACTTCCGCGAAGGTTTGTCAGTACTTGAAATGTTCTTCTCAACTCACGGTGCCCGTAAAGGTATGACCGATACGGCCCTTAAGACAGCCGACTCAGGTTACTTGACTCGTCGTTTGGTTGACGTCGCCCAAGACGTTATCATCCGTGAGGACGACTGTGGAACAGACCGTGGTCTCTTGATCCGCTCTATCGCGGAAGGAAAAGAGATGATCGAGTCTCTTGAAGAACGTCTCAATGGTCGTTACACTAAGAAAACTGTTAAACACCCAGAAACTGGCGAAGTTATCATTGGTCCAAATGAGTTAATCACAGAAGACAAGGCGCGCGAGATTGTCAATGCTGGTGTGGAAGAAGTGACTATCCGTTCCGTATTTACATGTAACACTCGTCATGGTGTCTGCCGTCACTGTTACGGTATCAACTTGGCGACTGGTGATGCGGTTGAAGTTGGTGAAGCAGTTGGTACAATCGCTGCCCAATCTATCGGGGAACCTGGTACACAGCTTACAATGCGTACCTTCCACACGGGTGGGGTTGCCTCAAATACCGATATCACCCAGGGTCTTCCTCGTGTCCAAGAAATCTTTGAAGCCCGCAATCCTAAAGGGGAAGCGGTCATCACAGAGGTTAAAGGACAAGTTACTGCTATTGAAGAAGACGCTTCAACTCGTACTAAGAAAGTCTTCGTTAAGGGTGAAACTGGAGAAGGCGAATACGTGGTTCCATTTACAGCCCGTATGCGTGTTGAAGTTGGAGACCAAGTCTCTCGCGGTGCAGCTCTTACAGAAGGTTCTATCCAACCAAAACGTCTCCTTGCTGTTCGTGATGTCTTGTCAGTTGAAACTTACCTTCTCGGTGAAGTACAAAAAGTTTACCGTAGCCAAGGGGTAGAAATCGGTGACAAACACATCGAGGTAATGGTTCGTCAAATGATCCGTAAAGTTCGTGTCATGGATCCAGGTGACACAGACCTTCTTATGGGTACCCTCATGGACATCAACGACTTTACAGATGCTAACAAGGATGTTCTTATCGCAGGTGGAGTTCCAGCGACTGGTCGCCCAGTTCTTATGGGAATCACCAAAGCCTCACTTGAAACCAATAGTTTCTTGTCAGCGGCTTCCTTCCAGGAAACAACCCGTGTCCTTACTGATGCGGCCATCCGTGGTAAGAAAGATCATCTCCTTGGACTCAAGGAAAATGTTATCATCGGTAAGATCATCCCAGCTGGTACTGGTATGGCTCGCTACCGTAACCTTGAACCACAAGCTATCAATGAAGCAGAATATCTGGCTCCAGAACAAGAAGAGGCAGAACTTGCTCCAGTAGATGAAGCTGTGGAAATCCAAGTTGAAGAAACAGTAGAATAAAAGCAAAAAGAGAACCTTTAGGTTCTCTTTTCTTTGTTTCAGAAAATTTTCCCACTTTTTCATAAAGTATGGTAGAATAGAAGAACTAAAATGCCAAGGAGGTGTCCGTATGGAACAAACATTCTTTATCATTAAGCCAGATGGTGTGAAAAGAGGGCTGGTTGGCGAAATTCTGCAAAGAATGGAACAACGAGGTTTCAAACTCGAAAAATTAGAGTTACGTTCAACAGTTTCAGAAGATTTGATTGACCAACACTATCGCGACTTAGTTGAAAAAAGTTTTTATCCTCCTATCCGTCAGTTTATGACTTCAGGACCGGTAGTGGTGGGCATTCTATCAGGACCGAAAGTGATTGAAACTTGGCGGACCATGATGGGGGCTACTCGTCCAGAAGAAGCTCTGCCAGGAACTATCCGAGGAGATTTTGCCAAGGCTGCAGGAGACAATCAAGCCATTCAAAATGTAGTTCACGGCTCCGATTCGGAAGCTTCTGCAAAACGTGAAATTGCTCTCTGGTTTAAGGATTAGACTGGTAAAAGAACAGTTCTGTACACAACAGAGCTGTTTTTTGGTTAGTTGAGCACAAAAAATGGACACTTGAGGCAGAAACAATCATTTCAAACTCCTCACAAGGTATAATCCCATATAGGGAGGGAAAAGAAATGGTAAAATCAATTCGCCTATTGTTGTTGATTGCAGTCATCCAGATTAGTTTTAGTAGTTGTCTATTATGGAAAGAATCCTTTTTATCTTTAAAACAGACCAATGCTTATTTTTTGATTTTGATAGTAGGAATTTCTGTTTTGTGCGCTGGGATAAATTATTTCCATACAGCAGACCAGTCTAGACATAGTATTTTACATGTTCAAAAGAAAGTGAGTCTTGTTTATTGCCTCCTTTTAGTAGTCAATCTTTTGGCAACCTGTCTGGTTCTCTCAGAAAGCATCCAAACCACTAGCAAATTGCAGCAGGAATTGGTTGACCTCTTTTTACCCTCCTTCTTTTTCTTGCTAGGAGTAGATCTATTGATTTTCTTACCTTTTGATAAAATTTTTCGAGATATAGAAAATTACCTAAATAAAAAGAAAACAGTCGTCATTTCCGTTCTAGCTACGATGGTTTTCTTGAGGAATCCCTTAGTGATTTCCTCGATTCTCATTTATATCAGTGTTGGTTTTCTATGCGCACGTTTCCTTTTTCCAAAATGTATTCAAAGGGAAATCTCCTTTTATGGACACCTGATTCGGGATATCCTGTTTGTTTTTTCAATAGTTGTATTCTTTTAAATGGAGGAGAATTTTTCAAAATTGTTATAGTAAGTTCATAAAGAAAATTCACACAAAAGAAAACTTTTTGGTATAATAGTAACATGTACACAAAAAATGAAGAAGAGCTTCGAGCTCTCGGAGAAAGATTAGGTCATTTGCTTCAAAAAGACGATGTTCTGATCTTGACGGGAGAGTTGGGTGCGGGTAAAACAACCTTTACAAAAGGCCTTGCCAAGGGTTTGGATATCCGTCAGATGATTAAAAGTCCAACTTATACTATCGTGAGAGAGTATGAAGGGCGTCTGCCACTTTACCACTTGGATGTCTACCGTATCGAAGGAGATGCTGATTCTATTGACTTGGATGAGTTTCTCTTTGGTGGCGGTGTGACTGTTATTGAGTGGGGGCATCTTTTGGGTGAGGATTTACCAGATTCCTATTTGGAATTGGAAATTTTGAAAGAAGCAGAGGGTCGTTGTCTTCATTTTACGGCTCATGGCCCTCGGGCTGAACAACTCATCAAGGAGCTTCATGATGGAGTATGAGTTGTGCATTCGTGAGGCAGAGACTTCAGATGCTACAGCTTTGATTGCATTTTTAGATTGTGTCGGTCAAGAGACAGACCTCACTAGCCTAGATGAAAATGGTATCATGATGACAGCGTCTGAAATGGCTCTTTTTATCGAAAAACAAGCTGCATCGGAGAATCAAATTACTCTTCTCGCCTTACTGAATGATGAGATTGCAGGTATCTTAAATATCACAGCGGATCAACATTTAAGAGTTCGGCATATTGGAGATGTTTTTCTAGCAGTTCGCAAGAAATTTTGGAACCAAGGCTTGGCTACAATACTCCTAGAAGAAGGCATCGAGTGGGCTAAAGCCAGTGGTGTCTTGCGCCGCTTGCAACTCAGTGTACAAAAACAAAACGAGGCTGCTATCCACCTCTATTCAAAAATGGGATTTATCATAGAAGGCTTGCAAGAAAGAGGAGCCTATTTAGCAGAAGGGATATTTTTAGATGTTTGTCTGATGGGCAAATTGATAGATGAATAACAAGATGATCAAAAAATTAATTGGAATGGTGCTAGGTTTCCTGGCCGTAACAGTTGTAGGTATAGGAATTTATGCCTACACAATCTATCAGCAGGGGACTGCAACCCTGAGTCAAAAAACTTACAAAAAAATCGGGGAAGAAACCAACGTTATCGAAGCGACGGAGCCACTGACTATCCTCTTGATGGGGGTAGATACGGGAAATTCGGAACGTACAGATCCGTGGGCAGGGAATAGTGATTCTATGATACTCCTGACGGTTAATCCCAAAACAAAGAAAACCACTATGATGAGTTTGGAACGGGATATTTTGACTAAGATCGAGAATGAAAATGGCCAAGTTCAGGAAGCCAAACTCAATGCGGCCTATGCTAATGGTGGTGCGGAACTTGCAATTTCTACTATTCAAAAGATGATGAATATCCACATTGACCGCTATGTAATGGTCAACATGCAAGGCCTTCAACAATTGGTGGATGCAGTTGGTGGGATCACCGTCAACAATACACTTGGTTTTCCAATTTCTATCACTGACCAAGAAGAGTTTAATAAGATTTCCATTGGTGTTGGGGAACAAAACTTGAATGGTGAGGAAGCCTTGGTGTATTCACGGATGCGTTACCAAGACCCTGAAGGAGACTACGGCCGTCAAAAGCGTCAACGTGAAGTCATTCAAAAAATCGTTGAGAAGGTTTTGAGCCTAAACAGTGTGAGCCATTATCAAGGTATCCTCAAAGCTTTGAGTGATAACATGCAGACCAATGTGGACTTATCAGCTAAGAGCATTCCACAATTGCTCGGCTATCAAGATTCTTTCAAAAATATTGAGACGCATCAATTGCGCGGAGAAGATGCTGAGCTACAAGGGATTTCTTATCAGATTGTCACTTCAGAACATATGCTCGAAATGCAAAATCTCTTGCGTAGTTCACTGGGTAAAGAGCCAGTGACAGAATTGGAAACCAATGCGGTACTGTACGAAACAGCCTTTGGTCGGACAGCGCCTTCAACCAGTACTAGTGTTTCAAACGAAGAGGTAGAATAAAACAAAGAATCAAATCGTGGGAAATTTCCTGCGATTTTTTCAAAAAAATTCGAATAGATAAATAGGAGGAAACATGAAAGCAGAAATTATTGCTGTCGGAACAGAAATTTTAACAGGGCAGATCGTCAATACCAATGCTCAGTTTTTATCAGAGAAGTTAGCCGAAATCGGGGTAGATGTTTATTTTCAAACAGCTGTCGGAGACAATGAAGCTCGTCTTTTGTCCTTGCTTGAGATTGCGAGTCAACGTAGTAATCTTGTGATTTTGACAGGGGGCTTGGGACCAACCAAGGATGATTTGACCAAACAAACTCTGGCTAAATTTTTGGGAAAAAATCTAGAGTTTAATCCTCAAGCGCAGGAAAAACTAGATATCTTTTTTGCCCAAAGGCCAGACTATGCGCGAACACCAAATAATGAGCGGCAAGCCCAAATTGTAGAAGGGGCGACCCCACTACCAAATGAGACTGGTTTAGCAGTAGGAGGGGTGTCGGAAGTAGATGGCGTGACCTACGTAGTCCTTCCAGGACCGCCAAGTGAGTTGAAACCCATGGTCTTAAATCAGCTCTTACCCAAGTTAATGACTGGTACTAAGCTCTATTCACGAGTGCTCCGTTTCTTTGGAATTGGGGAGAGTCAGTTGGTGACCATTTTGGCGGATTTGATTGACCATCAAACAGATCCGACCTTGGCGCCGTATGCCAAGACGGGAGAAGTGACCTTGCGCTTGTCCACAAAAGCAGTCAGTCAAGAAAAGGCTGATCGAGTGCTGGATATCCTAGAAAATCAAATCTTGGATCGTCAGACTTTCGATGGACATTCACTGGGAGACATCTGTTATGGATATGGGGAAGAAACCAGTCTCGCAAGTGTCGTTGTAGAAGAGCTAAAGAAGAGACAGAAAAGCATTACTGCGGCAGAAAGCTTGACGGTAGGTCTCTTTCAGGCTACTTTAGCAGACTTTTCAGGTGTTTCAGCTATCTTTAATGGAGGGTTTGTTACCTACAGTCTAGAAGAAAAGTCTAAGATGCTGGATATTTCCGAGCAAGAGCTGAAAGAGTACGGAGTCGTTTCTGAGTTTACGGCTCGAAAAATGGCAGAGCAGGCACGACTCAAGACTCAGTCTGAGTACGGAGTCAGTTTGACGGGTGTGGCAGGGCCAGATAGCTTAGAGGGGCATCCAGCTGGGACAGTCTTTATAGGATTGGCACAGGAGCAAGGAACTGAGGTCATCAAAGTTAATATTGGAGGCAGAAGTCGAGCAGATGTACGTCACATCGCGGTTATGCATGCCTTTAACCTAGTTCGCAAGACTTTATTAAGTGACTAACTTTTGATATAATAGTAGATAGGTCTAAGGACCAGTAGAATATAGGAGAACAGAATGGCGAAAAAACCAAAAAAATTAGATGAAATTTCAAAAAAGTTTGGAGCGGATCGTGAAAAAGCCTTGAACGATGCTCTTAAACTGATTGAAAAAGACTTCGGTAAAGGCTCAATCATGCGTTTAGGCGAGCGCGCGGAGCAAAAAGTGCAAGTCATGAGTTCAGGGTCGTTGGCTCTTGACATTGCTCTTGGTTCAGGTGGTTATCCTAAGGGACGCATCATCGAAATCTACGGACCAGAGTCTTCTGGTAAGACAACGGTTGCCCTTCACGCTGTTGCGCAAGCACAGAAAGAAGGTGGTATTGCAGCCTTTATCGATGCGGAACATGCTCTTGACCCAGCCTATGCTGCAGCCCTTGGTGTGAACATTGACGAATTGCTCTTATCACAACCAGACTCAGGAGAGCAAGGTCTTGAAATTGCTGGAAAATTGATTGACTCAGGTGCAGTTGACCTTGTCGTTATCGACTCGGTTGCGGCTCTTGTACCTCGTGCAGAAATTGATGGAGATATTGGAGACAGCCACGTTGGTTTGCAAGCTCGTATGATGAGCCAGGCCATGCGTAAACTCGGAGCTTCTATCAATAAAACCAAAACAATTGCCATCTTTATCAACCAGTTGCGTGAAAAAGTTGGGGTTATGTTTGGAAATCCAGAAACAACACCTGGTGGACGTGCTCTGAAATTCTACGCTTCAGTCCGTTTGGATGTTCGTGGAAGCACACAAATCAAAGGAACTGGTGACCAAAAAGATACCAATGTCGGTAAGGAAACCAAGATCAAGGTCGTGAAAAACAAGGTGGCTCCACCATTTAAGGAAGCCTTTGTTGAAATCATGTACGGAGAAGGGATTTCTAAAACTGGTGAGCTCTTGAAGATCGCAAGTGATCTCGATATCATCCAAAAAGCAGGAGCATGGTACTCTTACAAGGGTGAAAAAATCGGACAAGGATCTGAAAATGCTAAGAAATACTTGGCGGATCACCCAGAGATTTTTGATGAGATCGACCATCAGGTTCGTGTTCAATACGGTTTGATTGAAGATGAAGAAGGAACCACTTCTACTTCTGCCGCTGAAGATTTGGCACCTAACCAAGAAGTGACGCTTGACCTAGGCGATGGACTTGAAATCGAAATTGAAGATTAAAGATAAAACTAGGGAAAGCTTTCAAAATCATAAAAACGCATAATATCAGGTATTCAGAACCTTGATATTATGCGTTTTATTGTGAGAAAGTTCGTTAGACTTCTCTTCCTTGAAACAACTAATGATCACTAAAGCGCCTGTATTTGATGTGAAAGTCAAAATAATGTTCATCTTGTAATTTTTGGAAGATGTCGCGATAGGCTTCCTCGTCGAAATGGTCACCGCGGTAGAGAATTTCAAAACTCAAGCCATCATACTCTAGAAAAGCGTTAGCTGTTTTGAAGCCATTTTGTTGATAGAAGCTCATACGAGCTTTTCTTTGTTCCAAGTTATCGCATTCTTCATCCAATCGCTCTACTTCAAGCAACATGGTTCGCTGATAAAAATCAGTTAGTTTGTCGATAATTTCCTTCCCATACCCATGACTTCTTAAGTGAGGCATGATGGCAAAAAAGCTGATATAGAAGGCCTTTTGGTTGGAGATGGCAAAAGCAAAGCCAACAAATTCTTCTTCGTTATAAAAAGCAAAAAAGTGGGCGTCATCTCGGTCCTGATAGCGCAAAAACTCAGAAAGAGGGACTCGTTCTTCCTCGGGGAAAGCTTCGTTATTTAGCTTTTCAACTTTATCAAGATCTGGAAACACATCGGTTATTAATTGACTGGTCAAACTCATAAATGACCTCCTTTTCTTGATTATAGCAAATTGTCTCTCTGTAAGCAATTGATTTCAGGATTCGTTAAAGAATCTTGTCGGTCCTCTGGAAAGCTGATATAATATCTTTATGAATAAAAAACGAACAGTGGACCTGATTCATGGCTCCATTCTTCCCTCACTTTTGAGTTTCGCCCTTCCAATTCTGTTGTCCAATATCTTCCAACAACTATATAATACAGCTGACGTCTTGATTGTAGGGCGGTTCCTTGGACAAGAATCCCTAGCAGCAGTAGGAGCAACGACGGCTATCTTTGATCTGATTATCGGCTTTGCCCTCGGAGTTGGAAATGGGATGGGAGTTGTCATCGCTCGTCTTTACGGTGCTCGTAATTTTGCTAAGATTAAAGAAGCTGTTGCAGCAACTTGGATTCTGGGTGCCATCCTGAGTGCTCTTGTCATGCTGATAGGCTTCTTCGGTCTTTATCCACTCTTGCAATATTTAGAGACACCTGTAGAAATCCTTCCTCAATCCTATGAGTACATCTCCATGATTGTTACCTGTGTAGGGGTTAGTTTTGCTTACAATCTTTTTGCAGGCTTACTGCGCTCGATTGGCGATAGCCTTGCGGCTCTTGCTTTTCTTATCTTTTCAGCTATCGTTAATGTGATCTTGGATTTATATTTTATTACGCAACTGCATCTGGGAGTTCAGTCTGCGGGTCTTGCAACCATTATCTCGCAGGGTTTGTCAGCAATCCTCTGTTATTTTTATATTCGTAAGAGTGTTCCAGAGCTTCTTCCGGGTTTCAAACATTTCAAATGGAATAAGGCTCTCTATGTGGATCTCTTGGAGCAGGGACTAGCCATGGGACTGATGGGATCAATCGTCTCTATCGGAAGTGTCATTTTGCAATCCTCTGTCAATAGTTTTGGTGCAGTCATTATCAGTGCTCAAACGGCAGCACGGCGAATCATGGCCTTTGCCTTATTACCAATGACAGCTATTTCAGCATCGATGACGACTTTTATCTCTCAAAACTTTGGAGCGAAACGTCCCGGACGTATTGTCCAAGGTCTTCGTTTAGGGAGCTATTTGAGTATGTCTTGGGCAGCCCTTGCCTGTATTTTCCTATTTTTTGCCAGTCCTAGCCTAGTTTCTTTCCTAGCAAGTTCGACAGACAGCTACTTGGTAGAAAACGGGACCTTGTACTTACGTATCAGTTCTGTATTTTATCCATTTTTAAGTCTTTTATTGATTTATAGAAATAGCTTGCAGGGACTAGGCCAAAAACTTTTGCCCCTCGTATCTAGCTTTATCGAGTTGTTTGGGAAAATTATTTTCGTAGCTTGGATTATTCCTTGGACAGGCTACACAGGTGTTATTCTCTGTGAACCGCTACTCTGGGTTGTGATGACTGTCCAACTTTACTTCTCCCTTTCCCGACACCCTTGGATAAAAGAAGGCAAGAAAATCGTGGCAGTCGGAGGGAAATCCTAGCTTGCTTTGCAAAAGAAAATCCATTTCCTCTAGTGAAAATCAGCTAGACTTGTGTTATAATAAGAAAGATTAAAATGTGAAAAAAGGAGATTCCTAATGGGACGTAAATGGGCCAATATCGTAGCCAAGAAAACGGCTAAAGATGGAGCTAACTCTAAAGTATATGCAAAATTTGGTGTAGAAATCTATGTAGCAGCTAAAAAAGGGGAACCAGATCCAGAATCAAACACTGCTTTGAAATTCGTTATCGATCGTGCTAAACAAGCGCAGGTGCCAAAACACGTTATTGATAAGGCTATCGATAAGGCAAAAGGAAATACAGACGAAACCTTTACAGAAGGACGTTACGAAGGATTTGGACCAAATGGTTCTATGCTGATTGTGGATACCTTGACTTCAAACGTCAACCGTACAGCTGCGAACGTTCGTGCTGCTTTTGGTAAAAATGGCGGTAACATGGGAGCTTCAGGTTCTGTTTCTTACCTCTTTGACAACAAGGGTGTTATCGTATTTGCTGGTGATGATGCGGATGCTATCTTTGAGCTTTTGCTTGAAGCAGACATTGATGTGGATGATGTAGAAGCAGAAGAAGGAACAATCACTGTTTACACAGCTCCAACTGACCTTCACAAGGCTATCGTTGCCCTTCGTGAGTCAGGTGTCGAAGAATTCCAAGTTACTGAACTGGAAATGATTCCTCAGTCAGAAGTTGAGTTGTCAGGTGAAGATTTGGAAACCTTTGAAAAACTTTACAGCGTTCTTGAGGATGATGAGGACGTCCAAAAGATCTACACAAATGTCGATGGATTCTAATAAAAAAGCGAACAGACTTGCTAGCTGTTCGCTTTTTATATTTGAGATTAGATTCTGGTTCCAGAATCTCTTTGCTGCTGGCTTTCTCCTAGGCCTACAGCTATTTTATGAACTAGTAAGAGTTGACCATTATCCTGTTTTACAAAGGTTAGAGTAACGGTCTTGATTCTATCATCAATGCCAATATAGGTAATTTTCTTTGTGTCGTAGCCCTCAATAGTGGAATCAAACTCGGAGTCTGGCAGTCCGTGTTTTTTGATAATATCCTTGTAGTTGGTACCACCTTTTCCTTTGTTATCAAGGTCACCTTCAATTAAAGCGTCGAACTGTTCTTGTGTCCAAGTGAAGGTATCGCCTTCTTCCTCATCTTCGGGGAGTGAATCAATGGTATCATCTGTCAAGTCGCGTTCCATTGAGGAGCTAGCTTCTCTATAGGAACGGTTAAACTCTCTGATAAAATCTTTGTAGACATTAGCGTACAGTATCTGGGTCGTAAAGAAAAGTACAATAGAAGCAACTGCGAGAGATGTTCCGATAATGGTCATTGTTTTCCGTTTTTTGAGATTGGCAATAAGTCCGATAATACCTAAGATCAACGCGACAATAGCGATGAAAAACGATAGATAGTTAATAAACGGGATCCAGGACCCTAAAAGTGCGATGGCTCCAAAAATGGTTGCTAAAATCCCTAAAACTTTTTGTTCTTCTGGTTTCATTTGAACGTTTTCTCCCTTCATCAAGTGAATGGATTCCTATCCACGGTAGCTAGTGCTTATTATAGAGAAAATATTCTCCAATGTCAATTCAGACTAAAATAGTTCTCTAGGAAACTTTTTTCTTGACATCCCTTCTGAAAGTGATAAAATAGTTCTCATGGAAACTTTATTAGTTCTCCTGAGAACTATATTCAATCGTGAGAAAGGAGCAATCATGGACAAGCCGATGTTGATTTTTAAACGCTTTGGGCACCAGGTTCACCTGATGGTACAGAAAGAAGCTAAGCGATGTGGCATTGAATTTATGGGTGGACCGCAAGGGCAGGTTCTGCGTTTTTTAGATCATTGTGAACAAAAAGAGGAACTGGTCCTGATTAAGGATATCGAGCAGGAACTCAATATTACTAAATCTGTGGCGAGTAATTTGGTCAAGCGCATGGTACAAAATGGTTTGGTCGAGTTAGAGGCGAGCCCCAGCGATAAGCGGGCAAAATTTGTTCACCTGACGGAGAAATCGCGTTCGCAGATGCAAAAAGTTAAGGCTTTTTTTGATCGGATTGATCAGAGTCTGCTAGAGGGTGTTTCCAAGTCAGACTTGGCAATCTTTGAAAAGGTTCTCGGTCAGTTGCAAGAAAATGTTGAGAAGATAGGAGGAGAGAATGAAGAAACTCGCTAAACGTATTACAGGAAAAGAGTGGGGGATGATTGTCCTTACGATCCTTTTCACTTGTTTCTCGGTCTATCTCGAGTTAGAGGTACCGACTTACATTTCGCAAATTACAGAATTACTGGGAACGTCTGGAACGCAGTTGGGTGAACTCTGGTCACCAGCTGCGAAGATGATTGGATTGTCTTTATTGGCTTTCTTTTCATCTGTTATGGTTGGTTTCTTTGCCGCTCGTGTTGCAGCCTCCTATACAACCCATCTACGTAGAGATGTATTTCATCGTGTTTTAGATTTTTCGCAGACAGAGATCAAGCGATTTTCAATCCCAAGTCTTTTGACTCGGACGACCAATGATATTACTCAGGTACAGATGCTCTTTACCATGGGCTTGCAAGTGGTTACTCGTGGGCCAATTATGGCTATTTGGGCCATTGGAAAAATCCTTGGTAAGTCCGAATACTGGCTCTGGGCAGTAGTGGTAGCTGTTATCGTCAATGTTCTAATGACAACTGTTCTCATGACTCTGGCCTTTCCAAAACAATCTGTCATCCAAAAATTGACAGATAAACTTAATAGCATCACTCGTGAAAGCTTGACTGGGATTCGAGTTGTTCGTGCATACAATGCGGAAGATTACCAAGATGAAAAATTTGAAGCAGCCAATGATGAAGTGACGCGTCTCAACCTCTTTGTCAATCGATTGATGGCGATTATGAACCCGATTATGATGGCGATTTCAAGTGGATTGAGTTTAGCCATTTACTGGATTGGTGCCTATATCATCAACGACGCAAGTTTGGCAGAACGTTTGCCACTCTTTAGTGATATGGTGGTCTTCATGTCCTATGCTATGCAGGTCGTGATGGGCTTCCTTCTCATGGGAGCACTCTTTATCGTTCTTCCTCGTACCTTGGTTTCGGCAGGACGTATCAATCAAGTATTGGATCTGCATCCTTCTATTGAAAATCCTGGTCATGCACAGACGTCGGATCCTTCAATTCAAGGACAAGTGGAATTCCGTGATGTGACTTTCCGCTACTCTAAAAATTCTGAAGCAGTCGTGGAACATGTCACTTTCAAAGCAGAAGCGGGTCAAACCGTAGCCTTCATTGGATCGACTGGATCAGGTAAGTCCACGCTTGTCAACCTCTTGCCTCGTTTTTACGACGTTTCAGATGGAGAAATCCTAGTGGACGAAGTTAATGTTCAAGACTATGACTTGGAAGATTTGCGCAATAAGGTCGGCTATATTCCTCAAAAAGCTGTGCTCTTTTCTGGAGATGTCAAGGGAAACTTAGACTTTGGTAAGAGCAAAGAAACTCCTCTAAGCGAGGCTGCTATGTGGCAGGCCCTTGAATTGGCCCAGTCTAAAAGCTTCATAGAGGATAAGGAAGCAGGACTTGCATCAGAAGTAGCCCAAGGTGGAACCAACTTCTCAGGAGGTCAAAGACAGCGTTTGGCCATTGCGCGTGCCTTGGCTCGTAAACCAGAGATTCTCATTTTTGATGACTCCTTCTCAGCCTTGGACTACAAGACGGATCGTATCTTACGCCAAGAGCTAGCTGAGAAAACACAATCCATGACCAAGCTCATCGTAGCGCAGCGGATTTCTACCATTATGGATGCTGACCTGATCTTAGTATTGGATCAAGGAAAAGTCGTGGGACAAGGCACCCACAAGGAACTTCTAGCCACCAACGAAGTCTACCAAGAAATTGCCTACTCACAACTATCGAAGGAGGAATTGGAACATGGAAAATAAGAAAATGTCTTTTTGGAAATATTATAAACCTTTTCTAGCAGGTCTCCAAATTCCCCTACTAGTAGCGGTTGTAGCAGCTGTATGTTCAAGCATCATCACTGTTTATGGACCAACCAAGATTAAGGAAATTACCAACTTGATTTCAGATGGTTTGATGACAGGAATTGATTTAGAGGCTGTTTCAAGTATTGCTAGCTTTTTAGTGATTCTCTATGTACTTGGTGCTATCCTTAACTATACACAGGCCTATATCTTTTCAACAAGTATCCAACATTTTTCAAAACGCTTGCGGACAGCAATCGCTGAAAAGATCAATCGTTTGCCCCTTGGCTATTTTGATCGTCATTCGCAAGGGGACACTCTATCTCGTGTGACCAATGATGTGGATACGGCGGCGCAATCTCTCAACCAAAGTCTCGGAACAGTTATCTCAGCCAGCTTCTTGTTGATTGCTGTTTTGGTGACCATGTTTAGTATGAACTGGATTTTAGCTCTGGTAACGGTTGTTTCTACGTTTGTTGGTTTTGCGGCGGTTTCAGTAATTATGGCCAAGTCACAGGGTTATTTTAAAGCCCAACAAAATAATCTAGCAGCCGTCAATGGTTATGTGGAAGAGATGTACTCTGGCCACAATGTAGTGACCAGCTACAACGCAGTGGACACCTCCAAAGCGAGATTTGCAGGTTTAAACCAAAACTTGCACGACAGCATCTGGAAATCTCAGTTTATCTCTGGTATCATGATGCCAGCCATGTTCTTTGTTGGGAATTTTAGCTATGTTTTGGTCATCATCGTTGGTGCCGCGCTTGCTCTAGAAGGGCATATCACTATCGGGGTTATTGTAGCCTTTATGGTTTACGTACGGACCTTCTCCCAACCCCTGTCACAGATTGCCCAAGGGATTACCAGCTTACAACAAGCGAGTGCAGCCATGGGACGTGTCTTTGAATTTCTAGGTGAAGCTGAGATGCAGGATGAATCCCATAAGGAAAGACAATTGACTGGCATGAGAGGAGAAGTGGTCTTTGATCATGTGTCCTTTGGTTATACACCAGAACGCACCATCATCCATGACTTTTCTGCGACAGCTCATGCAGGTCAAAAGGTCGCAATCGTTGGACCGACTGGGGCTGGTAAGACAACCATTGTCAATCTTTTGATGAAGTTTTATGAGATAGATAAGGGAAGTATCCGCATCGATGGTGTGGATACCAAGGACATGAAGCGCTCAGAAGTACACGATGCCTTCTCAATGGTCTTGCAGGACACATGGCTTTTTGAAGGAACCATTCGAGATAATCTCATCTATAATCAAACAGGGATCAGTGATGAACGAATGATGGAAGCTAGCAAGGCTGTGGGAATCCACCACTTTATCATGACCTTGCTAGACGGCTACGATACGGTTTTGGATGACACCGTGACCTTGTCTGTTGGACAAAAACAACTCTTAACCATTGCTCGTGCCCTTCTCAAGGATGCACCACTCTTGATTTTGGATGAAGCGACATCCTCAGTCGACACACGTACAGAGGAATTGATTCAAAAAGCTATGGATCGTTTGATGGAGGGTCGGACTTCCTTTGTCATCGCCCACCGCTTGTCAACTATTCGTAATGCCGATTTGATTCTTGTCATGAAAGATGGCAATATCATTGAACAAGGCAACCATGAGGAGTTGATGGCGCAAGGTGGCTTCTACGCTGACTTGTACAATAGTCAATTTACAGAAGACGAAGCAGAAGAATAAATCAAAAGAAGGCTTGACGGCCTTCTTTTTCTACACTATACTAGAAGACAAACGTCTCACCTGTAGGCAAAAAAGTAATGAATGAGAAACATAAATGAAAAATTATCAAGAATGGTATCGAAATATCAGCTCCAGACTCACTAGTTATCCAACCCTTTTATTTCTATTACGCAGTTTCAATCGTTTGATGACAGTCGCCATGCCTATGGTCTATTTGACCTTGCTAGTCACTACTTATCTGCAGCTAGGACTGGGTCAGCAAGTTGGAGTTTATGTGCTTATTCCTGCATCAGGTTTTGTGATTTTGTCTCTTTTTCGTAAGAAAATCAACCACCCGCGACCTTATGAAACTTGGGACATCAGTCCTCTGCTTGAAAAAGATAGCTCGGGACAGTCGATGCCCAGTCGCCATGTTTTTTCGGCAACTATCATCTCCATGGCCTGTCTGCATGCTAGTCTACCTGTTGGATTGGCATGCTTGATCTTTTCAGCTTTGCTGGGCTTGGTGAGGGTTTTAGGGGGTGTTCATTATCCCAAGGATGTCTTGGTTGGCTATGCTTGTGGTCTGGTGTGGGGGTTTCTTTTCTTCCTATTCTGATATGTAAGTCAAGCTAGTCTTACAACCACTTACTGCTTCAAACTGACCACTTGCTTTTTTGCCCTTGTATTCCTAACTTAGCTTTGATATAGTAGAGTCAGAAAGGAGATGTGATGAAGTTACGAATTGAGATTGACGACAATTTAGAGGAGACTGAAATTGTTATCAAGACCCCCACTTTGACAGATGAAATTGCAGACTTGCAACGGCTCTTGCAAGAGTCAAAGGCTCCGAGGTTGACTTTTTACAAGGGGACAGGTGAATATTATCTAGACCTATCGGAAATCCTCTTCTTTGAAACAGAAGGGAGCAAGATTTACGCTCATACCCAGAAGGAAGCCTATGAAGTTCGCCTCAAACTCTATGAGTTGGAGTCCATCTTGCCTCGCTATTTTAGTCGAGTGTCCAAGTCAACGATCACAAACATCCGTCAGATATACTCGGTGGACAAGTCCTTTTCAGGAACGGGCACCATTTCCTTTTATCAGACGCACAAGGAGGTTCATGTCTCACGGCATTACCAATCCCTCCTAAAAGAAAATCTAAGAAACATGAGGTAAAAAACATGAAAAAGAAAGCATTTGGTATTGTTTTATTGGTTTTAGCAGCTTGGATCTTGCTGCAAGGAAATTTTGGCATTCCTTCTTTGGATGGTAAAATATGGCCTTTGATTGGTATCGCCTTTTTTGCTTACCAATCAGTTGAAGCTTTGCTTCGTCGTCATCTAACATCAGCAGTTTTTACCGCTCTAGTAGCCTTAATGATTGCGAATCATTTTTATAACATTTTTCCTATTCCAAACCAGTCTTTGTTTTGGGCTAGTATCTTAGCAGTGCTAGGTGTTGGTTATCTGACGCATTCAAGTAAGTTTTGGTATGGCAAAAAATGGTGGTACAACGGTGAACGAACAGTCGTCACGGATAAGGAAGTCGCTTTTGGTAGTGGAACCTTTTATAAACAAGATCAAGATCTTGTAGACGACCAAGTGGAAGTCGCTTTTGGGGACGCTAAAATCTACTATGACAATGCAGAGATGTTAGGTGATTTTGCGACTTTAAATATTGAAGTGGCCTTCGGAAATGCAACCGTTTATGTTCCACAACACTGGCGTGTCGATTTGAAAGTAGAAACATCCTTTGGTGCAGCTAAGGCAGATGCTCCTGTAGCACCAACAAACAAAACCCTGATTATTCGTGGGGAAGTTGCTTTTGGTAAACTTGGAGTTGTTTACGTTAAATAAAAAAAGTCTCCTAATTTCCTTGCCAAAATAGAGAAAGTGTGATAACATAGTACGGTATGTGGTGCTAGCACATCCGCTATATTAGATCTAATAGGAGGAAAACACAATGGCTAAAGTATGTTACTTTACAGGTCGTAAGACTGTATCAGGAAACAACCGTTCACACGCGATGAACCAAACAAAACGTGCCGTAAAACCAAACCTTCAAAAAGTTACTGTTCTTATCGATGGTAAACCTAAAAAAGTTTGGGCTTCAGCTCGTGCTTTGAAATCAGGTAAAGTTGAACGCGTTTAATAAAAATGAAAAGACCGCTTAGGTCTTTTTCTTTTGCTCTAGAGATAAAACCATTTGAAAAATAGAGTAAATATCCGCCGATACAGCATTCTGCTTTTACACTTGGGCTGAAATATGATAAAATAGAGTATCAACTAGTTGAGGTAAAAAAAATGACTGTAAAAATTAATACAAAAGATGGTCAAATCGAACTGACAGATGAAGTGATTGCAACCGTAGTAGGTGGTGCCGCAACTGAGATTTTTGGAGTGGTCGGTATGGCTAGTAAAAATGCCCTCAAAGACAATTTCCAAGCCCTCCTTGGTAAGGAAAATTATTCTAAGGGTGTTGTCGTGAAGGCATCCGAAGATGGTAGCATCGCAGTTGATGTTTATACCGTGTTGAGCTACGGAATAAAGATAAGCGAAGTGTCAAAAAACATTCAAGAGCGTGTTCGTTTTAGTCTAGAAAATCAACTAGGAATTACTGCTCAGACTGTGAATGTCTATATTCAAAATATCAAAGTTGTAGGAGAATAATCGTGTCAAAAATTACTACCAGTTTATTCCAAGAGATGGTGCAGGCTGCATCAACTCGTTTGAATAAGCAAGCAGAATATGTCAATTCATTGAATGTCTTTCCAGTTCCAGATGGAGATACTGGGACAAATATGGGAATGACCATTGAAAATGGTGCGAAAGAAGTAGCAGACAAGCCTGCTTCTACAGTTGGAGAAGTAGCGAGCATTCTTGCTAAAGGTCTCTTGATGGGCGCGCGTGGGAACTCAGGGGTTATCACTTCTCAGCTCTTCCGTGGCTTCTCTCAGGCTATCAAGGAAAAAGATGAATTAACAGGTCAAGACTTGGCTCTTGCCTTCCAATCCGGTGTCGAAGTAGCTTATAAAGCAGTTATGAAACCAGTCGAAGGAACCATTTTGACTGTATCACGTGGTGCAGCCATTGGTGCCAAGAAAAAAGCGGAGCAAACAGATGATGCTGTTGAGGTCATGCGTGCAGCCTTGGAAGGCGCGAAAGCAGCTTTGGCTAAGACGCCAGAAATGCTTCCAGTCCTTAAGGAAGTTGGTGTGGTAGACTCAGGTGGTCAAGGTTTGGTCTTCATCTATGAAGGATTCCTCTCAGCTCTTACTGGTGAATACAGTGCTTCTGAAGACTTTGTAGCGACTCCTGCCAACATGAGTGAAATGATCAATGCAGAGCACCACAAGTCTGTAGCAGGGCATGTGGCAACTGAGGATATTACCTTCGGTTACTGTACGGAGATCATGGTAGCTCTCAAACAAGGTCCAACTTATTCTAAGGACTTTAACTACGATGAATTCCGTAACTACTTGAATGACTTAGGTGACTCTCTACTTGTTGTCAATGATGATGAAATCGTCAAAGTTCACGTCCATACAGAAGATCCAGGTCTTGTTATGCAAGAAGGTCTCAAATATGGTAGCTTGATCAAAGTAAAAGTGGACAACATGCGTAATCAACACGAAGCGCAAGTTGAAAAAGAAGCAACTCAAGGCAACAAGCCTGTTGAAACAAAAGAGTATGCCCTTATCGCAGTAGTAGCTGGTCAAGGTTTAGCAGATATCTTCCGTGCCCAAGGTGTGGATTATGTCATCGAAGGTGGTCAGACGATGAACCCTTCAACAGAAGACTTTATCAAGGCTGTTGAACAGGTCAATGCTCGCAACATTATCTTCTTGCCAAACAACAAAAATATCTTTATGGCAGCTCAGTCTGCGGCTGAAGTGCTTGAACAACCTGCTGTTGTGGTAGAAGCGCGTACAATTCCTCAAGGTTTGACCAGTCTTCTTGCCTTTGATCCAAGCAAGTCTATCGAAGAAAACCAAGAACGTATGACTGCAGCCCTCGGTGATGTCATCAGCGGTAGTGTAACAACAGCTGTTCGTGACACGACTATCGATGGTTTGGAAATTCATGAAAATGACAATCTTGGTATGGTAGATGGTAAGATCCTCGTATCAAACCCTGACATGCACCAAACTTTGACTAAAACATTGAAACATATGTTGGATGAAGACAGTGAAATCGTAACCTTCTATATTGGTGAAGATGGAAGTGAAGAATTGGCTAACCAAATCGCCCAAGAAATCACAGAAGAATTCGAAGATGTTGAAGTAGAGATTCACCAAGGTCAACAACCTGTATATCCATATCTTTTCAGTGTGGAATAAAAATTTAATCGATTAAAAAGAAAGTTGATTTTGCAGCTTTCTTTTTTTATGACATTTGTCATATTTCCTAGTGACAGAAGCATCTAGCTCCGCTAACTTCAAAAGACTATAATTGAAGTATGAAATGGAGAAAGAAGAAATGAAAAATAAAATGATTGTCGCAGTGAGTTTAGTAGCAGCAGGAGTTATGACCTATCTCATGTTTTCAGGATTGGACGAAGGTTTCTACCATTTTCCTTGGGAGCTCTTTGCTGGCTTTGGAATGATGTCTTGGCTTGTCAGAGAAGGTTTGAAATTAGTCAGAGAAGTGAAAAAGGAGTTTGAGGAATGAAAAAAACAATCACCTATCTTTTTATCGGCCTGTCACTCTTGGCATGGTTAGTGGAAATGTTTACAGGTTGGTTTGACCAAACCTTGCTTCGCCAATTCATTCGTGGTGCTTGGGGGATTGGATTTATGATTTTCGTTGTTTTCCCTATGGGAATGAAGTGGTTGAAAGGAGAATCTCATGACTGTGATTAAAGTTGAGAAATTGAGTAAGAAAATAAAAGACAAGGAGATCTTGCGGAACATCTCTTTTGAAATCCATCATGGTGAATGTGTCGCCTTGATTGGGCCTAACGGAGCAGGAAAAACAACCTTGATTGATTGCCTCTTGGGGGACAAGTTCATGAGCTCAGGTCAGGTCGCCATTCAAGGCTTTGCTCCAACAGATCCTCGATTAAAGCAGCTTATTTCTGTCTTGCCTCAAGAAAATGCAGTTGTTCAAAGCTTGAAAGTGAAAGAACTTCTATCATTTTTCAAGTCACTTTATCCCGACAGTCTTGCAGATAAAGAAATTGATGACTTGCTGAGATTCTCAAACAAGCAGAAAAATCAGCTAGCGGGCAAGTTGTCTGGTGGGCAAAAACGTTTGTTCTCTTTTGTATTGGCTTTAATCGGTCGGCCGAAAATTCTATTCTTAGACGAGCCAACTGCTGCCATGGATACCTCGACACGTCAGCATTTTTGGGAAATTGTCAATCAGTTAAAGCAAAATGGTGTGACTATTGTCTATTCTTCTCACTATATCGAAGAGGTGGAACATACGGCTGATCGCATTTTGGTCCTCCACAAGGGAGAATTGATTCGCGATACGACGCCTTATGCCATGCGTGGTGAAGAACAGGAAAAACATTTTACGGTACCTCTAACTTATCAGGAAGTTATCAGCACTTTGGACCAAGTTCAAGAGCTTGAAATCAAGCAAAATGCTCTTTCTTTCACAACCAAAGAAGCCAGCCAGGTATGGAAAGTCTTGCAAGAACAGGGCTGCACGATCGAAGAAATTGAAGTTCGGAATCGAACTCTCTTAGACAGTATCTTTGAAACGACTCAAGATTAAAGGAGATTGACGATGAAAAATATGACAAGTCTCATGAAAGTGGAAATCATTCTGATGAAACGGCAAGCCGTCTACTACTTGCTATCCATCGGACTTCCAAGTGTGTTTTACCTTATCTTTTCTGGTATGATGTCAGGGTCAGATATTCCAGAAATTGCTCTTCAAGCCTATCTTTTTGCCATGACGCTCTTTAGTATCATGTCAAGCGCCTTTTTCAGTATCCCTAGCACACTCGAGTCTGATAAGACAAACAACTGGCAAAAATTGATTCAACATTCTCCGGTATCTATGGTAGAATATTATGTATCAAAACTGTTCAGTACTCTGCTGACTTTCTTGTTATCAATTATAGTTGTCTTTTCGGTTGGTCATTTTGTCCGTGGAGTGACTCTGCCTTGGCTTGATTGGTTGGTGATTGGAGTTATGTTGCTGGTCGGAAGCGTGGTCTTTATCAGCATGGGGGTATTGGTGAGCTTGCTTCCCAGTGCTCAATTGATGACGGTGATTGGAAATATTGCCTATATCGCTTTGGCTGTCCTCGGTGGACTCTGGTTCCCTTTGAGTTCCTTCCCAGAATGGCTCCAATCCATTGGAAAACTGACACCAACCTATCAACTGATGCAGGTTGTCTCTACTTATTTGGAGTACCACGAGTTTAACATTCTTGCCGCCTTGGTTGTACTAGGTTATACAGTTTTCTTTGGTGTCTTGGTAATCCAACTGAAAAAACGGATCGAGGTAAAATAAATCTATGTTGGAAAAATTAAAAAATACTCATTATATGTTTCATATTTCAACAGTGTTTATCATCTTTCCTATAGCGGGTGTCATCGTTGGAGAGTACCCGCTTTTAACCTTGTTATGGACTCTACTATTTGTCCTAGCTTTCTATTCGGTTTTAGTCAGTCAGAATCGCACTGTGCAGTGGCTGGCTTGGTGGATCATGTTTGCCTACATTTTTTACAGTTCCGTCTGGCTGAATGCGAGCTTTGCTTGGTTCATCTTTTATTTATCCAATCTCCTTATTTACCAACTGGATGAGATTTCTTTTCACTCTTGGCGTTTTGTCAGTTTTATTGTCTTGCAACCCTTGATTTTGACAGGGATTTATATGGTTGATCAAGTTAGTCCCTGGCAACTCTTCTTTTTCTTGGTGACTTTTGTCTTTTCTGATGCCTTGACTTTTGGTCTCTATCGAATTCGAATGACAGAAGAATTAAAAGAAGAAAAGAGAAAGCAAAATGCCAAGCTTAATCTTTTCTTGGCTGAAAATGAACGCAGTCGTATCGGTCAGGATCTCCATGACAGCCTAGGTCATACCTTTGCCATGTTGAGTGTGAAGACGGACCTTGCCCTCCAGCTTCTTCAAATGCAGGCCTATCCTCAAGTGGAAAAAGAATTAAAAGAAATTCATCAGATCAGTAAAGAATCCATGAATGAAGTTCGTACAATTATCGAAAATCTTAAAACCAGAACCCTAGCTTCCGAATTTGCGACAGTTAAAAAAATGCTGGAAATTGCAGGAATTGAAACGGAAATCAATCACCAATTAGATACTGCTAGCTTAACTCAGGAATTAGAATCAACGGCTTCCATGATTTTACTTGAGTTAGTGACCAACATCATCAAACATGCCAAAGCGTCGAAAGCCTACTTGAAATTAGAACGAACAGAGAAAGAACTCATTCTAACAGTGAGAGATGATGGCTGTGGATTTGCTTCTCTAAAAGGAGATGAACTCCATACCGTTCGAGACCGTGTCCTTCCATTTTCAGGAGAAGTAAAGGTGATCAGTCAGAAGCAGCCTACTGAAGTGCGGGTTCGACTACCTTATAAGGAGAGAAACTAAGATGAAACTACTTGTTGCAGAAGATCAAAGTATGTTGCGAGATGCCATGTGCCAGTTGCTTACCTTTCAACCAGATGTAGATTCTGTCCTACAAGCCAAGAATGGGCAAGAAGCAATCCAGCTCCTAGAAAAGGAGTCTGTAGATATCGCCATTCTTGACGTAGAAATGCCTGTTAAGACAGGTCTCGAAGTCTTGGAGTGGATACGAGCAGAAAAGCTAGAGACAAAGGTAGTTGTGGTGACGACCTTCAAGCGCCCTGGATATTTTGAACGTGCGGTCAAGGCTGGAGTGGATGCTTATGTCTTAAAAGAAAGAAGCATTGCAGACCTCATGCAAACCTTGCACACTGTTCTCGAAGGACGTAAAGAATATTCGCCTGAATTGATGGAAGTGGTGATGACGCACCCCAATCCGTTAACAGAGCAAGAAATCGCTGTTTTAAAGGGAATCGCTCAGGGTTTGTCTAATCAAGAAATCGCGGATCAGCTTTATCTATCAAATGGAACCGTCCGAAACTATGTCACCAATATTCTTTCGAAACTAGATGCTGGTAATCGAACAGAGGCAGCCAACATCGCAAAAGAATCTGGTTGGCTTTGATAACAACTCAAATGATTGCTAAATTGAAGGAAATCCATACTAGAAAGGAGGAGGCAAATTGCCTCCTTTTTTTGTTTAGAAAAGCGGTGAAAGCTAGTGTCAAAGAGTTAAAAGATCAGAATAAAAATGAAAAATATCTTGACAATGAAGGAAAAATTGTGTTACAATAATAGACGGTACTTTTTACTTTTGGTCTCTCAAAAGTGTACAGGGACGTGCTGACAAATGTTGCAAAAGTACACACAGATGGTAGCTGTCACCAAGTGTATCATCACCAAAAATAAAAAAACACAGGAGAATGTAGATGCCTACAATTAACCAATTGGTTCGCAAACCGCGTAAATCAAAAGTAGAAAAATCTAAATCACCAGCTTTGAACGTTGGTTACAACAGTCATAAAAAAGTTCAAACAAACGTTTCTTCACCACAAAAACGTGGTGTTGCAACTCGTGTTGGGACAATGACACCTAAAAAACCTAACTCTGCCCTTCGTAAATTTGCTCGTGTACGTTTGAGCAACCTTATCGAAGTTACTGCCTACATCCCAGGTATCGGACACAACTTGCAAGAGCACAGCGTGGTGCTTCTTCGTGGTGGACGTGTAAAAGACCTTCCAGGGGTACGTTACCATATCGTCCGTGGTGCACTTGATACTGCAGGTGTTAACGATCGTAAACAAGGCCGTTCTAAATACGGTACTAAACGTCCAAAAGCATAAGGAAAGGGGATAAAGAGAAATGAGTCGTAAAAATAGAGCTCCAAAACGTGACGTATTGCCAGATCCGCTTTACAATTCACAACTAGTTACTCGTCTTATCAACCGCGTTATGCTTGATGGTAAACGTGGTACAGCTGCTTCAATCGTTTACGGTGCTTTTGAGCAAATCAAAGAAGCTACTGGCAACGATGCACTTGAAGTATTTGAAACAGCTATGGAAAACATCATGCCTGTACTTGAAGTACGTGCACGTCGTGTTGGTGGATCTAACTACCAAGTCCCAGTTGAAGTTCGTCCAGAACGTCGTACAACACTTGGACTTCGTTGGTTGGTAACCATCGCTCGTCTTCGTGGTGAACACACAATGCAAGACCGTCTTGCAAAAGAAATCTTGGATGCTGCTAACAACACTGGTGCAGCAGTTAAGAAACGTGAAGACACTCACCGTATGGCTGAAGCTAACCGTGCCTTCGCACACTTCCGTTGGTAAGATAGGATGCGAAAGCGTTAAGAAAGTCCCAGAGAAAATAGGGAATCGAAGCAGGTTGCGATTGCAACCAATGAGATTCATCTTTTTCTCCAGACTTTTAGCTTGAGCTCAACTAGATCATGATGCTAGGAACGGTAAGGATGCAAGGTGAAAATAGGAAACTGACGCAGTATTCGACGAATACAAGGAAGTTTATCTTTTTCACACAGCATCCCGTTCCGGCTCAAATCGGCTAGCTAACTTTAGCCTGAGTTCAATTCAACTTGTCTACAAGTTGAAACCAACAAAAACAAGATAAACATTGAGAACGGGTAGGTCCTGCCTATCCGTTTTTATTAAAATCGTGTTATAATAGAATAGAAATCAAAAATAAATAGGAGAAACAAACCTCATGGCACGCGAATTTTCACTTGAAAAAACTCGTAATATCGGTATCATGGCTCACGTCGATGCCGGTAAAACAACAACTACTGAGCGTATTCTTTACTACACTGGTAAAATCCACAAAATCGGTGAAACTCACGAAGGTGCGTCACAAATGGACTGGATGGAGCAAGAGCAAGAACGTGGTATCACTATCACATCTGCTGCGACAACAGCTCAATGGAACAACCACCGCGTAAACATCATCGACACACCAGGGCACGTGGACTTCACAATCGAAGTACAACGTTCTCTTCGTGTATTGGACGGTGCGGTTACCGTTCTTGACTCACAATCAGGTGTTGAGCCTCAAACTGAAACAGTTTGGCGTCAAGCAACTGAGTACGGAGTTCCACGTATCGTATTTGCCAACAAGATGGACAAAATCGGTGCTGACTTCCTTTACTCAGTAAGCACACTTCATGACCGTCTTCAAGCAAATGCACACCCAATCCAATTGCCAATCGGTGCTGAAGATGATTTCCGTGGTATCATCGACTTGATCAAGATGAAAGCTGAAATCTATACAAACGACCTTGGTACAGATATCCTTGAAGAGGATATTCCAGCTGAATATCTTGAACAAGCACAAGAATACCGTGAAAAATTGATCGAAGCAGTTGCTGAAACTGACGAAGAATTGATGATGAAATACCTCGAAGGTGAAGAAATCACTAACGAAGAATTGAAAGCTGGTATCCGTAAAGCGACAATCAACGTTGAATTCTTCCCAGTATTGTGTGGATCAGCCTTCAAAAACAAAGGGGTTCAATTGATGCTTGATGCGGTTATCGACTACCTTCCAAGCCCGCTTGATATCCCAGCAATCAAAGGTATCAACCCAGATACAGACGAAGAAGAAACTCGTCCAGCATCTGATGAAGAGCCATTTGCAGCTCTTGCCTTCAAGATCATGACTGACCCATTCGTAGGTCGTTTGACATTCTTCCGTGTATACTCAGGTGTTCTTCAATCAGGTTCTTATGTATTGAACACTTCTAAAGGTAAACGTGAACGTATCGGACGTATCCTTCAAATGCACGCTAACAGCCGTCAAGAAATTGACACTGTTTACTCAGGTGATATCGCTGCTGCCGTTGGTTTGAAAGATACGACAACTGGTGACTCATTGACTGATGAAAAAGCTAAAATCATCCTTGAATCAATCGACGTTCCAGAACCAGTTATCCAATTGATGGTTGAGCCAAAATCTAAAGCAGACCAAGACAAGATGGGTATCGCCCTTCAAAAATTGGCTGAAGAAGATCCAACATTCCGTGTTGAAACAAACGTTGAAACTGGTGAAACAGTTATCTCTGGTATGGGTGAGCTTCACCTTGACGTCCTTGTTGACCGTATGCGTCGTGAGTTCAAAGTTGAAGCGAACGTAGGTGCTCCTCAAGTATCTTACCGTGAAACATTCCGCGCTTCTACTCAAGCACGTGGATTCTTCAAACGTCAGTCTGGTGGTAAAGGTCAATTCGGTGATGTATGGATTGAATTTACTCCAAACGAAGAAGGTAAAGGATTCGAATTCGAAAACGCAATCGTCGGTGGTGTGGTTCCTCGTGAATTTATCCCAGCGGTTGAAAAAGGTTTGGTAGAATCTATGGCTAACGGTGTTCTTGCAGGTTACCCAATGGTTGACGTTAAAGCTAAGCTTTACGATGGTTCATACCACGATGTTGACTCATCTGAAACTGCCTTCAAGATCGCTGCATCTCTTGCACTTAAAGAAGCTGCTAAGACTGCACAACCAGCTATCCTTGAACCAATGATGCTTGTAACCATCACTGTTCCAGAAGAAAACCTTGGTGATGTTATGGGTCACGTAACTGCTCGTCGTGGACGTGTAGATGGTATGGAAGCACACGGTAACAGCCAAATCGTTCGTGCTTACGTTCCACTTGCTGAAATGTTCGGTTACGCAACAGTTCTTCGTTCTGCATCTCAAGGACGTGGTACATTCATGATGGTATTTGACCACTATGAAGATGTACCTAAGTCAGTACAAGAAGAAATCATTAAGAAAAACAAAGGTGAAGAATAATCTGTCTTCGCAATAGAAGGAAGTCACTTGGTGGCTTCCTTTTTTATTACCTTTATTTCACGCATATTTGCTGAATATATTATGGAAATTTAGGGATTAAATGAAAATCTTGCCAACTTCCATCCCATATACGAAGAAATTAGACTGATTTAATAAATGAAAGTAAGGAAAAGTTCCTTATTTTGATGATATGTTAATAAAAATGATAAAAAAGTTCATAAATACACTTTTAGATAGAAAATTCAGAAAATTGCTTCTTTTGTCTTGAAAATTTTTGAAAAAATGGTATGATAGTAACAAGCTATTTTTAAGAGAAGAGAAAGGGGAACAATGGAGAAAATCAGTTTAGACACTCCTAAGACGGGGTCGGACCTAGTTTTGGAAACACTCCGTGATTTAGGAATTGATACCATATTTGGTTATCCTGGTGGGGCTGTCTTGCCTTTATATGATGCGATATATAATTTTAAAGGCATTCGCCACATTTTAGGACGCCATGAGCAAGGTTGTTTGCACGAAGCTGAAGGATATGCCAAATCAACTGGAAAGTTGGGTGTTGCTGTCGTCACGAGTGGACCGGGAGCTACAAATGCCATTACAGGGATTGCAGATGCCATGAGTGATAGCGTTCCCCTTTTGGTCTTTACAGGTCAGGTGGCGCGTGCAGGGATTGGGAAGGATGCCTTTCAGGAGGCAGACATCGTGGGCATTACCATGCCAATCACTAAGTACAATTACCAAGTTCGTGAGACGGCAGATATTCCTCGCATCATTACGGAAGCTGTCCATATCGCAACGACAGGTCGTCCAGGGCCCGTCGTGATTGACTTGCCAAAGGATGTATCAGCTCTAGAGACAGATTTCATCTATTCACCGGAGGTGAATTTACCAAGTTACCAACCGACGCTTGATCCAAATGACATGCAAATCAAGAAAATCTTGAAGCAATTGTCAAAAGCCAAGAAACCGGTTTTGTTAGCAGGTGGTGGTATCAGCTATGCAGAAGCTTCTAAAGAACTCAATGAATTTGCTGAACGTTACCAAATTCCAGTAGTCACTAGTCTTTTGGGGCAAGGTACCATTGCAACGAGTCATCCGCTTTTCCTAGGAATGGGAGGAATGCACGGTTCTTTTGCTGCCAACATTGCAATGACTGAAGCGGACTTTATGATTAGTATTGGTTGTCGTTTCGACGACCGCTTGACTGGGAATCCTAAGACCTTCGCTAAAAATGCCAAGGTTGCCCATATCGACATTGACCCAGCTGAGATTGGTAAGATTATCAGTGCAGATATTCCTGTGGTGGGAGATGCTAAGAAAGCCTTGCAGATGCTACTGGCAGAGCCAACTGTTCATAACAATACTGAAAAGTGGATTGAAAAAGTCACTAAAGACAAGAACCGCGTTCGTTCTTATGATAAGAAAGAACGTGTGGTTCAACCTCAGGCTGTTATTGAACGAATCGGTGAATTGACGAATGGGGATGCCATTGTTGTCACAGACGTCGGGCAACACCAAATGTGGACAGCTCAGTATTATCCTTACCAAAATGAGCGTCAGTTAGTCACTTCGGGTGGTTTAGGTACCATGGGCTTCGGAGTTCCTGCAGCTATTGGAGCCAAGATTGCAAATCCAGAAAAAGAAGTCATCCTTTTTGTCGGTGATGGTGGTTTCCAAATGACCAACCAAGAACTAGCAATCCTAAACATCTACAAGGTGCCGATTAAGGTTGTCATGTTGAATAACCACTCACTAGGAATGGTTCGTCAGTGGCAGGAATCCTTCTATGAGGGTAGAACTTCCGAGTCAGTCTTTGATACCCTTCCTGACTTCCAGTTAATGGCACAAGCTTACGGCATCAAAAACTATAAATTTGATAATCCAGAGACGATAGAGAAGGATCTAGAAGTCATTCTAGAGGATGTGCCCATGTTTATCGAGGTGGACATTTCTCGTAAGGAACAGGTATTACCGATGGTACCAGCTGGTAAGAGCAATCATGAGATGTTGGGGGTGAAGTTCCATGCGTAGAATGTTAACAGCTAGATTGCAAAACCGTTCAGGAGTTTTGAATCGTTTTACAGGTGTCCTTTCTCGTCGTCAAGTCAATATTGAGAGTATCTCAGTTGGTGCGACAGAGAACCCCAATGTATCTCGTATCACCATCATTATTGATGTAGCTTCTCATGATGAAGTAGAGCAAATCATTAAACAACTGAATCGACAGATTGATGTGATTCGCATTCGAGATATTACAGATAAACCACACTTGGAAAGAGAAGTTATCTTGGTGAAGGTATCTGCTCCTGCTGAAAAACGTGCAGAAATCTTGGCCATTATACAACCTTTCCGTGCAACGGTAGTAGATGTGGCTCCAAGCTCCATCACTATCCAGATGACTGGAAATGCTGAAAAGAGTGAAGCTTTATTGCGAGTGATTCGACCATACGGTATTAAAAATATCGCTCGTACGGGTGCAACTGGATTTACCCGCGACTAAAAATCCAACTTAAATTTGTTAAACCAGCCCATGAGGCAATAAAAAATAGAAAAGAGAGAAAAACTATGGCAGTTCAAATGGAATACGAAAAAGATGTTAAAGTAGCAGCGCTTGATGGTAAAAAAATCGCCGTAATCGGTTATGGTTCACAAGGACATGCGCATGCGCAAAACTTGCGTGACTCAGGTCGTGATGTCATCATTGGTGTGCGTCCAGGTAAATCTTTTGACAAAGCAAAAGAAGATGGATTTGACACTTACACAGTAGCAGAAGCAACTAAATTGGCTGACGTTATCATGATCTTGGCACCAGATGAAATCCAACAAGAATTGTACGAAGCAGAAATCGCTCCAAACTTGGAAGCAGGAAATGCAGTTGGATTTGCTCATGGTTTCAACATCCACTTTGAATTTATCAAAGTTCCTGCAGATGTAGATGTCTTCATGTGTGCTCCTAAAGGACCAGGACACTTGGTACGTCGTACTTACGAAGAAGGTTTTGGTGTTCCAGCTCTTTATGCAGTATACCAAGACGCTACAGGAAATGCGAAAAATATTGCTATGGACTGGTGTAAAGGTGTTGGAGCAGCTCGTGTTGGTTTGCTTGAAACAACTTACAAAGAAGAAACTGAAGAAGATTTGTTTGGTGAACAAGCTGTACTTTGTGGTGGTTTGACTGCCCTTATCGAAGCAGGTTTTGAAGTCTTAACAGAAGCAGGATACGCCCCAGAATTGGCTTACTTTGAAGTTCTTCATGAAATGAAATTGATCGTTGACTTGATTTATGAAGGTGGATTCAAGAAAATGCGTCAATCAATTTCTAACACTGCTGAATACGGTGACTATGTATCAGGTCCACGTGTGATTACTGAGCAAGTTAAAGAAAACATGAAAGCTGTCTTGGCAGATATCCAAAATGGTAAATTTGCAAATGACTTTGTAAATGACTACAAGGCTGGACGTCCAAAATTGACTGCTTACCGTGAACAAGCAGCTAACCTTGAAATTGAAAAAGTTGGTGCTGAATTGCGTAAAGCAATGCCATTCGTTGGTAAAAACGACGACGACGCATTCAAAATCTACAACTAATTCTTGTGAAGAAAAACAGAAGGCGAGTTGGGGGTACCTAACTCGCTTTTTATCTTAAAAAGTATCTGAGGAGGAGACAATGCTAAGTGCAAAAGACGTGGTGAAAGCCCACAAAGTATTGAGTGGTGTAGTAGTCAATACTCCGCTTGATTATGATCATTATTTATCGGAGAAGTATGGTGCTAAGATTTATTTGAAGAAGGAGAATGCCCAGCGTGTTCGTTCTTTTAAAATTCGTGGAGCCTATTATGCCATTTCTCAACTATCAAAAGAAGAACGTGAGCGTGGTGTAGTCTGTGCCTCTGCGGGAAATCATGCCCAAGGTGTCGCCTATACTTGTAATGAGATGAAGATTCCTGCAACCATCTTTATGCCCATCACAACACCGCAACAAAAGATTGGGCAGGTCCGCTTTTTTGGTGGAGACTTCGTGACTATTAAACTAGTTGGAGATACCTTTGATGCCTCAGCTAAAGCAGCTCAAGAGTTTACAGTTTCTGAAAATCGAACCTTCATTGATCCCTTTGATGATGCTCATGTTCAAGCAGGTCAAGGGACTGTCGCGTATGAAATTCTTGAAGAAGCCCGTAAAGAGTCTATTGATTTTGATACAGTACTTGTACCAGTAGGTGGTGGCGGATTGATTGCCGGTGTTTCTACTTATATTAAAGAAACCAACCCGACTATTGAAGTGATTGGGGTCGAAGCTAATGGTGCTCGCTCTATGAAGGCGGCCTTTGAGGCGGGAGGTCCAGTTAAACTCAAAGAAATTGATAAGTTTGCTGATGGGATAGCTGTACAGAAGGTTGGACAATTAACCTATGAAGCGACCCGTCAGAATGTTGAAACGCTGATTGGGGTGGACGAGGGCTTGATTTCTGAAACCTTGATTGATCTTTATTCTAAGCAAGGAATTGTAGCAGAACCAGCTGGGGCTGCTAGTGTTGCAGCCTTGGAAGTTTTATCAGACTATATCAAAGGAAAGACGATTTGTTGTATCATTTCTGGGGGAAATAACGATATCAACCGTATGCCAGAGATGGAAGAACGTGCCTTGATTTACGATGGAATCAAGCATTACTTTGTAGTGAATTTCCCACAACGTCCAGGAGCTCTACGAGAGTTTGTAAATGACATTTTGGGGCCAAATGATGACATCACTCGTTTTGAATATATCAAACGAGCAAGTAAGGGGACGGGTCCTGTATTGATTGGGATTGCTCTTGCCAATAAGCATGATTATGCTGGATTGATTCATCGAATGGAAAAGTTTGACCCGTCTTATATTAATTTGAATGGAAATGAAACATTGTATAATATGTTAGTTTAAACTAAAATAAAATTATTATCATATTATTTGCGTAATGATAACGATGGTGTTATAATGAGGTTGATGAAAGGGGAGATTCCCATGGTTTTACAAATTTTACTTGTTGTATTGATTTTAGTGGTGATTGCATCAGTGATTACGATTAGTTCTGTATATGTGGTACGACAACAATCTGTCGCTATTATAGAACGCTTTGGTAAGTACCAAAAGTTGAGCAATAGTGGTATTCATTTGCGGGCTCCCTTTGGGATTGATAGAATTGCGGCAAGAGTACAACTACGCTTGTTGCAGAGTGAAATCGTTGTAGAGACAAAGACGCAAGATAATGTATTTGTAACGATGAATGTGGCAACTCAGTATCGAGTGAATGAAAACAATGTCACAGATGCCTATTATAAATTGATGCGTCCAGAAGCCCAAATCAAATCCTATATTGAGGATGCTTTGCGCTCATCTGTACCAAAGTTAACCCTAGATGAGTTGTTTGAGAAGAAGGATGAAATCGCCTTAGAAGTTCAAAAACAAGTGGCAGAAGAAATGTCTACGTATGGGTATATCATTGTCAAAACTCTGATTACTAAGGTTGAACCTGATGCTGAAGTAAAACAATCAATGAATGAAATCAATGCAGCTCAGCGTAAGAGAGTTGCAGCGCAAGAACTTGCTGAAGCAGATAAGATTAAGATCGTGACCGCAGCAGAAGCAGAAGCAGAAAAAGATCGCCTACATGGTGTAGGGATTGCAGAACAGCGTAAAGCGATTGTTGACGGACTGGCTGATTCTATCAAAGAGTTAAAGGGAGCTAATGTTGAGCTGACTGAAGAACAAATCATGTCTATCCTATTAACGAACCAGTATTTAGATACATTGAATAATTTTGCAGAAAAAGAAGGTAATAATACAATCTTCCTGCCAGCAAATCCTAATGGAGTTGAGGATATAAGAACTCATATATTGTCGGCTTTAAAAGCTAAATGAAAATATGCAGAATAATATAGTTGTGACGAATATATGTTCTTTTATTGACAGATGAAATAAAAACGTATACAATTAAGAATTGTAAAGAATAATTCAGGAGAAGAACATGGTTAAGTCAAACTTTGAAAAGGTAGAAGCAGTTGTTGGTTGGGTTCGTGATAAGAAGATCACAGGTTACCGTATCTCTAAAGAAACGAATGCGCGTGAAATGTCTATCATTGCTCTAGCACAAGGACGCGCAAAAGTTAAAAATATTTCATTTGAAACAGCTCTTAGTTTAATCGATTTCTATGAAAAAAATCATGAAAAATTTGAAGATTGAACTGTGGTTACAGGCAGATTCCTGAATCGAGTCTGCCTTTTCTTTACAATTACAAACCAAAAAGACTGCATTCTGTATGCAGTCTTTATTTATTAATTGAGATAGCGCTGAAGGAATTCTTTTGTCCGTTCTTCTTTAGGGGTGGTGAAGAGTTCTTCAGGTTTACCTTCTTCTGCAATGATTCCCTTGTCCATGAAGATGACACGATGGGAAACATCGCGAGCAAATTCCATTTCGTGGGTTACAACAATCATGGTCAAGCCTTCTTGAGCTAGGTCCTGCATAATTTTGAGGACTTCTCCGACCATTTCGGGGTCAAGGGCAGATGTAGGTTCGTCAAAGAGAATGGCATCAGGATTCATGGAGAGTGCACGAGCGATGGCTACACGTTGCTTTTGTCCACCTGAAAGTTGTTTAGGCTTGGCTTGCCAGTAACGTTCTCCCATACCAACTTTTTCGAGATTCTCTTTGGCAATTTTTTCAGCTTCAGAGTGGTCGCGTTTGAGTACAGTAGTTTGGGCAACGATAGTATTTTCAAGGACATTCAGATTTTCAAAGAGATTGAAAGATTGGAAAACCATACCGAGCTTTTCACGATAATGGGTGAGGTTATAGCCTTTTTCCAGGACATTTTCTCCGCGATAGAGAATCTCTCCTCCTGTAGGTGTTTCGAGTAAATTGATTGAACGAAGGAAGGTTGATTTTCCGCTTCCCGAGCTTCCGATGATGGAAATAACCTCTCCTTTATGGACGGTGAGAGAAATGTCTTTTAGCACTTCGTTTTGCCCATAGGATTTTTTTAGGTGTTTGATTTCAAGGATTGGTTGTGTCATTTTTTCAAATCCCCCGTTTGCATTTGGTTAGCACCTGTAGTGTAAGTGTCCATGTCCATATAGCGTTCGATAAAACGTAGGATACGGGTCACAGTGAAGGTGAGGACAAAGTAAATCACTGCAATGATGGTAAAGGTCTGGAAGTATTGATAGGTTTGCGTCGCTACAGTATTTCCTGAGAAATAAAGCTCGACAACTGAAATAACGTTCAATACAGAGGTATCTTTGATATTGATGACAAACTCATTACCAGTAGCAGGTAGAATATTACGGACAACCTGAGGAAGGACAATCTTACGCATGGTTTGATTGTGGGTCATACCAAGAGCAGTTGCAGCTTCGAACTGTCCCTTGTCAACTGCTAGAATACCACCACGAACGATTTCTGTCATGTAGGCACCCGTGTTGATTGAGACGATAAAGATAGCAGCCAGTGTCCGGTCGAGATTGATACCGAAAGCTTGAGCAGTCCCATAGTAGATAACCATGGATTGAACAATCATCGGTGTACCACGGAAGATTTCAATATAGACATTGAGAATCCAACCGACTAGTTTTTGTAGGCCGTAAATGGCTTTGTTTTCAGAGAGAGGAGCCGTACGGAAGACACCAATGGCAAGACCGATAATGAGACCTACGATAGTTCCGATGATTGAGATTAAAAGAGTGACACCCGCACCACGCAAGAGCTGTTGCCAGTTTTCAGAAAGAATTTTAGCAACTTGATTGAAGAAATTACTGCTACTTTCTTCAGTTGTTGTGGCTTCGGCAGGTTGCTCCTGAATCATACGATCCATGAGGGCTACTTGCTCATCCTTAGAGATGGTTTCAATACTAGCATTGATTTGGCTGATACGACTGTCATCTTTACGAAGTCCAATGGCGATAGCTGTATCTTCTTCGCCAGTTTTGAAACCTGGTTGGGGTTGGATCATTTTGAACTTAGCGTTAGCAGACTCAGCGGTCATTGCTTCAGGTCGTTCAGAAACATAGGCATCAATAACACCAGCCTCCAAAGCTTGACGCATCTGAGCAAAGTCCCCCATAGCTGTTTCTTTTTTGGCACCTGGAATTTGAGAAATCAAGTCATAAAGGTAAACACCTTGTTGGGAAGTGATTTTTGCTCCATTAAAGTCCTCTAGAGATTTGGCATTTGCATAGGCAGAGTCCTTTTTGACCAATAGAACTGGTTCGCTAGTATAGTAACTGTTTGAAAAGGCAATTTCTTGTTTACGTTCAGCGGTTGGGCTCATACCGGCAATGATCATATCGATTTTGCCAGAAGTAAGGGCTGGAACAAGTCCTTCCCATTTGGTTTTCACAACCAAAGGTTCCTTGCCTAAGTCTTTGGCAATCTTTTTTGCGATTTGAACATCGTAGCCGTTGGCATATTGGTTGGTACCGTCGATTTTGACGGCGCCGTTACTATCGTCGTCTTGGGTCCAGTTGAAGGGAGCGTAAGCTGCCTCCATCCCGATGCGTAAATATTCGTCGGCTTGGACTTGGCTAACCAGTCCTAATGTAAGGGCTAGGCTAGCAAGGATAGATAAGCATAATTTTTTCATGTTTTCTCCTATTTCTAGTCTAAAAATGACTTCTCTCTATTGTATCTAAAAATGGTGAGATTTTCAATACAAGTAAGCCTTTACTTATAAAAAATGATATAATGATAGCAAAGATAAAAAGGGGATTGTGTTATGAAAAAGACTTTTTTCGTGCTTTTATTTAGCTTGTTTTGTATTTTACCACTCTCTGTTTTCGCGGTTGATTTTAAGATTCGCTCTTATCAAGGTGATTTGTATATTCATGCAGATAATACGGCAGAATTTAGGGAGAAAGTAGTCTATTATTTTGATGAAGACTTTAATGGACAACTAGTAGGACTTGGCCGTTCTGGTAAGATGCCAAAGGGCTTTGAAATAGATCCCAGTCCGAAGGTTCAGGTATGGAAAAATGCTAACGCCGTTGAGAATGTCAATAGTGAAGTGATAGAAGAATCGGAAGGTTATACTGTAAAAGTGTATAATCCAGGCCAAGAAGGGGATACCGTTGAAGTGGTAATCACATGGCAACTAAAAAACCTCCTATTTCTATATGATGATATCGCGGAACTTAATTGGCAACCCTTGACAGATAGTTCAGAACCTATCGAAAATTTTGAGTTTCGGGTAACAGGCTTTAATGGAGCTGAAAAACTTTTCTTTCATACAGGGAAACTCTTTACAGAGGGCAAGGTAGAGAAGACAGGTGGTGATTATCGTGTTCATTTGCAGAACCTACCTCGTCAGCGTGGGGTTGAATTGCATGCCTATTGGCCTAGAAAAGATTTTGGAACTGATTTGGATCAGGGATTGAAGGGCAATCGTTTAGCAGAATTTGAAAAAATAGAGGAGTCCATTGCTGCTGAAAAAGCTCAAAGCAAAGCTCTGGTTACGTGGATTATCCCTTTTCTACTCTCGCTTTCTTTAGTCTTTAGTGTCATTTTCTATCGCATTTACCGAAGAAAAACCTCCCCATCGAAGAAACATGCTAAAAATCACCGTCTCTACGAACCGCCAATGGACTTAGAACCGATGGTTTTATCGGAATCTGTTTACTCCACTTCTTTAGAGGAAGTCAGTCCCTTGACCAAGGGAGGAGGGAAGTTCACCTTTGACCAACTCGTTCAGGCAACCTTATTGGATGTGATCGACCGTGGAAATATTTCAATCATCTCAAATGGAGATGAGGTCCGTCTAAAAGTCATAAAAGAAAAAGGATTAGCCAGTTTTGAAAAAGATTGTCTTAATTTGGCCTTTTCAGGAAGAGAAGAAGTGCTTGTTTCAGATTTGTTTGCAGATTACCAAGTGTCAACTAGTCTTTACCAAGGTGCAAAAGCAGCTGATGAAAAAAGGATTCAGAAAACAGGACGTAAGCTTAAGTCTTCTTTCGAGCAAGCTCTGAAGCAGATGCAGGATGGGGTGAGAAAGCGGGTTTCCTCTTTGCAACTTCCAGATTATTATCGTCCACTGAGTAATGGCGAAAAAATCTTGCGATTGACGATAGGTGTCTCTACGCTTCTACCTGCTTTCGTTAGTTTTGGCTGGTTCTTGTACAGTTTGGATGCTCACGGGTATCTTTCCCTGCCACTTCCTATCCTTGGGTTTGTGAGCTTGATGTTAGCTGCCGTCTATTATTGGACAACCCGATTTGATACTCGTGATGGTGTTTTAAACGAAGAAGGACTAGAAGCATACTATCTCTGGGCTAGTTTTGAAAACATGCTTCGCGATATCGCCCATCTAGACAAGGCAGAATTAGAGAGTATTGTTCTTTGGAATCGCCTCCTTGTCTATGCTACTTTATTTGGTTATGCGGACAAGGTGAGTCATTTGATGAAATCTTATCAGATTCAAGTTGAGAATCCAGATATCAATCTTTATGTAGCTTATGGCTGGCACAGCATGTTTTATCATTCAACTGCTCAAATGAGTCACTATGCTAGTATTGCAAACACAGCAAGTACCTACTCCGTATCTTCTGGAAGTGGTTCTTCAGGTGGAGGATTCTCAGGAGGCGGAGGCGGTGGTAGCATCGGTGCCTTCTAAAAAACCTATCGCAGAATCCGAAATTATGCTATAATAGAGGACAGAAAAAGGAGTAATACATGTATCTTATTGAAATTTTGAAGTCGATCTTTTTTGGGATTGTTGAAGGAATTACAGAATGGTTGCCCATTTCAAGTACGGGTCACTTGATCTTGGTTGAAGAATTTGTACAATACAAGGACCAAAATGAAGCCTTCATGTCCATGTTTAATGTTGTCATTCAGCTCGGTGCTATCTTAGCGGTTATGGTGATTTACTTTAACAAGCTCAATCCCTTCAAACCTGGTAAAAATAAGGTGGAAGTCCGTCGAACTTGGCAATTGTGGTCAAAAGTCCTCGTTGCGACCTTGCCTTTATTGTTAGTCTTTAAGCTGGATGATTGGTTTGACACTCATTTTCATAATATGGTATCAGTTGCGATTATGTTGATTATCTATGGTGTTGCCTTTATCTATCTTGAAAAAAGAAATAAGGCGCAAGCTATTGAACCAACAATCACAGAACTTGAAAAGCTTCCCTACAAGACAGCTCTCTATATCGGACTCTTCCAAGTCCTCGCCCTCTTCCCAGGTACGAGCCGTTCAGGTGCGACGATTGTTGGTGGTTTGTTAAATGGAACGAGTCGCTCTGTCGTAACAGAGTTTACCTTCTACCTCGGAATTCCTGTTATGTTTGGGGCTAGTGCTTTAAAGATTTTCAAATTTATAAAAGCAGGTCAACTCTTGAGTTTTGGACAACTGTTCTTGCTTTTGGTTGCTATGGGAGTAGCCTTCGCGGTCAGCATGGTTGCTATTCGCTTCTTGACTGGCTATGTGAAGAAGCACGACTTTACCCTCTTTGGTAAATACCGTATCGTACTCGGTAGTGTCTTGTTGCTCTATAGTTTTGTGCGTTTATTTGTATAAGAAAAAGCTTGAGGGAATCTTCCTTCAAGCTTTTTAAAATCCTGTTACTGTGACTCCTAGCAAACGAATGCCTTTTTCTTTTTCAGCTAGTTCTTCGTAGAGTTGAAGGGCAGTTTGAGAAATCTGACTAGCATCCTGTGTTGCTTGTGGGAGGCTTTTTCGTCTAGTTAGAGTAGAGAAGTCAGCATATCGTATTTTTAGGATAATGATTTTTCCAGCTTTGCCTTGTTGGCTGAGATTGTGAGCTACCTTTTCTGAGAGAAGAGTCAGCTCTTTTTTGATGTCTTCTTCTACGTGTAGGATTTTTCCGTAGGTTTTTTCCTTGCCAATAGACTTGCGAATACGATTGGCCTTGACCGGTGAATTATGAATGCCCCTAGCCTTTCGATAAAGATCAAAACCGAGTCTGCCAAATCGATCGATTAAAGTGACTTCAGAAACAGCCAATAAGTCTGCGCCAGTATAAATGTCCATTTCATGAAGGCGTTCAACTGTTTTTTTGCCTACGCCATGGAATTTAGCAATGTCCATTTGTTTGAGAAAGTCTTGGGCTTGGTCAGGGAGGATAACTGTTAAACCATGTGGTTTTTGATAGTCACTAGCCATTTTAGCTAAGAATTTGTTATAAGAGATGCCTGCAGAAGCAGTCAGGCGTAGTTCCTGCCAGATATCCTGTTGGATGAGGCGGGCTATTTTGACTGCCGATTTGATACCAAGTTTATTTTCGGTTACATCCAAGTATGCCTCGTCAATACTCATAGGTTCGATCAAATCAGTGTAGCGTTTAAAAATAGCTCGAATCTCAAGTCCCACAGTCTTATACTTTTCATAATTTCCTGAGATAAAGACAGCTTGGGGACAACGTTCATAAGCTTCTTTAGAGCTCATAGCTGAATGAACACCAAAAGCTCGTGCCTCGTAGCTACAGGTAGAAACGACACCACGCCCACCTGTTTGTCTGGGGTCGCTCCCAATGATGACAGGTTTTCCTTTTAACTTAGGATTGTCTCTTATTTCCACCGCAGCAAAAAAGGCATCCATGTCGATATGGATGATTTTTCTAGACAAATCATTAATCAATGGAAATATGAGCATTTAGCTTCCTTTCTAGCCGTATTTTCTTTCTCATTATACCGTTTTTTCTGAAAAAATGGAAAAGAGTAGTCCAATTTTCAAAAATATAATACAGATAATATCAAAAAACAGCCTGTATTATAAAAGAAAGCGCTAAAAAGGCTGTTTTCTCCTTGTTGAAATCGGTTACTGTATGGTATACTTGTCTCAAGAATGTAACAGATGACTGTTGCTAGAAAAAAGAGGACATTAACATGGTTGTTAAAACAGTTGTTGAAGCACAAGATATTTTTGATAAAGCTTGGGAAGGCTTCAAAGGCGTAGATTGGAAAGAAAAAGCAAGTATTTCTCGCTTCGTTCAAGCTAACTACACACCTTATGATGGAGATGAAAGTTTCCTTGCTGGACCAACAGAACGTTCACTTCACATCAAAAAAATCGTAGAAGAAACAAAAGCACACTACGAAGAAACTCGTTTCCCAATGGACACTCGTCCAACATCTATTGCTGATATTCCAGCAGGATTTATCGATAAAGAAAACGAATTGATCTTCGGTATCCAAAACGATGAACTCTTCAAATTGAACTTCATGCCAAAAGGTGGTATCCGTATGGCTGAAACTACTTTGAAAGAAAATGGATACGAACCAGATCCAGCTGTTCACGAAATCTTTACTAAATACGTAACAACAGTTAACGACGGTATCTTCCGTGCTTACACTTCAAACATTCGTCGTGCTCGTCACGCTCACACTGTAACTGGTCTTCCAGATGCCTACTCACGTGGACGTATCATCGGTGTTTACGCACGTCTTGCTCTTTACGGTGCAGACTACTTGATGCAAGAAAAAGTAAACGACTGGAATGCAATTAAAGAGATTGATGAAGAAACAATCCGTCTTCGCGAAGAAGTAAACCTTCAATACCAAGCATTGCAACAAGTTGTTCGCTTGGGTGACCTTTACGGAGTTGATGTTCGCAAACCAGCGATGAACGTTAAAGAAGCGATCCAATGGGTTAACATCGCCTTCATGGCTGTCTGCCGTGTAATCAACGGTGCTGCTACATCTCTAGGACGTGTGCCAATCGTACTTGATATCTTTGCAGAACGTGACCTTGCTCGTGGTACATTTACTGAATCAGAAATCCAAGAGTTTGTTGATGATTTCGTTATGAAACTTCGTACAGTTAAATTTGCTCGTACAAAAGCTTATGACCAATTGTACTCAGGTGACCCAACCTTCATCACAACTTCTATGGCTGGTATGGGTAACGACGGTCGTCACCGTGTTACTAAGATGGACTACCGTTTCTTGAATACTCTTGACAACATCGGTAACTCTCCAGAACCAAACTTGACAGTTCTTTGGACTGACAAATTACCTTATAGCTTCCGTCGTTACTGTATGCACATGAGCCACAAACACTCTTCAATCCAATATGAAGGTGTTACAACAATGGCTAAAGACGGATACGGTGAAATGAGCTGTATCTCATGTTGTGTATCTCCACTTGACCCAGAAAATGAAGAACAACGTCACAACATCCAGTACTTCGGTGCTCGTGTTAACGTATTGAAAGCCCTTCTTACTGGTTTGAACGGTGGTTACGACGATGTTCACAAAGACTACAAAGTATTTGACATCGATCCTATCCGTGACGAAGTTCTTGAATTCGAATCAGTTAAAGCGAACTTTGAAAAATCTCTTGACTGGTTGACTGACACTTACGTAGATGCTTTGAACATCATCCACTACATGACTGATAAGTACAACTACGAAGCTGTTCAAATGGCCTTCTTGCCAACTAAACAACGCGCTAACATGGGATTCGGTATCTGTGGATTCGCTAACACTGTTGATACATTGTCAGCGATTAAATACGCTACCGTTAAACCAATCCGTGACGAAAATGGCTACATCTATGATTACGAAACAATCGGTGAATACCCACGTTGGGGTGAAGATGACCCACGTTCAAACGAATTGGCAGAATGGTTGATTGAAGCTTACACAACTCGTCTACGTAGCCACAAACTTTACAAAGACGCAGAAGCTACTGTATCACTTTTGACAATCACATCTAACGTTGCTTACTCTAAACAAACTGGTAACTCACCAGTCCACAAAGGTGTATACCTCAACGAAGATGGTTCTGTGAACTTGTCTAAACTTGAATTCTTCTCACCAGGAGCGAACCCATCTAACAAAGCTAAAGGTGGATGGTTGCAAAACTTGAACTCACTTGCTAGCCTTGACTTTGGTTACGCAGCTGACGGTATCTCATTGACAACTCAAGTTTCTCCACGTGCTCTTGGTAAGACTCGTGATGAGCAAGTTGATAACTTGGTAACAATCCTTGATGGTTACTTCGAAAACGGTGGACAACACGTTAACTTGAACGTTATGGACTTGAACGATGTTTACGAAAAGATCATGTCAGGTGAAGATGTTATCGTGCGTATCTCTGGATACTGTGTAAACACTAAATACCTCACTCCAGAACAAAAAACTGAATTGACACAACGTGTCTTCCACGAAGTTCTTTCAATGGATGACGCATTGAGCTAAGATTTTAAATTAAATAGAAAAGGCCAGTTGGAAACGACTGGCTTTTTGCGTCCTTGAAAAATTTTAAAAAATTAGTCAAATTTAGTCAAAAAAGTTATTGACTTTTACTGACTAAAGTGATATAGTAGAAACATAAGGAAAATGAATTCCTTAGAAAACTTCATTTTCAATGATTCTATTTCTTGAAAATGTACGATAGATACCCTAGAAAGGGGTGAGGCCTATGTTAAATCTAACAGACTTTGAAAAGAAAATGATAAAAGGCTTATTTAAAAAAGAAAAACCAGAAATTATACGTAGAGTAGCTAGATAGCTAGTCTAAATTTTTTAAAACAAAGGTCAAAGATAGTCAATATCAGAGATCGCGAATAATCAACATTAAACGAGGTAAAGAATATGAACAACAACTTTAATAACTTTAACAACATGGATGATTTATTTAACCAATTGATGGGTGGTATGCGAGGATACAGTTCTGAAAACCGTCGCTACTTGATTAATGGACGTGAAGTGACACCTGAGGAATTTGCTCACTATCGTGCAACTGGTCAATTGCCAGGAAATGCAGAATCTGATGCGCAAATGCAACAACACGCTTCAGGTATGAAACAAGACGGTGTCCTTGCTAAACTAGGTCGTAACTTGACCGCAGAAGCTCGTGAGGGCAAGTTGGATCCTGTTATCGGACGAAACAAGGAAATTCAAGAAACATCTGAAATCCTCTCACGTCGTACGAAAAATAATCCTGTTCTAGTCGGAGATGCAGGCGTTGGTAAGACAGCCGTTGTCGAAGGCCTAGCACAGGCCATTGTGAATGGAGATGTTCCGGCTGCCATCAAGAACAAGGAAATTATTTCTATTGATATCTCAGGTCTTGAAGCTGGTACTCAATACCGTGGTAGCTTTGAAGAAAATGTTCAAAACTTAGTCAATGAAGTAAAAGAAGCAGGAAATATTATCCTCTTCTTTGATGAAATTCACCAAATCCTTGGCGCTGGCTCAATCGGAGGTGAAAGTGGTTCTAAAGGTCTTGCGGATATTCTCAAACCAGCTCTCTCTCGAGGTGAGTTGACCGTTATTGGGGCAACGACTCAAGACGAATACCGTAACACCATCTTGAAAAATGCAGCTCTTGCTCGTCGTTTCAACGAAGTGAAGGTCAATGCTCCTTCAGCAGAGGATACCTTTAAAATCCTTCAAGGGATTCGTGATCTCTATCAACAACACCACAATGTCATTTTGCCAGATGAAGTCTTGAAAGCAGCAGTGGATTATTCTGTCCAATACATTCCTCAACGTAGCTTGCCAGATAAGGCTATCGACCTTGTCGATGTAACGGCTGCTCACTTAGCAGCTCAACATCCTGTAACAGATGTGCATGCTGTTGAACGGGAGATTGAGGCGGAAAAAGACAAGCAAGAAAAAGCAGTTGAGGCAGAAGACTTTGAAGCAGCTCTCAATGCTAAAACACGTATTGCAGAATTAGAGAAAAAAGTCGAAAACCACACAGAAGATATGAAGGTGACTGCAAGTGTCAACGATGTGGCTGAATCTGTGGAACGAATGACAGGTATTCCAGTGTCTCAAATGGGAGCATCTGATATCGAACGTTTGAAGGATATGGCTCATCGCTTGGAACACAAGGTTATCGGCCAAGATAAGGCAGTAGAAGCTGTAGCTCGTGCTATCCGTCGTAACCGAGCAGGATTTGATGAAGGCAATCGTCCAATCGGTAGCTTCCTCTTTGTAGGGCCTACTGGGGTTGGTAAGACAGAGCTTGCTAAGCAATTGGCATTGGATATGTTTGGGACTAAGGATGCGATCATCCGTTTGGATATGTCTGAATACAGTGACCGCACAGCCGTTTCTAAGCTAATCGGTACAACAGCAGGTTATGTGGGGTATGATGATAATAGCAATACCTTGACAGAACGTGTTCGTCGCAATCCTTACTCTATCATTCTCTTGGACGAAATTGAAAAGGCTGATCCTCAAGTAATCACCCTTCTCCTTCAGGTCTTGGATGATGGTCGTTTGACTGATGGTCAAGGAAATACAGTGAACTTCAAGAACACGGTCATTATCGCGACATCAAATGCTGGATTTGGCTATGAAGCCAACTTGACAGAAGATGCGGATAAGCCAGAATTGATGGATCGTTTGAAACCATACTTCCGTCCAGAATTCCTCAATCGCTTTAACGCAGTTATCGAGTTCTCACACTTGAATAAGGAAGACCTTTCTAAGATTGTGGACTTGATGTTGGCTGAAGTCAACCAAACCTTGGCTAAGAAAGACATTGATTTGGAAGTTAGTCAAGCAGCTAAGGACTTTATCACAGAAGAAGGCTATGATGAAGTTATGGGTGTTCGTCCACTCCGTCGCGTGGTGGAACAACAAATCCGTGATAAGGTGACGGACTTCCACTTGGATCATCTAGATGCCAAACATCTGGAAGCAGATATGGAAGATGGCGTTTTGGTTATTCGTGAAAAAGCCTAACTCAAGATTTTGAGAATAAAAAAAGAAGGAACTAGCTAAAAAGCTGGTTCCTTTTTGTGTTTAGATGATATGGCGCTCAAAGGCATCATCTGAGATTCCTTGTTTCAGGATGAGTTTCGCCCATTCTTTAGCTGAAAAGAGGCTGTGGTCCTTGTAGTTTCCACAAGATTCGATGGTAGTTCCAGGGACATCTTCCCAAGTAGTGTTTTCAGCAATTTCCTTGAGCGAATCCTTGATAACAGCCGCGATTTCAGCACTGGTATGGCGCCCCCACATAATCATGTGAAAACCTGTACGGCAGCCAAATGGTGAGCAGTCAATCATGCCGTCAATGCGGGTACGGATGAGTTTTGCCAAGAGGTGTTCGATAGTGTGAAGCCCAGCAGTAGGGATTGAGTCTTCGTTTGGTTGTACCAAGCGAATATCAAAGTTAGAGATGACATCTCCCTTTGGCCCTGTCTCTTCCCCAATCAAGCGAACGTAGGGGGCTTTAACAATAGTGTGGTCAAGTTCAAAACTTTCAACAATAACTTCTTTTGACATGGTAAATCCTTTCAGTTTTCTTCTTTCATTATATCATAAAGCCTGCTCTTGATGGAGTTTGATAAATGACTTTTTGGATAATAAAGTCTCCGTACATAAACCTCAGAATTATAAAAAAAGAATGGAGTAAAGGAAAAGAAAAACTGAGTTCTTTCTAATGAAGCTAGAGCGACTTTTGAAAAGTGGATCAACTTTTTCTGAAATTTCTGTTTAATCTCTGAACTAATTCTGAACTAGATTGGGTATACTGGAGAAAATAAAGATAAAGGAGTTCAGTATGGAACATATGGTGAAAATAGAAGGCGTCTGCAAAAAGCATGGCAGCAAGCAGATTTTAGAAGATATTTCTTTTACAGCTAGAGGCGGTCGGATTACAGCTTTTCTAGGCCCAAATGGTGCAGGGAAAAGTTCGACCTTGAGGATTCTCTTGGGGTTAGATTGGGCGACAGCAGGGACTGCAACTTTTGATGGGCAAACCTATCAATCAATGACCTATCCGCTCAGAACGGTAGGTGCAGCCTTTGATGGCATTGGCGGTCTGCCAAATCGAAAGGTCTATGACCACTTGAGGATTATTGCGGCAAGTAATACTATTCCCAAGTCTCGGATCGATGAGGTTTTGGAGATGACTGGAATCGCTCATAAGAGGAAGGACCTCTTGTCAAGCCTGTCTCTGGGGGAAGGCCAACGCTTGGGTTTGGCAGTAGCTTTGCTGGGTGATCCTCAGTTTCTTATATTAGACGAGCCGACTAATGGGCTGGATCCAAGTGGGATTAAGTGGTTTAGAAAGTTTATCCGTCAGCAGGCTGATTTAGGGAAAACGGTACTTCTATCTTCCCATATCCTATCAGAGGTGCAAATGGTGACAGATGATGTAGTCTTGATTCATCATGGGCGAATTATTGAGCAAGGACGATTGGAAGAGGTGCTGCAAGATTCAGACAGTCTAGAAGATCTCTTCTTTGATTTGACAGAGGAGGTTTAATATGAAAGAAACGATGTCTTTATTGCATTCAGAATGGTTGAAAATTCGCTCAACCAAGGCTTTCAAAGTGAGTGTGGCCTTCATGCTACTATTGGTGCCTGTCGTATCCTGGTTGGAGGGCCGACAGTATCTGTCTATCGGCTTGGATGCTACACCTGAGACGGTTCCTAATCTGATAAACGCCATTGATCCGCTGGAATATCTAGGTCTCAACGGGGCTTCTATGGCGGTCATGGTTTTGGTCATTTTAGCTGGAACTTTGGGAGCTATGGAATTTCAGTCTCATAGCTTGAGAACCAGTCTCTTGACCTGTAATAACCGCCTGAAGTTGCTTGTGGGGAAACTCATGACCTTTGCTTGCTTTTCTCTTGCCACTAGCTTTTTATCAATCTACTTTAGTTATATGGTCATGCATCTGGCTTTAGGAAAGGAAGGGCTTGATCCGATTTTGCTCAATCAGGCAGCTTGGAGTTTGATTTTGTGGAAAACCTTATCTCTAACCTTATTAGGAATCCTTTCATTTTTGTTAGGTTTATTGGCTCGGACCATGCTAGTTCCTCTGCTTTTTCTCGTACCCCAAATCTATAATTTAGGAAACTACCTAGCTGCTCACACGAGTTGGGGGACTTATTTGCCACAGCCAGCAGGAGAGTTGTTTGCTGCAACGCCAACTTCCCAATATGCTAACAATCCCTTGCAAGGGCTGTTGATACTTGGTGCATGGTTGCTAGTCATCGGCGGCATGGCTTCTCTGCGCTTTTTGAAGACGGATTTAGGAGGGCGATACTGATGATAAAAGCTCTGCTTAGAAGTGAATGGATTAAGTTCCGTTCTTACTATCTCGCTCTTGGTGCAGCCTTGGTGGTTCTGGTAGTCGTTCCTTTTTTCCTGATGAATCTTGACTATAGTCAGACAGCAGTTGGTCAGACGAAGGCTCTGAGCGAGGTTTTGCATGTCCTCTATCTGGCGCAGCCTGTCATCGTCATCTTCACTTCTCTCTATTTTGCCCAAGAGTTTGTCAAGTCTGGGATGCGAACGAATTTTCTAACCGTATCAAATAGAAAGGCTTGGTTGGCTGGGAAATTCCTTTTTCTGGACTTGCTGCTCTTGGTTCTCTACAGTGTCATGATAGGCAGCTGTTTCCTTGTTATGCTGGCTCGTTTTGACCTAAGCTTTAGCTGGTCCTTACTAGAGAAATTCCTCTATTACAGCTCTTTTGGTCTTCTCAGCAATATTTTTCTGGCTTTTTTAACTGCTGGCCTCGCTTTGCTATTTCAATCTTGGGTTGTGCCGGTGTCGGTGCTCTTTCCTCTCTTGATTGGTCTCAGCCGTTTATTGGCGACTTTCATCAAAGAAGCAAAATACCTGCCCGATCTGGCTACGCTAAATCTTTTTGAGTATGAAGGACTTCAGCATTCAATAGATCTCTCAGGGCTGGGAATACAGCTGTTATGGTTAGCTGTGGTTTGGAGCTCTGCTATATTCTTAACCTTGAAACGAGATGTTCGCTAGAGGTATGCTATAATGGAAATCATGAGACAGTATCGTATTTTGGTGGTTGATGACGACCAGAGCATTTTGAAGCTGGTGAAAAACGTCCTAGAGCTAGATGCTTATGATGTGACGACGCTTGATCGGATAGAAGACCTAGAGCTGACGCATTTTGTCGGATATGACTTGATTCTGCTGGATGTGATGATGGAACCTGTTAATGGTTTTGAGCTGTGTTCCTATATTCGTCCTCATCTTTCGTGTCCAATCATCTTTCTGACGGCTAAGGAATTGGAGGCGGACAAAGTGGAAGGGCTCTTTCGCGGAGCAGATGACTATATTGTCAAGCCTTTTGGAACCAAAGAATTGCTGGCGCGTGTCAGAGCTCATCTTCGGCGGGAGGAAAGACGTGAGGAGAGATATTCTGAAATTGCTTCTTGCCAATTTTATCCAGAGCGCTACGAAGTTGCCTGTTTTCGTAAAGTCTTGAAATTTTCAGAGCGGGAGTTTAAGCTGCTGCATTTACTAGCTAGCAATCCCAAGCAGACCTTTTCAGCTGAACGTCTTCATACCTTGCTTTATCCAGAAAGCTCAGAAACACAGCTTCGTTCCATCTCAGAATACGTATATCAGATTCGTCAAAAATGCAAACAAGAAGGGCTGCAAGCAATCGCAACAGTGAGAGGAGTAGGCTATAGATGGCAATTAGAACCCGAAATTTCAAAAGCCTAGTCTGGACAACCAGTTTAAAGATCGTCTTTTTTCATGTTTTGATTTTTGTGCTTATAGGTTATGAATTTACGCAAGGAAGTGATCACGTTCTTTTCACCTTGTTCTTTTGGGCAGGGAGCTTGCTGCTGATTACTTTTTATCATATTTTGAAATTGCTCCGAAAAATCGACAGGGAAATAAAAATGCTAACGAGCGAGAAGCTTTTAGAAGAAAATCAAAGCCAGCTTTTTCGGATTGAGGAAATGCTAGAAGTCTATAGCGATTTACGGAGCAGCCACCAAGAAAATGCTCGTCTTCTAGAAAAAGAGCAGCAGCATAATCAGGAGTTGATTTTACAGCTATCAGCGACATCGCACGATTTGAAGACGCCCCTAACTGTGATTAAGGGGAATGCTGAGCTCTTGGAGTTGGCGCAGTTGGGCCAGCCACAGGCAGACTATGCTGCTGAGATTTTGCAGGCTAGTCACAAGATGGAAGAGTATTGTGGATCTTTGATTGATTACGCTAAGACTTTTCAGATTGATTCTAATCAGTTCAGTCAGCTTTCCTTAGAGGACTTTTTGGCTTATCTCCAGGACGATTGGGCACTGTTCAGCAAACAGGAAAGCTATCGTTTTTCTCTCCAAGAAGATTGTGACCTTAGTCTGATTTTGTCGATTCATTTGGACTATCTCAAGCGAGCTTTGCTCAATATTTTACTGAATGCGCTTGAACATGCTAATCAGGACCAAAAGGAAGTGAAGCTGACGGTATCAGTGCAGCAGGATCAGTTGGTTTTTGCTATCTGGAACAACGGTCCAGCATTTTCAGAGGAGATGCTGCTGGGAGCGGAACAGCTCTTTTACCAGAGTGACCAAAGCCGCAATTCAGCTAATCCCCATCATGGTATCGGCTTAGCCTTTTCTAAGCAGGTAGCTCTCTTGCATGGTGGCCATCTGACCCTGCTCAATCCAGATCAAGGAGGAGCCTCTGTCGAGTTGACAATTTCATTAAAATAAATGAGGATGGAAGATTATAAAAACGCATAATACCAAGTGTCCAAAAGACTTGATATTATGCGTTTGATTTTTTTATTATGTAAAGATTTACTGGATTTTTCTCTCAAATTGAGTTTTTGTCCAGCCTTGTTTATTTACTTACGATACAGGCGATCGTATTGGTAGTATGGGTCAAAGGTTACGTTGATGCCTAGTTTGCGAAGGACGTTCTTGTCTTCATCGGTCAAGATGATGGTTGAATGAGCTTCGCTTCCTTTGAGATTACCAAGTTCTTCCATGGCACGCGCAGCATCAGGATTTTCCATAGCTGTGATGGCTAGCGCAATCAAAATTTCATTTGAGTGGAGGCGAGGATTGCGGCTACCTAGATGATCGATTTTAAGACCTTGAATTGGTTTGACGACTTCAGGCTCGATTAGTTTCACTTCCTTAGCGATGTCAGCTGATTTTTTGATAGCATTGATCAAGGCAGCAGCTGTAGGACCAAAGAGTTCAGAGTTTTTACCAGTCACGATTTCCCCATTTGGCAATTCAAGGGCTAGGGCAGGGCCACCAGTTTCTTCTGCTTTTTGGCGTGCAGCGACAGCAACCTGACGGTCTGCAGGTGTGATACCGAGATCGTTCATGAGAAGTTCAATCTTCTTGACAGCAGTTTCTCCGACCTTTTCAGCTTTAAAATCAAGTACAGTCTGATAGTAGCGACGGATGATTTCTTGTTTAGAGGCTTCGATAGCAGCCTCATTATCTGTAAGAGCGAAGCCAACCATGTTGACACCCATGTCTGTTGGAGAAGCGTATGGAGATTCGCCGAGGATGCGCTCTAACATGCGCTTGAGCACTGGGAAAATTTCGATATCACGGTTGTAGTTGACAGTGGTTTCTCCATAGGTTTGAAGATGGAATGGGTCAATCATGTTGACATCATCAAGGTCTGCGGTTGCAGCCTCGTAGGCCAAGTTGACTGGGTGATGAAGGGGAAGGTTCCAAACTGGGAAGGTTTCAAATTTAGCGTAACCAGACTTGATACCATTGATTTGGTCGTGGTACATATTGGACATACAAGTTGCCAATTTTCCAGAACCAGGTCCAGGAGCTGTTACGACGATCAAGTTGCGACTGGTTTTGATGTAGTCGTTTTTCCCCATACCTTCTGGAGAAATGATGTGGTCCATATCAGTCGGATATCCTTTGATTGGGTAATGAAGATAAGAATCAATCCCATTTTTCTCAAGTTGGTTTCGGAAGGTATCTGCAGCGGGTTGCCCTGCGTATTGTGTGATGACAACTGAGCCAACAAAAATTCCCAGCTCATTGAATTTGTCAATCAAGCGAAGAACTTCTTGGTCATAAGAAATGCCTAGGTCGCCACGCGCTTTAGAATGCTCGATGTTGCTTGCGTTAATGGCGATCACAACTTCAACCTGCTCTTTCAATTCTTGCAAGAGCTTGATTTTGTTGTCAGGCTCATAACCAGGAAGAACGCGAGCAGCGTGGAAATCTTCTAACATTTTGCCGCCAAACTCCAAGTAGAGCTTGCCGTCAAATTGGTTGATGCGCTCCAAAATGTGGTCGCGCTGTAGATTCAGATATTGTTCAGAACTAAAAGCTTGTTTTTTCATTTTTTTACCTCTGACCTCTATTATAATAAAAAATTGAAAGTTAGGAAACTACGGAGCTAAAAAAGAAATTAAAAAGATTAAGCAAACGCTTGTACTAAGTTTAAAAAAGCGCTATCATAGACTATAGATTATTAAAATAATGAGGTAAGAAGATGCAAGAAAAATGGTGGCATAATGCCGTAGTCTATCAAGTCTATCCCAAGAGTTTTATGGATAGCAATGGAGATGGAATTGGTGATTTGCCAGGAATTACTAGTAAGTTGGACTATCTAGCTAAGTTAGGAATCACAGCGATTTGGCTTTCTCCTGTTTATGACAGTCCGATGGATGATAATGGCTATGATATTGCTGATTATCAAGCGATTGCAGCTATTTTTGGAACCATGGAGGACATGGACCAACTCATCGCAGAAGCTAAGAAGCGTGATATTCGAATTATCATGGACTTGGTAGTCAATCATACCTCGGATGAACACGCCTGGTTTGTTGAGGCCTGTGAAAATCCTGACAGCCCTGAGCGAGACTACTATATCTGGCGGGATGAGCCCAATGATTTGGAGTCTATCTTTAGTGGATCCGCCTGGGAATACGATGAAAAGTCGGGTCAATACTATCTCCACTTTTTCAGCAAGAAACAGCCTGATCTCAACTGGGAAAATGAAAAACTGCGCCAGAGAATTTACGAGATGATGAACTTCTGGATTGATAAGGGCATTGGCGGTTTCCGTATGGATGTTATTGACATGATTGGAAAAATTCCTGATGAGAAAGTAGTCAATAACGGTCCTATGCTCCATCCCTATCTCAAGGAGATGAACCAAGCCACCTTTGGTGACAAAGACCTCTTGACGGTAGGAGAGACCTGGGGTGCAACGCCAGAGATTGCTAAGCTCTACTCGGATCCAAAAGGACAAGAATTGTCTATGGTCTTCCAGTTTGAGCACATCTGTCTTCAGTATCAGGAAGGGCAACCTAAGTGGCACTATCAAAAAGAGCTGAATATCGCTAAGTTAAAAGAAATCTTCAACAAATGGCAGACAGAGTTAGGAGTTGAAGACGGCTGGCATTCCCTCTTCTGGAACAACCATGACCTTCCTCGTATCGTCTCTATCTGGGGAAATGACCAAGAATACCGTGAAAAATCCGCCCAAGCCTTTGCAATCTTGCTTCATCTCATGAGAGGGACGCCTTATATCTACCAGGGTGAAGAGATTGGGATGACCAACTATCCATTTGAAACACTGGACCAAGTAGAAGATATTGAATCCCTCAACTATGCGCGTGAGGCTCTTGAAAAAGGCGTTCCGATTGATGAAATCATGGACAGCATCCGTGTCATTGGTCGTGATAATGCCCGTACCCCAATGCAATGGGATGAGAGTAAAAACGCTGGCTTCTCAACAGGTCAACCTTGGTTGGCAGTTAATCCAAACTACGAAGAAATCAACGTTCAAGAAGCACTGGCAAATCCAGATTCTATTTTCTATACCTATCAGAAGTTGGTTCAAATCCGTAAGGAGAACAGCTGGCTGATTCGAGCTGATTTTGAATTGCTTGATACAGCTGACAAGATCTTTGCTTATATCCGTAAGGACGGTGACCGTCGTTTCTTAGTTGTGGCTAACCTGTCCAATGAAAAACAAAACTTTTCAGTAGAAGGAAAAGTTAAATCTGTCTTGATTGAAAACACTGTGACTCAAGAAACAGTTGAAAAACAAACCTTGGCTCCATGGGATGCCTTCTGTGTGGAACTAACGGATTAAAATAAGTGAACCTCAGGCCTTTGATGCTTGAGGTTCTTTTACTAAAAAATATGTAGAAAAGTCTTTAAAAAATATTTGTTAGAATTTTCTAAAAAATCTGGCGAAAGTCCTTGCTTTTATAAAAAAATAGGGTATAATGGTGAAAACACTATCTTTAAGGAGATTACTTATGAAATCGAAAAAGTGGCTCTTAGGAGCAGGTGCTGTTTTGAGTGTGGCCCTTCTTTTAACTGCTTGTGGGAAAAGTGAAAAGAAGGCTGATGCGCCCAAGACATTCTCTTATGTCTACGCTATGGATCCATCATCTTTGGACTACAGTGTGACGAGTAAGAGCTCAACCTCTGACGTTATAGCGAACGTTGTCGATGGTCTTTTGGAAAATGATAAATATGGGAACTTAATTCCATCACTTGCAGAAGACTGGTCTGTATCTAAAGATGGCTTGACCTATACATATAAACTTCGTAAGGGCGTAAAATGGTATACTTCTGAGGGAGAAGAATACGCTGAAGTCAAGGCTCAAGACTTTGTTACAGGTCTGAAACACGCAGCTGACGGTAAATCAGATGGCTTATCCCTCCTTCAAGACTCTATCAAAGGTTTGGCTGCTTATGTCAGTGGAGAAAGCAATGATTTCTCTACCGTAGGAGTCAAAGCTGTTGATGATTACACGGTAGAATACACGCTCAACAAACCAGAAAGTTTCTGGAACTCTAAAGTCACAACTGCAACCATGCTTCCAGTTAATGAAGAATTTTTGAATTCTAAAGGGAGCGACTACGGTGCACCAACACCATCAAGTATTCTTTATAACGGTCCTTATTTCTTGAAATCATTGACTTCAAAATCAGTCATCGAATATGAAAAGAATCCAAACTACTGGGACAAGGACAATGTTAAGATTGACAACATCAAACTAACTTTCTATGATGGTTCTGACCAAGAATCCTTGATTCGTAGCTTTACACAAGGTGCTTATACAACAGCTCGTCTCTTCCCAACAAGCTCAAACTTTGAGTCAACTAAAAAAGAGTACGGCGATAAGATTGTCTACAGTCCACAAGAAGCGACAAGCTACTACCTCACTGTTAACGTAAACCGCCAGTCTTACAATAAAACAGCCAAGACTGACGAGGCTCAAAAAACATCAACGAAAGAAGCTCTTCTCAACAAGAACTTCCGTCAGGCGCTAAACTTTGCTCTTGACCGTCATTCTTATACTGCTCAGTTGAATGGTGAAGAAGGTGCGAACAAAATTATCCGTAACAGCCTAGTGCCACATGACTACGTTCAAGTGGGTGAAAAAACCTTTGGAGAGTTGGCTCAGGCGGAGCTTGTTTCATATGGTGACCAGTGGAAAGATGTAGCCCTTACAGATGGCAAGGATACGATTTACAGTCCTGAAAAAGCTAAGGCAGCCTTTGCTAAAGCCAAGGAAGAATTGCAAGCCAAGGGTGTTACCTTCCCAATTCATTTGGATATCCCGGTTGAACAAACAGATGTAATCGCCGTTCAACAAACCAACTCACTCAAGCAGTCTATCGAATCATCACTTGGTACTGAAAATGTCATTGTCGATGTCCTTCAAATGACCGATAATGAGAAAATGAGCATTACGTCTCAAGCCAAGGTTCCATCCCAAAAAGATTATGATTTGAACGGAACTGGTTGGGGACCAGACTATCAAGATCCAGCTACCTACCTCAACATTCTTGATGCAAAGAAGGGTTCTGCCCTTAAACACTTGGGTATCACTCGTGGAAAAGATCCAGAAGTGATGGCTCAAGTTGGACTGGACGAATACAAGAAACTCTTGGATGATGCTGCAGCTGAAACTAGCGACCTTAATAAGCGTTATGAAAAATACGCTAAAGCTCAAGCTTGGGTATCAGATAGCTCACTCTTAATCCCAGTTGCTTCTTCAGGTGGTTCTCCAACGGTTAGCCGTACTGTACCATTCACAAAAGCATACTCTCAAGTCGGGATCAAGGGAGACCCATTTGTGTTCAAAGGTTTGGAATTGCAAAATGATGTTGTGACTACAAAAGAATACGAAGAAGCCTTCAAGAAATGGCAACAAGAAAAAATCGAAACAAATGCCAAATACCAAAAAGAACTTGAAAAACACGTCAAGTAATCTATAAATAGAAAAGGAAGTTGCAGGAAACTGTGCTCCCTTTTTTGTTTTAGACACCAGTTGTCATAAAGGCAGTAACTTTACATTTTTGAATAAATTTGATAAAATATGGTTATGTTATAAAAAGTGACATAAAGGAGTGGATGATGATCAAAATGAAAAAAAGACTAATCGAGACAGGTCTTGTCTTAGCGACAGGGATTTTGCTTTCGGCGTGTGGACAGTTCAACACAAATACTAGCACTTATTCATCAACATTTAGTGCGAATCCAACAACTTTTAACTATCTTCTAGATTATTATGCAGATAATACTGCCGTTATTACCAATCTCGTAGATGGTTTGCTAGAAAATGATAGCTATGGCAACCTAACGCCAGCTCTAGCTGAGGATTGGTCTGTTTCAGCTGATGGTTTGACCTATACCTACAAGCTTAGAAAAGATGCCAAGTGGTATACGGCTGATGGTGAGGAATATGCTTCAGTCAAAGCTCAGGATTTTGTCACTGGGATCAAATATGCCGCGGACAACAAGGGACAAGCCATGGATCTGATCCAAAATTCAATCAAGGGATTGAATGACTATGTGACGGGTGTGACCAATGACTTTTCAACTGTTGGTGTCAAAGCCTTGGATGATTACACAGTCGAGTATACTTTGACTCGACCAGAACCGTATTGGAATTCAAAGACAACCAATAGTATCCTTTTTCCAGTCAACGAAGAGTTCTTGAAATCAAAGGATAAAGATTTCGGTACCTTGACGCCAGACAGCATCCTTTATAATGGTCCATATTTGTTAAAAGATTTCACATCAAAATCTTCGATCGAGTATGTGAAGAATCCACACTATTATGACCATGATAAAGTGACCATTGAAAAAGTTAAGTTAGCCTACTTTGATGGGTCAGATCAGGAGATGACCATTCGAAACTTTGAAAGTGGTGCCTACTCACTTGCGGGAGTCTATCCAAATAGTTCGAACTATACTAAGACAAAAGAAAAATACCAAGACAATATCGTTTATAGCTTACAAGACAAGACATCTTGGTACTTTAACTTTAACGTCAACCGTAAGACCTATAATCATACTGCTAAAACAACGGACGAACAAAAGAAATCAACTCAAACAGCTATTTTAAATAAAAACTTCCGTCAGGCTATCAACTTTGGTATTGATCGAACAGCCTACTCTGCTCAATCTAATGGTGAAGAAGCAGCAAGCAAGACCCTTCGTAATACTCTAGTTCCACCAACATTTGTCCAGGTGGGAGATAAGACCTTTGGAGAAGTAACAGCTTCTAAGCTTGTGAACTACGGGACTGAGTGGTCAGGCATCAATTTGGCAGACGCTCAAGATGCCTACTTTAACAAGGAAAAGGCCCAAGCAAAATTTGCGGAAGCTAAAAAGGAATTGGAAGCCCAAGGCGTGAATTTCCCAATCCATTTGGATGTTCCTGTTGATCAGACGAATAAAAATGCGGTTTCTGGTATGAACTCGGTTAAACAAACCCTTGAAACAGTACTAGGTTCTGACAATATCGTCATTGATGTTCAACAGCTTTCTACAGATGACTTTGGAAATGTTGCCTTCCTAGCACCAAATCCAGCAGCTCGTGACTACGACCTAAACTTTGATGGTTGGGTTGGTGATTACCAGGATCCATCAACTTATCTAGATCCCTTCAATGCTGAAACTGGCTTCTATCTCAAGATTTTTGGTCTTGACGCCAAGGAAGACCAAGAGCTCATCAAGAGTTTGGGACTCGATACCTATACACAACTACTGAAAGAAGCAGATGCTGAGAATAAAGATGTCGCTAAGCGTTATGAAAAATACGCTGAAGCTCAAGCTTGGATGATTGACAATTCTCTAGTCATGTCTGCTATGTCAAATGGTGGTACAGCCTCTGTAACTAAAGTAACTCCGTTTACACGTGCCTACTCCCTAGTAGGTATCAAGGGTGACGGAAATAATTACAAGTACATGAGATTGCAAAAAGACCCTGTCACCAAGAAACAATTTGACGAAGCCAAGGCTAAGTGGGAAGCAGAAAGTAAAAAGGCTATCGAAAAGAGCCAGAAAGAGTTTGAAAATCATATCAAATAAAAACAGAAATGGGGCCCCATAATAAGGGGCCTTGTTTTTGTTTTATCAAGGATTCCGTTAATAGAAGTCATAAATTCAAAATATAGCTAAGAAAAAATGAATGAAAACGCTGATATTAGCAGGAATGGATGGAATTTCTTTCATGATTGTGATATAATAATTATAATTATTAGCGTGTATAGGGGATTACCATGAGTAGACGTTCAAAGAGAAATCGTTCAGGAAATGTGAAGCGAAGTATTAATATAGCCTTATTAGCCATTTATTTATTATTGAGTGGCTCTTTGTTGTTCTTAATTTTTAGACATAATATCCTAGCCTTTAGGCATCTCAATATCTTAGCTACTGTTCTAGTTTTACTATCTGCTATCGTAGCTCTACTTTTTATAGTATATAAGAAAGCCGAAAAGTTCACGATTTTCTTTTTGGTACTTGCGGTGCTGACTAGTTCGGTTTCGCTATTTGCTCTGCACCAATTTGTGGGCTTGACCAATCACATCAATGCGACATCAAACTACTCAGAGTATTCGATGAGTGTTGTGGTTTTAAAAGATAGTGAAATTAACAACGTTACCCAGTTGGAGAGTGTGACAGGTCCGACTGAAACGGATAATGACAATATCCAAAAATTGATAGCGGATATTAAGACGACTCAGAGCAAAGACTTGGCGGTTGAACAAAGTGTATCTTACTTAGCAGCCTATAAGAGCTTGATTTCAGGTGATGCGAAAGCGATTGTCTTGAACAGTGTCTTTGAAAACATCATTGAAGCAGAGTATCCAGATTATGCTTCGAAGATTAAGAAAATCTATACGAAAAAACTAACCAAGGATGTTGCGGCACCAAAGGTATCTAAAAATCAATCCTTTAATATTTATATCAGTGGTATTGATACTTACGGACCCATCAGTTCAGTTTCACGTTCAGACGTCAACATCTTGATGACTGTAAATCGAGATACTAAGAAAATCCTTCTTACCACAACACCTCGAGATTCTTATGTTCCGATCGCGGACGGAGGAAATAATCAAAAGGATAAATTGACTCACGCGGGGATTTATGGGGTGGACTCATCGATTCATACCTTGGAAAACCTATATGGAGTTGATATTAACTACTATGTTCGTTTGAATTTCACCTCTTTCTTGAAATTGATTGACCTTCTAGGTGGTGTGGATGTTTATAATGACCAAGATTTCACTTCTTTGCATGGGCAGTACCATTTTCCTGTCGGGAATGTCCATCTAGACTCTGAAAAAGCCCTTGGTTTTGTCCGCGAACGCTACTCTCTAGCGGATGGAGACCGCGACCGCGGTCGGAACCAGCAAAAAGTCATTGTTGCCATCATTCAGAAGTTAACATCAACGGATGCTTTAAAGAATTATGACAACATTATTCAAGGATTGCAAGATTCTCTTCAAACCAATATGCCTTTGGAAACCATGATGGACTTGGTTAATACACAGTTGGATAGTGGCGGTCAGTATAAGGTCAATTCCCAAGACTTAAAAGGAACTGGTAGAACGGATCTTCCATCCTACGCTATGCCAGATAGCAACCTCTATATGATGGAAATTGATGAAAGTAGCTTGGCTGCAGCCAAGGCAGTTATCAAAGATGTGATGGAGGGTAAGTAGCATGATAGACATCCATTCACACATCGTTTTTGATGTGGATGATGGTCCAAAGTCGATAGAGGAGAGTAAAAACCTTTTAAGAGAAGCCTATAGTCAAGGGGTTAGGACCATTGTTTCCACGTCTCATCGTCGGAAAGGGATGTTTGAGACACCAGAAGAGAAGATAGCAACTAACTTTTTGAAAGTTCGCGAAATGGCCAAGGAGGTGGCAGATGATCTTGTCATCGCCTATGGCGCAGAAATATACTATACGCCAGATGTTGTCGAAAAATTGGAAAAGAAATTGATTCCAACCCTCAATGATAGTCACTATGCTTTGATTGAGTTTAGCATGAATACACCCTATCGAGATATACATAAAGGACTGAGCGATATTCTCATGTTAGGGATTACACCAGTTGTTGCCCATATTGAGCGTTATGATGCTCTAGAAAATAATGAAAAGCGAGTTCAGGAACTGATTGATATGGGATGCTATACCCAGGTTAATAGTTCTCATGTCTTGAAACCAAAACTCTTTGGAGAAACCTACAAATTCATGAAAAAGAGAGCTCAGTATTTCTTGGAACGTGATCTAGTTCATGTCATTGCTAGCGATATGCATAATTTGGATCGTAGACTACCTCATATGGAAGAAGCCTATGATATCATTGCTAAAAAGTATGGCGAAGATAAGGCGAAGGGACTTTTCAAAGATAACCCACGAAAAATAATAATGGATCAATTGATTTAGGAGAAACAATGAAAGAACAAAATATGATGGAAATTGATGTATTTCAATTGCTTAAAATTCTTTGGAAACGGAAATTTCTAATTGCACTGGTAGCAATCGTAACTGGGGTAGTAGCCTTTGCCTACAGTAGCTTTATCGTAAAACCTGAATATACCAGTATGACACGTATCTATGTAGTTAATCGTAATCAGGGAGATAAGCCTGGATTGACAAACCAAGATTTGCAGGCAGGGTCTTACTTGGTTAAAGACTATCGAGAAATTATTCTTTCACAAGACGTTTTGGAGAAGGTCGCAACGGATTTGAAACTAGATCTTCCTTCAAAAGGTTTGGCTAGTAAAATCAAGGTGACCGTACCGGCTGATACACGTATCGTATCGATCTCTGTTACAGATCGTGCGCCTGAAGAAGCAAGTCGTATCGCCAACTCATTGAGAGAGGTTGCAGCTCAAAAGATTATAAGTGTTACACGGGTTTCGGATGTGACGACACTCGAAGAGGCTCGCCCAGCAACCTCACCATCTTCACCAAACATTCGTCGTAATACCATGATTGGATTTCTCGCTGGAGCGGTTGTGATGATTGTCGCGGTTCTCCTTATTGAACTCCTAGATACACGCGTTAAACGACCAGAAGACGTTGAAGATGTTCTGCAAATTGCATTATTGGGAGTTGTTCCAAATTTGGATAAATTAAAATAGGAGAGAAAAATGCCAACGTTAGAAATCGCACATAAAAAATTGGATCAGGCAAGAAAAGCAGAGGAATACTACAATGCCCTTCGCACCAATATTCAACTGAGTGGAAATAACTTAAAAGTTATTTCAATCACATCCGTAAAACCAGGGGAAGGAAAGTCAACTACTTCTACCAATATTGCTTGGGCCTTTGCGCGTGCTGGATATAAGACGCTTTTAATTGATGCCGATATTCGTAATTCTGTCATGTCAGGTGTTTTTAAATCACGTGAAAAGATTACGGGATTAACAGAATTCTTATCAGGGACAACAGATTTATCACAAGGATTATGTGATACGAATGTTGAAAATTTGTTTGTCATTCAAGCTGGTTCCGTTTCTCCAAATCCAACAGCTTTGTTGCAAAGTGAGAATTTTAAGACTATGCTTGACACTTTGCGCAAGTACTTCGATTACATCATTGTGGACACTGCTCCTATCGGGGTTGTGATCGATGCGGCTATCATCACTCAGAAATGTGATGCTTCGATTTTGGTGACTGCAGCTGGTGAAACAAATCGACGTGATATCCAAAAAGCCAAAGAACAATTGGAACAAACAAGTAAACCATTCTTAGGGATTGTATTAAATAAATTGAATACCTCGGTTGAAAAATATGGATCATATGGAGCTTATGGCTCTTACGGGAAAAAATAAGAGATAGCTTAGGGAAGATATTATGGAAGAAAAAGGATTGAAGATTACTTTGGCGGTAATCCAGAGTTTTCTTGTCATTATATTAGCTTATTTACTTAGTTTTGTAAGAGAAACAGAGATTGTAAACACCTCTGTTATCATCTTGTTCATTCTGCATTTTGTTGTTTTTAGCATTAGTGATTATGAGCGCGATTTTTTTAAAAGGGGTTATTTGGCTGAGTTTATCAGCACTACAAAATATATCGTTTTTTTTGCTTTAGCTATCAGTATTTCAAACTTCTTTTTAGAAGATCGTTTTAGTATCTCTAGACGAGGCATGATTTATTTTTTGACAATACATTCTATTTTGTTGTATTTGTTGAATCTGTGCATTAAACGCTATAGGAGACGTATCTTTCCAAATTTCAAGGGGAGTAAAAAGATATTCTTGATAACAGCTACTTCCAGAGTTGAGAAAGTTGTAGATAGACTGATAGAGTCGGGAGATATTTTTTGGGAATTGGTGGCGGTCAGTGTTTTGGATCAGCCTAATTTTCAGCATGCATCCGTAACCGTTGTACCTGCAGAGAACATCTTAGACTTTGCTACCCATGAAGTTGTTGATGAAGTTTTTATCAATTTACCAAGTGAAAAGTACGACATCGGGGAGTTCATCTCTCTTTTTGAAACAATGGGAATTGACGTGACAGTCAACCTGAATGCTTTCAATAACTATCTAGGTAGCGATAAAAAGATTCGCGGAATGGCAGGCTTGAATGTCATTACGTTTTCTACAAAATTTTATAAGACAAGCCATGTCATTGCTAAACGCTTCATTGATATCATAGGTTCAATTATCGGACTACTTATTTGTGGATTGGTGAGTATTGTTTTGGTTCCGGTGATTCGAAAAGATGGCGGACCCGCTATTTTTTCTCAAACTCGTATCGGAAAAAATGGTCGACATTTCACTTTTTATAAATTTAGATCTATGTGCGTGGATGCTGAGAAAAAGAAACAAGAGCTCCTTGCACAAAATACCATGCAAGGTGGTATGTTTAAAGTCGATGATGATCCTCGTATAACAAAGATAGGGAGATTTATCCGTAAGACCAGTCTAGATGAGCTCCCTCAGTTTTGGAATGTTTTAATGGGAGATATGAGTTTGGTTGGAACACGTCCCCCAACAGTTGATGAGTATGAACAATATACACCTGAGCAGAAACGTCGTCTTAGCTTCCGACCAGGAATCACAGGTCTCTGGCAAGTTAGTGGACGAAGTGAAATAACGAATTTCGATGATGTGGTCAAACTTGACGTAGAGTATATTGATGACTGGACAATCTGGAAAGATATTGAAATTTTATTGAAGACCGTTAAAGTAGTATTTATGAGAGATGGGGCAAAGTAATTTCTGCCCCTCAGTCTTGTTAGGAGAGAAATGAAACAGTCAGTTTATATCATTGGTTCAAAGGGGATTCCTGCCAAGTATGGAGGATTTGAAACCTTTGTTGAAAAATTAACCGAATACCAAAAAGACAGCAACATACAATACTATGTTGCTTGTATGCGTGAAAACTCAGCTAAATCTGGTATCACGGATGATCAGTTTGAGCACAATGGCGCCATTTGTTTCAACATTGATGTGCCTAATATTGGCCCGGCTCGTGCTATTGCTTACGATATTGCAGCGGTCAATAAGGCTATTGAATTGGCTAAGGAAAACAAGGACGAGGCTCCCATTTTTTACATTTTAGCTTGTCGCATTGGGCCCTTTATTTCTGGACTCAAGAAAAAAATTCGTGCGATCGGTGGCCGGATGCTGGTAAATCCAGATGGACATGAATGGCTACGAGCAAAATGGAGCTTACCAGTTCGTAAGTACTGGAAATTCTCAGAGAAACTCATGGTCAAGCATGCCGATTTATTGGTATGTGATAGCAAAAATATCGAACAATATATCCAAGAGGACTATAAGCAGTATCAACCAAAGACCACCTATATTGCCTATGGGACAGATACTGCTCCTTCAAGCCTGAAGGCAGAAGATACCAAGGTCCGGAACTGGTATCATGAAAAAGGTGTTAGCGAAAATGGCTATTATCTAGTGGTGGGACGATTCGTCCCTGAAAACAACTACGAAACCATGATTCGTGAATTTATCAAGTCTAAGTCCAAGAAAGACTTTGTACTTATTACAAATGTGGAGCAGAATAAATTTTACGACCAGTTGTTACAGGATACTGGTTTTGACAAAGATCCTAGGGTTAAATTTGTTGGTACGGTCTATGACCAAGAATTGCTCAAGTACATTCGTGAAAATGCTTTTGCCTATTTCCATGGGCATGAGGTTGGGGGAACCAACCCCTCTTTACTAGAAGCCCTTGCCTCAACAAAACTAAATTTGTTACTGGATGTTGGTTTTAACCGTGAAGTTGGTGAGGATGGAGCCATTTACTGGAAAAAAGAAGAGTTAGCGCATGTAATCGAAGAAGTGGAACGATTTGATGAAGATGCTATTTCGGAATTAGACGAAAAGTCTAGCCAACGAATTGTAGATGCATTTACGTGGGAAAAGATTGTGTCGGATTATGAGGAAGTGTTCATTGTATGAAAATTTTGCATTATACTTTAGGCTTTCAACCATCACGTACAGGTGGTCTTGTCAAGTACGCTGAGGATTTGATGACTCAGCAAGCTATAGATGGACATGAAGTAATTGCATTATATCCAGGAGAAATCTCTTTTATATTTAGGCAAGTTAGAATAAAAAAAGCAGAGAATCGAAAATTCCAATGCTACAAAATAATAAATAGCTTGCCCTTGGCTCTATTTGGTGGTATTTCAGAACCAGATAAATTTATGAAGAGCTGTGATAAAGTTTCTTATAGGAAATTTTTGAAAAGCATCAAGGTAGATGTGATTCATATTCACTCGCTTATAGGCTTACATAAGGAATTTCTTGAAGTTGCAAAAGAATTAGGGATTAAAACTGTATTTACAAGCCATGATTATTATGGTTTGGCGCCAGTTCCGCATTTCTATTTTAACGGAGTAGATTATAGTAGTAATAATACTAATTTAGCATGGAATGTTATGTCCTCCAACGCTCTCAGTGTAAAGAAACTTCGACTCTTTCAAGTCCCTTTTTACCCAACAATTCGGAAATTGCTGAAAATACTTGGGAAAAATCCAAAATCCAAGAAAAACTTAGTAATTCGTGAGGTCACAGAGGCTATTGACTACAGTGGTCTCCGTTCATATTATAAAGCAATGTTTAGGTTGATAGATGCTTACCTTTTCAATAGTCAGTTAGCTAAGGAAGTTTATGAAGCTAATCAGATAACCCCTAAAAATAATAGCATAGTTTCCATTTCTAACAGCTCAATAACTAAGCATAATATTCTTTCTAATTCTCGGGAGAAAACAGTGGTAGCTTATATTGGGCCTGATGAGGAATATAAGGGGTATTTTGATTTTCTAAATATAGTTGATGATTTAGATCTGGAAAAGTATGATATTAAAACATATGGGCATTTTCCAAATGAAGATTGCCCATCCTATATCCAACAGAATGGTTATTTTACAAAAGAAACTATCGATAGGATATACGCTGATATAGATATTCTTATCGTACCTAGTAAATGGAAGGAGACATTTGGTTTCATCACGATGGAGGCGTTATCTTATGGTGTTAATGTATTTGTTAGTGAAAATGTGGGTTCAAAAGACTTAGTTTCTCAAAATCATATATTTTATGACAAACAAGACCTACTTGATAAATTGAATAGTGTCCAGCGTGAGACAGTTAAACTTAAAACTTTGAAAGATCACGTAATAGAGATTATAGAATATTATTCAAGAGTTAGAATGTAAGAAACAATGCTAATTAGATGAATTAATATCAGTTGTTTTGCACTTGGTCATTAAGGATAAACAATTGCAATTTGGTAGACATCTATAATACGGCAGGTAGAATTATTTTTTGGATAGTTATATTAAGAACTTCTTGGAATTATATAAAATAGATAGAAAAGATTAGTTATGAATAAAATAGATTTTGTTGTTACTTGGGTAGATGGTGGAGATCCTATTTGGCAAGCCAAGAAGGCTAAATATTCTGGAGCTGTGGATACTTCTAAAAACAGTATGAATTCTGTGAAAGCCTACCGTGATTGGGGAACCTTTAAATACTGGTTTAGAGGGGTTGAAAAGTTTGCCCCTTGGGTCAATAAGGTCTACCTCGTGACCGACCAGCAAAAGCCAAGCTGGTTAGATATAAACAGTGAAAAATTGGTGTTGGTAGATCATACAGAGATTATCTGTAATGACTACCTACCAGTTTTTTCTGCGAATCCTATCGAAAGCAATATCCATCGGATTCCTGGACTCTCTGAGCACTTTGTCTTTTTTAATGACGACATGTATTTGACAGCTCCAGTCGAGCCGGCAGATTTTTTCTCAGAGGACGGATTGCCTAAATATAATACGGCTCTGTCCCCGATTATTCCTGAGCGATATGGGACGGGGAATTTTCAGATAAATGACATGGAGATTGTCACTAGCTATTTCAGTCGAAATGAAATTTTGAAGAATGGCCAATTCTTTGATCCTAAGCAGGGATTAAAAAGTATTGTTAAGTCGCTACTATACAGAAATAGTCAGTTTATCTGTGGTTTCTGGGAGAGTCATCTGCCCTATCCTCTACTAAAATCAACGATGGATTTGGTATGGGAAAAGGAAAAAGCTGTCTTGGAAAGAACCTCGGCTAGCCGCTTCAGAAATCCATCTGATACTAATATTTGGCTCTTTAAGTATTGGCAGATTGCTAGTGGTCAATACGCTATCGGAAATCCTAAGTTGGGGGGACTTTTTTCTCTCGATAATGCAGGGCCAGATTTTTGGAACTTACTAAATTCTGGTAAATACCAAATTATGTGTATCAATGATGGATTTGATATCAATGATGAAGAAAAAGTGATGCATGAATTTATTACTGCAATGGAAAAACTTTTACCTGAGAAAAGTTCATTTGAATTATAAAAAAGGAGTGAGAATATGCCATCTGTTTGTGCTCTAGTTGTTACATATAATCGTTCAAAATATCTGCAAAAGGCTTTGGAAGGTATTTTAAATCAACAACAAGAAATTTCGGGAGTTTTAATTTATAACAATAATGCTACAGATAATACTGAAGAAATTCTTATGAAATTAGGTTATGTTGACTCAAAAGGTGATAAGATAAAAGAAAATTATCTTTATTCGACTGAAAAAGATGGGAAACACTTCTACTATTACCATAATGACGAAAACCTAGGAGGTGCTGGGGGCTTTGCAAATGGAATTCGATTAATTTCAGAGCTTAATTATGATTATGTTTGGATTATGGATGATGATGTCTATCCGGAACCTAATTGTTTAGCTGAAATCATGAAACAAATGGGTGCCCAGAATGTACAGGTAGGTATTCCAAATCGTACGGATGAAAATTTTGATGATCGCGCTATTATCGGTTTTGATTTTGATGATTATCATAAGTTTTGGACAGAAATGAGGAAGACAGTAACTTATGGTCCGTTTAATGATGATGCTATAAAAGTTGTTGATATGCCATTCGAAGGTCCAGTTGTTGAAATGTCGTTACTTCGTAAAGTTGGTATACCTGATAGTGGTTTTTTTATTGAATATGATGATTCAGATTTTGCACAACGTCTACAAAAATATTCAGAAATTATTTTTGTTACAAAGGCGCAGTTGCATAGACAACTTGCTGTAAAGGTTGATCCTTCTGTTGTAAAAAAGGAAGAGCCATATAATTGGCGAAATTACTATAAAATTAGAAATAACATTATTTTTGATAAGCGTTATGGAAAAAATTGGAAAGTTCGTCAACTTAGTCCTATAATTTTAATTGCTCACCATATTGTCTTAGCAAATCGTCGGGGTCATTTAAAACAAAATCTCCCGATTATATGGAAAGCTTTTTGGGATGGGGTTTTCCAACGTATGGGGAAACGTGTAGACCCTAATTATTAGTAAGGAGAGAAAAATGTCTGAATTGCTGTTGAGTTTTATAATGCCGACATATAATTCCTCACTATACATTGAGGAAACATTAGACAGTCTTTTTAGATCCATAGGCGACTACTCTGATATTACTGAAGTTATTTGTGTTGATGATGGCTCCTCGGATAATACGATTGAGATAATTGAACGTTATCAGAGATTATTTCCAAATTTATATTTATTTAAAAATTCTCACGGTGGAGTGAGTTCTGCTAGAAATACTGCATTAGAACAGGTGAGTGGTAAGTTTTTAACTTTTGTAGATAGTGATGATTTGTTCTCAAGTGATTTTGTTGAATATTTTATGAACTTAGAACAAAATTTTGATTTGTTATTTACAGATGTGAAAAATACAGGAGGGGTTGTCAGTTATACTTCCGTGTCCCCAAATGATAAACTTGGTATATTTAAAGCTAATTTTGGAATTGGTAAGTATACAATACATCCCGGAATTGCTGGAAAATTTTTCAGAAGTCAATTTGTTCAAGATAACCAAATTAGATTTAATGAAAAGCTGTCGTTTGCTGAGGATATTCTATTTAATTTTTCGGCATTAACTATAGCTAACAATGTTCTACTTGATGATAAAGAATTCTATTATGTTAATGGTACTCATAGTTTGATGTACTACAATGAAAAAAATCTTACTGGTCAGCTTGAATTTGTTAAGGAAATTCGTTTACTTTTGAAACAATATCCAGAGAGTGACTCTAAAGATTTAATTGAAAGAATGGTTGTTCTTAAGGCAATGACAGTTTATATTGACCGTTACTTTGGTCCACTATGGTTAAATGGAACGTATACCTTAAACGAGGCTTCAGAACAACTTAAAGACGTAATTGAGAAACATCATTTTCAAAAAGTTTTCAAATTTAGGGATTTAGATAGTCAAATTGGAAAACGTTATGTTGTGTTTAGGAAATTATTGAGATTCAAACAATATAAGTTATGCCTGATATATAATCGGGTAATGGATAAAATTAAGGGATATGAGAGGTTTAGGAAACATTGATTGGTGATTTCTGTTTACAAAAATTATAGAAATAACATGTCTAATAGATATTATTACTATATATCTCTGTCAAAATTATTTTGCTTCATTTTAACACAACAATCGAAAGGTATGGTGAGTACTTGTGAATAACAATCGCTCTATTTCAGAAAAAATCTATTTATCTACTCTTTTTTTGTGGGTTATTGTCACTTCACTAGTAACAACCACTTATTTTGTTCGATTAGATGGTTTTCTATTCTTGTATAGGATGCTTCTCTATTTTACTATTATCATGATTTTGATAAAAGAGTTTATCACTCTTCCGAAGACCTTGTATTACTTTAGGTTTCACTGGAAATCGCTGTTAATAGCACTTGCATTCCTCTTTTCGATGTTGATAGTTTCAAAAAATCGTGATGGTTTACTTGACATAAACGTTTTATTATTAGTTTTTTCAGCTAGAGATATTGATTTTAGGAAATTGTTAGGAACGTTTTCTTTAGCGACATTCCTGGTACTTTGTTTGACAATTTATGCCAGTCAAAAAGGTATGATTGACAATATGTTTATGAATGCAGATGGTGGCTACCGTTTTAGTCTAGGATTTAACTATGTATCCTTTGCGTCACAGAGACTGTTTTTTGCCCTGTGTACTTATCTGATGTTTCGGGGCAAAAGAATTTCTTACCTTGAATTGTTGGGCCTACTCTTGGCTACCATTTATATGTATCAACAGACTTCGACATCTAGTCCGTTTTACTTAAGCATTTTGATACTAACCTATGCTTTGTTGAGTATTAAAATCTTTAAAAAAGAGTTTATCATTGGAAACTTCTGGACAAAGACACTTGTGCACTACGGTTTTATTTTAGCTTTAGTGATTATCTTGTATTTTTGTTTTTATTCATCTGGGAATTTATTTCACTTAGTCGATCAATTTACGCATAATCGCTTGCGTCTCAGTGTCAATGGTTTTCAAAATTTTGGAGTATCTTGGTTAGGGCAACCAATTTCCTTTACAACTCTTGATATATTTGGAAATTTCACTAGTAATTACAATTATATTGATAGCTCTTTTGTTCAATTATTGGTTATTGATGGCTTGATTGTCAGTGCATTTATGTTGTTTGCATTGACAAAAGTGATGCGTTATTTTGTGTCCATTCAAAAAGATATCGTACTGGCTTGCTTAGGGATTATGATTATCCATGGTATGTTTGATCCTCAGATGTTAGTTCTTCGTTATTCTCCATTAATCTTATTTATTAGTCGCCTATTTATTGTGAATGAGGATGCGAAAATTGAATAAAGAAGAGTATTCGTCAAATTCAAAGGAAGGCTAAAACAAGTTATTGTACTTATGAAAGTTTTAAAAAATTACGCCTATAATCTTTCCTACCAGCTGCTGGTGATTATTCTACCGATTATCACCACCCCGTATGTCACTCGGGTATTTAGCTCTGAAGATTTAGGAACTTACGGCTATTTCAACTCCATTATCACTTATTTTATCCTCCTAGCAACGCTAGGAGTTGCCAACTATGGTACCAAAGTCATTTCAGGACATCGCAAGGAAATTGAAAAAAACTTTTGGGGAATCTACTCTCTGCAATTAGGTGCAACAGTTCTTTCTCTGTCCTTGTATGCTCTTCTTTGTCTGAATCTTCCCTTTATGCAAAATCCGGTAGCCTACATTCTAGGCTTGAGTTTAGTTTCAAAAGGTTTAGACATTTCCTGGCTTTTTCAAGGGTTGGAGGATTTTCGAAAGATTACTGTTCGAAATATCACGGTCAAGCTCGTTGGAGTCATTTCAATCTTCCTCTTTGTCAAATCTGCAAATGACCTATACCTCTATGTTTTTTTGCTAACCATATTTGAACTTTTGGGGCAATTAAGTTTGTGGTTACCTGCTAGGGAGTTTATCGGCAGACCGCATTTTGATATAAAATATGCTAGGCATCATTTGAAGCCTGTCATATTATTATTCCTTCCGCAAGTGGCAATTTCCTTGTATGTTACGTTAGATCGTACCATGCTTGGAGCACTGGCTTCTACAAAAGATGTCGGGATTTACGACCAGGCATTAAAACTCGTCAATATTTTGTTGACCTTGGTGACGTCTCTGGGAAGTGTCATGTTGCCTCGTGTATCTAGTCTTTTGTCCTCTGGAGACCACAAGGCTGTCAACAAGATGCACCAAATGTCCTTTTTGATTTATAATTTGGTCATTTTCCCCATCATTGCTGGCATGCTGATTGTCAATGACGATTTTGTTCAGTTTTTCCTTGGTCAAGATTTTCAGGATGCACGTTATGCAATCGCCATTATGATTTTCCGTATGTTCTTTATCGGTTGGACTAATATTATGGGGATTCAAATATTGATTCCACACAATAAGAATAAGGAATTTATGATATCAACAACAGCTCCCGCAATTATCAGTGTAGGTTTGAATTTACTATTCCTTCCCAAACTTGGATATATCGGAGCAGCCATTGTTTCTGTATTGACAGAGGCGTTAGTATGGGCGATACAATTATACTTTACTCGCAGATATCTAAAAGAAGTTCCTGTTATCGGATCTATGACAAAAATTGTTCTAGCATCAGCTATCATGTACGGCATTCTGCTAGGTTCAAAAACAGTTATACATTTTTCACCAACTATGAATGTTCTAGCCTTTGCAGTGCTTGGTGGAATCATTTATCTTTTTGCAATTCTATCTCTGAAAGTGGTAGATGTAAAAGAATTAAAACAAATGATTAGGAAAAATTAGAATGCGCAAATATCGAAATATTAACTTAGATCTACTAAAAGTACTTGCATGTGTTGGAGTTGTTCTACTTCATACAACGATGGGTGGGTTTAAAGAGACAGGTTCATGGAATCTTTTGACATATTTATATTACTTAGGAACCTATTCTATTCCTCTATTTTTTATGGTCAATGGTTATTTATTGTTAGGCAAAAGGGAAATAACTTATCCTTATATACTTCAAAAAGTTGAATGGATTCTAATAACAGTGTCATCATGGAACATTATCGTTTGGCTCTTTAAAAGAGACTTTGCGGTTAATCCAATTAAAAAAATTGTAGGCTCTCTGTTACAAAAAGGGTATTTCTTTCAGTTTTGGTTTTTTGGTTCGCTTATACTTATTTATTTATGTCTACCCATTTTGAAAAAAATTCTTAATTCAAAAAGAAGATATTTTTATATTCTATCTTTATTGGTAGTTATTGGTTTGATTTTTGAGTTGGCCAATATTGTACTTCAAATGCCAATTCAAACATATGTTATACAAACTTTTAGATTATGGACATGGTTATTCTATTATCTTTTAGGTGGTTTTATAGCTCAATTTGATAAAGATATTATCAAAAATAGGTTTAAGAGATGGATGAAAGCAGTTGTGGTACTGTTGTTATTGATTTCACCGGTAATATTATTTTTCATAGCGAAGACCACTTATCATAATCTTTTTGCTGAATATTTTTATGATACTTTATTTGTAAAAGTTGTAAGCTTGGGAATTTTTCTAACTATACTCACGCTTACTTTGAATGAAAAACGGAGCGAGTGTATTGTTTCCCTTTCTAATCAAACTATGGGAGTTTTTATAATACACACATATATTATGAAGGTATGGGAAAAATTATTTGGTTTTAGTTTCGTAGGATCATATTTACTTTTTGCTATATTTACTTTAAGTGTTAGTTTTATTATTGTTGGAATATTAATGAAACTTCCTTATTTCAATCGAATTGTCAAATTATAAGAAGGAGAATGATATGTACGACTATCTAATCGTCGGAGCTGGTTTATCTGGAGCGATTTTTGCTCATGAGGCAACCAAGCGTGGTAAAAAGGTAAAAGTGATTGATAAACGTGATTACATCGGTGGGAACATCTACTGTGAGAATGTAGAAGGTATCAATGTTCATAAATATGGTGCCCATATCTTTCATACCTCTAATAAAAAAGTTTGGGACTATATCAATCAATTCGCTGAATTTAACAACTATATCAACTCACCTGTCGCAAACTATAAGGGAAGTCTTTATAATCTTCCTTTCAATATGAATACCTTCTATGCTATGTGGGGCACAAAAACTCCACAGGAAGTAAAAGATAAGATTGCTGAGCAGACAGCTGATATGAAGGATGTTGAGCCGAAAAATCTTGAAGAGCAAGCTATCAAGTTGATTGGTCCAGATATCTACGAAAAGTTGATTAAGGGTTATACTGAAAAGCAGTGGGGGCGCTCAGCAACGGAACTTCCTCCATTTATCATTAAACGCCTTCCAGTTCGTCTAACATTTGATAATAACTATTTTAATGACCGTTACCAAGGGATTCCTATTGGTGGTTACAATGTCATTATTGAAAATATGCTTAAAGACGTTGAAGTTGAGCTTGGTGTTGATTTCTTTGCTCACCGTGAAGAGTTAGAAGCATCAGCTGAAAAAGTTGTCTTCACAGGAATGATCGACCAATATTTTGACTACAAACACGGAGAGTTAGAATACCGTAGCCTTCGCTTTGAGCATGAAATTTTGGACGAGGAAAATTATCAAGGGAATGCTGTGGTGAACTATACAGAGCGTGAGATCCCTTATACTCGTATCATCGAACACAAACATTTTGAATATGGAACGCAGCCAAAGACAGTTATCACGCGTGAATATCCAGCTGACTGGAAGCGTGGGGACGAGCCTTACTATCCGATCAACGATGAGAAAAATAATGCTATGTTTGCTAAGTACCAAGAGGAAGCTTCAAAGAATGATAAGGTTATTTTCTGTGGGCGCTTAGCAGATTATAAATATTACGATATGCATGTGGTGATTGAACGAGCGCTTGAGGTTGTGGAGAAAGAATTTAGTAATTGAAAAACAACGAAGAAAGGTTGCTTCACTATGAAAGGTATTATTCTTGCAGGTGGTTCGGGGACACGTTTGTATCCTTTGACTCGGGCTGCGTCAAAACAGCTGATGCCGGTTTATGATAAACCCATGATTTACTACCCTTTGTCAACCCTGATGTTGGCTGGGATTAAGGATATTTTGATTATCTCAACACCACAGGATTTGCCCCGTTTTAAGGACTTACTCTTGGATGGTTCCGAATTTGGGATCAATCTTTCCTATGCGGAACAACCTAGTCCCGATGGACTTGCTCAGGCTTTTCTTATCGGTGAAGAATTTATCGGTGACGATAGTGTTGCCTTGATTTTGGGCGACAATATCTATCATGGACCTGGTTTGAGCAAAATGCTTCAAAAGGCAGCCCAGAAAGAGAAAGGTGCGACTGTTTTTGGCTACCAAGTGAAGGATCCAGAGCGTTTTGGTGTGGTCGAGTTTGATACAGACATGAATGCTATTTCCATAGAAGAAAAACCGGAGCATCCTCTCTCTAACTATGCAGTGACAGGACTGTATTTCTATGATAACGATGTTGTCGAAATTGCCAAGGGTATCAAACCAAGTCCTCGCGGAGAATTAGAAATCACAGATGTCAACAAGGCTTACTTGGATCGTGGTGATTTGTCTGTTGAGGTTATGGGGCGTGGTTTTGCTTGGTTGGATACAGGAACTCACGAAAGTCTCTTAGAAGCAGCTCAATATATCGAAACGGTTCAACGTATGCAGAACGTGCAAGTGGCAAATCTGGAAGAAATTGCTTATCGTATGGGCTATATCAGTAAAGAGCAAGTGCATGAATTGGCGCAGCCGTTGAAGAAGAATGAATACGGACAATACTTGCTCCGTTTGATTGGAGAAATTTAGATGACAGATAATTTTTTTGGAAAAACACTTGCAGTGCGTAAGATTGATGCAATTCCAGGTTTGTTAGAGTTTGACATTCCAGTTCATGGAGACAATCGTGGCTGGTTTAAGGAAAATTTCCAGAAGGAAAAGATGGTGCCACTTGGCTTTCCTGAAAGCTTCTTTGCTGAAGGGAAACTGCAAAATAACGTCAGCTTTTCTCGCAAAAATGTTCTTCGAGGACTCCATGCTGAGCCTTGGGACAAGTACATCTCTGTTGCAGATAATGGGAAGGTTCTAGGATCTTGGGTGGACTTGCGTGAGGGTGAGACTTTTGGAAATGTTTATCAGACAGAGATTGATGCAAGTAAAGGAATCTTTGTCCCTCGTGGCGTAGCCAATGGTTTCCAAGTCCTCTCGGATACAGTTTCTTATAGCTATCTGGTCAATGACTACTGGGCACTTGAACTCAAGCCTAAATATGCTTTTGTCAACTATGCAGACCCAGCTTTGGGCATCCAGTGGGAAAACCTAGCAGAAGCAGAGGTCTCAGAAGCAGATAAACATCATCCATTACTTAAGGATGTAAAACCACTAAGAAAAGAAGATTTGTAAAAAGGTTAAGGAATAAAAATGACTGAATACAAAAATATCATCGTGACAGGTGGGGCTGGTTTTATCGGTTCTAACTTTGTTCATTATGTCTATAACAACTTTCCAGACGTCCATGTGACAGTGCTGGACAAGCTGACTTATGCGGGTAATCGTGCCAATATTGAAGAAATTCTAGGTGATCGTGTTGAGTTGGTTGTTGGAGATATTGCTGATGCAGCCTTGGTAGATAAGCTGGCAGCTGAAGCTGATGCTATTGTTCACTATGCGGCAGAAAGCCACAATGATAACTCGCTCAATGACCCGAGCCCCTTTATCTACACTAACTTCATAGGGACCTACACTCTATTGGAAGCAGCTCGTAAATATGACCTTCGTTTCCACCATGTGTCGACTGACGAAGTCTATGGGGATCTGCCTCTGCGTGAAGATTTGCCAGGTCATGGAGAAGGTCCAGGTGAGAAGTTTACAGCTGAAACCAAGTACAATCCAAGCTCGCCTTACTCATCAACAAAGGCAGCTTCAGACTTGATCGTCAAAGCTTGGGTTCGCTCTTTTGGCGTGAAAGCGACGATTTCTAACTGTTCAAACAACTATGGTCCTTACCAGCATATTGAGAAGTTCATTCCGCGCCAAATCACCAATATCTTGAGCGGTATCAAGCCAAAACTCTATGGTGAAGGTAAGAATGTCCGTGACTGGATCCATACCAATGACCATTCTTCAGGTGTTTGGACAATTTTGACAAAAGGTACAATCGGTGAAACTTACTTGATTGGTGCAGATGGCGAGAAGAACAACAAAGAAGTGTTAGAACTCATCCTCAAGGAGATGGGGCAACCAGCTGATGCTTATGATCATGTGACAGACCGTGCGGGTCACGACCTCCGCTATGCCATCGACGCTAGCAAGCTCCGTGATGAACTAGGATGGGAACCAGAGTTTACCAACTTTGAAGCAGGTCTCAAAGAGACCATTAAGTGGTACACAGACAACCAAGAATGGTGGAAATCTGAAAAAGAAGCCGTCGAGGCTAACTATGCCAAGACGCAAAAAGTAATTAAGTAATCAGATACTAAAAAGCAAGAGACTTTGAGTTCTCTTGCTTTTTATGTATGTCGTAATCTTTTATTTTCTCACTTCTTGTTTATAAAACTCTTTAAGTGCATCTTGCCAGGTTGGAATGACGAAACCTGTTGCCTTCGCTTTGGCTAAACTCATGGTTGAGTTGAGGGGGCGTTTAGCCTTAGCAGGGAACTTGCTGGAGTCTACTGGTACTACTTCAACATCACTGTTCTTAAGAATCTCGACAGCAAAGTCATACCAAGTGGTGTCTTCAGTTGAGTCATTTGATAAGTGGTAGTAGCCAAATTCTTTTTGATTTTCAGTCAAGTAGGTCATGAACTCAGCCAAGGTACGTGTCCAGGTTGGGCGACCATGTTGGTCGTTAACTACAGTGAGAGTTTTATGGGTTTTGGCAAGATTTTGCATGGTAAAGACAAAGTTCTTGCCATAATTTCCAAAGACCCAAGCAGTGCGGATGATGTAATGTTGTGACGTAAGATTTTCAACGAGTTCTTCACCCATTCGTTTGGTACGCCCGTACTCTGTCTGCGGATCGGGTAGGTCATCGACTTCCCATTCTTGTCCAATGGTTTTTTTCCCATCAAAGACATAGTCTGTCGAGATATAGACAAGGGTAGCTCCGTATTTCTCAGAGGCCTTGGCTACATTTTCAGTTCCAGTTACGTTTATGGCAAAATCCAGTTCTTTCCCCTCGTCTTCAGCCGCATCCACAGCAGTGTAGGCTGCACAATGATAGACCAGAGTTGGCTTGACCTCAGCAAATACCTTATCAACCATTTCAGCATTTGTGATATCCATTTCGGCCACATCCACTGCAACATAGTCCACATTTCGTTCATCTAGTAAATAACGTAGTTCGGTACCTAGCTGACCATTTGCACCTGTAATTAATATCATTGTCTCCTCCTCAGATTTTCTTATATCTAATCATAGCAAAAAAATGATAAAAAATCTGATTTTTACCTTTGGTTTGACCGTTTGTATTTTGGAAATCGTAAGTTATACAAATTGGAATTTAATACTAAGGATATCTATCAAAAAAAATTTTTTCAGAAAATGCTAAAATCATTCAAAAATTCTGAAAATTCTGTTGACAACTTTCTGAAAAGAGTCTATAATGGGATGTAAATTTTAAAGGAGAAAATGATGAAAAGTTCAAAATTACTTGCCCTTGCGGGTGTGACATTATTGGCAGCTGGTACTCTTGCGGCGTGCTCTGGATCAGGTTCAAGTGCTAAAGGTGAGAAGACATTCTCATACATTTATGAAACGGATCCTGATAACTTAAACTATTTGACAACTGGTAAGGCAGCTACAGCAAATATTACGAGCAACGTTATCGATGGCTTGCTTGAAAATGACCGCTATGGTAACTTTGTACCATCTATGGCTGAGGATTGGTCTGTATCTAAGGATGGCTTGACTTACACATATACGCTTCGTAAGGATGCAAAATGGTATACCTCTGAAGGTGAGGAATACGCAGAAGTCAAAGCGCAAGACTTTGTAACAGGACTTAAATATGCTGCTGATAAAAAATCTGATGGTCTTTATTTAGTTCAAGAATCAATCAAAGGATTGGACGCCTATGTTAAAGGAGAAATTACAGACTTCTCTCAAGTAGGAATCAAGGCACTTGATGATTATACAGTTCAGTACACATTGAACAAGCCAGAAAGCTTCTGGAATTCTAAGACAACGATGGGAGTTTTGGCCCCGGTAAATGAAGAGTTCTTGAACTCTAAAGGGGATGACTTCGCTAAGGGAACTGATTCAAGCAGTATTCTTTACAATGGTCCATTCTTACTCAAATCAATTGTTGCTAAATCTTCTGTCGAATTTGCGAAAAATCCTAACTACTGGGATAAGGACAATGTCCATATCGATAAGGTTAAATTATCATTCTGGGATGGACAAGATACCAACAAACCAACTGAAGCTTTCAAAGACGGCAGCTTTACAATGGCTCGTCTCTTCCCAACAAGCGCTAGCTACACAGAGACTGAAAAGGCATTTAAAGACAATATTGTTTATACACAACAAGACTCTACTACTTATTTAGTAGGTACGAATATTGATCGTCAGTCTTATAAGTACACTTCTAAGACAACGGATGAAGAAAAAACATCAACCAAGAAAGCTCTTCTAAACAAGGACTTCCGTCAAGCTCTTGCTTTTGGTTTCGATAGAACGGCTTATGCTTCTCAAGTAAATGGTGCAAGCGGGGCAACTAAACTGCTTCGTAACTTGTTTGTTCCTCCTACATTTGTACAGGCAGATGGAAAGAACTTTGGCGAAATGGTCAAAGACAAATTGGTGACTTATGGTGACGAGTGGAGCAACGTGAACTTGGATGATGCTCAAGATGGACTCTACAACCCAGATAAGGCTAAAGCAGAGTTTGCTAAAGCTAAGACAGCTCTTCAAGCGGAAGGTGTGAAATTCCCAATCCACTTGGATATGCCTGTAGACCAAACCAATACAACAAAAGTTCAACGTGTCCAATCTTTTAAACAGTCAGTTGAAGAAAACTTAGGATCTGATAATGTGGTTGTCGATATCCAACAACTTCAAAAAGACGATGTCTTGAACATCACTTACTTTGCTGAAACTGCGGCTGGAGAAGACTGGGATATCTCAGATAACGTGGGTTGGTCTCCAGACTTTGCAGACCCTTCTACCTACCTTGATATTATCAAACCATCTGTAGGGGAAAATACAAAGACTTACCTAGGATTTGACTCTGGAACAAACAATGCTGCTGCCAAGCAAGTTGGTTTGGAAGACTATGAAAAAATGGTTGTGGAAGCTGGGGAAGAAACTACTGACGTTTCAAAACGTTATGAAAAATATGCTGCTGCCCAAGCTTGGTTGACAGACAGTGCCTTGCTCATCCCAACAACTTCTCAAACTGGTCGTCCAATGTTGTCTAAGATGGTACCATTTACACTTCCGTTTGCATACTCTGGTAATAAGGGTATGAGCGAAGCCCTCTTGTATAAATACCTAGATGTACAAGATAAGGCGGTAACAACAGAAGAGTATCAAAAAGCTCAAGAAAACTGGTTGAAAGAAAAAGAAGAGTCTAATAAGAAGGCTCAAGAAGACCTCGCAAACCATGTGAAATAAATTTTACAGGATATGAGAAAGGATTTAGTATTCCTCTTGGATGCTAAGTCCTTTTTATATCTTTAAAGCGAGCTTTTAAATTTGGGGTGTCTTGAGAAATTTTTGCGAATTTTCCTTTTTCCTATTGCTTTCTTAGGCATTATTTGTTATATTAAAAGCATAATTATTTTTTATTTATGACAGTTAAGCACGGTACTTTCAGAGAAAGGAGTATTTTTTAAAAAAAGAATGTAAACGCTTACTGTTAAGTGAAAGGATTAAGGAGTTTATGGATAAACAATTTTTTGAAAAACGCTGTAAGTTTAGTATTCGTAAGTTTACGCTTGGGGTAGCTTCGGTGATGATTGGAGCGACTTTCTTTGCGACTGCCCCAGTATTGGCTGATCAAGCAAGGGTTGGTTCAACAGATAATTTGCCAAGTGAACTGGCTGATTTGGATAAGAAGGCTAGTGATGAGGGGCACGATTTTGACAAGGAAGCTGCCGCTCAGAATCCTGGTTCAGCTGAAACTACTGAAGGCCCACAAACAGAAGAAGAGTTGTTGGCTCAAGAAAAAGAAAAGTCTGAAAAGCCAAGCAATCTGCCAAAAGAATTAGAAGATAGGTTGGAGAAAGCTGAAGACAATGGGCGCGAAGTTGACAAGGATCAATTGGCCCAAGATACTGGGAAGCTTGTCCCAGAAGATGTGGCTAAGACTACCAATGGGGAATTAAACTACGGCGCGACTGTTAAGATTAAGACGCCATCAGGAGAAGGTAGCGGTATTGTCGTTGCAAAAGACCTTGTCTTGACGGTTTCTCATAACTTTATCAAGGACAGTCAAGACGGCAATATCCGTAAGGTTGTGGACAATGATCAAGGGGATGGAGATATCTATAGTATCTCTTATCCAGGATTGCCAGATGTCAAGTTTAGCAAGAAAGATATTATTCATTGGGATCGTGAAGGCTACCTGAAGGGCTTCAAAAATGATTTGGCCCTTGTGAGATTGCGTACAGTTCTAGAAAATACGCCTGTTGAAGTAACCAAAAAGCCAGTAGTTAAGAAAATCGGAGATAAGCTCCATGTCTTTGGTTATCCAGAAGGGAAATTGAATCCGATTGTCAATACTACAGTTGATTTTGTGGAACCATACGGAGAAGGTGTCCAAGGGATTGGTTACCAAGGAGGCAAACCGGGCGCTAGTGGTGGCGGTATCTTTGATACAGAAGGCAAACTAGTCGGTGTGCATCAAAATGGTGTAGTTGGAAAACGTAGTGGAGGCATTCTCTTCTCACCAGCTCAACTAAAATGGATCCAGGACCACATGCAGGGAATTTCAAGTGTGAAACCAGCAGACTTGGAAGAGAAAGAAAAACCGGCTGAAGAAAAACCAAAAGAGGATAAACCTGCAGCTGCTAAACCTGAAACCCCTAAGACAGTAACCCCTGAATGGCAAACGGTAGCAAAAAAAGAACAGCAGGGAACAGTTACGGTTCGTGAAGAAAAAGGTGTCCGCTACAATCAATTGTCTTCAACTGCACAGAACGACAATGGCGATAAACCAGCCTTGTTTGAAAAACAAGGATTGACAGTTGATGCTAATGGAAATGCAACGGTTGATTTAACCTTCAAAGATGATTCTGAAAAGGGCAAATCACGCTTTGGTGTCTTCTTGAAATTTAAAGATACCAAGAACAATGTTTTTGTTGGTTATGACAAGGACGGTTGGTTCTGGGAGTATAAATCTCCAACCGATAGCACCTGGTATAAGGGGGACCGTGTAGCAGCGCCTGAGACAGGATCAATTAACCGCCTATCAATTACCCTCAAGTCAGATGGACAACTCAATGCAACGAATAATGATGAGAAACTCTTTGATACGGTCACTTTGCCAGCAGCTGTTAATGAAACTCTCAAAAATGAGAAGAAAATCGTCCTAAAAGCTGGTTCCTATGGCAATGAGCGTACAGTTGTCAGCGTTAAAACAGACAATCAAGAAGGTGTAAAATCAGATGATACTCCTGCCCAGAAAGAAACAGGTCCGGCCGTTGACGATAGCAAGGTGACTTATGATACGATCCAGTCTAAGGTACTCAAGGCAGTAATTGACCAAGCCTTCCCTCGTATTAAAGAATACAGTTTGAACGGGCATACCTTGCCAGGACAAGTCCAACAATTCAATAAAGTATTTATCAACAAACACGAAGTCACACCTGAAGTTACTTACAAAAAAATCAATGAGACAACTGCAGAGTACTTGATGAAGCTTCGCGATGATGCTAATCTTATCAATGCAGAAATGACGGTCCGTCTGCAAGTTGTTGATAATCAGTTGCACTTTGATGTGACCAAGATTGTCAATCACAATCAAGTCACTCCAGGTCAAAAGATTGATGACGAAAGAAAATTGCTTTCTACGATTAGTTTCCTTGGCAATGCTTTAGTCTCTGTTTCGAGTGATCAAGCTGGTGCCAAGTTTGACGGTGCAACCATGTCAAACAATACCCATGTCAGCGGAGATGATCATATCGATGTAACCAATCCAATGAAGGACTTGGCTAAGGGTTACATGTATGGATTTGTTTCTACAGATAAGCTTGCTGCAGGTGTTTGGAGTAACTCTCAAAACAGCTACGGTGGAGGTTCTTATGACTGGACCCGCTTGACAGCCTACAAAGAAACAGTCGGAAATGCCAACTATGTCGGAATTCATAGTTCTGAATGGCAATGGGAAAAAGCTTATAAGGGCATTGTCTTCCCAGAGTATACCAAGGAACTTCCAAGTGCTAAGGTTGTTATCACTGAAGATGCCAATGCTGACAACAAAGTCGATTGGCAAGATGGTGCCATTGCTTACCGTAGTATCATGAACAACCCTCAAGGTTGGGAAAAAGTTAAGGATATTACAGCTTATCGTATCGCGATGAACTTTGGTTCTCAAGCACAGAACCCATTCCTTATGACCTTGGATGGTATCAAGAAAATCAATCTTCACACAGATGGTCTAGGACAAGGTGTTCTCCTTAAAGGATATGGTAGCGAAGGCCATGACTCTGGTCACTTGAACTATGCTGATATTGGTAAACGTATTGGTGGTGTTGAAGACTTCAAGACCTTGATTGCGAAAGCGAAGAAATATGGAGCTCATCTAGGTATCCATGTTAACGCTTCTGAGACTTATCCTGAGTCTAAATACTTCAATGAAAAAATCCTCCGTAAGAATCCAGATGGTAGCTATAGCTATGGCTGGAACTGGCTAGACCAAGGTATCAACATTGATGCTGCTTATGACCTAGCACATGGCCGTTTGGCACGTTGGGAAGATTTGAAGAAAAAACTTGGTGACGGTCTCGACTTTATCTATGTGGACGTTTGGGGCAATGGTCAATCAGGTGATAACGGTGCTTGGGCTACCCACGTTCTTGCCAAAGAAATCAATAAACAAGGTTGGCGCTTTGCAATCGAGTGGGGCCATGGTGGTGAGTACGACTCTACCTTCCATCACTGGGCAGCTGACTTGACCTATGGTGGTTACACCAATAAAGGTATCAACAGTGCCATCACCCGCTTTATCCGTAACCACCAAAAAGATGCTTGGGTAGGAGACTACAGAAGTTACGGTGGTGCAGCCGACTATCCACTTCTAGGTGGCTACAGCATGAAAGACTTTGAAGGCTGGCAAGGACGAAGTGATTACAATGGCTATGTAACCAACTTGTTTGCCCATGACTTGATGACCAAGTATTTCCAACACTTCACTGTAAGCAAATGGGAAAATGGTACACCAGTTACCATGACCGATAATGGTAGCACCTATAAATGGACTCCAGAAATGAAGGTTGAGCTAGTCGATGGGGCAGGTAACAAGGTTGTTGTGACTCGTAAGTCAAACGATGTCAATAGCCCGCAATACCGCGAACGTACAGTAACGCTCAATGGACGTGTTATCCAAGATGGTTCAGCTTATTTGACTCCTTGGAACTGGGATGCAAATGGTAAGAAACTTCCTGCTGATAAGGAAAAGATGTACTACTTCAATACGCAAGCTGGTGCGACAACTTGGACACTTCCAAGTGATTGGGCAAATAGCAAGGTTTACCTTTACAAGCTAACTGACCAAGGTAAGACAGAAGAGCAAGAACTAACTGTAAAAGATGGCAAGATTACCCTAGACCTTCTAGCAAATCAACCATATGTTCTCTACCGCTCAAAACAAACCAATCCTGAAATGTCATGGAGCGAAGGCATGCACATCTATGACCAAGGATTTAACAGTGGAACCTTGAAACACTGGACCATTTCTGGTGATGCTTCTAAGGCAGAAATTGTCAAATCACAGGGCGCAAATGAAATGCTTCGTATCCAAGGCAATAAGAGCAAGGTCAGCCTTACTCAGAAACTGACTGGCTTGAAACCAAATACCAAGTATGCGGTTTATGTTGGTGTTGATAACCGTAGTAATGCTAAGGCAAGTATCACAGTGAATACTGGCGAAAAAGAAGTGACTACTTATACCAATAAGTCACTCGCTCTCAACTATATCAAAGCATATGCTCATAACAATCGTCGTGAAAATGCTACAGTTGATGATACAAGTTACTTCCAAAACATGTACGCCTTCTTTACAACTGGATCGGACGTATCAAATGTTACTTTGACATTGAGTCGTGAAGCTGGTGATGAAGCAACATACTTTGATGAAATTCGTACCTTTGAAAACAATTCAAGCATGTACGGAGACAAGCATGATACAGGTCAAGGAACTTTCAAACAAGACTTTGAAAATGTAGCTCAAGGAATCTTCCCATTTGTAGTAGGTGGTGTCGAAGGTGTCGAAGATAACCGCACTCACTTGTCTGAAAAACACGATCCATATACGCAGCGTGGTTGGAACGGTAAGAAAGTCGATGATGTTATCGAAGGAAATTGGTCATTGAAGACCAATGGACTAGTGAGTCGTCGTAACTTGATTTACCAAACTATTCCACAAAACTTCCGCTTTGAAGCAGGTAAAACTTATCGTGTAACCTTTGAATACGAAGCAGGTTCAGACAATACCTATGCCTTTGTAGTCGGTAAGGGAGAATTCCAGTCAGGTCGTCGTGGTACTCAAGCAAGCAACTTGGAAATGCATGAATTGCCAAATACTTGGACAGACTCTAAGAAAGCCAAGAAGGCAACCTTCCTCGTGACAGGTGCAGAAACAGGCGATACTTGGGTAGGTATTTACTCAACTGGGAACGCAAGCAATACTCGTGGAGATTCTGGTGGGAATGCTAACTTCCGTGGTTATAATGACTTCATGATGGATAATCTTCACATCGAGGAAATTACCCTAACAGGTAAGATGTTGACAGAAAATGCTCTGAAGAACTACTTGCCAACGGTTGCCATGACCAACTACACGAAAGAGTCTATGGATGCTTTGAAAGAGGCGGTCTTTAACCTCAGTCAGGCAGATGATGATATCAGTGTTGAAGAGGCGCGTGCAGAGATTGCCAAGATTGAAGCTTTGAAGAATGCTTTGGTTCAGAAGAAAACAGCTCTGGTAGCAGAAGACTTTGAAAGTTTGGATGCGCCAGCTCAACCAGGTGAAGGTCTTGAGAATGCCTTTGATGGTAATGTGTCTAGTCTATGGCATACATCTTGGAATGGAGGAGATGTAGGCAAGCCTGCAACCATGGTCTTGAAAGAACCAACTGAAATCACTGGACTTCGCTATGTTCCACGTGGATCAGGTTCAAATGGTAACTTGCGTGATGTGAAACTGGTTGTCACAGATGAGTCTGGTAAAGAACATACCTTCACCGTGACAGATTGGCCAGATAACAACAAGCCAAAAGACATTGACTTTGGCAAGACAATCAAGGCTAAGAAAATTGTCCTTACAGGTACCAAGACTTACGGAGATGGTGGCGATAAATACCAATCTGCAGCGGAACTCATCTTTACCCGTCCACAGGTAGCAGAAACACCGCTTGACATGTCTGGCTATGAAGCAGCTTTGGCTAGGGCGCAGAAATTAACAGACAAGGACAATCAAGAGGAAGTGGCTAGCGTTCAGGCGAGCATGAAATATGCGACGGATAACCATCTCTTGACGGAAAGAATGGTGGCCTACTTCGCAGACTATCTCAACCAATTAAAAGATTCTGCTACGAAACCAGACGCTCCAACAAGTAGCAAGGGGGAAGAACAACCACCAGTTCTTGATGTACCTGAGTTCAAAGGCGGCGTCAATGCAGCAGAAGCAGCTGTACATGAAGTCCCTGAATTCAAAGGCGGCGTCAATGCAGCAGAAGCAGCTGTACATGAAGTCCCTGAGTTCAAGGGCGGTGTCAATGCAGCAGAAGCAGCTGTACATGAGGTCCCTGAGTTCAAGGGTGGAGTCAATGCAGCAGAAGCAGCTGTCAATGAAGTCCCTGAGTTCAAGGGTGGGGTTAATGCAGTTGAAGCAGCTGTCAATGAAGTCCCAGAGTTTAAGGGAGGAGTCAATGCGGTCCAAGCCTTGGTAAACGAGAAACCAGCCTACACAGGTGTATTGGCTACTGCTGGAGATCAAGCAGCTCCAACAGTTGAAAAACCTGAGTACCCGCTCACTCCAAGTGCAGTAGCTACTACCAAAACTCCAGGAGCTAAAGATGAAGAGAAACTTCCTGCTACAGGAGAACACAGCTCAGAAGTAGCCCTCTTCTTAGCAAGTGTGAGTATCGCTTTATCTGCTGCTGTTCTTACGACAAAACGAAAAGAAGACTAAACAGATTTGGTTTTAGAAGTCCAAAAGAACTAGAATCAAATAGGATTAAACAGCCGGAGAGGACCTCTAGGTTCTCTCCTTTTTTCAAAGGAGAAATGATACCGCTTACTCATGTAAGCGGATGAAAGGAATAGGAGAAAGATGGATAGACATTTTTTTGAGAAACGCTGTCACTATAGTATAAGAAAATTTGCAATCGGTGCAGCCTCCGTTATGATTGGTGCTAGTATCTTTGGAGCCAATATGGTTCAGGCGGCAGAAACAGCAACACCTTCAGAGGCAGAGGGAAGTATCACTCATGTTCAAGCGCTGGATAAGTTACCAGATGATTTAGCCGCTGCGCTGGAAAAAGCAGATGCAGAAGCTGCAACAGAAGCAAGTCATGAAGAAACTCCAGCGACAGATGAGGGAACCAATCCTACAGCAAGTGAAGAGGCAAAACCAGAGACAAGTCCTGCAAGTCCCAAGCCAGCAGAAACGCCGAAACCGGTTGAAACACCAAAGGCAGACAATAAACCAGCTGAAACTGCTACTCCCGCACCAAAACCAGCTGAAAAGCAAATCGAAGATAGAGAAGATGTCAACCATCTCGAAGGTGCTACTGCCCAGGCAAGCAACCATGAGACTGGAACCAACTTTACTGCAGATAAAGCTATTGATGGAGATGACAATACTCGTTGGGCTACGGACAAAGATGTACCAAAACCAACCTTCGAATTAACTCTTCCAAAAACTACCCTCATCAAGCATGTAGAAATTGACTGGGATCGTCGTCTTCGTAATGGGCAAAATGACCCCAATATCAAATCTTGGAGTCTCTATTACGCAGGCCAAGAAGATGTGGGCGCTAATGGAGAAAAACAATGGAAACTCGCTCATACCAAGACTGGAGATCCTGTTTTAGATGAGAAAGTAGACCTAGCTGAAAGTATCCAAGCTAAGTACCTCAAATTGGAGGTCAATGATTACCAAGCTGGAACCATGAACTGGAGAAACGTTGGGATCCAAGAAATTCGAGCTTATTCAAATGTTCCGGACCATAGTAAAGTAACGGATATCCGCCAAGTAACAGAACTATCAGTAGCAGAAGACGGACAGTCTCTTGTTCTACCAACTTTACCAGGAAAAGTCAGTCTCATCGGAAGCAACAAACAAGGTGTAATTGACCTTCAAAATCACATCTATAAACCTTTGACAGATCAACGTGTCAAGGTCATGGTCCAACAAATCAGAGACAGTCATACCTTTACCAAAGAGTTTGAAGTAGTCATCAAGGGTCTACATCAGGACGAGGGTGTGGGTGTGAAACCAAAAGTAGCGCCAGCTGTTCAACAATGGTATGGAAAAGAAGGCCAATCCTCTATCACTTCAGATACAGTTCTTGCGACAGGTGATTCAGGATTTGATCAGGCTGCAAGCTTCTACCAGTCAGACCTTGCAAGCCGTGGATTGGAACTGGCAACAGGTGACAAGCAGGCTCAAAAACGAATCGAGTTTAAAAAGGTTGAAAACAAAGGTTATGGCAAGGAAGGCTATGGCATCACTATCCAAGGTGATGTGATTACCATCGAAGCCGCAACGAACACAGGAGCCTTCTACGCTACTCGTACTCTTCTTCAAATGGGAGAAACAGACTTACAAAATGGCGAAATTCGTGATTTCCCAAGTTTCAGCCACCGTGGCTTTATGCTGGATACAGGTCGTAAATTTATCCCTTATGACACTCTTGTAGACATCATGCTCAACATGGCCTACTACAAGATGAACGACTTGCAGTTGCACCTTAATGATAACTATATCTTCCTCAAGGAACACTTGGCAGGTAAGAATTTAAGCCCAGAAGAACAACTCAAGTATGTACTTGAACATGCCAAGACTGGTTTCCGTTTAGAGACAGATATTGTCGGTAAGAATGGTCAAAAATTAACATCAGATGAGCATTATACCAAGGAAGAGATGCAAAATCTGATTAAATTGGCTAAGACCTTGCATATCAATCTAGTGCCAGAAATTGATACACCAGGACACGCTCTTTCATTTGTCAAAGTTCGCCCAGACCTCATGTATCAAGGTAGTTTGAGCGATTATGCAGGCAAGCATAATGTCGAGCGCGTAGCCATGCTCGATCTAGACAATAAATACGAAGAAACTCTTAAATTTGTCAAATCAGTTTATGACAAGCTCCTCGATGGTCCAGATGCACCGCTTCATGGGGTATCTACTGTTCATATCGGAACGGATGAATACTATGGCAGCCGCGAAAGTTATCGCCGCTATGTCAATGACTTGACCCAATATATCAAATCTAAAGGCTATACTCCTCGTATCTGGGGCTCACTCAGTGCGAAACGTGGGAACACTCCTGTTGATTGGAACGGAGTAGAGGTTGATATTTGGAGCATCCATTGGCAACGACCAAATGAAGCCATCGCTCAGGGAGCTAAGATTATCAACATTACGGATGTGCCTACATATAGTGTCCCAAGTGGAAGTAATAGTCAAGCAGCTTATGGGGACTATGCTAACTACGAACGTCAGTACAATAGCTGGACACCGAATGATTTTAGAACAGGTGGAGGTCCACTTCTACCAGCTTCTCATCCAAGTATTATTGGTGGTGGGCACGCAGTTTGGAATGATAACATCGACCTTCATGAGACAGGTTTGACCTCTTATGATATCTTTAAACGCTTCTTCAAGAGCATGCAAACTACTGCAGAACGTACTTGGGGATCCGATCGTGCGGCTGCGACCTTTGCAGAACGCACCCTACCAACAAGCCCTTATGCACCACAGTCAAATCCTGATAAAGAGATTGATCAAAGCGACTTGTTTACCATCAATCCTGAAACCGTCAAGAACTATGCAAGTAAGAAAGTGAAGACAAGCGAGCAAGGATTGGCATTTGAGAAAGACAGCAGCATCGAAGGCTTGGCAAGTGATGTTGGTCCAAGTCACGTCTTGAAGTTTGATGTAACTGTCACTGGAGACGGTGAACAAATCTTCTCAACAAGTGGAGACAACCGTATCTATCTAGCTGATAAAGATGGCTACCTTGCTTATCAATTTGAACAGTTCCATATCCAGTTCAAGAAGAAACTTGAAAAGAACAAACGCTATCAAATCTCCATCGTGACCAAACCACAATCAACAGAAGTCTATGTGGATGGTGAAAAGATCGAGCGTATCGCGGATCCTGCGCATCCACGTTTGGCTCATACAAGCTTGGTATTGCCACTTGAAAGTATCGGTGGCTTCAAGGGAATCTTGCACAGCGCTGAGTTGACTGATAAGCCTTTTGTAAATCCTCGTTTGATTTCAAATGATAAGATTACTGCAACCGCAAGCAGTCAGCAACTTCCAGGAAATGCGACTGAAGGCGCTGTTGAAAAGGCCTTTGACAATGATCCAAATACCTTCTGGCATACTAAATGGACTGGTGACACTGCGCCATACAGTCTGACTATGACCTTGAAAGAAGCAGAAAAAGTCAATGGCTTGACTTATCTCCCTCGTCCAGGTGGTGGAAATGGTGTCGTTACCCGCTACGAAATCTACGCACAAAAAGATGGCCAAATGGTCAAGGTTTCAGAAGGAAACTGGGACAACAATGCCCAAGAAAAAACAGTTAACTTTGCCGCGGTACATACCAACAAGATTGAGTTAAAAGTATTGGAAGGTGTTGGTGGTTTTGCAAGTGCAGCCGAAGTTCATCTATTGAAACCTGTCAAAGAAGAGCAAGAAACGCCTGCACCAAGTCAACCAGAAAAACCAACTACTCCTGAAAAACCAAAAGTAGACCAAACAGGTGATGGAACAGTTGAATTGGCAGATCAATTCACTGCAAGTAAACCAGCTAGCGAAGACAGCATTGCAGCTGCCAGCAAGAGCGCAGACTATCTCAAGAAAGAGTACAAGGTCTTCCCAACGCCACAAAAAGTAACCTATGGCGAAGGTGTTACAGCCCTTCGCAAGCAAGTCAATCTGGTCATGGGCGATCAACTCGATATCTATACTCGTAATCGCTTGAAGAGTGTCTTGCAGGACAATCAAGTATCTTATACAACTGGTAAGGCAGCAATCGCTGGCGCAACCAATATCTATCTTGGAGTGCATGGACAAGGCTCACAAGCAGAGCAAAACTTGTCCAATGTTTCAGCAGGCCTCTTTGACAAGATTGACGCCTATGTCTTGAGCATCAAGGATAATTCGATTTCCATCGTCGGAAAAGACACAGATGCAGTTTTCTATGGTTTGACAACCTTGAAACATATGCTCAAGGAAAGTCAAGTTCCAGTCCTTCGCAATGTGACAGTAGAAGATTACGCAGAGCTCAAGAACCGTGGTTTCATCGAAGGTTACTATGGAAACCCATGGTCTAACGCAGATCGTGCAGAGCTCATGCGTTTTGGTGGCGATTTGAAATTGAACCAATACTTCTTTGCACCAAAAGATGATCCATACCACAACAAGAAATGGCGAGAACTCTATCCAGAAGAAAAACTAGCTGAAATTCGTGAACTTGCTCGTGTCGGAAATCAAAGTAAAACCCGCTATGTCTGGACCATCCATCCATTCATGAACAACCGCATTCGCTTTGGCAATGAAGCGCACTACCAAGAAGATTTGGCAACCATCAAGGCTAAATTTACCCAGTTGATGAAAGTGGGTGTCCGTGAGTTTGGTATTCTAGCAGATGATGCACCGAGCCCAGTCGGAGGCTACAATAGCTACAACCGCTTGATGCAAGATATGACCAAGTGGTTGACTGAAATGCAGGGAACTTACAGTGGTCTTCGCAAAGAAATGATCTTTGTTCCTGGACAGTATTGGGGTAATGGACGTGAGGATGAGTTGAAATCCCTCAATGAAAATCTCCCAAGTTCAACATCCATGACCTTGACGGGTGGTAAGATTTGGGGTGAAGTCTCTGAAAGCTTCCTTTCAACTCTCAAGAACAATCTATCCGCAGGTGGCAAGACCTATCGCCCAGTTTCACTTTGGATTAACTGGCCTGTAACAGATAACTCTAAACAACACTTGATTCTAGGTGGTGGTGAGAAATTCCTTCATCCAAATGTGGATCCAAGTTTGCTATCGGGTATCATGTTGAACCCAATGCAACAGTCTGAACCATCTAAGATTGCCCTCTTTGCAGGAGCTCAATACTCATGGAAACAGTGGAAATCAGAAGAAGAAGCTAAGAAAATCAATGATATTGCCTTCAACTTTGTAGAAAATGGTCATTTTGAAGATAGCAAGGTATCAGCAGCCTTCCGCGAACTTGGTAAGCACATGATCAACCAAAACATGGATAATCGTGTCGTCAAACTAGAAGAATCTGTAGACTTGGCTCCAAAATTAACAGACTTCATGACCAAGCTCAAAGCAGGTCAGGATGTGACTGCTGAACGTGCAGCCTTGCGTGCAGAATTTGCCAAGATTAAAGAAGCAGCTGAACTCTATAAGGCATCAGGCGATAAAAAAATGGTTGCCCAAATCCACTATTGGTTGGATAATGCAATCGACCAAATGAATGCCCTAGATGCCTTCCTTACAGGAACTGAAGCCATGGCTACAAACGATGCAGCCAAACTCTGGGATAGCTACTATAAAGGTTTGAAATTGTACGAACAGTCTCAAACTCACACCTTCCATTATGTAGACCATATGGAAAAAGCTGAATTGGGTGTTCAACATATTCGTCCATTTATCCTATCCCTGAAAGAAGTTCTAGCGTCTGAAGTTCAAAAAGTCTTGCACCCAGACCAAATCATCAGCACCTTTATCACCAATCGAACAGGTGTAGAAGGTGGTTTGGCAGAAGTAACGGATGGCGATTTGGCAACCCATGCGATTATTAAATCACCAAACAGCATCAAGACAGGTGATTATATTGGTATGAAGTTCAACAAACCAGTAGCGATTCAAACCTTGACCTTTGCTATGGGAACGCAGGCAAATCCACGTGATACCTTTAGTAAGGCAGAAGTGCAGTATCTAGATGAAAACGATAACTGGGTAACCTTGAAAGAGCCAAGCTATGTCGGAAATGAATCCCTTCTTAAGTTTGAAAATCTCACTATCAAGGCCAAGGCAGTTCGCATGATTGCGACAGCAGACCGCGAGAACACTTGGTTTGCAGTTCAGGAAATTGCAGTCAACCGTCCAGTTGAAAAAGCTCGTAGCCAACAAGCAACGACAGTTAGTCTAAGTTCAAACTTAGTTTACAAACTAAATACCTCAGCCCGTCAAATCACTGATGGCAAGGACAATACAGAAGCCATGATGGCAAATGCTGACGGTAGCAATACGACACCAGTCGATGCCTGGGCACAACTTGACCTCGGTGAAGTCAAGTCAGTCACTAAAGTACGACTTCGCCAAGGAACGGGTGATAAGCTTGCCGCAGGTGTACTTGAGTACTCTACAGATGGAACTTCATGGCAAGAGTTGGATCGCCTATCAGGAGAACAAACCAAGGAAGTGACCAGAGCGATCAATGCTCGTTACATCCGAGTCCGCAATACCAAGGCTCTCGACCTCTGGTGGCGTATCCAGGACTTCTCTGTTGAGACACGCTCTGGAAACAGTGAGTTAACGGACACCAACGTCGATGCCTTGAAGGAAACGCCAGTAGTGGATAGTTTAGGACGTTACGAGCTTCAAATTCCAGCTGGAACCAAACTCCCTGTGAATAGCTATCTAGGTATGAAACTTGACCGCATCCATCAGGTTAAGAACATCCAGCTCCAAGGCCAAGCCAACCCTGCTCTTAGCCTTGAGTACTCTGCAAACGCTCAAGAATGGATGCCAGCTAGCCAGTTGACTGATAGATCTGTAGCAAGCCACTTAGTACGTTATGTGCGTCTGGTCAATAAAACAGATCAGGAACAAGCTGTGACAGCCACTTCTCTCCTTGTGACAACCAAAGAAGTGCAACCAACCAAACTAGAATCTACAACTATGGGCATTCATCCAACATACGGAAGCAATGATGTTCGTAAACTGAACAACCTAGATCAACTATTTGACGGTGTTTACAACAACTTCGTTGAGTTTTCAGACTACGCCCATAAAGATGGTCACGTAACCTTGAAGCTTGGTAGCGAACGTACCATCAAGAAGATCAGAGCCTACATCCAAGACGGAACTCAAAACTACCTTCGTGATGGTAAGATCCAAGTCAGCCAAGATGGTAAAACTTGGACAGATGTCGTGACAGTAGGAGATGGTGTAGCCAATAGCCAACATGATGATTCATTGACAGATGGTTGGACACATGATTCTAAGATGCCAGGAAATCGCTACATAGAGGGTGAATTGACGACACCAGTCAAAGCCAACTATCTCCGTGTCCTCTATACAGCGGATTATGATGCCCGTTTTGTAGGCTTTACAGAATTAGTGCTCAATGACGGTGAATTTGTCAAACCAATCAATGATCCAACAGTAGAAGGAAGTAGTGGAGAAAGCCAAGGCAACCTTTATAATAATCTTGTAGACGGCAAAGTCTTGACCAGCTATAAGTCTGAAAAAGACAAGGGCGAGCTAGTTTATCACTTATCTGAGCCAACCAATGCCAACCACCTTCGTCTCGTTTCCAGTCTTCCTGAAGGAGCTAAGGCACGTATTCTTGCTAGAACACTCAAGGATGGTCAAGACAGTTGGACAGACCTCGGTGCCATTACATCTAGTCTCCAAACCTTCGCTATCCGAAATGGTGGCTCTCTTCTAGACGTCAAATTAGTCTGGGAAGGCGGCAAGGCCGAGTTTTATGAATTGGCAAGCTTCCATCAAGCATTAACAGAAGAATCGGTTCAATCAAGCAAGGGTGAAGAACCAGCACCCGTTCTTGAGGTTCCTGAATTCACGGGTGGTGTCAATGCAGTTGAAGCCCTAGTACATGAACTTCCAGAGTACACAGGCCCAGTAGCGACAGTAGGTGACCAACCAGCTCCGACAGTTGAGAAGCCTGAGTTTAATGGTGGTGTCAATGCAGTTGAAGCCTTGGTACATGAACTTCCAGAATACACAGGCCCAGTAGCAACAGTAGGCGACCAACCAGCTCCGACAGTTGAGAAGCCCGAGTTTCAAGGTGGTGTCAATGCAGTTGAAGCCTTGGTACATGAGCTTCCAGAGTACACAGGTCCAATCTCAACAGTAGGCGACCAACCAGCTCCGACAGTTGAGAAGCCTGAGTTCCAGGGCGGTGTCAATGCAGTTGAAGCCTTGGTACATGAAGTACCAGAGTACACAGGCCCATTATCGACAGTAGGTAACCAAGCCGCTCCAACAGTAGAGAAACCTGAGTTTAAACTTAGCTCTTTAGCTTCCGATCAAGGTAAGATGCCAGATTATAAGCAAGAAATGGCTAGACCAGAAACAGCTGAACAAAGCTTGCCAGCAACTGGTGAGAGTCAATCTGATTCAGCCCTCTTCCTAGCAGGTGTTAGCCTAGCCCTATCTGCTCTCTTTGTAGCAAAAACAAAGAAAGACTAGTATTCAACAAAACCTCTTAACAAGATTACAAAATCAGTTTCTCATCTTTTCCAATGAGGTTTATAGTACGCAGAAAGCCTGAGAAGATTTCTTCTCAGGCTTTTGCTAATCATATAAATACGATACTGCTATGAAAAAATCACCCAGAATACTCTGGGTGATAAATGTTATGGTTGTGCTGGTTGCGGATTCTGGTTTTGTTGGCCAGGGGTTGTATTTGATTGTTGCGTATTATTGTTAGGATTGGTAGTCGTACTATTATTTGTGCTTGTATTTGTGCTTGGAGTAGTTGAGCTTGACTGAGAAGTCGAGCTCTCAGATGTTGAGCTAGAACTTTCAGGTGTTGGGGCTTGCTGTGGAGCAGGTGTAGTCCATGTAGAACGAGCACCATTTTTAAAGACAAATTCTCCACCTCTGTAGAGTCCTTCTGGCATAGTCCAGTCACCAGGATGATCATCTTCAGATAGATAAGTCATCATAGAACGGTAAACCTTAGCAGCAACATAGAAGCCATCACCAACGATAGGAGTAAGGCGGTTCGAGTAACCAGTCCAAACGGCCATTGAATATTTACGAGTATAGCCAACGAACATTTCGTCCGGAGCTACATAACCCGTATTTTTAATGTAGTTTTCAATCTCATCATCTGTATAGTTTGACGTACCAGTTTTACCAGCTTGTGGTAGCCAAGGGAGGTAGGCTCCTCGACCAGTTCCGTATGCCAAGACGGTTTTCATCATATCTGTCATCATATAGGCTGTCGTTTCTTTCATAGCACGTGTACCAGAATCAGAGAATTCTTTTGAACTGCCATCACTAAAGACAATCTTGTTGATATACATAGGTTTACGGTAGATACCGCCATTGGCAAAAGCAGCGTAAGCCGCAGCCATCTTCTCGCTACTTGCTCCATACTTTTTGTCAGATTCAGTTGTATTACTTGAAATAGCATTAGCATAGTGTATGCTTGGGTAGTCAATACCTAGTCCATTTAGAAACGTCTTGGCACGATCAAGTCCTACTTTCTCTAGCGTTTCTACAGCCGGCACATTCCGTGATTGCTGGAGAGCATACTGGAGTGTTATGTTTCCAAAGTAACTCTTATCCCAGTTATAGACAGGGGTAGAGGTTCCAGGATAATTATAAGGACTATCGTGAACAATCGAAGCAGTTGAATCATAAACGCCGTATTCCAAAGCAGGAGCATAGTCTGTAATAGGCTTCATGGTAGAACCCCAGTCACGGTTAGTTTCTACAGCCTGGTTTATTCCAAAGGAAACGTTACTTGATTGGTGGCGAGCACCTAATTGGGCAATGACTTTCCCGTTTGTGACATCAACGATAGTAGAGGCCACCTGTAACTCATCATCTGGATAGTTGACATACTCGTCCGTATTGTAAATATCCCAGAGACGTTGTTGGACCTTAGAATCAACGTTTGTGTAGACTTCCATACCCGTAGTTAAAAGGTTGTAACCTGTTTCCTGTTCAACTTGGTCAATCACCTCTTTGAGATAGTTGTCCATGTATGGAGGATAACTGTTAGCTGATTTTAGGCTTTGAAGTCCATCTGTAATCGGAGTATTAATCGCTTTTTCATATTGCTCAGCTGTAATGTAACCTTGCCCCTTCATCTCAGAGAGGACGAGATTACGACGGTCTTGGGCGGCTTCCGGATGCGAGTATGGATCATACTGGTTTGGAGCCTGAGGCATTCCGGCCAGGAGGGCCAATTGAGGGATACTCAAATCTTTGAGGTCTTTGCCATAGTAACTTTGAGCAGCCGTCTGCATTCCGTAGTTTCCGTTTGACATGTAAACCTTGTTGATGTAGTAGGTCAAGATCTCTTGTTTAGTCGCTTTTTGTTCTAGCTGAACGGCGAGCCATGCCTCCTGAGCCTTACGAGAAAGGGTTTGGTCAGAAGTTGACGTAGAGAAATAGGTTAACTTGATCAACTGCTGCGTCAAAGTTGAAGCCCCTTGAAGGCCTCCGCCACCACGAAGATTTCGTAGGGTGGCACCTAGGATACGGATAGTATCAATTCCTCGGTGATTAAAGAAGCGATGGTCTTCAATCGAAACAATAGCGTTGACCAAATCGGTCGGGATTTCGTTTGCTTGTGCATTGACCCGACGTTCTGAACCAAGATCAGCGATGAGTTCATCGTTATTGTCATAAATTTTACTAGACGTTGTAGCGACTAGTTTACTTTCAGATAGGGCTGGAGTCTTGCTAACATAGTAGAGAAAGAGACCTCCGCCCAGCATAATAGCTGCGATAAATACAGTTAAGAAGCAGATACTGATATATTTAGCTATTCGCAGGATATTTTGTTTGTTCATCTTGTTTTACCACCTAGTAAATGTTCTTTGATAATATCGAGATAGGGAATCTGGGGAAAGGCACCCAGCTCAATCCTATATCCATTTTCTCGAATATATCCAAGTGGCATTGACTTTTGTCCCTTATCTTGATGATAGAAACGAATCAGGTCAACAGCCGGCAATAAATAAGTTTCTTGCTGAGAAGCAAAGTGAAGAAGGACAAAGCAGATTCCTCGCTGGGCAAGGACCTGTTCCATATGCTGAATCTGATGGTGATGGAAATTCTTCATCGGAATCGCATGTTTTTGCCTAGTTTCCTTTGCTTCAAAGTCGATGTAATATCCATCATAAACCCCTGAATAGTCTGTGGTTGAGGCTTGTCTAAAGTAGGCTTCAACGATCTTGGCTCGACTTCGTTGGGGATAGTCAACACGTACGATTTGGATGGGAGTTGGTTTCTTGTGAATCACTGCCATCCCATGCGACAAGTAATAATCGTTCGTAGCGTTGATCATCTTTTCAAAAGACATTCCCCGATTTGCGAAATTTTTAGTTTGTGACGGGGGAGCTTGTCTCTTCTGTGATGAAATTTTATGTGGATAGTTGACCATAATTCTCCTTATTGGTACAATAACATCACTCTATTATATCATAAATTTACAAAGAAAGGGTTAAAAATGACAACAGCCTTGATTTCAGGTTATTCTGCCTTCGACCTTGGTCTCTTTAATGACAAGGATATTCGCGTTGATATTATCAAAACAGCTATTCGGAGGGACTTAGAGCATCTAGCAGAGGAAGGGGTGACCTGGCTTGTCTTTACTGGGGCTCTGGGCTTTGAGTACTGGGTACTTCAGGTGGCAAAAGGCATGAAAATAGACTATGGATTTCAGCTGGCGACTATTTTTGATTTTGAAACCCATGGCAGCAACTGGAATGAAGCCAATCAAGTGAAGTTGAGCGAGTTCAAGCAAGTTGATTTTGTCAAATATGCCTATCCACAATATGAACACAAGGGACAACTACGTGATTATCAGAAATTTTTACTGGAGAACACAGATATTTGCTATCTTTTTTATGATGAGGAAAACAAAACTAAGTTACAATATTTTTACCAAATGATGAAAAATCAAGCGGACTATGTTACAAGGCAATTAACATTTGAGGGCTTGAATGAACTAGCAGAAAATTTTTCTGAAAAGTAACCCTTTGACCTTGATTTTTACTTGTCTTTTTTTATATAATAATACTAGTAACCCAGAATGGAGAGAGACATGGCAAGTATTATATTTTCAGCAAAAGATATTTTTGAACAAGAGTTTGGACGTGAAGTACGTGGATACAGTAAAGCAGAGGTAGATGAATTCCTCGATGATGTGATTAAGGATTATGAAACCTACGCAGCTTTGGTCAAATCCCTTCGTCAAGAGATTGCCGATTTGAAGGAAGAATTATCTCGTAAACCACAGGTGGCTCCAACTCAACCAGACTCTATTGAAGTAACAGCTTCTACTTCAATGACAAACTTTGATATTTTGAAACGCTTAAATCGTCTCGAAAAAGAAGTATTTGGTAAGCAAATTTTAGACAACCAAGATTGATAATTGACTAAGGAATGAGTGCAATTTTTGGATAATCGCGTGAAGAGGTTCTCTTTTCATGAGGAAAGTCCATGCTAGCACAGGCTGTGATGCCTGTAGTGTTTGTGCTAGGCGAATCCATAAGCCTAGGGACGAGTGATCGTTACGGCAGTCGAAATGGCTAAGTCTTCGGATAGGTCAGAATAGGCTTGAAAGTGCCACAGTGACGGAGTCTTTCTGGAAACGGAGAGAGTGGAACGCGGTAAACCCCTCAAGCTAGCAACCCAAATTTTGGTCGGGGCATGGAGTGCACGGAAACGAACGTAGTACTCTGACTGCTGGCAGCTTCATGCTGTTAGCGGTAGACAGATGATTATCGAAGGAAGTGGTCCTAGTCACTTCTGGAACAAAACATGGCTTATAGAAAATTGCATATAGGTTGGGGCTGAGAAATCTTTCTCAACCTCATTTTTTAAAGTGAACAAGAGAAAGGCCTTGCAAGACTAGAAATGAAAGAACAATTTAATTTAATCGCAACTGCTGCGGCGGGTCTTGAGGCTGTCGTTGGACGTGAGGTGCGAGAACTTGGTTATGATTGCCGGGTTGAAAATGGACGTGTCCGCTTCCAAGGAGATGTGAAGGCAATCATTGAGACCAATCTTTGGCTTCGTGCAGCGGATCGCATCAAGATTGTAGTCGGAAGCTTTCCAGCTAAGACTTTTGAAGAGCTTTTTCAAGGTGTTTTTGCTCTAGATTGGGAAAACTATCTCCCGCTTGGGGCGCGTTTCCCGATTTCCAAGGCTAAATGTGTTAAGTCAAAACTTCATAACGAGCCCAGTGTTCAGGCTATTTCTAAGAAAGCTGTTGTGAAGAAATTACAAAAACACTATGCCCGTCCAGAAGGAGTTCCCTTGATGGAAACTGGTCCCGAGTTTAAGATAGAGGTATCTATCCTGAAAGATGTGGCAACTGTTATGATTGACACGACAGGTTCTAGCCTTTTTAAACGAGGTTATCGTACGGAAAAAGGTGGAGCGCCTATCAAGGAAAATATGGTAGCGGCCATTTTACAACTATCTAACTGGTATCCAGACAAGCCCTTGATTGATCCGACCTGTGGTTCAGGAACTTTCTGTATCGAGGCGGCTATGATTGCTAGAAAGATGGCTCCTGGCCTTCGCCGTTCCTTTGCTTTTGAGGAATGGAACTGGGTCAGCGATCGATTAATCCAAGAGGTCCGTACTGATGCTGCTAAGAAAATCAATCGTGAGATAGAGCTGGATATCATGGGCTGTGATATTGATGCTCGTATGGTAGAAATTGCCAAGGCCAATGCTCAAGTAGCAGGCGTCGCAGGTGATATCACCTTTAAGCAAATGCGGGTACAGGACTTGCGTACAGACAAGATTAATGGCGTTATCATTTCCAATCCACCATATGGGGAACGTTTGTCTGATGGTGCAGGAGTTACCAAGCTCTATGCTGAAATGGGACAGGTCTTTGCACCACTGAAAACCTGGAGTAAGTTTATCCTGACGAGTGACGAAGCTTTTGAAAGCAAGTATGGAAGTCCAGCTGATAAAAAACGAAAACTGTATAACGGGACCTTAAAAGTGGATTTGTATCAATACTTTGGTCAGCGTGTGAAACGCCAAGAGTTGAAATAGAAAGGAAGACAAATGAGTAACAAAACACAGGATCAGCAGAATCATGAGCAACAAGAAGCCCAATTTGATTTTGGAGAAGCTAAAGATTTGACAGTTGGTCAAGTCATTCGTAAAAATGAAGAAGTTGAAGCGGGTGTTCTGCCAGAAGACAGTATTCTGGATAAATATATCAAGCAACACCGCGAGGAAATCGAGGCGGATAAGTTTGAAACACGTCAATTTAAAAAAGAAGAACTGGCTTCTACTCAAAACCTAGAGGAAATGCTCCAAGAAGTTCGTGAATCAAGTGAACCTTCTGATCAGGTAGACGATTCAGACCTAGTTTCTGAGGAATCTATTGAAGAGATAGAAAATGAAGAGACTACTCAGTTTGTTCCACCACTTCAAGATGAAGAAGGTGCTGAAATAGAGCCTCTCGTTTTAACAGAAACAGAACCCCGGGAAATAAATGAGGAACAAGAAGAGGAGACCTATACACCTCTATCACGTTCGGCTCAAACAGAACCTGAAACAGGATCTAAGAAGAAAGCTGTCATCATCATTGCTTCTGTAGTAGCTGCAATCCTTGTGCTTGCTGGAACATATTATGTCTACCATCAAGTATCTCGTTCAAACCAAGAAATCCAGTCTTCTCAATCATCTTCAGGAAATCAAGAATCGCAAACCGACTTGCAAGAGTTCAATACGCTTTATGATTCCTTCTATACAGATGCCAATAAGACTGCTTTAAAAAATAGCCAGTTCGATAAGTTGAACCAGCTAAAAACCTTACTGGATAAGTTAGAAGGCAGTCGTGATTATACACTAGCTAAGTCAAAATACGATAGCCTAGCAACTCAAATCAAGGCCATTCAAGATGTCAATGCCCTCTTTGAAAGTCCAGCTATTACTGACGGTGTCTTGAATACCAATGCTAAAGCCAAGGCGGATGCTAAGTTCACGGAAGTTAAAACGGGAAATACAGAGCTTGATAAACTGTTAGCTCAGGCGATTAGTCTTGGTAAGAGTCAACAAACCAGTGCTTCCAGCTCAAGTTCGAGCTCTAGCACGAGTCAAGCAAGCTCAAGTTCAGCTACAGAAAGCAATGCAAGCAGTACGACACCTTCAACCAGCACTACGGCACCAGCTAGAGACACAAATGGTGGTTTGTCTAGCGATGATGTCAATCTTCAAAGAAGTGCTAGTCGTGTACCCTACAACCAATCAGCTGTAGATGATAGCAACAACCCTGCCTGGAATTTTGCTGATGGTGTTTTGGAACAAATCCTAGCAACGTCACGCGCTCGTGGCTATATCACTGGCAATCAATATATCCTAGAACGTGTCAATATCGTAAACGGAAACGGTTATTACAACCTCTACAAACCAGATGGAACCTATCTCTTCACCCTCAACTGTAAGACTGGATACTTTGTCGGTAATGGAGCTGGTCACGCAGATGACTTGGACTACTAGTCCAATTGTTACAAAATTCTTTCCTTTCATAGGTAAAAATGATAAAATAAAACATATTAAACAAGAGGAGTGTCACATGACAAAAGCTAACTTTGGTGTCGTAGGTATGGCCGTAATGGGTCGTAACCTTGCCCTAAATATCGAATCTCGTGGCTATACAGTTGCCATTTACAACCGTAGTAAAGAAAAAACAGAAGACGTAATTGCCTGCCATCCTGAAAAGAACTTTGTACCTAGTTACGATGTAGAGTCTTTCGTTCAATCTATCGAAAAACCTCGTCGTATCATGCTCATGGTTCAAGCTGGACCTGGTACAGATGCAACTATCCAAGCCCTTCTTCCCCACCTTGATAAGGGTGATATCTTGATTGATGGAGGAAATACTTTCTACAAAGATACCATCCGTCGTAATGAAGAATTAGCAAACTCAGGCATCAACTTTATCGGTACTGGGGTTTCTGGTGGTGAAAAAGGTGCTCTTGAAGGTCCTTCAATCATGCCTGGTGGACAAAAAGAAGCCTACGAATTGGTTGCTGATGTCCTCGAAGAAATCTCAGCTAAGGCACCAGAAGATGGCAAACCATGTGTGACTTACATCGGTCCTGATGGAGCTGGTCACTATGTGAAGATGGTCCATAACGGTATCGAGTATGGTGACATGCAATTGATCGCAGAAAGTTATGACCTCATGCAACACTTGCTCGGCCTTTCTGCAGAAGACATGGCTGAAATCTTTACTGAGTGGAACAAGGGTGAGTTGGACAGCTACTTGATCCAAATCACAGCTGATATCTTGAGCCGTAAAGACGATGAAGGTCAAGATGGCCCAATCGTAGACTATATCCTCGATGCTGCAGGGAACAAGGGAACTGGTAAATGGACTAGCCAATCATCACTTGACCTTGGTGTGCCATTGTCACTCATCACTGAGTCCGTATTTGCACGCTACATTTCTACTTACAAAGAAGAACGTGTGCATGCTAGCAAGGTGCTTCCAAAACCTGCTGCCTTCAAATTTGAAGGTGATAAGGCTGAGTTGATCGAAAAGATCCGTCAAGCCCTTTACTTCTCAAAAATCATCTCATACGCACAAGGTTTTGCTCAATTGCGTGTGGCTTCTAAAGAAAATAACTGGAACTTGCCATTTGCGGACATCGCATCTATCTGGCGTGATGGCTGTATCATCCGTTCTCGTTTCTTGCAAAAGATTACAGATGCCTACAACCGCGATGCTGATCTTGCTAACCTTCTTTTGGATGAGTACTTCTTGGATGTCACTGCCAAGTACCAACAAGCAGTGCGTGATATCGTAGCTCTTGCTGTTCAAGCTGGTGTACCAGTACCAACTTTCTCAGCAGCTATTACTTACTTTGATAGCTACCGTTCAGCTGACCTTCCAGCTAACTTGATCCAAGCGCAACGTGACTACTTTGGTGCCCACACTTACCAACGTAAAGACAAAGAAGGAACATTCCACTACTCTTGGTATGATGAAAAATAAGTAGGTCTGCCATGGGGAAACGGATTTTATTACTTGAGAAAGAACGAAATCTAGCTCATTTTCTCAGTCTGGAACTCCAAAAAGAGCAATACCGTGTTAATCTTGTAGAGGAGGGACAAAAAGCCCTCTCCATGGCTCTCCAGACAGATTATGACTTGATTTTACTGAATGCTCGTCTGGGGGATATGACGGCCCAGGATTTTGCAGAGAGGCTGAGTCGGGCAAAACCTGCCTCAGTGATTATGGTCTTGGACCATCGCGAAGAATTGCAAGACCAGATTGAGACAATCCAGCGCTTCGCCGTTTCTTACATCTATAAGCCAGTGATTATTGATCAGCTGGTGGCTCGTATTTCAGCGATTTTCCGAGGTCGGGACTTTATCGACCAACACTGTAGTCAGATGAAGGTCCCAACGTCTTACCGCAATCTGCGTATGGATGTAGAACATCATACCGTTTATCGTGGCGAGGAGATGATTGCTCTGACGCGCCGTGAGTATGACCTTTTGGCCACTCTCATGGGAAGCAAGAAGGTCTTGACTCGTGAGCAGTTGTTGGAAAGTGTTTGGAAGTACGAAAGTGCGACAGAAACCAATATCGTGGATGTTTATATCCGTTATCTACGTAGCAAGCTTGATGTAAAAGGTCAAAAAAGCTACATTAAAACCGTGCGTGGTGTTGGTTACACCATGCAAGAATAGAAAAGCAGTTGCAGTTGTGTAACTGCTTTTTTCAAATGGAGAAAGGGATGTCTTTTCGTTTTTTTCTTTGTATTGACAGGGACGAACAGGTGTGTTACAATTTTTTCAGGAGGATCAATTAATGAAGAAAACTTTTTATAAAAAATTGGGGATTTCAATTGTTGCTAGTACTTTGTTGGCTAGTCAGCTACCGGCAGTATCTGCTTTGACTGTTATTTCTAGTACAGGTGAAGAATATGAGGTAAGTGAAACATTACAAGAGAGTCCAGGAAATAATAATTTTTCACTTCCGAATGTTTCACCAACTTATGGTCAATATTATACAAATCAGTCAGAAGTCATTATTGGTAAAAATGATTTAGTTAAGGTAAAAAATACTTTACAATATCCTTATTCTACATCAGCTTATGTAGAGTCAGAATTTCGTGGTGTGAAAAATGGTAAAGATGTAACTTATCGAGGGAGTGCCAATTTTATAAAGGATAATGTCCTTATTACTGCTGCTCATAATATTTATAAACATGAGTTTGGTAAAGATGCAGAAGAACTATATGTTACTCCTGCTCGTACTCCAAATAGTGTGCCGTTTGGTCGGATAAAAGTAAAAGAAGCTCGCTATTTAAAAGAATTTCGAAATACTGCTCCAGATGAGCTTACTACCTATGATTTAGCAGTTTTAATTTTGGAAGAACCGATTGGCGCTCAATTAGGGACGTTAGGACTTCCGAATAATATTGAAAATCTCAAAGGTATAGGAGCTACGATTACTGGTTATCCAGCCATTAGTGAAGACGAGCAGATGTATACAGGCTTTAAGAATATTCTTAAAGACACAGGGGATTTTTTATTCTACCAAATAGATACAAAGGGTGGTGCGAGCGGTTCAGCAGTGTATGATTCTACCAATAGGGTTGTCGGAGTTCATGTTTCTGGGAGTGACCCTGAACAAATGAATTATGCTGTCAAGTTAAATGAGAAAGCTCTATCTTTCATCTACTCTGTTATTCAAGGACATTCTATTGATGGATGGAAGTTTATTAGCGGTACTTGGTATTATTATAAGAATAGTACGAAGCAAACAGGTTGGCAAAATATAAATGATACTTGGTACTATCTAGATGCTTCTGGTAAGATGCTCACAGATTGGCAAAAAATATCCGGGGAGTGGTATTATTTTGAATCTTCTGGCGCAATGGCAACAAGCTGGAAATATATACGTGGCAAATGGTATTACTTAGATAAGAGCAATGGAGACATGAAGACTGGTTGGTACAAAGATGGCTCAACATGGTACTATCTAGATCCTTCTAATGGAGATATGAAAACCGGATGGATAAAAGTATCAGGTGAATGGTATTATCTCAATTCAAGTGGTGCTATGGTCACAGGTAGTCAGACGATTGATGGTAAAGTTTATAACTTTGCTTCATCTGGTGAGTGGATTTAATATCGGAGGGTACATAGATGAAAATTTTGAAAAAAATAATACAAGTTGGACTAACAGTATTTTTCTTTGCTTTGCTAGCGACAAGTACAGTATTTGCAGATGATTCGGAAGGCTGGCAATTTGTCCAAGAAAATGGTAGAACTTACTACAAGAAGGGGGACCTCAAAGAAACCTACTGGCGAGTGATTGATGGGAAGTACTATTACTTTGATCCTTTATCTGGAGAGATGGTTGTCGGCTGGCAATATATTCCGTTTCCATCTAAAGGTAGTACAATTGGTCCTTACCCAAATGGTATCAGATTAGAAGGTTTCCCGATGTCAGAGTGGTACTACTTCGATAAAAATGGAGTGCTACAAGAGTTTGTTGGTTGGAAAGCATTAGAGATTAAAACTAAAGACAGTGTTGGAAGAAAGTACGGGGAAAAACGTACAAATCCGGAAGATAAAGAAGAGAAGAGTTTTTACACGAACTATTACTTTAATCAAAATCATTCTTTAGAGACAGGTTGGCTTTATGATCAATCTAATTGGTATTATCTAGCTAAAACGGAAATTAATGGAGAAAACTATATTGGTGGTGAAAGACGTGCAGGCTGGATAAACGATGATTCGACTTGGTACTACTTAGATCCAGCAACTGGCATTATGCAAACTGGTTGGAAATATCTAAGTAATAAGTGGTACTACCTCCGTTCCTCAGGAGCTATGGAGACTGGCTGGTATCAAGATGGTTCAACTTGGTATTATCTAGATGCTCAAAATGGAGATATGAAGACAGGCTGGGCTTATGTTGGTAACAAGTGGTACTATCTCCGTTCATCAGGAGCCATGGATACCGGTTGGTATCAGGAAGGTTCGACTTGGTATTATCTAAATGCAAGTAATGGTGATATGAAGACTGGTTGGTTCCAGGTCAATGGCAAATGGTACTATGCTTATAGTTCAGGTGCTTTAGCAGTTAGTACAAGAGTAGATGGCTACTACGTCAACTATAATGGCGAATGGGTCCAATAATGAAAGAGGCGATTGTGAAGGAAACAATCGCTTTTTTTGTGAAAATATAATAAAATAGATAGGAGAAAATACTACTGTATGAAATGAGACGGTCTTTTCGTCTAGCAAAAAGGAAAACATGACAAAAAAAGTTGGTGTCGGTCAGGCACATAGTAAGATTATTTTAATAGGGGAGCATGCGGTCGTATACGGCTATCCTGCCATTTCTCTGCCTCTCTTAGAGGTGGAAGTGACTTGTAAGGTAGTTCCTGCTGAAAGTCCTTGGCGCCTCTATGAGGAGGACACCTTGTCCATGGCTGTGTATGCCTCGCTAGAATATTTGGATATCAAAGAAGCCTGCATTCGCTGTGTGATTGCCTCGGCTATCCCTGAAAAGCGGGGAATGGGTTCGTCAGCGGCTATCAGCATAGCGGCCATTCGAGCTGTTTTTGACTACTATCAAGCCGACCTGCCTCATGATATATTAGAAATCTTGGTCAATCGGGCTGAGATGATTGCCCATATGAATCCGAGTGGTTTGGATGCCAAGACCTGTCTCAGTGATCGACCTATTCGCTTTATTAAAAACGTTGGATTTACAGAGCTTGAGATGGATCTATCTGCCTATTTGGTGATTGCTGACACGGGCGTGTATGGTCACACTCGTGAAGCCATCCAAGTGGTTCAAAGTAAGGGTAAGGATGCTCTGCCGTTTTTGCATGCCTTAGGAGAATTGACCCAGCAGGCAGAAGATGCGATTAGACGAAAAGATGCTGAAAAACTGGGACAAATCCTCAGTCAAGCGCATTTACATTTAAAAGAAATTGGTGTCAGCAGCCCTGAGGCAGACTCCCTCGTTGAAACGGCTCTTAGCCATGGTGCTCTAGGTGCCAAGATAAGTGGTGGTGGGCTAGGAGGCTGTATCATAGCCTTGGCAACCAATTTGACACACGCTCAAGAACTAACAAAACGATTAGAAGAGAAAGGAGCTGTTCAGACATGGATCGAGAGCCTGTAACAGTACGTTCCTACGCAAATATTGCCATTATCAAATACTGGGGAAAGAAAAAAGAAAAAGAGATGGTTCCTTCTACTAGCAGTATCTCTCTGACGTTGGAGAACATGTACACAGAGACGACCTTGTCGCCTCTACCGACGGATGCGACTGCTGATGCATTTTATATCAATGGTCAGCTCCAGAGTGAGGCTGAGCATGCTAAGATGAGCAAAATCATTGACCGTTACCGTCCAGTAGGTGAGGGCTTTGTCCGTATCGATACTCAAAACAATATGCCGACTGCGGCGGGCTTGTCCTCTAGTTCTAGTGGTTTGTCCGCCTTGGTCAAGGCTTGTAATGCTTATTTCAAGCTTGGTTTGAATCGGAGTCAGTTGACGCAGGAGGCTAAGTTCGCTTCAGGTTCTTCCTCTCGCAGTTTTTATGGACCACTAGGTGCTTGGGATAAGGATAGTGGGGAAATCTACTCTGTTGATACAGACCTGAAACTAGCTATGATTATGTTGGTGCTAGAAGACAAGAAAAAACCAATCTCTAGCCGTGATGGGATGAAACTTTGTGTGGAAACCTCGACGACTTTTGACGACTGGGTGCGTCAATCTGAGAAGGATTATCAGGATATGCTGGTCTATCTCAAGGAAAATGACTTTGCCAAGGTTGGTGAATTAACGGAGAAAAATGCTCTGGCTATGCACGCTACGACCAAAACAGCATCACCAGCCTTTTCTTATCTGACCGATGCAAGCTATGAAGCCATGGACTTTGTCCGCCAGCTTCGTGAGCAAGGGGAAGCCTGTTACTTTACCATGGATGCTGGTCCCAATGTCAAGGTCCTCTGTCAGGAGAAAGACTTGGAGCATTTATCTGAAATATTTGGTCAACGTTATCGCTTGATTGTGTCAAAAACAAAGGATTTGAGTCAAGATGATTGCTGTTAAAACTTGCGGAAAACTATACTGGGCGGGTGAGTATGCTATTTTAGAGCCAGGGCAGTTAGCCTTGATAAAGGCTATCCCCATCTATATGAAGGCTGAGATTACCTTTTCCGACAGCTACCGTATCTACTCAGATATGTTTGATTTCGTAGTGGACTTGACACCAAATCCTGACTACAGCTTGATTCAAGAAACGATTGCTTTAGTGGAAGATTTCTTGACCTATCGAGGTCAGGATTTAAGGCCTTTTTCTCTAGAAATCAGTGGAAAAATGGCACGGGAAGGCAAAAAGTTTGGTCTGGGTTCTAGTGGTAGCGTCGTTGTCTTGGTGATTAAGGCCCTACTGGCTCTATATGATATTACGGTTGATTCGGAACTCTTGTTCAAGCTGGCTAGCGCGGTCTTGCTCAAGCGAGGCGACAATGGTTCTATGGGAGACCTTGCCTGTATTGTGGCAGAGAATTTGGTTCTCTACCAGTCGTTTGATCGAAAGAAGATAGCTACGTGGTTGGAAGAAGAAAACTTGGCGCTAGTTTTGGAGCGCGATTGGGGTTTTTCTATCTCACAAGTAAAACCAGATCTAGAATGTGATTTCCTAGTGGGATGGACCAAGGAAGTGGCCGTATCGAGTCAAATGGTTCAGCAAATCAAGCGAAACATCAATCAGAATTTTTTAAGTTCCTCAAAAGCAACGGTGTCTGCTTTGGTAGAAGCCTTGGAGCATGGGAATGCAGAAAAAATTATCGAGCAGCTGGAAACAGCCAGTCAGCTTTTAGAAGGTTTGAGCCCAGATATTTACACACCTTCGCTGAGACAGCTGAAAGAAGCCAGTCAAGATTTGCAGGCTGTTGCCAAAAGCAGTGGCGCTGGTGGTGGTGACTGTGGCATTGCCTTGAGTTTTGATGTGCAATCAACCGAAACCTTAAAAAATCGTTGGGCCGATCTGGGGATTGAGCTCTTATACCAAGAAAGGATAGGACATGACGACAAATCGTAAGGATGAGCATATCCGCTATGCCCTTGAGCAGAAAAGTTCCTATAATAGCTTTGATGAGGTGGAGTTAATTCATTCTTCCCTGCCTCTTTATGACCTGGATGAGATTGATTTGTCTACAGAGTTTGCAGGTCGAAAGTGGGACTTTCCTTTTTATATCAATGCCATGACAGGTGGGAGCAACAAAGGTAAAGAAATCAATCAAAAACTAGCTCAGGTGGCAGAAGCCTGTGGGATTTTGTTTGTAACGGGCTCTTATAGTTCAGCCCTAAAAGATCCAACAGATGATTCTTTTTCTGTCAAATCTAGCCATCCAAAGATCCTCCTTGGAACTAATATTGGCTTGGACAAGCCTGTTGAGTTAGGACTTCAGACTGTAGAAGAGATGAATCCTCTTCTCCTTCAAGTGCATGTTAATGTCATGCAGGAATTACTCATGCCCGAGGGAGAAAGAAAGTTTCGAAGCTGGCAATCGCATCTAGCAGATTATAGCAAGCAAATCCCAGTTCCTATTGTCCTAAAGGAAGTGGGCTTTGGGATGGATGTGAAGACCATCGAGAGAGCTTATGAACTGGGTGTTCGAACGGTTGACCTGTCAGGTCGTGGTGGTACCAGCTTTGCTTACATTGAAAACCGTCGTAGTGGCCAGCGTGATTACCTTAATCAATGGGGCCAGTCTACTATGCAAGCCCTCCTCAATGCTCAAGAATGGAAAGACAAGGTCGAACTTTTGGTTAGCGGAGGGGTTCGAAATCCTCTTGATATGATTAAGTGCTTGGTATTTGGTGCCAAGGCTGTAGGACTGTCACGTACCGTTCTAGAGTTGATTGAAACCTACACAGTCGAAGAAGTGATTGGCATTGTCCAAGGCTGGAAAGCAGATTTACGCTTGATTATGTGTGCCCTTAACTGTGCCACCATAGCGGATCTGCAAAACGTAGACTATATTCTTTATGGTAAACTAAAAGAAGCTAAAGATCAGAAGTAGAGAGGTCGGGACAAGGATCCCGCCCTTTTTTGTAGCCTTTTGTCAACTGTGGTGAGCTGAAAGAACCAAGTTTGTAGGAGCGATTTCTGTCCTATCTCCTTTTTCCATCCTCAGACCGAGGTGACTTTTTTGAATTGTGATAAAATAGAAGGGAGAGGATGCGTCTATGAAAAAATTTCAAATCTTTTTATTTATTGAAGCCTGTCTGTTGACGGGAGCTCTGATTTTGATGGTATCAGAGCATTTTTCGCGTTTTCTGCTGATTCTATTCCTCTTTTTGCTCTTGCTCCGCTATTATACAGGTAAAGAAGGCAACAACGTTTTCCTCCTTGTGGCGACTATTCTTTTCTTTTTCATCGTCATGCTCAATCCCTTTGTGATTTTAGCCATCTTTGTGGCAGTTATCTATAGTCTCTTTCTTCTCTATCCGATGATGAATCAAGAAAGAGAGGAGACGGATTTGGTCTTTGAAGAGGTGGTGACGGTTAAAAATGAACACAATCCTTGGTTTGGCAATCTCCATCATTTCTCTAGTCACCAGACCTGTCAGTTTGATGATATCAACCTCTTTCGCCTCATGGGTAAGGACACCATTCATCTAGAAAGAGTTATTCTAACCAATCATGACAATGTCATTATCCTTAGAAAGATGGTGGGAACGACTAGGATTATCGTACCTGTAGATGTGGAAATCAGCCTCAGTGTTAACTGTCTTTATGGAGATTTAACATTCCTTCATCAACCCAAGCGAGCCCTCCGCAATGAACACTATCATCAGGAAACCAGAGACTACCTCAAGAGTAACAAGAGTGTCAAGATTTTCCTAACTACTATGGTTGGCGATGTGGAGGTGGTCAGAGGATGAAAAAGCAATCTTATCTGTTAATCGGCCTGACTTCATTCCTCTTTATTCTCTTTTTGGCTAATAGTCTGCTTGATATTCTAAATCTTGATTGGTCCTATTTGCTACAGGATATCGAGAAAACAGAGAAACTCATCTTCTTGATCTTGGTCTTTAGCCTTACCATGACCTTCTTTTTTGTCCTCTTTTGGCGCGTGATAGAAGAAGTCTCTCGCAGAAAAATGCAAGTCAATCTCAAGCGACTGCTAGCAGGAAAAGAGGTGGTTGCCTTTGCAGATCCAGACTTGGATGCCAGTTTTAAGTCCTTGTCTGGCAAGCTCAACCTCTTGACAGAGGCTGTTCAAAAGGCTGAAAATCAAGGTCTGGTCAAGGAAGAAACAATCATCGAGAAAGAACGGAAGCGGATAGCACGTGACCTGCACGATACAGTTAGTCAGGAGTTGTTTGCAGCCCATATGATTTTATCAGGGATAAGCCAGCAGGCTTTGAAGCTGGATAGAGAAAAGATGCAGACCCAGTTGCAAAGTGTTGCAGCTATCCTTGAAACAGCCCAGAAAGATTTGCGGGTCTTGCTCCTACATTTGCGACCTGTTGAGTTGGAAGAGAAGAGTTTGGTTGAGGGGATTCAAATCCTCTTAAAAGAGCTAGAGGACAAGAGTGATCTCAAGGTTAGTCTCAAGCAGAATGTGTCTAAATTGCCCAAGAAGATTGAAGAACATATCTTCCGTATTCTTCAGGAGTTGATCAGCAATACCCTTCGCCATGCCCAGGCATCTTGTCTAGATGTCTACCTCTATCAGACAGATGTTGAAGTGCAGCTGAAGGTGGTGGATAATGGGATTGGTTTCCAGTTAGGGAGTTTAGACGACTTGAGTTATGGACTGCGAAATATCAAGGAGCGAGTCGAAGATATGGCAGGAATGGTTCAACTTTTGACAGCTCCCAAACAAGGACTGGCGGTTGATATCCGTATTCCCCTGTTAGATAAGGAATTATAAGGAGTAGAGATGAAAATTTTACTTGTAGATGACCATGAAATGGTCCGATTGGGCTTGAAAAGCTATTTTGACCTCCAAGACGATGTAGAAGTTGTGGGCGAGGCTGCCAATGGGGCTCAAGGTATTGACTTGGCCTTGAAACTGCGTCCAGATGTCATTGTCATGGATATCGTCATGCCTGAGATGAATGGGATTGATGCAACCTTGGCCATCCTCAAAGAATGGCCTGAAGCCAAGATTTTGATTGTAACTTCTTACTTGGACAATGAAAAAATCATGCCGGTCTTGAATGCTGGTGCCAAAGGTTATATGCTCAAGACTTCTAGTGCAGACGAACTGCTTCATGCTGTCCGCAAGGTGGCTGCTGGCGAGCTAGCCATTGAACAAGAGGTCAGCAAGAAGGTCGAATACCACCGTAATCATATGGAACTACATGAGGACTTGACTGCGCGTGAACGAGATGTGCTTCAATTGATTGCCAAGGGCTACGAAAATCAGCGCATCGCAGATGAACTCTTCATCTCACTCAAGACGGTCAAGACCCACGTGTCCAACATCCTAGCCAAACTTGAGGTCAGTGATCGCACCCAGGCAGCGGTCTATGCCTTTCAGCACCACTTGGTCGGGCAGGAGGACTTTTAGATGAGTCTTGCAGATTTACTTGAGGAGCTAGAAGCGGGAAAAGACCCTGAGAAAGCAGGCCCAATGGAAGCCTATATGCGCCATCAATTTCCCTTTTTAGGGATTGCAGGTCCTGAAAGAAACGTCCTCTATAGAAAATACTTTCCAAGCGCGAAAAAAACAAAGATGATCGATTGGGATTTTGTAGCCACATGCTGGGAAAAGGAACCTAGAGAATACCAATATATAGCTGCCAACTATTTGAAAACTATGCAGTCTTATCTAACGAAGGACGATTTGCTTAAGCTTGAGCGTTTGGTCGTGACCAAGTCTTGGTGGGACACGGTAGATATCCTAGACCGAGTAGTAGGAAGTTTGGTGGCTAACCATCCGGAACTTGAAGAAGTGCTTTTAAAATGGAGCCTATCAGACAATATCTGGTTGAGGCGAGTCGCTATTGATCACCAGTTGTTAAGAAAAGAAAAAACAAATGTCCAACTGATGGAAAAGATCCTGCTCAACAATCTGGACCAGTCAGAATTTTTTATCAACAAAGCCATCGGCTGGGCTCTAAGAGACTACTCTAAAACCAATCCCGAATGGGTAGCACGTTTTATTGAAAAAAATAAGAAGAGAATGGCTGAACTTAGTATCAGGGAAGCGAGCAAGTACCTCTAGCACTATTGAAAAGCGCATTCATTACTTGAAAAAAGTCGCTATTATATGGTATAATGGAATGTATTAAAAATTTTAAGGAGAAATGACAGAATGTCTGTATCATTTGAAAACAAAGAAACAAACCGTGGTGTCTTGACTTTCACAATCTCTCAAGACCAAATCAAACCAGAATTGGACCGTGTATTTAACTCAGTAAAGAAAACTCTTAACGTTCCTGGTTTCCGTAAAGGTCACCTTCCACGCCCTATCTTCGACCAGAAATTTGGTGAAGAAGCTCTTTATCAAGATGCAATGAACGCACTTTTGCCAAACGCTTATGAAGCTGCAGTAAAAGAAGCTGGTCTTGAAGTGGTTGCTCAACCAAAAATTGACGTGACTTCAATGGAAAAAGGTCAAGACTGGGTTATCACAGCTGAAGTCGTGACAAAACCTGAAGTTAAATTGGGTGACTACAAAAACCTTGAAGTATCAGTAGATGTAGAAAAAGAAGTTACAGACGCTGACGTTGAAGAGCGTATCGAACGCGAACGCAACAACTTGGCTGAATTGGTTATCAAGGAAGCTGCTGCTGAAAATGGCGACACTGTTGTTATTGACTTCGTTGGTTCTATCGACGGTGTTGAATTTGACGGTGGAAAAGGTGAAAACTTCTCACTTGGACTTGGATCAGGTCAATTCATCCCTGGTTTTGAAGACCAATTGGTTGGACACTCAGCTGGCGAAACTGTTGACGTTGTCGTAACATTCCCAGAAGACTACCAAGCAGAAGATCTTGCAGGTAAAGAAGCGAAATTCGTGACAACTATTCACGAAGTAAAAGCTAAAGAAGTTCCAGCTCTTGACGATGAACTTGCAAAAGATATCGACGAAGAAGTGGAAACTCTTGACGAATTGAAAGAAAAATACCGCAAAGAATTGACTGCTGCGAAGGAAGAAGCATACAAAGATGCCGTTGAAGGTGCAGCAATTGATAAAGCTGTAGAAAACGCTGAAATCGTAGAACTTCCAGAAGAAATGATCCACGAAGAAGTTCACCGTTCAGTAAATGAATTCCTTGGAAACTTGCAACGTCAAGGTATCAACCCTGACATGTACTTCCAAATCACAGGAACTACTCAAGAAGACCTTCACAAACAATACGAAGCAGAAGCAGAGTCACGTACGAAGACTAACCTTGTTATCGAAGCAGTTGCCAAAGCTGAAGGATTTGACGCTTCAGAAGAAGAAATCCAAAAAGAAATTGAGCAATTGGCAGCAGACTACAACATGGAAGTTGCACAAGTACAAAACTTGCTTTCAGCTGACATGTTGAAACACGATATCGCTATCAAAAAAGCTGTTGAATTGATTACAAGCACAGCAACAGTAAAATAATCTTAAAAGAGAAAAAGCCCACCTAACTTGGTGGGTTTTCTGATGCACTATTTTCCAAAAATCTCTTTTAAGTCTGCATCTGTAATCCCTATCATAGCAGGAATGCTAGACCAGTTTTCTTCGGTGAGGATGTAGGATTGTTCAGAGTCACTTGCTGTGGCAGTTTCAGAGAAGGCTTGTTTACTTTCTTCAATATTAGTTTCAATTAAATCACTGAAACGCTCAATCAGATAGGTCTTGCGAGCAGTTCCAATATGTTTGATTGCATAGTCAAAGGCCTGTAATTCACCAAGAAGGATGAGCTTGCTCTTGGCCCGTGTGATAGCTGTATAGATGAGATTTCGCTCCAGCATGCGCTTGCTAGCACTGGTGATGGGCAGGATGACAACGGGAAACTCACTTCCCTGAGACTTATGGATACTCATGGCATAGGCTAGTCGAATCTTGTACCATTCGTTACGTGGGTAGATGACCTCATTGCCATCAAAATCAATGACAATCTCGTCTTGTTTGGACTCAGTGTATTTTCCAGGAATCAGGTCTGTGATGTAGCCTAGGTCTCCGTTAAAGACATTGACTTCGGCATCGTTGACTAGGTGAATGACCTTGTCATCCTTGCGATAGAAGCATTGGGGAGCTTCAAAACTGAGTTGGTCTTTTTGTGGTGGATTGAGCAGGTCTTGCATGAGCTGATTGATGGCATCAATACCTGCAGTACCTCGATACATAGGCGCTAGCACCTGAATATCGCGAGCCGGAATGCCACTTCTGAGGGCAGCGCCGAGGATTTTCTCAATGGTAGCTGGGATATGGCCACTAGCGATTTCAAAGTAGGAACGGTCTGCCTTTTTCTGGGTAAAGTCAGCTGGCAAGATGCCTTGTCGAATCTGACTCGCCAAGGTAACGATAGTTGATTCTTCGCTCTGACGGTAAATCCGTTCCAAGCGAGTCTGCGGAATCAGGGGTATCTGGAGCAGGTCAGCTAGGACTTGTCCAGGACTAACAGAAGGTAGCTGATCGCTATCCCCCACGATGAGAATTTTACTGTTAGAGGAGATATTGGAGAAGAGTTGGTTGGCTAGCCAAGTATCCACCATAGAAAACTCATCCACGATGATGAAGTCGGCATCCAGATAATCTTCTAGATGACTGGTATCATCGTCTCCCGTCATCCCCAAATGGCGGTGTATGGTCGCGCTAGGCAAACCTGTCAATTCATTCATGCGCCGAGCCGCTCGACCAGTTGGTGCAGCGAGAAGAATCGGCAGGTTGCTTTTTTTCCTGAGGTCAAGTCCTTCTAAAAGTGCATAAACAGCGATAATTCCATTGATAACAGTCGTCTTACCAGTACCAGGTCCACCTGTTAGGATAAAAATCTTGTTCTGGATAGCGTCACAAATAGCCTGTTTTTGAATGCTATCGTATTGGATGCCCAGCTCTTCCTCAACACTAGCGATATGCTTTTGAATGGTTTCTAGATCCTGACTTTTCTGTTTTCCTTTTTCAAGGATACGAACCAAGTGACTGCGAATGCCTTCCTCAGCAAAAAAGAGGCTGTTATCAAAGATTTTGGTATCAATCTGCTGAACCTTGTCTTCTTCGATCAAATGAGATAGTTCCTGAGCGACTTGGATGGGATCGAGTTCCACGGGACGGGAAGATTCGAGAAGAGTCAGGGTTTGTTCCAGCAAATCTCGGGCTTCCATATAGGTATCGCCCGTATCCATACATCCCTGAAAAAGACTATGAACAAGACCAGCACGGAAGCGTTCAGGAGCTTGACTTTCGATGCCTAGTTCTGCAGCCAATTGGTCAGCAATGGTAAAGCCCAAACCCTTGATATCTTCGACCAGTTGGTAGGGGTAGTTTTCGACAATATCCAGCGTTTCTTCCTTATAAAAGTCTTGAATCTGAAAAGCTAGTTTATTGGGAATGCCGTAGTTAGCTAGTTTAGCTAAGACCATCTCCGTTCCGTAGTTAAGACGAAGAGTGGAAACAAAAACCTCACGGTTTTTGGCAGAGAGTCCTGCAATACCTTCTAGCTTTTCAGGATGTTCCAGAATTTCGTCAATGGTATTGTCACCATAGCTATCCACGATTTTTTGGGCCGTTTTGAGACCAATCCCCTTGAAATGACTGCTAGAAAAGTACTTGACTAGTCCCTTACTAGTTGGTTTGGCTCGCTCATAACGACTGATCTGTAGCTGTTCTCCATACTTGGAGTGCTGAACGATTTGCCCCCAAAAAGTGTAGTCTTCACCCTCAATCACGTCCGCCATGGTTCCTGTAACGATGATTTCAAAATCGTCAAAGTCCTCTGCGTCCGTATCTTCAATATCTAGGAGGAGAATGCGATAAAAATTACTGGGATTTTCAAAAATAATCCGTTCAATGGTGCCTGAAAAATAAACTTCCATAGGTTTCCTTTACATGAGTTCATGAGAGTTAAATCCTTAGTTTCTTTCAACAAACTAGGAGACTAAAAGGCCTTCTTCTCGCAATAGAAAAAGAGACTGAGATTTAGCATTCTCGGCCTCTTCCTTATCTTAAAAAGTTCCGATACGGTTAAGTGGCCAGAAACGGAATTTTGCTTCGCCTTTGATATCGCTGGCCTTGAAGGTACCAACGTGGCGGCTGTCGCTAGAGACTAGACGATCGTCACCAAGGAGAAGGTATTCGCCTTGAGGGACAGTAAAGCTGAATCTGGTATTGGAATTGACATCGACCGTAAAGGCCTGTGCTTTTTGAGCAAGTTCTCTAAAGTAAACTCCCTTATTGCCTTCAAATCCTTTGCCAGTATAGGTGTTTTGCAATTTTTCTGTTTTGAACAAGTTGAGATATTCAGCTAGGTAAGGTTCATTCGTTTCTTCACCGTTGATAAAGAGTTTGTCATTTTCATAGCGGATAGTATCTCCAGGCATACCGATAACCCTCTTGACAATGTCTTTATTTCCGTCTTCCTCATGCGCAACCACGATGTCGAAGCGGTCAATTGGGAGGTGTTTAACAACGAAGAGAACCTCTCCGTCGGCTAGGGTAGGGTCCATAGAGTGTCCTTCCACACGGACATTGCTCCAAAGGAAGATGCGGCTAAGGCCTACCAGTGCGATAATCAGGAAGATAACTCCCCATTCTTTTATAAATGATTTTAAATAGTTCATGGTTTACCTCTATAGAAGTTTTTTTGCTTTTTCAGTATTTTTAAAATGCAGTTTGGCGCAGAAATGAAGTCCCTTCATACCATAGGCTTGAAGGATTTTGCTGGCAACTTTATCAGATGCAGTTCCAGCGCCACTTGGCAGTTGGTAGCCCAGTTCTCGTCCAAGATTTTCCAAGTTTTCGAGGAAGAGATCACGCGCAATGATGGAGCTAACTGCAACAGCCAGGTATTTGCCCTCGGCTTTTTCTTCCAAACTGATCTTGTTTGGAAAACGGTTGGCTTCTTGCGCCAAGTACTTGTCATAGTTTTTAGCGCTTGTAAAAGCATCAATCACGATTTTTTCTGGCTGGACTCCTTTTTGAAGCAGGAGAAAGATAGCCTGATTGTGAAGGGCAACCTTTACAGAAACAGCATTGTAACGCTCTCCGATAACTTCGTTGTACTTGCTCGGTGAAAGAAGGAGCGCTTGGTGCGAAATCTTTTCCTTGAGGATAGGGGCAATCTGACGAATCTTTTGGTCGGTCAAGGTTTTTGAATCCCCTACGCCGAGTTTTCGCAAGAAGTCATGCTGGTCAGGTGTTACGAAGGAAGCCACGACAGCCAACCCACCAAAGTAGGAACCATTTCCCACCTCATCAGTCCCAATCATAGGAAAATCTTGTCCACTGGTTTCCTCTACAACTTGATAACCAAAGAAACTAGCGTATTGCTCAGCAGCTTCGCCCTGCAGGAGAACTTTTCCAGAAGTATAGATGGAAACCGTTGCCTGAGGCAGTCTCAAAAAATAGCGAATATAGGGATTTTTACTAGGACTGAGAGCCTTCTGATACTGACTTAAAAAGCTCTGAATTTCCTGTTCACTTGGTATGAGTGTGATACTTGCCATAGTCTCTATTGTACCACAAAAGCAGGAGAATTGGTAAAAACTGACAAAGTTAGCGAAATTTGGTATAATATCGTGAGGTGAATTTTATGGCAAATCTAAATCGATATAAGTTTACATTCGGGAAAAAGACATTAACCTTGACAACCGAGCATGACAACCTCTTTATGGAGGAAATTGCCAAGGTTGCGACTGAAAAATACCAAGCAATTAAAGAACAAATGCCTGGGGCGGATGATGAAACCATTGCGCTTCTTTTGGCGGTCAATTGTCTGTCTACACAACTCAATCGTGAAATTGAATTTGATGACAAGGAGCAAGAGTTGTTAGAACTCCGCCACAAGTTGATTGCTGTCAAACAAGAACAGAGCAAGATTGAGGACTCCCTATGATTTCAATCCTACTCTTATTGGTTCTGGCTTGGGGCTTTTACATCGGCTACCGTAGAGGTTTGGTGTTGCAAGTTTATTATTTCCTCGTTGCAGTGATTTCAGCCTTTGTTGCGGGACAGTTTTATAAATCATTGGGAGATCACTTCCACTTACTTGTCCCTTATGCCAATCCTCAGGAAGGACAGGGAACCTTTTTCTTCCCTTCAGACCAGCTGTTTCAGCTAGACAAGGTCTTTTATGCGGGCCTAGCCTACCTTTTAGTTTTCGGAATTTGTTACACTATCGGACGTTTTGTCGGTTTGTTCCTGCACTTGATTCCAACTAAAAAGCTCGATGTCAAATGGTTGCGTATCGGATCAGGCCTTTTGTCTCTATTGGTAACCTTATTTGTCTTGCAAATGGCTCTGACCATCCTTGCAACGGTGCCTCTGGCAGTCATTCAAAATTCACTCGAAAAAAGTACAGTAGCCAAACACATCATCCAAAGTGTCCCTTTTACGACAAACCTTATCAAACAACTCTGGGTGACAAATTTAATCGGATAAAAAGGGCGGGATTTTTCCTAGCCCTTTGTTTACAGATTGGGGGACTAGGGTCAGGTAAAGTCCAAAAACCTCTAGGCGCTACGGTCTTGTAAACAAGCATACAAGGAAAGAATATGAATACAAAAATACTAGAAACATTAGAATTTAATAAAATCAAGGCCTTGTTTGAACCTCATCTCCTGACAGAACAAGGGCTAGAGGAGTTAAAAGCCTTGGCTCCAACTGCCAAGGCGGATAAGATCAAGCAAGCCTTTAGAGAGATGGAGGAAATGCAAGCCCTATTTGTGGAGCAGCCTCACTTTACCATCCTAGCGACACGTGAGATCTCAGCTGTTTGCAAGCGTTTAGAGATGGGGGCGGACCTCAATATTGAGGAGTTTCTGCTCCTCAAACGGGTCTTGTTTGCTAGCAGAGAGTTGCAAGGTTTTTATGCCAATCTTGAAAATGTACGCTTGGAGCAGCTGGCGAGATGGTTTGAAAAACTACATGATTTTCCACACTTGCAAGGAAGTCTCCAAGCCCTCAATGACGCAGGATTCATCGAAAATTTCGCCAGCGAAGAACTAGCACGCATTCGTCGGAAAATCCATGATAGCGAGAGTCAAGTTCGAGATGTCTTGCAAGACTTGCTCAAGCAAAAAGCGCAGATGTTGACGGAAGGGATTGTAGCTAGCAGAAATGGCCGTCAAGTCTTACCGGTCAAGAATACCTACCGCAATAAGATTGCAGGTGTTGTCCATGACATCTCTGCTAGTGGAAACACTGTCTATATCGAACCACGTGAGGTTGTCAAACTGAGCGAAGAAATCGCTAGTCTGCGAGCTGATGAGCGCTATGAGATGATTCGTATCCTGCAGGAGTTATCGGAACGGGTCCGTCCTCATGCGGCAGAGATTGCTAATGACGCGTGGATCATCGGCCATCTGGATCTGATTCGTGCCAAGGTGCGTTTCATCCAAGAAAGACAAGCAGTTGTTCCTCAACTTTCAGAGAATCAAGAGATTCAACTCCTCCATGTTCGCCATCCTTTGGTTAAAAATGCTGTCGCGAACGATATACACTTTGGTAAGGAATTAACAGCCATTGTCATTACAGGTCCCAATACAGGTGGGAAGACCATCATGCTCAAAACCTTGGGCTTGACTCAACTTATGGCCCAATCTGGATTGCCCATTCTAGCTGATAGGGGGAGCCGTGTCGGTATTTTCGAGGAAATCTTCGCAGATATTGGGGATGAGCAGTCTATCGAGCAAAGTTTGTCTACCTTCTCCAGCCACATGACCAATATCGTAGATATTCTTGGCAAGGTCAATCAGCACTCGCTCTTATTACTAGATGAACTTGGCGCAGGTACCGATCCGCAGGAAGGAGCAGCCCTTGCCATGGCTATTTTGGAGGATCTTCGCCTCTGTCAGGTTAAGACCATGGCGACGACCCACTATCCAGAGCTCAAGGCATACGGTATCGAAACAGCATTTGTGCAAAATGCCAGCATGGAGTTTGACACAGCCAGCCTGCGTCCGACCTATCGCTTTATGCAGGGAGTTCCTGGTCGAAGCAATGCCTTTGAAATTGCCAAACGCCTGGGCTTGTCAGATGTCATTGTCGGGGATGCCAGTCAGCAGGTCAATCAAGATAATGACGTCAACCGTATCATTGAACAATTGGAAGAGCAGACGCTTGAAAGCCGTAAACGCTTGGACAATATCCGTGAGGTGGAGCAAGAAAACCTTAAGATGAACCGTGCTCTCAAAAAGCTCTACAATGAGCTCAATCGTGAAAAAGAAACCGAGCTCAACAAGGCGCGTGAACAAGCTGCCGAGATTGTGGAACTCGCTCTAAGTGAGAGTGACCAGATTCTTAAGACCCTTCATAGCAAGTCTCAACTCAAACCCCATGAAATCATTGAAGCCAAGGCTAAACTGAAAAAACTAGCTCCTGAAAAAGTCGACTTGTCTAAAAACAAGGTCCTTCAAAAAGCCAAGAAAAAACGAGCTCCAAAGGTGGGAGATGACATTGTGGTTCTCAGTTATGGCCAACGTGGAACATTGACCAATCAGCTTAAGGACGGCCGTTGGGAAGCCCAAGTCGGTTTAATCAAGATGACCTTGGAAGAGAAAGAATTTGACCTTGTTCAGGCTCAGCAAGAAGCCCCAGTCAAGAAAAAACAAGTCAATGTCGTCAAACGAGCTTCTGGTCGTGGTCCGCAAGCGAGACTGGATCTCCGAGGTAAACGGTACGAAGAGGCTATGAATGAGCTGGACGCCTTTATCGACCAAGCCCTGCTCAATAATATGGCGCAAGTCGACATCATCCATGGTATCGGTACGGGAGTCATCCGTGAGGGCGTCACCAAATACCTGCAAAGAAACAAGCATGTCAAGAGTTTCGGCTATGCTCCACAGAATGCTGGAGGCAGTGGCGCAACCATTGTGACCTTTAAAGGTTAGAAAAAGAGTGCTTCTCTTTTTTTGAAAAAGAAGTGAAAATCCATCTTTTTTCAAATGATATATTGACAAAAGCTAACTTTTTTTGTAGAATAATAAAAAATTAAATACCAACACCGAATGAAGTTTAATAGAAGTGGAGAAAGGTTTGTTTTCCATGACTGTAAATGGACGGAACTCTGGAGAGACCGTAAAGGCACCGAAGGGGCAAGGCAGGCAACTGCTCAAACTCTCAGGTAAAAGGACAGAGCTAAGATAGACCGCTTTTTGGCATTTATCTAGGCATTCCAGAGTACATGTATCTTGCATGTGCTCTTTCTTTTGGGGTTGAAAGATAGGAGTAGGACATGTTAGAATTGCTAAAAGCGCTTGATGCTTTCGTTTGGGGACCTCCCCTCTTAATCTTATTGGTCGGGACGGGTATTTATCTGACCATCCGACTAGGCCTTTTGCAGGTAGCTCGACTCCCTAAGGCTTTTCAGTTAATTTTCACCAAGGACAAGGGACATGGCGATGTGTCGAGCTTTGCTGCTCTCTGTACGGCTCTAGCAGCCACAGTTGGTACGGGAAATATCATCGGGGTAGCGACAGCCATTAAGGTTGGGGGGCCAGGGGCTCTCTTTTGGATGTGGATGGCAGCCTTCTTTGGGATGGCAACCAAGTATGCTGAAGGCTTGCTGGCCATCAAATACCGTACCAAGGATGCAAATGGGGCTGTAGCTGGAGGGCCCATGCACTACATTCTTTTGGGGATGGGAGAAAAGTGGCGTCCACTTGCTATCTTCTTTGCCCTAGCGGGTGTATTGGTAGCCCTTCTAGGGATTGGTACCTTTACCCAAGTCAATTCGATTACAGAATCCATTCAAAATACAGCCCAAGTTGATCCAGCTATCACGGCTCTGATTTTATCCATTTTTGTAGGGATTGCCGTCTTTGGTGGTCTCAAATCCATATCAAAAGTTTCGACAGCAGTGGTTCCTTTTATGGCTATTGTCTATATTCTGGGAACTCTTACAGTTATTCTCTTTAATATCGAGAAAATCCCAGCTACACTTGCTCTCATCTTTACTTCAGCCTTTAGTCCAGCGGCTGCGGTAGGTGGCTTTGCAGGTGCCAGCATTCGGATGGCTATCCAGAATGGTGTGGCGAGAGGAGTCTTTTCTAACGAATCTGGCCTAGGATCAGCTCCCATTGCAGCGGCTGCAGCTAAGACAAATGAACCAGTAGAGCAAGGCTTGATTTCCATGACAGGAACCTTTATTGATACTTTGATTATCTGTACTCTGACAGGTCTGACAATCTTGGTAACTGGTGTTTGGAGTGGTGATTTGAATGGAGTCGCGCTTACTCAGTCAGCCTTTTCAACAGTCTTTTCACATTTTGGCCCCGCACTTTTGACCATCTTCCTTGTACTCTTTGCCTTTACGACAATTCTCGGATGGAATTACTACGGGGAGCGCTGTTTCGAGTTTCTCTTTGGAGTTCGTTTTATATGGCTCTATCGAGTTGTCTTTGTGCTCATGGTCTTGTTGGGAGGTTTTATCGAGTTGGACATGGTCTGGATTATTGCAGACATCGTCAATGCCTTGATGGCCTTGCCTAACTTGATTGCTCTTTTGGTCTTGTCGCCCGTAGTTGTTACTGAGACTAAAAAGTATTTTGACAAATAGTGAAGTCACACACCTCGTGTGATTTTTTTGCTTTCATAAAAAATTTCTATCGTTGCAATTTAAAATATATATTATACACGGTATAGAATCTGTGATAGACTAGGTTTCAATAAAATGAAAAGAGGTTTCTTATGACAACATTTATCATCCACACAGTAGAATCAGCACCAGCAGAAGTGAAAGAAGTTCTTGAAACAGTACAAAAAGATAACAATGGCTATATTCCCAACCTAATCGGTCTCTTGGCCAACGCTCCTACCGCGCTTGAAGCCTACCGAACTGTCGGAGCCATCAACCGTCGCAACAGCCTGACACCAGTAGAGCGTGAAGTAGTGCAAATCACAGCTGCCGTAACCAATGGTTGTGCTTTCTGCGTCGCAGGTCACACAGCCTTTTCAATCAAACAAATCCAGATGAATGATGATCTTCTCCAAGCTCTCCGCAACCGCACTCCGATTGAAACAGATCCTAAATTGGACACCCTAGCTAAGTTTACCTTGGCGGTCATCAATACCAAAGGGCGTGTAGGAGATGAAGCCTTGGCTGAATTTTTGCAAGCTGGCTACACGCAACAAAATGCCTTGGATGTGGTTCTCGGTGTTAGTCTTGCTAGTCTTTGTAACTATGCCAACAACCTAGCCAATACGCCTATTAACCCAGAATTACAACCTTATGCTTAATTCATATCTGAGAAAAAATGAAGTCTGAAATAATCGGGCTTCATTTTTTAGGCTCTCATTTAAGCGCTTTTATGCTATACTAATAATAACATGATTATTGGAGGCTCGGATGAAAAAGCTCCCCTTAGTATTCTCTGGCTGTTTATTAGGTTTAGCAGGTGCAGGAAATCTGATTGCAGATACTTTGCCTGTTCTGTCGCATTTATTGAGTCTGACTGGTCTAGTGTTGTGGATTTTCTTTCTTGTTGTTCATCTTTTTAATTGGGAAGAAACCAAGAAAGAATTGACCAGGCCCCCTCTTTTATCTGGGATGGCCACTTTTCCTATGGCTGGGATGATTTTATCGACCTATGTCTTTCGCGTATTCCCTGCTCTTCATTTGGTAGCACAAGGGATCTGGTGGTTTTCATTTCTCTTGGATTTGGCTTTGATTGCTACTTTTACCATCAAATTTGCCTGTCTAGGTCGGAAGGTCAATGCGACTCCAAGCTGGACGGTGCTCTATGTGGGGATAGCAGTAGCGGCCTTGACCTATCCTCTGGTAGGCATTATTGAGATTGCCTATGCGACCTTGAGTTTTGGTTTTGTCTTGACCTTCTATCTCTATCCGCTTATTTATAGAGATTTAAAGAAAGATCCACTCCCAGTGGCCTTGCTTGGACAGGAAGGAATCTACTGTGCTCCCTTTTCCCTACTCTTAGCTTCTCTAGTTCGAGTTGGAGGAGCAGGCCTACCGACTTGGCTCTTGATTGTCATGATTTTGGCATCTCAATCCTTCTTTTTCTTTGTTTTAACTCGCCTACCCACTATTTTAAAACAAGGCTTTCAACCAGCCTTCTCAGCCCTCACCTTCCCAACCATTATCACAGCGACTTCGCTCAAGATGGCCCAGGGAATTTTGAAACTTCCTTTTCTGGATTATCTGGTGTTGGCTGAAACGGTTATATGCCTCACTATTTTATTCTTTGTCTTGGTTGGTTATCTGATTTGGTTACGAAAAAAGGTCTAGCTAGAAATAGCTAGGCCTTATTTTTTATGGTTTGATAACTTCAGCGCCACCCATATATGGACGAAGAACTTCTGGAATGGTCACAGAACCATCTTCATTTTGGTAGTTCTCAAGAATAGCAGCCACTGTACGTCCAACTGCAAGTCCAGAACCGTTCAAGGTGTGAAGGAGTTTTACCTTGCCATCGACTTCATCACGGTAACGGATTTGGGCACGACGGGCTTGGAAATCTTCTGTATTTGAACAGCTTGAGATTTCACGATAGGTATTTTGGGCTGGAATCCAAACTTCCAAGTCGTAAGTCTTAGCAGCTGAGAAGCCCATGTCTCCAGTAGAGAGTGCAACGACACGGTACGGAAGGTTGAGTTTTTGAAGGATGTTTTCAGCGTTGGCTGTCATTTTTTCTAATTCTTCATAAGATTCTTCTGGTTTGGCAAATTTGACCATTTCAACCTTGTGGAATTGGTGCAGACGAATCAAACCACGAGTATCACGACCAGCTGAACCAGCCTCAGAACGGAAAGATGGACTCATAGCGGTAAAGTAGATCGGTAGGTCTTTACCGTCAAGGATTTCATCACGGTAGTAGTTTGTCAAAGGCACTTCAGCCGTAGGAATAAGGACATAATTAGTGTCTTTCAATTCAAAAGTGTCTTCCTTGAATTTTGGATATTGACCAGTACCAAACATAGAATCATGGTTAACCATGTATGGTGTGATGACTTCAGTATAGCCCTCTTTTCCATGCTCATCCAACATAAAGTTGTAGATGGCACGTTCCAAACGAGCACCAAGGCCTTTATAGAAGAGGAAGCGAGCACCAGTAACTTTTGCTCCACGTTCCCAGTCAAGGATACCAAGGTCTTCACCAAGATCCCAGTGAGCTTTTGGTTCGAAGTCAAACTCGCGTGGAGTTCCCCAACGACGGACTTCCACATTGTCATCTTCGTCAGCTCCGATAGGAACACTGTCAGCAGGGATATTTGGAAGAGTAGTGGTGAATTCTGTCAATTTAGCATCGATGTCCGCTAGTTCAGCATCCAAGGCTTTGATTTCAGCAGATAGGGTTTGCATCGCAGCAATCTTGTCATCGGCATTTTCCTTGTTGCGCTTAGCTTGGGCAATCTCTGCAGAAACTGTGTTGCGTTCTGCCTTAAGGTTTTCAACCTTGACCAAGATGTCACGACGTTTAGCATCGATTTCTTTCATCTCGTTTAAGACAGCAGGATCTACACCACGTGTAGCCAATTTTTCTGCGACAGCATCAAAGTCTGTACGAATACGTTTAATATCTAACATAAGAACTCCTTTATGAAAAAAACACACCTGACAAAGCGTTGGAGTGGCAGGGCCACGGTTCCATCCAACTTCACAGGTGTGCACTTGATTGTGTATGTAATTGTTACTAACGGTAGAATTTCACTTACCCCTCCTATCTGCTCGCAGCACCCGCAGACTTTCTGGAAGAAGAGGATAACCTACTTATCCGTTGCTATGATTATACTAAAGTTTCTACTTTTTTGCAAATAGATTTTTAAATTTTTGACCAATGGTCTGGAGTAAAGTAGGGAGTTTCACAACCTTGTCATTGCCAAGTTTTTCCCGAGCGATTTTGAGGATAGCTCCAGAGTCTTTTGAAGCAAAGAGGAATTTTCCTTGATCGGTGAAGACTTCGAAGTGGCGGCTGATTTTGCGACCAGTTACGTTGGCTCCGATTTGTTGAATGCTGGACCAGGGAATTTGGATATATTGTTCGACATTGACATCAGGATAAAACTCTAAGGCTTGATCCCCGACTAGAAATTTTCCGACTTTTCCAGAGATGGAGAGATAGGATGTTCCAGTGGTTTGTAGGTCAATGACTTTATTGAGTGATTGGGCCATGATTAATCTTCCTTACTTTCATCGAAAAAGGCGTGGTAGAGAGCCTTGATAGCTGCCTTTTCTTGCTCTTTATTGACAACAAACATGATGGAAACTTCACTTGAGCCTTGGGACATCATCTGGATGTTGATCTTGTTTTCAGATAGAGCGCGTGTTGCAGTAGCAGTTACACCAATGTGGCTCTTCATCTTTTCTCCGACAATCATAATGATTGAAAGGTCGTGTTCGATTTCAGCATGGTCCACTTCGGCTTTTTGAACTAACTGACGCAGAATTTCTTCCTCCTTGATAGGAGTCAATTCACGGGAACGAAGGATGATTGAAAGATCGTCGATACCTGTTGGCATATGTTCCCAACCAATGTTAAGATCTTCAAGGATCTGAAGAATCTTACGACCAAATCCAACCTCGCGGTTCATAAGGTATTTTGACATGTTGATGCTGACGAATCCAGAATCACCAGCGATTCCAACGACTGGGAATTTATCGCTACTGTGTTTCAGAACGATACGAGTTCCTGGATGATCAGGATTGTTGGTATTCTTGATGACAAGAGGGATTTTTCCGCGGTAGGCAGGTAGAAGGGCTTCATCATGAAGAACAGAAAATCCAGCGTAAGCCAATTCACGCATTTCACGGTAGGTTAACTCAGGAATGGAGTGTGGTTGATGAATAATACCAGGATGGGCAGCAAAGATACCGTCTACGTCTGTAAAGTTTTCATAGAGATCAGCCTTGACTCCAGCTGCGATAATGGAACCAGTAATATCTGAACCTCCACGTGAGAAGGTACAGATTTGATTTTCCTTAGTTACGCCAAAGAAACCAGGGATGACAAGGACTTCATTGCTATCAGCCAAGCCCTCAATCTTGTCATAACTAGATGGGATGATACGTGCGTTTCCTGGTTCACTTGTAACAATGATTCCAGCTTCTCTTGGATGAACATAGCGTGCGTCAATGCCGTTTTGGTTAAAGTAGGCTGCAATGAGTTTGGCATTGTTATTTTCTCCAGCAGCTAGGAAGGTATCATAGAGAAATTCATTGTCTTCTATAGGAAGAGTTACCAAGGCCCGAATGCTTTTAGAAATCTTTTCTAAAACGGCAGGTTTTAGGCCTAGTTCACTAACCATAGCGGCATAACGATCAATGATCCAGCTTTGGCTAGCGTTGATATCATTTCCCGCCACATAGTCGCGATAGTATTTAATCAAGGCATCGGTTACCTTCGTATCTTCAGCATTGCGTTTTCCGGGTGCAGAAACGACTACAAAACGGCGTTCCTTATCACTTTTAACGATGTTTAAAACTTTTTCTAACTGACCAGCAGAGGCAAGCGAACTTCCACCAAATTTTATAACCTTCATAAGGACTCCTCAAGTAAGTATTTTATACGATTATAGCAGAAAGAGGGGCATTTTTCAATGAAGAAAATATATATAAAAAAGCAGTTTATCCTAGGACTCACCGCATATATTTTAAATTAGATCTATAATTCAATACCAAGAATTCTAAAGCCTTCAGTGAGATATTCACCTAGTGGTTTATCTAACATATGGTTTACTTCTATTTCTTTAGTTTCAACACCTCGTGATTTTATGTGTTTTAAATGAGAATAGAAAATTTCATTTGGAGAAATACTGTAAGAGTTTTTATCCCGCCCTAGATACATGATAGTTTGGAGTGCTAAAATTTCTTCAAGGTTCAAATTCATAAGAAGTTCCATTATTTGATTTGAAAGTACCTTAATTTCGTCTGGGACTTCTAAATCATCTCCAAGTACCACTTTATTAGTCCTTCTCTCTTGTTCTATCAACTCTTTTTCATTCGCTAAATTTACGACATCTTTCGCAACGTTAACTAAGTTTCTGTACATGTATTTTCTCCTTTCATAACAACATGTTGATTAGATTATATCATGTTAAATATATGAGGACAAGTAAAATTATTTACTTTTGAAATATTGCTTATTATCAGCTGAGACATTTTCCTTTAGTTTTTTCTTGCCTCTTTATCCAAAAAAAGATATACTTTGGAAATAAAATAATTTTATTACCTTACAAAAGGAGAAACTATGAATCATATCCTATATCAGATCGTAGATGATCTTGCTATCATTACTTTGAATCGTCCCGAAGTGGCAAATGGTTTCCATATCCCAATGTGTGAGGAAATTTTAGAAGCTTTGACCCTAGCAGAGCAGGATCAAGCTGTGCAGTTTATCTTGATAAACGCGAATGGCAAGGTTTTTTCAGTTGGGGGAGACTTGGTTGAGATGAAACGAGCAGTAGACGAAGATGATATCCCTTCTTTGAATAAGATTGCAGAATTAGTCAATACAATTTCTTTTAAAATCAAGCAAATTCCAAAACCTGTTTTGATGGAGGTAGATGGAGCGGTTGCTGGTGCTGCAGCAAATATGGCAGTAGCAGTTGATTTTTGTTTGGCGACTGACAAGGCAAAATTTATTCAAGCCTTTGTCGGAGTTGGGTTGGCGCCGGACGCTGGTGGGATTCATCTCTTGAGTCGTAGTATCGGGGTAACACGCGCTGCACAACTTGCTATGACAGGTGAAGCCTTGACCGCAGAAAAAGCACTGGAATGGGGCGTAGTATACCGTGTTTGTGAAGCTGACAAATTAGAAAAAACAAGAGAACAAGTTCTGAAAAAATTAAGACGAGGTTCAGCAAACTCGTACGCAGCGATTAAAAAATTGGTTTGGGAAAGTCAATTTAAGGATTGGCAAGATTATGCCGAATTGGAATTGAAACTGCAGGAATCTTTATCTTTAACTGAAGATTTTAAAGAAGGGGTTCGAGCACATTCTGAAAGAAGAAGACCAAAATTTTCAGGAAAATAAAAAAATACTTGCACAATTCTTTGAAGTTTGTTATACTTTTTCTATCAAATGTTTTGATTGTGAAAGTTTTTTGAGGAGGAGGGAAAAAGTTTGGACTACCAACAAGTAAATGATTATTTAACATCTATTTTCAATAACGTCCTTGTGATTGAGGAGGTTAGCTTACGAGGTAGTCGATTCAAAGACATCTCCATCAAAGAAATGCACACGATTGATGTGATTGGGAAGTTCCCTGAGGCGACGCCTAGTAAGGTTTCCAAAGAACTGATGGTGACCCTGGGAACAGTTACGACCAGCTTGAATAACCTAGAAAGAAAGGGTTACATTGAGCGTATTCGTTCTGACCAAGACCGTCGTGTGGTCTATCTGCATTTGACAAAGAAAGGTCGTTTGCTTCACCGCCTTCACAAACGATTCCACAAGGCCATGGTCGAAAAAATCATCGATGGCATGAGCCCTGAGGAAAAAGAAGTCATGGGCAGAGGCTTAACGAACCTTTATCAATTTTTGGAGGATTTGAAATAATGGCTTTTGCAAAGATAAGCCAGGTTGCTCATTATGTTCCAGAGCAAGTGGTCACTAATCATGACTTAGCCCAAATCATGGATACAAGCGATGAGTGGATTTCAAGTCGGACAGGAATTAAACAGAGACATATCTCAAAAACAGAGTCTACAAGTGATTTGGCGACAGAAGTTGCCAAGAGTTTGCTGGCTAAAGGGAGCTTAACAGCAGATCAGATTGATTTTATCATTGTAGCGACGATTACTCCCGACTCGATGATGCCTTCTACGGCGGCTCGGGTTCAGGCAAATATCGGAGCTCATAGAGCTTTCGCCTTTGATTTGACAGCAGCTTGCAGTGGCTTTGTATTCGCTCTCTCAACAGCTGAAAAGTTTTTAAGCTCTGGACAGTTCAAGAAAGGAATTGTTATCGGGGCTGAGACCTTATCCAAGGCAGTTGATTGGTCTGATCGTTCGACAGCTGTTCTCTTTGGAGATGGTGCTGGTGGGGTTCTCTTGGAAGCGAGTGAAACACGACACTTCCTCGTTGAAAGTCTCTATACAGATGGCTCTCGGAGCGAGTGTTTGACTTATGGTCAAACGGCTTTAACTTCGCCCTTCTCAGAACAAGAAGCAGTTCCTGCTTTTTTGAAGATGGATGGACGAGCAGTTTTCGATTTTGCAAATCGTGATGTTGCTAGATCGATCAAAGAAACTATTGAAAATGGACCAATCGCAGCATCGGAATTGGATTATCTCTTGCTTCATCAGGCAAATATCCGTATTTTGGATAAGATGGCTAAGAAAATCGGTGTAGACCGAGACAAGCTTCCTGCCAATATGATGGAGTATGGAAATACCAGTGCTGCAAGCATCCCGATTTTGCTCTCAGAGTGTGTGGAGAATGGCAGGATTCATTTAGATGGTAGCCAGACGATTCTCCTATCAGGCTTCGGCGGAGGTTTGACATGGGGCACACTCATTCTTACAATCTAGGTAATCATGTGGTAAACACATAGTTATAAAATTTTATATTTTAAAGGAGTCCTATCATGGCAGTATTTGAAAAAGTACAAGAAATTATCGTTGAAGAACTTGGGAAAGACGCATCAGAAGTAACACTTGAATCTACTTTTGATGATTTGGATGCAGATTCATTGGACTTGTTCCAAGTAATCTCTGAAATTGAAGATGCTTTTGATATCCAAATCGAAGCAGAAGATAACTTGAAAACAGTTGGTGACTTGGTTGCTTACGTTGAAGAGCAAACAAAATAATTAGCATATTACTAGAAGGAGTAGGGGAGACCCGCTCCCTCTTGTTTAGGTAATAGTTTGAAATTCAAATGATAAACTTATCGAACTATTACGTAAGCAAGGAATGATGGAGGCACTATGAAAACACGTATTACAGAATTATTGAACATTGATTATCCTATTTTTCAAGGAGGAATGGCCTGGGTTGCTGATGGCGACTTGGCTGGTGCAGTATCAAAAGCTGGTGGTTTGGGAATCATCGGTGGTGGAAATGCACCTAAAGAGGTCGTAAAGGCTAATATCGATAAAATCAAATCACTTACGGATAAACCTTTTGGTGTCAACATCATGCTCTTGTCACCTTTTGTAGAAGATATCGTTGATCTCGTGATTGAAGAAGGGGTTAAGGTGGTTACAACTGGTGCTGGAAATCCAAGTAAATACATGAACCGTTTCCATGATGCAGGAATTACAGTTATTCCTGTTGTTCCTAGTGTTGCTTTGGCAAAACGCATGGAAAAAATTGGTGCAGATGCCGTCATTGCAGAAGGGATGGAAGCTGGTGGACACATTGGTAAATTAACAACGATGACCTTGGTTCGCCAAGTTGCTGCAGCTGTTTCAATTCCAGTTATTGCTGCTGGTGGTATTGCAGATGGTGAGGGGGCAGCGGCTGGGTTTATGCTTGGCGCAGAAGCTGTTCAAGTAGGAACTCGTTTTGTAGTTGCCAAAGAGTCTAATGCTCATCCAAACTATAAAGCTAAAATTTTAAAAGCTCGTGATATTGATACAACGATTTCAGCACAACATTTTGGCCACGCAGTTCGTGCCATTAAAAACCAGTTGACTCGTGATTTTGAGCAAGCTGAAAAGGATGCCTTTAAACAAGAAAATCCAGATTTAGAAATCTTTGAGCAAATGGGAGCTGGTGCTCTTGCTAAAGCCGTTGTTCATGGAGATGTAGAAGGCGGATCTGTCATGGCCGGCCAGATTGCAGGTTTGATTTCTAAAGAAGAAACTGTTGAAGAAATCTTAAAAGATATCTACTACGGTGCAGCTGAAAAAATTCAAGAAGAAGCTGCTCGTTGGGCAGGAGTTACAAGAAATGACTAAAACAGCCTTTCTATTTGCGGGCCAAGGTGCTCAGTATCTAGGGATGGGACGTGATCTCTATGATCGCTATCCTATCGTCAAGGAAACAATTGACCAAGCTAGCCAAGTCTTAGGGTATGACCTTCGTGACTTGATTGACAATGATGAAGCAAAGTTAAATCAGACTCGTTACACGCAACCAGCTATTCTAGCTACATCCGTTGCTATTTATCGACTATTGAAAGGAAAAGGCTATCAGCCAGATATGGTGGCAGGACTGTCTCTCGGAGAATATTCGGCTCTTGTAGCAAGTGGTGCCTTGGACTTTGAGGATGCAGTTGCCTTGGTTGCTAAGCGTGGTGCTTATATGGAAGAGGCTGCACCTGCAGGCTCTGGGAAGATGGTTGCGGTTCTCAATACTCCAGTTGAAGTGATTGAGGAAACTTGTGAAACAGCCTCTAAAGTTGGAGTAGTGACTCCAGCCAACTACAACACCCCAAGCCAAATCGTCATCGGTGGCGAGGTGGCTGCGGTTGACCGCGCAGTTGAACTCTTGCAGGAAGCAGGAGCAAAACGATTGATTCCTTTAAATGTATCTGGCCCTTTCCATACAGCACTTTTAGAGCCAGCCAGTCAGAAACTAGCTGAAGCTCTTGAGGAAGTGAGTTTCTCTGATTTTACTTGCCCACTAGTCGGCAATACGGAAGCTACTGTTATGGAAAAAGATCGAATCCAAGAGCTCTTGACGCGTCAGGTGAAAGAACCTGTTCGTTTTTATGAAAGTATTGCTGTGATGCAGGATGCTGGGGTAACCAACTTTATTGAAATCGGCCCTGGAAAAGTCCTATCAGGATTTGTCAAAAAAATCGATAAAACTGCTAAGCTAGCTAACGTTGAAGATCAAACAAGCTTGGATGCTTTGCTAGGAAACTAGTGACCCCTTCTCCCAGAAAATACAACAGGAAATAGGAGAATAGAATGCAACTAAAAAATAAAAATATCTTTGTTACAGGTTCAAGTCGTGGTATCGGACTTGCCATTGCTCACAAATTTGCCAAACTAGGCGCTAATGTAGTTTTGAATAGTCGAGGAGCAATCTCAGAAGAATTGCTGGCTGAGTTTTCAAACTACGGCGTCAAAGTAGTACCAATCTCAGGTGATGTTTCAGACTTTGCAGATGCCAAGCGTATGGTAAATCAAGCAATTGCAGAACTCGGTTCTGTCGATGTCTTGGTCAACAATGCTGGGATCACTCAAGATACGCTTATGCTCAAGATGACCGAAGAAGACTTTGAAAAGGTGATTAAAATCAACTTGACAGGTGCCTTCAATATGACGCAAGCAGTCTTGAAACAGATGATAAAGGCACGTGAAGGTGCGATCATCAATATGTCCAGTGTGGTCGGTTTGATGGGAAATATTGGGCAGGCCAACTATGCAGCTTCTAAAGCAGGTTTGATTGGTTTTACCAAGTCAGTAGCACGTGAAGTTGCCAATCGCAATGTACGCGTAAATGCTCTTGCCCCAGGGATGATCGAATCGGATATGACTGCTGTTTTGTCTGATAAGGTCAAGGAAGCGACATTGGCACAAATCCCAATGAAACATTTTGGACAAGCAGAACATATCGCAGATGCTACAGTGTTCCTGGCTGGACAGGATTATTTGACAGGACAAGTTCTCGCTGTTGATGGCGGACTTAGCATGTAAAAAATAAGGAAAGATATAGGTAAGACAGATGAAACTAAATCGAGTTGTAGTAACAGGTTATGGATTGACCTCTCCTATCGGAAATACTCCAGAAGAATTTTGGAACAGTTTGCAAACTGGGAAGATTGGAATTGGAGAAATCACTAAGTTTGACCACAGCGAATTTGCTGTGCACAATGCGGCAGAAGTTCAAGATTTCCCATTTGATAAATACTTTGTCAAAAAAGATACCAACCGTTTTGACAACTATTCTTTGTATGCCTTGTATGCGGCTCAAGAAGCGGTGACAAATGCAAATCTTGATGTAGAAGCAATCGATAAGGATCGCTTTGGTGTCATCGTGGCTTCTGGTATTGGGGGAATTAAAGAAATCGAAGATCAGGTTATCCGTCTTCATGAAAAAGGCCCAAAACGTGTTAAGCCATTGACACTTCCAAAAGCCTTGCCAAATATGGCTTCGGGAAATGTTGCCATGCGCTTTGGAGCAAACGGTGTCTGTAAATCAATCAATACAGCCTGTGCCTCATCAAATGATGCTATTGGCGATGCCTTCCGCTCTATCAAGTTTGGTTTCCAAGATGTCATGTTAGTTGGTGGATCGGAATCATCTATCACTCCTTTTGCTATCGCTGGTTTCCAAGCGTTGACTGCCCTATCAACTACAGAGGATCCAACTCGTGCTTCTATTCCATTTGACAAAGACCGTAATGGTTTTGTGATGGGAGAAGGTTCTGGAATGCTGGTTCTTGAGAGTCTTGAACATGCTGAAAAACGTGGAGCAACTATCTTGGCTGAAGTAGTTGGTTATGGAAATACCTGTGATGCTTATCATATGACTTCACCTCATCCAGAAGGTCAGGGTGCAATCAAGGCAATTAAATTAGCTTTGGAAGAGGCAGAGATTTCTCCAGAACAAGTAGCTTATGTCAATGCCCATGGAACTTCAACTCCTGCTAATGAAAAAGGAGAAAGTAGTGCCATTGTAGCTGTTCTTGGTAAAGAAGTACCAGTATCTTCAACCAAGTCCTTTACAGGACACTTGCTTGGTGCTGCAGGAGCGGTAGAAGCAATTGCTACCATCGAAGCCATGCGTCATAACTATGTACCAATGACAGCTGGAACAAGCGAGTTGTCAGACTATATCGAAGCGAATGTCGTTTACGGACAAGGCTTGGAGCAAGAAATTCCTTATGCTATTTCAAATACCTTTGGTTTTGGTGGACACAATGCGGTTCTTGCTTTCAAACGTTGGGAGAATAAATAATTATGAATTTAAATGAGATCAAGGACTTGATGGCTCAATTTGACCAATCAAGTTTGAGAGAATTTTCTTATAAAAACGGAGCGGACGAATTGCAGTTCAGTAAGAATGAAGCAAGAATGGCTTCTGAAGCTCCAGCTCAAGTTGTTCCAGCACCAACTGCAGTAGCGGCAAGTCCAGTAGTTTCTACCCCTTCAACTCCAGTAGAGAGTGCAGTGGAAGAAGCTCCAGTACCAGCTGAAACGACGGTTGCTCCGGAGGGTGATGTTGTTGAAAGCCCACTTGTAGGGGTGGCTTACTTGGCCGCTGGACCAGATAAACCTGCCTTTGTCACAGTCGGAGACAGTGTCAAAAAAGGTCAAACTTTGGTGATCATCGAAGCCATGAAAGTCATGAATGAAATTCCTGCACCTAAGGATGGCGTGGTGACAGAAATTCTCGTTTCAAATGAAGAAATGGTTGAGTTCGGTAAAGGATTGGTACGTATCAAATGATCGATATTCAAGGAATCAAAGAAGCTCTACCCCATCGCTGTCCCATGCTCCTAGTGGATCGTGTCTTGGAGGTGAGCGAGGATACCATTGTTGCCATTAAAAATGTGACCATCAACGAACCTTTCTTCAATGGTCATTTTCCACAATACCCAGTCATGCCAGGTGTTCTTATCATGGAAGCCTTGGCTCAGACTGCTGGTGTCTTGGAATTGTCTAAGCCTGAAAACAAAGGAAAGCTGGTCTTTTACGCTGGCATGGACAAGGTCAAGTTTAAGAAGCAAGTTGTACCAGGTGACCAATTAGTTATGACGGCTACTTTTGTAAAACGTCGTGGTACGATTGCTGTGGTTGAAGCAAAGGCTGAAGTAGATGGCAAGCTTGCAGCGAGTGGTACTCTTACCTTTGCAATTGGAAACTAAGGAGGTTCTCCATGTTTCGTAAAATTTTGATTGCCAACCGTGGTGAGATTGCGGTTCGCATTATTCGAGCTGCGCGTGAATTGGGCATTGCGACCGTAGCAGTCTATTCAACTGCTGATAAGGAAGCTCTTCACACACTCCTAGCGGATGAAGCTATCTGTATCGGACCTGGTAAGGCGACAGAGTCTTATCTCAATATCAATGCAATTTTGTCTGCTGCAGTCTTGACAGAAGCAGAAGCCATCCACCCAGGTTTTGGTTTTCTTAGCGAAAACTCCAAGTTTGCCACGATGTGTGATGAAGTGGGGATTAAGTTTATCGGTCCTTCTGGCGCTGTAATGGATACCATGGGTGATAAGATCAATGCGCGAGAGCAAATGATCAAGGCTGGGGTTCCAGTTATTCCAGGATCTGATGGTGAAGTTCATACGGCTGAAGAGGCCCTTGCAGTTGCAGAAAAGATTGGCTACCCAGTCATGCTTAAGGCATCGGCAGGTGGTGGTGGAAAGGGAATTCGTAAGGTTGAAAAGGCAGAAGACCTGGTCGCAGCCTTTGAGACAGCATCCAGTGAAGCCAAGGCCAACTTTGGAAACGGCGCTATGTATCTTGAGCGTGTGATTTATCCAGCTCGTCATATCGAAGTTCAGATTCTTGCGGACCAAGAGGGTCATGTTGTCCATCTTGGTGAACGGGATTGTTCACTCCAACGGAATAACCAAAAGGTCTTAGAAGAAAGCCCATCCATTGCGATCGGCAAAACCCTTCGTCATGAAATTGGTGCTGCAGCCGTTCGTGCAGCAGAGTCTGTAGGCTATGAAAATGCAGGGACGATTGAATTTCTTCTTGATGAAGCGAGTGGCAATTTCTACTTCATGGAAATGAATACTCGTGTGCAAGTTGAACATCCAGTCACAGAGTTTGTTTCAGGTGTTGATATCGTGAAGGAACAGATTCGCATTGCGGCCGGGCAACCCTTACCTTTCAAACAAGAAGATATCGTCCTACGAGGTCATGCTATCGAGTGCCGGATTAATGCAGAAAATCCAGCATTTAACTTTGCTCCAAGCCCAGGGAAAATTACCAATCTCTATCTACCAAGTGGTGGAGTTGGCTTGCGCGTGGACTCAGCAGTTTATCCAGGTTATACCATTCCCCCTTACTATGATAGTATGATTGCTAAAATCATTGTCCATGGGGAGAATCGTTTTGATGCCTTAATGAAGATGCAACGGGCACTTTATGAACTTGATATTGAAGGAGTGCAAACCAATGCAGACTTCCAGTTGGATCTGATTTCAGACCGCCGAGTTATCGCTGGTGACTACGATACTTCCTTCTTGATGGAAACTTTCTTGCCACAATACCAAGAAAAAGAATAGACTTTCAAACAGTATGAGAACTAAAAGGGGGAGTTATGGCTCTATTTAGTAAAAAGGATAAGTATATTCGGATCAATCCTAATCGTTCCATAAGGCAGAAACCACAAGCCAAGCCTGAGGTTCCGGATGAACTCTTCTCCCAGTGTCCTGGTTGTAAACACACCATTTACCAAAAGGATCTTGGGAGCGAACGAATTTGTCCCCATTGTAGCTATACTTTCCGTATTTCGGCTCAGGAACGCTTGGATTTGACGATTGATTCTGACAGCTTTGTGGAGATGTTTACGGGTATTGAAACTCAAGATCCATTAAACTTTCCTGGCTACCAGAAAAAATTGGCTACTATGCGTGAAAAGACAGGTTTGGATGAAGCAGTACTGACTGGTACAGCTAGCATCAAGGGACAAAAAGTTGCCCTTGGGATTATGGATTCAAACTTTATCATGGCTTCTATGGGAACCGTTGTGGGTGAAAAAATCACGCGCTTGTTTGAGTATGCGACGGTAAAAAACTTGCCAGTCGTACTCTTCACAGCTTCTGGTGGAGCCCGTATGCAAGAAGGAATCATGAGCTTGATGCAGATGGCTAAGATTTCTGCGGCAGTTCAACGTCATTCCAAGGCCGGACTTTTTTACCTAACTATTTTAACCGATCCGACAACAGGTGGGGTGACGGCTTCTTTTGCTATGGAAGGTGATATTATCCTAGCGGAGCCACAGAGTTTGGTTGGTTTTGCTGGGCGTCGTGTTATCGAAAATACAGTTCGAGAGACCTTGCCGGATGACTTCCAAAAGGCAGAATTTTTGCTGGAACATGGATTTGTTGATGCAATTGTCAAACGGAGAGAACTGCCTGAAACAATTGCTAAATTAGTAAGATTGCACGGAGGAAGTCGCGGATGAATATTGCAAAAATAGTCAGAGAGGCACGCGAGCAGAGTCGTTTGACCGCACTTGATTTTGCCAATGGAATTTTTGATGAGTTTATCGAATTGCATGGAGATCGCTCTTTCCGCGATGATGGTGCGGTTATCGGTGGAATTGGCTGGTTAGGTGACCAAGCGGTCACAGTCGTCGGTATCCAAAAGGGGAAGAGTCTTCATGATAACCTCAAACGAAATTTTGGGCAACCTCATCCAGAAGGCTATCGTAAGGCTCTTCGCCTGATGAAACAGGCAGAAAAGTTTGGCCGTCCAGTTGTGACCTTTATCAATACGGCGGGTGCTTACCCAGGTGTTGGAGCCGAGGAACGTGGACAAGGTGAAGCAATTGCCCGAAACCTGATGGAAATGAGTGACCTCAAGGTTCCAATCATCGCGATTATTATCGGTGAAGGTGGATCTGGTGGGGCCCTAGCTCTAGCCGTAGCTAACCGTGTCTGGATGTTAGAAAACTCAATCTACGCCGTACTTAGCCCTGAAGGTTTTGCCTCTATCCTTTGGAAGGATGGAAGCCGTGCCATGGAGGCGGCAGAGTTGATGAAAATCACTTCACACGAACTCCTAGAAATGGGAATTGTAGACAAGATAATTCTAGAAGAGGATTTCTCAAGTAAAGAACTGCAAGCTCACCTTAAAAATGAATTGCTTGCAGAGCTTGACCGCTTGCAAGGTTTAGCCTTGGAACAGCTCCTAGAAAAACGTTACCAACGCTTTAGAAAATATTAAAAAGAAAGCTAGAACTGAGTAAAGGTTCTAGCATTTTTTTCTAGAGAATATACATTTCAGGTCGAAAAATTGACAGTTGAGGAGATGAATGGCACACTGGTAAAAAATGATTTATACTAGATATAGAAGTTTGTAATGTTTAAATGATTTTTAAACTTGAAAGGAAATTAGAAATCTAAATTACGGGAAAAAGTTGAATAGCGGAACAAGAAGTTAAGGAAGTTTGTAAAAATGAAAAAACTAGGTCATTTGGGAATCTATACATTACTGGTATTTCTATCAATTTATCTACTAGATTTCAGTAGTCTTTATCTGGCTAAGATGTTTGTCTGGGGTATGGATGGCTATTCTATTATTGTAGCAGTAGAGCAACTAGCTCTTTTAGGACTATTTATCTATTGGCTAAAAAAGAAAAAAATGCTCTATATTTTTGAAAAAAAGGGCTCGAAGAAATCCAGATTCTTTTACCTTTTAGTTAGTTTAGTGGCTGCTTATTTTGTCCGTCAGTTGTTAAGTGCTTTTTACTTACAGTTTAGTCGCTTCATTAATAATAACTATATCTTTGAAGACCTTCTTTCGGTCCTATCCTTCAGTGAGCAATCTACTATTTTAACGACTTGCTCTCTTTTATCTCAGTTGTCATTTTGGGGCCTATATTGGAGGAACTAGTTCATAGAGGTTATTTTATGAATACCTTCTTTCCGAAGTCGGAGTTTTATTTGGATGTGATCTTGTCTTCTTTCATCTTCGGGCTCAGTCACTTAGTTCTATCCCATCGTGACCCCATCAGTCTCCTCATTTATAGTATTTTTGGTCTTCTATTTGCAGTCGCTTATCGAGTTACGGGTAGTCTTCGATTTACCATTTTTTGTCATAGTTTCTATAATGCAATTCCCTATGCTCCGTCAACCTTATTTTATATTTATTATTTGATTTTTAGATAGTAGGAAGTAAAGAAAAAAGTGTTTGATAGATATCAAACACTTTTTCTTTTTACTGTTCTTCTGTTACAAACTGGCTGAGCAGTCCATTGATAAAACGAGCAGATTTTTGATCTGAGAAGTCCTTTGCAAGCTCGATAGCTTCATTAACCGCAACCAGCTGTGGAGTGTCAAATGAAGTGATTTCAAAGACTCCCAAGCGAAGAAGGTTTCTCTCCACGAGTGTTAAACGCTCGATGGTCCAACCTGCTTTTAAATGCTGTGTGATTTGCTTGTCTAGTTCTTCCTTTTTAGCTTGAACACCAGAAACTAGCTCTGTCAAAAAGGCTGGAAGTTGCACATCCGTATCTTCACGATCATGAGTATAGGCGAAACGACAAGCAGTTTCGACATCCGTACCGAACTCAAGACTCATGAGAGCTTGAAAAGCGCATTTACGGAGTTGGCGTCTAGATTCTAATAGTGGACTAGTCATTGAGGAAGTCCTCGTCAAATAGATCTTTCAATTCTGGTTTTGGTGTTTTATCTGGAACGATACCTGCAACGTGAATATTGATAGCAGTTAGTTCTACATCAGCCATGTTGCGGACAGCATCTTTGACAGCTTTTTGGATAGCAACAGCTACCTTAGGAACTTTTACTCCGTACTCAAGGTAGAGATAGATATCAGCTGTGAGTTCTTCGTTCACGTTTTTAAGATAAACGCCGCGGCCGAGAGAAAGTTTTGAAAGGGTGTCAGATACTGATTTGTTTGAAAAAGAGTGAACCCCTTCTACTTTTGCAGTAGCAATAGCAATGATTTTTTCAAGTACACGTGGGGCGATAACGATTTCGCCAAGTTGTTCTTCAATTCCCATAGAATGACCTCTTTCTAGAGATTAGGCACGAGAAACGTAAGTTCCTTCAGCAGTGTTGATAACGAGTTTTTGTCCTGCTTCGATGAAGTCTGGAACGTTTACGACAAGTCCAGTTTCCATCGTTGCTGGTTTACCAGAACCTGTAACAGTAGCACCTTTGATAGATGGTTGAGTTTCTGCAACTGTCAATTCAACAGTAGTAGGAACGGTGACACCAATCACTTCAGTTCCGTAGAATTGGATTTTTACATCAGAGTTTTCAAGGATGTAAAGCAATTCATTTTCAACGTTTACGACTGGGATTTCGTACTGGTCGTAAGTTTCTGTATTCATGAAGTAGGCTGTGTCATCCATTTTGTACAAGTATTGAGCTGGGACAGTCTCGATGATGGCTTGTTCAAATTTTTCCTCTGGACGGTAGCTTGTGTCAAATGTAGAACCAGTACGGACATCACGCAATTTCATACGCATGATTGTATTTCCTTTACCTGGTTTGTGGTGGCTAGCTTCCAAAACGCGGATCAATTTTCCGTCAGCTGTTTCAAAGGTCATACCAGCCTTTAATTTACTTGCTTCAATCATGTTTTTACCTCTTTAATAAAATAATTTACTCTTTATTGTACCATAAAAGACAACATTACTCAAATGTCAAAAGGAGCTTAATTAGTTGACTGGTACGATATTTCCATCTTCGTCTTTGGTAACGAGGACGTATTTTCCATCGACTTCGATGTAAAAATTCTTGCTGGCAGTTTGCCCAGTGTTTTGGGCCGGTGCTTGATTTTGGACTTGTTGGCTTAGTTGACCACCGAGAGTTTGGCCAAGATTCATACCCATAAACATGTTCATCCCATTGCCATTCCCTTCATTGGCAGCTGCAGCAATAAGTGCTTCGTTACGAGCACGGCGTTCTTCGATTTCAATCGTGTTGTACTTCATTGCCACGAGCTCACTATCAAGCTTGCGAACGATATCAAGACTTTCTTGGTCGTAGCTGAGGTCTTCAAGCAAGATATTAGTTGCTTCAATTCCGTAGAGGCCTGTCCAAACCTTGTTGACCTCTTGTTTAGCGAGTTCGTTAAAGGTGTCTTGGTTGGCATTGAGGGTATAGATATCTACCTTGTTTTCGTTGGTATACTTGGCAATGGCAATCGCGATTTTCGGTGCGATATTTTGACGGAGCGTTCCTTGAGCTACATCTTGGAGAGTAAATGGCTGTCCGTCAGTAATTTGACGGCTAACAGAACTTACGTAGAAGAGGACTGGGTCTGCTATTTTTACATCAAACAAGCCATAGAAACGGATGTTAAGCAGTTGTTGGTAACGTTCGCTGAAGTATTCGACCGCATTTTGTGTGCCGAACTTATTACCTGCAATAGGTTGCATGCGAATAAAGATGATTTCTTGTTGAGTGATGACTTGTCCACCAAAAGAGAAACGGTTTTTAAAGTTTTCCCAAGTGCCTTTTAAACCACCTTTTTCAAGGAGCCAGGCGTTATCACCAGCTTGCCATTCGTGGCTACCAGCTTCAAGGACCTCACCAAGGAAGGTACCGTTGTTTACCAAAACAGCGGTATAGCCTTGGGGAACGATAACCACACTGCCATCTGACAAGAGGCCTGTATTTTGATTGCTGTGACGAGAACGTCCATCTGGGTCTTTAGTGAGTAATTGCCCCTTGATGGCCAAGGCGTCGCCAGAGACATTATCTGGAAGGACAATGGCTTCCTTGAATTTACTATCATTAAAACTATTTAAGCCTGCTGATAAGGCTGCACGTATAAATCCCATAATTCCTCCTAATTATAAAGCTCGTCTTCATCCACAACATCATAGGTATCAAGTACCCATTGGTTTGGACTGCGAGAGAGATTGGCACCACAGTAGTCACACTCGCTAACTGCAGAGATTTTTAATGGGGCACCACAGTTTGGACAGTGGTCGCTCACAACTTGGTCTGGATTGACTGCTTGCGTTTGGCTACCATGTTGACGGATAAAGTTCAATTGATACACGGTGAAGAGATCTTTTTTAGGATCTCCTTCGAGGACACGACGAGTCTCATCGTCAATGACATAGTCCCGCAAGGTAGATGACAGAATCACCACTAAGGTATCGTTTCCGTCAGGATTTTCAATGAACTCCTTGATGCGAACATTTTCGATACAAACTTTCTCTAAAACATTAGTTGTTTTAGCTCGAATATGGTCCTCAAGTTGGGTACTATGTTGAGAGTAGAGACTGGTACTTTCCAAAGCGCGGACAGAGTTCCAATTTTTCTCAGTCCAGGCAACCTGCAATTTAAGGTAGACTTCCTTAACCCAAGATGTGAAGGCTTCCGCGTCAAAGTTTGGATCCCCATATTTCAAACGACTAATGGCCAGTGTGTTGTGTTCAACTCGACGATGGAGCGTTTGATAATCATTACTAGTGTAGGTTGAATTCGAATCTCCAGACTTATTCTGCAAGGATTTGACGATAACAACTAGTATGATTCCTCCGACTAATATGAACATAAATCCTAGATAGGGAGAGCTAGCAGAACTGTCAGAGGATGATCCATATCCAGAGCGGTAGTAGTGGTAGGATGAGCCACCAGAACGGCTTCCACCTCCACTTGAGCGGCTGCTACTTCTGGAGCTACTGCGGCTGCTCCCTCCACTTCTGGAATGTCCGACACCCGCATCAACGATTTGAGGCACGGATAGAAAAACAAGTAATAAACAGGTCATTAAAAGAGCGTAAAACTTTTTCATGTGTCTCCTAACTATATGATTGAAAAGGTAGAATTCTGAATTCGAATGATTATTAAACTATTAATAACCTTTAAAATAATCTAAGATATACTAGGCGTTATTTACTAGCATTTAGCTTCTTTATGGAATGGCGCTCGATGAGCCATCCCACAATCCATCCTATTGCTAGCAAGTAATTTTCAAAAGCACCGATAGCATTTACAGGAGAGTGATACTCCATATAATTGAGTAAGTGATTTGTTCCTATTCCAATTCCGCCAATAATGAGAGCAAAAAGTGCGATTCGTAGATAGAACCAATCGTATTTAATATTGATAGCGAGAATAATAATCAATACAGCTAAATTCCATATTCCAATTTCTCGTTGCCAACCAGCACATATTCCGTACCCAGAGTGACTTCCCATGTATGATGGAAAGAAAATTTGTAGTATAGAAGCGCCTAACATAGCGATGATGACTAAGACAAATAGCAATCGTAAAAATTTGTTCATTCATTCCCCTTGTCTCATTCTCGTTTTAAAAGTAGAAAAAGTGTTTAAAGAGTAAATTACTCACTTTCTTTCAACTTGGCCAATTCCTGTGCAAGCAGTTTAAGGGCGACTTGTGGGTTGGCTTGTCCTTTGGTTGCTTTCATAAGGAATCCTGTGAAGGCCTTGTCTGCGTTGCGTTTGCCTGACTTGAAGTCGGAAACGGCAGCTTCGTTATCCGCAAAGACTTGGTGAATGATCGGAATCAGAACATCTGGATCAGAGATTTGCACCAAGCCTGCTTTTTCCACGTATTCACGCGCGCTACCGCCATTTTTAGCCAGGTGGACAAAGACTTTCTTGGCAATCTTAGAAGAGATCGTGCCGTCTTCGATGATGGCAATCATTTCTACTAAGTTTTCTGGTGTTAATTCGATTTGTTCCAGTGTCTTACCTTCAGCGTTCAAGAACTGAGCGACTTCACCTTGGAGCCAGTTAGAGACTTGTTTGGCATCGCCACCGAGGGCAACAGCTTTTTCAAAGAAGTCAGAAGTGACTTTGTTTGCAGTCAACTGGCTAGCATCGTAGTCTGACAAGCCAAGGTCAGATACGTAGCGCGCACGGCGTTCTTTTGGAAACTCTGGCAATTCTGTACGCATTTCCTTAATCCACTCATCAGAGATTTCAAAGAGGGGTAGGTCTGGTTCTGGGAAGTAGCGGTAGTCTGCAGCACCTTCCTTGACACGCATGAGGATGGTTGCCTTTTTAGCTTCGTCGTAACGGCGTGTTTCTTGGCGAATTTGACCACCTGAGCGAAGGATTTCAGCCTGACGTTGGACTTCGTATTCAAGCCCTTTGCGAACGTTTGAGAAGGAATTCAAGTTCTTCAACTCAGTCTTGGTCCCGAATTTCTCTTGGCCATAAGGGCGAAGGGAGATGTTGGCATCCACACGCATAGAACCTTCTTCCATCTTAACGTCAGAAATGCCAGCGTACTGGATGACTTCCTTGAGGGCTGTCAGATAAGCGTAGGCTTCTTCAGGAGAACGCATGTCTGCCTCAGATACAATCTCAATCAAGGGCACCCCTTGGCGGTTGAGGTCAACATAAGAGTAGCCATCTGTACCGTGGGTGTTTTTACCAGCATCTTCCTCTAGGTGGGCGCGCTCGATACCGATTTTCTTGGTCGTACCGTCTTCTAGCTCCACTTCAATCCATCCGTTGTAGCCGATTGGCTCATCAAACTGAGAAATTTGGTAGGCTTTGGGATTGTCGGGATAGAAGTAGTTCTTGCGGTCAAAGTGCATCTTTTTGTGGATGTCCATGTTGAGGGCAAGAGCTGCTTTGATACCGGCATCAACAACACCTTTATTGAGAACTGGCAGTACACCTGGGAAAGACCAGTCAATCACATTAGTGTTGGCGTTTTGGTCATTTCCAAAGTGGGCAGAAGTAGGTGAGAAGATTTTTGAATTGGTGTTGAGCTCTACGTGGACTTCAAGTCCAATGACTGTTTCAAAGTTCATTAGTTGTCACCTCCAAAAATCACGGGTTGTTGTTTGTGGTAGTCTGTTGTTGCTTCAAAGGCAGCAGCAGCTTGGTAAATGGTTTCTTCTGAGTATTTAGGACCAATCAATTGGAGTCCGACAGGGAGACCTTGAGCAAATCCAGCAGGAATCGAAATTCCTGGGAGACCTGCCAAGTTGACAGGGATGGTCAAAAGGTCAGCCAAGTACATGGCAATTGGGTCATGGTTGAGGGAATCCAAGTCATATGCAACGCTTGGAGCAGTTGGTCCCAAAATCAAGTCGTAATCCGCAAAGACGTTTTCGAAATCTTGGATGATGAGGGTACGAACCTGACCAGCCTTTTTGTAGTAGGCATCGTAGTAACCTGATGAAAGGCTGAAAGTACCCAGCATGATACGGCGTTTTACTTCTTCACCGAAACCTTGACTACGGCTGTTTACATAGATTTCATCAAGGTTGCTTGCATCTTCTGCGCGGTAGCCGTAACGGATACCGTCAAAGCGTTGCAAGTTTGATGAAGCTTCTGATGAAGCGATAATATAGTAAACGGCAACCCCGTATTTAGAGTGAGGAAGGCTGACTTCTTCAACGATAGCACCAAGTTTTTCAAAGTGTTTAGCGGCGTTCAGGATTCTTTCCTTAACCTCTGGGTCAATCCCTTCACCGAGATATTCTTTAGGCAAAGCAATTTTCATGCCCTTGATGTTTTTACCGATTTTTGAAGTAAAGTCGGCAATGCGGACAGGAGCAGAAGTAGAGTCTTTAGCATCTTCGCTGGCAATCGCGTTGAGCAAGAGGGCATTTTCTTTAACAGTTGGTGCAAAAGGTCCGATCTGGTCTAATGAGCTACCGAAGGCAATGAGACCGAAACGTGAAACTGTTCCGTAGGTTGGTTTGAGACCAACAATCCCGTTGAAGGCAGCAGGTTGGCGGATAGAACCACCAGTATCAGAACCAAGTGACAAACGGACTTGTCCTGAAGCTACAGAAGCCGCAGAACCACTTGATGAACCACCAGGAACCTTGCTGTGGTCCCAAGCATTTTTAGTCGCACCGTAGTGGGAAGTCTCACCTGAACCACCCATGGCAAACTCGTCCATGTTGGTTTTTCCGATAACAATCATACCCTTAGCTTTGGCATTGGCAACGGCTGTCGCATCAAAGATTGGCTCGTAGTTGTAGAGCATTTTTGAGGCAGCGGTTGTGAGGATACCGTCAGTAGAGATATTATCCTTAACTGCCAGTGGAATTCCTGAAAGGACATTATCAGCGTCAATTCCAGCTTCATCAATGGCTTTGGCTTGAGCAAGAGCCTGCTCTTCAGCGATAGTGACGAAAGCGTTGATAGCTGTTTCTCGAGATTTAATATCTTCAAGTGTTGCTTGTGTCAATTCAGTTGCTGAAATTTCCTTAGAGACAAGGAGGTTGTGCAAGTCTTCAATCGTTTTGTTATTAAAAGTCATTAGGCATCTCCTCCATCATCTAGGATAGCTGGTACCTTGATATAGTAGTTGTCTTTTTCAGGTACGTTTTTAAACAAGCGATCACGGTCTGTTCCTTCTTCGGCCACATCAGGGCGGAGTACGGTCTTGCGGTCAGCCATAGTTGTAGTAGGTGCAATACCAGTTGTGTCAACTTCGCCCAGCAACTCAACCATATCAACAATTTTAGATAAGGTGGTCGCAAAGGCGGCAGTTTCTTCTTCAGAGAATCTTAATTTTGAAAGATTGGCAACGTGTGTTACCTCTTCTTGCGTAATTTTCATCTTGCATCCTTTCATGAAATGATGATTTTTAGTCTGTTCTATTTTACCATATTTTCCTATAAATAAGGGAGCCAAACTGAAAAGAAATGGAAATTGAAAAATCGCTTTTAATTCGCTATAATGGTTAAACTAGAGAATAGAAAAAATAAGAGTTAGGATAGAAATATGTTCCATCAATTTATCACCAGATCTCAAACGGTTCCTCCTCCTATTCCACTCTTTTGGTATGGGGCTATGATGCTTCTTTTAGTGCTTTGTATTTATGGAGCACTTGCTTATCACCAAAATCCGAAATTTGTCCGCTTGTTTAAGTGGATTCAGATTCTCCAGTTGCTAGCCCTATATAGTTGGTATGTTGGTTTTGGGATTCCATTTTCTAATAGCCTTCCATTTTATCATTGTCGTTTGGCTATGTTTGCGGTGGTTTTCTTGCCTGATAAATGGCGGAGCAAGCAATATTTTGCCCTCTTAGGAGCAAGTGGAGCGGTCTTTGCTTTGGTTTACCCCGTTTTTGACCCCTATGATTTCCCCCATATTACCAGTTTTTCATTTTTGATTGGCCACTATGCCCTTCTTGTGAATTCCTTGGTTTACTTGATGAATCACTATGACAAGACCTTGCTTAAGAAGTATATGATTGTAGCCTATACCTTTATCCTCAACCTCTTTCTAGTTGGGGTTAATCAGGTGACGGGTGGAAATTATGGTCTCTTAAGAGATACACCGTTTATCTCGAATGCTCCTCTATGGCTAAAGTACCTTCTTGTGTCCGTCATCCTCTCACTGGCTCTGGTTCTCTTTGATATCTTGTTCAAAAAACGGTGGAAAAAGAGAAATCAGGTGCAATCTGTGCTCTAGCTTGTCTTTTCATCGGATGAGCAATTGAAAAACTCCCCAAAATCCGCTATAATGGAGAGTTGAAAGGAATAGTAAAATCCAATGTAAACATCATTCTTAGCTACTGAAACAACTAAAAATAGAAAATCAAAGAAAGAGAACTTATGACTATTCAAGAAGAAATCAAGAAACGCCGTACCTTTGCCATCATCTCCCACCCGGACGCCGGGAAAACAACCATCACTGAGCAGTTGCTCTACTTTGGGGGCGAGATTCGTGAGGCTGGTACGGTTAAAGGGAAGAAAACAGGGACTTTTGCCAAGTCTGACTGGATGGATATCGAGAAACAACGTGGGATTTCGGTCACGTCATCTGTTATGCAGTTTGACTACGATGGCAAGCGCGTGAACATCCTCGACACACCAGGACACGAGGACTTTTCAGAAGATACTTATCGTACCTTGATGGCGGTGGATGCTGCCGTCATGGTTGTGGACTCTGCCAAGGGTATCGAGGCCCAAACCAAGAAATTGTTTGAGGTTGTGAAGCACCGTGGCATTCCAGTCTTTACCTTTATGAACAAGCTGGATCGTGACGGTCGTGAGCCACTGGACCTCTTGCAAGAACTAGAAGAAGTCCTTGGTATTGCGAGTTATCCAATGAACTGGCCAATCGGGATGGGGAAAGCCTTCGAAGGCTTGTATGACCTCTATAACCAACGCTTGGAACTCTATAAAGGAGATGAGCGTTTTGCCAGTCTGGAAGAAGGGGATAAGCTCTTTGGAAGCAATCCTTTCTACGCTCAGGTTAAGGACGATATCGAACTGTTGCAAGAAGCAGGAAATGAATTTTCAGAAGAAGCTATTCTTGCAGGAGAACTGACTCCGGTCTTCTTCGGTTCAGCCCTCACTAACTTTGGGGTGCAGACCTTCCTTGAGACCTTCCTTAAGTTTGCTCCAGAACCACATGGTCACAAGAAAACAGATGGCGAAATTGTGGATCCTTATGACAAGGATTTCTCAGGATTTGTCTTTAAAATCCAAGCCAACATGGACCCTCGTCACCGTGACCGCATTGCCTTTGTCCGTATCGTATCAGGTGAGTTTGAGCGAGGGATGAGTGTCAATCTGCCTCGTACTGGGAAGACTGCCAAGCTTTCTAATGTCACCCAGTTTATGGCAGAAAGTCGTGAGAATGTGACCAATGCCGTAGCAGGTGATATCATCGGGGTTTACGATACCGGTACTTATCAGGTTGGAGACACCTTGACGGTTGGAAAAAACAAGTTTGAATTTGAACCACTGCCAACCTTTACCCCTGAAATTTTCATGAAAGTTTCTGCTAAGAACGTCATGAAACAAAAATCCTTCCATAAAGGAATTGAGCAATTGGTGCAAGAGGGAGCCATTCAGCTTTATAAGAATTACCAAATAGGCGAGTACATGTTAGGAGCTGTCGGACAACTCCAGTTTGAAGTCTTTAAGCACCGCATGGAAGGCGAATACAATGCGGAAGTAGTCATGAGCCCGATGGGTAAAAAGACCGTTCGTTGGATCAAGCCTGAGGACTTGGATGAACGGATGTCCTCAAGCCGCAATATCTTGGCCAAAGACCGTTTTGACCAACCAGTCTTCCTCTTTGAAAATGACTTTGCCCTCCGCTGGTTTGCAGACAAGTATCCAGACGTAGAGTTGGAGGAAAAAATGTAAATCGTTACAAATGACTAGCAACATAAAGTTGCTATCATTTGACGGTAACCGCCATGGCGGCTTACCTAAACGCTTCACTAGGAAAAGTCCACGAATCAATACCGTTCGTGGACTTTTTCCCTAATAGATAGGCAAAAGATTTTTCTAATTACTCTCTAAATTCTGCATGAATAAATAAGGTGGGTTAGACTAATTTCTGTGCAGTAAAGATAATTAGAGTTGAGGGAAAACAAGAACCTCAGAAGAGTTCACCTTTTGTGAATTCTCTGAGGTTCTTTGCGTTTTAGTTTCCATATTTCTGGTAAAAATCGACCTTAACCTGGATAAAGGTTTCGGCTTCGCGTAGTAGTTGCAGGAGGGTAGCACGGGTTTCAAACTCCTCACGTGTTTTCGGGAGACTCCGATTGCGGAAGACTTGCAGATAGCGTTCGATGTCATCAAGTAGGTCATGAGCAGGATTGGTCTGACTTAGCTGGACAGCAATCTTAGAAAAGAGCTGGGCCAAGATCAAACTCTCACTTGCGGCCAGGTGACAGGTATTGATCTGCTGGGCCATATTTCGCAGGATACGACTTTGTCGCTGCCTCATCTCAAAGTAGTGGATGTGGTAGTCTGTCTGGTGAAAGAGGTGGTCTGAGTGATCCAGGTAGACCAGTTTGAGAGCTTCATCGAGGAGCTTGTCTAATTGGTCAACGAGTTGGGCTTGGTTGCGTCCGTCTCCTCGCGACAGATAGTATTTAAAACGAAGAAGGATGCCTTTTAACTTTTCTTCGACCTGAAGGTGGTAGCTTTGGATGGCTTTCTCGCGAGAGGGCATATAAAGGTTGACCAATAGAGCAAAGCTTGTCCCGATGAGAAAGAGGAGTACTTCATTAAGCAAGAGCTCAGGAGAGGTAGACTCCTGTACCAAGAGATGACTGACCAAGACACTGCTGGGGGTGATGCCGATTTCCCAGCCCATTTTGTAAGCAAGAGGGACATAGAGAGCCAGATAGAGGCCTAGGCTCCAGATGTGAAAGCCCGTCAGCTGAAAGGCTAGAACACCGATAGCGAGCGCTAGGAGCATGGAAAAGAGGCGGTTTCGTGCTAATTTCAGCGTGCTTCTGCGCGTGTCGGAGAGGCTTAAGAGGGCGATAATTCCAGCTGAAACTGCTGATGATAAATCTAAAAAATAAGCGAGTAAACAAGCGAGACAGGTCGCTAAGATCAGTTTGGTCGTACGTTGAGTGAGAGACATGAAAATTTCCTAAACTAATAGAGTCAAGTGTTTAACGAGGAGTCAGAGACTAGGGGCGAAGTTTTCGGTTTGTAGCATACTCGGCAACCGCTGTAAAGAGGACATCTGTTGAAGAGTTCAGGGCTGTTTCGCAGGAGTCTTGAACAACCCCAATCACAAAACCGACTCCGACAACCTGCATAGCCAAGTCGTTGGAAATCCCAAAGAGGCTACAAGCGACAGGAATGAGGAGAAGGGATCCCCCAGCAATTCCAGAGGCCCCGCAGGCAGAAATGGCAGCCACTACACTGAGCACAAATGCTGTCCCAAAGTCTACCGAAATTCCGAGTGTGTTGACGGCAGCCAAGGTCAGGACATTTATGGTAACAGCAGCGCCAGCCATGTTGATGGTTGAACCAAGCGGGATGGAGACAGAGTAGGTGTCAGGATTCAGTCCCAGGTCTTGACAGAGTTTCATATTGACAGGGATATTGGCAGCAGAGCTACGAGTGAAAAAGGCTGTAATGCCACTGACACGTAAGCATTTCAAAACAAGGGGATAGGGATTTTTCCTCATAAAGAGAATGGCGATGAGTGGGTTGACGATGAGAGCAACAAAGGCCATGGTAGCAATCAAAAGTCCTAGGAGGACACCGTAGTTAGCCAGACTGGCAATGCCCTTGTCAGAGATGGTCTTGAAAACCAAGCCTAAAATCCCAAAGGGAGCTAGGTTGATAATCCATTCCACGATTTTAGAGGTGACATCCGCCATGGTTCTCAGTAATTCTTTACTGTGTTTACTTGCCTCTCTCATAGCCAAGCCAAAGATGACTGCCCAAGAGAGAATCCCGATATAGTTGGCTTCAACAATGGCATTTAAGGGATTGTCCACCAGTTTGAGTAGGAGGTTGCTGAGGACTTGACCGATACCGTCAGGAGCAGCAACTTCTGTATTTGCGCTGGTCAGGGTGATTTGCACAGGCAGTAAGAAACTAGCTAGAACGGCCACCAATGCAGCAGCAAAGGTTCCGAGCAAGTATAGGAAGATAACTGTCTTCATATTGGTGTTTTGTCCCTTTTGGTGTTGGGAAAGGGCATTGGCAACAAGGGCAAAAACCAAAATAGGAGCGATGGCTTTCAGTCCGCCTACAAAGAGATCTCCAAGCAGACCGATTCCTGTAAGGTTTGGAAAGAGCATCCCCAATGTCGCTCCCAAAATCATTCCAATAAGGATTCGTTTGATGAGGCTTGCCTTGGTCCAGGCTCTAATGATTCGTTTCATAGCAGTCTCCTTCAAATGTATTGTTTATAATTATAGTATAAATATGCTATAGAGGCAAGTGATATTTTGAAAATAGGAACAATAATTGAATAATTATGAAAGAAAAGAGAAGGGCGATTTTATGGTATAATAGGGAAAAGGAGTTTTATATGCAAGATTTTTTTCAACGCTATTTTGATAGACTTGACTTAACAACCATATTAGAGAATCTCTTGACCAAGGTGATTTCTCTTTTGATTTTGTTTTTGCTATTTTATATAGCTAAAAAGATGCTTCACGCCACTGTACGAAAGATTGTCAAGCCCTCACTTAAATTCTCAAATAGAGATGCAGGAAGGCAAAAGACCATTTCGCGTTTGCTAGAGAATGTCTTTAACTACATTCTTTATTTCTTTTTGCTCTACTGTATCCTGTCTATTTTAGGACTGCCAGTTTCTAGCCTCCTTGCTGGTGCGGGGATTGCCGGGGTGGCCATTGGTATGGGGGCACAAGGTTTTCTATCTGATGTTATTAATGGTTTCTTCATCCTCTTTGAACGCCAGCTTGATGTGGGTGATGAAGTGGTCCTCACAAATGGACCGATTACCGTCTCTGGAAAGGTCGTTAGTGTAGGAATCCGTACAACACAACTGCGCGGTGATGATCAAGCTCTTCACTTTGTTCCTAACCGCAATATTACCGTTGTTAGTAATTTATCCCGTACTGAATAGTCCGACTATTTTAGCAGATTTGTGGTACAATAGAAGGAGTTTGGTAAAGGAGAGAGTATGCTATTTGTAGAGAAAAAACTAGGTCACGATCGTACTTGGATAGACCTTGATGTGGATAAGATTAAAAATATGGAAGATCTTTCTGACATCTATGGATTGGACAAGGAAACCATTGAGTATGCTCTGGATAGAAATGAACGAGCTCATATGGATTATAACCGTGAAACGGAGACGGTAACCTTTATTTATAATGTTCTTGATTTAGAAAAAGACAAAGAATATTATGAAGCGATTCCGATGACCTTTATCGTTGAAAAACAACGGCTGATTACTATCAGCAATCACAAGAATACTTATGTGATTAAACGCATGGCAACCTACCTTGAAAGCCATGAAATTATTTCAATCTACAAATTTCTTTTTGCCAGTTTAGAGATTATTAGCAATGCTTACTATCCAGTTATTGAAGAGATGGATAAAAGCAAGGATGAAATCAGTGCACTTCTTCGTCAAAAAACAACTAAAAAAAATCTTTTCGCCCTCTCTGACTTGGAAACTGGTATGGTTTACCTGACAGCTGCCGCTAAACAAAATCGTCTCCTCTTGGAACACATTCAAGGGCATGCTCTTTATCGCAATCTTAATGAGGTAGAAAGAGAGCAGTTTGACGATGCTATGATTGAAGCCCATCAGTTGGTTTCAATGACAGACTTGATATCTCAAGTTTTGCAACAACTCTCAGCCTCTTACAACAACATCCTAAATAATAATCTAAATGATAATTTGACAACTTTGACAATTATCTCAGTCTTGCTAGCTATCCTTGCGGTTATTACAGGATTCTTCGGAATGAATGTTCCCTTACCGTTTACAGATGAACCAAATGCTTGGATTTATATTTTGATAGCTAGTCTCATTTTATGGGCAGTCTTAGCTCAATGTTTAAAGAAAATTGCTAGAAATTAAAAAAAGGAGCCAGAATGGCGATTGAAAACTATATGCCAGATTTTGCTGTGGAAGCAGTCTATGATCTGACAGTCCCAAGCCTGCAGGCGCAGGGAATCAAGGCTGTTTTGGTCGATTTGGACAATACCCTCATTGCTTGGAACAACCCTGATGGGACGCCAGAGATGAAGCAATGGCTACATGACCTTCGGGACGCGGGCATTCGCATCATCGTGGTCTCAAATAACACCAAAAAACGAGTTCAACGTGCAGTTGAGAAATTTGGGATTGATTACATTTATTGGGCTCTGAAGCCCTTCACATTTGGGATTGACCGTGCCATGAAGGAATTTCACTATGAGAAAAATGAAGTGGTCATGGTCGGCGACCAACTCATGACGGATATTCGCGCAGCCCATCGTGCAGGTATCCGCTCAATTTTGGTCAAGCCCTTGGTCCAACACGACTCCATCAAAACGCAGATTAACCGGGCTCGCGAGCGCCGTGTCATGCGCAAAATCACTGAAAAATACGGACCGATTACATATAAAAAAGGAATTTAACTATGGAAGAAATTCTCTGTATTGGTTGTGGAGCAACCATTCAGACGACAGACAAGACTGGTCTTGGATTTACCCCCCAGTCGGCACTCGAAAAAGGTTTGGAGACCGGCGAAGTTTATTGCCAACGCTGTTTCCGTCTTCGTCATTACAATGAAATCACAGATGTCCAGTTGACGGACGATGATTTCCTCAAGCTCTTGCACGAAGTGGGAGACAGTGATGCCTTGGTGGTCAATGTCATTGATATCTTTGACTTTAATGGTTCTGTCATCCCAGGCTTGCCACGCTTTGTATCGGGCAATGATGTCCTCTTGGTGGGAAATAAAAAAGATATCCTGCCCAAGTCAGTTAAGCCGGGCAAGATTAGCCAGTGGCTTATGGAGCGTGCCCACGAAGAAGGTCTTCGTCCTGTTGATGTCGTCCTGACTTCAGCCCAAAACAAGCATGCAATTAAGGAAGTTATTGATAAGATTGAGCATTATCGTAAGGGACGCGATGTCTATGTGGTTGGCGTGACTAACGTTGGAAAGTCAACCCTTATCAACGCTATTATCCAAGAAATCACGGGTGACCAAGATGTCATCACGACTTCGCGCTTCCCAGGAACAACCTTGGACAAGATTGAGATTCCGCTTGATGATGGATCTTATATCTACGATACACCGGGAATCATTCACCGCCACCAGATGGCCCACTACTTGACGGCCAAAAACCTCAAGTATGTCAGCCCTAAAAAGGAAATCAAGCCCAAAACCTATCAGCTTAACCCTGAACAAACCCTGTTTCTAGGTGGTCTCGGACGCTTTGACTTTATATCAGGAGAAAAACAAGGATTTACTGCTTTTTTTGACAACGAACTCAAACTCCACCGTACCAAGCTAGAAGGCGCTAGTGCCTTCTATGACAAGCACCTCGGAACCCTTCTCACACCACCAAATAGCAAAGAAAAAGAAGGTTTCCCAAAACTAGTCCAGCATGTCTTTACCATTAGGGACAAGACAGATCTGGTCATCTCAGGACTAGGCTGGATCCGCGTAACAGGCACTGCCAAAGTCGCCGTCTGGGCACCAGAAGGTGTCGCAGTCGTCACACGAAAAGCAATCATTTAAACACAGAAAGGAAAGAGTTGTCTGGATTCGGGCGAGCTCTGCGAGCCCATAACGAATACTTTTCACCGTGGTGTCAGTTGGTACAAGGAGTTGTACCAACTGCGGAAAATTTGAGACCTTAGGCTCAAATTTTAGTCATGAAAGTCCGAAGGACTTTGCTGACGTCCGTCACCACTTCAGAAAAGTATTAAAAGAAACTCTTTTAAAGAAATTATGTCATTAACATCAAAACAACGTGCCTACCTCAATAGCCAGGCACACACCCTCAAACCCATCATTCAAATCGGTAAAAATGGTCTCAACGACCAAATCAAAACCAGCGTCCGTCAGGCTCTTGACGCCCGCGAATTGATTAAAGTTACGCTCTTGCAAAACACAGATGAAAACATCCATGAAGTAGCTGAAATCTTGGAAGAAGAAATCGGTGTGGATACAGTCCAAAAAATCGGACGCATCTTGATATTGTTTAAACAATCCAGCAAGAAAGAAAATCGCAAGATTTCCAAGAAAGTTAAAGAAATCTAAAAACCTACTCCAAACAACTGTTTTTACAGAGAATTAAAGGAAGACGAGCCTATGGCAATCGAATTATTGACTCCCTTTACCAAGGTAGAGTTGGAGCCAGAAATCAAGGAGAAAAAACGCAAACAAGTTGGGATTTTAGGGGGGAATTTTAACCCTGTTCACAATGCCCATCTTGTTGTGGCGGACCAAGTACGACAACAATTAGGACTGGACCAGGTCCTGCTCATGCCTGAATATCAGCCACCTCATGTAGACAAAAAGGAAACTATCTCGGAGCACCATCGTCTCAAGATGCTTGAATTAGCAATTGAGGGAATTGAAGGTTTGGACATTGAAACTATTGAGCTAGAGCGCAAGGGCATTTCCTACACCTACGACACCATGAGGATTTTGACAGAGCAACATCCAGATACGGATTATTACTTCATTATCGGGGCTGATATGGTGGATTATCTGCCTAAGTGGTACCGAATTGATGAGCTGGTCGACATGGTTCAGTTTGTGGGGGTTCAGCGCCCACGTTACAAGGCTGGGACTTCCTATCCTGTTATCTGGGTGGATGTGCCCCTCATGGATATCTCATCCAGCATGGTGCGTGACTTCATTGCCCAAGGTCGGAAACCCAACTTTCTCCTACCTCAGCCAGTGCTAGACTACATCGAGAAGGAGGGACTCTACTGATGGCTTATCAAGACTATATCAGCTGCTCCCGTGAGGCTTTGTTGGAAAAAATGGCAGAGCTTCTGCCTGAGAAACGCTTAACCCATTGCTTGGGTGTAGAGCGTGCAGCCATAGAATTGGCTCAGCGATTTGGAGTCGATGCCGAGAAAGCAGGACTAGCAGGCCTCCTTCATGACTATGCCAAAAAGCTGTCAGATCAGGAATTTCTAAACTTGATTGACCGTTATCAGCTAGACCCTGACCTCAAAAACTGGGGCAATAATGTCTGGCATGGTATGGTCGGAATTTATAAAATCAAAGAAGATTTGGATTTGAAAGATTCTGAGATCCTGCGGGCTATTGAAATCCATACAGTCGGGGCTGGTCAGATGACCGAGCTAGATAAGATCATCTACGTCGCAGATTATATCGAACACAATCGTGCCTTTCCAGGCGTAGATGTGGCGCGTGAAATTGCTGAGCTATCGCTCAATAAGGCTGTGGCCTATGAGACAGCGCGAACTGTGGAACATTTGGCTCACCAAGGATTTCCCATCTATCCCCAAACCCTGGAAACCTATAACGCCTATGTGCACTATTTGAAAGAGGACTAAATGAACGAAAAAGAATTACTAGAACTAGTCGTGAAAGCGGCTGATGAGAAACGTGCGGAGGATATCCTCGTACTTGATGTACAAGATTTGACCAGTGTGACAGACTACTTTGTTATCACTAGCTCGATGAATAGCCGTCAGTTGGACGCTATCGCTGATAATATCCGTGAAAAAGTAGCCGAAGCTGGTGTTAAAGGCAGCCATGTCGAAGGCGATGCAGCTGGAGGCTGGGTCCTGCTGGATCTAGGTGGTGTTGTGGTGCATATCTTTTCAGAAGAAATGCGTGCCCACTATAACCTTGAAAAACTTTGGCATGAGGCAAATTCAGTAGATTTATCTGAAACCTTATAGTCTTTTCCTTTATCTTTTATTACGGCGTTAACTCATTTTGCCTAACTCTAGTTATGCCTGCAATTCGTTGCCTAGTACTAAAAGCAAACGAAAAGACTATAGCGTTACAATTGAACTCAGTTGCAGTCAACTGGGTTTCTTTGCTTATTTTAAAAGGAAAGTGATAGAAAGGATTTGAACCCGTCCTGTAATCGTCGGAAAATAGATAGCTTTGGCTTGGATCAGGATCCTAAGTCCAAGCTCCTAATTTTCATTCCTATTACGGGCGGACTTGGTATCATGTTTTATGGCGACATATGAAACTTTTGCGGCTGTTTACGATGCTGTGATGGATGATAGTTTATACGATAAATGGACGGATTTTTCCCTCCGTCATTTGCCAAAGACTAAGGGGAGAAAGAAACTCTTGGAGCTGGCTTGTGGGACAGGCATCCAGTCAGTGCGCTTTTCTCAGGCTGGTTTTGATGTAACTGGACTTGATTTGAGTGCTGATATGTTGAAGATTGCGGAGAAGAGAGCGACTTCAGCCAAGCAAAAGATTGATTTTATTGAAGGCAACATGCTGGATTTGTCTAAGGCAGGGAAATATGATTTTGTCACGTGTTATTCGGACTCAATCTGTTACATGCAGGATGAGGTGGAAGTAGGCGACGTCTTTAAGGAAGTTTATAATGCTCTCAATGATGATGGTGTATTTATCTTTGATGTGCATTCAACCTACCAGACAGATGAGGTTTTTCCAGGCTATTCTTACCATGAAAATGCAGAAGATTTTGCCATGCTCTGGGATACCTATGAGGATGCTGCACCTCACTCTATCGTGCATGAGTTGACCTTTTTCGTCAAGGAAGCAGACGGCTCTTTTAGTCGCCACGATGAAGTGCATGAGGAGCGGACCTATGAAATCTTAACCTATGATATTTTGCTGGAACAGGCTGGATTTAAGTCCTTCAAACTCTTTGCGGACTTTGAGGACAAGGAGCCGACAGAAACCACTACCCGTTGGTTTTTTGTGGCGCAGAAGTAGGAGATTATCATGACCATCACAGGTATTATCGCGGAGTTCAATCCTTTTCATAATGGGCACAAATACCTGCTGGATCAAGCGAAGGGACTGAAAATCGTTGCCATGTCTGGGAATTTCATGCAGCGTGGAGAGCCGGCTATCGTGGACAAGTGGACACGAGCTCAGATGGCGCTAGAGAATGGAGCAGACCTGGTAGTGGAATTGCCCTTTTTAGTCAGTGTTCAGGCGGCGGATTTCTTTGGCCAAGGGGCTGTTGATATCTTGACTCGGTTGGGCATTGATACCCTGGCTTTTGGGACAGAAGAAGTTCTGGATTATCAAAAAATCGCCGACTTATATGCAGAACGTGGTCAAGAGATGGCGGATTTTCTAGCAAACTTACCTGACACCCTCTCTTATCCACAGAAAACCCAAGCCATGTGGAAGGAATTTGCAGGTCTTGATTTTTCAGGAAACACGCCCAATCATGTCCTTGCTCTGGCCTATGCTAAGGCGGTTGCAGGACGCAACATCAAGCTTGAGCCGATTCAGCGTCAGGGGGCGGGTTACCATTCTGTGGACAAGGATGTGGACTTCGCCTCGGCGACAGCCCTCCGTCAGCACCAGAGGGACAAAGATTTTTTAGAACGCTTTATGCCTTCAGTTACCCTCTTTGAGCAGGCCAGTAAGGTGAGTTGGGATGACTATTTTCCCTTGCTCCGCTATCAAATCTTCTCAAATCCAGACCTAACGACCATCTATCAGGTCAATCAAGAAATGGCTGTGCGTATCAAGGATGCTATCAAAACAGCCCAGTCTGTTGACGAATTGGTCGAGGCGGTTGCCACCAAGCGTTATACCAAGGCGCGTGTCAGACGCCTCTTGACCTATATATTGGTGCAGGCTAGAGAAAGTGAATTGCCAAAGGGCATCCATGTCCTAGGATTTACCGAAAAAGGCAGACAACACCTCAAGTCTCTGAAAGACCAAGTCCAATTAGTCAGCCGAATTGGCAAAGAACCTTGGGATGCCATGACCCAAAAAGCAGACCAGATTTACAAACTTGGACACCCAAGTATAGAAGAGCAGAATTTTGGCAGGGTTCCGATTAGAATAGAAACAAACTAAGTCTACAGAAAGGTAGGCTTTTTATTTTAGAAATTTTAGCTAGTAAATTGAAGATAAAATTTTTTGGAAAATGATAGACTTCCTAAGTTAAAAAGCCAGTGAAAAATTTTAGTATAATAACTAGATTCTTGTCCCTTGAATCCGCTTTATAACTCTTATTTTGTGGTATAATCATGATAATATAGATTAAAAGGGGTATATATGAAAAATACAATGACGAGGATTCTTAATTTTATTCTGAATTTCAAACCATTGAAATATTTATTGAAAAGACCATCATGGAGTAGTAATGTTAGAGTTGTTGAGTGGTATAAAATATTTATAGCCAGTATATGGGTACTATATCTTGCACTTGAAATTGAACAATTTAAACGCTTTGCTTTACCTATCTATAAATTTATATCTAATTATAATTTTTTAAAAGATATTATTTCAATTTTGTATGAGAATCGTGTAATAATATTGTTAGCACTGACTATACCAACAATACTATTCTGGTTTTTAGATATAATTTTTAAAAAACTGAGTTATAAAAAACTAGATCCAGAGCTATTTCCGGAATATGACTTGGATGACCATCCTTATCAAACTCATCTGGTGGAGTTTTTAAATGCTCCAGACTCTATTCATAATGTCTTCTGGTTGGATGGTTCTTGGGGGAGTGGGAAAACATTTTTTATAAAGACGTTTTTTGAAAATCAAATTTACAAAAAGAAAGAAATCTACTATATTTCCTGCTTTGGGATAAAAACAAGAGGGCAAGCCGAGAAAATATTAATCAATGAAATAGAAAAACAATCCATACTCGGAAATTTGGACTTTATTCCACTTGTTGGAGGAGTTTTTAAATGGTTCTTTAAAACAGTTGGAACGGATTTGATGAAGCGAGATTCTATCATTATTTTTGATGATTTTGAACGGGTTTCATATGCAGAAACATCAGATAGCCCTTCAGATTACAATGATTTATTGGGTTATATTGACTATCTTTCTGAGAATAAAAGGTTTAAAATTATTGTAATTTTAAATAGTGAGGAAATAAAATCAACAAAGAAAAATCTAATTGATAATAAATTTAAGCTAAATCAAAATCGAATGGTATCTACAGAAGAAGTTATTGATAACATTTTGAAAAAGAGTAATTTGAGAGATGATGACCTTGGGAAAATTTTATCACTAATTTATAAAATTTATTATGTAGATATAGATGAGAGACTTGTACAAGATAAGAATAAAAGAAAAAAAGTAGAGAAATTAAGCTTGAGATCATTTCAAAAAAGTTTAGAGGAAATATCCATGATAACCGAAGATGATAAAATGATAATTTATATTTTGGATTGTATAAATGGATGGGGAATAACTGAGAATATCCTCGAGTCACTTTTAAAATCTTTTGCTCTAGAACCTAAAGATTACTATCTTTATTTTGAAATGATTCTAAAACTTCCCAAATATCTTCCCAAATATTATGACAATTTCGATACAAAAATGGAAAAGGATTCGATTGAGCAGAATATTGAGCAGAATATGAAGAAAAATGAGCATATAAGTTTTCAGAAAAAAGCACAATATTTTCTTGAGTTGCTACAATATTTGTGGAGAGTTGGGAAAACAAATAAAAAATTCAGAAATTTAGGTGTGTTGGAAAATTCCAATCAGAGAATTTACTCGTTTTATACACCTAACGAGTTAGAAAAAGTTTTAATTGAAATTTATTATGATATTCTGAATAATAATACCAAAAATAATTATCAAATTGAGGAAATAGATACTTTGAAATCAAATGAAGAATATCAATTTTTTATTAAGAATCGCCTTGTTCCAAAGTTAAAAACGAAAATTACAATTAATGATATTCCATTAGAACGTTTTGCTAAATATGATAATCTATTCAGAAATTTATATGTCTAAAATTCACACAAAACTCTTCAATTTGGGTTTGTGAAAATCGGTTTTTTATGATAGAATATTAAGGAATGTATGTCATTCGATAAACAAATTTAATGAGGTAAAAACATGGAAATCATGACACTTGCGATTGCTGTTTTTGCCGTCATCATTGGTTTAGTCATTGGATATGTCAGCATCTCAGCTAAGATGAAATCATCTCAAGAGGCTGCAGAGTTGATGCTTCTAAATGCTGAACAAGAAGCAACTAATTTACGAGGACAAGCTGAGCGCGAAGCGGATTTATTGCTAAATGAAGCCAAGAGCGAAAGCAAGTCTCTTAAAAAAGAAGCACTATTGGAGGCCAAAGAGGAAGCCAGAAAATACCGTGAAGAAGTGGACGCTGAATTTAAGTCAGAACGTCAGGAGCTCAAGCAAATTGAAAGTCGTTTGACGGAGAGAGCTACGAGCCTTGACCGTAAGGACGACAATTTGACGAACAAAGAAAAAACACTTGAACAAAAAGAACAAAGTATTTCTGATAGAGCAAAAAACCTTGATGCACGTGAAGAGCAATTAGAGGAAGTCGAAAGACAAAAAGAAGCTGAACTTGAACGTATCGGCTCCCTTTCCCAAACTGAGGCTCGAGATATTATCTTGGCTCAAACAGAGGAAAACTTAACTAAGGAAATTGCTAGCCGCATTCGTGAGGCTGAGCAAGAGGTGAAGGAACGTTCAGACAAGATTGCGAAAGATATCTTGGTTCAGGCTATGCAGCGTATCGCTGGTGACTATGTAGCAGAGTCAACAAACTCGACAGTTCACCTACCGGATGATACCATGAAGGGGCGCATTATCGGACGCGAAGGTCGAAACATTCGTACCTTTGAAAGTTTGACAGGGGTCGATGTGATTATCGACGATACACCGGAAGTGGTGACCTTGTCAGGATTTGATCCGATTCGTCGTGAAATTGCTCGTATGACCATGGAAATGTTGCTCAAGGATGGCCGTATCCACCCAGCTCGTATTGAGGAGTTGGTGGAGAAAAACCGTCAGGAGATTGACAATAAAATCCGTGAATACGGTGAGGCTGCTGCCTATGAGATTGGTGCGCCAAACCTCCATCCAGACTTGATGAAGATTATGGGACGTTTGCAGTTCCGTACTTCTTATGGACAAAATGTCTTGCGTCATTCGATTGAGGTTGCTAAGTTATCTGGTATCATTGCGAGTGAACTTGGTGAAAATGCAGCTCTTGCCCGTCGCGCTGGATTCCTTCATGACATAGGGAAAGCTATTGACCGCGAGGTTGAAGGCAGTCACGTTGAGATTGGTACGGAGTTGGCTCGTAAGTACAAGGAACACCCAGTTGTGGTGAATACCATTGCTAGCCACCACGGGGATGTCGAAGCCGAAAGCGTCATTGCAGTGATCGTTGCTGCAGCAGATGCCTTGAGTGCAGCGCGTCCAGGTGCTCGTAGTGAATCTCTTGAAAGTTATATCAAGCGTCTCCATGATTTGGAAGAAATCGCTAATGGCTTTGAAGGGGTGCAAAATAGCTTCGCCCTTCAAGCAGGACGTGAAATCCGTATCATGGTTAATCCAGGACAAATCAAGGACGACAAAGTCACAATCTTGGCTCACAAAGTTCGTGAGAAAATTGAAAACAATCTCGATTACCCAGGAAATATCAAGGTAACCGTGATCCGCGAACTTCGTGCAGTAGATTATGCTAAATAAATAAGAAAGAGCAGTTGAAAAATTACTGCTTTTTTGTTACACTAGATAGAAAGACTGTAGAAGGATAACTGATGCTATCATCACTATCCGAGAGAAATTTTACTTTATTTCACAGACTAACTAAAGGAGACATAATGGCAGACCGAGGCTTGCTAATCGTTTTTTCTGGTCCTTCAGGAGTTGGGAAAGGAACGGTTAGAAGAGAGATTTTTGAGAGTTCTGAGAATCAATTTCAATACTCTGTATCGATGACGACACGCGCGCAACGTCCTGGTGAAGTGGACGGAGTGGACTATTTCTTCCGTACTCGTGAAGAGTTTGAAGAGCTGATCCGTCAAGGTCAGATGTTGGAATATGCAGAATATGTCGGTAACTACTATGGAACTCCTCTGACCTATGTCAATGAAACTCTGGATAAGGGAATCGATGTCTTTCTTGAGATTGAAGTCCAAGGAGCCCTTCAGGTTAAGAAAAAAGTTCCAGATGCTGTCTTTATCTTCCTAACACCACCAGATTTGGATGAATTGCAAGATCGTTTGGTAGGTCGTGGAACAGATAGCGCTGAAGTGATTGCTCAACGAATCGAAAAAGCCAAGGAAGAAATTGCCCTCATGCGTGAGTATGATTATGCCATTGTCAACGATCAGGTGCCCCTCGCTGCTGAGCGTGTCAAGCGTGTGATCGAAGCAGAACACTTCCGTGTGGACCGTGTCATTGGTCACTACCAGGAGATGTTGCCAAAATCTCCAACTACTCGATAAACTATAGGAAACAGGTACAAGCAAATGATGTTAAAACCCTCTATTGATACCTTGCTTGACAAGGTACCATCAAAATATTCACTCGTAATCTTGGAAGCAAAACGTGCCCACGAACTAGAAGCAGGCGCGCCAGCAACTCAAGAGTTTAAGTCTGAAAAATCAACTCTTCGTGCTTTAGAAGAAATCGAGTCTGGAAATGTAACCATTCACCCAGATCCAGAAGGAAAACGTGAAGCGGTTCGTCTCCGTATCGAAGAAGAAAAACGCCGCAGAGAAGAAGAAGAAAAGAAAATCAAAGAGCAAATTGCTAAAGAAAAAGAAGATGGTGAAAAAATTTAAGGTTGGGGGGACTCAATCTTATTTTTTCTATTGCAAGAATTTGCTGACAAGAAGGAGGTGAGAAGATGGCTATCGCAAAGATTATCGTGGATGTTCCCCTGATGCAGACGGACCAGCCCTATAGTTATAAGGTCCCTGAGGAATTTGTAGAGATGCTGGAAGTCGGTATGCGGGTTCATGTCCCCTTCGGCAAGGGTAATCGTTTGATACAAGGGATTGTGCTTGGCCTGGAGTCCCAGTCGGATGAAGAGATGGAAGGTCAGGACTTGAAGGAGATTGCAGAGGTGCTAGACTTTTCTCCCGTCTTGACTCAAGAGCAACTCTGGCTGGCTGAGGAGTTACGCAAGTCTGTCTTTTCTTATAAAATCTCCATTCTAAAAGCCATGTTGCCAGGATTTTTAAACTCCAGTTATGATAAGATTCTTTATCCTTTAGAAGGTCTCAGTCAGGCAGACCGAGAGCGTTTGTTTGGTTCAGAAGCTTCGCTCGCCTTTTCTTCTCTAGATTTGGCCAAACAGGCAGAAATGATGCGCTTGACTAGAAAAGGGCTACTCCGTTTAGAATACCAGGCAGTCGATCAAAAGAAGGTCAAGACCCAGTCTTGGTATGAGGTTAATGCTACTCAGCTAGAGAAGATTGAGATTTCTGCGCGTGCTAAGAAAAAGGCAGAGCTGAGAGATTATCTGCTGTCTCATCCTGAAAGTGCTCCTCTGGCTAGTTTATTAGAGTCCTACTCACGCGAGCAAGTCAACTTCTTTGTGGAGCAAGGAGCTCTAACCTTAGTCCAAAAGGAAGTGCAACGCTCAGCCGCTTATTTCGAAGGTATTGAAGTAAGTAGACCTTTGGAGCTGAACCCAGAACAAAGACAGGCGCGTAATGCCGTTGTCAGTGCTATTGGCAGTCAACAGCCTCCTTTCCTCCTTCAAGGAATTACAGGAAGTGGGAAGACAGAGGTTTATTTGCAGATTATCCAAGGAGCCTTGGATAAGGGTAAGACGGCTATTTTGCTGGTGCCTGAGATTTCTCTGACGCCACAAATGACGGAGCGTTTTATTGCTCGATTTGGTGAGAAAGTAGCCATTCTCCACTCAGGCCTATCCAATGGTGAGAAGTACGACGAATGGCGCAAGGTTGAGCGTGGAGATGCCCAAGTTGTTGTTGGCGCTCGGTCAGCTATCTTTGCTCCTTTGAAAAATCTGGGTATCATGATTATCGATGAAGAGCATGAGGCTAGCTACAAACAAGACAGCAATCCCCGTTATCATGCTAGAGAGGTCGCCATTCTACGGGCCCAGTACAATCGAGCGGCCCTGGTCCTTGGTTCGGCGACACCGAGCTTAGAAAGTCGTGCGCGTGCTGGAAAAGGCGTCTATCAACACTTACGCCTGACCCAACGGGCCAATCCTTTGGCCACTATTCCTGAGGTTCAAGTGATTGACTTTCGGGACTATATCGGGCAGAATGAGACATCAAACTTTACCCCTCCTTTGCTAGAAGCTATCCAAGACCGCTTGGATAAAAAAGAGCAGGTAGTCCTCATGCTCAACCGTCGGGGTTATTCTAGCTTTGTTATGTGTCGGGAGTGTGGGACGGTAGATAGTTGCCCCAACTGCGATATTTCTCTGACTCTCCACATGGATACCAAGACCATGAACTGCCATTACTGTGGCTTTTTCAAAGGAATTCCTCATGTCTGTCCCAACTGTCAGAGTCGCAGTATTCGTTACTATGGGACAGGGACTCAAAAGGCTTATGATGAGCTAGCAGAACTTTTTCCTCAGGCTCGTATTCTGCGCATGGATGTAGATACGACCCGTAAGAAAGGCAGTCACCAAGCTCTTCTTGACCAGTTTGGCCGAGGGGAAGCAGATATCTTGCTGGGAACTCAGATGATTGCCAAGGGCTTAGATTTTCCAAATGTGACCCTAGTCGGAGTCCTCAATGCGGATACAGCCCTAAACTTGCCTGATTTCCGTTCTTCTGAGAGAACCTTCCAGCTCTTAACTCAGGTGGCAGGCCGTGCAGGTCGGGCTGAAAAAGCTGGGCAGGTCTTGATCCAGTCTTACAATCCAGAGCATTATGCTATTCGTTTTGCCAAAGACCAAGACTACGAAGGCTTTTACGTTTATGAAATGAGTATCAGACGCCAACTTGGCTACCCACCTTATTATTTTACGATTGGGATTACCCTCTCTCACAAGAAAGAAGAAGAGGTTGTCAAACGTGCCTATGAAGTCATGGGAATTTTACGTTCAGGTTTATCGGAAGCTAGTAAAATCCTTGGACCAACGCCTAAACCCATCGCCCGTACCCACAACCTTTATCATTACCAGATTTTGATTAAATACCGTTTAGAAGATGAGCTGGGTCCAACTCTCAATCGAGTTTTGGCCTTGACTCAAGAACGGGAAAATAGCGAGCTCCGTCTCAGCATTGACCATGAGCCGCAGCAATTTTTATAAGAAGGAGAAGAAATGACAAAACTAATCTTTATGGGGACACCCGATTTTTCAGCAACAGTTTTGAAGGGGTTATTATCAGATGATCGTTACGAGATTTTAGCTGTTGTAACCCAGCCAGACCGCGCTGCCGGCCGTAAAAAAGTAATCCAAGAAACCCCAGTCAAGCAGGCTGCCAAAGAAGCAAATCTTCCTATCTACCAACCTGAAAAATTATCTGGAAGTCCAGAGATGGAAGCCATTATGAAGCTAGGAGCAGATGGGATTATCACTGCTGCGTTTGGGCAGTTTCTCCCAAGTAAACTCCTTGATAGTATGGATTTTGCGGTCAACGTTCACGCTTCCCTTCTTCCCAAACACCGTGGTGGTGCGCCTATCCATTATGCCTTGATTCAAGGGGATGAGGAAGCTGGTGTGACCATTATGGAAATGGTCAAGGAGATGGATGCAGGGGATATGATTTCCCGTCGCAGTATTCCTATCACTGATGAGGATAATGTTGGAACCTTGTTTGAGAAATTAGCCATTGTTGGTCGTGATTTGCTCTTGGACACCCTTCCTGGCTATATTGCTGGGGAGATCAAACCTGTGCCTCAAGATCCTAGTCAGGTCACTTTCTCGCCAAATATTAAGCCAGAAGAAGAGAAACTCGATTGGACTAAAACCAATCGTCAACTCTTCAACCAAATACGTGGCATGAATCCATGGCCTGTTGCTCACACTTTTCTCAAGGGTGATCGCTTTAAGATTTATGAAGCCCTGCCAGTAGAAGGTCAGGGAGCTCCAGGTGAGATTCTGTCTATTGGCAAGAAGGAATTGATTGTCGCAACGGCTGAAGGTGCTCTGTCTCTCAAGCAAGTGCAGCCAGCTGGTAAGCCTAAGATGGATATTGCTTCCTTCCTCAACGGTGTTGGACGCACATTGACAGTAGGAGAACGATTTGGTGACTAAAGTAGAAACGGCTAGAAGTCTTGCTCTAGCAGTATTAGAGGATGTTTTTATCAACCAGGCATATTCGAATATTGCCTTAAACAAACACCTCAAGGGGAGTCAACTCTCAGCAGCAGATAAGGGCTTGGTGACAGAGATTGTCTACGGTACGGTAGCCCGAAAACTGACTCTGGAATGGTACCTGTCCCACTTTATCGAAGACCGGGATAAGCTAGATAACTGGCTCTATATCCTGCTCCTTCTGAGTGCCTACCAACTTCGGTATCTGGATAAGATTCCTAATCACGCTGTTGTTAATGAAGCGGTAGAGTTGGCCAAAACCCGTAAAAAAGGCAGTGAAAAATTGGTCAACGCTGTCCTTCGTCGTATCTTGCGAGAAGGGTGGCCAGATATTGCAACTATCAAACGCAAAAACAAGCGTGATTCCATTGCCTATTCTCTCCCAGTTTGGCTCGTGTCTAAACTCAAGGAAGAATACGGTGAAGAGCGAGCACAGGCCATCTTTACAAGTCTCTTGGTGCGCAACAAAGCCAGTATTCGTGTAGTCGATTTGAGCCGAAAAGAGGAAATCAAAGCCGTGTTAGAGGCGACTGATTCCCCTTTGGCGGCCACTGGTCTGGTCAAGGAGCAAGGCCACTTTGCAGGACATGATTTGTTCGCAGAAGGGGTTATAACCATCCAAGACGAGTCCAGTCAATTGGTTGCTCCGACTCTTGATCTACAAGGTGATGAACAGGTCCTGGATGCCTGTGCCGCTCCAGGTGGGAAAACAGCCCATATGGCTTCCTACCTCACATCTGGTAAGGTGACGGCTTTGGATCTTTATGATCATAAGTTGGACTTGATCCAAGAAAATGCAGAGCGTTTAGGTGTGGTAGATCGAGTGCAAACGCAAAAATTGGATGCCAGAAAAGTGCATGAGTTTTTCGGTCGGGACTCTTTTGATAAGATTTTGGTAGATGCCCCCTGTTCTGGGATTGGACTTTTACGTCGCAAACCAGACATCAAATACAATAAAGAAACGGCAGATTTCACATCCTTACAGGAAATTCAGCTGGAAATATTAGGTAGTGTTTGTCAAACGCTACGAAAAGGTGGTATAATAACGTATAGTACCTGTACTATCGTCTCTGAGGAGAACTTTCAAGTCGTTGAGGCATTTTTAGAAAGTCATCCCGAGTTTGAGCAGGTTAAACTAGAACACGAATGCAAAGATATCCTGAAAGATGGCTGCATCCTGATTACTCCTGAATTGTATGGAAGTGATGGATTTTTTATCAGCCAATTTCGTAAGATATCAGAATAGGAAGGAACTGACACAATGGAAATAGCATTATTAACAGATGTTGGTCAGAAACGGACAAATAATCAGGACTATGTCAATCACTTTGTCAACCGAGCAGGACGCACTATGATCATCTTGGCTGACGGAATGGGAGGACACCGTGCAGGAAATATCGCTAGTGAGATGGCGGTCACAGACCTCGGTGTGGATTGGGTGGATACCCAAATTGACTCAGTCAATGAAGTTCGTGAGTGGTTTGCCCACTACCTGGAGATTGAAAATCAAAAAATTCATCAACTAGGTCAGGACGAAGCATACAGAGGCATGGGAACAACGCTAGAAGCTGTTGCGTTTATTGATAACCAAGCCATCTATGCTCATATTGGAGATTCTCGTATCGGTTTGATTCGTGGAGAAGAATACCACCAGTTAACGAGTGACCATTCCTTGGTCAATGAATTGCTCAAGGCTGGTCAATTGACTCCAGAAGAAGCAGAAACTCACCCTCAAAAGAATATCATCACCCAGTCTATCGGACAAAAAGATGAAATCCAGCCTGATTTTGGGATGATTACACTGGAGTCAGGAGATTATCTCTTGCTCAATAGTGACGGTTTGACCAATATGATTTCGGCAAGCGAGATTTATGATATCGTAACCAGCGATATTTCCCTAGCAGACAAGGCGGCAACCCTCATTCGTTTCGCTAACAATGCAGGAGGTTTAGACAACATTACGGTTGCCCTTGTTTACATGAACGAGGAGGCAGCAGAATGATCCAAATCGGCAAGATTTTTGCCGGGCGGTATCGGATTGTCAAGCAGATTGGTCGAGGAGGCATGGCAGATGTTTACTTGGCCAAGGATTTGATCCTAGATGGGGAAGAAGTGGCAGTTAAGGTCCTGAGGACCAACTACCAGACGGACCCGATTGCTGTGGCACGTTTCCAGCGGGAAGCGAGGGCTATGGCGGATCTGGACCATCCTCATATCGTTCGGATAACAGATATCGGTGAGGAAGATGGCCAACAGTACCTAGCTATGGAATACGTAGCAGGACTTGACCTCAAGCGTTATATCAAAGAACACTATCCTCTTTCAAATGAAGAGGCGGTTCGGATTATGGGACAGATTCTTTTGGCTATGCGTTTAGCCCATGCTAGAGGAATTGTTCACCGAGATTTGAAACCTCAAAATATCCTCTTGACGCCAGATGGAACTGCTAAAGTTACTGACTTTGGGATTGCAGTGGCCTTTGCAGAGACGAGTCTGACCCAGACCAACTCGATGCTGGGTTCGGTTCATTATTTGTCACCTGAGCAAGCGCGTGGTTCAAAAGCGACCTTCCAGAGTGATATCTATGCAATGGGAATTATCTTCTATGAAATGCTGACGGGTCATATCCCTTATGATGGGGATAGCGCGGTTACGATTGCTCTTCAGCATTTCCAGAAGCCACTTCCGTCCGTCATTGCTGAAAACCCATCTGTCCCTCAGGCTTTAGAAAATGTTGTCATTAAGGCAACTGCTAAGAAGCTGTCAGACCGTTATCAGTCTGTTTCAGAAATGTATGTGGACTTGTCAACTAGCTTGTCTTATAATCGTCACAATGAGCCGAAACTGGTCTTTGACGATGCGAGTAAGGCAGATACGAAGACTTTACCTAAAGTTCCACAAAGTACACTAACATCGATTCCTAAAGCTCCGGCGCAAGAAGAACGCCCTCAGCCAAAGAAACCAACTCAACCGGTCGCAGAGCCAGCTCCATCGCCAAAGCCAGCCAAGAAACGGAAGTTTAAGGCTCGCTATATGATTCTTTTGGCTAGCCTTCTATTGGTTGCAGCCTCTTTGGTCTGGATTTTGTCAAGAACACCAGCAACGATTGCTATTCCTAATGTAGCTGGACAAACCGTTGCAGAGGCTAAGGAAGCTCTTAAAAAATCCAAGTTTGAAGCTGGTGAAGAAAAGTCAGAAGCCAGCGATACCGTAGCAGAAGGACGTGTTATTCGAACGGATCCAGAAGCTGGTAGCGGCCGAAAAGAAGGAACCAAGGTCAATTTGATTGTTTCTTCTGGGAAGCAATCCTTCCAATTGAGCAATTATGTTGGACGCAAGTATACGGATGCCGTAGCTGAACTCAAGGAGAAGAAGGTTCCTGAGAATCTAATCAAGATGGAAGAGGAAGAATCCAGCGAAAGCGAACCTGGAACCATTCTCAGACAAAGTCCTGCGGCAGGTACGACTTATGATCTCTCAAAAGCTACTACGATTACCTTAACAGTGGCTAAGAAGGTGACTAGTGTCAGCATGCCGAACTACATCGGTTCAAGTCTCGAGTTTACAAAGAATAACTTGACTCAGATTGTCGGTGTGAAGGAAGCAAATATTGAGGTTGTTGAAGTATCGACTGCTCCTGAAGGCACAGCAGAAGGTACAGTTGTAGATCAAACACCAAAAGCGGGTGAACAGGTTGACCTTGCTAGTACGCGTATCAAACTTTCCATCTACAAACCGAAAACACCACCATCAACTTCATCTTCTAGTTCTGCACAACGTGGGAACCAAGGTTCTTCTACAACTCCAAACCAGGGGAACCAACAAGGAAACACTCCTTCAACTAGTCAATCAAATAGTGAAGGAACACGTGAAAGTTCTCGAGATTAAACGAATCTTTGTCATGATTTCATGACAAAGATTTTTTTTCATTGATTTTTGTGATAAAATATAGGAAGCAGAAAAGGAGGAGAAAATGGACGAATCAAGAGAGTTGAATGCCGTTATTGATGTCATTATGTTAGCTGGAACCATTCTCTTAAAAAGCGGTTCGGAGATTTATCGGGTTGAGGACACCATGATCCGTATCGCTCATTCACAGGGAATAGTGGATTGCAACGTTCTTGCCATGCCAGCAGCTATTTTCTTTTCTATTGAGAATACCAATATTTCTCGTATGAAACGGGTCACTTCTTCCTCCTACAACATCGAAAAAGTCTGCGATGTCAACCAAGTATCACGGGAGCTTGTCGGAGGGCAAATCGATCTCTCTACAGCCTTTGAAAGGCTAAAGGAAATCAGAAATCAAGCTCTTCCTTATACCAAGTTCCAAGTGACTATTGCAGCAACTCTCAGTGCCCCTTTTTTCTCAATTATGTTCGGGGGAAATACCTATGATGCTTTTGGTGCAGCCATTGCGACCTTACTTGGTTTTGCTTTCTCTCTCTATGTAGAGAAGTTTGTCCGCATTCCTTTTGTAACCGCCTTTGCAGGAGCCTTTGTTTTCGGCTTGATTGCCCAGTTCTGGGCCCGCTATACAGGATTCCCTTCGACGGCAGACTTGATTATAGCGGGAGCCGTCATGCCCTTTGTTCCGGGGATTGCTCTGACAAATGCAGTTCGGGATATCATGACCAACCATATCAACTCTGGTATGAGCAAGATGTTTGAATCCCTGCTCATTACCCTCGCTTTAGGGGCCGGTACCTCCGTCGCCCTAGTTTTGATGACATAAGATGACTCTAACAAGTATTTTACTCCAAGCAGTAGCGAGTTTACTCGCCATTATCACCTTTCTAATCGTACTGAATGTTCAACGCTCTATGCTCCTACCTGGTGGTGTTCTGGGAATGGGTGTCTGGCTCCTCTATCTTGTACTTAAAGAACCAACCAATGTTATTGTTGCGACCTTTATCGCAGCGGTGGTTGGTTCTTGCATCAGCCAGATTCTAAGTATTGTCTATAAGACGCCAGCAGTGGTCTTTGTCTTGGCCATTCTTGCTCCCTTGGTGCCAGGTTATCTATCCTATCGAACGACAGCTTTCTTTGTGACAGGTGATTACAGTCATGCCCTTACCAGTGCAACACTAGTAGTTATGTTGGCTCTAGTCATTTCTATCGGGATGGCCAGTGGAACAGTGATTCTGAAGCTTTATTACTATATCCGAAAACAGCGAGGCATATCCTCCTAATGCTGTCAAAGCAAAGACTTGATTTGTTGAATCAGGTCTTTTTTCTCTCATTTGTTCCTATTTGTGATAAAATAGAATAGAACGATTTTTTACAATGAATGAAAAAACAGAGGTAAATATGACAATCGGTATTGATAAGATTGGTTTTGCGACCAGTCAATATGTCTTGAAATTACAAGACCTAGCAGAAGCAAGGGGAGTTGACCCCGAAAAATTTAGCAAGGGACTCTTGTTAAACGAAATTAGCATTGCACCATTGACTGAGGATGTTGTCACCTTAGCTGCCAGTGCAAGCAACTCTATTTTGACAGATAAAGAAAAAGAAGAAATCGACATGGTCATCGTGGCGACCGAGTCAGGGATTGACCAGAGTAAGGCAGCGGCGGTCTTTGTTCACGGTCTATTAGGTATCCAGCCGTTCGCTCGCAGTTTTGAAATCAAAGAAGCTTGTTACGGAGCAACAGCTGCCCTCCATTATGCCAAGTTGCATGTGGAAAATTCTCCAGAGTCTAAGGTCTTGGTCATCGCCAGCGATATTGCCAAGTATGGTGTAGCGACTCCAGGTGAACCAACTCAGGGAGCTGGGAGTGTGGCGATGTTGATTACGCAAAATCCGCGTACCATGGCCTTTAACAATGATAATGTTGCCCAAACGCGTGATATTATGGATTTCTGGCGTCCGAACTATTCAACTACTCCTTATGTAAACGGCTTGTACTCAACTCAGCAATATCTTGACAGTCTTACGACGACTTGGGATGAATACAAGAAACGCTATGATTGGACTATGAATGATTTTGCGGCTATCTGCTTCCACTTGCCTTATCCCAAATTAGCCCTAAAAGGCTTGCGCAAGATGATGGATAAGACTTTGTCTCAGGAAAAAAAGGATAGTCTGCAAGAAAACTTTGATAAGTCCATTCTCTACAGTCAGATGATTGGGAATATCTACACAGGTTCCCTCTTCCTTGGGCTTCTCTCCCTTTTGGAAAATGCAGAAAATTTGAAGGCTGGAGATAAAATTGTCCTCTACAGTTACGGAAGTGGAGCGGTTTCAGAGTTCTTTAGTGGAGAACTGGTTGAAGGCTATGAGGCCTACCTTGATAAGGATCGTTTGACCAAACTCAAGCAACGTACAGCATTGTCAGTTGCAGACTATGAAAAAGTCTTCTTCGAAGAATTGCAGTTGGATGAGTCTGGCTCAGCTCAATTTGCAGGCTATGAACATCAAGACTATGCCTTGGTTGAAATTATCGACCACCAACGCCGTTATAGCAAGGTTGAAAAATAATGAAGATAAGTTGGAATGGATTTTCTAAAAAATCATACCAAGAGCGCCTGGAGTTGTTACGAGCTCAGGCGCTCCTTAGTCCTGAAAAGCAAACCAGTCTGGAGCAGGATGAACAAGTCAGCTTGGCAGTTGCAGACCAGCTGAGTGAGAATGTAGTAGGAACTTTTTCTCTTCCTTATTCCATTATTCCAGAGCTTTTGGTGAATGGTCAGGACTACACAGTCCCCTATGTGACAGAAGAACCCTCAGTGGTTGCTGCGGCCAGCTATGCCAGCAAAATCATCAAGCGAGCAGGTGGCTTTACTGCTCAAGTACATGAGCGCCAGATGATTGGTCAGGTAGCCCTTTATCAAGTTGCTGATCCAGAGCTAGCACAAGAGAAGATTGCCAGCAAGAAAGCCGAACTCTTGGAACTTGCCAATCAAGCCTATCCTTCTATCGTCAAACGTGGTGGCGGGGCGCGTGATTTGCATGTAGAGCAGATCAAAGGTGAAACAGACTTTCTCGTTGTCTATCTCCATGTCGATACCCAGGAAGCCATGGGAGCCAATATGCTCAACACCATGCTGGAAGCCTTGAAGCCAGTCTTAGAAGAACTCAGTCAGGGACAGAGCCTTATGGGGATCCTGTCCAACTACGCGACCGATTCTCTGGTGACTGTAAGCTGTCGTATCGCCTTTCGCTACTTGAGTCCCCAAAGGGAGCAAGGACGAGAAATTGCGGAGAAAATAGCCTTGGCTAGCCAGTTTGCGCAGATTGATCCCTACCGAGCAGCTACCCATAATAAAGGGATTTTTAATGGTATCGATGCCATTTTAATCGCCACGGGTAATGACTGGCGTGCTATCGAAGCTGGGGCTCATGCCTTTGCCAGTCGAGATGGACGCTATCAAGGCCTCAGCCGATGGAGTCTAGATAGGGACTCAGAAGAATTGGTCGGTGAGATGACCTTACCCATGCCGGTAGCGACCAAGGGTGGCTCTATCGGACTCAACCCACGTGTAACCCTCAGTCATGAACTACTAGGAAATCCTTCAGCCAAGGAATTAGCTCAGATTATCGTGTCCATCGGTCTTGCCCAAAACTTTGCGGCCCTCAAAGCCTTGGTAAGTACGGGCATCCAGCAAGGCCACATGAAATTGCAGGCCAAATCCCTAGCTCTCCTAGCAGGTGCTAGTGAGTCCGAAGTTGCTCCCCTCGTTGAGCGCCTCATCGCAGATAAAACCTTTAACTTAGAGACAGCCCAGCGCTATCTCGAAAACTTAAGATCATAAAAAACTCAGACGAATTCGTCTGAGTTTTTTGTACTTAAATACTTTTTCCTGGTAATAGGGTGACTGGTAAGAAGTAACCAGTTGTCGCAACTTCCTTGCCTTCAATCTTCTGCAAGAGGAGATCGACAGTGAGGTGGGCAATCTCTTTCAAAGGTTGCTTAATCGTTGTCAGGTGAGGGTAGTAGTTCTCGATAAAATAAGTCCCATCATAGCCGATGACCTTGAGCTCATCAGGAACAGAGATACCTAGCTCCTGAGCGATTTTGATGACCAGAATAGCTGTCAAATCATCCGAAGCAAAAATGGCGTCTGGTTTCTGATGGGTCAAGATATTCTTGATTTCCATTTCTTTTCGGACGGGCGAAAAGTTACTCGAAACATTGATAATAGGTGCTTTCGGGAGAACAGAGGCAAAGCCAGCGTGGCGTAGTCCAGTCGGTGAGTTGGAATTGTCATTTCCTGTAATCATGATGATTGACTGAGCTCCAGTCTTAACCAGAGTTTGGGCGGCGAGGACCCCGCCACCGTAGTTATCAGAGGAAACGACAGGGATGTCTGGAGACAAGTTTCGGTCAAAGGAAATAATCGGTGCCGTCACACGATTGTAGTCTTCGATTCCTAAGTTGTGACTTCCAGAAATGATACCATCGACCTGATTGGCCTCCAGCATTTCAATGTACTCTCGTTCTTTTTCAGAGTCGTGTTCGCTGTTACAGATGATGGTCTTGTAGCCATTCTTGAAGAGTTGGTGTTCTAACTTGTCAATCAACTCCGCATAAAAGACATGACTGATGTTTGGAAAAATAAGCCCAATCAACTTGGCAGATTTTCCTTGGAGGCTTCGAGCCAGATTATTGGGCTTGTAGCCCAATTCTCGCATGGCTTCATTTACCTTTTGAATGGTTTTCTCAGATAGATAACCCTTTTTATTGATGACCCGTGAGACGGTAGTGGGGCTGACGCCTGCAAGTTTTGCGACATCAGTTAGTTTTGCGACCATAATCTAATTCATAGTAAGTTCCAGTTGGGTTTCCAGACTTGATGAGGATACCATTTTGGTCCGCATGTGGGAAGACACGACCAGAAAATACTTTTTCTCCTTTATTGATGAAAATTTCAAAGACTGACTTGTCGATGAAGATAGTGGCAGTAGTAGCTTGGTTATCGATAGGGCAAGAACGAGTCGTACCAAATTCTTGGGCGTACTGTTCACCAGCCTGACTACGATCCACTGTCACCTGTCCATTGACAAGGTCAAAGTTGATTGAAAGCCCCTTGCCTTCTTTGTCGGCGAGCAAGACAATCTCGCTTTGGCTATTGGCCTCCAAGTTGAGTTCGAGTTCATAGGTGTTATTGGTTTGAGTGCGATTTGAGAAGACCTCTTCAGAAGAACGAAGTTCTTTGACGGCTGAGACAGGATATTGGTAGAGTTTGCCATCTTTGATAGTGAGTTCTTTGACCAATGAGAAGGTTCCTTGGTGGTCAAAACGGTCAGATGGGTAAGAAACATCTGGCAGTCCAAGCCAACTTATTGCCAATGCACGTCCATCTGGAGCGTTGAAGGCTTGAGTTGCATAGGCTTCAAAGCCATAGTCTAGATTTTGCAATGGAGACACATCTACCATTTTGGCATTTTCAGGATCAAAGAAAGCCCCGATTTTGTACATGTTTGGATAGATATTATCATAGCCTAGAACAATCTTATCCAATCCTTGTGGGCAGTAGAGAAGGATAGGTTGCTCCCCTACAAAGACCAGATTTGGGCATTCCATCATGTAGGCAGTGCGGTCGTTAGCAAAGTCAAGGTCGCCAACCGCTTGCCAGTTTGTGTAATCATTGTCTACAACCTTGTAGAGACGGACGAAGCCTCTTTTCTCCAAGTCCTGTCCACCGACGATAGCATAATATTGACCTTTAAAGTTAAAAATTTGTGGGTCGCGGAAGTGGTCAGTAGAGTCTGCTGGCTGGTCAATCAAGATCTTGTCAATCTTTGTAATCTTGCCATCCTTATCCATCAAAGCACCAATCTGGTAAGGGTGACGGATCCAATTTTCATCACGGACATTTCCTGTATAAAACAGGAACAACTGATCGCCGAATTGCATGGCAGAACCAGAGTAGGCACCGTGGCTATCTAATGGAGTATCTGGCAAAACTTTGACTCCAGTTTCTGTAAAGTGCACTAAATCATCACTTTCAAGCTGCACCCAAGACTTCAACCCATGGGCTGCACCAAAGGGGAAGTTTTGGTAAAAGAGAATCCATTTGCCATCAAAATAAGAAAAACCATTTGGGTCATTGAGAAGCCCCATTTTAGGCTCGACATGGTAACGAGTATGCCAAGGAGATTGTGCCATCTTTTCCTTGATTTGCTTGATTTCATCATTAGACCAATCTTCATAGCGTCTATAACGGCGCTCAGTTGTCCATTCCATTTTATCTTTCCTCCATAAGTTCTATTCTATTATTAATAGTAAACGTTTTCGGCAAAAAAAGCAAGTCTTTTATGTTAAAAAAAAGAAAAATATGTCAAACGATTGCCATAAATCAAGCGAAGAAAATCTGGCAAATTTTCACGAAAAAATGAAAGAAAATGTAAATAAAAAGCTTTGAAACCTCTAACATAAGGATATTTTTTTGAGGAAAAAGAAAATATCCCTCAAAAACGAGCAAGAATAATCAGGAGTAAAAGAAAGAAAATAAAAAATTCTGCAAAACGCTTGACATATTTTAGAAACGTGATAAAATAATAGTCGTAGGGCGAATAAAATCGCTTTCAAACAAGAACAAAATTTTATAAGGAGATTTTTGCAAATGAACAATCAGGATATTGCAAAAAAGGTCATCGAAGCCCTTGGCGGACGTGAAAATGTCAACAGTGTTGCCCACTGTGCGACTCGTCTACGTGTCATGGTCAAAGATGAAGGGAAAATCAATAAGGAAGTGATTGAGAACTTGGATAAAGTTCAAGGAGCTTTCTTTAACTCAGGCCAATACCAAATCATCTTTGGTACTGGTACAGTAAACAAGATGTACGACGAAGTCGTTGCACTTGGTTTGCCAACATCTTCTAAAGAAGACATGAAAGCTGAAGCTGCTAAACAAGGAAACTGGTTCCAACGTGCTATCCGTACTTTCGGTGACGTCTTTGTGCCAATCATCCCAGTTATCGTAGCAACTGGTCTCTTCATGGGTCTTCGTGGACTCTTGAACGCTCTTGGAATGACACTTCCAGAAGATGTTACCATTTACAGCCAAATCCTCACAGATACAGCCTTCATCATCTTGCCAGGTTTAGTTGTGTGGTCAACCTTCCGCGTATTCGGTGGAAATCCAGCTGTTGGTATCGTCCTCGGTATGATGCTGGTTTCTGGCTCACTTCCAAACGCTTGGGCAGTAGCATCAGGTGGTGAAGTAACAGCTATGAACTTCTTTGGCTTCATTCCTGTTGTTGGTTTGCAAGGTTCTGTTCTTCCTGCCTTCATCATTGGGGTGGTCGGAGCCAAGTTTGAAAAAGCTCTCCGCAAAGTGGTTCCAGATGTCTTGGACCTTTTGGTGACACCATTCGTGACACTTTTGGTTATGTCTATCCTTGGACTCTTTGTCATCGGACCAGTCTTCCACGTTGTTGAGAACTACATCCTTTTCGGAACAAAAGCAATTCTTGGCTTGCCATTTGGTCTTGGTGGTTTGGTCATCGGTGGGGTTCACCAATTGATCGTCGTATCAGGTGTACACCACATCTTCAACTTGCTTGAAGTGCAGTTGCTTGCTGCGGACCATGCCAACCCATTTAACGCCATCATCACTGCAGCGATGACAGCTCAAGGGGCTGCAACTGTTGCCGTTGGTGTTAAAACGAAGAATCCTAAACTAAAAACACTTGCTTTCCCAGCTGCTCTTTCTGCCTTCCTCGGTATTACAGAGCCTGCTATCTTCGGGGTGAACTTACGCTTCCGTAAACCATTCTTCCTTTCATTGATCGCTGGTGCTATCGGTGGTGGATTGGCTTCTATCCTTGGACTTGCTGGTACTGGTAATGGTATCACCATCATCCCTGGTACAATGTTGTACGTTGGTAACGGTCAATTGCTTCAATACCTTCTTATGGTAGCTGTATCATTCGTTCTTGGTTTTGCCCTTACTTACATGTTTGGTTACGAGGACGAAAAAGAAGTTGCTTCTGAAGTTGCGACAGAACGTTTGGTCCAAGAAGAAACAACTGGTAACATTCCAGTAGCTCCTCAAAATGAAACAATCCAAACTCCAATTGTTGGGGATGTAGTTGCTCTTGAGAATGTTAACGACCCAGTCTTTTCAAGTGGTGCAATGGGACAAGGGATTGCTGTAAAACCAAGCCAAGGTGTGGTTTACGCACCAGCTGATGCAGAAGTATCAATCGCCTTTGCTACAGGACATGCTTATGGTTTGAAGACAGCAAATGGAGCTGAGATCTTGATCCACGTTGGTATCGATACGGTATCTATGAACGGTGAAGGCTTTGAACAAAAGGTTGCTCAAGGCGACAAGGTCAAAGCTGGTGACGTTCTTGGAACCTTTGACTCAAACAAAATCGCTGCTGCTGGTCTTGACGACACAACAATGGTTATCGTAACTAACACGGCAGACTACGCTTCTGTGACACCAGTCGCAAGCGGTTCAGTTGTCAAGGGTGACACTATCATCGAAGTGAAAGCCTAATTCTCTTCAAAAATCAAATCTAAAAACAAAACGAACAAATATCATGTTTGTTCGTTTTTACTTGGATGGTAAGATTTACAGAGGAAAATCTAAAATATTGAGAAATCTAGCCTTTTAAAATGTGCTATAATAGAGAAAACAAAGATAAGAGGTTTATCATGACAAAATTATATGGAAGCTTAGAAGCGGGCGGTACAAAGTTTGTCTGTGCTGTCGGAGATGAAAATTTTAACATTGTAGAAAAAACACAATTTCCTACAACAACTCCTATCGAGACCATCGATAAAACCATCGAGTTCTTTTCAAAATTCGATAATCTTGCAGGTCTTGCCATCGGTTCCTTCGGTCCCATCGATATCGACAAAAATTCAAAAACCTATGGCTTTATCACAACGACTCCAAAACCTCACTGGGCAAATGTAGACTTACTTGGTGCCCTTCGTCGTGCCCTCAACGTACCTATGTATTTCACCACAGATGTAAACAGCTCTGCCTATGGTGAAGTAGTGGCTCGTAACAATGCTGGCGGTCGTATCGAAAACTTGGTTTACTACACGATTGGTACAGGTATCGGTGCAGGTGTTATCCAACGTGGTGAGTTTATCGGTGGTGTCGGTCACCCTGAGATGGGTCACTACTATGTGGCTAAACACCCAATGGATGTAGAAAAAGAATTTAATGGCGTTTGTCCTTTCCACAAGGGTTGTTTGGAAGGCTTTGCGGCTGGTCCAAGTCTCGAAGCCCGTACAGGTATTCGTGGTGAAAACATCGAACTGAACAGTTCTGTCTGGGATGTTCAAGCCTACTACATCGCTCAAGCTGCGGTCAATGCTACTGTGACTTTCCGCCCAGATGTGATCGTCTTTGGTGGTGGAGTTATGGCCCAACAACACATGCTGGACCGTGTCCGTGAGAAATTCACTGCTCTTCTCAACGGTTACCTACCAGTACCAGATGTGCGTGACTACATCGTGACTCCAGCAGTTGCTGGAAATGGTTCTGCCACACTTGGAAACTTTGTCCTTGCTAAGAGTGTCGCAAAATAAAACAAAGAAAACATCCGCTTGGGAAACCAAACGGATTTTTCTATTCTCAAAACATCTGCCAGAAGAAATCAATGATATAAGTCAAACCATAAGTATAAACCACTAGGGTAAAGGGCTTGGTCAGAATGATGATAATCATATAGCGCTTGAAGGTCATCTTGGTGAGGGCAGCCAGCATGCAGAGAAAGTCAGCTGGACTAACAGGCCAGATCATCATAAAGATAAAGAACCGCTCGAAACGATTGCCCTTATCTAGCCAACCGATGTATTTGTCATAGGTGCGCTTGCTGACGACGGACTGGACAAAGGCAGCTCCATAGAGGCGCACGAGGTAAAAGATAATGGCACAGCCAATCACGATGCCGATATAGTTATAGATAGTCCCGATGATGTGGCCGTAAATAAAGACCCCAGCCACTGAGGTCAAAGCTCCCGGAATGATCGGAACAACGGTTTGTAGGATCTGTAAAAAGATAAAGAGTGGAGGCCCCCAAACCCCAGCTTGCTGGATAAAGGCCGATAGGGTTTCCTTGGACTGTAACACTCCCGCCTGATAGGCCCAAATACAGAAAATCAAGGTGCCGACTCCCCCGACGATAGATGAGATATTGATGACTTGCTGCAGAAGGGGAGAAACAGCTTTCATTTGCTTATCCTGTGACATGTAAACTCCTCATAGATAGTATGATACTACTATACCATATTTTATGGAGAAAAACTATCTGGATTATCTGGCTGGTGAAATAAGTGTGGTAAAATGAGAATAAGAAAATGACGGTATAGAATGAGGGGTATTATGTTAGGTTTAAACTTTAAAGGAAACTGGCGCCAATATCAAAAACAGGTCTTGGATCGTTTTCAGGACTATCAAGCAGACGGTCATGTTCATCTAGTGGCCGCTCCAGGGTCTGGAAAGACCACCATTGGTATCGAGCTAATCGCTCGTTTTGGCAACCCAGCCCTCATCTTAGTTCCGACTGTCACTATTCGTGAACAATGGGTGGATAGGATCCAAACAGCCTTTTTAGAGAACGAACAGAAGATTTCAGATCTCGTTTCCCAAAACTTAAAGGAGATGAAGGCATTAACGATTGTGACCTATCAGGCTTTTCATAGCGCCATGAACCAACTTCAATCACAAGAAGATGGAGAAGCAGAGGATTTTGTGGGGTTTGATTTGCTTGCAAGCCTAAGAGCTCAGAAAGTTGCGACTCTTTGTTTGGACGAATGCCACCACCTGCGCAATGAATGGTGGAAAAGTCTGGAAGCCTTTCGCATGCAGTATGGACAGCTGCAAGTCATCTCCCTGACAGCGACACCACCATATGACAGCGAGCCAGAATTCTGGGAACGCTATATCCGTATGTGTGGGGAGATCGATCAAGAAATCACGGTACCTGAACTAGTAAAGGAAGACACTCTTTGCCCTCATCAGGATTTTGTCTATATGTGTTCACCAACAGCTGAAGAGGTGGAACGTCTCAAACAGTTTGAGGAGACTAAGTGGGACTATATTCATTACCTTATAGTCGATCCTGATTTTCAAACATTTGTAGCAGGGTCTAAGGTCCTCAAAGGGGATATTTCATCCGATGTTCTATTAGAAGACCCTAAGTACTTGTCGGCTATTTTGATCTATATGCATTCTCAAGGCTTGACCATTCCTGACTCTTTAGAGAATCTTTTGGGGGCGAAACGTCTGCCTCAGGTGAACTCCTACTGGCTCGAGCTGTTGTTGCAGAGCGTTCTCTATCAAACTCCAGATTGGTACGAGGATTCAAATGGATTTAGGGAAAAGTTAGAATCGGAGTTAAAAGCACGGGGGTTGATCGAACAGCGACAGGTTTCTCTAGTCAAGTCCAAGTCTAAGGACAAGATTTTAAATCAGTCTTTGGGGAAATTGTCTGGTATTGCAGATATTTTTCTGACTGAGTATAAGAGTATGGGACAAGATTTGCGACAACTCGTCTTGGCGGATTATATTCGCAAGGATTTTGCCACCTATCTGGGAGATAATCAGGCAACCATTTCTCAGTTGGGGGTTCTCCCTTATTTTGAAAGCATTCGTCGCAAAGCTCAGGAGCAAGAGATAGCTGTATCTTTGGCTGTCTTGTCAGGGAGTATCGTTATTCTTCCCACCAATGTGGCAGCAGAGTTGAAGGAACTCTTGCCTCAGGTTCATCTTAGTTTTTCGTCTCTTGGTCAGTTAGACCAAGAGGATTATGTGCTGGTGGGATTCCCTAGTACTGCTAAGGGTATTGTAGCGGCGGTGACGGAACTTTTTCAACGAGGGCAGATTCAAGTCCTAGTCGGAACCAAATCTCTCCTCGGAGAGGGTTGGGATGCTCCTTGTGTTAATTCCCTAATCCTCGGAAGCTTTGTGGGGAGCTTTATGCTGAGTAACCAGATGCGGGGGCGTGCCATTCGTATCTGGCCGGGACATCCAGAAAAGACCAGTAACATCTGGCATCTGGTAGCCGTTCAAGCGCAAGCGCTCATCACTCTTCCTGGTGAGGAGCCAAGACCAGAGAGCAATCAGGATCTGCAAACCTTGTCTCGTCGTATGGAACATTTTCTTGGACTGGCCTATAATCAGGAGAGTATTGAGACCGGTTTGGATCGTTTGGATTTTCCAAAGCCCCCTTTTAAGAAAAAGCAAATCAGAGAGTATAACGAACGGATTAAGATGTTATCCAAGGATCGAGCAGGTTTGCGCAAAAAATGGTACGATTCTCTCGTAGTGGCAGATCAATTTGAGATTGTCACTGAAGTTGCGACTCAAAAACAGAAAATTCCAATCATGCTCCAGTTTGATGCATTAAAATGGGTACGCATGTCTTTGCTGCTGTTAGCAGTGGATTTATTGGTTTTGTTGTTTAGAATGAGACTGACTGGAGTTTGGTGGCTTACAGCAGCTTGTCTCCTCTTTTTGGCCTTTGCATCTTGGCGCTACCTCTGCTATAAGAGTCCCTATAAACGTTTGCAATCTTTGGGTGAGCAGATCCGAAAGGCTCTGCTAGATTCGGGGCATCTAACGGACGATCAATCCCGTGTTCAGGTAGAGGAGGACAAGGAAAACTATATGGTTTTCGCCTATCTCAAGGGAGGTAGTATGAGAGATAAGGAATTGTTTGCTCAGACTGTGGGAGAGTTCTTTGCACCAGTGGACAATCAGCGCTATCTCTTGAAGGCAGAGAAAGTCCGACAAGGTCAGTCACCTTACTATGCCGTGCCAAGCCTTTTTGATAAGCGCAAGGAAGAAGCGCAGAAATTCCTTGACTTTCTGACGCCAACTATCGGACGCTATCACCTGATCTACACACGAACAGAGACCGGACGGAAAATCCTTCTCGAAGCTCGTATCAAAGCTCTTTCTAACAAAAATGACCGTATCTTGACTAAGAAGAAGGTTAAAAGCCAGTTGGAGTAGGGTAGGTAGCTATTCGAAGTTTCGAAGATATGAATTTACTAAAGTTTATATGCATTCTAAACTTAGAATGATAAGAAATGCATAAATTTATAAGTATTCTAAGCTTCGAATGGTCTAGCTGAGAAAGTTTTGAGGTCTTCGAACTTTCGAATAGTCGTCTTTCCTAAAGTTTAGATGTATTCTAAAGCTAGAAAAGTTAAAATCTAAAAATAGTAAGAGTCTCTATCTGACAGACGGGATGTGTGTCCAGTCAGATAGGGATTTTTTGTTTTGGAAATAAAAGATTTGCCCTGAGAAGTACATTTTAGATGGAAATATTGACAGTTCAGAGGGAGGGGGACAAATCTTTTAAAGTAACTGTTAGAATGGATTTATAAATTTAAGGGAAAACTCCTTTTTGAAATAATGAAAAAAGAAAGGTTATCATCATGACAAAAATATTCACTATCCGTCCACTAAGCTATACCAACTTTACCAACCGTGAGTTTGAAAGTCTCATGGTAGACACAGGTCAACTACTAGAAGTTTTTGCTAAGGCACATAAGGACGAGCCTATGTATAGCAAACATCTCGATTCCTTCAAGAGCAAGCTGGCAGACTTCCAAAGCCAACTCGCTATCGTAGAAAAGAAAGAGGCGACGAATCTGACCGAAGTCGATCGCAATCGTGACAGTGCCCTAGTTGGTCTCTTTACCCTTCATCAAGGATTTGCTAAGATCAAGGAGACCAAACTCAAAGAAGCTCATGAGACCTTGAAACCAGTCTTTGCCAAGTACAAGGATATCACCAAGCATAGCAATGATGTGGAAACGGCAGAAATCAAGAGTTTACTCAAAACGCTGAGCGAAGAACCCTACCATACGGCAGTGACCAGTCTAGGACTGACACCTATGCTACAGGCGGTGATCAGTGCGCAGGAGGAATATGATAAGGTGGAAAGTCAGGCGCGTGCGCATAAGTCTGCCAAGGAAGTCGGCAAGACCAGACAAGTCCGTACCGAACTAACCAGCATCTACGACCTCTTTATGCGCTATACCGCAGCCAGCGCAGAAGCCTATCCTGAAAAGGAACACCTAACCAAACTCCTTAAAGACTTGAACACAATCCGAGACAGTAAACGTCGATTGAGTGGTTCGAGTAAGAAGGATAAGAAAGTAAAAGTAGAAGAAGCAGAACAAGCAGCAGGATAAAAATAAACGTCTTTAGATATATTATTATCTAAAGGCGTTTTTTGGTGGATTCGTGGTATAATTTTGGTAATTATCTATAATGAAGAGGAGAAAAAATCATGGCAGATACAATTTTAATTTTAGGTAATGGTTTTGATATTGCAATGGGGCGAAAAACAAAATATACCGATTTTATTGACTTTGAAAAACAATTGTTTTCTAATCCAGATGAGGAGTTACTGGAGTTTTTAAAAGATAAAAATATAAAGATTGAGAAATACAAAGATAATTTATATTTGAAATTTATTAATGAGAATAAAGGTACTCTTGGAGATAATTGGTCTAATCTTGAAATCATGATTTCTAAACTTTCTGAAGCTGTAATGTATTGTAAAGAGAATACTGATTTGTTGTATTCTACAGCCTATAATGAACCAATCCGTCAGCAAATAGAAAGAAATATGCATAAATTACGGAAGGATAGGAATTATTGTTCAAAATTATATGTTGCACTTTTATTTTTCTCACAGTTCTATGAAAAAAAATGGAGAGATTTAGAAAGAGAAGTTGCATTGGATAAATTAAATAACGAATTTATCTGGCAACTTGATTTACTAATTGAACTACTAGAAATCTATCTGTCGTATTTAGATTATATAGATTTTGAGATTCGAGGAATTGAAGCAAGACCAACAGCTTTAGATGCAGTACCTCATTTATTAAGTTCTTATGTTTTAAATTTTAATTATACTAACACGTCAGCTTATTTATTTGGAACTGTTGAAGAAAGAACTCATTTTATACATGGTCAAATTAATTTAGGTAGACCAATTGGTCAAATTAATACCATGGTTTTTGGAATTGAGGATAAAGAAAATGATGTCAACAGTGATTTGATTCCTTACCAGAAATATTATCAAAGAGTTGTCAAAGAAACAGGAAATAAATTTGAAGAATTTTTCAAGCCAAGCCACAAGTATTCAAATGAGGGAGTATCAAAATCGATATCCAAAAATATCATTATTTATGGGCACTCTGTAGACCCTCTGGATAAAGAAATATTCCAAAAATGTTTTGAACTAGCAAAGAAAGGTGGGTATCCTTACCGGTTTATTTTTACTTATGTTGATGAACCAGCTAAACGTTCGATTATTAAGAATCTCGCAATCATTCTTGGTAAGGAAAAACTGATAGAATTAACAGGTAAACAGAATGTTGTATTTGTAAAGAGTGATGATAAGGATGGTATGAAAGAAGTTCTACTACATTAATAAAGTTAAGGAAAGTTTATAGCCCACTCGCTCTAGTCAGGTCGAGTGGTTTTTCTTGAAATATGATAAAATAGGAGTAATAATTAATTTTTGAAAGAGTTTTAGATACAACTTTGTTTCCATATTTCCTGGAAACGGATAGAAAACAAGGAGAAACATGGAACAAACTAATCAAAAATCTCAGTGCCAGCAACTCTGGGCTAGGAACAAATACCTCGTTTTGAGTCATTCTAGCAATATTTACAATGAGATTCGCCAATACTTGAAGAATGAACAGGTGGAGCTGAGTCAGGTTCAAGAGATGATTGACCGGGCCTGTCAAATCCCAGAACATAGGGGTCAGGTTTGCAATGCCTTTCAGCATGTTTGGGGCTATTTCAAAAAGAAAGCGACAGATGTTGAGCGTAAGGACTATATGCTCTTGCTGGATCGCTACCGCTTTGGTCAGGCTTCCAAGGAAGACTTGATTGCTAAGACTCGAGACTTGCTGGATCGCTATCCGAATACCTACTTGCAACATTCGACTTTACTGAAAGGAGACTCCCATGAGACTTTGGCATGAGGCTTTGATTTCACAACTTCCCCGTCCTCAACTTTTGGGGCAACATCGAGAGTGCTGCGCCCTGCGTGGCAATGGCTGGGGCAGAAAGCATGCGACGGTGGACTATGTCTTTACCCACTCGCCCTATCATCTCTATGCTTATCATCGCTTGATCATGGAGGAGATGGCTGACCGTGGCTACAATGTCAGTCCAGAGTGGTTGGACAAGAACTACCGTGGCAAGACCTGCCCTCCTTATCAAGACTTAGCAGAGGAAAAGTTGGTCAATCCTATCTATAGTGAGCATGATGCAGAATACTATGAGGAATGTCTGGCTAATCTTCGTGAGAAAGGGATTGAGCTGAAGTAAGAGTCAGGATTGGCTCCACATTATAACTCTTCTCGTAATTTTTTCGAATAATAAAAATGAGACCTTTAGAATGATTCTAGGGTCTTCTTTTTATGGGTATTAGAATTTACTTTTAATAACTTTTGAGTTATAATTTAATTAGAAAGAGGCTACTTGGTGCATACGATTTACTTCTATAAGGACAAAAATGGAAATGAGCCAGTCTTAGATTATATGAGAGAATTGGCTAGAAAGAAGAGTAAGGACAGTCGCATCAAACTCAATAAACTAAATGACTATATCGAGTTGCTTAGTCACCATGGGACTAGAGCTGGTGAACCCTATATCAAACATTTGGAAGATGAGATTTGGGAACTAAGACCTCTGAGGGATAGGATATTATTTGTGGCGTGGCTTGATGGGAGTTTTGTTCTCTTACATCATTTTGTCAAAAAGACTCAGAAAACTCCTAGGAGAGAAATTGAAAAAGCCAAGCGTGAACTAAAGGACATAAAAGAAAGAGGGTTAAGTGATGAAGAATAGTGCTATTGGAAGTAATTGGAAAGATATCCGATCTGAACTCTTTACCAAGGAGGAAATCCTTGAAAGTGATATGCGAGTGGCTATCATGAGTGAGTTGATAGAAGCTAGACATGAGCAAGGTATCAGTCAGAAAAAGCTAGAAGAACTCAGTGGAGTAAGCCAGCCTGTTATAGCTAGGATGGAGACAGGAAAGACCAGTCCTCAGTTGGATACGGTCTTAAAAGTCTTAGCCAGTTTAGGAAAGACACTAGCAGTCGTCTCACTTGAACAGGAAAAAAGTTGATAGAGATGAGATTACTTGGTTTGCTAAAATCATCCACTGGATAATTTTACCTCCCGTCCGCACTTTTTAAGGGAAATATCAAAATTACCAAAGGATAACTAACCTATAGTCTTTTCTAATAGCATGCCATAGTCACTGATGAGAATCGTCAATAGCTCGTTTGAGCATTCCAACTAAAATACAGCCATAAAACAAGCTATACAAAGGATTTGAGACACTGGTCTCAAGTCTTTTTCTTTTGACCAAAAGAGTGATATAGTTTCAAACTATATCAAAGCCTAATTATTTACAATTATACAGACAGTTTCTTTTCTGTTAAGATAGTTTCAACAACAAATTTTGGAGGACACATCATGTCAACTACGATCATCGGTTTCCCTCGTTTGGGCGAATTCCGCGAATTAAAATTTACAACTGAAAAATACTTTAGAAAAGAAATCTCAGAAGAAGAACTCTTGGTAGCAGCAAAAGAATTGCGTGCAAAACACTGGAACATTGTCAAAGAAAAAGGCATCACTGAAATCCCATCAAATGACTTTTCTCACTATGACAACTTCCTAGATGCAGCTTTCCTCTTCAACGTGGTACCTGCTTCAGTTCAAAACTTGGACTTGTCTGATCTTGAGCGCTACTTTGCTTTGGGTCGTGGTTACCAAGGAGAAAAAGGGGACGTGCGTGCCCTTCCGATGAAGAAATGGTTCAACACCAACTACCACTACATCGTGCCTAAATTTGAAAAAGACACTCAAGTTAAACTGGCAGGTCACAAGATCTTTGATGAGTTCCAAGAAGCAAAAGAACTTGGATTGAACACTCGTCCTGTCCTTGTAGGTCCATTCACTTTCCTTCAATTGTCAGACTTTGAAGACGGTGTGAAAGCAGAAGACTTCGTAGACAGCTTAGTAGCTGCTTACCAAGAAGTTTTTGCAAACTTGGCTGAACTTGGTGCGACTCGCATCCAACTCGACGAAGCGGCTCTTGTCAAAGACTTGACAGCTGAAGAAAAAGCTCTCTTCTTGAACCTCTACAACAAACTTTTGGCTGACAAAAAAGGTCTTGAAGTCTTGCTTCAAACTTACTTCGGTGATGTTCGTGACGTTTACGCTGACCTTGTGAACTTGCCAGTAGATGCGATTGGTTTGGACTTCGTTGAAGGTAAGAAAACTCTTGAACTTGTGAAAGGTGGCTTCCCAGCTGACAAGACTCTCTATGCAGGTATTGTCAATGGTAAAAACATCTGGCGTAATAACTACGAAAAGAGCTTGGCTGTTCTTGAGCAAATCCCAGCTGAAAACATCGTTTTGACAAGCTCATGCTCACTTCTTCATGTGCCATTTACAACGGCTAACGAAGAATTTGAACCAGCTATCTTGAACCACTTTGCCTTTGCAGTTGAAAAATTGGATGAACTTCGTGACTTGGATGCTATTCGCAATGGTCAAGGTGCAGAAGCACTTGCAGCTAATAAAGAACTCTTTGCGACTGAGCGTGTGGGTGAAAATGCAGAACTTCGTGCGCGCATCGCTGGATTGACAGACGCTGACTACACTCGTTTGCCAGCCTTTGCGGAACGTGAAGCCATCCAAGAAGAAGCCTTTAAACTTCCAGCTCTTCCAACAACAACAATCGGTTCATTCCCTCAAACTAAGGAAGTCCGTGCCAAACGTTTGGCTTACCGTAAGGGTGAATTGTCACAAGAAGAATACGATGCTTTCCTTGCTGAAACTATCGACGAATGGATCAAATGGCAAGAAGAAGTTGGATTTGACGTGCTTGTACACGGTGAGTTCGAGCGTAACGACATGGTTGAGTACTTCGGTCAAAACTTGTCAGGTTACCTCTTCTCTAAGAATGGTTGGGTACAATCATACGGTATGCGTGGGGTGAAACCACCAATCATCTGGGGTGATGTCACTCGTCTCAACCCAATCACTGTCAAATGGTCTAGCTACGCACAAAGTCGTACTGACAAACCTGTTAAAGGGATGTTGACTGGACCGGTTACCATCCTCAACTGGTCATTCCCACGTGAAGACATCTCTATCAAGGACTCAACTCTTCAAATCGCCCTTGCTATCAAGGATGAAGTTCTTGACCTTGAAGCTGCAGGTGTGAAAATCATCCAAATCGACGAGGCTGCTCTTCGTGAGAAATTGCCACTCCGTCGTAGCGACTGGTACGAAGACTACCTTGACTGGGCTATTCCAGCCTTCCGCTTGGTACACTCTACAGTAGCGCCAGACACACAAATCCACACCCACATGTGTTACTCAGAATTTACAGATATCATCCCAGCTATCGACAACATGGATGCGGACGTTATTTCATTTGAGGCAAGCCGTTCAAACCTTGAAATCTTGGACGAACTCAAAGCGAAAAACTTCCAAACAGAAGTGGGACCTGGGGTTTACGATATCCACTCACCTCGTGTGCCAAATGAAGGCGAAATTGACCACACAATCGATGCTATTCTTGCCAAAGTTCCAAGCAAGAAAGTTTGGATCAACCCTGACTGTGGTTTGAAAACACGTGGTATTCCAGAAACAAAAGAAAGCTTGATCCGCCTTGTCGAAGCAGCAAAAGCTGCGCGTGAGAAATTGTAAGATAGAATTTCTCTCTTGACACTGACTGATCAAGGAACTGCTTGGCCCTAGCTGGCTCAGCAATCATGAAATCAAAAAGAAAAGGATAATGACTATGTCACGCCAAACTCCGTCACTTTCATTTGAAGTGTTCCCTCCAAACCCAGCTGTGGGTAATGATAAAATTATTTCAGCCTTGCAGGATATGCGGGAGCTGACACCGCACTTTATCAGTGTGACCGCCAGCAATAATAAATTTAATATCAAGGAAACAACGGTTCGTTTGGCTGACTTTATCCAGAATGACTTGGCGATTCCAACCATTGCCCACTTGCCAGCTATCTATCTGACCAAGGAAAAGGTTGCTGAAACCATTGCAGACTTGGATAAGGTTGGGGTACAGAAAATCTTGGCCTTGCGTGGGGATATTATCCCTGATGTGGAACCACAAAAGGATTTCCGCTACGCAACGGATTTGATCGAGTTCATCAAGGAACAAGCCCCTCACTTTGATATTGTTGGCGCTTGCTACCCAGAGGGGCATCCTGACTCGCCAAACCAGATCTCAGATATTCAAAATCTCAAGAAGAAAGTGGATTCAGGCTGTTCAAGCCTTGTAACGCAGCTTTTCTTTGACAATGAGCGCTTCTATGATTTTCAAGATAAGTGTACCTTGGCGGGGATTGATGTTCCCATTCATGCGGGGATCATGCCCATTCTTAACCGTAACCAAGCGCTTCGTCTCTTGAAGACTTGTGAGAATATCCACCTTCCACGTAAATTTAAGGCCATCTTAGACAAGTATGAGCATGACCCTGAGTCGCTCAGAGCAGCAGGACTTGCCTATGCCGTGGACCAGATCGTGGACTTGGTAACCCAAGATGTCGCAGGTGTGCATCTCTACACCATGAACAATGCTGAAACAGCAAAATACATCCACCAAGCAACCCATGCCTTGTTTAACCATCAGTCTTTAGGATAATAAAAAGCAAACCATTCTTCTCAGGTGAGGGGAATGGTTCCTTTTTAATAGAAAAGCCCGCACTTTTTAAGAAAAATATGATAAAATAGACTCTGTACGTACTTGATACAAAGATGAGGGTATAAACAGATTCTTAGCTATTCAAATCTGCTATAAAAGGTACAAATGCTAAAGAATAATATTTTTAAACTTTTCAAAGTGCCTAGATAGTTGAACACGGGCTGAATCCCTAGTGAAAAAGATAGATTTTCTGGTGTGCATCGCACACTGCGTCAAACTCCTATTTTCATACGGGATTCTTTACGTCCTTAGTATCTTGATCTTTGTAGGCAAGGCGTATAATTTCATCAATCCAAAGGGGATTAAAATGACAAAACAAGTGTTTCAAACGACTTTTGCGGGTCGTGAATTAATCGTAGAGACTGGTCAGGTTGCTAAGCAAGCAAATGGCGCAGTTGTTGTGCGTTACGGTGAGTCAACTGTCTTGACTGCGGCAGTTATGTCTAAGAAAATGGCAACTGGGGATTTCTTCCCTCTTCAAGTCAACTATGAAGAAAAAATGTATGCGGCTGGGAAGTTTCCTGGTGGCTTTATGAAACGTGAAGGACGTCCTTCAACAGATGCGACTTTGACAGCGCGTTTGATTGACCGTCCAATCCGTCCAATGTTTGCGGAAGGTTTCCGTAACGAAGTGCAAGTGATCAACACCGTCCTTTCTTATGATGAAAATGCCTCTGCTCCAATGGCGGCTATGTTTGGTTCATCCTTGGCGCTTTCTATCTCAGATATTCCGTTTGACGGACCAATTGCTGGGGTGCAAGTAGGTTATGTTGATAGCCAAATCATCATCAACCCAACGCAAGAACAAGCAGAGCGCTCACTTCTTGAATTGACAGTAGCTGGTACCAAGCACGCTATCAACATGGTTGAGTCTGGTGCCAAAGAATTGTCAGAAGAAATCATGTTGGAAGCTCTTCTTAAAGGCCATGAAGCAGTCAAAGAATTGATTGCCTTCCAAGAAGAAATCGTTGCTGCGGTTGGTAAGGAAAAAGCAGAAGTGGAATTGCTTCATGTAGATGCTGAATTGCAAGCTGAAATCATCGCAGCCTACAACAGCGACCTCCAAAAAGCGGTTCAAGTGGAAGAAAAATTGGCTCGTGAAGCTGCAACTCAAGCAGTTAAAGACCAAGTAACAGCAGTTTACGAAGAAAAATATGCAGACCATGAAGAATTTGAACGCATCATGCGTGATGTGGCTGAAATCTTGGAACAAATGGAACACGCTGAAGTGCGCCGTTTGATTACGGAAGACAAGGTGCGTCCTGACGGTCGTAAGGTTGATGAAATCCGTCCTTTGGATGCACAAGTGGACTATCTTCCTCGTGTGCATGGTTCCGGTCTCTTCACTCGTGGGCAAACTCAAGCCCTTTCAGTCTTGACCTTGGCGCCAATGGGAGAAACTCAAATCATCGATGGTTTGGATCCAGAGTACAAGAAACGCTTTATGCACCACTATAACTTCCCTCAATACTCTGTAGGGGAAACAGGTCGTTACGGTGCACCAGGTCGTCGTGAAATCGGTCACGGTGCCCTTGGTGAGCGTGCCCTTGCTCAAGTCTTGCCAAGTTTGGAAGAATTTCCATACGCGATTCGTTTGGTAGCAGAAGTCTTAGAATCAAACGGTTCATCTTCTCAAGCCTCTATCTGTGCGGGAACGCTTGCCCTTATGGCTGGTGGTGTGCCAATCAAGGCGCCAGTAGCTGGTATTGCCATGGGTCTCATCTCAGATGGAAATAACTACACTGTATTGACAGATATCCAAGGTTTGGAAGACCACTTTGGAGACATGGACTTTAAGGTAGCAGGTACTCGTGAGGGGATTACAGCCCTTCAAATGGATATCAAGATCCAAGGAATTACTGCAGAAATCTTGACTGAAGCCCTTGCTCAAGCCAAGAAAGCGCGTTTTGAAATCCTTGATGTGATTGAAGCAACCATTCCAGAAGTTCGTCCAGAATTGGCTCCAACTGCTCCAAAAATTGACACCATCAAGATTGATGTGGACAAGATCAAGATTGTCATCGGTAAGGGTGGAGAAACCATTGACAAGATTATCGCTGAAACAGGCGTTAAGATTGATATCGACGAAGAAGGAAATGTGTCCATCTACTCTAGCGACCAAGATGCCATTAACCGAACCAAAGAAATCATCGCTGGCTTGGTTCGCGAAGCCAAAGTGGATGAAGTTTACCATGCCAAGGTTGTTCGTATCGAGAAATTTGGTGCTTTTGTCAACCTCTTTGATAAGACAGATGCACTTGTGCACATTTCGGAAATGGCTTGGACTCGTACCAACCGTGTCGAGGACTTGGTAGCTATCGGTGATGAAGTCGATGTTAAGGTTATCAAGATTGATGAAAAAGGCCGTATCGATGCCTCTATGAAAGTTCTTCTTCCTCGTCCGCCAAAACCTGAGCATGATGAAAAAGGCGAAAAGGCTGAACGTCCTCACCGTCCACGTCCTCACAAGGATCACAAACCTAAGAAAGAAGTTACAGAAACACCAAAAGATTCAGAATAAGAAAAGGAGAAATGTATGGGATGGTGGCGCGAAACTATTGATATTGTAAAAGAAAATGATCCAGCGGCACGCAACAGTTTGGAAGTTTTGCTGACTTATCCAGGTGTCAAGGCCTTGGCTGCCCACCGTCTCTCGCATTTTCTATGGAAGCATGGCTTTAAACTCCTGGCTCGTATGCACAGTCAGTTTTGGCGCTTTTGGACCCAAATCGAGATTCATCCGGGTGCCCAGATTGACTCAGGTGTTTTTATCGACCACGGTTCAGGATTGGTGATTGGAGAGACAGCGATTGTTGAAAAAGATGTTCTCCTCTATCACGGAGTGACTCTTGGTGGGACTGGTAAGGATGTTGGCAAACGCCATCCGACTGTGCGTAAAGGAGCTCTCATATCAGCCCATGCCCAAGTTATCGGACCGGTAGAAATCGGTGAAAATGCCAAAGTCGGTGCTGCCGCAGTAGTCGTGGCAGACGTACCTAGTGATGTAACGGTTGTCGGAATCCCAGCTAAGATCGTCCGAGTTCATGGACAGAAAGATGAGCCTATCATTCACGAAGTCGAAGAAAAACGGGAGTACTACGTCAATAAACTCGAGCAGGCTAAAGAAGCCAGCCACAGATCGTCTGGTTTGTAGAGGATACCTATATGATTCAAGCAAGAAACAAGTTAAGCCAAGAGGAGTTATCTGAGGCGAAAAAACTAATTAACTATTGCCAAAACTATGACGGTACCTATCGTGATCCCTATCTCTCTAACATGCTTAATTTTGACCCAAACATGCCCGCCTTTTTCCTTTATTATGAAAAAGGCGAACTTGTTGGTCTATTAACTGTCTATGCGGATGACCAAGATGTGGAAGTGACGATACTGGTTCATCCAAATCATCGCCGTCAGGGAATTGCGCGTGCTTTGTTTACGAGTTTTGAGAAAGAAACGGCTTCTTTCCCTATTCGTTCAGTTACTTTTCAGACAGAACGTATTTTTCTAGAGCGTCATCCTGATTTTGTCAGCAACTGGGGATTGGTCGAGGATGAAGATACAGAAACCTGGTTAGGTAAGGATAGAAGACCTTATCCGTTAACAAAACTTTCCAATCTTGAAGTTTTGTTAGCAGATAGTTCATATCAGGAGCAAATTAGCCAGTTAAAATTTCAGGCATTTTCAGAGGAGCATGAATTGAGAGAAGTTGTGGATAGATATGTCGCCGAAGCTCTGAAGGATCCAGAAAGTCGCCTATATATTTTATTAAAAGACGGTCAGGTTATTGGAACTTGTACGGTAGATTTATCGACTAATACAAATTACCTCTATGGTTTGGTAATATCGGAACCTGAACGTGGAAAAGGCTATGGAAGCTACTTCGTAAAATCCCTAGTCAACCAACTGATTGAGCAAAATGATAAGAAATTTCAGATTGCAGTAGAGGACTGCAACGTAGGTGCCAAGCGCTTGTATGAAAAAATCGGCTTTGTCAAACAGACACAGGTAGTTTATTTGAATGAGAAAGAGTAGAAAAATGCTATTAGAAGAATTCGAAAATGTACCTGCTGTTATCGAACCAACTGATCGAAGTATTCGTGGTTGTGGAGAAATCCGTGACACGATTATTTTATCTTTTAATGGAGAAATCGTTGAACGAGTAAAGCAGTTTGAAGATGTTTATGAAGGTGGCTATCTAACCAATCTAAATGGCAAATTCCCATGGTATATCTATGAAAAAGATGGGAGTAAGGTAGCAGTTGCTATAGCTACGATTGGAGCCCCGATGGTTGTTGGACTCTTAGAAGAACTCAAAGCAAGAGGATTTAAGAACTTTATTGTTTTGGGTTCTTGCGGAGTTCTAGATCAGTCTATTCAGGCGGATAAGATTATCCTACCAAGTTCAGCTCTACGTGATGAAGGTACAAGTTACCATTACGCTCCTGCAAGTGATGAGATAGCTTATGACGAAACTTTGCTCTTAACCATGGAAGAAGCTTTGAACAAATCTGGCATTAAGCACATTCGAACAAAGGCTTGGACCACAGATGCTTTCTATCGTGAAACAGCCGATAAGGTCAAACGTAGATTAGCAGCAGGTGCGACTGTTGTGGATATGGAAGCTTCAGCAATCATGGCTTGGGCACAATTTCGACAAGCAAAAGTTTATCAATTTTTTTATACGGCTGATTATGTTGACCATCACAATCATGAGTGGGATGCAAGACATGAAGAAAGAAAAGCAGATGCTATGACTTTCTTTGAGATAGCCTTAGTAATTGCTAGAGAGTTGGACTGAAACTACTTTTTACGATAAACAAGAAACAGAAAGGAGACAGTGAGTGATTAAAATCTATGACACCATGTCTCGTGATTTGCGAGAATTTGTCCCTATCGAGGACGGTAAGGTTAAGATGTATGTCTGTGGGCCAACCGTCTACAACTATATCCATGTTGGCAATGCCCGTTCAACAGTAGCCTTTGATACTATTCGTCGCTACTTTGAGTACCGTGGTTATGAGGTTGCCTATATTTCCAACTTTACGGATGTGGATGATAAGATTATTAACCGTGCCAAGGAAGAAGGCATCACGCCTCAGGAGGTTGCGGATAAGTACATCGCTGCCTTTCGTGAGGATGTGACAGCCTTGGGAGTGAAACCTGCGACTCGCCATCCACGTGTAGTAGAGTTTATGGCTGATATCATTCGTTTTGTCGCTGACCTGATTGAAAAAGGTTATGCTTACGAGAGTCAAGGGGACGTTTACTTCCGTGTGGAAAAATCCCACAACTATGCTAAATTGGCCAATAAAACCTTGGAAGATTTGGAGCTAGGTGCTTCAGGTCGTACCGATGAGGAAACGGCTCGCAAGGAAAATCCTGTAGACTTTGCCCTTTGGAAAGCTGCCAAACCAGGCGAGATTTCTTGGGACAGTCCTTGGGGACCTGGTCGTCCGGGCTGGCATATCGAGTGTTCGGTCATGTCGACAGAGATTTTGGGTGATACCATTGATATCCACGGTGGTGGAACTGATCTGGAGTTTCCGCATCATACCAACGAAATTGCCCAATCAGAAGCCAAAACAGGTAAGACTTTCGCCAACTACTGGATGCACAACGGCTTTGTCAATATCGATAATGTCAAGATGTCTAAGTCCTTGGGCAACTTTATCACAGTCCATGATGCCCTTAAGACAATTGATGGTCAAGTGTTGCGTTTCTTCTTTGCGACTCAGCATTACCGCAAGCCAATCAATTTTACAGAAAAAGCAGTGCGTGATGCGGAGACTAATCTCAAGTATCTGAAGAACACTTACGAGCAACCATTTTCTGGGAGTGTTGATGTCCAAGAGTTACAAGCCTTTAAAGATAAGTTTATATCCGCTATGGATGAGGATTTCAACTCTGCTAATGGTATCACAGTAGTCTTTGAAATGGCCAAATGGATCAACTCAGGAAACTATGATGCAAGTGTCAAGCAAGCTCTTGCGGCTATGTTAGAGGTCTTTGGGATTGTCTTTGTTGAGGAAGTTTTGGATGCAGACATTGAAGCCTTAATCCAAAAACGTCAAGAAGCGCGTGCTAATCGTGACTTTGCGACAGCAGACCAAATCCGTGATCAATTGGCGGCTCAAGGAATTAAGCTCCTTGACACCAAGGATGGAGTGAGGTGGACTCGTGATTGATGTCAATCTCATTAACGGGATTGCGCTAGCTTTTGAGGGAGATGCAGTTTACTCCATGTATATTCGCCGCCATCTCATTCTCAAAGGCATGACCAAGCCCAACAAACTCCACCAAGAGGCGACTAAGTATGTATCTGCCAAGGCTCAAGCTCACTTGATTGCCCTTATGTTGGAGGAGCAAGTCTTGACGGAAAAAGAAGAAGAAATCTACAAACGTGGTCGCAATACCAATAGTCACACAAAGGCTAAAAATGCTGATGTGGTGACCTACCGCATGTCTACAGGTTTTGAAGCAGTGATGGGCTATCTCCATCTGACTGAGAATGTGAAGCGTCTAGAGACCTTAATTTCTTGGTGCATCCAAAAAGTGGAGGAGTAGGATATGATTGCAAAAGAACTACAGGACTGGTTTCCTGAAGCTCAGATTTCAGATCAGCCAGTAGAGAAACCAGGCTATCTTACTCTCCCTTTAGCTTCTCAGCAGTGGATTATGCTGGAGGAAGCTGGGCTCAGCGAGCGTGAAAAGCAGCTGGTTGCCCTTTTGACCCAGCAAGATCAGGCACGTTCGCTTAATCCTTGGTATCCCTATCTGATCGAGGGGAAGGGGCAGGCACCGCAAACATTTAAAAAAATTCAGCTGGTTTATTGCCATCTATCTTATTACCAACAGGAAAATCTAGCCTCTTGGCTAGACATGATGCGGACTCTTTTTCCCAACTGCCAAACAGTGCTACAGGTCGGTGCTCAGGACTATGTATTCGTGCTTCAACAAGATAAGTACAGCTCTGTCCGCTCAATCTTATCTGATACGATTGAGGCAGTAGAGTATGACTTTGGCCTTCGTCTGTCTATCATGTTGGGGCAGGTGTGGTCTCAGACAGGATATCAAGCCCTATCAGACTTGATCAAAGCAGAGCGGGACTTGTTTAAGACATGGTGGCGTCAGGGTCACCAAGGTGTACATACCTTTTCACAACTCTATCTTTGGAGTATGGGAGAAAGACTAGTGGACCTGAAGGTAATCAAAGAATGCCTGCATCAGATGATCTTGGATCAGGACCAGATTCAGGAAATCATTCTTTCTCTCTGGGAAAACAGTGCTGTTCTGACTAAAACAGCCCAGCAACTCTATCTGCATCGCAATTCTCTCCAATACAAGATTGACAAATGGGAAGAATTGACGGGACTTCAGTTGAAGGAATTGACGGATCTCACCCTTTGTTATCAGTTGATTTTACCAGATATTCTTTAAAGTTTTGTGCAAGTTGCACAGAACTTTTTTATTTTTTTGGTCACCTTGCCATAGAAGAGTAAAGCGTTTTCATCTATAATAAAACTATCAAAATACAAAAGGAGTTCACCTCGATGGTAGAATTAAATCTTAAAAACATTTACAAAAAATATCCAAACAGCGAACACTACTCAGTTGAAGACTTCAACTTGGACATCAAAGACAAAGAATTTATCGTTTTCGTAGGTCCTTCAGGATGTGGTAAATCAACAACTCTTCGTATGATTGCTGGTCTTGAAGACATTACAGAAGGTACTGCATCTATTGATGGCGTGGTTGTTAACGACGTAGCTCCAAAAGACCGTGACATCGCCATGGTATTCCAAAACTACGCTCTTTATCCACACATGACTGTGTATGACAACATGGCTTTCGGTTTGAAATTGCGTAAATACAGCAAGGAAGACATCGATAAACGTGTGCAAGAAGCAGCAGCAATCCTTGGTTTGAAAGAATTTTTGGATCGTAAACCAGCTGACCTTTCAGGTGGTCAACGTCAACGTGTTGCCATGGGTCGTGCGATTGTCCGTGATGCAAAAGTGTTCTTGATGGACGAACCTTTGTCAAACTTGGATGCCAAACTTCGTGTATCTATGCGTGCTGAAATTGCGAAAATCCACCGCCGTATCGGGGCTACAACTATCTACGTAACCCACGACCAAACAGAAGCGATGACTCTTGCAGACCGTATCGTTATCATGTCAGCAACTAAGAACCCAGCTGGTACAGGTACTATCGGACGTGTAGAACAAATCGGTACTCCTCAAGAAGTTTACAAAAACCCAGTTAATAAATTCGTAGCAGGATTTATCGGAAGCCCAGCTATGAACTTCATCAACGTGAAATTGGTTGGTAATGAAATTGTTTCTGATGGTTTCCGCTTGAAAGTTCCAGAAGGTGCTTTGAAAGTTCTTCGTGAAAAAGGCTACGAAGGTAAAGAATTGATCTTCGGTATTCGTCCAGAAGACGTGAATGCAGAACCTGCTTTCCTTGAAACATTCCCAGAATCAGTGGTTAAAGCAACCATCTCTGTATCAGAATTGCTTGGTTCAGAATCTCACCTTTACTGCCAAGTTGGTAAAGATGAATTTGTTGCCAAAGTGGATGCTCGTGACTACTTGCAAACAGGTGCAACAGTTGAACTCGGATTTGACTTGAACAAAGCACACTTCTTCGATGTAGAAACTGAAAAAACAGTCTACTAAGCAAATGAAATGTCAAAATACTGCTAGAGAAATCTGGCAGTGTTTTTTTAATGATTGGTATTGGCATAAAAACAGGCTTTTCTAGTTTTCATATCCTTAAAAAAGTGATAAAATGGTAGGAAGAATTGGAGAGTATAGATGCCGAAAGAAGTGAATTTGACGGGCGATCAGGTAGTCGCTTTAACGAGAGAATATTTAACAAAGGAAGACGTTGCTTTTGTACAAAAAGCATTGATTTACGCGGTGGATTGTCATAGTGGTCAATACCGAAAATCAGGTGAGCCCTATATTATCCATCCTATCCAGGTGGCAGGAATTCTGGCTAAGCTCAAGCTGGATGCCGTAACTGTTGCCTGTGGTTTTTTGCATGACGTAGTTGAGGATACAGATGCGACACTGGATGATTTGGAGCGTGAGTTTGGTCATGATGTTCGGATTATCGTTGATGGAGTGACTAAGCTTGGTAAGGTGGAGTACAAATCGATCGAGGAGCAATTAGCTGAAAATCACCGCAAGATGCTTATGGCCATGTCTGAGGATATCCGTGTTATCTTGGTTAAATTATCGGACCGTTTGCACAATATGAGAACTCTCAAACACCTTCGAAAGGACAAGCAAGAACGGATCTCCAGAGAAACCATGGAAATTTATGCACCACTTGCTCATCGTCTAGGGATTTCCAGTGTCAAGTGGGAGTTGGAAGATCTATCTTTCCGTTATCTCAATCCAACTGAGTTTTACAAGATTACCCACATGATGAAGGAGAAACGCAGAGAACGTGAGGCTTTGGTCGATGAAGTCGTAACCAAGTTGGAGGACTATGCTACCGAACGCAATCTCAAAGGGAAAATCTATGGTCGTCCTAAGCATATCTATTCGATCTACCGCAAGATGCAGGATAAGAAGAAACGCTTTGAGGAGATTTATGACCTGATTGCCATTCGCTGTATCTTAGATACCCAGAGTGATGTTTACGCCATGCTGGGTTATGTGCATGAGCTTTGGAAACCAATGCCAGGCCGCTTCAAAGACTATATCGCCAATCGCAAGGCCAACGGTTACCAGTCTATTCATACGACTGTTTATGGGCCAAAAGGACCGATTGAATTTCAGATTCGGACCAAGGAAATGCACGAAGTGGCTGAGTACGGGGTAGCAGCTCACTGGGCTTATAAGAAAGGCATTAAAGGGCAGGTCAACAGCAAGGAATCTGCTATTGGAATGAACTGGATTAAGGAGATGATGGAGCTCCAAGACCAGGCTGATGATGCCAAGGAATTTGTGGACTCTGTTAAGGAAAACTATCTGGCGGAGGAGATTTACGTCTTTACTCCTGATGGTGCGGTTCGCTCCCTTCCAAAAGATTCAGGACCGATTGACTTTGCCTATGAAATCCATACCAAAGTCGGTGAAAAAGCGACTGGTGCCAAGGTCAATGGCCGTATGGTTCCGCTGACAACCAAGCTCAAGACAGGGGATCAGGTTGAAATTATCACCAATCCCAACTCCTTTGGTCCGAGTCGTGACTGGCTCAACATGGTCAAGACCAGCAAGGCGCGCAACAAGATTCGCCAGTTCTTTAAAAATCAAGACAAGGAATTATCCGTTAACAAGGGCCGTGAAATGCTGATGGCCCAGTTCCAAGAAAACGGTTATGTGGCCAATAAATTCATGGACAAGCGTCACATGGACGAGGTCCTTCAAAAGACCAGCTACAAGACAGAGGAGGCTCTCTATGCGGCCATTGGTTTTGGAGAAATTGGCGCTATTACCGTCTTTAACCGTTTGACCGAAAAGGAACGCCGTGAGGAAGAGCGTGCCAAGGCCAAGGCGGAGGCAGAAGAACTTGTCAAAGGTGGCGAAGTTAAGGTTGAAAATAAAGAAACCCTCAAGGTCAAGCATGAGGGTGGTGTGGTCATTGAAGGGGCCTCAGGTCTCCTAGTGCGGATTGCCAAGTGTTGCAATCCAGTTCCGGGTGACGACATTGTTGGCTACATTACCAAAGGTCGTGGTGTAGCTATTCACCGTGTGGACTGTATGAACCTTCGCGCCCAAGAAAACTACGAGCAACGTCTCCTTGATGTGGAATGGGAAGATCAATTCTCAAGCAAGGAATACACCGCCCACATCGATATCTATGGTCTCAACCGTACAGGGCTTTTGAACGATGTTTTACAAGTTCTCTCCAACACAACTAAGAATATCTCAACCGTTAACGCCCAACCAACCAAGGATATGAAATTTGCCAATATCCATGTCTCCTTTGGGATTTCCAACCTCTCTACACTGACTACAGTCGTGGATAAGATTAAGAGTGTGCCAGAGGTCTACTCTGTCAAACGGACCAATGGCTAATTCTCCCCTCAGTTACTAGAAAGGCTATTATGAAAATCATTATCCAACGGGTTAAAAAAGCCCAAGTGAGTATCGAAGGTCAGGTTCATGGAAAAATAAATCAGGGGCTCTTATTACTGGTCGGTGTTGGCCCAGAGGACCAAGAGGAAGATCTGGACTATGCTGTAAGAAAGCTTGTCAATATGCGGATTTTTTCAGATGCAGAAGGCAAGATGAATCTGTCTGTCAAGGATATCAAGGGGGAAATCCTTTCTATTTCTCAGTTTACCCTCTTTGCAGATACTAAGAAGGGCAATCGTCCAGCTTTTATAGGAGCAGCCAAGCCGGATATGGCAGCTGCCCTCTATGACGCTTTCAATCAAAAACTAGTACAAGAAGTACCTGTTCAGACAGGTATCTTTGGAGCGGATATGCAGGTGGAGCTGGTCAATGACGGACCGGTCACCATTATCCTTGATACTAAAAATAGATAAGAAAACCAAGCCCAGCTGGCTTGGTTTTTGTTTAGAAACAATCGCATAAAGAAATGTGTTTGTCGTAAAAGTCTGGATAGTTTTCTCTTAGGTAGTTAGCCGTCAGATAATAAAAAGTAGAATGGCAAGAAGTGACGATTGGCATAAGAGAGGAAAATCGCTGAGAACTAGTGAAGGCTAAAAGGACAAATAATAGAAAATCGCTAATGAGCACCCCCAAATAGTAGAAGCGAATCTTTTTATTGATTTGAGGATAAATCTCAGGGAAATGTTTTTTGAGTCGGAAGACCAAGCGAGATAGCAGTAGTCCCTGAGCAAGGATGAAAATAAAACCAGAGAGCAGGAGCCAGCTTAAAGCTGGCTCTTGTTTTGTGATAAAAAAAGCTAATAGTAGCAAATCGCTGACTGCAATGGCTGCAAAATGGATTCTAAAGAGCTTTTTCATAGGAAGACCTCCCTCTTTTATCTAGCTTCATTCTACATCAAACGAATGGAACTTACAACTAAAATAATAAAAAATCCCTGAAAGGAATTTCTTTTAAGGATAAGGGCTTAGTTGATTTTTTCGACATAGAGTTGTTTGGCGATATCCATACTAACTTGGAGGTCTTCACCTTTGTTGACCAGTGTAAAGGTATTGGAAAAATTATCAAACTGCTTGACTTTGACTTGGTCACCGATATGGATTTCATACTTTTCTAGATATTTGAGTAGTTCAAAACTATCATGAACGCGAGTCAGGAGATAGGTTCCAGCTTCTTGGACGTCTGCCAGTGGTAAGTTGTTGATTTCGACCAAGAGTTCTCCCTTGGCTGGGATGGTTCCTCCGTGGGGGCAGGTTTTAGGGAAGCCCAGGAGTTTATCCAGTCTCTCTACAAAGAGGTCAGATACAGTGTGCTCTAGGACCTCAGCTTCCTCGTGGATCTGGTCACTGGTATAGTCGAGATGGTGAACTAGAAAGACCTCAATCAACCGGTGTTTGCGATAGAGCTCGGAGACTAGTTTGAGCCCAATATCTGTCAATAGATAGCCATTCTCCTTGTCCTTTAGGATGAGATTTTCACTTTTCATGCGTTTGATCATCTCTGTTACGGCAGGTGGAGAGACTTGCATACGGGCAGCAATTTCTTTATTGGTGATTTTCTGCATTTCCGTACCGATTTCATAAATACATTTTAGATAGTCTTCTTTATTTGGCGTCATTCGTTTCCTCTTGTCTTTTCTCTCCATCTAGTATATCAAAAAAAGCTAGATTTCTCTAGCCTTCTGCCCTAATGGCTTTGATTTTAGTCCAGTTCTTTCACTGCAGCAATAGCAGCTTCAAAATCTGGTTCAGTGTTAATGTTGTCAACGTATTCTACGTAACGGACGACATTGTCAGTATCGAGAACAAAGACAGCACGTGCAAGGAGATGCCATTCGTTAATTAAGAGGGCATAATCGCGCCCGAAAGAATGGTCAAAGTAGTCTGAAAGCATGATGGCATTGTCAAGACCTTCAGCCCCACACCAGCGTCCTTGGGCAAATGGTAGGTCCATAGAAACAGTAAGAACGACGGTGTTGTCGAGGTTAGCTAGTTCTTGGTTGAATCGACGTGTTTGCGTTGAGCAGACACCAGTATCGATAGAAGGGACAACACTCAAGACTTTTTTCTTTCCATCAAAGTCAGCTAGCGTTTTTTTAGAGAGATCTGTTGTCGTAAGAGAAAAGTCAAGTGCCTTGTCTCCGACTTGCAGTTGTTTACCTGTAAAAGTTACAGGATTTCCGAGAAAAGTGGTCATGAAACTACTCCATTCTTTTTTCTTTTATTTTACCGAGAAGTGTCAGATTTTTCCAATGATTTGACCGGAAATTAAGTGATAAAAAAACGCCCATTCATGTGAGAACGACGTTTTTTAATGGATTATTTTGATAAACCTTCAGCAATCTTATCAAGGTTGTATTTCATCATGCTGTAGTAGCTGTCGCCTTCTTTGCCTTCTTCAGCGATTGAGTCAGTAAAGATTTGTGCGTAGATTGGGATGTTTGTGTCTTGTGAAACAGTCTTCATTGGACGGTCATCGACACTTGATTCAACAAAGAGTGATGGAACTTTTGTTTGGCGAAGTTTTTCAACCAAGGTTTTGATTTGTTCAGGAGTACCTTCTTCTTCCGTGTTGATTTCCCAGATGTAGGCACTTGGAACACCGTAGGCTTTAGAGAAGTATTTGAAGCATCCTTCGCTGGTTACGATGAGTTTCTTCTCAGCAGGGATATTGTTAAATTTCTCTTTGGCTTCCTTGTCCAGTTTGTCTAGTTTTTCAGTATAGTCTTTGAGATTTTTTTCGTAGAATTCCTTGTTGCTAGGGTCCTTGGCAATGAGCTGTTTAGCGATATTTTTAGCATAAATCATCCCATTTTCAAGGTTGAGCCAAGCGTGTGGGTCTTCTTTGCCTTTCTCGTTTTGGCCTTCAAGGTAGATAACATCAACGCCTTCGCTGACTGCAAAGTAGTCTTTTTTTTCAGTTTTCTTGGCATTTTCGACCAATTTGGTAAACCAAGCATTGCCACCTGTTTCAAGGTTGATACCGTTATAGAAAATCAAGTCAGCTTGAGAAGTTTTCTTAACGTCTTCAGGAAGTGGTTCGTATTCGTGTGGGTCTTGACCAACAGGAACGATACTATGAAGATCAATCTTGTCACCAGCGATATTTTTGGTAATATCAGCGATGATTGAGTTTGTAGCAACAACTTTTAGTTTTTGACCAGAAGCCGTATCTTTTTTTCCGCTAGCACATGCTACAAGAGCAATGACGGAAAGAAAGAGTACAAGCAATGTACCTAATTTTTTCATTAGATTCCTCCAGAAGGGTTTCCCCGTTATTTAATGATTTTTTTGTTTTTCAGTTTCAAGTATCGTTGCTTAGGAGAGATAAAGAAACTGATTAGAAAGAAGCTGGCGGATGTGAGCACGATGCTCGATCCTGCTGCGAGATTGAAACTATAGCCGATAAAGAGCCCTACAACAGAAGCCAGAGCTCCTAGGCCTGATGAAAGAAAAATCATGCTCTTTAGGCTATTAGCATAAAGGTAAGCCGTCGCAGCTGGGGTGATCAACATGGCCACGATAAGAATGGTTCCGACACTTTGCATGGCGGTGACGGACACAAGGGTCAAGAGCACCATGAGTAGATAGTGGTAGAAATTAACGGGCATTCCCATTGCTTTAGCCAGGAGCTCGTCAAAGGATGTAATCAATAGTTGTTTAAAGAAAATCCCAATAATCAAGAGAATGACTGCGCCCACACCAATAGTAATCCACATGTCCGTATCTTGGACAGCGAGGATATTCCCAAAAAGGATATGGAAGAGGTCTGTCGAACTCTTGGCAACACTAATCAAGATGACACCTAAGGCTAAGAAAGATGAAAAGGTAATACCAATGGCAGTGTCACTCTTGATGATAGAGTTTCCCTTGATGTAGGTAATGATGATGGAAGCCATCAAGCCAAAGATGATCGCTCCAATAAAGAAATCAATTCCCAGGATAAAGGAAAGGGCTACGCCGGGCAAAACTGCGTGAGAGATGGCATCTCCCATGAGAGACATACCACGTAGGATGATAAAACATCCCACGGCTCCAGCAACAACTCCGATGACAATAGCTGTGATCAAGGCGTTTTGTAGGAAATGGAAATTTTGCAATCCATCGATAAATTCTGCTATCATAGGCCACCTCCATTGAAAAAGAGTTTGCTACCGTAGGCCTTCTTAAGATTGGCTTCGGTAAAGGTTTCTTTAGTCGGACCAAGGTCTATTAATTCTCGATTGAGAAGCAAAACTTGGTCGAAATAATGGGGGACTTTGCTGAGGTCATGATGGACGATGAGAACTGTTTTACCAGCTTTTTTAAGATCTCTCAGCGTATTCATGATAATCTCTTCACTAACCGAGTCAATCCCGACAAATGGCTCATCTAGAAAGATGTAGTCTGCTTCCTGCACTAAGCAACGGGCAATCAACACACGTTGGAATTGTCCGCCTGAGAGCTGGCTGATTTGGCGATCAGCATAGTCTGAGAGCCCAACGATTTCAAGTGCATCTGCCACTTTTTTCCAGTGGCTTGCCTTTAAGGTATGAAAGAGTGGGATGGATGGATAGAGTCCCAGAGAGACGCATTCCTTGACCTTGATAGGGAAATTGTAGTCGATATGGATTTTTTGCTCGACATAGGCAACCCGATGCAAAGATTTCTTGACTTCTTTGTCGTCGAGAAAGGCCTGACCTTCATGTGGGATAATTCCCAACATACCTTTTAATAAAGTTGATTTTCCAGCACCGTTTGGACCAATAATTCCGGTAATCGTTGGTCCTTGGAGCACTAGTGAGATATCCTTTAGTGCCAACGTTTCTTTGTAGGAGACACTGAGGTTTTCGATACGTATCATACAGTTGTATTCCTCCTATCTTTTAATATACCTTAAAAAAAAAATTAAGTCAAGTTAATTTTTGAAAAATTTAAAATAATAACTGAAAAATGAAGAAAAAAGAGAAACCATTTTTAATTGCATTCCCAAGTGTTTTTTGCTAAGCTAAGAATAAGTGAAAAATGAAAGCGAGAACAAGATGACACGTTATCAAGACGATTTTTATGATGCAATCAATGGCGAATGGGAAAAAACAGCTGTCATTCCAGCTGACAAATCTCGAACAGGTGGTTTTATTGACCTTGACGAGGAAATTGAAGAGTTGATGCTGGCGACTACGGACAAGTGGTTGGCGGGTGAGGATGTTCCAGAGGATGCTATCCTCTCAAACTTTGTTAAGTACCATCGTATGGTACGTGATTTTGACAAGAGAGAAGCAGATGGGATCAAGCCCGTTTTGCCAATGCTCAAGGAATACCAAGACTTGGAGAGTTTTGAAGATTTTACCAGCAAACTGGCAGAGTTTGAACTAGCTGGTAAACCAAACTTCCTTCCATTTGGTGTATCACCAGACTTTATGGATGCCAGAACCAATGTTCTCTGGGCAAGTGCTCCAGGAACTATCTTGCCAGATACAACTTACTACGCTGAAGACCATCCTCAGCGTGAGGAGCTCTTGGCTCTTTGGAAGGAAAGTACTACGAATCTTCTCAAAGCCTATGATTTTTCAGATGAGGAAATCGCAGACTTACTAGAGAAACGATTAGAATTGGATCGTCGCATTGCGGCTGTGGTGCTTTCTAACGAAGAAAGTTCAGAATATGCTAAACTCTACCATCCATACGCTTATGAAGATTTCAAGAAATTTGCCCCTGCCCTACCTTTGGATGATTTCTTCCAAGCAGTTCTTGGACAGACTCCAGACAAGGTTATCGTAGACGAGGAACGTTTCTGGCAAGCAGCAGAGCAATTCTATAGTAAAGAAGCGTGGCCTCTACTTAAAGCAACCTTGATTTTGGGTGTGGTCAATCTCTCAACCAGCTACCTCACAGACGAGATTCGTGTCCTGTCAGGTGCTTATGGTCGTGCTCTTTCAGGTGTTCCAGAAGCTCAGGATAAGGTCAAGGCAGCTTATCACTTGGCCCAAGGTCCTTTCAAGCAGGCTCTGGGTCTCTGGTATGCGCATGAAAAATTCTCTCCAGAAGCTAAGGCAGACGTAGAGAAAAAAGTAGCGACTATGATTGACGTTTATAAGGAACGTTTGGCTAAGAACGACTGGCTCACACCTGAAACGCGTGACAAGGCCATTGTCAAACTCAATGTCATCAAGCCTTATATCGGTTATCCAGAGGAATTGCCAGAGCGTTACAAGGACAAAGTAGTGGACGAAACTGCCAGTCTCTTTGAGAATGCCCTAGCCTTTGCGCGTGTGGAAATCAAGCACAGCTGGAGCAAGTGGAACCAACCGGTTGACTACAAGGAGTGGGGTATGCCAGCTCATATGGTCAATGCCTACTACAATCCTCAGAAGAACTTGATTGTCTTCCCAGCTGCTATTTTACAGGCTCCATTCTATGACTTGCATCAATCGTCTTCTGCCAACTACGGTGGGATTGGTGCTGTTATTGCCCACGAGATTTCTCATGCCTTTGACACAAATGGTGCTTCTTTTGATGAAAATGGTAGCCTCAAGGATTGGTGGACAGAAAGCGACTATGCTGCCTTTAAAGAAAAAACGCAGAAAGTTATCGACCAGTTTGATGGGCAAGAATCTTACGGTGCAAGAATCAACGGGAAACTAACCGTGTCTGAAAACGTTGCTGACTTGGGCGGGATTGCTGCAGCCCTTGAAGCAGCCAAGAGAGAACCAGATTTCTCAGCTGAAGAATTCTTCCACAATTTTGCTCGTATCTGGCGTATGAAAGGTCGTCCGGAGTTGATGAAACTCATGGCCAGTGTCGATGTGCACGCGCCTGCCAAACTCCGTGTCAATGTTCAAGTACCAAACTTCGATGACTTCTTTACAACTTACGATGTCAAAGAAGGCGACGGCATGTGGCGTTCACCAGAGGACCGTGTGATTATTTGGTAAAGTAAGTCCCTAACCAAGTATCATCTTGGAATTAATGGTTCATTTTTGAAGTTTATCAATCTGAAAATGTAATGCTATCGAGGTAAACATGAAGAAATTTTTAATAATGCTATCAGCTATTCTTTCGATTTCAGTTCTAGCATCTTGTAGTCTCGATAAAAATAGGAACAATACAGAACCTTCATCCGCACCATCATCTGTCTCCAAAGACGATAAGACTAGTGTATCAACAGAGGCAAAGGCTGAAAATACTAGTGACTCGCCAACCAAGGCATCACAATCAACTGCTGAAAATAAGAAAGAAACTAGACAAGATTTATATAAAGAAGTGATTGAACGCTATAATCACTTTACAGACCTTTTAAAACAAGGTAATAGAGAAGATTTATACAAGGAAAATAAACAAGATAAGATTACTTCAGAAGAATATAGCCTGGTTTTCTCTCGAATGGATTATCAAAATGCACCCGATTGGAAATACGCAATGGTTGATTTGAATAAGGATGGTCAAGACGAGTTGCTTATTGGCGATGAAAAATTTGTTTCAGCTATTTATTATTTGGAAAATCAAAAACCTAGCTTACTTCACACAGCTTATGTAGCTTCTGCGGGAGGTTTTCGATCAGGATTTGTTATTTACGAAAATGGTCAAGTCTGTTATGCAGACTGGCAGTCAACTCGTCCAGAAATGAACCTGTCTCTATATTCGTTCGATAAAAACGGAGTGCAGAAGATTAAAGAAGCAACTCTTCAAATCGGTGGTAATGAGAAAGCAGAGCAAGTTTTAGATATCTCTTCTGAAAAGTTTGATTTGTCTAACATTGGCTGGAAAGAATTGAATCCGGCTAATTAGTTTTGAATTATTTTTCTAGTCAATATTGATTCTTCTGAGCAAATATTGACATAGAAATTGAAGCTACAAAAAAACCAAGGAAATTATCCTTGGTTTTTGCTTGCTAGAAAAAGGGATTAAAAGTCTTTTCGTGAGCGATAGTCGTAGCTGGACCATGCCCAGGGTAGACATCGTAGTTAGGAAGGGTGAAGAGTTGAGTTTGGATACTATGGAGGAGTTGTTCCGTGCTACCTGTAGGAAGATCGGTCCGTCCGATGGTTTCTCGGAAAAGAGCATCACCCGTCAAGACTAGATGGGCATCAGGAAAAACGAGGGAAACACCGCCAATAGAGTGCCCTGGGGTTGGTAGAACTGTAAAACGAAATTCCTCAAGCTGGTATTCTTCATGAAAGACAAAGGTGTGTTCTGCAGGTTTTGCGACTACATCTGCCATATCATCGTGACGAGGGAGACCAGAGAGATTATCTACAGGTGTATAAAGCCAGCTAGCTTCACTCTCTGCTACATAAACTGGAGGATTTTCAAAAGTCTCGCGAACCAAGTCCAGACTCATAATATGGTCGTAGTGGGTGTGGGTCAGGAGAATCGCACAGACTGGTTTGTTGATTTTCTCAATAGTCTTGCGGATAGCTTCCCAATGGCTACCTGGGTCAACCACAATCAGGTGTTGGTCCCCTTCTAGGTAATAAGTGTTTTCATAGGCAACGGGATTCACGGTTTTATGGATTTTCATACTGGCTCCAATCTCAAAGAATGTACTAAACTAAGTATAGCATAGAAGAGGATACTTAGGGTATCAGAAAGTCTTTTTCGTGCCCTGACGATTTTTCCAAGCCTGGTATCGGGTATCAATCAAGAGTTGGGTTAAGCGCCCCATGGTTTCTCTTTCTTCGGGAGTGAGGGATTGAGCTTGGACAAAGAGTTGATGAATGTGTTCAATGACCTTGAAGGAAGAAAGATCGTTGATAGAGGAGATGCCTGCATCGAGAATGATTCCGAAAAAGAGGTCGAAGTAGAGTTGTAGTTCCTCGTCAGGGACTGTTTCAACCCATTCCTTGAAGGTTGTATCGACTTGCTGACTATCACTATTGGTCTCGTCCAGTTGGACAAAGTGTTTGTCTTCAACCTGCCAACTAAAGGTATCGTGCTGGGCGATGCCACCCAAGGCAGTACTTCGAACAACGATTTTTTTATCCGGAATTTCCAGCATCATCCCGATGATAGAACCTTGTGGGATAAATACTTTTGTTCTGTCTATCATGTTTTGATAGCCTAGTGTTTCGGTTAGTTCCTTGTGAAGCCCAGGTGCATCAAAAGTATAGACAGCGATAATGTTTTTCTGCAAGTTTGGATCAAGTTGACTGGCAGCATAGACAGCTAGATTGCCCCCTTTTGAGTGTCCTGCTAGGATAACCTTTTGGTTAGGATGTTGGGCAAAAAAGTCCTCTAAATACTGGAGGGCATGTTTTTGAGCTGGGATTTCCTTCATATAGGTCATATGGAAATCTTCTTTCCAACCAATGATGCTGTCATCAGTTCCACGAAAAACAAGCAAATAGGTATCGAGACTGATACGATAAGTCATGGCTGCAAACTGTTTCTGCAATTCAGGATCAATATCGTTGATAAATTCTGAGAGCTTGCAATTTTTAAATCGTTTGTGTTGAGCGAGTTGATCCAATAACTGGAGACGGTTTTTATTGGTCAGCATCGTCGTGTCTCTAGGAATTTGAGGTGCAAGATCTATGAGGCGCTTTGGTTCTTGGGTGACTACATCATCAAAAGCAAGGTAGGTTAATTCAGTCAAGGCAAGAACATCTAACTCGTTCACGGAGAGGTCATAAAAGGAATCGTATGCTACATCATTGAGGTAGTCAAAAATATTGGCCATAAAAGCTCCTTTCTCTATATTTATCCTATCACATTTATCTAGAATTAGCTAGTAGGCTTATTGGATACTACATGGCTAGCGAGCTGGTTTAAATACAGGTTTGCGTTTTATCCATAGGGAAAATCTGTTATAATAAGAACAAAGGAGGAGCACATGCACAAGATTTTACTAGTAGAAGATGACCAAGTCATTCGGCAACAAGTTGGGAAATTGCTCTCAGAATGGGGTTTTGAGGTTATTTTGGTGGAGGACTTTATGGAAGTTTTGACCCTCTTTGTCCAGTCAGAGCCTCATTTGGTTCTTATGGATATTGGCTTACCTCTCTTTAATGGTTATCACTGGTGCCAGGAGATTCGTAAGATTTCTCAGGTACCTATCATGTTTCTATCTTCGAGAGATCAGGCGATGGATATCGTCATGGCGATCAATATGGGAGCAGATGATTTTGTGACCAAGCCTTTCGACCAGCAGGTGCTCCTTGCCAAGGTTCAGGGCTTGTTGCGCCGTTCTTACGAATTTGGGCGTGATGAAAGTCTGCTGGAGTATGCGGGTGTGATCCTCAATACCAAGTCTATGGACCTGCACTATCAGGGGGTAGTCCTGAGTTTGACCAAGAATGAATTTCAGATTTTGCGGATTTTGTTTGAACATGCGGGCAATATCGTGGCGCGAGATGACCTGATGCGAGAACTCTGGAATAGTGACTTTTTCATTGATGATAATACCTTGTCTGTCAATGTTGCTCGCTTGCGTAAAAAGTTGGAGGAGCAAGGTTTAGCAGGCTTTATCGAAACCAAGAAAGGGATAGGATACGGACTGAAACATGCTTGATTGGAAATTATTTTTTCTAGCCTATCTGCGTTCTCGCAGTCGCATCTTTATCTATATTTTTTCATTGGGTTTTCTTGTTTTTCTCTTTCAGTTTTTATTCGCCAGTATAGGATTTTATTTTTTCTATTTTTTCCTCCTCAGTAGCTTTTTGACCCTTTTATTTTTGGTTTGGGATATTTTTGCAGAAGCTCAGGTTTACCGGCGAGAAGTACTGTATGCCGAAAGAGACCCAAAGTCTCCTTTGGAGTGTGTGCTAGCGGAAAAACTCGAAGAGCGTGAGTCTGAATTGTATCAAAAGAAGTCTGAAGCGCAGAGCAAGCTGACGGATTTGCTGGACTACTACACCTTGTGGGTTCATCAGATCAAGACGCCCATTGCGGCTAGTCGACTTTTAGTAGCAGAAGTCTCTGATCGTGAGGTCAAGCAGCAATTGGAACAGGAAATCTTCAAGATTGACTCCTATACCAATCTGGTGTTGCAGTACCTGCGTTTGGAAAGCTTCCACGATGACTTGGTATTTGAAAAGGTTCAAGTGGAGGACTTGGTTAAGGAAGTGGTTCGCAAGTATGCCCTTTTCTTTATCCAAAAGGGACTGACGGTCAATCTCCATGACCTTGACAAAATCATCGTGACCGATAAGAAGTGGCTGTTGGTCGTCATTGAACAAATCCTCTCAAACAGCCTCAAATACACCAAGAAAGGTGGACTAGAGATTTATATGGAAGGCCAGGAGCTCTGTATCAAGGATACGGGAATCGGGATTAAAAACAGTGATGTGCTCCGAGTCTTTGAACGTGGCTTTTCAGGCTACAATGGTCGTTTGACCCAGCAGTCATCTGGACTTGGACTTTATCTATCTAAGAAAATTTCTGAAGAACTAGGCCACCAGATTCGTATCGAGTCTGAGGTTGGAAAAGGAACAACCGTGCGAATTAAGTTTGCGGAAGTGAACCTACTTATTGAGTAAAAAGAAATGCTAAGAACTTGGAAGAAATCTTTCAAGCTCTTCTTTAGATTTCTATGTAGTGAGAAAATAGGATAGAACAAAGAAAAAGGTAACTGGAATTTTTCCCGTTCACTATCTTTTAAATTGATTGAGTTCTTCAGAGAAAGGTTGTAAAATTTTTGATATAATATCAAGGATGGACTGATGGATATTTAAAGGATTATTTTCAAAAGAATGACAGGTGAGAATTAAAAATATGTAAGATTGGACAGAGGTCTCTCTACCATCGTCTATGCAGAAATAAGATTATATGAAATAAAAGGAGTAACCAATGACCGGAAACTATTCAACACGTGAATATCGTGAGAAATTATATGATGATCTTCATGTTCGATTAAGAGATACAGTGATTTTGATGTGTGCGATTTTTATTGCCTCTATAGGTTTAAATATGAATTCAACAGCTGTCATTATTGGAGCCATGCTGATTTCCCCTCTTATGACATCGATTGTTGGACTCGGATTTGGTTTAGCTATTTTTGATACGCGTTTAATCAAGCAATCTCTAGAGGTTTTATTTACTCAAGTATTGGTCAGTTTGCTTGTCTCGACTTTGTATTTCTGGATTTCCCCCTTATCTTATGCAAGTAGCGAGTTGATTGCACGAACCTCTCCAACCATTTGGGATGTTCTCATTGCTATTGCTGGTGGGATAGCAGGTGTAATTGGGTCAAGGAAAAAAGAAGCAAACAATATCGTGCCAGGAGTAGCCATTGCAACAGCTCTGATGCCACCTATCTGTACTGCAGGATATGGTTTAGCTAACGGAAATGTACGATTTTTATTTGGGGCTCTCTATCTTTTCTTGATCAACTGTGTCTTTATCATGCTAGCCAACATTATTGGAACAAGAATTTTGATGAGAAAATCTCCCTTAAGTTCATTTAAAGAGCTAAACATTAAAATGAAAATTGGCTTGATATCCTTGATTGTATTATTGGTTCTTCCAGCCAGTTATTCAGCAGTCACTCTGACGATAGATCAAGCGCGAAAAGAAGGGATCAAACAGTTTGTAGGAAAAGAGTTCTCTAATCATACGGTCATTAATCAAGTCTACAAGTCTAGGGACAATGAATTGGTCTTGACAGTTGTTGGAGATCCGATTTCAGAAGAAGAATTAGAAACAATCCGCCAAAAACAAGCCTCTTACGGTATTCAAACTGTTCAATTGAAAGTCAATCAAGTCCATAATTCGACAAAATTAGATAGTGAGATGACCAAGGAATTTTATGAAACCATTAACAAGTATATCGATCAAAAACTCTCTGAAAAAGATTCACAAAAAGATCTCGTAAAAGAAAATGAAGCAGACAAGGATTGAGGATATTGAACTTTTCTAACTCGAGGAAGCAAATCTTGGGAGGATATCCTACACCCAAAAATTAGTGGATAGAAAGAATTGTTGACGAGGCTGCCATTTGTGATGGTTTGACCAATCACTACTAGCTCAGCTTAATCAAAATATAAAAAAGCAACAACTGAAATAGTTGTTGCTTTTTTGGTGGCTGAGATTTTGTTCCAGGTTAAATGGTTTATTTCTCAACGCGTGATTTGTTGGCGATATCAGCAAGGATAGCTTGCACAAAGTCATCTACTGAGACAGTTTGTGTTTCTTTTTGGCCGTAGCGACGAACGTTGACTGTTCCGTCTTCCATTTCCTTATCACCAACGATCAATTGGTAAGGAATCTTGCTGGTTTGAGAAGCACGGATCTTGAACTGCATTTTTTCGTTGCGTTCATCCACATCAGCACGGACACCACAGTCACGGAGTTTCTTAGCCACTTCCCATGCGTAGTCTACGTGTTTTTCGTTAGAAACGGGGATGAGAGTTACTTGGTGTGGGGCAAGCCATGTTGGGAAGGCACCCTTGTAGTTCTCAATCAAGATAGCTGTGAAGCGTTCCATAGTTGAAATAACCCCACGGTGGATCATAACTGGACGGTGTTCCTCACCATCTGCTCCAACATATTTGAGGTCGAAGCGTTCAGGAAGCAAGAAGTCGAGCTGGATAGTAGAAAGGGTTTCTTCTTTACCGAGGGCAGTTTTAACCTGGATATCCAATTTTGGTCCGTAGAAGGCTGCTTCACCTTCAGCTTCAAAGTAGTCCAGTTCCATATCATCCATAGCTGCCTTCAACATGCGTTGTGCATTTTCCCACATTTCATCGTTGTCAAAGTATTTGTGTTTATCTTCAGGATCGCGGTAAGACAAGCGGAAACGGTAATCTGTCAAATTAAAGTCTTCATACACGTCGATAATCAATTGAAGAATTTTCTTGAATTCTTCTTCAATTTGTTCTGGAGCTACAAAAGTATGACCATCATTTAGGGACATTTCACGTACACGTTGAAGGCCAGTAAGGGCACCAGATTTTTCATATCGGTGCATCATGCCAATCTCAGCGATACGGATTGGTAATTCACGGTATGAGTGTACATGGTGTTTATAAACTTCGATATGGTGAGGACAGTTCATTGGGCGGAGGACAAACTCTTCACCGTCTCCCATGTCCATAGTTGGGAACATATCTTCACGGTAGTGATCCCAGTGACCAGAAGTTTTATAGAGTTCCACGGAGGCAATTGGTGGAGTGTAGACGTGTTGGTAGCCTGCAGCGATTTCCTTGTCGACAATGTAGCGTTCCAATTCACGACGGATAGTCGCTCCGTTTGGTAACCAGAATGGTAAACCTTGTCCGACTTCTTGTGAAATCATGAAGAGGTCAAGCTCTTTACCGAGTTTACGGTGGTCACGTTCCTTGGCTTCTTCACGCATTTGAAGGTAGTTCTTTAAGTCTTTCTTGTCAAACCAAGCTGTACCGTAGATTCGTTGCATCATCGCGTTGTCGCTATTTCCACGCCAGTAGGCACCAGCTACGTTGAGCAGGTGGAAGATTTGGATGCGACCAGTTGATGGGACGTGAGGACCACGGCAGAGGTCCACGTATTCGCCCTGACGGTAGATAGTCAAACCACCTTCGTCTTCTGAGTGTTCTTCAATCAATTCCAACTTGTAAGGGTCATTTTTAAAGATTTCACGGGCCTCGTCTTTGGTAACTTCTTCACGGATTGATGGGAAGTTTTCTTTAACGATTTTCTTCATTTCTTCTTCGATACGAGGAAGGTCCTCGTTAGAGATTTGGCCAGCAGTATTGTCCGTATCGTAGTAGAAGCCGTCTTCGATAGCTGGACCGACACCCAAATGAATGTCTGGGAAAAGGCGACGAGCTGCTTGGGCGAACAAGTGAGCCGCTGAGTGGCGCAAGATTGGAAGGGCATCTTCGTGATCAGGTGTCACGATTTCGATGCTTCCATCTTCAGTGATAGCACGAGTCGTGTCGATGAGTTTGCCGTTGAATTTACCAGCGAGAGCTTTTTTAGCTAGGGAATTGCTGATAGATTGGGCAATTTCAAAAGTTGTCACGCCAGATTCGAATTCACGAACAGCGCCATCTGGGAAAGTAATCTTAATCATGGTTTTCTCCTTATAAAGTTTTTATTAGCCTAGTTATGGTGAAGGTGCCCTTGAAATATAAATAGAAATTCCTTTTGATTTTTTCGTTAATAAATCAAAAAGCGACATCCTTAAAAGGACGTCGCAACGTGGTTCCACCTTCATTTATGTTCCTCAAAAAAGAGGAACACCTCAGATTGGCTTTAACGTGGCCACCGTTTTATGTTTTCATAAAAGTCAGTAGAGTAGTATCAGTTTAGGCTTTCTATGCGTTTCCAGCAACCACGCACTCTCTAGTAGAAAGGGACTAAGTGACTTGTCTCTATGCATTATTATAGCATGATTGCGAGAATTTTCAAGGTTTTTGTATAATTTTTTTGTTTTTCTCTCTTTGGAAGACATGCTTGATCCCAATGCCAGCAGCCAATCCAAGTAGGGCAAAGAGTTCATAGGCTAGGAAGTAAAGCAGGATGAACTCACCAAAGGTGATGATGGTAAAGCAAAAGACCAGACCAATACCGAGTAGCCACCAAAGTGAGAAATGAAATCGATAGCTATAAAGTAGCGATACGATAAAGGTTACTAGGGGAGAAAAGAGGAGAATGTTATAAATGTAAAGTCCCTTCAGCGTATAAGAATCAGATATCAGCAGTAAAAACAACTCATAGAGGGGCCAGTAAAAGAAGAAAATGACAAGGTAGTATGGAATATACTTAAGATATTTCCGCATGGCAATAGTCCTCCAATCTGCAAAAATTGAGAGATGTTGAAGACCACATAATCCTAAATGAAGGGGAACTCTCTATTTATATTATAGCACGTATTGGAAGCCTTTACAAGTTAATCCAGTGAGTAGTGATAGTGCTCTTTTTGAGTGTTTTCTGCTATAATACTAACAAAAGAAGTAAGAGGAAAAGAGGAGAAAGGATGACGAAAATAGCAGTTCTTTCAGACATACATGGGAATACGACAGCCCTGGAAGCTGTGCTGGCTGATGCTAAAGCTGCAGAGGTAGACCAATACTGGCTTTTAGGGGATATTCTGATGCCAGGAACAGGACGTAGAAGGATCTTGGATCTTTTAGCAAGTTTGCCTATTACAGTAAGAGTTCTGGGAAATTGGGAAGATAGTCTCTGGCGAGGTTTGCATCGTAAGCTAGATTTGACAAAAGCTAGTCATCGCTACCTCCTACGTCAATGCCAGTATATATTAGAAGAAATCAGCCCTGAAGAAATCGAAGACCTCCACAATCAACCCATGCAAGTTCATCGTCAGTTTGGTGATTTGATGGTGGGAGTCACTCACCATCTCCCTGATAAAAACTGGGGTAGAGAGTTGATTCATACGGGAAAACAAGAAGATTTTGATAGATTGGTCACGAATCCACACGCCTCTATCGCAGTATATGGCCATATTCATCAACAGTTGCTTCGTTACGGAAGTGATGGACAGTTGATTCTTAATCCAGGATCCATTGGACAACCCTTCTTTCTAGATGCGAAGTTGTGTAAGGACCTGCGGGCCCAGTATATGATCATAGAGTTTGATGAGGCAGGTTTGTCTGATGTTGATTTTCGTCGTGTGGATTATGATGTAGAAGCTGAATTGCAGTTGGCTAAGGATTTGAAGCTCCCCTATTTTCAGGTCTACTATGAAAGTTTGGTAAATGGGATCCACCATACTCATAACCAGGAACTTCTGTATGAGATTGCGCAAAAACAGGGGCATGATATTGAGTTGGATGCATGGTTAGATAGTAGTAATGATTGACATGACATCAAAAAGGGGTATAATGAGTATGAGAAGAGAGATGATGAGAATCTCAGGTGAAAGGGGAACAAAATGCAAATTTCAAGTCGATTTACCATTGCGACCCATATGCTAATTATCATTGCTATCAAGGGCCAGGAAAGTAAGGTGACCAGTGATTTTCTCGCAGCTAGCGTTGGAGTTAATCCAGTCATTATCCGTAAGACTTTGTCGCAACTCAAAAAAGCAGGATTGATTTCAGTTGCGCGTGGGACGGGCGGAACTGAGATAATAAAAGACCTCCAAGATATTAGCCTTTTTGATGTTTATCAGGCAGTCGAATGTTTAGGAAAATCTGGTAAGCTCTTTAGTTTCCATGACAATCCCAATCCTAACTGTCCAGTAGGGGCTAATATTCATAAGGTCTTGGATCAGAAATTGCTGGATATCCAAGTAGCTATGGAAAATCAACTTCGTCAGATGAGTCTGGCTCAGGTTGTGGCTGATACTCAGGATAAAATGATTAAGTGAGAGGGCTAGAGTCCTCTTTTTCTATTGCTATAATTATGGTACAATGTAGTCATCAAAGGAGAAGACTATGTACGTTATTACAGGATTTTTTGTCCTACTTTTTCTGATTTCGTTTTTAAGGGACAATCGCAGTCTCTGGAATCCGGCTCTTTTGCTTGTATCTCTGCTCTTTTCTTACCTGTCTATTGCCAATCTTTTTTATGAGGCTGGGCAAGAAGAACTGCACATGATTTTCTTTGCAGTGATTTTTCTTTTGCTCCCTCTTTTAGTTTTTCTAAGTGGTTTTTTCCTTATTTATAATGGATTTGTGTTATTGAAAAAAGAAGGAAAATCCAAGGCAAATTATTTGTCTCTAGGATTAGGTTGTGTGATTCTATTCTTTTTTGTGATCATGGCGATTCGAGTGAGCGATACCAAGGGCTTGTTTTATACCAATCATCTAGTGAATATTATCTTTTTCTTTTTGATTTATTCGTATTTGATTTTTGGTTTTGCCTTTGCAGGATTTCTGCTTTATTCTATCCTGTACCTTTTTATTCCTAAGAAAAAATATTATGATTTTATTATCATTCACGGAGCAGGTTTGTTGAATGGAGAAAAAGTGACCCCCTTACTGAAGAGTCGCATTGACAAGGCAGTAGAAGCTTATCACCAGTCTCTCAATCCCAATGTTAAAATCATCGCAAGTGGTGGTCAAGGTGGGGATGAGAAGATTTCCGAAGCTCAGGCAATTTGTAATTATTTGCTGGAAGAGATGGATGTTCCGAGAGAAGCAATTCTCCTAGAGGAAGACTCAACGACGACCTATGAGAATCTTCTCTTCTCAAAAGAAATGGGAGAGAAGCTGGTGGCCAGTCCACGTTTTCTCTTTGTGACCAATGATTACCATGTTTTTCGTACCAGTACCTATGCTCGCCGTATTGGGATGAAGGGAGATGGTCTTGGTTGCCGTACAGCCGCCTACTATATCCCATCGGCCTTTATCAGAGAATATATTGCTCTATGTGTGAAGATGAGATGGCTTTTTATCGCCTTCTATGTTTTGTTGATTTTAGCTCTGATTTTCTCCTATAGAGGTATTCTATGGTAATATGTAAAATTCATATTGTAATTCTTGTTAGAATCTCTAAAAAATCCTGTAGTAACCCTAAGGGAAAAATTGTCACTAGTAATGAAAGAGCAGGGTAAGTGATTGTGAGTGCGGTTTTTGGAACGGCTTCATGATTGCTCGTCAATCAATTGAACAATTTCTAACCTAGTTACAGATTTTCAGAGAGAGCCAAAAATAGGCAACTGAATATGAGTAGACTAGAATTTTACAGTCAACGACAAATAAAAATGTGAACAACAGAGGTTCACATTTTCTTTTTGGTCTATGGCAAAATGGCTTTTAGTTCCTTCAGGATAGTTTGCAAGGTTACGATCGCTTGTTCTCCTTGTTGTGGTTGATAGAGTAGTTGGAAATACTTGTGAATAGTTTCTTCAAATTGTTTAGGGAGGAGAGCACAATGGGCCTTTGCGTACTCCAGCATTCGTTTTTCACCAGGATGGGTTTGCTCATTGAGCGCAAACAGCAAGTCAAAGTAGGAAGCAAAAAATTCACTCGTACGATGATTCATACTGAGAAGATCTTGGCGTTTGATAGCTTTTTCTATTTGGTGAGAGAAGGCAGGCATGGATTGTTCTAGCAAAAGGAGTTGCCTTTCAATAATATTCTCTTTGAGTTTTTGAGGATAGGGAACCTGATAGGCTTTTTGGAGAGAAGTATAGCGCCCATTCGGGTCGTATAGGATTTTACTGTGGAGTAGATTGTGCCACATACAGGTTGTATAAGAGTTTTGGGCTTGATGCTGAAAAACAGTTGCGTTCAATTCTTGTTCAAACGACTCCAGCGAACGATAAATCAACTCGATTTGGATACCGTTGTTTAGTACACAGTCGTCCTCTAATTCCCAAAACTGGTTTCCAATTTCCATATAGGAGCAATAGTTGCTAAGAATGATTTGACGAGTTTTCTCGTCAATAGGTGAGTTAAGATAGACATAGACATCATAGTCAGAATTTTGATCGTAGTCTTGTCCTGCACGTGAACCACCAAGAGCGATAGCTTCTACTTGTTCCAGTTGAGAGAATTCTTTGTAAAGGTCTTGAATCATTGTTTTTCTCCTTGCTTTATGGTTTTAAAGTCATTTTACCAAAAAGTAAAACGTTTGCATAGCATTGAGTTGCCCTTTTTCATTTATAGCAAAAAATGTGAACCCTTGTTTTGAGTTCACATTTCTTTTTTATTCTGCGGCTTGTTGCCAACGTTTTGCTAGCTTGTGAGACAGGCTAGAAATGGCAAAGTTAAAGATAAAGTAGATCAAGGCAATCAGGATATAAAGACTGAAGACTTGCTCTGGTTCGAAATAACGTCCCATGAGGATTTGACTAGCACCAAAGAGCTCTTGTAGGGCGATAACAGAGTAGAGAAGGCTGGTATCCTTAATCACGGTCACAAACTGAGAAATGATGGCTGGCAACATTTTACGGATCGCTTGTGGGAGAATGATGTGGTAGAGGATTTGCGCAGAGGTAAATCCTTGCGACATTCCTGCTTCATACTGCCCTTTGTCCACGGCATTGAGGCCACCTCGGATAATTTCAGCTAGGGCTGCTGAGGTAAAGAGGGTAAAGGCGGTAATACCAGCTGGTGTGGACTTCATCTTAAAGACCAAAAAGATGGTGAAAATCCAGAGGAGGTTGGGAACGTTACGTACAAACTCGATATAAATGCTGGAGATGATCCGTAAGACGGGATTTTTTCCATTTCTTATGACGGCTAGTACTGTCCCGATAAGGGTCGAGAGGACGATAGCAATCAGAGAAATGTAGAGGGTCAAGCCAAATCCTTTAAAGATAAAGACTAGGTTATCTGGGGCCAAAACTTCTAAAATAGATTCCATAGTAACCTCCTAAAGTGAATAGGCTTTTTTGTTGGCTTGCTCCATCTTGCGACCAAACTGGGCAACAGGGAAGCATAGGGCAAAGTAGAGAAGAGCAGCGCCTAAAAAGGCTGGGATATAGTTTCCGTTGAGAGCCGACCAAGATTTGGTCACAAACATCAAGTCCACTCCAGAGATGATGGCAACTGTCGAGGTATTTTTGATGAGATTAACGATTTGGTTGGTCAATGGAGGGAGAATGATACGGAAGGCTTGAGGCAAGATAATCAAGCGCATGGCACTGATATAAGTAAAACCTTGCGACAGGGCGGCCTCCATCTGACCGCTAGGAATAGACTGAATCCCTGATCGAATAACCTCCGCAATATAGGCACCGTGATAGAGTCCCACGCAGAGAACAGCTGTCCAATAAATCGGAATCATGATAGTATGGTCACTGATAAGAGGCAAACCATAGAAGACGATGACAAACTGCACCAAGAGGGGAGTATTTTGGTAAAATTCGACAAAGATACGAGCCAAAACACGCAAGAATGGGCGTTTGCTGGTTGACATTGCCCCAAAGAAGATGCCCAAAACCATGGCGAGGATAAAGGATCCAACCGCTAGGGCAAGGGTGAAGAGGAAACCATTGAAAAATTGTCCAAAATCCTGAAAATAGGCTGTCCAAGATGATAAATCTGTCATAGGGTGTCCTCCTTAATCTGCAGTATGGCTAGATGGTTTGAGCTTGTAACGGTCATAGAGTTTCTGCAAACTACCATCCTTGCTCCATTTAGTGACCAAGGTATCAAGATAGTCGTTTAGCTCGGTATTTGATTTCTTGGTGACGATACCGTAGTCAGATGGCTTAAAACTATCATCTAGTAGTTCTGTCCGTTTGCTGATATAGCCAGATAGGATAGAGCGGTCTACGGAAAAGGCATCAATACGGTGAGCGTGAAGGGAAGTAATCAATTCTGGGTAGGAACCAAGTTCGACGAATTTAAACTTCAGACCTTTCTTTTTACCCAGTTCAGTAATCAAGCGCTGGGTGATGGAACCTTGGGCAACCCCAATGGTTTTGCCGTTTAGGTCCTCAATGCTTTTGATGTTGGCGGATTTATTGACCAAAAAACCAGAAGCATCCGTGTAGTAGGGACTGGTGAAGTTGTATAATTTTTTACGTTCGTCTGTGATGGTGAAAGTTGCGATATCCATATCGACCTGTTCGTTGTCCAGTAGTGGACCGCGGGTTTGCGCTGTAACAGGCACATAGCGAACTTTGACCTTGAGTTCGTCTGCAATCATCTTGGCCAAGTCCGTTTCGATACCAGAATAAGTCCCTGTCTTGGGATCTTTGTAACCAAAATTGGGAACATCTTGTTTGACACCGACAACTAGTTCGCCTCTTTTTTGAATGTCTGCGACGGTGGTATCAGCTTGGACTGGTTTGGCAGCAGCAAGGCTGAAAAGGCTAATCAATAATGCGGATAAAAAGAATTTCTTTTTCATAGGCTCCTCCTTATTTGACTTTGTCACTTTCGTGGTTGATAATTTTGCTGAGGAATTGTTGGGCACGAGGTTCGCTTGGGTTGTCAAAAAAGTCATCGACATCTGTCGTATCCACCAAAACTTCTCCGTCTGCCATAAAGATAATGCGGTCCGCAACCTCTCGAGCAAATCCCATTTCGTGGGTAACTATGATCATATTCATCCCGTCATGCGCCAGTTTTTGCATAACTGCTAGAACATCTCCGATAGTCTCAGGATCAAGAGCAGATGTTGGCTCATCAAAGAGAAGTAGCTCTGGATGCATAGCGAGTCCGCGTGCAATGGCAATCCGTTGTTTTTGTCCACCAGATAGCATGGCTGGATAGGAATCTTTCTTGTCCCACATATTTACAAATTCCAGATATTTTTGGGCTGTTTTTTCAGCTTCTTTTTTATCAATTCCTAGAACTTTAACGGGTGCGAGTGTTACGTTTTCTAACACTGTTTTGTGTGGATAAAGGTTAAAATGTTGGAAAACCATGCCGACTTCCTTACGAAGAGGAACTAAATCCTTCTGACTGGCACCTGCTACTTGATGTCCATTTACTAGGAGACCTCCTTTGTCAACAGCCTCTAAACCATTGATCGTACGGATAAGAGTGGACTTTCCAGAACCAGAAGGTCCAAGCAGGACAACAACTTGTCCTTTTTCAAAACGGAGATTGATGTCGCGGAGTGCGTGGTAGTCTCCGTAATATTTTTCGACGTGTTTAAATTCTACTAAAGCCATGAGAGATCTCCTTTGTGTTAGATTTTATAACATGATTCTACACCAAAAGATTTGTCTTGTCAAATAATATCAGAAAAAAGTTAGTAAAATTTTTGTACAAAGCAATCAGGATAGAGAAAAAGCCTAAATCATGTTATAATGAAACGATAGAATTCTTAGAAAGAGTGGATGTTTTTTTGATAACTCCTACTTATGAATGGCAGTTTGCCCCGCAGGTAGAAGATGCGGATTTTACAAAGATAGCCAAGAAGGTTGGGCTGGGTCCTGAGGTGGCTCGCTTATTATTTGAAAGAGGGATTCAGGATGAAGAAAGTCTAAAGAAGTTTTTAGAACCTTCTTTGGAGGACTTGCATGACCCTTATCTGCTCCATGATATGGACAAGGCAGTGGAACGGATTCGTCAGGCCATTGAAGAAGGGGGAAACATTCTCATCTATGGAGACTACGATGCGGATGGTATGACTTCAGCTTCTATTGTTAAGGAAAGTTTGGAACAGCTGGGTGCAGAGTGCCGTGTTTATCTGCCAAATCGCTTTACCGATGGCTATGGTCCCAATGCCGGTGTCTATAAATACTTTATCGAGCAAGAGGGAATTTCCTTGATTGTGACGGTGGACAATGGGGTTGCTGGCCACGAAGCCATTGAACTGGCCCAGTCTATGGGAGTGGATGTCATTGTGACCGACCATCATTCCATGCCTGAAATCTTGCCAGATGCCTATGCGATTGTTCACCCTGAGCATCCGGATGCGGACTATCCTTTCAAATATCTAGCTGGTTGCGGAGTGGCTTTCAAGCTGGCTTGCGCCCTTTTAGAAGAAGTGCAAGTGGAACTACTGGATTTGGTTGCTATCGGTACGATTGCAGATATGGTGAGTTTGACGGATGAAAACCGTATCATGGTTCAATATGGCCTGGAAATGTTGGGGCATACTCAGCGCATCGGTCTGCAAGAAATGCTGGACATGGCTGGGATTGCTGCTAACGAAGTGACAGAAGAAACGGTTGGCTTTCAGATTGCCCCTCGTTTAAATGCCTTAGGGCGCTTGGACGATCCTAATCCAGCTATTGATTTGTTGACTGGGTTTGACGACGAGGAAGCGCATGAGATTGCCCTTATGATTCATCAGAAAAACGAAGAGCGTAAGGAAGTCGTCCAGTCTATCTATGAAGAAGCTAAGACCATGGTGGATCCTGAGAAGAAGGTCCAAGTTTTGGCCAAGGAAGGCTGGAATCCTGGCGTTCTGGGTATCGTTGCTGGTCGTTTGCTGGAAGAATTGGGACAGACAGTCATCGTTCTTAACATAGAGGACGGTCGTGCCAAGGGCAGTGCTCGTAGCGTGGAAGCTGTCGATATTTTTGAGGCCCTGGATCCCCATCGAGACCTCTTTATCGCCTTTGGCGGCCATGCTGGTGCAGCAGGGATGACGCTGGAAGTTGGGAAACTCTCGGATTTATCTCAGGTTTTGGAAGACTATGTCTGTGAAAAAGGCGCAGATGCTAGCGGCAAGAATAAGTTAAATCTAGATGAAGAGCTAGACTTGGAGACGCTTAGCTTGGAGACGGTCAAAAGTTTTGAACGCTTGGCACCTTTTGGAATGGACAATCAGAAACCTGTCTTTTATATTAAGGATTTTCAGGTCGAAAGTGCTCGTACAATGGGAGCAGGCAATGCCCATCTCAAACTAAAGATCTCCAAGGGTGAGGCGAGTTTTGAAGTGGTGGCCTTCGGACAAGGTAGATGGGCGACAGAGTTTGCTCAAACAAAAAAACTAGAATTGGCAGTCACCTTGTCTGTCAACCAATGGAATGGCCAAACTGCTCTCCAGTTGATGATGGTGGATGCGCGTGTGGAGGGTGTTCAACTCTTTAACATTCGTGGGAAGAACGCAGCCCTGCCAGAAGGGATTCCAGTCTTGGATTTCTCTGGAGAGTTGCCAAATTTGGCGAATAGTGAGGCGATTGTCGTAAAAAACATCCCTGAAGATATTACCTTGCTTAAGGCCATTTTTCAGGAACAATATTTCTCAGCTGTCTATTTCAAAAACGACATCGATAAGGCCTACTATCTGACAGGTTATGGAACCAGAGAGCAGTTTGCTAAATTGTACAAGACCATTTACCAGTTCCCAGAGTTTGATATTCGCTACAAGCTGAAAGATTTGGCGGCTTATCTCAATATCCAACAAATCTTGCTGGTCAAGATGATCCAAGTATTTGAAGAGCTGGGCTTTGTGACGATCAAAGATGGTGTCATGACAGTCAATAAAGAAGCGCCAAAGAGAGAGATAGGAGAAAGTCAGATTTACCAGAATCTCAAACAAACCGTTAAGGACCAAGAAATGATGGCGCTGGGTACGGTGCAAGATATCTATGACTTTTTAATGGAAAAAGAATAGAAGTTAGGAAAGAGTTGGGTAACCAGCTCTTTTTTGAAAACAAATCTTCATTTTGAAAATCATCAAAAAAATGGTATAATGGTAGGAAAAGATTCGGCTGAAAGTTTTAGAACTTTTAGAATAAGAGGGTAAACCTACCCTATAATCAAGATAAATTAAGTTTCGGAGGGAAAATGAGTAATATCAGTTTAACAACACTAGGTGGTGTACGAGAAAATGGGAAAAATATGTACATCGCTGAAATCGATGAATCTATTTTTGTTTTGGATGCAGGGCTTAAATACCCTGAAAATGAACAACTAGGGGTTGATGTCGTCATTCCAAACATGGACTACCTTTTTGAAAATAGCGACCGTATCGCAGGGGTCTTCTTGACTCACGGGCATGCGGATGCCATTGGTGCCCTGCCTTATCTCTTGGCAGAGGCTAAGGTGCCTGTGTTTGGTTCTGAGTTGACCATTGAGTTGGCGAAACTCTTTGTCAAAGGAAATGATACGGTTAAGAAATTCAATGACTTCCATGTGATTGATGAAAACACGGAGATTGACTTTGGGGGAACGGTGGTTTCCTTCTTCCGTACGACTCACTCTATCCCAGAAAGTCTGGGAGTTGTGTTAAAAACACCAAAAGGGAACATTGTTTACACAGGCGACTTCAAATTTGACCAGACGGCTAGTGAATCCTATGCGACGGATTTTGCGCGTTTAGCCGAAATCGGCCGTGACGGTGTCTTGGCACTTCTCAGTGATTCTGCAAATGCAGACAGCAATATTCAGGTGGCGAGCGAGAGTGAAGTTGGGGATGAAATTACCCAAACCATCGCTGACTGGGACGGTCGTATCATCGTTGCAGCAGTTGCCAGCAACCTTTCTCGTATCCAGCAGGTTTTTGATGCAGCTTCGGAGACTGGCCGCCGAGTCGTTTTGACTGGATTTGATGTTGAAAATATCGTCCGTACAGCGATTCGTCTCAAAAAATTATCTCTAGCTAATGAAAGTCTCTTGATCAAACCAAAAGAAATGTCTCGTTTCGAAGACCATGAGTTGATTATCTTAGAGACTGGTCGTATGGGTGAACCCATCAATGGACTTCGCAAGATGTCCGTTGGGCGCCACCGTTATGTGGAAATCAAAGATGGGGACTTGGTTTATATTGTAACAACTCCATCCACCGCCAAAGAAGCAGTTGTAGCTCGCGTTGAAAATATGATTTACCAAGCTGGTGGTGTGGTAAAACTCATTACCCAGAGTTTGCGAGTATCCGGACACGGAAATGCGCGTGATTTGCAGTTGATGATCAATCTTTTGCAACCGAAATATCTTTTCCCTGTCCAAGGGGAGTACCGTGAGTTGGATGCGCATGCCAAGGCTGCCATGGCAGTTGGAATGTTGCCAGAGCGTATTTTTATCCCTAAAAAGGGAACAATCATGTCCTATGAACATGGAGACTTCGTTCCAGCTGGAGCAGTTTCTGCAGGCGATGTCATGATTGATGGAAATGCCATTGGTGATGTTGGGAATGTCGTTCTTCGCGACCGTAAGGTCTTGTCGGAGGATGGAATCTTTATCGTGGCGATCACTGTTAACCGTCGTGAGAAGAAGATTGTGGCTAAGGCTCGTGTTCATACGCGTGGATTTATCTACCTTAAGAAGAGTCGCGACATTCTCCGTGAAAGTTCCGAATTGATTAACCAAACGGTAGAAGAGTACCTTCAAGGGGATGACTTTGACTGGGCAGATCTCAAAGGGAAGGTTCGTGACAATCTGACCAAGTACCTCTTTGATCAAACCAAACGTCGCCCAGCAATCTTGCCAGTCGTGATGGAAGCAAAATAATAAGCAGAATACCTACGGAAAAAGTCGAAATTCAGCTTTTTCTTATAGAATAGTAAAAGGAGAAATTCATGGCAGTTATGAATATTGAGTATTACTCAGAAGTTTTGGATATGGAGTGGGGTGTTACCGTACTCTATCCAGATGGCAGTCGGGTGACTGAACCAGAGTGCACAGATATTCCTGTCCTTTATCTTTTGCACGGAATGTCAGGAAATCAAAATAGCTGGCTCAAGCGAACTAATGTCGAACGCTTGTTGCGCGGGACCAATCTCATTGTTATCATGCCCAATACAAATAATGGCTGGTACACAGATACTCAGTATGGTTTTAACTACTTTACTGCTCTAGCAGAAGAGTTACCTCAGGCTATGAAACGTTTCTTCCCCAATATGACCAGCAAGCGAGAAAAGACCTTTATAGCAGGTCTGTCCATGGGTGGCTACGGCTCCTTCAAACTCGCTCTCGCTACCGATCGTTTTTCTCATGCGGCTAGTTTTTCTGGCGCGCTCAGTTTTCAAGAATTCTCTCCTGAAAGCCAAGATCTGGAATCTCTTGCCTACTGGCGAGGAGTTTTTGGAGAAATCAAAGACTGGACAGCTAGTCCTCATTCACTTGAGAGTATCGCTGCAAAATCCGATAAAAAGACCAAACTATGGGCTTGGTGTGGGGAACAAGACTATCTCTACTCAGCCAATAACCTCGCTGTGAAAAACCTTAAAAAGCTTGGTTTTGAAGTAACCTATAGTCATAGTTCAGGTAAGCACGAGTGGTACTACTGGGAAAAACAATTGGAACGTTTTTTAGCTACTCTACCAATTGACTTTGTCTTGGAAGAACGCTTATCTTAGTTTTAGGTTTCTTTCAGCTTTATTCAGTAAAATAGAGAATCTATCTTGATCAGGGAAAATGCGATTTCAAGATAGGTTCTTATTTTTATGAAAGGTGGAGCGTCATGTTCTGGATTATTCGATTATTGTTCCGTTTTCTTTTGGGAATTTGGCGTTTCTTCTGGCGTCTGGTTTGGACTGTGGTTATTCTACTTCTCATTGCTTTTGGAGTAGTTTGGTATCTGTCTGGTGATTTTCATTCTGCGGTCAATCAGGTTGAAAAAATGAGCAAGATTGGTCAAGGTGGCTGGAATCAATGGAAAGAGACGGGAACGCTGGAAGTCTTGTCTCAGACAGACAGTCACCAACATGCAGAAGGCAAGTGGGCTCAGGCCTCAGCTCGCATCTATATTGAGCCTCAAATGGATGAGACCTTCCAAGGTGCCTATGCAGAAGCCATAAAAAACTGGAATCAAACGGGAGCCTTTACCTTTGAGGCGGTTGCGGATCCTAGTCAGGCAGATATTGTGGCAAGTGAGATGAATGATGGATCGACAGCTGTAGCTGGGCAAGCAGAGAGTCAAACCAATCTATTGACCAATCAATTTATATCTGTAACGGTTCGCCTGAATCACTATTATCTATCCAATCCAAACTATGGATATTCTTACGAACGGATCGTGCACACGGCAGAACATGAGCTGGGGCATGCCATCGGATTGGATCACACCAGCGAGATTTCTGTCATGCAGCCGGCAGGTTCCTATTATGGGATTCAGCCTCGGGATGTGAAGGCTGTTCAAGAACTCTATACCAGTAGCGACTAGATGAAGTCGATACAATCTAAAATAAAATCAAAGCTCCTCCATCGTGATCGGTGGGGCTTTTTGTTCGTCCTGTTACAGCCTTTTTGCTATAATGGAACTATGAACAACTTGATCAAATCAAAACTAGAGCTCTTGCCGACCAGCCCTGGTTGTTACATTCACAAGGATAAAAATGGCACTATTATCTATGTCGGAAAGGCTAAAAATCTGCGCAATCGCGTGCGGTCCTATTTTCGTGGAAGTCATGATACCAAGACAGAGGCTCTGGTGTCTGAAATTGTGGATTTTGAATTTATCGTCACTGAGTCTAATATTGAGGCACTTCTCCTAGAAATCAACCTGATCAAGGAAAATAAGCCCAAGTACAATATCATGCTCAAGGATGACAAGTCTTATCCCTTCATCAAAATCACCAATGAGCGTTATCCTCGTTTGATTATCACCCGTCAGGTCAAGAAGGATGGAGGTCTTTATTTTGGCCCTTATCCAGATGTGGGAGCGGCCAATGAAATCAAGCGACTGCTGGATCGGATTTTTCCTTTTCGTAAGTGTACCAATCCGCCGTCTAAAGTTTGTTTTTACTACCATATTGGCCAGTGTATGGCCCACACTATCTGTAAGAAGGATGAGGCCTATTTCCAGTCCATGGCTCAGGAGGTTTCTGATTTCCTAAAGGGACAGGATGACAAAATCATCGACGACCTCAAGGGCAAGATGGCAAAGGCAGCTCAAAGTATGGAGTTTGAACGTGCGGCGGAATATCGCGATTTGATTCAGGCCATTGGAACACTTCGGACCAAGCAACGGGTCATGGCGAAAGATTTGCAAAACCGTGATGTCTTTGGCTACTATGTCGACAAGGGCTGGATGTGTGTTCAGGTTTTCTTTGTTCGTCAGGGAAAACTCATCGAGCGAGATGTCAATCTCTTCCCTTACTACAATGATCCGGATGAGGACTTCTTGACCTATGTGGGGCAATTTTATCAAGAAAAATCCCATCTGGTTCCCAATGAGGTGCTGATTCCGCAGGATATCGATGAAGAAGCAGTCAAGGCCTTGGTGGATACCAAGATTCTCAAACCCCAGCGTGGAGAGAAAAAACAACTGGTCAATTTGGCTATAAAGAATGCCCGTGTTAGTCTGGAGCAGAAGTTCAATCTGCTAGAAAAATCTGTCGAAAAGACCCAAGGGGCTATTGAAAATCTAGGACGCTTGCTCCAAATCCCGACTCCGGTTCGCATCGAGTCCTTCGATAACTCTAATATCATGGGAACCAGTCCTGTTTCAGCTATGGTGGTCTTTGTCAATGGCAAACCGAGTAAAAAAGACTACCGTAAGTACAAGATAAAAACGGTTGTAGGTCCAGATGACTATGCTAGTATGCGCGAGGTTATTCGCAGACGTTATGGCCGAGTTCAACGTGAGGGCTTGACCCCGCCAGATTTGATTGTCATTGATGGGGGGCAAGGTCAAGTCAATATCGCTAAGCAAGTTATTCAAGAAGAGCTAGGATTGGATATTCCAATTGCAGGCCTGCAAAAGAATGACAAGCACCAAACCCATGAGCTACTCTTTGGAGATCCGCTTGAGGTGGTGGAGTTATCCCGAAATTCTCAGGAATTTTTCCTCCTCCAACGCATCCAAGATGAGGTGCATCGTTTTGCTATCACTTTTCACCGCCAACTGCGCTCGAAAAATTCCTTTTCATCACAACTGGATGGGATTGACGGTCTGGGACCTAAACGCAAGCAGAATCTCATGAAGCATTTCAAGTCTCTCACTAAAATCAAGGAAGCCAGTGTGGATGAGATTGTCGGAGTTGGGGTGCCAAGAACAGTCGCAGAAGCTGTTCAGAGAAAGTTAAACCTTCAGGAGGAAGTGGAATTGGCTCAAGTGGCAGAACCATTAAAAGAATTGGAATAAGTATCTAGATAGAAAGTAGAAGAAATGAATAGGATTGAGATTGACAGAGATATACTCCTTTTTTTACGATTTGCTTACTTTGAGAATTCAAAAGATTTATTTTTAGCTGCAACTACTCGAGCCTATCTTGATTTTAATCGAACCTTGCGATTTCATGGCATGCCAGATGAACAGCGCTTGGAGATGAGAAATCGAGCTTCTAAGTGTATCAAAGAAGCGATTTTAAATCTCTTGAATCGGGACAAGCTGTGTCAAACTGATTTTGATAGTTGGCATCATAGGACTTGTGATGTTCTGATAGATTGCTATCGCTCAAATGGGATTCGATTCACTTATGGTCATGCTCAAAAGTGGATTAATATGACGTTCAAGTATCTGTATATGCTTGAAGCTGTAACCCTAGACTCCGTTTTTCCTTTTTTACACGTACCGATAGATAACATCGTGTTAGAGAGGGCTAACAAACAGTTGTGTATCCCAAAACCTTCTCAAGTGTGGAGTAGTTGGGTAGATTACGCTTTCTATCTTCAATATCAAGAACATTTGAGGCAAAGAATAGGCAAGGAAGATCCTCTTCGTTGGGAGTTTCACAATTGGCTAGATGAAATAGAAAAAGGAAAATCATTATGAACCATAAAATCGCAATTTTATCAGATATTCATGGCAATGTGACTGCATTAGAAGCAGTGATTGCAGATGCTAAAACTCAAGGAGTCAGTGAATATTGGCTTCTGGGAGATATTTTTCTACCTGGTCCAGGTGCTCATGACTTGATTGCCTTGCTGAATGACCTTCCTATCACTGCAAGTGTTCGAGGCAATTGGGATGATTGTGTCTTAGAGGCTTTAGATGGGCAATATGGCTTAGAAGACCCACAGGAAGTCCAGCTCTTACGTATGACCCAGTTTTTGATGGAGCGAATGGATCCTGAAACGATTGTCTGGCTACGAAACTTACCTATGCTAGAAAAGAAAGAAGTTGATGGACTACGCTTTTCTCTTTCTCATAATTTACCTGAAAAAAACTATGGTGGTGACCTGTCTGTTGGAAATGATACAGATAAATTTGACCAACTCCTAGACGAGGAAACGGATGTGGCAGTCTATGGTCATGTCCACAAGCAGTTGCTTCGTTACGGTAGTCAAGGGCAACAAATCATCAATCCAGGTACGATTGGCATGCCCTATTTTGATTGGGAGACGTTAAAAAATCACCGTGCCCAGTATGCCGTGATAGAAGTGGAAGATGGGGAATTGGTAAATATTCTATTCCGAAAAGTTTCTTATGATTATGAAGCGGAGTTAGAATTGGCTAAGTCTCAGGGTCTTCCCTTTATCGAAATGTATGAAGAACTACGTCGTGAAGATAACTATCGGGGGCACAATCTGGAACTTTTGGCTAGTTTAATCGAAAAGCACGGGTATGTAGAGGATGTAAAAGATTATTTTGATTTTCTGCAAAGTTAGAAATAAAGCGGGTAGCCCATATTTTGAAGTGAGGTTTATAGTCGAATCGCTTAGAAAAGAGTCAGACGATGAGGAAGAAAAGATGCCTTAGCTAAAGTTTGACATTGAAATTATTTTGTTATACAATGAACTCAATTCTTAATAAAAAGGAGAACATTATGAAGAAAATTATTACAGCCAGTATGGCTCTTTTATCTGTTGTTGTTTTAGCAGCATGTTCAGGGAAAACAACGTCTGATTCTTCGACTAAAAATTCAAGTTCTGTAGAGCAAACTTCTTCAGAGACCTCATCAACAACGTCTAGTTCAAAGACAGAAAATAATGAGGTTGTTTTGATCACCGATGAAGAAATTGACAATGCTAAAACTGTTGGAGATGTGAAGAAAGTCTTTGGTAAACTAGTCGACAATTATAAAAAGCATGCAGTTGAAATTGGGGAAAAAATTCCAGAGAGTGGAAAAGAAGCATATAACGCCCAAGTTGAACCAGCGCTTAAGTCTATGGAGACTGTAAGAGAGTCATTTAACGAAAGCCTTTCAAGCATTGGTTCTGATGATACAGTAGTGCCAGAACAAACTCGTACTCTATTTGTTCAACAATTGAAAACTGGACGTGATACAATGAAGAAAGCGCTGGAAGCGGCTTATAAAGCAGTTGCTCCATACACATCTGGTCAATAATATGAGAAAGTAGGTGAGTTATCACCTGCTTTTTGATTTGTTTAAATCCAAAACGATACCTACTTAAAGAGCTACAAATTAATAGCAGTGAGTTTGAAAGAAGTACTAACTCTATGAAAAATCTCTGCAAGCTCTTTCAAATTATGGTAGAATGGAAGCAGTAGAATTAGAAAAGGAAATCGATTATGAAATTTCTTGAATTAAATAAAAAACGTCATGCGACCAAGCATTTTACTGATAAACCGGTAGATCCCAAAGATGTGCGTACGGCTATCGAAATCGCAACCTTGGCCCCAAGTGCCCACAATAGCCAGCCATGGAAGTTTGTGGTTGTTCGTGAGAAAAATGCTGAATTGGCAAAATTAGCTTATGGTTCGAACTTTGAGCAGGTATCATCAGCGCCAGTGACCATTGCCTTGTTTACAGATACAGATCTTGCCAAACGTGCCCGCAAGATTGCCCGTGTTGGTGGCGCAAAGAATTTCTCAGAAGAGCAACTTCAATATTTTATGAAGAATTTGCCTGCCGAGTTTGCGCGTTACAGTGAACAACAAGTCAGCGACTATCTAGCCCTCAATGCAGGTTTGGTTGCCATGAACTTGGTTCTCGCTCTGACAGACCAAGGAATCGGTTCTAACATTATTCTTGGATTTGACAAATCAAAAGCCAACGAAGTTTTGGACATCGAAGACCGTTTCCGCCCAGAACTCTTGATTACAGTGGGTTACACAGACGAAAAATTGGAACCAAGCTACCGCTTGCCAGTAGATGAAATTATCGAGAAAAGATAGAAGGAAGAAAAAATGACAGCAATTGATTTTACAGCAGAAGTAGAAAAACGCAAAGAAGACCTCTTGGCTGACTTGTTTAGCCTTTTGGAAATCAACTCAGAACGTGATGACAGCAAGGCGGATGCTGATCATCCATTTGGACCTGGTCCAGTAAAAGCCTTGGAAAAATTCCTTGAAATCGCAGACCGTGACGGCTATCCAACTCAAAATGTTGATAACTATGCGGGACATTTTGAGTTTGGTGAAGGAGAAGAAGTTCTCGGAATCTTTGCTCACATGGACGTGGTGCCAGCTGGTAGTGGTTGGGACACAGATCCTTACACACCAACTATCAAAGACGGTCGTCTTTATGCGCGTGGAGCTTCAGACGACAAGGGGCCTACAATGGCTTGTTACTATGGTTTGAAAATCATCAAAGAATTGGGACTTCCAACTTCTAAGAAAGTTCGTTTCATCGTCGGAACAGACGAAGAATCAGGTTGGGCAGACATGGACTACTACTTTGAACATGTAGGACTAGCAAAACCAGACTTCGGTTTCTCTCCAGACGCTGAATTCCCTATCATTAATGGTGAAAAAGGAAATATAACAGAATACCTCCACTTTGCAGGTGAAAATGCAGGTGCTGCCCGTCTTCACAGCTTCACAGGTGGTTTGCGTGAAAACATGGTACCTGAATCAGCAACAGCAGTCGTTTCAGGTGACTTGGCTGACTTGCAAGCTAAATTAGATGCCTTTGTTGCAGAGTACAAACTCAGAGGAGAAATCAAAGAAGAAAACGGTCAGTACAAGGTGACTGTGATTGGTAAATCAGCCCATGGTGCTATGCCTGCATCAGGTGTCAATGGTGCGACCTACCTTGCCCTTTTCCTCAGTCAGTTTGATTTTGCAGGACCTGCCAAAGACTACCTCGACATCGCTGGTAAGATTCTTTTGAACGACCATGAGGGTGAAAATCTCAAGGTTGCTCATGTAGATGAAAAGATGGGTGCCCTTTCTATGAATGCGGGTGTCTTCCGCTTTGATGAAACAAGTGCTGACAATACCATTGCCCTCAACTTCCGTTATCCAAAAGGAACAAGTCCAGAGCAAATCAAATCAGTTCTTGAAAACTTGCCAGTTGCTTCTGTTAGTCTTTCTGAACACGGTCACACCCCTCACTATGTGCCAATGGAAGATCCACTCGTTCAAACCTTGTTGAATGTCTATGAAAAACAAACTGGTCTTAAAGGTCACGAGCAAGTCATTGGTGGTGGAACCTTCGGCCGTTTGCTAGAACGTGGTGTTGCCTACGGTGCTATGTTCCCAGATTCTATTGATACCATGCACCAAGCCAATGAATTCATCGCCTTAGACGATCTCTTCCGAGCAGCAGCAATCTATGCAGAAGCTATCTATGAATTAATCAAATAAAACGATAGAAGTCTGAGATTTTATGCTTAGACTTCTTTTTGGAGGGAAAACAGATGTCTCAAATCGAAAGAATCAAGCAAGCCATTATGGCGGATCCACAGAATACCAGCTATACAGAACGCGGAATCGAACCTCTCTTTGCGGCGCCAACAACTGCTCGTATCAATATTGTCGGACAAGCTCCGGGCTTTAAAACGCAAGAAGCTGGAATTTATTGGAAGGATAAGAGTGGTGATCGTCTGCGTGAGTGGCTAGGTGTTGATGAAGACACCTTTTACAATTCAGGGTTGTTTGCAGTTATTCCCATGGACTTTTATTTCCCAGGACATGGAAAATCAGGCGACCTTCCACCCCGTAAAGGCTTTGCCGAAAAATGGCACCCACAACTCCTCAAGGAATGTCCAAATATTGAATTGACCCTTTTGATTGGGCAATATGCTCAGGCCTATTATCTTCATGAGAAGGTTAGTGGCAAGGTGACAGAAAGGGTAAAACATTACCAGAACTACTTGCCTGAGTATTTCCCCCTAGTTCACCCTTCTCCTCGTAATCAAATCTGGATGGCTAAGAATCCTTGGTTTGAGTCTGAAGTGGTGCCAGAGTTGAAAAAAAGAATTAAAACGATTTTAGGAGAAAAAGAATGAAAGAAATTTCCTTCGATGAATTTTATCAGCTTTACCAAAATGGTCAACTTTCTCTAGTGGACGTGAGAGAAATAGAAGAGTTCAAGATGCTTCATTTAGAAGGCACCCACAGCTTACCGCTTAGTCAACTGGCTGATACTTATGAGCAGTTGGACAAGGAGCAGTTACATTATGTTATTTGTAAATCTGGGATGAGATCAGCTCGTGCTTGCCAGTTTTTAGAGGAGCATGGATATAAGGTCATCAATGTTCAAGGTGGCATGACGGCCTTTGAAAATCTTTAAAATTTTGCATTTCTCCTACTTGGTGTGTACTAGGTAGGAGAATTTTGTTTTTAGATAATTCTTATTTTTAAAAATATTGAAAACATTCAATATTTACTTCGTGATGCTTTTTTCATACTCTTATTCGTGATATACTAGGTCAGTATTTTAGAAATATGAAGGAGATTCTTTATGGCTAAAAAAGGTGCCCTAACAGGTTTGCTCCTGTTTGGAATATTTTTTGGTGCGGGGAACTTGATTTTTCCGCCTTCTCTAGGTGCCCTATCTGGAGAACATTTTCTTCCTGCCATTGCAGGTTTTGTCTTTTCAGGCGTCGGTATCGCCGTTTTGACTCTCATTATTGGAACTCTCAATCCTAAGGGATACATTTATGAGATTTCTAAGAAAATCTCACCTTGGTTTGCGACGCTTTATCTCGCAGTCCTCTATTTATCAATTGGTCCCTTCTTTGCCATTCCACGTACAGCCACAACAGCTTACGAAGTCGGGATTAGCCCCCTTTTATCAGAAGCGAATAAAGGACTTGGATTGATTGTCTTTACCGTACTATATTTTGCAGCAGCTTATTTGATCTCGCTCAATCCATCAAAGATTTTGGATCGGATTGGACGTATCTTGACACCAGTCTTTGCTTTGTTGATCGTTATCTTGGTTGTACTAGGTGCCTTCAAGTATGGTGGAACAAGTCCTCAAGCGGCCTCAGAAGCCTATCAATCCTCTGCTTTTGGGACAGGTTTCCTAGAAGGGTATAATACCTTGGATGCTCTTGCTTCAGTCGCCTTTAGTGTGATTGCTGTTCAAACCTTGAAACAACTTGGATTCTCAAGTAAGAAAGAGTACATTTCAACTATTTGGGTGGTTGGTATCGTTGTAGCTCTTGCCTTTAGCGCTCTCTATATTGGTCTAGGATTCCTTGGAAATCACTTTCCAGTACCTGCGGAGGCTATGAAGGGTGGAACACCAGGTGTTTATATCTTGTCGCAAGCAACTCAGGAAATCTTTGGTTCAACAGCTCAACTCTTCCTTGCTGTTATGGTAACTGTAACCTGCTTCACAACGACAGTTGGCTTGATTGTGTCTACAGCTGAGTTCTTTAATGGACGTTTCCCACAAATCAGCTACAAGGTCTATGCAACTGCCTTTACCTTGATTGGATTTGCTATTGCAAATCTTGGTCTTGATGCAATCATTAAGTATTCAGTTCCAGTACTGGTAATCTTGTACCCAATCACCATCGCCATTGTGATGATTGTGATTGTTAATAAGTTTGTCGCCCTATCAAAACCAGGTATGCAGTTAACTATTGGGCTTGTTACAGCGATTGCTCTTGCAAGCGTCCTTGGAAGTTCTTTTAAGATTGAGTTTCTAGCAAATCTCGTCAATGCTCTTCCGTTTGCAGCTGCCTCTCTACCATGGCTAGTGCCAGCTATTATCGGAATCTTGCTTTCACTGGTTTTACCAAACAAACAAGAGAGTGACGTTTTTGAGATGGAATAAAAAAATTCTTGGTCATCGACCAAGAATTTTTTGTATGAGAATGACTCATTAGTTGGTTTGTTCAGTATAACCAGCTTCTTTAAGCATTTTTTTCGAGGCAGCAAAGCTTACACGGTTTCCAATACCAGAATATTCGTTCGGCATTGCTTTTTTCAATTCGTCAAGACTCGCGACAGTCATGTCAACTTCGATGTTTTGGATAACTTTTTCGTCTTGAATTTCAACTTTTTGTGTAACCCCTTTGACCCCTTCATAACCTTTATAAGTATCGTCAACAATTTCCTTAATACCTTCCGCGGTATTATTAAGTTTTTCAGGGTCAAGTACATTATGAACAGTTTGTTTTACAACGTCATCTCCCTTCACAGTATAAGTCAAGGTAGAATGAATCCCAGGTTTGCTATTGTGGACAAATGTGTGAGTTTCTGTCTCATCTTTCTTTTCAGATGATTGTTGACTGCTTTGTTTGGTCTCGCTTGACTGAGTTGTTGTGTCTTCTTTGCTACTGCTGCTAGCAGGTGTTGATGCTTGTTTGGAACATCCGAGTAGGAGGACAAGTGAAGCCACAAGGGCTAGTGATACTTTAAAGTAGGATTTCATATTTTTACTTTCCTTTCATAATCAAAGTATTTGTATTATAACATGGATCTATAGTGAAAGCAACTAAACATAATTTTTCCCCTTTTGAGAAGGAGTCTGACTAGAAAAATGTTATAATGGTAGGAAAGAGGTGAAGAAATGAATCAGACTATAAACTATATCAAAGAACTAACCGCCATTGCATCTCCGACAGGCTTTACTCGTGAAATTTCAGACTACCTAGTCCATACTCTAGAAGAGCTTGGTTACCAGCCTGTTCGCACAGCCAAGGGCGGTGTCAATGTGACCATTAAAGGTCAAAATGATAAGCAACAACGTTATGTGACTGCCCATGTGGATACGCTAGGAGCTATTGTTCGTGCAGTCAAACCAGACGGTCGTCTCAAAATGGACCGTATCGGTGGTTTCCCTTGGAACATGATTGAAGGTGAGAACTGTACGGTTCATGTGGCTAGCACTGGTCAAACGGTATCTGGAACTATCCTCATCCACCAGACATCATGCCATGTCTACAAAGATGCAGGAACTGCAGAACGCACACAGGACAATATGGAAGTGCGTTTGGACGAAAAAGTGACCAATGAAAAGGAAACGCGCGCTTTGGGCATCGAGGTCGGTGATTTTATCAGTTTTGATCCGCGAACTGTCGTGACAGAGACTGGTTTTATCAAGTCACGTCACTTGGATGACAAAGTCAGCGCAGCGATTTTGCTTAATCTTCTTCGTGCTTATAAGGAAGAGGGGCTTGAATTACCAGTAACAACTCATTTTGCTTTTTCAGTCTTCGAAGAGGTGGGCCACGGTGCTAACTCCAATATTCCAACTCAAGTGGTGGAATATCTAGCTGTCGATATGGGGGCAATGGGAGATGACCAGCAGACGGATGAGTACACAGTATCTATCTGTGTCAAGGACGCTTCAGGTCCCTATCACTATGACTTTCGTCAACACTTGGTAGCTTTGGCAAAGGAGCAAGATATTCCATTTAAGCTCGACATCTATCCATTTTACGGTTCGGATGCTTCGGCAGCTATGTCAGCAGGAGCCGAGGTCAAACATGCCCTCCTTGGAGCTGGTATTGAATCCAGTCACTCTTACGAACGAACACACATTGATTCGGTCATGGCGACTGAGCGTATGGTAGACGCCTATCTCAAGAGTGCATTGGTAGACTAATATGTGCTTGATTTGTCAAAGAATTGAATGGATCAAGGCAGGGGAAAATCCCTACTTTGTAAAAGAACTAGAAACAGGCTATGTTGTTATTGGGGACCATCAATACTTTAAGGGCTATACCTTATTTCTGGCAAAAGAGCATGTCACAGAACTCCACCATATGGAGACTTCTGTAAAACTTTGTTTTCTAGAGGAAATGAGTTTGGTCCAAGAAGCTGTTGCCAAAGCGTTTAAAGCTGAAAAGATGAACATCGAACTGTTAGGAAATGGAGATGCCCACGCCCACTGGCACCTCTTTCCAAGACGATCAGGTGATATGAAGGGTCATGGATTGAATGGTCGTGGTCCAGTCTGGTGGGTGCCCTGGGAAGAAATGGCGGCAGAAGATTGCCAAGTGAAATCCCATGAGTTGGAACAAATGATTAAAGCCTTATCCGATGAATTAGAGAAGCACGTGGTCTAAGAGAGGAAGTAAAAAATGAAAAAAAGATATATCGTTTTATCTGGTTTGCTAGCAGTAACCCTAGCAGCATGTTCTCAAGAACAACCTAAAAATGAAGAAAATACTCAAAAAACGGAACAAACTAGCCAATCTGAAGGGACTGTAGGAAGCAAATCTCAAGCTTCTAGTCAGAAAAAGGCAGAAGTTGTCAATAAGGGAGATCACTATAGTATACAAGGAAAATACGATGAAATCGTCGTAGCTAATAAGCACTATCCTTTGTCAAAAGACTATAATCCAGGAGAAAATCCAACAGCTAAAGCAGAGTTGGTCAAACTCATTGCAGCAATGCAAGCAGCTGGCTACCCAATCAGCGATCATTACAGTGGTTTTAGAAGTTATGAAACTCAAACCAAACTTTATCAAGACTATGTGAATCAAGACGGTAAGGAAGCAGCAGATCGCTACTCAGCTCGCCCTGGATACAGTGAACACCAAACAGGTCTTGCTTTTGATTTGATTGGGACTAATGGAGAATTGGTAACAGAAGAAAAAGCAGCTCAGTGGCTCTTGGATCATGCGGCTGACTATGGCTTTGTTGTTCGCTATCTCAAAGGCAAGGAAAAAGAGACTGGCTATATGGCGGAAGAATGGCATCTTCGCTACGTCGGAAAAGAGGCCAAAGAAATTGCTGCAAGTGGCCTTAGTTTGGAAGAATACTATGGCTTTGAAGGCGGAGATTACGTCGATTAAAAAAGTAATTTTTCTCTTGCATTTTTAGATAAATAGTGTATAATAGATGGGTATGTGTAAAGCATACTTGTGGGAGGTAAAAATCTTACATTACCGCCAAAACCACAAAGGAGGATTTAAAAATGGCTAAAAAAGTCGAAAAACTTGTAAAATTGCAAATCCCTGCTGGTAAAGCTACACCAGCTCCACCAGTTGGACCTGCTCTTGGTCAAGCTGGTATCAACATCATGGGATTCACAAAAGAGTTCAACGCTCGTACAGCTGACCAAGCTGGTATGATCATTCCAGTTGTTATCTCAGTATACGAAGACAAATCATTTACTTTCGTTACAAAAACACCACCAGCTGCTGTTCTTTTGAAAAAAGCTGCAGGTGTTGAAAAAGGATCAGGTACACCTAACAAAACTAAAGTTGCTACAGTTACTCGTGCACAAGTACAAGAAATTGCAGAAACTAAGATGCCAGATTTGAACGCAGCAAACATTGAGTCTGCAATGCGTATGATCGAAGGTACTGCTCGTTCTATGGGATTCACTGTTGTTGACTAATCAATAACACAGTAGAAAATCTCACAGCAGTCTATTAGTTGCTTTTCATACTAGGCAAGTGACTGAGGCTTGTACTTAGGTACAGTAAAGGAACTGAACGAAGTAGGAAAAGGAAAATAATAGGCTGAAAACCCGCAAGACTTCATCATTTCGAGAAGTGACGTGGGAGATGAAAATCGATTGAACCACTTACAAGGAGAATAGAAAATGGCTAAAAAAAGCAAACAACTTCGTGCTGCACTTGAGAAAATTGACAGCACAAAAGCATACAGTGTAGAAGAAGCTGTAGCACTTGCAAAAGAAACTAACTTTGCAAAATTTGACGCAACTGTAGAAGTTGCTTACAACTTGAACATCGACGTAAAAAAAGCTGACCAACAAATCCGTGGAGCAATGGTATTGCCAAACGGAACTGGTAAAACTTCACGCGTTCTTGTTTTCGCACGTGGTGCAAAAGCTGAAGAAGCAAAAGCTGCTGGTGCAGACTTTGTTGGTGAAGATGATCTTGTTGCGAAAATCAACGACGGTTGGTTGGACTTTGACGTAGTTATCGCTACACCTGACATGATGGCTCTTGTTGGACGTCTTGGACGTGTCCTTGGACCACGTAACTTGATGCCAAACCCTAAAACTGGTACTGTAACAATGGATGTTGCTAAAGCAGTTGAAGAGTCTAAAGGTGGTAAAATTACTTACCGTGCTGACCGTGCAGGTAACGTTCAAGCAATCATCGGTAAAGTATCATTTGAAGCTGAAAAATTGGTTGAAAACTTCAAAGCTTTCAACGAAACAATCCAAAAATCAAAACCAGCTACAGCTAAAGGAACTTACGTAACAAACTTGACAATCACAACTACTCAAGGTGTTGGTATCAAAGTTGACGTAAACTCACTTTAATCAGTAGTTTATAAAAGAGAAGACGAGTACGAAAGTGCTCGTTTTTTTGATGAGTATGACCTTTTAGAAAAATCAGTTCATTGATCAGGTTTGTAGCAATAGTGCGTTTCCTCTTCTTCTTTCACAGAAAATATGGTATAATAGAGAGTAAAAAACTTTGAAAGAAAGAAAAAGATGAATTTAAAAGATTATATCGCAACGATTGAAAATTATCCTAAGGAAGGCATTACCTTCCGTGATATCAGCCCTTTGATGGCAGATGGAAATGCTTATAGCTATGCTGTTCGTGAAATTGTTCAGTATGCAACAGACAAGAAGATCGACATGATTGTGGGTCCAGAGGCTCGTGGATTTATTGTTGGTTGCCCCGTTGCCTTTGAGTTGGGGATTGGCTTTGCGCCTGTTCGTAAGCCAGGTAAATTGCCACGCGAAGTCATTTCTGCTGACTATGAAAAAGAGTACGGTATTGATACCTTGACCATGCACGCTGATGCCATCAAACCAGGTCAACGCGTTCTCATCGTAGATGATCTCTTAGCAACAGGCGGGACTGTCAAGGCAACAATTGAGATGATTGAAAGACTTGGTGGAATTGTAGCCGGTTGTGCTTTCTTGATTGAGTTGGATGAGCTTAAAGGCCGTGAAAAAATCGGAGATTACGATTACAAGGTACTTATGCATTATTAATAAAAAACAGTCCTTGGGGCTGTTTTCTCTTCATCCGCTATATAAATTAACTATAGCTAGTTAGAGAAAAACTATAATTGAAAACTATATCTTCATACAGTATAATATAGGGAAGAAGTATTTGGAGGTTTTTGCTTTCAAACAGACAAGATCATTCCCAAAATAGAGAACTGTTAGGAGGGTATTATGCCGATTCGACTTGATAAAAAATTACCAGCTGTGGAGATTTTAAGGACAGAAAATATCTTTGTGATGGACGACCAACGGGCCGCTCATCAGGATATTCGCCCCTTGAAGATTTTGATTTTAAATCTCATGCCCCAAAAGATGGTGACAGAAACGCAACTCTTGCGGCATTTGGCTAATACACCGTTGCAATTAGATATTGATTTCTTATATATGGAAACGCATCATTCCAAGACAACCCGTGCCGAACATATGGAAACCTTCTATAAGACCTTCCCAGAGGTCAAGGATGACTTTTTTGATGGAATGATCATCACAGGAGCTCCAGTGGAGCACTTGCCTTTTGAGGAGGTGGATTACTGGGAGGAGTTTAAACAGGTCATCGAATGGTCCAAGACGCATGTTTTTTCTACCCTGCATATCTGTTGGGGAGCGCAAGCAGGTCTTTATGTTCGCTATGGCGTTGAAAAGCACCAGATGGATCGGAAACTATCAGGTATTTACCCACAGGATACCTTAAAAGAGGGGCACCTTCTTTTTAGAGGTTTTGATGATCGCTATGTAGCTCCTCATTCTCGTCATACTGAGATTTTAAAAGAAGAAATCTTAAACAAGACCAATCTTGAGATTCTGTCAGAAGGTCCTGAGGTTGGGGTTTCTATCTTAGCTAGTCGAGATTTGCGTGAGATTTATAGTTTTGGCCATTTGGAGTATGATCGTGACACTTTGGCAAGAGAGTATTTTCGTGATTATGAGGCGGGGCTCGACCCTCATATCCCAGAGAACTACTTTAAAAATGATGATGTAAATGAGACGCCCTGTCTCTGTTGGTCTTCATCAGCTGCCCTCTTTTTCAGCAATTGGGTAAACTATGCAGTTTATCAAGAAACCCCTTTTGACTGGAGAAAGGTAGAGGATGATGCGGCTGCATTTGGATATTTATAAGAGGAATTATGACATATTTTGACGCTTTTAAATCAGGGAACTTGGTTTTACCAAGTGCCCTGCTCTTGCATTTTAAGGAACTCTTTCCTTCCAGCGAAGATTTTCTCGTCTGGCAATTTTTCTATTTACAAAATACCACAGCCTTAGGAGATGTTTCGCCTAGCCAAATAGCTGAAATCATTGGGAAAGAGGTGGCAGATGTCAACCAATCTATTTCAAATTTGACTGAAAATGGTTTGCTACAATATCGGACCATTGAACTAAATGGGGAAATTGAGCTGATTTTTGATGCTAGTCTGGCTTTTGAACGCTTGGATAGCTTGTTAGTTACTGAAACTTCAGCTGCAACTGTCCCAAACTCCAAAAATCAATTGAAGGATCTGGTTGAAACCTTTCAGCAGGAATTGGGGCGCTTGTTAACACCATTTGAAATCGAAGATCTTTCCAAGACTGTCAAAGAAGATGGAATCAAGGCGGATTTGATCAAGGAAGCTCTCCGAGAGGCGGTTTTTAATGGCAAACCAAACTGGAAGTACATTCAGGCAATCCTTCGTAACTGGCGCCATGAAGGTATCCAGTCTGTGGCTCAGGTGGAGGCCAAACGAGCAGAGCGAGAAGCGAACAATCCCAAACAAGTTCAGGCTTCAGCTGATTTCCTCGATGCTATGAATTTGTGGCAAGATTAGTCGCTTGAAAAATCTTGAAAATTAGAGTAAGGTTTGCAAGCTCCTTATAAATATGATAGAATAATAGTGAATAAAATGAAAAAAGAGGTATGTGAAATGTCACGTAAACCATTTATCGCTGGTAACTGGAAAATGAACAAAAATCCAGAAGAAGCAAAAGCATTCGTTGAAGCCGTTGCATCAAAACTTCCTTCATCAGACCTTGTTGAAGCAGGTATCGCAGCTCCTGCAGTTGATTTGACAGCTGTTCTTGCTGCTGCTAAAGGTTCAAACCTTAAAGTTGCTGCTCAAAACTGCTACTTTGAAAATGCAGGTGCATTCACTGGTGAAACTAGCCCACAAGTTTTGAAAGAAATCGGTACAGACTACGTTGTGATCGGTCACTCAGAACGTCGTGACTACTTCCATGAAACTGACGAAGATATCAACAAAAAAGCAAAAGCAATCTTTGCAAACGGTATGCTTCCAATCATCTGTTGTGGTGAGTCACTTGAAACTTACGAAGCTGGTAAAGCGGCTGAATTCGTAGGTGCTCAAGTATCTGCTGCATTGGCTGGCTTGACAGCTGAACAAGTTGCTTCAACAGTTATCGCTTACGAGCCAATCTGGGCTATCGGTACTGGTAAATCAGCTTCACAAGACGATGCACAAAAAATGTGTAAAGTTGTTCGTGACGTCGTAGCAGCTGACTTTGGTCAAGAAGTTGCGGACAAAGTTCGTGTTCAATACGGTGGTTCTGTTAAACCTGAAAACGTTGCTTCATACATGGCTTGCCCAGACGTTGACGGTGCCCTTGTTGGTGGTGCGTCACTTGAAGCTGAAAGCTTCTTGGCATTGCTTGATTTTGTAAAATAATCTAGCTTATTCCAGACAGACAGTTAAAAGTACTGAGTGACTTTGACTGCCTGTCTTATTTTTACTTGGAGCATTCTTGTGAAAGAGGGATTTTTCTAGACTAGGAAAGTTCCTTAGGGAAAGAAAGGCGTGCAGATGCGCGCTCTTTTCTATATCAAAAAGTTATGAAAGGGGGGAGTTATGCTCTATATTTGGTCTTATTTGAAAAAATATCCCAAGTGGTTATTCTTGGATTTCTTTGGAGCGGTTTTCTTTGTTATTGTCAATCTTGGACTGCCAACTGTTCTGGCTCGGATGATTGATGAAGGTGTGAATAAAGGGAATGAGCATCAATTGTATGTTTGGGCCGATATCATGCTGGTGATTATCCTATGTGGAACCTTGGGACGTATAGTCTTAGCTTATGCAGCTAGTAAACTGACGACCAATATGGTCAAGGATATGAGGGATGATCTCTATGCCAAATTACAAGAGTATTCTCATCATGAATATGAAAAGATTGGAGTGTCTTCACTGGTTACTCGCATTACCAGTGATGCCTTTGTTCTCATGCAGTTTGCAGAACAGACCTTAAAACTGGGTGTCATCACCCCCATGATGATGCTGTCTAGTATCTTAATGATCTTCCTGACCAGTCCGTCATTAGCCTGGATAGTGGCCTTTGCAGTACCTTTCTTAGCTGTGGTGGTCATTTATGTAGCGGTCAAGACTCGACCATTATCAGAGAAACAGCAGGCTACCTTAGATAAGATAAACCAATATGCCAGGGAAAATCTGATGGGACTCCGTGTCATTCGTGCCTTTGCCCGTGAGGAGTTTCAAGAGGAACGCTTTGCAGGACAAAATGCAGTCTATGCAGCTAATTCCAATCGTCTGTTTAAACTAACCGGTTTGACGGAACCCTTGTTTGTTCAGATTATCATTGCCATGATTGTAGCTATTGTCTGGTTTGCTCTGGACCCTATCAAACAAGGAAGCTTGCAAATTGGGGACCTAGTAGCCTTTATCGAATATAGTTTCCACGCCCTCTTGTCCTTCCTTTTCCTATCCAATCTCTTCACAATGTATCCTCGTACAGCCGTTTCGAGTGAACGTTTGAAAGAAGTCATGGATATGCCGATTTCTATTGATCCCAATGAAGGAGGGGTCAGAGAGACAGCAACCCACGGATATTTGGAATTTGAAAATGTCACCTTTGCCTATCCTGGCGAGACGGAAAATCCTGTTTTGCACAACATTTCTTTCAGTGCTAAACCAGGTGAAACCATTGCTTTTATCGGATCGACCGGATCTGGAAAATCCTCTCTTGTGCAATTGATTCCTCGTTTTTACGATGTCACGCTTGGTAAAATCAAGGTTGATGGTGTCGATGTGAGGGATTACCGTCTCAAGTCTCTTCGTCAAAAGATTGGTTTTATCCCGCAGAAGGCCTTACTCTTTACAGGAACTATCGCTGAAAATATCCGCTATGGGAAGGAAGATGCTAGTCACAAAGACCTACATCAGGCAGCGGATGTGGCGCAAGCCAAAGATTTTATCGAAAGCCGAGAAGAAGGCTTTGCGACCCATCTAGCTGAAGGTGGAAGTAACCTTTCTGGAGGACAGAAACAACGTCTCTCAATTGCCAGAGCGGTTATAAAGAATCCTGATATCTATATTTTTGACGATTCTTTCTCAGCCTTGGATTATCGTACGGATGCCATTTTGCGCCGTCGTCTCAAGGAAGTAACACAGAATGCAACGGTTTTAATTGTTGCTCAACGTGTCGGAACCATCATGGATGCGGACCAGATCATCGTTCTGGATAAGGGTGAAATCGTGGGTCGTGGTCGACATGAAGAATTGATGGAGACCAATGCCATCTATCGTGAGATTGCTGAGTCGCAGTTGAAAAATGCATCTCTAACAGAGGAATAGGAGGAAATATGAAAACACAATCTAGTTTGGCTCGTTTGTGGAGCTATTTGAAAGCCTACCGTTTTTCTGTCTTTTTTGCGGTTTTTCTAAAAGTTTTAAGCGTAGTCATGAGTGTCTTGGAGCCTTTTGTCTTGGGGTTAGCCATTACGGAGTTGACAAAGAATCTCTTAGATATGGCTAATGGCCTTTCAAGTGCTAGCATCAATACTGGCTACATCGGGACAGTTTTAATCATTTACCTCTTTAGAGGGCTCTTGTATGAACTTGGGTCTTATTATTCCAACTATTTCATGACTAATGCTGTCCAGTCTATGACTCAGGATCTGCGAAATGAAATGACTGAAAAGATCAATCGTATCCCTGTGTCTTTCTTTGACAAACACCAATTTGGCGATTTATTGGGGCGCTTTACCAGTGACGTTGAGACAGTGTCTAATGCTCTTCAACAGTCTTTTCTCCAAATTGTCAATGGCGTTCTGACGATTGTTCTCGTCATGGGAATGGTTTTATACTTGAACTTTCAACTGGCTATAGTGGTGATTCTATCCATTCCAGTGACCTATTTCGGTGCCAGAAGCATCCTGAAACGTTCTCAGCCTTATTTTAAAGAACAGGCGGCTATTTTAGGACGGATGAATGGCTATGTGCAGGAAAATCTTACAGGTTTTAATGTCTTGAAACTCTACGGTCGTGAGGAATCCTCTCATAAAGAATTTTCTAAGATTACAGACGACCTCCAACGTATTGGCTTTAAAGCCAGCTTTATCTCTGGGCTCATGATGCCAGCCCTTCATGCTGTATCGGACTTGACCTATCTGATCGTTGCAGTTCTTGGTGGTTTGCAAGTGATTGCGGGTCGCTTGACAGTGGGGAATATGCAGGCCTTTGTTCAGTACGTTTGGCAGGTCAGCCAGCCTATCCAAAATATCACACAACTTGCGGGTCAAATGCAAAGTGCTAAGTCTTCGCTAGACCGCATCTTCGACATCTTGGATGAGACAGAGGAAGTCAAGGGAGAAGAACTCGAAATCCTTGAACCCTTAACAGGTCAGGTGACCTTCCAACATGTTGACTTCCAGTATGTTGAAAACAAACCATTGATTCGAGACTTTAATCTGGAAGTTCAACCGGGAGAGATGGTGGCGATTGTTGGTCCTACTGGAGCTGGTAAGACGACCTTAATCAATCTGCTTATGCGCTTTTACGATGTCACAGCAGGCGCAATCTTGGTTGACGGGCAGGATATTCGCCAGTTGTCACGTCAAGACTATCGCCGTCAGTTTGGGATGGTCTTGCAGGATGCTTGGCTTTATGAAGGTACGATCAAAGAAAACCTACGTTTTGGAAATCTTGACGCCAGTGACGAGGAAATAATAGAAGCTGCCAAAGCAGCAAATGTAGACCACTTTATCCGAACTCTTCCTGGCGGTTACAACATGGAGATGAACCAAGAGTCAAGTAATATTTCCCTCGGGCAAAAACAACTCTTGACCATCGCGCGTGCTCTCCTAGCCAATCCTAAAATTCTTATTCTGGATGAAGCAACTTCCTCTGTTGACACCCGTTTGGAACTCTTGATTCAAAAAGCTATGAAACGCTTGATGAAAGGAAGAACCAGCTTTGTCATTGCTCACCGTCTCTCTACCATTCAAGAAGCAGATAAGATTCTCGTTCTTAAGGATGGACAGATTATTGAACAGGGAAATCATGAAAGCTTGCTCCAAGCAAAAGGTTTTTATTATGACCTATATCAAAGTCAATTTTCAAGTAAATCCGAGCAAGTCGGCTAATCAAAACTGTCCAGACTATTCTTAAATTATCAGTCTATTGCAACTTTTCTCAGATAGTACACTTTTCTTGCTATCGTTTTCTGGTAGTAGTATACTTATACTGTAACCACTAAGAAGGTGGTTATAAAAAAAGAAAAGAGGTAAGAAATATGGTTGAATTGAAAAAAGAAGCAGTAAAAGACGTTACAACATTATCTAAAACAGCGCCAGTAGCATTGGCAAAAACAAAAGAAGTATTGAACCAAGCAGTAGCAGACTTGTATGTGGCTCACATTGCCCTTCACCAAGTTCACTGGTATATGCGTGGTCGTGGTTTCCTCGTATGGCATCCAAAAATGGATGAATACATGGACGGCCTTGATGGCTATCTTGACGAAATCAGCGAACGTTTGATCACCCTTGGTGGCAAACCTTACTCAACTTTGACAGAATTCCTTCAACACAGTGAAATCGAAGAAGAAGAAGGAGAATTCCGTAACGTTGAAGAAAGCTTGGAACGTGTTCTAGCGATTTACCGCTACCTCATCGCTCTTTTCCAAAAAGCTTTGGATGTGACAGATGAAGAAGGCGATGATGTTACAAACGATATCTTTGTTGGTGCTAAGGCTGAACTTGAGAAAACAGTTTGGATGATTGCAGCAGAACTTGGACAAGCTCCTGGTTTGTAAGATATAGTTGCTACCCCTTTTATCATGAGGTGCTTGATAAGTGCCCATGACCAATCATCTTTTAAAAGTCATGTAACTGTAAAAAGTTGCATGACTTTTTTGTCTGCTAGACTTAGGACACATTGTCAAAAGTAGGATTTTACGGTATAATAGTTGCTGTTCAATAAATTTTGATTTTCAAAGAATAGTGAAATGTTATAAGGAGAACCCATGAACAATTTACCAAATTGCCCAAAATGTAATTCAGAATATGTCTACGAAGATGGAAATCTCTTGGTATGCCCAGAGTGTGCCTATGAATGGCACCCTGCTGAAGTTGCAGAAGTAGAAGAAGGCGTTGTCGCTATCGATGCTAACGGAAATAAATTGGCCGACGGTGATACTGTAACCCTTATAAAGGATTTGAAAGTAAAAGGTGCGCCAAAGGATTTGAAACAAGGAACTCGTGTTAAAAATATCCGTATCGTAGAAGGTGACCACAACATCGACTGTAAGATTGATGGTTTTGGAGCTATGAAATTGAAGTCAGAGTTTGTTAAGAAAATCTAGCTATGAAAACGAACTACAAATTTATCTTTTATAGTCGTGCGCTCTTGTTCTTAGCGGCATTTACAGGAGTTTATTTAGAAATTACCAAGCACGGTGGTTTTGGTATGCTCCTTTACTACACGGTGCTGTCTAATCTCTTGGTAATGATTTTCACCGGCTATCTGCTCCGTGTGATGAGCCGTTCAGGTGAAAATTGGCAAAGTCCGACCTTGCTTCGTCTCAAGGGTGGTGTTACCATGAGTATCATGATTACCTGTGTGATTTACCATTTTATGCTTGCTCCGATTGCGACAGACTTTTACCGTGTGGAAAATTTCCTTTGCCACTATATCGTTCCACTCTGGTTTTTAGCCGACACCCTCTTCTTTGATAAACAGGGTCAATACAAGATCTGGGATCCAGTCTTGTGGACCATCTTGCCCTTGGTTTATATGATTTTTGCCTTGTTTAATGGCCTGGTCTTAAAACTCAATATTCCGAATTCCAAGGACAATCCCTTCCCTTATTTCTTTTTAAATGTGAACAAGGGTTGGGACGTGGTCATCAAATGGTGTTTGATCATTTTTGCAGCCTATATGGTTGCAGGCTTCATCTTCTATCTGATCAAGCAAATCAAGCGAAAATCGTCTTCCTATTAGGAAAGTTAGGACGGAGTCTTTAGTTCAATCGGGCTCCTTCTTTTCTTGCCACCTTCCTTTTAAAAGGATCAACAGTGAGAAATATACAGAAAGAAAATTCATGAAACAATTTTTAGAACGGGCTAGTATTTTGGCTCTCTCCCTCGTTTTGATTACCTCCTTTTCCATCTCAAGTGCTCTGCCAGCCATGTTTGACTACTATCAAGGCTACCCCAAAGAACAAATCGAGCTCCTGGTCAGTCTCCCTTCTTTTGGGATCATGATTATGCTGGTTTTAAATGGGTTTTTGGAGCGATTGTTTCCTGAGCGACTTCAGATTAGTCTAGGACTTCTCATCCTTTCTATTGGGGGGACAGCCCCTTTCTGGTATCAGGAGTACAACTTTGTCTTTGCGATGCGGATTTTATTTGGCTTGGGTGTTGGAATGATCAATGCCAAGGCCATTTCCATCATCAGCGAACGCTATCATGGAAAGACGCGGATCCAGATGTTGGGCCTCCGCGGATCAGCAGAAGTTGTCGGGGCATCGATTTTGACTCTAGTGGTTGGTCAACTCTTATCCTTGGGATGGACTGTGACCTTCTTGGCCTACAGTGCGGGATTTTTAGTATTGATCCTTTATCTGCTCTTTGTTCCTTATGGGAAAGAAAAGAAAGAAACAAAGAAAAAAGAGACCGAAACGACTCGTTTGACAGGAAAGATGAAAGGTTTGATTTTTCTATTGGCTGTCGAAGCAGCAGTTGTTGTCTGCACCAACACAGCTATCACCATTCGTATTCCTAGTCTGATGGTGGAAAGAGGTCTAGGGGATGCCCAGTTATCGAGCTTGGTTTTAAGTATCATGCAGTTGATTGGTATCTTGGCAGGTGTGAGTTTTTCTTTCTTTATCTCTCTGTTTAAAGAAAGGTTGCTCCTTTGGTCAGGTATTACCTTTGGATTGGGGCAGATTGTGATTGCCTTATCTCCGTCATTGGGTGTGATGGTAGTTGGAAGTGTTGTGGCAGGTTTTTCTTACAGTGTGGCCTTGACCACTGTCTTTCAGCTTCTTTCTGAAAGAATCCCAGCCAAGCTCCTCAATCAAGCAACTTCATTTGCGGTTTTAGGATGCAGCTTTGGAGCCTTTACGACACCTTTCATTCTTGGGGCGATTGGCTTGGTGACTCAAAACGGTATGTTGGTCTTCACCATTCTAGGATGCTGGTTGATTGTCACTTCTATCTTTGTTATGTACGCACTTCAAAAGAGAGCTTAGGATTGGTTTCCTAAGTTTTTCTTTTTGGGAATTTTGTACCCAGACAATTATTGGTTTTTAAACTTGTTTACACTTTTATTTCCTGATAAAATAGAAGTTATGACAAGATATAAAGCAATCATTTCCTATGACGGGTATGCCTTTGCTGGTTTTCAGAGGCAGCCTCATGCGCGGAGCGTTCAAGAGGAAATCGAAAAAACCTTAACGAGACTCAATAAGGGGCAAGCCATCACTGTTCACGGTGCTGGTAGGACGGATAGTGGGGTTCATGCTCTTGGTCAGGTTATTCATTTTGACCTGCCCTATCAGATGGATGAGGAAAAACTCCGTTTTGCTCTGGATACCCAGTCTCCAGAAGATATTGATGTGATTTCAATTGAGATTGTGGCAGATGATTTTCATTGCCGTTATGCCAAGCACAGCAAGACCTATGAGTTTATCGTGGATAGAGGGCGTCCCAAAAATCCGATGCGCCGTCACTATGCTACTCACTTTCCCTATCCCCTCGATGTGGAACGGATGCAGATGGCAATCAAAAAGCTAGAGGGAATCCACGATTTCACCGGTTTTACAGCATCTGGAACCAGTGTAGAGGACAAGGTTCGGACCATTACAGAAGCGAGTTTAACAGTCGATGAGACAGGGCAGTTTTTGACCTTTACCTTTTCAGGAAATGGTTTCTTGTATAAGCAGATTCGCAATATGGTGGGGACACTGCTCAAAATCGGAAATAATCGAATGCCAGTTGAGCAGATTGACTTGATCTTGGAAAAAAAAGACAGACAGCTTGCAGGTCCAACAGCAGCACCGAATGGTTTGTATTTGAAGGAGATTCGTTATGAAGAATAATCGTATTTTAGCACTTTCTGGGAATGATATTTTTAGTGGTGGTGGTTTATCAGCCGATCTTGCTACCTATACCTTGAACGGCTTGCATGGCTTTGTAGCTGTAACTTGTTTGACTTCTTTGACCGAAAATGGCTTTGAGGTCTTTCCAACAGACGATGCTATTTTTCAACATGAGTTGAATAGCTTACGTGATGTGGAGTTTGCGGGGATTAAGATTGGTCTTCTCCCTACTGTCAGTGTGGCTGAGAAGGCCTTGGATTTTATCAAGCAACGTCCTGGAGTGCCAGTGGTATTGGACCCCGTCTTGGTCTGCAAGGAAACGCATGATGTGGCAGTCAGCCAACTCTGTCAAGAGTTGATTCGCTTTTTCCCTCATGTTAGCGTGATTACGCCTAATCTCCCTGAAGCAGAATTGTTGGCGGGTCATGAGATCAAAACCTTGGAAGATATGAAAGTTGCAGCGCAGAAATTGCATGATTTAGGAGCGCCAGCAGTCATTATCAAGGGAGGCAATCGCCTTAGTCAGGACAAGGCTGTAGATGTCTTTTATGATGGACAAACTTTCACTGTCCTAGAAAATCCCGTTATCCAAGGCCAAAATGCTGGTGCAGGTTGTACCTTTGCCTCAAGCATCGCCAGTCACTTGGTTAAAGGTGATGAACTTTTACCAGCAGTAGAAAGTTCTAAAGCTTTCGTTTACCGTGCTATTGCACAAGCAGATCAATATGGAGTAAGACAATATGAAGCAAACCAAAACAACTAAAATCGCCCTTGTATCCCTCTTAACCGCCCTTTCTGTGGTTCTAGGTTATTTCCTAAAAGTCCCAACACCGACAGGTATTCTAACTCTCTTAGATGCAGGTATCTTCTTTGCGGCTTTCTACTTTGGCAGTAAAGAGGGGGCTGTCGTTGGAGGACTAGCAGGTTTCTTGATTGACCTCTTATCAGGCTATCCACAGTGGATGTTCTTTAGCTTGATCAACCATGGCTTGCAGGGATTTTTCGCAGGATTTAAAGGAAAATGGCAATGGCTAGGCCTTATCTTAGCTGCTATTGCGATGGTAGGAGGCTACGCCTTGGGTTCAACTTTGATGAATGGCTGGGCGGCAGCCCTACCAGAAATCCTACCAAACTTCCTGCAAAATATCGTGGGAATGGCTGTAGGGTTTGTGCTTAGTCAGAGTGTTAGGAAAATTAAGTAAAGCGGCTGGAGAAAAGTTCTAAAAATCAGAAAAACGCATAATATCAAGTGTTGAAAAACCTTGATACTATGCGTTTTATTGTGGGAAGATTTTATACTCTTCGAAAATCAAATTCAAACCGCGTCAACGTCGCCTTGCCGTACTCAAGTACAGCCTGCGACTAGTTTCCTAGTTTGTTCTTTGATTTTCATTGAGTATTAGATGAATATTAATCAAAATAAAGCAAATCTTTGCTGGTGCTTGTAAAGAGGTCAAAGCCGTTCTTAGTGACAACACCGCAATCTTCGATACGGACCCCGACTTTACCAGGGATATAGATACCTGGTTCAACAGAGAAGCACATGCCTTCTTCGATGACCATGTCGTTTCCTTCCATGATAGAAGGAAATTCGTGAACATCCATACCGATACCGTGACCGAGACGGTGGTTGAAGTACTCACCATAACCAGCTTTTTCAATGACTTCACGAGCAGCGCGGTCAACTTCATGGGCAGTCACACCTGGCTTGATGAAGTCAAGGGCAGCTTGTTGAGCTTCAAGTGTCAAGTTGTAAATGTCTTTTTTGAATTGGTCTGGTTTGCCGACAGCGACTGTACGAGTCATATCTGATGCGTAGCCATTGACCATAACACCCAGGTCAAAGAGGAGAAGGGCGTCTTTTTCGACCTTGTTTGCACCAGGAATTCCGTGTGGATTTGCAGCATTATCACCAGTCAAGACCATGGTATCAAAACTCATTTCATAGCCTTCACGCTTTAAGGCGAAGTCGATTTGGGCGATGATATCTGTCTCTGTTTTATCAAGAGAGATATTGTCAAAACCAACTTTTACAGCTTTGTCAGCATAGAGACCTGCAACCATCATTTTTTGGACTTCATCGGCTGATTTGATGAGGCGCATGCGTTGGATGCGAGGAGTGAGGTTTTCAAACTCAGCAGTTTCAAAAACTGTTTTCAAACCATGGTATTTGGTCAAGATGAGATTATCAAACTCAACAGCGACACGTTTGAAGTCGTGCTGTGGTAAGGCATTTTTGATTTTTTGCCATGGATTTTCAGAGTCCACATAGCCCACAACTGGGAAGGAAACGGTGCTGGTTGCACGCTCCACTTCAAGAGCTGGGACAAAGAGGAGAGGTTCCTGATCCGCTAGAACAAAGAGGAACATTTGGCGTTCATGGGGATCACTGTAGAAGCCAGTGAGGTAATTGATAGTGACGGGGTCAGATACGACAGCGACGTCTAGTTTTTCTGATTCAAGATATGTTACGATTTGTTGTAATTTAGACATATGCTACCTTCTTTCTACCCCTCTATTTTGGCAAAAAAAGAGAGAAAATGCAAGGGAGAAGGGTAAAAGAGCAGGCAAAAAGAACTCCGATATGATAGCGGAGTTCTTTGATATAGTTTTCTTTAGTTTAAGAAAAGTCTGCCTTGCTTTTTACGTCGCTGTATTCTTCAGCGATTTCTTGACTGAGAATGTCTTCATAGGCAGGGAGTTGGATGTCCTGACCGTATTTCTTCTTAAGGGCAGTAGTAACTAGGCGATAAGCTAGATTGGCATTACGAGAGAGGATAGGTCCGTGGAAGTAGGAACCAAAGACATTCTTATAATGAACCCCTTCGCCGACCTTTTCCTCGTTGTTTCCATTTCCATAGACCACCTGTCCCAGCGGTTTTTGGTCATCTGAGAGGAAGGTACGTCCCTGGTGATTTTCAAATCCATAGTAGGTTTCATCGAATTCTTCATTATGGATCTTGATGTCACCGATAAAGCGGTTATTAGTCTGGTTGAGGGTGTAGTGGCCCATGACCCCCAGCCCTTCGATACGTTTACCTGAAGCTTCAACATAATATTGCCCCAAAAGTTGAAAACCACCGCAGATGGCTAGAACTACTCCGTCGTTTTGGATGTAGTTGTCAATACTCTCTTTTTTAGCAGGCAGGTCGCCAGCGATAATACTTTGTTCAAAGTCTTGACCGCCACCGAAAAAGGCAATATCATAGTGATTTTCATCAAAATCATCATGAAGTGAAACGATGTCAACCGTCACATGTGCCCCCAATTTTTCAGCCACATACTTGAGCATGAGGATGTTTCCATTGTCCCCGTAGGTATTCATGAGGTTTCCATAGAGGTGGGCGATGTTGAGCTGATAAGGGTAGTTGCCAGCTTTTGAGGAAAGTGAAGTATAAACCATTAGTTCATCTCCTTTCTAACAATCTGACGACTAGCCAGCAGTTCTCGGAATTCCAGCATAGCAGTATAGGTAGCCAGGATATAGGCATGTTTGCAGTCTTGGTTCTCAATAGTCTTGAGAACTTGCTCCAGATTGCTTGTCTCAGTGATTTTCTCGGCTGGATAGCCTGTCACTCGTAGACGACGTGCAATTTCAGAATGACGAACACCGCCAGCGTTGATTTCAGGAATGTCCATCTCAGTGATTTGTTCAAAGTCAGCATCCCAAATCCAGCTAGTATCAATCCCATCAGCATAGTTGGCATTAAGGAGAACAGATAAACTAAATGGATAAGGCGCTAGTTTGATCATCTCGATAGCTTGGGTCGCACCAACAGGATTTTTAATCAAGACAAGAGTACACTCTTTATCACCGATATGGAAGGTTTCCTGGCGTCCAAAGACAGCACGGCTCTTATCAAATCCTTGCTTGATCCGTTGCGAATCTGCACCGAGGAAACGGGCAATAGCAACCGCAGCGAGAGCGTTGTAGATGTTGTAGAGTCCACCGATTTGAATACCGTATTCTTGTCCGTCGATGACAAAGCGAGAGCGATTGTTAGTCAACTCAACCAGTTCTGTCAGACGGTAGTCCAAGTCAGGACGTTTACATCCACAGTTTTCACAGATATAGGCTCCCAAGTTGGCATAGGTATTGAGTTCATATTTGAGGATTCCTTGGCAGTCAGGACAGAGGATTCCTTCTGTATTGTAGTGAGCAAGTTGGGCTGGCCCTTTTTCCAAGTCAAAACCAAAATACTGTACAGGATTTGGAATGGCTGGCTTGTAGAAAAGTGGACTGTCACCATTGAGGAGAACAGTGGCAGTAGGTACCTTACGAATAGCATCCAAAATCATCTTATAAGTTGTGTAAATCTCACCATAGCGATCCATCTGATCACGGAAGATATTGGTGATAACAAATAAGCTTGGCTGGATATAGTCACAGATACGAGATAGACTGGCCTCGTCAATTTCTAGGACGGCAATATTTTTTCCAGTTTTAGAAGATTTGGCGGTCAAGAAGGTTGTCGTAATCCCTGTAATCATGTTAGCACCGCTTGGATTAGTCAAGACCTGACCATAAACCTCTTTTAAGATGCCGACAGTGAGGGCAGTTGTTAGGGTTTTCCCATTGGTTCCAGTGACCACGACAATCTCGTAGTTCTTAGCTAAATTTTGTAAAATATCTTTATCGAATTGAAGGGCGAGTTTTCCTGGGAGCGTACTTCCGCGGCCAAGACGGCTTAAAACGAAGTGAGATGAACGCCCGGCAAGGAGGCCCAAAGTAGTTTTTAATTTCATGTTTCTATTATATCATACTGCGCCCAGCAGTCCAATAACTAAAGTAACCTCTAAGATCAACTAAAGAAGTAACCTTAGAGGTGCTTTTTAGGTTCTGATTAAACCAATCAAATACAATATCTTTGAATTTGATAACTTTGGCAACTTTAAGAAATAAATCTTTCTTGCTCTGAACATAAGAAAGGAGAGGACATCAATTACCTTCTGCAGGTTTTAAAATTTCATTAATCCATTATAGTTGACAAAGATACCTAACTTTTGGGATTTAGATTATTTTTTGGAAAGTCTCTTTTATAATAAATTACGAATTTTTTCTTTTATAAATGCGTTAAGAGGATAGTGTTTATCAAGATATTCTAGGAGTGCCTGAGCAGATTCAGAGATTCGTTCGTAACCTTGCAAAAAGTAGGGTAATTGTTTGGCCTCATTTGGATAACCTTTTTCAAATCTTCTGTTGCTGTTAAAAATATCTATAAAATCAGATTTAGAAGTTTTTTCCAAATTGATTAGTTCGGTCCAAAGCTTGACGGATCTGTTTTGGATGAAATCATAAGCAGCCAATTTTTCGCCTCGTTGATAGCGACCTAGTCCTATATATAGATTGCATAAAATTTCTCCCAACAGCCATTCACGGTCTCTATTTTCTTTTGATGGCAATCTTTGTGGCCGGCAGATTGTTCCATCAAAACCGACCTCCTTCCAGATAATCTTGCCTTCAGCGAAGGGAATGTTTACTAGTTCATGAGCTTCAAAGACAGCAAATTCACAAAAAACATCATCTTCAAATAGAACTTTATGTCCGTCCACTGTATTTTGGTAGTGAAATGCAATTGGTTCTAGATTACTTAACCAAGTTAGATCCTGTATATAGGCCTGCTTGTAGCCATCTTTTACAATAACAAAAAAATCCAAATCTGAGTATTGATCCAATCGGTCTCTTTCTACTCCGCAAGAACCAAGTGCCAGCAAAGCTAGTGCTTGTCTAGAATCTTTTAGAGACTGACCAATATCATCTAGTCTTTGTAACAGTAATTCTGTTTTATTCATAATCGTTACCTCATTATTTCTTGTTTACAGACATTATATAGTTAATGTTTTCGAAAGTCAATTTCATCCAACGTCATATACATTAACATAATATGTGATTTCTCGATATTTTTTACAATAATAAAGTTTAAACATTTTGCGGATCTTTGTTCATATTATCAAGAATGAAGAAATTTGAAATATCCTTTGATTGATTAGAAAGTGATTCTTATCTTTAAAAAGATTAAATAATTTGGAAAATATTTAAGAAGAAAAAATATATCGACTTAGCCATCAATTTGCAAACGGTAAAACCTTTCCACAAACGATGAAAATACACATACGACCCGCGCAAAGAGTGGATGATTTACTAATTAGGCATGAAACAATCATTGCAAAATATACTTTTTAAATTACCCATAAAACGATGAGCTGAAGCAAGTTATTTAAAGTCATATGTATTGCTGATATTTAAAAGAGTGACCTGAGACTCAATATATAATTAGGACTGCTAAGTAAAGTGTGGACATTATATCATAAAAGAAAGAAAAGACAGATTTGAGATTTCGCAGAAACAAAAACAGCCCGAAGAGGGCTGTGAGTGATTAGTTCTGAAACCAAGTTGCGATTGGGAAGTCGTTTTGTTTCAGTTCCAGTTTTGTTTTAGTTAGAAGTTGGCCATTTTCTAAAGAATACAATAACAAATGTTGATTGGTTACGACCAATATCTTATTTGTCAAACTTGTATCGATGTGTATTATCTCTTCTGTAGAGTCAGGCAAATCTTTTCTGACATTAATCAGATAGCTAGATTCATCAGAGAGATTGACAATAGATAAGGCACAGCGATCATTTCCATCCGCCTCATGTTTTACAATCAATCGGTCTTCTTTCGGTGTTTTATAAAGAAGATTTGGGTTGTCCTCTGGTAGCTTGATGAAGTGCTTTTCCTTACTAGACAAGTTCATGACAAGTATGCGATTGTCTGGATCCTTGGAGAAAGTTTCTGTATTTCGAGTATAGGCAACGCTACTGTAATAATTGTCACCGATTAATTCAGAAGAAGTCAACATTTCAACGATCTTGCCTTCGCTTGTCAGAGGCGTACGAGACAATTCTTTTAGTTGGTCATTTTCGTCTTCGTCTAATTCAACTAAATAGGCATCAAAAACTAAAGCGGGTCGTTGACGGGACTCATCATGAAACCCCAGACCGAGGTAGAGGCGATTCCCTCTTCCATGAAACTGGATCGGAAAGGAAGTGGATTCGGAGAATGTTTTCTGAGTAATCAGCTTTCCTGAGATGTCAAACATACTGAGCACACCATCCTCAGTTGTAGTTTGTCCTGTGTAGAAGAATTTGTCTGATACTCCAGCTCCCGAATAAGCATAGAAGGGAGTTGAAGTTTTTCGGATGTCCCCTGTCTGAAAGTCAAGGGATACAATGTTTTGAGTGGATGCTTTCCCTCTGGTATTTCCAGATGAGAAGACGAGATAGCGATTGTCAAACCGTCCCTGAGGAAACCAGAAATTGACATCTTCTGCAATGGAGACGTCCTCAGTTTTCATGAGCTGAAACTGATCGTTTTGCAACTGATAACTTTGAATGGATTTCGAATTAACAAGGTAAAAATCAGCAGCTTGATTGACTGTGAATTGCTGTTTTTGAGGTGAAATCAAGCGAAAAAGCATCCAGAAAAGTAGGAGAAAAATGAAGACTATACTGACACAGAAAACCAGTGTTTTCACAGCCGTACTTTTTTCTTTGGATAGGAAGGAAAAGGGAGAGTGTTTTGGTGATTTAACTTGCTTTCCCATTTGATTAGCCTCCTCTTTGAACAGAAAATGAAGACAACATCCTACACCTATATTATAAGCTTTTACAGCTAAAAGCACAAATAATCTTGTAAGGAAACTATGGATTGGATAGAAAAAGACAAGCACCAAAATGGATACTTGTCTTGTGTAGAATATTTGAAATCTTAAATCGCAAACAGGTCATTCAAGTTCTCAGCCAAGGTTGGGTGAGTGAAGATTTGTTTTGTGAAGTAAGTGTAAGGAATCTTGTTGTCCATCGCAACAGTGATGATGTTGATGATTTCTTGAGAACCTTCTGAGAAGATAGTTGCACCAATAATTTCTTTTGTTTCAGTATTCACAACAGCTTTGAAGGCTCCACGAAGGTCGCCATTTACGTGACCACGAGGCATGGCAGCAACAGGGATTTCCTTCACTGCGTATGGAAGTTTCAAATCAGCTGCTTGGCTTTCAGTCAAACCAACTTGTGAAAGAGAAGGTGTGATGAACATAGTGTTTGGTACATTGAGACGGTCTTCAAGTGTGTAGCTGCCATCTCCAGCAAGGTAGCTGTAGACAACGCGGAAGTCATCAAGTGAAATGTAGGTAAATTGAGGTCCACCGTTGACGTCTCCAACTGCAAAGACACCAGAAACGTTTGTTTGACAGTGTTTGTCTACTTTAATAGCGCCACGTTCCGTTAGTTCAATGTCTGTATTCTCAAGTTGAAGTGGTTCTACGTTTGGCTTACGCCCAGTTGCGTAGAGAAGGGCATCGAAACGGTACGTTTCGTTTTCAGTTACGACAAGGACTTGGTCTCCGTCGTTTTTGATTTCAGTAGTACGGATGTTTTGAAGCAGTTCAATACCGTCTTCTTCCATGTATTGTTTAGCAAGAGCTGCGATGGAAGGTTCTGCTCGAGGTAGGAAAGTATCCAAGGCATCTAGAACGGTTACCTTGCTTCCAAGTTTGTTGTAAAGGCCAGCAAATTCAAGACCAATGTTTCCGCCACCAAGGACACCAAGTTTTTCAGGCAATTTGTCCAAGTTTTGAATACCAGTTGAGTCAAAGACGTTTTTGCTAGTAGCAAGTCCTGGAATTGGCAAGACGTTTGAAACGGCACCAGTGTTGATGACGATAGTTTCAGCAGTCAGTTCTTGTTTTTCATCACCAGCTTGGATTTCGATGACTTTATTTGAAAGGAAATGAGCTTCCGCATCAAAAATATCCACACCTGTACCCGCAACAGTAGCATAGTTTTTACCGTTGAGGCGACTAGTGATAGTATTTTTGGTAGCAATGACTTCTTCAAAAGACAAGTCCTTCTCAGCAGCAACTAGCAAGGTTTTAGTTGGGATACATCCGATGTTGATACAAGTTCCACCGTACATAGCTTTACTACGTTCAACGAGGGCAACTTTTTTGCCAGCTGAAGCCAATTTACCAGCTAGTGTTTTACCAGCTTTACCAAATCCGATAACGATTAAATCATATGTTAACATTTATAGTCCTCCTGTTTGATTTTCATTCTAGCACAAGAAAACACTTTTTGCACAAATCTGCTACGGGAAATGATTTCCGGTCAAAAAGTCTATCAAAAACTTCTATAATTCTAATTCAATAGATAATAAATCGTTTACATAGTTTTCCTAATGGATTCTACTATCTTTTGCTCTAGTCTTGTGTTATACTAGATGGGTTGCAAAGAAACCAGTACTTTTCTTTCGTGGAAAAGAAGCAACACGGTATCTCGTTTTTGTAGAAGATACGTCATGAAAAGAAAAGTATACACTAAAGCCTTATAGGGTGGCTTCGCACCACCTTTAGAAAGAAGAAAAACGTGAAATTTAATGAATTTAACTTGTCTGCTGAATTGCTAGCAGAGATTGAAAAAGCTGGATTTGTAGAAGCAAGTCCTATCCAAGAACAGACTATTCCCTTGGCTCTTGAAGGTAAGGATGTTATCGGTCAAGCTCAGACTGGTACAGGGAAAACCGCAGCCTTTGGCTTGCCAACCCTTGAAAAAATCCGTACAGAAGAAGCGACCATCCAAGCCTTGGTCATTGCTCCAACTCGTGAACTCGCTGTCCAAAGTCAAGAGGAACTCTTCCGCTTTGGCCGTAGCAAAGGAGTGAAAGTTCGCTCAGTTTACGGTGGTTCCAGCATTGAAAAACAAATCAAGGCCCTTAAATCTGGTGCCCACATCGTGGTAGGAACACCAGGCCGTCTCTTGGACTTGATTAAACGCAAGGCCTTGAAATTACAAGATATTGAAACCCTCATCCTTGATGAAGCGGATGAAATGCTCAACATGGGCTTCCTTGAAGACATCGAAGCCATCATTTCCCGTGTTCCTGCAAATCGTCAAACCTTGCTCTTTTCAGCAACCATGCCAGACGCTATCAAACGTATCGGTGTTCAGTTTATGAAAGATCCTGAGCATGTCAAGATTGCTGCTAAAGAATTGACAACCGAACTGGTGGACCAGTACTATATCCGTGTTAAGGAACAAGAAAAATTTGATACTATGACCCGTCTCATGGACGTGGAACAACCAGAACTTGCTATCGTATTTGGTCGCACCAAACGTCGTGTGGATGAATTGACTCGTGGTCTTAAAATCCGTGGTTTCCGTGCTGAAGGAATTCATGGTGATTTGGACCAAAATAAACGTCTTCGTGTCCTTCGTGATTTCAAAAATGGGAACCTTGATGTTCTAGTTGCGACAGACGTGGCAGCACGTGGTTTGGATATTTCAGGTGTGACCCATGTCTATAACTACGATATTCCACAAGATCCTGAAAGTTACGTTCACCGTATCGGGCGTACAGGTCGTGCTGGTAAGTCAGGTCAATCTATTACTTTCGTAGCACCAAATGAAATGGGCTACCTTCAAATCATCGAAAACTTGACTAAGAAACGCATGAAAGGTCTTAAACCAGCGACAGCTGAAGAAGCCTTCCAAGCTAAGAAACAAGTAGCTCTCAAGAAAATCGAACGTGATTTTGTGGATGAAACTATTCGTGGGAACTTTGAGAAATTTGCTAAAGATGCTCGTAAGTTAGCTGCAGAATTTAGTCCAGAAGAATTGGCTATGTATATCTTGAGTCTGACAGTCCAAGATCCAGACAGCCTTCCTGAAGTGGAGATTGCGCGTGAAAAACCACTGCCGTTCAAACCGTCAGGAAATGGACGTTCTGGAGGTAATCGTGGACGCGACAATCGTCGAGGAGATAACCGTCGTGGTGGTCGCCGTGATGTTTTCAAAAAAGGCAGCCGCGGGAACGATCATTTTGATAAAGACAGACGCTATCGTAATAAAGACAATAAAAAACCTCACAACACTTCAAGTGAAAAGAAGACTGGCTTTGTTATTCGTAACAAAGGAGACAAATAGGAAAAAGCGATTCACATTGTGAATCGCTTTTATATATAAGGAGACCAAGGGTAAAAGAAGATGGTGATAGTAAAGGATAGGTGAAACGGAAAGGGATTTATCATGTCATCTTCTTATAATGTTATATTAATAAAAAATAATTCAGCTGTCAACACAAAAGAACTCATTTTTCTAAAATATTTTTGCTGTTCAAAATTGTAATTAAATAAGCAATTTTCAGATAATAATTGAAAATTCACGCTCTTTATGTTATAATGGTAGCGATTAAATGCGAGGTAAAAAATGGCACATTTATTAGAAAAAACAAGAAAAATTACTTCTATTTTGAAACGCTCAGAGGAGCAACTTCAAGATGAACTTCCCTATAATGCGATTACACGCCAGTTGGCAGATATTATTGATTGTAACGCTTGTATTGTGAATAGCAAGGGGCGCCTTTTAGGCTACTTCATGCGTTATAAAACGAATACAGATCGTGTAGAACAGTTTTTTCAAACTAAGATTTTTCCAGATGATTATATTCAAGGTGCAAACATGATCTATGATACGGAAGCCAACCTTCCTGTTGAACATGATTTGACCATTTTCCCTGTAGAGAGTCGTGCGGACTTTCCAGATGGTTTGACGACCATTGCTCCGATTCATGTATCAGGGATTCGCCTAGGTTCGTTGATTATTTGGCGCAATGATAAGAAATTTGAAGATGAAGATTTAATCCTTGTTGAGATTGCGAGCACGGTGGTAGGGATTCAACTCTTGAACTTCCAACGTGAAGAGGATGAGAAAAATATCCGCCGCCGTACTGCTGTTACCATGGCGGTCAACACCCTTTCCTATTCAGAACTTCGTGCCGTATCAGCTATTTTAGCTGAGTTGGATGGAAATGAAGGGCAGTTGACTGCATCTGTTATTGCAGACCGTATTGGAATTACGCGTTCTGTGATTGTCAATGCGCTTCGTAAACTGGAGTCAGCAGGAATTATTGAGAGCCGTTCACTCGGAATGAAGGGGACTTATCTCAAAGTTCTAATTGGTGATATTTTTGAGGAAGTGAAAAAGAGGGACTACTAATGGCAAAGGCTTTAATCTCAATTGACTATACAGAGGATTTCGTAGCAGACCATGGAAAGCTGACTGCAGGGGCACCTGCTCAAGCTATATCAGAGGCAATTAATCGAGTAACCAGATTAGCTTTTGATCGTGGAGACTATGTCTTTTTCACAATTGATGCTCATGAAGAGAAGGATACATTCCACCCAGAAAGCAAGCTCTTTCCACCACACAACATCATCGGAACTAGTGGTCGTAATCTTTATGGCCCTCTAGCTGACTTTTATGCTGAGCATGAGGCGGATAGTCGTGTCTTTTGGATGGACAAGCGTCACTATTCAGCATTTTCAGGAACGGACCTAGATATCCGTTTGCGGGAACGTCGGGTTGATACAGTCATCCTAACTGGAGTCCTGACTGATATTTGTGTTCTTCATACGGCTATTGATGCCTATAATTTAGGTTATCAAATCGAGATTGTCAAGCCTGCAGTTGCCTCTATTTGGCCAGAAAATCATCAGTTTGCTCTTGGTCATTTTAAGAACACTCTGGGAGCCAAGTTGCTGGATGAAAATCTGGCTGAAATCCAAGAATAATTCCCTTGGAAAAATGAAAAAAATCTGAAAAAAGTGTTGACAAAGATTTTGAAAGTTGATATACTAGTAAAGTAATCGACGCGGGGATGGCGGAATTGGCAGACGCGCAGGACTAAGGATCCTGTGACCGCTTTAGGTCGTGAGGGTTCAAGTCCCTCTCTCCGCATAGGGTAAGAGTTGGCTTTTGCTAGCTCTTTTTGTTTTTACAAAGAAGACTAGAGGCTACGTTTCGTATATCGAAAAATATTGGCATCAAGAACAGTCATTGCATCAGAACATTTAAACTGAGTTTTCCATTTCATCCTATCAAGAATTTTCTCAGATACAAGTCAGAAAATGAAGAACTTAGGAAATGGAAAATGCTAAGCTGAAAGACGGTGCCAACATTTATAAAATGAAGTAGATTTTTGATTGGTACTATTTCTCCTTATATATGAAGGAAGGTTAGCGTTTGCTAGCTTTTTTGTTTTTTCAAAAAATAAATCAAAAAAAATTTTCGATTTCATAAACATTTCATATTTGGATTTTATAATAGTCTTACAAATATGGAGGTGACAAATGAATCCAATCCAAAGAGCTTGGGCTTATGTCAGCAGAAAACGACTGAGAAGTTTTATTTTATTTCTGATTTTATTTGTCCTTTTAGCAGGAATTTCAGCCTGTTTGACTCTGATGAAGTCCAACAAAACAGTAGAAAGCAATCTTTACAAATCACTCAATACCTCTTTTTCTATCAAAAAGATAGATAATGGACAGACCTTCAAGTTGTCTGACCTTGCATCCGTGAGCAAGATTAAGGGACTGGAAAATGTCTCTCCTGAACTCGAAACGGTCGCAAAACTGAAAGACAAGGAAGCAGTGAGTGGTGAGCAGAGCGTAGAACGCGATGATTTGTCAGCCGCGGACAAGAACTTGGTTAGCTTAACGGCTCTTGAAGATTCATCCAAGGATGTCACCTTTACCAGTTCGGCTTTCAATCTAAAAGAGGGCCGACACCTTCAAAAAGGAGACTCCAAGAAAATCCTCATCCACGAAGAGTTGGCTAAGAAGAACGGTCTTTCGCTTCATGACAAGATTGGCTTGGATGCTGGTCAGTCCGAAGCTGGAAAAGGGCAAACAGTAGAGTTTGAGATTGTCGGCATCTTTTCTGGTAAGAAACAAGAAAAGTTCACAGGCTTGTCTTCTGACTTCAGTGAAAACCAGGTCTTTACAGACTATGAAAGCAGCCAAACCCTTCTGGGAAATAGTGAACCGCAGGTCAGTGCAGCGCGCTTCTATGTAGAAAATCCTAAGGAAATGGACGGACTCATGAAGCAGGTGGAAAACTTGGCTTTGGAAAGTCAAGGTTACCAAGTCGAGAAGGAAAACAAGGCCTTTGAACAGATCAAAGACTCAGTGGCAACCTTCCAAACCTTCCTCACCATCTTCCTTTATGGGATGTTGATAGCTGGAGCAGGAGCTTTGATTTTGGTCTTGTCTCTCTGGTTGAGAGAAAGGGTCTACGAAGTGGGAATTCTTTTGGCACTTGGAAAAAGCAAGATTTCGATCTTCCTACAATTCTGTTTAGAGGTAGTGTTGGTATCTCTTGGAGCTTTGCTTCCATCCTTTATCGCTGGAAATGCCATCACATCCTATCTACTCCAAACTGTACTAGCCAGTGGAGACCAGGCAACCTTACAGGACACGCTGGCCAAAGCAAGTGGTCTATCAACCAGTCTCCTATCCTTTGCAGAATCCTATGTCTTTCTGCTCCTGATTGGTTGCTTAGCAGTAGCCCTTTGTTTCGTATTTCTATTTAGAAAATCGCCGAAAGAAATTTTATCATCTATTAGTTAAGAAGGAGAAATCATGACTTTATTACAATTGCAAGATGTTACCTACCGTTATAAGAACACTGCTGAGGCAGTTTTATATCAGATCAAGTATAATTTTGAACCCGGAAAATTTTATAGTATCATTGGTGAGTCAGGAGCAGGAAAATCCACTCTCTTGTCCCTACTGGCTGGTCTAGATAGTCCTGTTGAAGGTTCTATCCTTTTCCAAGGAGAGGACATTCGGAACAAGGGGTATTCATACCATCGCATGCACCATATTTCCCTGGTCTTTCAAAATTATAACTTGATAGATTATCTTTCTCCGCTGGAAAATATCCGCTTGGTCAACAAAAAAGCAAGCAAGGATACGCTTCTTGAGCTTGGTTTGGATGAGAGTCAGATCAAGCGGAATGTTCTCCAGTTATCAGGTGGTCAACAGCAACGTGTAGCCATCGCTCGCAGTTTAGTCTCAGAAGCTCCGGTTATTCTAGCTGATGAGCCAACAGGAAATCTGGACCCTAAAACTGCTGGAGATATTATCGAACTGCTCAAATCACTTGCCCAGAAAACAGGTAAATGTGTGATCGTCGTCACCCACAGTAAAGAAGTGGCACAAGCGTCAGATATTACACTTGAATTGAAGGATAAGAAACTGACTGAAACTCGCAATACTACAAAATAAGATGAGCTTGTTTTGATAGAATTATTAAATCAAATCTAGAAAGGGAACCTATGTTACACAACGCATTTGCCTATGTTACAAGGAAGTTTTTCAAATCGATTGTTATCTTCCTGATTATTCTCCTCATGGCGAGCTTGAGTTTGGTCGGCTTGTCGATCAAGGGAGCTACTGCCAAGGCTTCTCAGGAGACATTTAAAAATATCACCAATAGCTTCTCCATGCAAATCAATCGTCGCGTCAATCAAGGAACGCCACGTGGTGCTGGGAATATCAAGGGTGAGGATATCAAAAAAATCACCGAAAATAAGGCCATCGAGTCTTATGTTAAACGCATCAACGCTATCGGAGATTTGACTGGATACGACCTCATCGAAACGCCAGAAACCAAGAAAAATCTCACTGCAGACCGTGCCAAACGGTTTGGAAGCAGTTTGATGATTACAGGTGTCAATGACTCCTCTAAAGAAGATAAGTTTGTTTCTGGCTCATATAAGCTGGTTGAAGGTGAGCACCTAACCAACGACGACAAAGACAAGATTCTCATGCACAAGGACTTGGCGGCCAAACACGGCTGGAAAGTTGGAGATAAGGTCAAATTGGACTCTAATGTCTATGATGCAGACAATGAAAAAGGTGCCAAGGAAACAGTTGAAGTGACAATCAAGGGACTATTTGATGGTCACAATAAGTCAGCAGTAACCTACTCACAAGAACTCTATGAAAATACAGCTATCACAGACATTCACACTGCTGCAAAACTTTATGGATACACAGAAGATACAGCTATTTATGGGGACGCAACCTTCTTTGTAACAGCAGACAAGAACTTGGATGACGTCATGAAAGAGTTGAATGGTATCAGTGGTATTAACTGGAAGAGCTACACACTTGTGAAGAGCTCCTCTAACTACCCAGCTCTTGAGCAATCCATCTCTGGTATGTACAAGATGGCCAACCTCCTCTTCTGGGGTAGCTTGAGCTTCTCAGTTCTTCTCCTTGCACTCTTGCTCAGCCTTTGGATCAACGCCCGTCGCAAGGAAGTGGGAATCCTCCTCTCTATCGGTCTCAAGCAGGCAAGTATCTTGGGGCAATTTATCACAGAATCAATCTTGATTGCTATCCCTGCTCTCGTTTCTGCTTACTTCCTAGCCAACTATACAGCTCGTGCCATCGGAAACACCGTCCTTGCCAATGTTACTTCAGGTGTTGCCAAGCAAGCCAGCAAGGCAGCTCAAGCTTCTAACCTTGGTGGTGGTGCAGAAGTAGATGGCTTTAGCAAGACCTTGTCGAGCCTAGACATTTCCATTCAGACATCAGACTTTATTATCGTCTTTGTTCTTGCTTTGGTTCTAGTGGTTCTCGTTATGGCGCTTGCTTCAAGCAATCTCCTTAGAAAACAACCAAAAGAACTCTTGCTCGATAGCGAATAAAAAACTTGCTACCTATTCTCCCCTAAATGGGGTATAATATAGGTAGCATTTTTATCTATTTCATCTTGATAAGGACTCTTCCTATCAGGATGAAACAGAGAAGATTTACAAGAAATATAAAGGAATGTGAAACGTTTTTTCTATGAAAATTTTAATTGTAGAAGATGAGGAGATGATCCGTGAGGGAATCAGTGACTATTTGACAGATTGTGGTTATGAGACCATTGAGGCTGCGGACGGTCAAGAAGCTCTAGAAAAATTTTCCAGCTATGAAGTAGCCCTAGTACTACTGGATATCCAGATGCCCAAGCTTAATGGCCTCGAAGTCCTAGCTGAGATTCGTAAAAGCAGTCAGGTTCCTGTCTTGATGCTAACCGCCTTTCAGGATGAGGAATACAAGATGAGCGCCTTTGCCTCTCTGGCAGATGGCTATCTAGAAAAACCCTTTTCCCTGTCTCTCTTAAAAGTGAGGGTGGATGCAATCTTCAAGCGATACTACGATACGGGACGAGTCTTCTCCTATAAGGATACCAAGGTAGACTTTGAAAGCTATAGTGCAAGCCTCGCAGGTCAAGAAGTGGCCATCAATGCCAAAGAGTTGGAAATTCTGGACTATCTGGTGAAAAATGAAGGACGAGCCTTGACTCGTTCTCAGATAATTGATGCTGTCTGGAAGGCGACAGATGAGGTCCCCTTTGACCGTGTCATTGATGTCTATATCAAGGAATTACGGAAAAAGCTAGACTTGGATTGTATCCTCACTGTGCGCAATGTTGGTTATAAATTGGAGCGAAAATGAAACGAACAGGTCTATTTACTAAAATATTTATCTATACCTTCTCGATTTTTAGTGTTCTGGTTATTTGTCTTCATTTAGCTATTTATTTTCTCTTTCCATCGACTTATCTGAGCCACCGTCAGGAAACCATTGGTCAGAAAGCGACAGCTATTGCCCAGTCCCTAGAAGGAAAGGATAGGCAAAGTATCGAGCAAGTGTTAGATTTGTATTCCCAGACCAGTGATATCAAAGGGTCCGTTAAGGGTGAGATGACTGAGGACAAGTTAGAGGTTAAGGATAATTTTCCATTAGATACAGCTCGCCAGACAACTTCCCTCTTTATTGAAGAACGCGAGGTAAAAACGCAAGATGGTGGGACTATGACTCTCCAGTTTCTAGCGTCCATGGATTTGCAAAAAGAAGCAGAGCAGATTAGTCTTCAGTTTCTCCCCTATACCTTGTTGGCATCCTTTCTGATTTCCCTCTTGGTGGCTTACATTTATGCTCGGACCATTGTTGCACCGATTTTGGAAATCAAGCGGGTGACTCGTCGGATGATGGATTTGGATGCCCAAGTGCGATTGCGCGTGGATTCTAAGGATGAGATAGGTGATCTCAAGGAACAAATCAATAGCCTTTACCAGCATCTCTTGACTGTCATTGCGGACTTGCATGACAAGAATGAAGCTATTCTCCAGCTGGAGAAGATGAAGGTTGAGTTCCTACGAGGGGCCTCTCATGAACTGAAAACCCCTCTGGCTAGTCTCAAAATCCTAATCGAAAATATGAAAGAAAATATCGGCCGTTATAAGGATAGAGACCACTATCTTGGAGTTGCCTTGGGAATTGTAGACGACCTCAGTCACCACGTTCTCCAGATATTGTCTCTTTCTTCTGTTCAGGAATTGCGAGACGAGAAAGAAGAGGTTGACCTCCTTCAGATGACGCAAAGTCTGGTCAAGGATTATGCTTTACTCGCCAAGGAGAAAGAACTTCAGGTAGACATTAGCCTAACCCATCAGCAGGCTTACATAAACCCATCTGTCATGAAACTGATATTATCGAATCTCATCAGTAATGCTATCAAGCACTCCACTCCAGGTGGCTTGGTCCGTATCGGCGAGAGAGAAGGGGAACTCTTTATTGAGAATAGCTGTAGTCCTGAAGAACAAGAAAAGCTGGTCCAGTCTTTTTCTGAAAATGCTAGTCGCAAGGCCAAGGGTTCAGGGATGGGACTCTTTGTGGTCAAAAGTTTATTAGAACATGAGAAATTGCCTTATCGTTTTGAAAGGCAGGATGATCGCTTGACTTTCTTTATACGCTTTCCTAGAGTTAGCCAAGATTAAAAAAGAAAGGGTTTACATTGATCGGATTAGAAGAAATTCAATCTAAAGTATGGGAAAAACTAGCTTTTTTTATCAAAAAGTGATAAAATGAACAATGTAAATGGGTTGACCCATAAAAATATACAGGAGGCCTGATAAAATGGCAATCGTTTCAGCAGAAAAATTTGTCCAAGCAGCTCGTGACAACGGTTATGCAGTTGGTGGATTTAACACAAACAACCTTGAGTGGACTCAAGCTATCTTGCGTGCAGCAGAAGCTAAAAAAGCTCCAGTTTTGATCCAAACTTCTATGGGTGCTGCGAAATACATGGGTGGTTACAAAGTATGTAAACTTCTCATCGAAAACCTTGTAGAATCAATGGGAATTACTGTACCAGTTGCTATTCACCTTGACCATGGTCATTATGAAGATGCACTTGAATGTATCCGAGTTGGTTATACTTCAGTTATGTTTGACGGTTCACACCTTCCAGTTGAAGAAAACCTTGAAAAAGCTCGTAAAGTTGTAGAATTTGCTCATGCAAACGGCGTATCAGTAGAAGCTGAAGTTGGTACTATCGGTGGTGAAGAAGATGGAATCATTGGTGATGGCGAATTGGCTCCAATTGAAGATGCTAAAGCAATGGTTGCAACTGGTATTGACTTCTTGGCAGCTGGTATTGGTAACATCCACGGTCCTTACCCAGCAAACTGGAAAGGTCTTCACCTTGATCACTTGCAAAAATTGACAGAAGCAGTTCCAGGCTTCCCAATCGTATTGCATGGTGGTTCAGGTATTCCTGATGACCAAATCCAAGCAGCTATCAAACTTGGTGTTGCGAAAGTTAACGTTAACACTGAATGCCAAATCGCATTTGCTAACGCAACTCGTAAATTTGTTGCTGAATACGAAGCAAACGAAGCAGAATACGATAAGAAGAAACTCTTTGACCCACGTAAATTCTTGAAACCAGGTTTCGAAGCAATTACAGAAGCTGTTGAAGAACGTATCGACGTATTCGGTTCAGAAGGTAAAGCATAATCTAGCTGAACAATACAGAAAGAACCTGCCCATTAGGGTGGGTTTTTTGGTTGGGAAAAATAAAATAAATGATATAGACTTTGTATTATGCCTTTGATATAATTAATTTAGCTTAGAGGTAAATATCAAGTTTTTTAATACATTTCCGTTTTTATTATGATGCACTATGTAGCTTTAAAACTTTATAAAGTTACTAGATAGCTAGTTTTAGTATATTAGAATTATTGGGGTTGAGGTTAGAGATGAAAGATAATATCGTGAGTTTTTTTCAGTATTTTTTTTGGAAAAGAAAAATTAAAGAGGTTCATACTCACAGTGAGGATAGTGTTAGACGAGTGTTTAGGTCTATTGCACAGAATGGATTTGATTATTATGGTGAGTCAGTACCTTATGGACGGGCTAAGTGGTTTATTGAGTCAGAAAAAGAATTTTATAATGAATTCTCTAATACTGAATTTGAATATTTTGGCTATTCTCCGGTTAGAAGTTTAAGGGAAGAAGATTTCAAAGAATATGGTTTACTCTTGACCCAGTATGGAATTTTCGAAAAAATGCAAATCAATGATCAAGAAAGGTGTAATGTACAATTTTTTCCATTTTCCAATTTATGGAAAGTAGAGGTAGATGATAATGATCAGTTAGCATTTTACTATCCATATGGGATTATTAAACGTTTGAATGTTTCGAATAGTTTGAACTATGTTGTTAGGGAATTGAATGAATTGATTGCCTCTGGTTATACAAATGATGTACAAGTTGAAAATTTAAACACACAGTTATTAAAAATTGGTAAAAAGAATGTTAATTCAACTACCTTTAGAAGAGGAACTGAGATAGGAGTTGTTTCTTGGATTTTATTAAGTGTTGGTGATAGATTGCATAAAGCTCAAATAAATGCAATGGTTAGCGCTCCTTCAGGGCATGGACATGCAGCTGAGTTTGCAAATAATCTAATGGATAAGATTAAATATCCATTTCACCATGTAAGACAAACTGGTCAAGATAATGCCAAAAATGGCGCGGATCGAATGGTTGGAAATCAAAAAATTCAAACTAAATATTATGCAAGAGCAAGCGGAACTGTAAACTCAGCTTTCGAGTCTAAAAGCGAAGGAGGAATGTATAAGTATAAAGGAATGCAATTGGAAGTTCCTAAAGACCAGTATGATAGAGCAGTTGAATTATTTGAAGAAAAAATTAGACAAGGTAAAGTTGAGGGAGTTAATAATCCAGCTGAGGCAAAAAATATCATCAGAAAAGGTAATATTACCTATAATGAAGCAAAATTGATAGCCAAAGGAGGTAATTTGACCTCGATTAAATTTGATGCAATTGATGGAGCTATTAATTCATTACCAGGTGTAGGTATAAGCTTTGTTATTGTCTTTTCTCAGGCTAAATGGTCGGGTGCAGAAACCAAAGATGCGGCTCTAATGGCTGGTAAAGCAGGATTACGAACCCTAGCTATGGGAACTAGTATCTATGTTGCGTCACAGCAATTTGCAAAAATATTTACAAAACAAATTAATGATTTTTTGGGAAAAAAAATTACAGCTGAAGTGGTTGCAAGACGAGCTGCACCAGTGATATCGTTCGCTGTTATTATGGGTCCAGATATTTTTGAAGCGCTTGTTGGAAGAATTTCTTCACAGCAGCTATTAAAAAATGCAGCAGTTGCTGGGGGCGGTATGATGGCAGGAGCTGGTGCAGGTGCGGTTGGTGGTGCAATTGCTGGACCAATAGGAGCATTAGCGGGTGCGATTATAGGAGGAATTGCAGGAGGAATAGGAGCAAAAGCAATTGCGGATCAATTCATAGAAGATGACCGTGTGGAAATGTTTGCTCAATTAAAAGAAGAGTTTATTGATATTGTGATGGTTATTTCGCTATCTCAGAAAGAGTTTAAAAAAATCCAAGAAGATGTCTTTAATGAACAATTAGAAGGTTTATTGAAGGATATGTTCCAGAGAAAAGAAAATAGTCGAACTTATGCGAAAGAGTTTGTTGAAGAAAAAGTTAAGTCTGTCATAAAAGATAGAAAGCGGGTTGAGTTGAAGGAAATTATTGAGGCTGTCCAAGTAATAAATGATGTTCAAGACCCATCGGAATCAGGATGGGATCAAAATAATGGTGCTTGGTACTATCTAAATAATAGCGGTTCATTAGCAAAGGGGTGGATTCAAGATAATGAACATTGGTACTATCTAAGTGATGATGGCGTCCTAGTAACTGGTTGGTTAAAATATAATGATGCCTGGTATTACTTGAAAGATAATGGAGCTATGGCGATAGGTTGGATTCAAGATTCAGGAAAATGGTATTATTTAAAAGATGACGGTTCAATGGTAACTGGTTGGTACCAAATTGGTGAAAAATGGTATTATTCATATTCATCAGGAGAGCTTGCAGTTAGCACTACCATAGACGGGTATAGAGTTAATGAAAATGGGGAATGTCTTGATTAAATTGAATATTTGAGATAAAATCACTGTTAATACAAACCTGCCCCTAATGGCAGTTTTTTTGGTGTTTTAAGGAAACTATTAAACCAGAATTTTTGATTAAAACTATTATTTTAAGAGTAAAATCTCTAATTTCATAATCTTCAGGCAAACGCTTGCATTCTATTTTTCATTAGACTATAATAGGTTGGTATAAAGCCTTCTGTAATAATAAAATGTAGAGGGTTTAGAAAGTAAGGATTTAGAATATTTGTAGTCAAAAATACAATGTTGCTATTCCTTGCGACAGGGAGATAGATATGGTAATGATAGAAGTGGAACATCTTCAGAAAAATTTTGTGAAGATAGTAAAGGAGCCTGGGTTAAAGGGGGCTTTGCGTTCCTTTATTCATCCTGAAAAGCAGACCTTTGAAGCGGTCAAGGATTTGACCTTTGAAGTTCCAAAAGGCCAAATTTTAGGCTTTATCGGGGCCAATGGTGCTGGGAAGTCGACGACTATTAAGATGCTGACAGGGATTTTGAAACCGACATCTGGTTTTTGTCGGATTAACGGCAAGATTCCGCAAGACAATCGCCAAGATTATGTCAAGGATATTGGGGTGGTCTTTGGACAACGTACTCAGCTATGGTGGGATTTGGCTCTGCAAGAGACCTACACGGTCTTAAAAGAAATTTACGATGTGCCAGACTCGCTCTTTCATAAACGCATGGATTTTTTAAATGAAGTCTTGGATTTGAAGGAATTTATCAAGGACCCCGTGCGGACTCTTTCACTAGGTCAACGGATGCGGGCGGATATTGCGGCTTCCTTGCTTCACAATCCCAAGGTTCTCTTTTTAGATGAGCCGACCATTGGTTTAGACGTTTCGGTCAAGGATAACATTCGTCGGGCCATTACTCAGATCAATCAAGAGGAAGCAACAACCATTCTCTTGACCACTCATGACCTGAGCGATATTGAGCAGCTTTGTGATCGAATTTTTATGATTGACAAGGGGCAGGAGATTTTTGATGGGACGGTGATCCAGCTCAAGGAAACTTTTGGCAAGATGAAGACTCTTTCCTTTGAATTGGTGCCAGGGCAAAGTCAGCTAGTCTCTCACTTTGAAGGCTTGCCTGATATGACCGTTGATAGACAAGGAAATAGCCTCAACATTGAATTTGATAGTTCCCGCTACCAGTCGGCTGATATTATCAAGCAAACCCTGTCTGATTTTGAAGTCCGTGATTTGAAGATGATGGATACGGATATTGAGGATATTATCCGTCGCTTCTATCGAAAGGAGCTTTAAGATGGTCAAATTGTGGAGACGTTATAAACCCTTTATCAATGCGGGGGTTCAGGAGTTGATTACCTATCGAGTCAACTTTCTTCTCTATCGGATTGGTGATGTCATGGGGGCTTTTGTGGCCTTTTATCTCTGGAAGGCTGTCTTTGATTCCTCGCAAGAGCCTTTGATTCAGGGATTCAGTATGGCAGATATCACCCTCTACATCATCATGAGTTTTGTGACCAATCTGTTAACCAAGTCAGATAGCTCCTTTATGATTGGGGAGGAGGTCAAGGATGGCTCCATTATCATGCGCTTGCTGCGACCAGTGCATTTTGCGGCCTCTTATCTCTTCACCGAACTTGGTTCCAAGTGGTTGATTTTTATCTCTGTTGGACTGCCATTTTTAAGTGTCATTGTCTTGATGAAAATCTTATCTGGACAAGGGATTGTAGAAGTGCTGGGCTTAACTATCCTTTATCTCTTTAGCTTGATGCTGGCCTACCTGATTAACTTTTTCTTTAATATCTGCTTTGGATTTTCAGCCTTTGTATTTAAAAATCTATGGGGTTCCAATCTACTCAAGACTTCCATAGTGGCCTTTATGTCTGGAAGCTTGATTCCCTTGGCTTTCTTTCCTAAGGTGGTTTCAGATATTTTGTCTTTCTTGCCTTTCTCATCCTTGATCTATACTCCGGTCATGATTATCGTTGGGAAATACGATGCTAGTCGGATTCTTCATGCGCTTTTGCTTCAGTTTTTCTGGCTCTTAGTGATGGTGGGTCTGTCTCAGTTGATTTGGAAACGAGTCCAGTCCTTCATCACTATTCAGGGAGGTTAGTATGAAAAAATATCAACGCATGCATCTGATTTTTATCAGACAATACATCAAGCAAATCATGGAATACAAGGTGGATTTTGTGGTTGGTGTGCTAGGAGTTTTTTTGACCCAAGGTCTGAATCTCTTGTTTCTCAATGTCATCTTTCAACATATCCCCTCGCTTGAAGGCTGGACCTTTCAAGAAATAGCCTTTATCTATGGTTTTTCCTTGATTCCCAAAGGATTGGACCACCTCTTTTTTGACAATCTCTGGGCATTGGGACAACGCTTGGTGAGAAAAGGTGAGTTTGACAAGTACTTGACTCGTCCTATCAATCCGCTCTTTCACATCCTAGTTGAGACCTTTCAGATTGATGCCTTGGGTGAACTATTGGTCGGTGGCATTTTACTAGGGACAACAGTATCAAGTATTGCTTGGACTCTTCCCAAATTCCTGCTTTTCCTAGTTTGTATTCCTTTTGCGACCTTGATTTATACTTCCTTGAAAATCGCGACAGCCAGTATCGCTTTTTGGACCAAGCAGTCAGGAGCCATGATTTACATTTTCTATATGTTTAATGACTTTGCCAAGTACCCGATTGCCATTTACAATTCGCTCCTTCGTTGGTTGATTAGCTTTATCATCCCCTTTGCCTTTACAGCCTACTATCCTGCCAGCTATTTCTTGCAGGACAAGGATGGACTCTTTAATATCGGTGGTTTGATTCTGATTTCCCTTGTCTTCTTTATCATTTCTTTGAAACTATGGGACAGGGGGTTGGACGCCTATGAAAGTGCGGGTTCGTAAAAGGAAGAATCTCAAAGCCTTGTCTCAGGATATGCTTTTTCTAATGGAGATGAAAATTTCTTGACATCTATTCTCAAAGTGCTATACTAAAAGGGTAATCGCCGATTTAGCTCAGTTGGTAGAGCAACGCACTCGTAACGCGTAGGTCACAGGTTCGATCCCTGCAATCGGCATTTTGGGAAATGTAAAGAAAAACAAAGAATATTCAAAGTGTTAGTTTAAAGGCAATCATCACAAGTTAGCTTTTTAAAATAGGTTAGTATTTTTGGAATCTTTGACCAAAGTGTGACCAAAATTTGACCAAAAATCAATGAATATAGAATAAAGTAGATCGGGAAGCTGGTCTATTTTATTTTGTAGTTATTGAGAAAATTGGTCTGTTTTAGCTTGACAAATATACGCATAATGTGTATAATAATAAGTGTAAGGAGGTAACGACTATATATGCCACTTACAGGTAAAGAAATGGTGAAACTAGCTCTTGAGAATGGATGGGTTGAAGTTCGTCAAAGAGGAAGTCATCATCATTTTAAGAAAGAGGGTTTTTCTTATCTTGTCACGATTCCAGTTCATGGAAATGAAGATTTAGGAAGAGGATTGGAAAGAAAGATTCTCAAAGATTTAGGATTGTAAGTCTTACATTCCTAAGTCTTTTCATATCGGAGGTAGTAGAATGTTAAAAACGTATCCAGCTATTTTTCATAAAGAAGGAACAGGATATTGGGTAGAATTCCCAGAATTTGGTGGTGGTACAGAAGGAAAAAATATCGAAGAAGCGATGAAAAATGCTCATGAAATGCTTGAAAATGTTTTAGCTTCTTATATCGATGAAGGGATGGCGCTGCCTACTCCAAGTGATATTTTAAAGATTGAGGTTTCAGACGGCTTTGTATCAATGATTCAAGTCGACCCTGCGCCTTTTGTGAGAAGTAACAAGGCGATTAGGAAAAATGTGACCGTTCCTGAATGGCTAGTTCGTCTTGCTGATCGAGAAAAAATTAACTATTCAGAAGTGCTGGCGCAAGCGTTAGAGAAGAAATTGCAAGTTTGATTTTAAAGAATAGTTATTGATGCTTAAGGAGATAGAATATGGAAATTAAAGAAATAAGTTATCAGGATAGACTTCCAAAAACGATGAATTCGAGATTTAATTATTTTGTGAAGGATTTTTTGAAAGAGTATTCTGATCAGTTGGATAAGTTGGACTTTAATGAGCGTTTGATAATTAACAAAGAATATGAGGCGGATTTAGAAGTCTATTTTGTTGAATTCATATTTTGTAAAAAGGGAAAAGGGAGATTTTTCTCTTTAGATAGAACAGATAATGAATTATTTGTATCCTGTAATGATGAACTTTGGGGTACTGTGATTTTAGAGTAAAAAGCGAAGGAAAATCAAATATTCCTGGATATTTAATTCGTTTTTTAGGTCAAAATAGGCAACCAGGTATTTGAAAAATATTCGGAAATAGAAAAAATAACACTATCTTAGATAATGTTATTTTTTTTGTTTTCTTTGAAAAATTTGGTGGCTATTTCTTGCACGTAGACTTCGTAAGTGCTTGGTATGCCCGCATTTTTGAGATAGTCAAGGTAGTTGAATTGTTCATCTATCGGATACTCGCTGTTGATTAAGCTCATAAAGTCAAGAATTCTCCCCTTTTCAGCTCTGTTTTCGATGCGTTGGGAGAAGGTATCGGTATGAGCAAGGGAGTTATGAGAATCGTCATTCAGTAAATGGTGCTTCTCGTGTAGTAGGATATTGATTTTTTCTATATCTGTAGTATCAGAACGTAGAAAGATGAAGTGTTGATTGTTTACAAAAAGATAACGACCTTTTGTTTCTAAATGGTCTAGCAAGACAACCTTGCAGTTTAGGGCTTCGATTTCTTCTATGACTTTTCTTAGTTCCATACTATTTCTTATTTGCAAAGTATTCTTTTAGGAAGTCTTTGATAATCATTCTATCGTTATCTGTGATGGGTGTACCATCATAAGCGACTGAGTTATCAATAGCCGTATCGATGTCTGCTTCTAAAGTTGAATTTGGATTATCGGTTTGACCTAGTAGATAATCAGTAGAAACATTGAAAAAATCGGCTAGTTTTTGTATGGTTTCTCTGGAAGGTTTACGTGAGCCTTTTTCCCAATTTTGATAAGAGGGTTGACTAGTTCCTATGTGTTCAGCGATTTCTTTTTGAGTGTAGCCCGCATTTTTTCTTAGTTCTTTTAGTCGTTCAGAAAACATAAGAAATCCTTTCTAAATAAAAAAATAATTTTTTTAAAAAAAGTGTTGACAATATATCAGAAACGATATATAATAGATATATCGAAAGTGATATAAAAATTCAATTTCGATTACAAAATATCTTTTATAGTTTTCTTAATTAAATCAACGGTTTCATCTGAGAGTAGTTGATTCTTGTAAGAGATTTTATCAGCGTTGAGGATTGATTCGATACGAACCGTTCCATCAGATAGAAGCTCTTCGATAGAAACACCAAAGAAATCAGAAAACATTTCAAGGGTGCTAAGAGTTGGTTTGCTTTTACCGCTTTCCCATTTTTGATAGGATTGTTGAGTAATATCCAGCTCTTGAGCAATTTGTACTTGAGTAAGATTGGCTTTCAATCTTAAATCTTTTAAATTTTTAGAAAACATAAAAATTTTTAAAAAACCTGTTGACAAAACAGAAAAAAAGTTGTATTATAATAATACAGATTAAAAGCTGTTAAGTCAATACCTTTCATAAAATAAATGAGGAGAAGAAAAAATGAAACGTTCAGATGTGGCATTGTTAGTTTCAGAATTACAAAAAGAAGGAAAACGTTATACGATATTTCCGTTTGATTTTAGATATTGTATTTCAAGTGATGAGATTTCAGAAGTATTTAGCCCAGAGATTTTAGAGGAACTTGAGCAAATTCAGAGAGAACATCGTGAAAGATGTAAGAAATTTTCTCAGAAGTTGCTTAATGAAGTTATTGGAACTCTTCCAAAAGAAGAGTAAGGTCACGGTAAAATAATTTTTTAACCCCAAAGAAATCAGGTGTTCCTAGAGTGTCGATAAGAAGTTTAAGATAGGTGTTTTTAAATTTCCAATATTTTTTATCGAATTCATCGGTAGCATATGGAAATGATTTAAAGAAGTCAGTTTCCTCAAATTCACCAAATAACTCTTCGATTGTTCCATGAGCAATAGTTCGATTCGGTTTTTGTTCAAATCTTTCAGCTTTTTTGAAGGATGGGTTAATAAAGAATTTGAGTTGTGCGTTAATTTCGTTTTCGGTGTAAGTCATAATATAGATCCTTTTATTTAATTTAATGGTTCTTTAGTACAATCAAGTGTGAGTTGGTTGTACTGCTAGAGCTATTAAAGCTAGCTAGAGTGAAACCTATCTGTATCTAAAACTTTTAAGAAGAATAATCAATAGTTTGCAAATATGAGTTTTGTTTCAAGTAGATGATTGAGTGATTCCTTTTGAAAGTGATAACAGATATAAGCTATCTCTCTAACTAACGATAGTAGTTATTGGTCTTTGAAAATTAAATAAAAAAACGTGTCAGGCAATGATAGACACTGACCAAACACGAATATTAAATGTAGCAATTTAATTATATGTGAATTTTGGGAAAATGTCAAGTTGAGTCTAAACGTGGGTGTTTCGTCCTTTCGCCTTAGTAGATAAGAAAAGGGAACTGACGGCTGAGAACAGTCAATGATACTTCTTAGAAGGTAGCTAGAGTGAGATAGTGAGGTCTATGTGTTGTATGGTCGGTGTGTGAGAGTAAAGACTTGCTAATGCCTTTGGGTAAGAAAGAGGGGATATTGAGTTATCCTTAAATTTGTGACCTTGGCGAAGGTAGTAAGCTGAAAAGCTGAAAGTATGCGAAGATAAGAGCATACATTTTATATTGCTATATTCTATTGAAAAAAAACGTAAAAAGGCTTTGAAATAAGCCTTTTTATTTTGCAAAAAAAATTAACAATAATTAGATTTTTATAAAACAGGTTTTGTCCTGATAAGAATTGAAAGTATTGTTAGTTTTCACAAGGGAATCTATTGAGTTCCTTTATGTAAATTAACAATATGAGTAGAGAATAGAAAAGAGGAAAGATGGATATTTGGATCTACTTAGTAAGAGTTGGAATGCTATTGTCTATGCTTATTTTGTTGATGTTTATGATTTATTGGATGTTTAGTCATTTGATAATTTTGTTTGTATTTGTGTTGATCGAGATGATGTTGTGTCAACTAAAGATTTAGATAATTTAGGTTGTCATCATCAGTTTTCTCATGGCTTGATGGTTATGATGACTGAGGGTAAGTCGTATGAAGAAATGATTCGTTTTATAGAAAATGATAGGACGAAGTATGCACGAAAATCTGAAGTAAAACAATTTTTACGTGAGTTAATTGAAAAGATTGGTTAGGGAGAGGTGAGTAAAATCAAAGATGTTCTTTTGAAAGGAGAAAGAGATGTAAAGACGTATTCTGAAGAATGGATACTGGGAGAATACAATAGAATTTATAGACGGTTTTGTTGGAATTTGAAAATCTATGCTCATGTAAAAAATGGTGCAGATGTTTATGTCTCTTCAAAAAAATGTTGTGAAGATTTGTATAATCGTTTATATGCGGTTGGTCAAGTTACTCGTAGCTATTGTAGTAAGATTGAAATGAAAATTGAAAAAACCTATCACCGTTTTCTAGAAGATGGAGTGATTATTGAAGATTAAAGGAGGAGTAGTTGTATGGAATTTTATCCTTGTAAAAAATGTGGTGGAACTGTTGCGGTTATGAAACAAAAGATGTCAGGCTTTTCATATTTTAGAGTTAATCTCGATGGAAGTTCTGGAGATAATAGTGATATGTATGATTCTTTAGGTGTTAAGAATTGCTGGAATAAATATAGATGTGAAAATTGTGGTTCAAAAATGATTGAAAAGGGGATTTTATAATGAATTTCAAAAGGTCGTTTGCGTTGATTTCAACTGCAACTTTGCTTGCGTTTAGTTGTAGTGTTGTTCATGCTGATTCTGCAAGACAGTCTAAGATTAAAGAATTGGATAGTCAAAGAAGTGAACTTGCTAAGAAGAACGGTGTTACTGGTTATTTAGCTGATGGTCGTTGGTATTCACTTGTTGAAGCTGAGAATAATGTTGATAGTTTGAAGAAACAAGTTGAAGCCTTGAAAGTGCCATACAGTGAAAAGAATACGATTAAGGTAAGTTCAGAGTATGCTAAGGCTTTGAAAGATCATTTTAATTTGAATAAGAGTGAAGCTGAACGAGAACGAGCTGAGAAAATATTAAAATCTGAAAGTGCAAAGTTAGTATTGCAGAAGAATAACTTTGTAACTGTTGCTTCTGATGAAGTAGAATTTTATGATGTAGATAAACTTCCAAAAGATGTAGTGATTGAGTTGAATTACTTTGCTCTTGATATGATTAATCAAGTAAGAAGGCAAATGGGAACTCCAGAAGTAACTCTTGCTCAATCGTCCATTGATTTTGCCAGTAAACTTTCTGCTAAGGTGAAGGAAGCTAATAGAGGAGTTTGGGATTGGCACTATGTGAAGGGAATTAATGAAGTAGCTAGAGAGTATGGTTTGCCGACGTCTGGTAAGGAACAAGAAGAAAAAGAGAATGGGTATCAATACTATGAGAATAGTGCAGGTTCTTTTTCAGTTTCAAAACAATCTACTAAAGCAGAATTAAAACGTGCTATCTATGATGCAATTTTAAGATTTTTGTATGATGGTGATGAATTCCTTCATGCTAATTCTATTTCGGGTTTAAATTGGGGTGAACCTAGTCAGGCTGAATATTTTGGATTTTCAATGAATTTATTGAAAGATGGTACAGAAATGAGTTTTATTACAGTTTCTGATGGTCAACTTTCAAAATCAACTAAGAAGAATTTTAGTACAAAAACTCCTGCGAATACTACAGAAAGCAACAGAAAATTAACTCTTGAAAAGAAAGAAAAAGAGTTGGAATCTGAAAAAAGTAAGCTGGAAAAATTACAAGTTTCTTATAAAGAGTATGAAAAGATTTCTAAAGAAATTGATAAGTTAAAGGAAGAGGAAGAAAAAGAAAAGGAGAGAATAAGAAAAGAGAAACAGGATAAGAAGAACTCTGTTACTATGAAACCTTCTCAATCGACACAAAAACAAGATAAACCAAAAACGAATGCTTCGTCATCGAAACAGGGAAGTTCTACTGTTAGTAAGAATGGCTGGTTAAAAGAGAATGGTTCATGGTATTTTTATGATGCTGGAAAACGTTTGACTAATACATGGCAAGGTTCATATTATTTGAAGTCTGATGGTAGAATGGCTGAATCTGAATGGATTTATGATAATTCTTATAAGGCATGGTATTATTTGAAATCAAATGGAATTTATGTTCGTGATAGTTGGCAAGGAAGCTATTATCTGAAGTCTAATGGTAAGATGGCAGATAAAGAGTGGATTTATGATAATTATTATCAGTCATGGTTTTATTTAAAAGAAGGTGGTGCTTATGTTAATTATCAATGGTTGAAGATTGATGGTGTATGGTACTATTTCAAGAGTGGTGGTTATATGGTAAGCAATGCTTGGCAGGGTAGCTATTATCTCAAATCTAGTGGAGCTATGGCTGTGAATGAGTGGATTTATGATAGTTATTGGGGTGGTTGGTATTATTTGAAATCTGATGGCTCTTATGCTCGTAATGAAATTGTTCAAGGTAAATATCGTGTTGACTATTCAGGAAAATGGATTTGATATAGATAAAAAGTCAGTTTAAAAAACTGGCTTTTTTATTTTGGAAAGGAAATTGAAATGGTTGAAATGATTTTTAAGAGATCTCGTTCTCCTTCACGAGAAGAGAAATGAGTTTAAAAATAATGAGAAAAAATGTTTTTTAAAAAAGGAGAAAAGAAAGTATGTTTAAAACACAAGAAACAAAAGCGTTTGGTTCAATTCGTAAAGTGAAGCACTATGGTGCTTGTGGAGTGATTTTGGGTATGGCTGCTCTTGCTATGGTTTTTTCATCAGGTAGTGTTTCTGCTGATGAGTTGAGTGCAAATCAAAATGTGCCAAAAACTGTTCAGGAAGTACCTAAACAAGAAGCATCTAAGCAGGACGAAACTGCCAAGAAGAATACTACCGTCGATGTTGTAGTAGATCATTCAACTGTTGATAAGGCTGTTTCTGAAGCTAAAAAAGCAGGTTTAGAAGTAAAACAGGATTCTCCTGTGGATGTAGGTGTTGCTCAGGGGCAAGAAGAACTTGCGAAGAAACAAGCTAGTGTAGAAAAGGATTATGCGAATCAAGCAAATACGGTTTCTACTGAAATTGTTGGCTACAAGAAAGATGTAGCAGATAATGAGACTGAGAAGAAGCATGTTCAGGATGAAAACGAAAAGATTCGTCAGGCTCATGAGAAGGCTAAAAAAGACCTTCAAGAAAAGAATGACCAGATTGATAAGCGTAACGATGACGCTCAGAAGAAATATAATCTAGAATATGAAAAATATCTTGGAAAAGAAAAGGAATTCAAACAAGCAAAATCTGATTTGGAAAAATCGGGACTTGCTGGTTCTGCAACTGGTTTGAAACTGTACGGTGAGTACAATGAAGCTGGTCGTGGAAGTATGAAATATTATAAAAATTTCACAGCTGTTTTTGATGGAGTGCCGAATCTTCAACTTGCTAATGATTATCTAGGTTATCGACCTGATACCAAAATTACAGCTAGTCGTGACGATCTTCTTGAAGATTACTCTTGGAAAGACACTGAAGGAAAGTTCATCAACAAACCAAGAGTCGGAGATTCATTCACTCTTCATAATATCGGTGAAACCGATACAGGTAAAAAAATCTCAGCTAAATTTACCTTTAAATCAGTTGTTCCAGAATGGCAAAAAATGGGGGTAGAATCTGTTTACTCTCGTCTGTTAGTTTCTCACAACAAGAAATCAACAACTAATGCATTTGATTTCAATGTGTTCAATATGCAGGCGGTTGATACTGATATTGAATATTTTGAAGAAGGTACAGGTAAGAAAATTAAGTTGGCGATGGTTTCCGCATTTAGTGATATTGACTTTGGTCAAGAATTGCGCTGGGAGTATGAAGATGGTACTACAGGAATTGTGAAGAATCCAAGTGGATCTGATGTTGTTGAATCCAACCGTGATGGTAAGACTGTTTATAAAGGTGAACATCGTTGGGATGTTCCAATGGGATATGATGATCCTTCTGGTTTGAATCGTTGGAAGGCAAGTGATCATTATTATAAGAATGTAAGTGATGAAGCTGATGTTCCTGTTGGTTCGATTTTGTCTGCTGGATATGGTGAGCGTATGCACTTGTTTTATTCGACTGGAAACAAGTCTCTTGCAACACGCTCTCAAGCTGAATGGGATGCGGTTCGTAAGGCTTCTGATGAACGTCGAAAAGCTGAAGGAAAGGATCCAATGAGTGATGAAGAGTTATTCATGAGTGATTATGCTTTTCAATTATGGGGTCGTAATGCTTCTATTGCTAAACCGATTATTCCTCCAACGCCACCAATCAAGCCTACTCTTGAAAAACATGAAAAGGATACAATTCCTGATCCTGAATATCTTTCTGAGCCAGGCAAAGTAAAATCTCGTACAGTCCATGTACGCTATGCTAACTTGCGCTACAAACCATCTGTAAATCCAACAAAAACTGTTGAAGATACACATGGCAATGATATTGATGGAGCAACAACATTTGACAAGAATGTGAAGTTTAAGTTGAAGACTGACTATGCTCCTTATTCAAAATTTACTGCGTCACCTAAGTCAATCGCGAAACGTTTTGCGATTGTAGACGATGTGCAAGACGGTGCCTATACCGTGGATAATGCCAAAATTAAGGCAACTGATGATGAAGGAAAAGATGTTAAGCAATTATTTGACATGTATCATGTTCTTTCAGACAAAGGAAGAACAGATGTTGTCAATGAAATCTTGAAAGAATCAGGGTTCTCGCCAAAAGGCGAGTTCTATATGTGGATTCCAAAAGACAACGCTGCTTACTACAAGAACTATGTTTCTAAGGGTAAAAATGTGACTTTTGATTTATTTGCTAAATTGTTGGTAAAAGAAGGTCAAAAGGTTGAGAATAATTTTCATCAGATTGATTTCGGTATTGATCATAAGTCTAATTTGGTAACTGTTCAAGTTCCTGATTTGAAACCTGAAAAACATGCTTTGGATCAAAAAGATGATTCTAAGATTCGTGATGGTCAAGAAATTCAAATTGGTGAATACCTACGCTATCTTTTGGACGGTGTGACCGTCCCTAGTAAGCACGATACACTTTATCAGTATGATGGTATTGATATGCTTGACTTGAAACATGATAGATATACAGGAAATTGGTCAGGAGTTATTCGTGGTACTGAATATGTAGCTGGAAAAGATATGGTGCTGCCATATGATGTAGTTCTTTCTGATGGAAAAGTTGTTAAGGCTGGAGATAAGATTGCTAAAGGTTCTTCTTATGCGTTCCAATTTGAGTTTAACCAAAGCACAAACTCTGACTTTATCAACAAAATTGTTAAAGTAACATGGAACGAAAAAGAAGGTAAGTGGGCTTACACTATTGACAAAGAGTTCTTGAACTCACTTGGAGTACAAGGAACGTTTGACGCTGATTTCTATGTTGAAGTTCAGCGTGTTGCAAGTGGAGAAGTTGAGAATACATTTGTAAATGTTGTCAATGGTCAGGAAATGGATGCTAAGGTTGTAACGCATACACCTGAGCACCCAGCTCCAGAAGAGCCACGTAAACCACAACCACAACCGCAACCATCGCTTCCAAATACAGGAGAGGCTTCTAGTGTGTTTGGATCTGTTGGTATTGGTATCTTGTCAATGCTTGCTTTATTTGGCTTGAAGCGTAAGAAAGAAGCAGAATAAAATAGTTTAATGTGTTGTAAAAGGTGGTAGAGTAACAGGAACTACCGCCTTTTTATTTTTTTGAAAGAAAATGTAAGTAGAAAAGGAAATAAAAAATGAAAATTGAAAAATTTAAGTTTAATCCTGAAGCAATCGGGAAAGCAAATTATGTTCGTTCTGAAAAAGCCCCAGCGATTATTGAGGGCAAGCCATTTGATGGGACACGTCATATTGTAATGAATGCAAAACATGGTATGTTTTCTATTATTACTCCAAAGGATATGACAGTTTACAAACCGAATGAAGAAGTTGAAGCGATTGATCCTATCTTTATGGAAGATTATGTTGAAGGAGTAAATTTCTCTGCTTCGACGAATGTATTGGCTAAAGGACTTAAACGTGTAGGAGGTAATAAATAATGGCTAAAAATGGACTTGAACTTGGGAATCGTGTAGAAATTTTTTCGAAAAAATATCGTATCTTGAACGATTTGTTGCTGAATCCAAAAGAAGTGTTGGGAGCATGTAAATTTGTTAAAAATGAAGGTGCTCAATTTGTGAATGTTGATCTTGAAACTGGTGAGGGTGATTATGATGGAGTTGAAGTTCTTGTCTATTCAGAAGGACAAGAAGATACTGTATTCTTGAAGGTAACTGAACAGTCAGCAGAAGAAATTGATGCTTTGAATCTTGGCTATCAGGAAGCCATTGATTTTGATACTTTGCTTATTGCTTATCATGGTATGCGCAAGGCTGATCGTAATCAAGTTGAGCCTAACAAACATCGTTTTGTTTTTGTAGTTGATAAACTCAAAAGAGTAGGTGGTCAATCTAAACAAAATCAGAAGCAAGAACAGCATCAGGAACACAAGGGATAATTTTTAAAGGAGAGAGGATATGAGTTTACTTCCTACGTATCGTGGAATTAAGATTAAGCCTTATATGGTAAGTCTAAGGTACTATATCTTTTCTTTTTTCTTTTTGTTGTTTACTCCTATACTAGTTTTTTTTGTTTATTCAAATTTTGAGAAAATCAAGAATGTAGATATTTTCTCTATTGTTGTTTCGGTAGTTTTGTTGATTTTGATAGTTAGTGTAAGTATTTATTTGACTTGGTTATCACAAGAAAGAGTATTCTTCTTTCAAAAGATAGAAAGACTTGCTAAACTAGCTTTCTTTCTAAAGGAGAATGGATATACATATACAAAAAAGGTTAAAACTGAATCAGGAACAGTCGATAAGGTTACATTTCCAACGGTTTACATGAAGCAAAATCGGTATGACTTGGAAGTTGCTTTTAAGATGGCTGGCAATAAATTTCAGGATAAGTTTAAGAAGATTGGTAGTGATTTAGAAACTACTTTTTTTATGGACTTTATGGAAGTTCAGGACGATATAAAGTTTAAAACTTACAAATTAGCCTATTCTGCTTTTTTGAATCGTATCAAGGTAACTGATGTCAATTATTCTGATAGAGGTATTCAGCTGATGAAGAATCTGTATTGGAATCCCATTGATGATCCTCATTTACTTATTTGTGGTGGTACTGGTGGTGGTAAAACGGTATTACTAAGAATATTGATTCGTGCTATGGCTAAAGTTGGAGTGGTGGATATTTGTGATCCAAAACAAGCAGACTTTGTGACTATGGTAGAACAGAAAGCTTTTGAAGGTCGTATTTCTTATGAGGTTAATGATATTGTCGAAATGATTGAAAGGGCTGTTGGTATCATGTTTGCTCGCTATGCTTATATGCGACAAAAACGTGAAGAAAATGGCGATAAGGACTTACGTAAATTCTATGAGTATGGTCTTGAGCCTTATTTCTTGGTTTGCGATGAATACAATGCTTTGTGTGCTATGCTTGATTTTCAAACCAGACAGCGTTTGGATAATGCTATGGGACAATTCTTATTACTTGGAAGGCAAGCTGGTTGCTTTGCGACAATAGCTATGCAGAAGCCTTCAAGAGAAGATTTAGGCTCAAAACTACAAGCGAATATCAATTTCCGAATTTCTGTTGGTCGTTTGGACGAGGTTGGATATGATTTGGCTTTCGGAGAAGTCAATAGGAATAAGGAATTTAAGTACGTTAAGTACCTGGGCGGTAAGCGTGTTTATGGTCGTGGGTATGCTAGCGTATATGGAGAAGTAGCAAGAGAATTTTATTCTCCATTGTTAGAAAAGGGATTCTCCTTTACTGATGAATATGAGAAGATTGAGCGACGAAAAAATCCTTTCAATCCTTTGGAAAATCCTGATGCTCAATTATCTGAAGAAGAAAAAGAAAATCTTCAAGCTGAAATGGAAGCGCAGGAGGAAATGCAAAAAGGGGAAGTTAAGAAGGCTAGTTCTGAATTGGTTCAGGACTTGATGGCTAGTAAACGACAGAAGGGAGAAAACAATCTTGGTGATCTTGTGAAGGCGAGTGATTTCTCAAGGACTATTGGTGTTAGTTTTTCATCTGTTCAAAATCTATTGAATAAATTGGAAGAAAAAGATGTCATAACTGTTAGTCGAGAAGATGGTTTTTTGTATTTAGATAAAAGACAGATGGCCTTGGTCAAAGATTTGTTTGAGTTGAAGAAAACTAGTACTCAGAAATGGACTGAAATACTAGAAGACTATCCTTTTGAAGAATATTGATTGAGGAGAACTATTCTCCTCTTTTTTTTGTCTAGATAAGAGTTGGTTGAATAGAGCCTACTAGTAGCTAGTAGCAGAAGCGAGGAAGCGAAGCGACGAGCGCCTGCGGTCACTAGCGGTCACTAGTAGGCTCTATTCAACTAATTAACCCACCTATTCTAATAGGTGGGTAACAAGAGTTACAAAATGCACTTCGCACTTACAGCCACGTGGCTTCAGGGTGTGTCTTTTTTGCAATTTCTTGTATCCCTTTTAGTAAAAATAAGGAGTTTTATAGGAGAAATGGACGGAAGAGAGTTAAAAGAGTTTAGAAAAGAACAAAAAATGACTAGGAAAGAGTTATCAATTAAGACTGGTATTCCTGTTTCAACTTTAAAGGCTTACGAGAATGGGTACAGAACTTTGAAAAAAACAGATTTTTTAGAAATAAAAAATCAATTTAGTTTGAAAAGATGTGATGCTAGTCTTACAAGATATATGGTGGATTATTTCAGGTTTACACTTCATAATGAAATTGATGTTTATTTTGTTGCGAAAGAATTTTTTGGATTTGATATAATGCCTAAACCTGAAACGACCTCATTTATGAAATATGAGCTGTTGTATCGGTATGGGGATATTTGGTTTTTGGGATTTAATTCTTCGTACAGTGAGAATGGAGAAGATAAAAACAGAATTACGGTTCAATTAAGCGGTCAAGGCTGCAGACAGTTAGAAGTCTATCTTGAAAATGAAAATATAACTTGGATTGATTTTATAGAAAAAATTCAGAAGCGTTATGGAAATGATTTTAGTGTTACTAGGATAGATATTGCAGTTGATGAAATGGTTCAGGAAGATTCAAAAGATAACTTTGATTTATCATCTCTAGTAACTAGATATTATAATCAAGAAATTGTTTCGCCATATCTAAGAAATTTTTCATTTGTTGGTGGAGGTGGATTTGATTTTGAGAATCCCTTAGAAGTAGAAAATAGGCAAGGTTTGTCAATTTATCTTGGTAGTCGTCAATCTGAAATGTATTTTAACTTTTATGAAAAAAGATATGAGATAGCAAAGAAAGAAGGGATAAGCGTATCAGATAGCGTAAGGTTGTTTGGGATATGGAATCGGTATGAGGTTCGATTTTCACAAGGCAAGGCAAGGTCATTTATTACAGAAGTTTTAGAAGGTGCTGAGATTGCTGAATTGACGAGGTCAATATTTCAAGGAGCTATTCAGATTTATGATGGCACTGATGAGCATGGTTTTAGAATGTATGATAGTAAGTGGCAAAGTCTTTTTGGAAATGACGAAGCAATCAGACTTTCGGTCAGTCCTGAGCCTTATTCTGTAGAAAGAACGATACGATGGCTTGTTGAAAGGGTTTCTAATTCGTTAGTATATGTTTCTGAGATTGATCGATTGTTCATGCAAGAGAATATGAAAAAAATAATGAGTTCAGGAGAGATTACGCCAAGACAGCGAAAAGAACTAGAATTTCTTCAAAGTCAGTTAGGGAGTCTTACATGATTGAATATAAAGATATTGAAAAGATTGTCTATTTGATTCCTGACAGAAATTTTTATGATGGAGTAATTGATAGTAAGGTTGCTAGAGAGTATCAAGCCTATATTGAGTTTCAATCACAAAAGTACAACCAAACAAAGAGAAAATGTGATTGGGATGAACTGAAACGTTTGAATGCAGAATATGAAACGTATTTAGCGAATGAAGTTGATGTAAAAAGAAAATTATTGTGGTTTGGGTTGCTAAGAAGGAGTAAAGAAGAGATGGAAGAGGAATGTTTAAAGTTGATTGAACGATTTCATTTAGAAAGGTGGATATAAAAAAATGGGTAAAATCGTTAAGTGGCTTTGTGAAGTCTTGCACTTCATGTGTTTGAATTATATCCTTCCTATGTTTGTATTTTTTTTGGTTGATTTGATTAGTGGGAACTCTAAAATTGCTTTTGTTTTGTTTAGTATTTCACTTATTTTAGGACTTGTGATGGATTTTAAAGAAATGGAAGGTTTAAAACATGATAAGAATAGTAAAGATGATTGTTAAAATTGTAGGATATGTGATTTTAAACTCTATTTTAGGATTGGCGTTATCTTTGTTTTTTTATGTTCTGATAGGGAATGTAAAAATCTCGATTCTATTATTTATATTGTTTTTTATAGGAGGTTTAATTTTTGAATAAAAAGAAAAAATCTATTTCTAGTTTATTAACTAAAAAAATACTGGAAGATGTAAAAGCTAAAGAGATAGATTTCATTAGTGGTTTAATTATTGCAGGATTTATATTTTACATTATTTGTAGCATTATTGTTGGTTTTAAAAATATCTTTTAGAAAGATTGATGTGAAAAAAAGACTTATAAAGAATTTAAAATGAAAATATTTGGTAAAAGATTAAGAGAGGTTAGGAAGACTAAGGGGTTAAAACAACAAGAGTTAGCTGATATATTAGGAATTAGTCAAAAATCATATAGTCATTGGGAAAATGGTAAAACAGAACCTAGCTTTGAAAGTATTGTTAAGTTAGCTGATTTACTTGATGTTTCGTTAGATTGGTTATTTGGGAGAGACAAATGAAAGTTAAGAAACGTTCGCCTACTTAGTTGCTGGGTAATGGAAAAATATAGAGAAAAAATGAGGTATAGAAAATGGCGTTACAAGGAAAAGATAAGCAAGTTATTGAATTGTCAAATGAACTTGCTAAAAAATTGAAGGAAAAAGATTTTTCGCAATCTTGGTCACTTGCAGGGGAGTTGAATGGGCTTCTTAAGAATGAAGAAGAGTTGACTTTATCTTATCAAGTAATTCAGTGTATTAAAAACGATTTGGCGAGTTATTATGATATGAATAAGGCATACAATAAAGTTGCAAATCGTGCTTTTGCGATTGGAAGCAATTTGGAGCGTAGTGCTTCAATTTAGTTAAAATGGTGAAGGAAGTCAAGTTTGGCTTCCTTTTTTCTTTTTGAAAGGAGAAAAAATGAGTATTAAAGTTGTCTATGATAAATTTTCTGATGTGTGTAAGCATTATAGTTTCGGGAAAAAGTTGCTTGATGAGCCTGAGAAGATTATTGCTCGTTTAGATGAACATTTTGACGGTGTGGAGTTTGGTCAATTTGATGGTTGCAATCCTGACAATGTGTATATCAATTCATTTACAGAAGTTGATACGCAGGAAGCATTGATTGATTTTGCTGGTATTCTGAATCATGGAGAATATGAGGAATTAGTCAATGAAGATCGTTTATCAGCTTATGTAGAAGAACATGAAGAAGAAATTGCTAGTCGTTTAGGAGATTCCTATGTGTTTCTCGGTCACGAAGGAGATAGCTGGTATTTCTTGCAATAAAGAATGGTTGGTGCTGAATATGGCTTCAAAAGTATTGATTAAGAATCCAAAGAATGGAAGGCAGGCTTGGTTTAACTTGCCTTTATATTTTGGAAGGTTATCTCATGTTGGTTTAAATGGCTCTTATGATGAACAGATTGAAATTGTTGATTATGAGGGTTCAGGCTTTATTGGATATGGTTTATTTAGTGTTGCTGATTTGGAACAGTTGAATAGACAAGAAGAAGGTTGATTAAGGAAGGAGAAAAAATGGAATTAACAGCTTTAGTTAGATACGGAAAAATTGTTAGGCGAGTTTTGCTTCCATGTGATAGTGAAGAAGTAGCTTATCGATTTGGTTATGAAGAAGGTGAAGAAATTACGGTCACTATTGATTCGATTGAAGAATTGCCTGATTTGAATTGTGAACGCTTGACCTTGGATTTAGCGAATAGTATTGCTGAAAACGTGGAAGATGTTGAAGAAGATTTGGTTCTATCATTTATTGAATCAGATAATTCTGATCCATCATATTTAGCAAGTGTAGATTTTGATGATTGTAAATTATATCCTGATATTTCTACGGATAGAGAGTTAGGTGAATATCTTGTTGAGGAAGTTGGTGTAGAACTATCTAAGGAAAAATTGCTTCAATATTTAGACTATGAAAAATTTGGTCGTGATGTTCGCTTAGAAGAAGGTGGTAGCTTTGTAGATAAAGGTTACTTTGTGTCAAGATGATAGCGAATATAAGAGTTTTAAGAGAAGGAAATTTTGAATTTCTCTGTGAACTGGATATTATGAAATACAGTCAAGGACAGATTCTTGAAAGAATGAATGAAAGAGGTATTGATAAAGGTAACTTTTTTGTTTGTGGTATATCTGATTGGGAAGTTGATAAGATTATGTCGCTGGACGAAGTTTACTTGCTTAAGAAAGCGGTATTGGAATTGTATGATGGTGATGAATATATTGTGAAATTTCAGTTGCAGCGTTATGTGCCTGTAACTCAAATTGTGACTACATATTATAGATTTTGTTCTAAAGATGAAGCGCAAACTTTCTTTGAAGTAACAAAAGAATTAGATTATCAATCTGTTGTCAATTATATCTGTGAGACTGGAAGTTGGGTAGTAGCATTTCAAGGCTTTATTGAGCAAGGAGAAGTGCTGAATACTCCTGCTGGATTTTATAGAAAGGTTGTTCTTTAATTTTAAAAAAAGGAAGGAAGAAAATTGAGGTAATCTATTTGAAATGATAAGAGGATTTAAAAAAAGAGAAAAAAATCAAGAAAGGTTAAAGAAACTTTCTGATAAGAAAGTATACACTCCTAAGAAAATCAATCAAAAGGGTGCGAATTTAATTTTTGGCTCTTTATTGATTGGTTTTGTAGTTTTTGTGGGTGCTGCTGGAGTTTTATCAATTAAGAATGTATCTAAAGTGAAGGAATTTGAAAAGAGTCAGATTGCTAAAGTAGATAATAAGGAAATTGATAGACGACTGGAGCAATTTTTAGATAGCTATGTAAGCTATTATTTTACTTACAAGGCAGGTGAGAAGGATAGTGAAGAAAACGCAAAGCGTTTGAATGAATTCTATGGAACACCGCCTAGTGTCAAAAACCAAGGGCAATCAAAACAAGATATGTCTATTGTGAGTGGTCGTTTGCTGATGGCGAAAGATGGAATTGCAGTTTATGCGGTGACTTATGATACAAAGGTTGATAACAAGGTTCAACGTGTATCAATCGAGTTTTCAATCCCATACGTTGAAAAAGACGGTCGCTATTATGTTGATGGTTTGCCTTGGTTCGCTCCTGTCACAGACTTTAAGAGTCAGGAGATTGACAAAGAAAAACAACTGATTTTGACGGCAAATGATGGATTGAGTGAAAATGATAGAAAAGATTTGCTTGCTTTTATTGAATTGTTCTTCAAGAATTATACAAGCAGTCAATCTAATCTTGATTTGATCTCAAAAAATATCAAAACAATTGGTGGAGCAACTGTTAAAAGTATTGACTATACCTATTTTGTAAAAGGTAGTGATAAGACACTAGCTTATGTGCAAGTTACTTTTGATGTTTTGGGTACAAGTCATAGTGAGAATTTTTCTTTCGAGTTGAGGAAAGATAAAGATAGTTATTTTGTAGATAAAATGGAGCATCAGATTCCATTTGATTATGCGAAGAAGGATAAAAAAGAAAATTAAGGAGAATGAGATAAATGAGTTTTTTTCAGTATTTAGTTGATAAGTTAGGTGTTCCTTTGATCGGATTGTTTGTATTTCTTAAAGCCATTCGTGCTTGGCGAGAAGGAAAGACTTGGGGAATTTTGGTAGCTATTTTGACGGGTGCCTTAATTTTATGGTTCTTGTTAAGTCCAGAAACTGTATTGAAAGCCCCTACGACTTTATTTAATAAACTTTTAGAAGTTTTCAAGTAAGCCTATGGAAAAAGAAGAGAAACAATTATTTTCGTATAAGCGTGGTTTTGACCAGCCTATATTTGTAAAAGAATTATCGGATAATTTTAGTTTACCTTTTGCGGTAGAAATGTCCACTTTGTTATATTTTATCTTTTTTACTCCGATTTTCTTTTTTGTCCTGATGTCAGTAGGTTTTCTTGAGTGGGGTTGGTGCTTAGTTGTTGGTTCTGCCTTAGGCTGGAAATTGGGGAAAATTCTGACTAATAATAAAATCGATGGTAAAACGGTAGTGATTTATCTTCGTGATTACATTTTTTATTTTTGGCATCATGGAAGATACGGTAAAAAGTATTATATAAATAAAGGTAAACGATATGTAAAAATAGAAAGGATTTATCGTGGAAATTACGAGTAATTACTGGGACTTTGCGGACAGTTTGATATTACGTAAAAATGGTGGTGTTTTTGCAGTCTTTGAAGTTCCTAGTGAAGTTTTAGTTACGATAGACAAGAGGGGACGTGAGCGGTTTAAACAAACCGCTTTTTCAGCTTTTAGTCAACTATCGGTCTATGGTGACTTTGAATTGCATACGATTCCTATTCCAATAGATTTGTATGAGCGATTTGAACTCTTGCGCCAAGATATTGACCAAGATAGTGGTACAGCTCCTTTAGCAAACTTGATGATGGATAGTCTGCAAGAAAAGATTGAAGATGAGATAGAGTTTTTGTTTGAGTACAAGCATTACATTTCTGTTCCATTGAAGTCAAACAATATCAGTCCAGACTTAGTTTCGACTTTAAAGGACAGCGTGTCTTTCTACAAAAAAGAAACGTTGAAGTTGCTTGGGCTGGGTGAATTACCTCCGTTAAATTGGTATGAGGATTGGCAACTAAAAAAGAATGCTTTAAAAAGTGCCTTGCATCAATTGAGGGTTCGTGAAGTTGAAAAAACGGAGTTGGAGTTTTTGGCTCGTTTACAATTCTTACGAGGTCAATTTTATGACAAGGAAACAGAAGTAGATGCAATTAAGAATTGTATCGATAATATCGATGATACAAATATTTATTTTGAGAATCACAAAGTGTTGCGATTGGAGAATAAAGATGATGATAATTTGGTCGCTTGTTTTCCAATTGTGGACTATCCTCAAAATGTATCTTCGATTCATCTACAAGAAGAATTGCAGTTGCTAGATTTCCCTGTAGAAAGTATCTATAAAGTTGCATTCTCGGCAGATAAGGGTGTTTCTTCTTCTAAAAAGAAAGCAAGAAATAAACGTAAAAATTTAGGGAATGTGGTTGCTGAAATTGAGGAAGATGGCGATATTCAACGTTTAGAAGTGCTAGAAGCTCATCAAATGTTGGTTGATTATCAAGAAAAGGTTGAAAGTAAAGAAAAAATGGTTGAATTTCTTCATTTCTTGGTTGTGACTGGTGATGATGAAGATGAGATTGAGGAAAGGTATGATATTTTAAGTAAGCTCATAGCTAACTTAGGAGGTTCTCTTGCAAGAGGTTATGCCGATAGATTGTATCTTTTCTATAAAGGTCGCTTTACAGAATTGTTGGATAAAAAACGTGAAAGTTATGTGCAATATACTTCTTTAGAAGGTTTTTGTCAGAATATGTTTTTTGTCACAAAAGAAGTAGGAAACAAGGTTGGCTTCCCCATTGCACGAATAGACAATGAAATTGCAAGTTGGGGTGGTGACTTTATGGCAGCCTTACAAGCAAGTAATCGTCTAGTCTTTTCAAACTTGCTACAGGCGAATAAAATGGGGATTAAGGATAAGATTACCAATAATCCTCATGTTGCCATTACTGGAGCTACTGGAAATGGAAAATCATTTTTGATGAAATTGTTGTTTACGTTGAATAGTTTCTTAAAAATCAAGTCGGCTTATATTGATCCTAAAACTGAAGTGAGAAAACAGTATATGAAGATTTTGAAGGAATATGAGGAACAGAATATTCATAAAGAAGTACAAGAGTATATCAAATCTATTCACTTTGTAACCTTGGATATGAAGGAAGATAGAAATATTGGAGTGCTGGATCCATTTGCTTATATTGATGAAAAGACAACGTTGACAGAAATTGCTTCGGTTTTAATCTCGACCGTTTTAGACAAAGAGGATTCTAAGAAGTTGAAATCTTATTTGTTAGAAAATATTGATAAGGTCTGGGCTAGAAAAGAAAATGGCGAATTGGTTGGAATGTTACATCTGTTTAAAACTTTTGAAGAAGAAAAAGATAAAGATGTGGCACGAATTGGTCGTTATTTATCAAAAATGGGAGAAAACACTTTGTTGAAATTGTGCTTCTCTGATGGCTCTAATAAGTCTTTGCAGTCGGATAATAAGATTACGGTTTTTGAAATTGCGGGCTTGGATATGCCTAAGACCTCTAATTATGAGGATATGACAGATACTCAATTACGAAGTCTTGCGGTTATGTACGGTTTGACGTTTTTCTGTGCTGATTTTGGAGAAAGAGATAGAACACAAGAAACCTTGTTGTATGTGGATGAGGCGTGGCAGATATTATTGACGCCTAGTGGTCGCCAATTGCTAGCGAGAATAAAGCGTACAGGTCGTTCGTTTAATAATTTCTTAGTGTTGGCAACTCAGTCTGTGAAAGATGTTTCAACTGAAGATGATGGTACAGGCTTTGGTACAGTTTTTGCTTTTTCAGAAGATAGTGAGACGTCTTCGATTTTGGAACATCTTAAAATCAAAGAAGATGATTTGTCCAAGGCATGGGTTGAAAATCAGACGATGGGTCAATGTATCTTCTCTGACGTTTTTGGTCGAAGAGAAAGAATTACAGTGGATGGTACGATATATGATTCGATAACTCCATTGTTTGAAACTGTTACAACGAATCTGAAGTCTACAGGTTAGTAAAGGAGAAAAGATGAAGAAGAAACTAGCTCTGATTGTTTTTTTACTCTCTATTCTCTTTCCTTTGTTGGCTTTCGCAGATATAGGAACAGTTTCGCTTCCGAATGGTACGCTGTCTGAAACTCCAGCTTTTGTAAGGGATAAATCTTCTTCGACAAGCTCATCTAGTTCTAGTGATGGTTTAACGCTTCCCAATGGTGGGAATACGGGTGCAAGTTCTAGTATTGTTAAGCCTAGTCCATCTGAAAATAAAGATCCTTTAGAAAAAATTGCTGATGATACATTGAGAAGAAGTTCGGATGTTGTCGGTGCAAATGCCAATCAAGGTGTTGTTGATAGTGTTAAGGAAACTCAAAGGAAGCAAGAAGAAGAAAAGAAAAAGAAGGAAGAGGAAGAAAAAGCCAATACAAAATTAAGTTATGCCAATTTCAAGACGAAAATGAAACGCTTGACCAGCTATGTCTATTTTGACAAAGGTCTGTTTGGTCTTGGTGAGGTCGGAAATTATTGGATAAATAAAGTCGTTCAAGCTATTTTTTGGTTCTCTAAGTTTTTGTTTGGAATCATCGTAAGTTTAGTATCTGCAGTTGAAAAAATGACGGATGTATCGCCTTTCTTGAACAAGGTTGTAGAAATGGCAAGCGCTGTTTTCTCTGTCTTGTTTGGAGCAACTACAAAATATATCGCAGGTGTTTTTATGGCTGTATATATTCTGTCTGTATGGGTCAAAGGCGGACAAGTATTTAAAACGGCTTTGAAACTTGGTTTGGTCTTTGCGGTTGTTGGTGGCTTTTTCACCAAAATTTCAATCAATGGCAGTCCTGAGCGCTATCTTCCCATCCATCTATATAATGTCACGGATGAAATTACAAGAGAATTTCAGACGGAGATTGTGAAAAAGGTGGGTACTGTAGATGCTTCTATGGCTGAAAGCTATTTTAACTCAACGATTATCCCTGCATACAAGAATATGAACTCCAAAAAAGATAGTGAGGGAAATTATTATCTTTCAGAGGAAGATTTTCAAGAGTTGACTAATTATCAGGAAGGTAAAGGAAATTTCAAGTTATCAGATAAAGAAATCAAAGCCCTGACCAAAAAGAATGATAAAAACGAAACAGAAGATGTCAAAGGTCAAAATTTGGTTGATGAATGGTCTGATAAGTTCACTTATGCTTTTACCTCAATTTTTGATGTAGTAGTGGTCGGTGTTGTGTATCTTTCGATGGGGCTAGGTCGAGTAGTGATATTGCTTTCCTATGCCTTATTGTTATTGATTTTACCATTTGCTTTAATCTTAAGCTTGTTTCCACAATTTAGTCATTATTTTAGTGGTATCTCTAAAAAAGGGATTTCCTTCTTGTTGATTTCGTCTGCTATTAGTTTGGCAAGTGTGATTGTTCCAATTATTTATGGAAATATGTCAAGTTTCATAGAAGATTTTGGCGGAGGACCTGGTCTTGTAGCAACGTTTTTGAAATGTATTGTGATTTGGTGGCTATTTAGGAATAGAGACAACCTGCTATCCTTTATGAACGGCAAGGGGAATCCTCTTTCTAGTTTGATAAGAGGGCGACTAGGACGTCTAGGAAATGGGATGAACTTGCAAAGGGCAAAAACATTTGCGACGAAGGTTGGAGATAGAGTTCCTAATCGAGTAAAATCCTTGGCGAGAATTACTAAAAATAATGCTCAAAGATGGGTTGGTGACAAGGCAAAACCGTTGAAAAATTGGAATGAAAACCGCTTGGAAAAAAGAAGCAATCTAGCCAAAATGGAAATTCCCCAAAATGATGACTATATGGCTCGTAAGATAAAACGTGCTAAAAAAGTTGAATGGAGAAAGGCACATAGACGGGAAATGCTTGACCGAGCCAAGATGAAAGTTGAGTATTTCAAAAACTATGGAGAAAAAGATAAAAATAAAAAGAGAGTAAATGAAAAAAATTACGATACTTTAGAAAATAGAGTTCGTGAAAGCATGTACAGAAAGCAGGAAATAAAAGGGCATACACCAAAGGCAAGAACATTTGAAAATGGTGTGTGGAAGGCAACGGATGATTTACCATCTTTGAAACGCTTGGAACGCAAAGAAAGGATTCGCAAACTACAAAGGAAAAAAGGTAGACTTGGTTTACAAGAAAGGTTAGCTACGTAGATGAAAAAGACTAGACGAACCTTTGCCCTGCTTAGCTTTTTTCTACCGCTGCTTTCTTTTTTGTTTTTGATGCTTCTTCTTGGTGGACTGATTACGAGTTCTGCTGGTGGTTCGTCAGGTAGTACGACTGGGAAAAGAACACGTTTAACAGCGCAAGAAGTGGCTCAAAAAGCCAATATCTCCGTCGAACGTGCAGAAGATGTCATTAAAATTCTAAACTGGCAACTCTCAAAAGAAAAATTTACTTTAGAGGGATCTAGTGGATCGCTTGCTAATGCTGAAAGAGAAAGTGACTTTGATCCTAAACTAACGAATCCATCAGGTGGAGTTGCAGGATACTTTCAATGGTCAGGCTGGGATAATACTATAAATGGTGATCGATGGGCGAATGCAAGCTCTCGAACGTTAGATAGTACAGTTCAACTAGAATTGATGTCCTATGAGTTGAATCATGGCTATAAAAAAGTAAAAGACTACATGCAAAAAGCAACTGATCCTTTTGAAAGTGCCAAGTATTGGTCTGAACACTATGAGGGGGTATCCTTATCAGACGGACAGACTAAGCTAGAAAAGCTGGAGAAGGACAGTAAGAAGTGGTATGAAGTCTTTAAGGGAACGATTGAATCGGATGGCTCGTCTAGTGGAAATGCAATAGCTGGTAGCTTAGATATTGCTCCTGGAGCTGTTGCGATGGAGATACCGAACGGATACTCCATTGACAAGGAAATCACTAAGGAAGGTTATATTACTCAATCCTATCCTTACGGAGAATGTACTTGGTACGTCTTTAATCGAGCTAAGGAATTTGGAATAGAGTTTGATCCATATATGGGTAATGGTCAAGACTGGGCGCATAAGTCAGGGTATGAAGTGACGAATACTCCTACGAAACATTCGGCAGTTAGCTTTCAAGGAAGGCAAGCTGGCGGTCACCCTACTTATGGTCACGTAGCTTTCGTCGAAGATGTCAAAGATGATGGATCAATTCTGATTTCTGAATGTAACTTTGTCAAAAGTGGTCAAGGCACCGGAATCACAGATTATCGTGTATTTAGTGCTGAGGAAGCGAAGAATTTTTATTATGTAATTGGAAAATAGAAAATGAGGAAAAAGAAATGAATAAGAAATTTGTAACATTGTTGTCTGTAGCTATCTTGAGTTCAGCAACGACGACTTATGCGGATACACTTTCACTTGGTGGTGATAGTAAGGTCACAAATGATACGACAAGTATTGTAGCAACTCCACCAATGGAAACAAAACCGACGGAGGAAAAACCAAAGGAAGACAAGTCATCAACGGTTGTGATTGGTGGTGAAAGCGAGAAGCCTATTGATGATAAAGCAGGTGGTATTGTTGTAACACCTACGGAAAAAGACAAGTCATCAGAGGCCCCTGCAGAAAAACCAGCACCTAAAGTGAATGATAATTTGGATTTGGGCGGAGATTCTGAGAAACAGCAGGAGAAGGACAATAAAGGCATTGTGGTTGATTCACCTACTCCATCAGAACAGCCGAAAGAAGAAACGCCAAAAGAAGATAAGAAGCCTACTGTAGAAGATACTCCTGAAATTAAGGAGCAGAAACAAAAGGCAGAAGAAATCGTTGGAGTAAAAGAACAAGATACTCCGCAGCCATTGAATGTGAGCAAAGAAGAAATTAAGGAGACTCCGATTGAAACCAATACAGGTCATACAGTTGTATCCACCAATCAAGGGAAGGTAGTCGTTGAAACAAGCGAAGGTGACTATCAAGAAAAAGAACCTTATGAGGTTGGCGCTGTAAAACAAAAAGACGGTACAATCGCTTTGAAGGATAAAGAAGGACAGTTGAAAGTTCTTCCGAATACTGGAACGGCAAGTACAATCTTTGCGACTATCTGGGGCTTGATTGGATTGATTGCGACTGTTTGGGGTCGACGTAAATTGAATTAAGGGAGATAGTATGAAAGAGTTTTTTAGAATTGTGAAGGAAGCTGATAAATTGGGATATAAACTATCTGCAATTTGTGGAATAAATTGGCTGGTTGGTCAGTTGTTTAGGTGGCAATTTTTAGTGTTTGAAATGATAGCGTATGCCATTTTGATTAAAAAAATATCAGCAATACTTGAAATTAGTCCAAATTATTTTGGATTTTTAATGATTGTTTTTATCTTATCTGTTCCTTTTGCAAAGTTGCTTTTTGGTGTTGATAGATTCATTTATTCATTTTTTGAAAGCATTGTGTTAGGCATGATTTTTTCAATCGCAGTGGATTTTCCATTTCAAGAGAATGAATTTTCATTATGGATTTTAATGGCTCTTATTAGCGTTGGTATTTATCAGTTTATGAAGTGGTTTCAAACAAAATTGTTTCATCGATACTTGTTTAAGAATATCCTGAATAAGGAATATCTTGGTATTAAGAAGGCGACTGATCCTTTTCCTCCTGAAATCAATTTCTATGTCGATGCAGGTGAAAGTGATGCAAACCAGCGAATGGTTATGATCAATAAACGTGCAGTAAAAGAGGCTTATCAAGAAATCGTGGAATTAAGTTTTTTGAATGTTGAAAGATTTACTGGTATTGCTTATTATAGAGAATCATTGAGTGGTTTTGAAGCTCCCTTGAAAAAGGAATTTTCAGATATTGATGAAAAGTATCATTTAGTGTTTAGAGTATATCCTTTTGGAAAAGAATTAGATCTTTACTTCAAATTGATTCGATTAGATTTAAGTCGAAGAAAGGCTTTTACAGTGAAAGGTGTTAGTGTGAAAGTGGTAAATAGTTAAGGTAGGGGCAACCCTGCCTTTTTTTGTTGTTTTAAGGAGTAGAAAATGGATCAAGTAGAATTGTTGAAAATGTATGCTGTAAGATTAGCTCAGAGATTGGGAGATAATCAAAAGTGTTTGGAATTTACAGCTAGTCGTGATACTGGTTATGGGGTTGAAACTATGTTAGTTGAGGTTAGAAATTATGATCAGTATGTTCGTGTTGTTTATCATTATGAGGGTTGTCATGCCAACCAAAAATTACCAAAAAGAAATTATGCTAGTGTATCTGTGTCAGTTGAGGAAGGCTACTCTTTTGATTTTATGAGAGGAAGAGCTTTTACTTATTTTCCTGATATAGAGAAATTGTTAGAACAGTTATAACATAATTGAAAATGTGGTAAGATAGAAAGGAGAAAAATGGAAAATATTTATTTAGTTTGTTTTATATTTGTTTTGGCTGTTGGTATATTTATTTTATTAGTATTTATATCTTTTAAAATTAATTCACTTGAGTTAGAATTAAAAAAGGTATCAAGGAATTTTGATGATTTAGTTAGAGAGAATGGTTGTCTTTTTGGAATAAATGATAAAGCATTAGAAGGTTCATCGGAGAATTATAGTATGGAGATAGAAAGTTTATCAAGAAAGTGTGATAAAATAGTAAATATTTTATTTGAGTATCATAATTTATTTGTAGAACTTAATGAACGGTTATCAAAATAGTGCATATTGAAGGACAAGTCAATGATGGCTTGTTTTGTTTTTTGTGATATAATAATTTAAAATAGGAGAATGACTATGAGTAATAACAGTGATAAGATAAAACAGTTTTTTTTAAAGACTATTCTTAAAAATCGTAGTGGACTAAGTGAAGCGTATAGAAATAAAGTTAATTCTTTTTCTGATGAAGAATTGAAAGTAGAGTATAGTGAGTTAAAATCTATTTCTGAAAGGAAGGGGACAATAGCCAATTCCTTGATTTTAGTATTGTTTCTCGCTTTTTTGGGGGGCTTGTATAAGGTCTTTGTAGATTTTGCTGATAAAGTTACTAAGGCTTATGGACTAAGTAATGAATCTTATGTTCTGGTAAATGGCTTGTTTATTTTAAGTGTGGTTATATTCGTCATTGTTTTATTTTTCATTGTATTTTATTTGTTTAGAGTTTCTGATAAGAAAAAGAAATTTTATTTTGTCGAAGTTCTTATGAAAGAAAGAGGGTTATTGTAGTAAGATGAGAGAATACTTGGATACCATTTTTGAAGAGATTTTATTAAATGTCATTATTCAGTTTTTTTATGTTGTAGGTACAATGTACTATTTGCATGAATTGGGTACGTTTAATGATTCAGTAAAGAATATAACAAATCCGGTTACAGTTATGTTTAAAGACGATGGAAAAGCATGGTGGTTATTGGCGTTTGCTTTAATTCTAACAGTTATTGCTGGTCTGTTGTTGTGGTATCATGTTCAGGTATTTTCTAGGGTTAGTGGTTATTCAATGGCTACATTAGTCTTATTTATTCTTATTTTAGTTTTGTTTATGGTCTTAATCTTCAAGGATATTAATAATCCTATTTTAAGAATGGCGATAATTGTTATTTTTGGAGGGTCTGCTGTATTTGCGGCAGTCACTAGTTGAAATCATAATCAGATACAAGCCAGAAATGGCTTGTTTTTTTGTCGTTTTATGGAGAAAAAATGAACATAAAGAAACCAGGATAGGATATAAAATTCGTATTTTAGGTCAAAAGGTTCAAGCACGTATTCAAAATTTGTTCGGAAATTGATAGGAAAAGTAGAGGAATCATAAATGAAAGAATCAAAACAAGTATTTAATATTGAAGTTCCGATTCCATCTGATATGGTGTTGATTAGTCGTTCTGAGTATTTAGACTTGATTCAAAAAGAAGAAGTAGGTCAATGGTGGACGATTGACAAGGTAGAGGAATTATTGTCTATTAGTAAGACTAAACTAGTAAATGATATTTTGTTGAATCCATCAATAAAAAAAGAAGTGGATATTGAACAGAATGAAGAAGGATTTGTTCTCTATCCCAAAAGTAAAGGTTCACCATATAGATTTTTAGCTAGAAAAACAAGAGAATATTTTGATAAAAATTATCAAAAAATACTGTTAATGATATAATAGAGTGGTGATGATTGCCATTCAGAAAGGAGTTATTGTGGCAAGTTACAGACAACGTGGAAAAAATAAACTATGGGACTATCGAATTTTCGATAAAACAGGAAAAGTTGTTGCGACAAATTCAGGTTTTAAGACGAAGCGTGAAGCAATGAATGAAGCGCAAGAGAAAGAGCGTAAGTTGTTTCAATCTAACTATTTGGCAAAATTTGATAGCAAAGCTAGTTTATATGACTTGTGGAAAGATTGGTATGAGTTAGTTATTTTACCATCAGAAAAAGCAAAATCAACAAAGGACGGCTATTATTTTAGAGGAAAGATGATAGAAAAAATCTTTTCGGATATTCCAGCAGTTCAAATTACTCATAAAGAGTATCAAATTCGATTGAATGAGTATGGAGAGAAGGTTACTAAAGATCATGTCAGCCGATTAAATGCAGATATAAAAACAGTTGTAAAATTCAGTAAACGTAGTGGCTTAGTTATGAATGATTTTACCGATGGAGCAAAGATATTTGGTTTAGCTGGTGGCGATATTGAGGATAAGTACCTTCATAGTATCTCGGACTATAAAGGGTTGCTATCTCACTTACGTTCAAAATTTAATTATCGTGAATCTGTGATGTCTTATTTGCTGTATTTCTTATTTAAGACTGGCTTTAGGGTTGGCGAAGGAATGGCTGTTTGTTGGTCAGATATTAATTTTGAAAATAAGACGATAAAAACATATCGGAGATTTTCAGGAGATAGACAAGTATTTACTCCTCCAAAAACAAAGACTTCAATTAGAGAGATCCCTGTTGATGATAAACTTTTGCAAGTTTTAAAAGATTTTAAGGAAGAACAATCTAAAGTTTTGTTTGATCGTGAAGATTTGAATAAGGAAGATTTGATTTTCTATGATAGAAGGTACAGAATACCTACCAATGCTGGTCTTAATAAATATTTAAGAGTTTGTTTATCAGAACTTGGAATTGGTAGTCAAGAAATGTCTGCGACTTCAGGAAGGCATACATACGGATCATATTTATTGGCGCAAGGAGTGGATATATGGGTAGTTGCGAAGTTGATGGGTCATAAAGATATTCAGCAACTTATCAAGACTTATGGTCATGTATTGCAAGAGGTGATTGATAAAGAATATGATACAATTAGAGATTTGATGGATGAATAAAGAAGAAAAAAGATAGAGAAAAAATTGACCAAAAATTGACCAGATATTCTTGTAAGTCTTGATAAATCAACGTTTATTAGCATTATCATTATCCCTGCAATCGGCAGAATCAAGAAGCCCAAACGGGCTTCTTTTTTTGTAAATATAGGAAAGGTGGAACGTTTGAGGTAGGTTCTATTTAACATCCGAGACTCCTGCTTATAAATAAAAACTAAAATTTATATTTTGTGGTATAATATATTTTAATAAGCACTTGTTTTCGTTCCGTTTCAGAGGACTAGAGGCTGGTAATCATTCTAGAATTTTTTGCATAGATTTTCTAAAAATTATAAAAATCCGTGGATAATAACGAATGAAGTCTAGCAAGCTTGGCTGAATATAAATCAAAAAGGAGAAGATTATGAATAAGAAAGAATGGGTAAAACAATTTGAGGAGGCGAATGGTCGCAAGCCAACTGCATCAGAATTAGCAGAGGCGCAGTCAACTAAAAAGTTTGCGAGAGGAACTAGAAATATCAAAATCTATATTGGGATGGTCCTCGGTATTTTGGTTGCTATAATCCTAGTAAGTGTTTTCTCGCATTCTTTGATTGGAAAGAAAGAGTCAAATCAAGCATTGTCTGCCGTTTCAACTACAGAGTCAACAAGTCAATCGTCAACAAGCCAAGGAAAAACAGATGAGACTGATAAGGATAAACAAGAGGAAATTCAAAAACTCAAGGATCAACTGATTGCTTTAGATACCAAAATTACGGAATCAGAAGCACTTGTTAGCAAGTTGAGGAAAGAAACTACCGTTCCAAAACTAGATATTGAAGCAATCAAGAACAATGATTTGTCTAGTTTAGAAGGTACTTGGCGTAGTCAATCTGGTAATGAATACATTATTAATGATTCTGGAGAAGCACGTGCGACTTGGTTTACAAATGATCAAAAGTACGAATCTGTAGTTGGATTAAAGGTATCAAAAGGACAAGATAGTCGTAACCCTGAGACAGCGTCTATCAGTGCATGGGTAAAAGATTCTGTTGCTGGAGGATTTGTAGTAGTAGCTGTGCCAAGCGGAGTTGTTATGAAACCTGCTGATGATGGAAAGATTACGGATAAAAGCAATCATGCTGAGGAAAGACTACTTTCTGGACAAGAGTATGGAGCGATGTTAATGAAACCAGAAGATGTTTATTATCGTGTGAAACCAGATACTAGTAAAGTTGAGGAAGAAGAAAAGAACTTAGCTCAACTACAAGCAGATCGTGAAGCAATCAAATCTTCTCTAGAGTCAAAGGAAAAGAAAAACTAGATTGTATTTGTTAAAAAATACTGTTACAATCGGCAGAATCAAGAAGCCCAATTAAGGCTTCTTTTTTTGTTGTCGATAATATTCAACCACTTAGACTGAGATAGAGACCAGATAGGCAAAAGAGGTTGTTCTGGGGGAAACCCTCTGCTATAATGAATTTTGTAAGGGACGTGAAGAGTTGGTGTCAGACAACTCAAGTTCCCAAAGAAGAAAATGGAGACAAAAAATGAAAAAATTATTGGGACTTGTATTTTTAGTAGCAGCAGCGCTAGTATTGTATTTTGGTTCTGTTGGATGGCCAAGTTTGGATATCAACCTCTGGTCACTCATTCCGGTAGGATTGTTCCTCTATTTTACGCTAGAAAACTTTTTGAAAAAAGACTACAAGTCCAGTCTTATGTGCTTGATCATTGCCTTTATCATTGCAAATGCTATTTTTGATCTCTTGCCAATTTCAAGTGGTTTGGTAATTGCTGCAGGTGTGCTAGCATGTGTAGGACTTGGCTACCTCTTTCCTGATAAAGATAAACAATAAGATAGATAAAAAGTCTCGAGATTTCTCGAGACTTTTTTTACTGACCAGAGTAATATTTTTGGATCCCCTTTACGATGCCTGCGACCAGTTTATCTTGGTAGTGGCTATCTCTGATTTGTTGGTTTTCGGAGAAATTATCCATATAACCAAGCTCTAGGAGAACCGCTGGTTTGGCTGTTTCGCGTAGGACAGCAAAGCTGCTCTCCAACAGACCAGCATCCTTAGCTCCTGTTTCTGCAAGAAGAGAGGAGTGGATAGCAGCAGCGAGGCGTTTGCTTTCACTCATACGATCAGGGTGATTGTGCCAGTATTTATTAATCTTACTTGGATAATCAGGTTCATCGCTATAGGAGTAGGTTTGTATACCGCTCGCTTTTGAGTAGGTATTACCAGTAGCGTTGAAGTGAATACTGATAAAAATATCAGAGTTGGTCTTATTAACCATACGAGAACGTTCGGTAACAAAATCAACGTCAATATCACTATCACGAGAAGTGAGGACCTTGTATCCTAGTTCTTCTAACTTAGCGCGAAGTTTGCGATAGATTTGCATATTGAGATCTTTTTCAGCGACATTGTAGTAGAAGGCACCTGAATCTTGACCACCATGCCCAGGATCTAGGAAGATAGTATTGCTGTATTGACCTTTTGTAAATCCACCTTCAGTTGAAACTTCAGAAATCCATTGGCCATATTTTTGGAACAAGTGTTCCTTGCCGTCTATCTTGTAAGTTCCTGAAACATAATGTCCACTATCATCCAGATAGTAACGAGCCTTGTAATAGTTGTCGTAAATCCACTCATTCTTGGCCATATAACCGCCAGACTTGAGGTAGTATGCTCCAATCCACTCCTGATTTGCATAACGGCCATCCGCTTTTAGATAGAACCAGCTATTGTAGGATTTATCAAAAATCCACTCTTTTTCCGCCATGGCTCCACTGGCTTTGAGGTAGTAGCTTTCTTTCCATTTATTGGAAAGCATGACTCCATTTTGTTCAAAAGCATACCAAGAGCCATTGATTTTCTCCCATTTGTCTTGGCTGTATTTCCCATATTCATTAGCGTAATACCAATTTTCATTGATTCTCACCCAAGAGTTTTCCGCCATAGCCCCGCTATTGCTGAGCAGGTAGGCACCAATGGTTGTCTGGCTGAGCATCACGCCGCTTTTGTCAAAATAATACCAAGCACCGTTTACTTTTTCCCATTTGTCTTGCGAGATTCTGCCAGATGGTGTGACATAATACCAAATTTGGTCTAATTTAGTCCAGCCCTTTTCTGCCATAGCTCCGCTTTTTGTGAGCAGATAGCCGTCAACGGCAGTGTTGCTGAGCATACTTCCAGTTTGATCAAAATAGTACCAAGAGCCGTTAATTTTTTTCCAACTGTTCTGAGCTAGTCGTCCAGAAGAATCAGCATAGTACCATTGATTGTCCAGTTTGGTCCAGCTATTTTCTATCATGACACCATCTTGGTCAAAGGCATAACCTTTGTAGACAGTAGAATGAAGACGATTACCATCTTGATCGAAGTAGTACCATTTGCCTTGGATTTGTTTCCAGTTCAAAGCAGGTTTATCATCTTGGTAAAAACGCCAGTGGTGATTTTCTTGGTACCACCCTTCTTTTTTTGGCTTGTTTTCTTGCACATCTATTTTCGGAAGCACCTCTGATTTAGAGTTTTCCTCAACACTCGACTCTTTCTTTTCTTCTTTGGCAATTGCTTCCTTGACAGCAGATGTGGATTGAGTTGTGTTTTCTTCTCCTAAGACGGATGCGGGTGCCAATCCTGCGATTGAAAGGATTAAAGCACTGGTCAGTAGTATCTTTTTCACTTTCTATTTCCTAACTTTTTCTTTTTCTCTTTTTCATTTTTCCTATTAATTATCGAATTGAACTTCTTCTAGTAAGTATTCGATAAAGCGTTCGCCCATCTTAGATAGGCTAGTTTTTTCATGCTGGATATAGACTAGTTCAATCGGGTCGTCAATGTCCAGTGGAATGGAAACGATATTGTCTCCGTTGAGGTTGCTGTTCAAAATCCCTGTTGCAATGGTATAACCATCTAAACCAATCAAGAGATTAAAGAGAGTGGCACGGTCACTGACCACGATGGATTTCTTGTGGTGCTCTTGTGAAAGAATCTCCTCTGAAAAGTAGAAGGAGTTGTGCGTCCCCTGGTCATAACTCAGATAAGGGAAGTCTTCCAAATCAGCCAGTTTGACCTTGTCTTTTTTAGCTAGAGGGTTGGTCTTGCTAACAAAGATATGGGGTTGAGCGGTAAAGAGGTGGTGGGCTAGCAGGTGATTGTCATCTAGCATTTTCGTTAAAACATCGCGGTTGTAGCTGTTTAAAAAGAGGACACCGACCTCACTACGGAAGTTTTTGACGTCATCGATAATCTCCCAGGTCCGAGTTTCACGAAGGAAGAGCTCATATTTTTCCATATCACTTTTCTTGAGCAGAGAGACAAAGGCATTGACTACAAAAGCATAGTGCTGAGAGGAAACGCTGAAAAGTTCGCGGTGGGCGACAGGATTTTTATAGCGTTCCTCCAGAAGCTGGGTTTGCTCGACAACTTGACGAGCGTAGGAGAGAAACTCCATCCCATCACGAGTCAAGGTAATGCCCTTGGGATTGCGGATAAAGATTTCAATGCCCATTTCATTTTCCAAGTCTCGAACGGCATTTGAAAGACTGGGTTGGGTGATAAAGAGTTGCTTGGCTGCTTCATTCATAGAGCCAGTTTCGACGATTTTGATAATATAGTGTAGTTGTTGAATTCTCATGTTTTTATTGTACCATACTTGCGGAAGAATGGGCAATGAAGACGAAGAAAATAAGGGGAAAGAGCCGGTCCAGTATTGAAAAAAAGTCTAAAATCTGTTAGAATGAAAGCTATGAAAACATTCTATGATGTGCAGCAATTTCTCAAACAATTTGGCATTATTGTTTACATGGGGAAGCGCTTGTATGATATTGAACTGATGAAGCTCGAACTCTCTCGGATCTATGATGCAGGTCTGATGGACAAGCTAGATTACCTAGAAGCGGAAGCTGTTCTCCGCAGGGAGCACAAGATAGAATTAGACTACATAGAGAAAAATGGAGATAAGAACTTATGACAATTTGGATTGTTTGGGGAATCGTATTGGCAATGGTGGCATGGATGGGTTATAACTACCTTCGTATTCGTCGTGCGGCTAAGATTGTGGATAATGCAGAATTTGAAGCCTTGATTCGGAAAGGGCAATTGATTGATGTCCGTGAACCAGCAGAATTTCACAGAAAACATATCCTCGGAGCTCGCAATATTCCTTCAAATCAGTTGAAGTCAAGCCTTGCAGCCCTTCGCAAGGATAAACCTGTCCTTCTCTACGAAAACCAACGTGGACAACGAGTGACCAATGCAGCACTTTATCTGAAAAAACAAGGTTTCTCTGAAATTTATATCCTTTCTTATGGATTGGATTCTTGGAACGGGAAGGTCAAGACTAGCTAAGATTCTTTAAAAACTGTCGAATGATAGATAAAGCTAGTATCTTAAGGTATCATCATTTATAATAAATTTAAGGAGATTTTATAATATGAATTCACAACAAAAGAAAAAACCTTCACTTATTTTAGGTATCCTATCTATTGTGCTCGGTTTGCTATTTCCAATAGTAGGTCTGATTTTGGGGATCATAGGATTGGTCTTGGCTTTTTCATACCAAAAAGAATCTGGATTAGACTATAAAACAGAAAAAATTCTCAATATCGTAGGACTTGTGGTTTCTGTACTTAACTGGATTGTAACTGTCGCAGTATTTTTTAGAATTGTAGCTGTCGCAGTATTTTTTAGATAAGCAATAAACAAAAAAGCTTTAAATTTAAAGTTTTTTTTCTTTTATCCACTTTTTTCTAAGTATTTTTTAATCATCTCTAATTCTTCTTGGTTTAAGAATCGGTATTGCCCTTCTGCAAGTTCTGAATCTAACGTAAAATCACCGAACTGAACTCGTTTGAGAGAGACCACCTTGACACCGACTGAGAGGAACATCTTTTTGACCTGATGAAATTTTCCTTCTGAGATGGTGATGGAGGCATGGCTCTCTGTTGGGCCTGCGGATAGAATATCTAGTTTTGCAGGTTTACAAGTGGTTCCGTCTAAAAAGACAATCCCCTCTTTGAATGACTGGATATGGTCTGGTGTGAGCAGACCGTTGACCACCACTTGATAGGATTTATCAACATGGTGCTGGGGATGGAGGAGTTGAAAACCAAGAGGTCCATTGTCTGTCAAAAGGAGCAGCCCCGTCGTATCGCGGTCTAATCTGCCGACAGCATAGAGCTGGTCAGACTGGATGTCAGGTGGAAGGAGGTCCATGACGGTTGGAAGTTTCTTATCTTTGCTAGCTGTAACGACTCCGTTTGGCTTATGAAGCATGAGGTAGGTGTGCTCGTATCCTTGAATCTGCCGTCCTTGAAAGACTAATTTCTGTAATCCAGTGTCGACATTTTGAGCGAGGGAGCTGGCTGGACAATCGTCCACTAGGATTTCTTTTTTCAAAAGTGCCTGTTTCATAGCCTTGCGACTGATTTTTTCTTGGGCTAATAATCTATCTAAACGCATACCAGCTTATCTTATCATAAGTCTCTGACTTTGGAAAGAGTTGCCTTAACTAGAAAAGCGGAGTGAAAACATTTACACTTAGCTGAACTGTGATTTTTGAATGAGACTGTGGTATAATTGTTCAGTTAGAAATAAAAATTTAAATATTATAGAGGAAATCATGACAAAATTAAGAGAAGATATCCGTAACGTAGCCATTATTGCCCACGTTGACCACGGGAAAACAACCCTCGTTGATGAATTATTGAAACAATCAGAAACGCTTGATGCACGTACTGAATTGGCAGAGCGCGCTATGGACTCAAACGATATCGAAAAAGAGCGTGGAATTACCATCCTTGCTAAAAATACAGCCGTTGCCTACAACGGAACTCGTATCAATATCATGGACACACCAGGACACGCGGACTTCGGTGGAGAAGTTGAGCGTATCATGAAAATGGTTGACGGTGTTGTCTTGGTCGTAGATGCCTACGAAGGAACCATGCCACAGACTCGTTTCGTATTGAAAAAAGCCTTGGAACAAGACCTTGTCCCAATCGTGGTTGTCAACAAAATCGATAAACCATCAGCTCGCCCAGCAGAAGTAGTGGACGAAGTCTTGGAACTCTTCATCGAGCTTGGCGCAGATGATGACCAGCTTGATTTCCCAGTGGTGTATGCTTCAGCTATCAACGGAACATCTTCCTTGTCAGATGATCCAGCTGATCAAGAAAAAACAATGGCGCCAATCTTTGACACCATCATCGACCATATCCCGGCTCCAGTGGATAACTCAGATGAGCCTTTGCAGTTCCAAGTGTCACTTTTGGACTACAACGACTTCGTAGGTCGTATCGGTATCGGTCGTGTCTTCCGTGGTAGTGTGAAAGTTGGGGACCAAGTTACCCTTTCTAAGCTAGATGGTACAACGAAGAACTTCCGTGTAACAAAACTCTTCGGTTTCTTTGGTTTGGAACGTCGTGAAATCCAAGAAGCCAAAGCAGGTGACTTGATTGCCGTATCCGGTATGGAAGATATCTTTGTTGGTGAAACTATTACTCCGACGGATGCCATTGAACCTCTTCCAATCCTACATATCGATGAACCAACCCTTCAAATGACCTTCTTGGTAAATAATTCACCATTTGCAGGTCGTGAAGGGAAATGGGTGACTTCTCGTAAGGTAGAAGAACGCTTGCAAGCAGAATTGCAAACAGATGTTTCCCTTCGTGTTGACCCAACGGACTCACCAGATAAATGGACTGTTTCAGGACGTGGAGAATTGCACTTGTCAATCCTGATTGAAACCATGCGCCGTGAGGGTTATGAACTTCAAGTATCTCGTCCAGAAGTTATCGTAAAAGAAATTGACGGTGTTAAATGTGAACCATTTGAACGTGTTCAAATCGATACTCCAGAAGAATACCAAGGATCTGTTATCCAAAGCCTTTCTGAACGTAAGGGTGAAATGTTGGATATGATTTCAACTGGTAATGGTCAAACTCGTTTGGTCTTCCTTGTTCCAGCGCGTGGTTTGATCGGATACTCAACTGAGTTCTTGTCAATGACTCGTGGTTACGGTATCATGAACCATACCTTCGACCAATACTTGCCATTGATTCCGGGTGAAATTGGTGGACGTCACCGTGGTGCCCTTGTTTCTATTGATGCTGGTAAGGCTACAACTTACTCAATCATGTCTATCGAAGAACGTGGAACCATCTTTGTCAACCCAGGTACTGAGGTTTACGAAGGAATGATCATTGGTGAAAACTCTCGTGAAAACGACTTGACAGTTAACATCACTAAGGCCAAACAAATGACCAACGTTCGTTCAGCTACTAAGGACCAAACAGCTGTGATCAAGACGCCTCGTATCTTGACCCTTGAAGAGTCTCTTGAGTTCTTGAATGACGATGAGTACATGGAAGTAACGCCTGAGTCTATCCGTTTGCGTAAGCAAATCCTCAATAAGGCAGAGCGCGAGAAAGCCAACAAGAAGAAAAAATCAGCTGAATAAGAGCTAGAAAGAGATAAAGATGGTCTATTTAATCATAGGGATACTCTTATTACTACTCTATGTATTTGCGACACCTCAAAGTATCAAAGGAACAGTCAACATCGTTATCTTGGTCTTTGTATTTGTTGCACTTTTGATTTTGCTGATGTTGTCCATCTTGCAAATCTTCCAATTACCGACAGAATTCTTTGTCACAATCGCCATGCTTGCCCTCGCCTACTTTAGCTTGAGAGACATTACGCTCATGCCTGTAAAAAAGGGTAAAAGAAGATAAATAGAAAGAGAGCTGTGGCTCTCTTTTTCTATGGTAGAAATGAGAGTTAGAGCATTTTCGTTTAGTATTATTTCCATAAAAATGGTAAAATAGTAGCAGTAGAAATGGAGTTTGAGACATGAAAGTAATCTATCAATTTAAAAATAAGAAAGTACTTGTTTTAGGTTTGGCTAAGTCTGGTGAGTCTGCAGCCCGTTTGTTGGACAAACTAGGTGCCATTGTGACAGTAAATGACGGCAAGCCTTTTGAGGAAAATCCTGCTGCACAAAGTTTGCTAGAAGAGGGAATCAAGGTTGTGACTGGTGGGCATCCTTTGGAATTATTGGATGAAGATTTCGCTCTGATGGTGAAAAATCCAGGCATCCCGTATAGCAATCCGATGATTGAGAAGGCTCTGGCAAAGGGGATTCCAGTCTTGACTGAGGTGGAATTGGCTTATTTGATCTCAGAAGCGCCAATTATCGGTATCACAGGTTCAAATGGAAAAACAACCACAACGACTATGATTGGGGAAGTTTTAACTGCTGCTGGCCAACATGGTCTCTTGTCGGGGAACATCGGCTATCCTGCCAGTCAAGTGGCTCAAACTGCAACAGCCAAGGACACACTTGTCATGGAACTTTCTTCTTTCCAACTGATGGGTGTTCAAGAATTTCATCCTGAGATTGCGGTTATTACCAACCTCATGCCCACTCATATCGACTATCATGGTTCTTTTGAGGCCTATGTGGCAGCTAAGTGGAATATCCAGAATAATATGACAGTAGCTGATTTCCTTGTCTTGAACTTTAACCAAGACTTGGCAAAAGAATTGGCTACTAAAACACAAGCCACTGTTGTTCCATTTTCAACACTTGAAAAGGTTGATGGAGCCTATCTTGCAGATGGTCAACTCTATTTCCGTGGCGAAGTGGTCATGGCAGCTGATGAAATCGGAGTTCCAGGTAGCCACAATGTGGAGAATGCCCTTGCGACTATTGCTGTAGCCAAGCTCCGAGGTGTAGACAACCAAACGATTAAGGAAACTCTTTCATCCTTTGGTGGTGTTAAACACCGTCTCCAATTTGTGGATGAAATTCAGGGTGTTAAATTCTATAACGATAGCAAGTCAACCAATATCTTAGCGACTCAAAAAGCCTTGTCAGGATTTGACAACAGCAAGGTCATCTTAATTGCAGGTGGTTTGGACCGCGGCAATGAGTTTGATGAATTGGTGCCAGATATTACTGGGCTCAAGAAGATGGTCATCCTCGGTCAGTCTGCAGAACGTGTCAAACGGGCAGCAGATAAGGCTGGTGTGGCTTATGTGGATGCGACAGATATTGCTGACGCGACCCGCAAGGCCTATGAGCTCGCGACTCAAGGAGACGTGGTTCTTCTCAGTCCTGCCAATGCTAGCTGGGATATGTATGCTAACTTTGAAGTACGTGGAGATCTTTTCATCGACACAGTAGCGGAGTTAAAGGAATAATATGAAAAAAATTGTCTTTACAGGTGGGGGGACGGTTGGACATGTCACCCTCAACCTTTTGTTAATGCCCAAGTTCATCGAAGACGGCTGGGAAGTTCACTATATTGGTGATAAACATGGAATCGAACACCAAGAAATCCTCAAATCAGGCTTAAATGTTACCTTCCATTCTATTGCGACTGGGAAGTTGCGTCGCTATTTCTCTTGGCAAAATATGCTGGATGTCTTCAAAGTTGGTTGGGGAATTGTTCAATCGCTCTTTATCATGTTACGACTGCGTCCACAGGCTCTTTTTTCTAAGGGAGGATTTGTCTCTGTACCGCCGGTTATCGCAGCGCGGGTGTCAGGAGTGCCAGTCTTTATTCACGAATCTGACCTGTCTATGGGCTTGGCCAATAAAATCGCCTATAAATTTGCGACCAAGATGTATTCAACCTTTGAGCAGGCTGCTGGTCTCGTAAAAGTTGAGCATGTGGGAGCTGTCACCAAGGTTTCAGACCAAAAAACTCCTGAACCAGATGAATTGGTGGATATCCAAACCCACTTTGATCCTAAATTGCCAACGGTATTGTTTGTCGGTGGTTCTGCAGGAGCTCGTGTATTTAACCAATTAGTGACAGAACATAAGCAAGAACTAACAGAGCGCTACAATATTATCAATCTCACTGGAGATTCAAGCCTGAACGAGTTGAGCCAAAATCTCTTTCGTGTTGATTATGTGACGGATCTCTATCAACCCTTGATGGAGATGGCAGATGTGGTGGTGACGCGTGGTGGTGCCAATACGATTTTCGAACTCTTGGCCATGGCGAAACTCCATCTCATCGTACCATTGGGTCGTGAAGCAAGTCGAGGAGACCAGATTGAAAATGCAGCCTACTTTGTTAAGAAAGGCTACGCAGAAGAACTTCAAGAAAGTGACTTGACCTTGGAAAGTTTGGAGGATAAACTCAGTCACTTGCTTAGTCACAAGGATCAGTACCAAGCTAGCATGAAGGCATCAACTGAATTGAAATCTCTTGCGGATTTTTACGATTTACTAAGAAAAGACCTATCATAAGGAATATCAATGTCAAAGGATAAGAAAAAAGAATCAAACCAGAAGAAAGAATTGTCTGAATGGCAGAAACGAAACCAGGAATACCTGAAAAAAAAGGCTGAGGAAGAAGCTGCCCTAGCTGAGGAGAAGGAAAAGGAAAAACAAGCTCGAATGGGGAAAAACTCTACGTCGTTAGAGGAAAGTAAGAAGTCATCAAGTGATTCCGACCAGAACGAAACTGTTCCAGACGAAGAATCATCCGAAAAAGAAGAGAAATCTAAAAAGGATGATCCTAAAGTCAAAGAAGAAAAGAAGAAAAAAGAAAAACCAGAGAAACCAGCCAAACCTAAAATTGCACCTGTTCATATTTGGCGAGCTGTGAGTATCTTGGTACCGAGTGTCCTGGTCCTCCTTCTTTCAGTCTATCTGTTGACTCCGCTGTCGACCATCAAAAATATCGAGGTTAAGGGAAATAGTAACACGCAGGCGGATGACATCAAACAGGCTTCTGGAATTCAAGATAGTGACTATACTTTAGCTCTATTGTTGGATAAGGAAACATACGCTGAGCGAATCAAGTCTAACCATTGGATAGAATCAGCGAAGATTGACTATCAATTTCCGACTAACTTTACGATTGAGGTTAAGGAGTTTGATATTGTCGGTTATTATGTGTCTGGTGAAGAACATTATCCTATTCTGTCTAGTGGTACAGTAGAGTCAACTCCTGTTGATCGCTTAAACTTACCTGAGACTTATCTGACAGTTACCTTTAATGACGAGCAACAGGTGAAGGAACTGATCACAGGATTATCTACCATCAGTGAGGATATCAAGAGTCAAATCCAGAAAATCGAATTAGCGCCAAGCAAGGCAACAGCAGATCTTTTAAAAATTACTATGCTGGACACAGATGAGGTTTTGGTTCCCTTGTCAGAATTGAGCAAGAAATTGCCTTATTACAGCAAAATCAAGCCACAATTGACAGAACCGAGTGTGGTCGATATGGAGGCTGGAGCATACAGCTATACCATAGCGGATAAGCTGATAGAAGAAGCAGAAGAAAAAGCCAAGCAAGAGGCAAAGGAAGCTGAGAAGAAAAAACAGGAAGAAGAAAAGAAAAAACAAGAAGAACAGGGAAGTCCAAGTCAAACGAGCCAGCAATCACAGAGTCGGTAGACTAACTTTTCCCCTTGATTTTTGAATGGTATAGAAGTCCAGTTTCAAGTTTTTGCTTGACAAGTCCTACTATAAATAATAGAATAGAAAAAAACCTTTAAAGCAGTCCAGAGAGGCAGCTAAGGTTAGACGATGAAAGGGTGGAGACTACCCATTTTTCGTGGAACCTTGCTGTTGGCAGGTTCCTTTTTTCGTGGTTTGTTTTTGACCATACTCTCTTGCTCGTAAAGGTAAAAGGAGAAAAGTATGCGTGAACATCGTCCAGTTATTGCTCTTGATTTTCCTAGTTTTGAGGCGGCCAAGGAATTTTTATCTCTTTTCCCAGCAGAGGAAAGTCTTTATCTAAAAGTGGGGATGGAGCTTTATTATGCGGAAGGTCCAGAAGTTGTCCGTTATTTGAAGTCATTGGGGCATAGTGTCTTTTTGGACCTTAAGCTACATGACATTCCCAATACAGTCAAATCTGCCATGAAGGTCTTGTCTCAGCTTGGTGTGGATATGACCAATGTTCATGCAGCTGGTGGTGTGGAGATGATGAAGGCTGCGCGTGAAGGTCTAGGGACACAAGCCAAATTGATCGCTGTGACCCAGCTTACATCAACGTCGGAAAGCCAGATGCAGGATTTTCAAAATATCCAAACCAGCCTGCAAGAGTCTGTGATTCACTATGCCAAGAAGACAGCTGAAGCGGGCTTGGATGGTGTCGTTTGCTCGGCTCAGGAAGTGCAACTCATCAAGCAGGCCACCAATCCAGATTTTATCTGTCTGACACCAGGAATTCGTCCAGCGGGAGCTGCGGTAGGAGACCAAAAACGCGTCATGACACCAGCGGACGCCTATCAAATCGGTAGTGACTATATCGTAGTAGGACGTCCCATTACCCAAGCTGAGGATCCTGTTGCAGCTTATCATGCTATTAAGGATGAATGGAACCAAGACAGAAATTAAAGAAATAGATTATAAAAACAAAAGGAGAATACTATGACACTTGCTAAAGATATCGCTAGCCACCTCTTGAAAATCCAAGCCGTTTACCTCAAACCAGAGGAGCCTTTCACTTGGGCATCTGGTATCAAATCGCCGATTTATACTGACAACCGTGTGACGCTTGCCTATCCAGAAACTCGTACCTTGATTGAAAATGGTTTCGTAGATGCTATCAAGACAGCCTTTCCAGAAGTAGAAGTGATTGCAGGAACTGCAACAGCAGGAATTCCACACGGAGCGATCATCGCTGACAAGATGAACTTGCCTTTTGCCTACATCCGCAGCAAACCAAAAGACCACGGAGCTGGTAATCAAATCGAAGGTCGCGTAGCTCAGGGGCAAAAGATGGTTGTTGTTGAAGACCTCATTTCAACGGGTGGGTCTGTTCTTGAAGCCGTAGCAGCTGCTAAACGCGAAGGAGCCGATGTTCTTGGTGTCGTAGCGATTTTCAGTTATCAATTGCCAAAAGCCGATAAGAATTTTGCGGATGCTGGTGTCAAACTTGTGACGCTTTCTAACTACAGTGAACTAATCCACCTAGCCCAAGAAGAAGGTTACATCACGCCAGAAGGACTCGACCTCCTAAAACGCTTTAAAGAAGACCAAGAAAATTGGCAAAATGCCTAAAACATAGAAAATCAGGTAGTCACTAGGATTACCTGATTTTTTGCATATAGGTAATAAAACTATGATTCCTAAAGGTAAAGAAGAATATAGGATAATGATAGAATGAGAGTCCTCTCTTTTTTGGGGCATATTCAGATAATCAGTTTGAAATTTCCAGACAAAATTTTTGAAAGGAATCTGAAAAAGGGTTAAGATATTTATGTAAGAAAAAAGTAAACGCTTACTTAATAAGGAGGACACTTTATGTCATATAAAACAAGCAATGCAGAAGGACCTGTAGATTTCATCAATACATATGATTTGGAGCCAATGGCGCAACAAGTCATTCCTAAAGCAGCATTCGGTTATATCGCTAGTGGAGCAGAGGATACTTTCACTTTACGCGAGAACATCCGTGCCTTTAACCACAAACTCATCGTTCCACATACGCTTTGTGATGTTGAAAATCCAAGTACAGAGATTGAATTTGCAGGTGAAAAATTATCTTCACCCATCATTATGGCGCCTGTTGCGGCTCATAAATTAGCAAATGAACAGGGTGAAGTGGCGACTGCGCGTGGTGTGCATGAGTTTGGTTCTCTTTACACAACTAGCTCTTACTCTACTGTAGATCTTCCAGAAATTACAGAAGCCCTTCAAGGGACACCTCACTGGTTCCAATTTTACTTTAGTAAGGATGATGGGATTAACCGCCATATCATGGACCGTGTGAAGGCTGAAGGTTATAAAGCGATTGTCTTGACAGCAGATGCTACTGTAGGGGGCAATCGTGAAGTCGATAAGCGCAATGGTTTTGTCTTTCCAGTCGGCATGCCGATTGTTGAGGAATACCTGCCAGAAGGTGCTGGAAAATCAATGGACTTTGTTTACAAGTCAGCTAAACAACGCTTGTCTCCACGCGATGTCGAATTTATCGCTACATACTCAGGTCTTCCTGTGTATGTCAAGGGGCCTCAATGCCGTGAGGACGTTGAACGTTCGCTTGCCGCTGGTGCTTCTGGTATCTGGGTAACCAACCACGGTGGCCGCCAAATCGACGGTGGACCAGCATCCTTTGACTCACTTCAGGAAGTTGCTGAAGCAGTTGATAAACGTGTGCCAATTGTCTTTGACTCTGGTGTTCGTCGCGGTCAGCACGTCTTTAAAGCCTTGGCTTCAGGAGCAGACTTGGTAGCCATTGGCCGCCCTGTAATCTATGGTTTGGCTCTTGGTGGTAGTGTTGGTGTGCGTCAAGTTTTTGAACACTTAAATGCAGAATTGAAGACAGTTATGCAGCTATCTGGAACTCAGACTATTGAGGATGTCAAACACTTCAAACTCCGTCACAACCCATACAACCCAACCTTCCCAGTTGACCCACGTGACTTGAAATTGTATTGATAAGTAAGACGGCCTCCACCTGATGTGGGGGTTTTTCTTTGTGTATAGAAAGATTAAATCGTTATCAGAAACTATATAAATATATTTTCCAGTCAAATATCTTGCTAGGGCTTTCAAATTCTGTTATACTGGTCCAGTAATAAAATAATAAAAACATTTGGGGTGCTTTAGGCTGAGATGATACCCATTGAACCTGATACAGTTAAGACTGGCGAAGGGAAATGTGAAAAGGTTTTTTTCGTATGTTGAAGGAAACTGTCTAATCTTGTAAGGTAAACTCTAATTCTTAATTGTAATTGGGGTTTTTTTGTTTATATAAACTGGATAGGCTTGTTTAGGTAGCTCTCTGTAAATGCCCTCAATGTTCTTTAAAAGTATCAAGTGGAATTACGATTTTGCTTGGTATCTCTTGATATTTTATTGATTACTAAGGAGTAAAGAAAGGAAAAATAAATATGGAAACACAAGACTATGCATTTCAGCCAGGTTTGACCGTTGGAGAATTATTAAAAAGCAGTCAGAAGGATTGGCAGGCTGCAATCAATCATCGTTTTGTTAAGGAACTTTTTGCGGGGACAATTGAGAATAAGGTCTTAAAAGACTACCTGATTCAAGATTATCATTTTTTTGATGCCTTCTTATCCATGCTGGGTGCTTGTGTAGCTCACGCAGACCAGCTTGAATCCAAACTTCGTTTTGCCAAGCAACTAGGCTTTCTTGAAGCAGATGAAGATGGTTATTTCCAAAAGGCTTTCAAAGAGTTAAAAGTAGCAGAGAATGACTATCTAGAAGTGACCTTGCACCCTGTAACAAAAGCGTTTCAGGAGCTAATGTATTCTGCTGTGACTTCATAAGACTATGCTCATCTTTTGGTCATGCTGGTCATTGCAGAAGGTCTCTATTTAGACTGGGGTTCTAAAGATTTGGCTCTACCTGAAGCCTATATTCATTTGGAATGGATCAATCTCCACAGAGGTCCGTTCTTTACAGAGTGGGTTCAATTTCTGGTTGACGAACTCAATCGTGTCGGGAAAGGTAGAGAAGATTTGACAGAACTTCAGCAACGCTGGAATCAAGCAGTTGCTTTAGAATTAGCCTTTTTTGATATTGGTTATGAATTATAGGACAGATGCAATACTTTTATGTAGATTAAAAGAATGAACAAACAAACTATATAAATATATTTTCCAGTCAAATATCTTGCTAGGGCTTTCAAATTCTGTTATACTGGTCCAGTAATTAAATAATAAAGACATTTGGGGTGCTTTAGGCTGAGATGATACCCATTGAACCTGATACAGTTAAGACTGGCGAAGGGAAATGTGAAAAGGTTTTTTTCGTATGTCGAAAAGAACTGTCTAATCTTGTAAGGTAAACTCTAATTCTTGTTTGTAATTGGAGTTTTTTTGTTTATCAAAAGAGGATAGGTTTGACGGCAAGCCTTTTGGTAGCTCACCTTGAATGCCCCACCTTTCTTTAAAAAAGGAGTTTTTTATGTTGAAAAAATGGCAGCTAAAAGATGTTATCTTGCTTGCTTTCTTGTCTATTTTTTTTGGTGGCGTTTTTGTGGGTTCAGGCTATCTGTTTGATATTCTCACTCTGATTTTAGCCCCTCTTGGTTTGCAGGCCTTTGCCAATGAAATCCTCTTTGGTCTCTGGTGTATGGCTGCGCCCATTGCGGCCATCTTTGTTCCAAGAATCGGAAGTGCAACGATTGGAGAAGTGCTTGCTGCACTTGCTGAAGTCCTTTATGGTAGTCAATTCGGTCTAGGCGCTCTTTTGTCCGGCTTGGTTCAAGGTTTGGGAAGTGAATTTGGTTTTATCGTAACCAAGAATCGCTATGAAAGTTGGCTCTCTCTAACTGCTAATAGTATTGGGATTACGCTTTTTAGCTTTATCTATGAATACATTAAATTAGGTTACTATGCCTTCTCCCTTCCTTTTGTCCTTTCCTTGCTTGTGGTTCGTTTTATTTCCGTCTTTTTCTTCTGTACCATCTTGGTTCGTGCCATTGTCAAACTCTATCATCAGTTTGCAGCTGGAGGAAAGGCATAGATGGGCCTGGAATTAAGAGGGATTCAATCCCCAATCTTTTCGGAACCGATTGATTTTACTTTTCATGAGCAAGCCTTTACCTTGTTGGTTGGGAGTAGTGGTTCAGGAAAATCCAGTCTCTTTCAAGTCATTGCTCAAGTCAGTTCTCTTCCCTATAGTGGTCAAGTCCTGATAGATGGAAACCAGGTCAGTCAGCTTTCAATCGTTGAACGTGTTCAGACGGTTGGCATTCTCTTTCAAAATCCCAATCACCAATTTACCATGGAGAACTTGTTTGAGGAGCTGATTTTTACCTTGGAAAATATTGGCCATCCTGTGCAGGAGATTGATGCTAAAATAGCTGAGGTAGTCCAGCAATGTCGCTGCAAGGCGATTTTGCACCGTCCCATTCATCACTTATCAGGTGGGGAAAAGCAAAAGGCTGCTTTGGCTGTTCTTTTTGCTATGAACCCTAGGGTCTATCTCTTGGATGAACCCTTTGCTTCCATTGATCGAAAAAGTAGACTAGAGATCCTAGAGATTCTAAAAGAGTTGGTCTCTGATGGGAAGACAGTCATCCTGTGTGACCATGATTTATCAGACTATGAAGTCTATATCGACCATATGGTGGAGCTAAGAGACGGCCAGTTAAGGGAGGTGTTTCAAATCCCTTGCTCTGAGATGACACAGGTTGCTTCAAAGGAAGTTGCTCCTAGCCCAGAACTATTCCATATGGACCGTGTGACTTGTGAGCTTGGTCATCGCCCCCTCTTTTCGCTTGCGGATTTCACATTCTACCAAGGGATATCCTGTATCCTGGGTGACAACGGTGTTGGGAAATCAACCCTCTTTCGTTCCATTCTTCAATTTCAAAAGTATAGAGGGCGCATTACTTGGAAGGGTTCGGTCCTAAAAAAGAAAAAGAGCCTGTACCGTGACCTGACGGGTGTCGTTCAGGAAGCTGAGAAGCAGTTTATCCGAGTCAGTCTGAGAGAAGAACTGCAATTAGATAGTCCAGACTCGGAAAGAAATCAGCGGATTCTCCAAGCATTACAATTTTTTAATTTGGATAAGGCACTCGATAAGAGTCCCTATCAATTAAGTGGTGGCCAACAAAAGATTCTTCAGCTTTTGACCATCTTGACCAGCAAGGCTTCTGTGATCTTGCTAGATGAGCCATTTGCTAGTTTGGATGATAGAGCCTGCGACTACTTTTGTCAGTGGATGTTGGAGGAGAGCAATCAAGGAAGAAGTTTTTTGATCATTAGCCATCGTTTAGATCCCTTGATCTCCGTGGTTGATTATTGGATCGAGATGACTAGTGAGGGGCTCAGTCATCTCCAAGACGTGACCATCAGCAAACCTGTCCCCTCTCTGAACAATGATACTCTAGGGGAGGTGAGGTAGTATGATCAAAGTAGCAACCAAGACACCAGTTATCAGCCTCTTCTTTCTAATTTTATCCTTGGAAACATCCTTCATTCCTTCGATTGCTCTTAATCTTTCTGTAGTCGCATTTTGCATCCTCTTTATGCTCTATTATCGTCGATTTAAAATGTTGGTTTGGATGATTGTGCTCGCCATTTTGCCATCTTTGGCTAATTACTGGGCAATTCAGTTACATGGGGATGCTTCGCAGGCAGTGATACTTGGGACGAGGGCTTTTGTGACGGTTTGTATCGGCCTTGTCTTTGTTTCCAGTATTTCCTTAAAAGAGCTTCTCTTGTACTTGGCTCAAAAGGGGTTATCACGGTCTTGGGCCTATGCCTTAATTGTGATATTCAATGCCTTTCCCCTCATTCAACAAGAAATCAAGTCCCTAAAGGAAGCTTGCTTATTGCGTGGTCAAAAATTGCATGTTTGGTCGCCCTTGATTTACAGCAAGGTTCTGATGACGGTCTTTAGATGGCGCCATCTCTACTTGAGAGCTCTATCTGCGCACGGATATGACGAACATGCGCAGTTGGAGAATCGCTATCGGACTTTTTATATTTCTAAAAAAACAAAATTAATCTACCTGCTGTTCTTTTTATTGCTTCAAACCAGTTTATTTCTATAAAGGAGTTATTATGGAATTTACAGATATTGCGATGGAATTATCCACGGAAGCTTGGCAGGCTTCCTTTAACCATCCCTTTGTTTTACAGTTACAAGAGGGAACGTTAGAACCTTCTATTTTCCGCTATTACCTGATTCAGGATGCCTACTATCTGAAGTCTTTTTCAGAAGCCTATCACCTCTTGGCTGATAAGACTTCAAACCAAGAGATGAAAAGACTCTTGAAACAAAATGCTCAGAGTCTAGTGGAGGGTGAGTTGTTTATCCGCCAACAATTTTTCAAGGAATTAGGAATCAGCGACCAGGAAATGGAGGAGCAACCGATTGCTCCAACCTGTTATCATTACATTTCGCATATTTATCGGCAATTTTCAGAACCAAACTTGGGCATTGCTTTTGCGAGCTTGCTTCCTTGTCCTTGGTTATACCATGATTTGGGCAAGGCACTTAATCGCAAACCATCCCCGAATCCTCTTTATCAACAGTGGATTGAAACCTATATCACCGATGAATTAGAACAGCAGATTAAAGAGGAAGAAGCCCTGGTCAATCAACTCTATCGAGAAAGCAATGAGACGGACAAACAAAAAATGCTAGAGGCCTTCCACCGAAGTGTCCACATGGAAGCCAAGTTTTGGGAGATGGCTTACCAACATCAAACCTGGACGAGTGATTTGCAGTCCTTAGAAAAAGAGAAGAAATAGAAAATGAGAAAGCACCAACTTCAAGTTCACAAATTAACCATTTTATCCATGATGATTGCCCTTGACGTAGTTCTTACACCCATCTTTCGAATTGAAGGAATGGCACCGATGTCTAGTGTAGTCAACATTCTTGCAGGAATCATGATGGGACCTGTTTATGCCTTGGTCATGGCTACAGTCACAGCCTTTATCCGTATGACGACTCAAGGGATTCCCCCTTTAGCTCTTACAGGAGCGACTTTTGGAGCCCTTCTTGCAGGTCTCTTTTATAAGTACGGTCGAAAATTTCACTATTCTGCCCTAGGAGAAATCTTGGGAACAGGTATTATCGGTTCTATTGTTTCCTATCCTGTCATGGTTCTCTTTACGGGATCTGCTGCCAAGCTTAGCTGGTTTATCTACACTCCGCGATTTTTCGGAGCGACCTTGATTGGTACAGCCATAGCTTTTCTTGCCTTTCGATTTTTGATCAAGCAGGAATTCTTTAAAAAAGTGCAGGGATATTTCTTTGGAGAAAGGATAGACTGATGCAGGCATTTACAAATCCTTTCCCTCTGGCAACCAGTTCCTTGATTCACTGTATTACCAATGAGATTTCTTGTGAGATGCTGGCTAATGGCATTTTGGCTCTAGGATGCAAACCTGTCATGGCAGATGACCCTCGTGAGGTTCTTGATTTTACTAAGCAAAGCCAGGCTCTCTTCATCAATTTGGGGCATTTGTCAGCTGAGAAGGAGAAAGCAATCCGTATGGCAGCTTCTTATGCAGACCAAGCTTGTCTCCCAATGGTAGTAGATGCGGTTGGCCTAGCAACATCTCCCATTCGTAAGACCTTAGTCAGAGATCTTTTAGAATACAAGCCCACAGTCCTTAAAGGAAATATGTCGGAAATCCGAAGTCTTGTTGGCTTAAAACACCATGGAGTCGGGGTCGATGCTAGTGCTAAAGATCAAGAAACTGAGGATTTGCTCCAAGCCTTGAAAGACTGGTGTCAGCTTTATCCTGGTATGTCATTTTTAGTCACTGGACCCAAGGACCTCATTGTTTCGGAAAATCAAGTTGCTGTATTGAGGAATGGCTGTGACGAATTAGACTGGATAACAGGGACAGGAGACCTGGTTGGAGCCTTGACAACCGTTTTTCTCAGCCAAGGAAAGACTGCCTTTGAAGCTTCTTGCCTAGCGGTCTCTTATCTCAATATCTCTGCCGAGAGAATTCTTGTTCAAGGAATGGGATTGGAAGAATTTCGTTATCAAGTTCTCAATCAGCTCTCTCTCCTAAAAAAAGACGAAAACTGGCTAGAAGCTATCAAAGGAGACTTTTATGAATAGAGAAGCACTTAGACTATATCTGGTCACCAATCGCTACCAAGATTCCTTGGAAAGTTTTCTTGAAAAGGTAGAGACGGCCTGCCGTTCAGGTGTTACCATCATCCAACTACGAGAAAAAAAACTCACTACCAATCAATATTATCAACTGGCAAAACAAGTCAAGGAAATAACAGATGCCTACCAAGTACCCTTAATTATCGATGATCGGTTGGATATCTGTCTTGCAGTCGATGCTGCTGGGTTGCATATAGGCGACGATGAACTACCAGTTTCGGTTGCCCGCAAAGTCTTGGGTCCTGAAAAAATCCTCGGTGTCACTGCTAAAACAGTTAAAAGAGCCCTCGAAGCAGAAACATCGGGTGCGGATTACTTGGGAACAGGAGCCATTTTCCCGACTACGACCAAAGAAAATGCACCCATCACCCTGATTTCAACCTTGAAAACAATTTGCCAAACGGTCGCCATTCCAGTAGTTGCCATTGGAGGATTGACGTCAGAGAATATTGACCAACTTGCTGCAACTGGCATAGCTGGAGTAGCCGTTGTCCGTGATTTGATGCAGGCAGAAGATATAGAAGCAAAAACGCAAGCATTTTTAACAAAGCTGGATGACATGATTTCCTAATCAAAAACTCTCTAATTCCCTTAAACTGGGAACTAGAGAGTTTTTCTTAATCTTTAAAGCTTGTATGGTTGACTGGGCCAGAACCATGACCGAGTTGAGGAGCTTCTTGGATGGCTTTTGTGATAAAGGCCTTGGCCTTATCAACTGCCTGATAAAGGTTTTTCCCCTTGGCTAGTTCAGCCGTAATCACTGCAGCAAAGGTACATCCAGTACCATGGGTGTGACAGGTTTGAATTCGTGGACTTTCCCAGACAAATTGCTGCTCCTTGGTAAAGAGGAAATCCTTGGCACCGCCTTCGAGATGACCACCTTTGATTACCACAGACTGAGGACCAAATTCTTTTAGAATCAGGCGACCGGCACGTTGCATGTCTTCTGGGTCATGAATCGAAAAACCAACAATCTCTTCTGCCTCAGGAAGATTGGGTGTAATAATAGTCGCAAGGGGAAGCAGGTTTGTTTTTAGGTAGCTTCTCGCACTAGTATCTATCAGGGTATCACCGCTTGTTGCGACCATAACAGGGTCCAGCACGTAGGGGCAGTCCAGTTTTTTAAGATAGGGTTGGATAATCTCCATGATTTCAGTAGTTGCCAACATACCAGTTTTTACAGCCTGGGGCTTGATATCCGAAAAGACACTCTCCAATTGAGCTTCCAACATTTGGTTGGAGACGTGCTCGATTAATTGAACGCCTCTGGTATTTTGAGCGACAAGGCTGGTGACAACGGCCATTCCATAAACATCTCTAGCTTGGAACGACTTTAAGTCAGCCATAATGCCAGCACCACCACTAGGGTCTGTCCCAGCAATGGTTAGAGCAACGGGTAAATAAGTCATCTAAAACCTCCCAACCGACTGAAGTTTGTATTCTTAAGAACAAGCTAGTCTGTTTTAGGAAGGAAATAGAAGACCAGATAGTCCTCATCATCATTTCCACTTCCATCAGCTAGCATTACCTAGATTGAGTCAAAGGGTCTAACAGTCGTTAATCTCAGCTTTACGCACCCCTAGTGGTTGTTTTCTTTTTTCTTCAGTATAGCATATTTTTATAGTTTATATAGTAAAATTTGACTGCAAATCTCTCCTTATATACTTAAAATTCTATTTTTCGAAGAAATAAGAAGATTTATAATTGACAAATGTAGATTTTGAGAGTATACTTAGATTTATAATTGACAAATGTAGATTTCGGAGGGATGCTAATGCAGATTTCAGATGCAGAATGGCAGGTTATGAAGATTGTTTGGATGCAGGGAGAACAGACCAGCACGGATTTGATCAGGGTTCTGGCAGAGCGGTTTGACTGGTCCAAGTCTACAGTTCAAACCCTTTTGGCTCGTCTGGTTGAGAAAGAGTGTTTAACTCGGAAAAAAGAGGGCAAGTCCTTTGTTTATTCAGCCCTTTTAACTCTGGATCAAAGTCGAAACTTGCTTGTCCAAGATATCAAAGACAAGGTTTGTTCTCGTAGGATTAAGAACTTGTTGGCTGATTTGATTGTCGAATGTGATTTCACTCAGGCTGACTTGGAAGACTTGGAAGCTGTGATTTCTGAGAAGAAAGCTAGCGCAGTTGCTGAAGTAAAATGTAATTGTATGTAAAGGAGACGTCATGTTAAATAGTATTGTAACCATTGTTTGTATTGCCCTTATCGCGTTTATCTTGTTTTGGTTTTTCAAAAAGCCTGAAAAATCTGGACAAAAGGCCCAGCAAAAAAAGGGCTACCAAGAGATTCGAGTGGAAGTCAAGGGAGGTTATACGCCTGACTTGATTATCCTCAAGAAATCAGTGCCAGCTCGTATTATCTTTGATCGTAAGGATCCTTCACCCTGTCTGGATCAGATCGTCTTCCCAGATTTTGGTGTGCATGCGGACTTGCCTATGGGTGAAGAGTATGTAGTGGAAATCACACCTGAGCAGGCTGGAGAATTTGGCTTTGCATGTGGCATGAATATGATGCACGGTAAGATGATTGTAGAGTAGGAGGAGACTATGACTGAAATTGTGAAAGCAAGCCTAGAAAATGGCATTCAAAAAATCCGTATCACAGCTGAAAAAGGCTATCACCCAGCCCATATCCAGCTCCAAAAAGGGATTCCCGCTGAGATTACCTTTCATCGTGCAACCCCTTCAAACTGTTATAAAGAAATTCTTTTCGAAGAAGAAGGGATTCTAGAACCAATAGGAGTAGACGAGGAAAAGGTCATTCGTTTTACACCTCAAGAGTTGGGGAAACATGAATTCTCATGTGGAATGAAGATGCAAAAGGGAAGCTATACCGTCGTTGAGAAGACTCGAAAATCTTTGTCACTTTTGCAACGTTTTTGGATTACCAGTATCTTTACTGTGCCTCTTGTGATTCTCATGATTGGGATGTTGACAGGCAGCATTAGTCACCAAGTCATGCATTGGGGAACCTTTCTAGCCACAACGCCTATTATGTTAGTAGCAGGTGGTCCTTATATCCAAAGCGCTTGGGCCAGCTTTAAAAAACACAATGCCAATATGGATACCTTGGTTGCTTTGGGAACTCTAGTGGCTTATCTCTATAGTCTAGTTGCCCTCTTCGCTGGGCTCCCTGTCTACTTTGAAAGTGCTGGATTTATCCTCTTCTTCGTTCTTTTGGGAGCAGTTTTTGAAGAGAAAATGCGGAAAAATACTTCACAAGCTGTGGAGAAACTACTAGACTTGCAGGCTAAAACAGCAGAAGTCTTGCGTGATGATAGCTATGTTCAAGTTCCCTTGGACCAAGTCAAGGTAGGCGACCTGATTCGAGTGCGGCCCGGTGAAAAGATTGCAGTTGATGGTGTCGTAGTGGAAGGTGTGTCCAGCATAGATGAATCCATGGTGACAGGTGAGAGCTTGCCGGTAGACAAAACAGTTGGAGATACCGTCATTGGCTCAACCATCAATAATAGTGGAACCCTTGTTTTTAGGGCAGAAAAGGTTGGCTCAGAGACTGTTTTGGCTCAGATTGTAGACTTTGTGAAGAAAGCTCAAACTAGTCGTGCGCCGATTCAGGACTTGACAGATAAGATTTCAGGGATTTTTGTCCCAGCAGTTGTCATTTTAGGAATCGTGACCTTTTGGGTTTGGTTCGTCTTGCTCAGGGATAGTGTAGTCGTGCTTGGAGCTAGCTTTGTGTCTTCTCTTCTCTATGGAGTTGCGGTTTTGATTATTGCCTGCCCTTGTGCCTTGGGTCTTGCAACACCAACGGCCCTTATGGTAGGGACAGGACGCAGTGCCAAAATGGGGGTTCTTCTCAAAAATGGAACAGTCTTACAGGAAATTCAGAAAGTCCAAACTATTGTGTTTGACAAGACAGGGACTTTGACGGAAGGAAAACCAGTGGTCACTGATATCATTGGCGATGAGACAGAAGTGCTCGGCTTAGCTGCCTCTTTAGAAGAAGCTTCCCAACATCCACTGGCTGAGGCTATTGTCAAGCGAGCGAGTGAAGCTGGACTTGAGTTTCAAACTGTTGAAAATTTCCAAGCCTTGCATGGAAAAGGTGTTTCAGGGCAAATAGCTGGAAAACAAGTTCTGCTTGGAAATGCTAAAATGCTGGATAGTATGGATATTTCTAGCGCTTATCAAGAAAAACTAGAAGAACTAGAAAAAGAAGCTAAGACAGTTGTTTTCTTGGCTGTGGACAATGAAATCAAAGGTTTGCTTGCTTTGCAAGACATTCCCAAGGGAAATGCCAAGCTGGCCATCAGTCAGTTGAAAAAACGTGGTCTTAAAACAGTCATGCTGACAGGAGACAATGCAGGTGTGGCGCGTGCCATTGCCGATCAGATCGGCATTGAAGAGGTCATTGCTGGTGTCTTGCCAGAAGAAAAAGCCCATGAAATCCATAAACTACAAGAGGCTGGCAAAGTAGCCTTTGTTGGGGATGGTATTAATGATGCGCCAGCCCTCAGTGTAGCAGATGTGGGAATTGCCATGGGTGCTGGAACCGATATCGCCATCGAGTCAGCAGATTTGGTGTTAACAACCAATAACCTCCTAGGAGTGGTTCGTGCTTTTGATATGAGTAAGAAAACCTTTAATCGTATTCTGCTCAATCTTTTCTGGGCCTTTATTTACAATGTCGTCGGAATTCCGATAGCGGCAGGAGTCTTTTCAGGTGTTGGACTGGCCCTAAATCCAGAACTGGCAGGTCTAGCCATGGCCTTTAGTTCTGTATCTGTTCTGACCAGTTCACTCTTACTAAACTTTAGTAAAATAGACTAAAAGCGAGCTTGCTCGCTTTTTATACTCTTCGAAAATCTCTTCAAACCACGTCAGTTCTATCTGCAACCTCAAAACAGTGTTTTGAGCAACCTGCGGTTAGCTTCCTAGTTTGCTCTTTGATTTTCATTGAGTATTATAAAACAGATATTAAAAACGTTTTCAAACTGTACTGTAATAGAGAATAAAAACTTCTGAGCACATTCTTAGGAGACCCAAAACAAATGTGGTAAAGTAGTAGAGTAAAAATTTGCTGAAACGTTTCCAATTAGTATATGAAAACGGATTTATCAAGTTTTAAAAATATTTGAAGGAGAGTTATCATTATGACTCAAGGGAAAATTACTGCATCAGCAGCAATGCTCAACGTATTGAAAACATGGGGCGTAGACACTATCTACGGTATCCCATCAGGAACACTCAGCTCATTGATGGACGCTTTGGCTGAAGACAAAGATATCCGCTTCTTGCAAGTTCGCCACGAAGAAACAGGTGCTCTTGCAGCGGTCATGCAAGCTAAATTCGGCGGATCAATCGGGGTTGCAGTTGGTTCAGGTGGTCCAGGTGCGACTCACTTGATTAACGGTGTTTACGATGCAGCTATGGATAACACTCCATTCCTTGCTATCCTTGGATCACGTCCTGTTAACGAACTCAACATGGATGCCTTCCAAGAATTGAACCAAAACCCAATGTACAATGGTATCGCTGTTTACAACAAACGTGTCGCTTACGCTGAGCAATTACCAAAAGTAATCGACGAAGCTTGCCGTGCTGCAGTTTCTAAAAAAGGTCCAGCTGTTGTTGAAATCCCAGTAAACTTCGGTTTCCAAGAAATCGACGAAAACTCATACTATGGTTCAGGTTCATACGAACGTTCATTCATCGCTCCTGCCTTGAACGAAGTTGAAATCGACAAAGCTGTTGAAATCTTGAACAATGCTGAACGCCCAGTTATCTACGCTGGTTACGGTGGTGTTAAAGCAGGTGAAGTGATTACTGAATTGTCACGTAAAATCAAAGCACCAATCATCACAACTGGTAAAAACTTTGAAGCTTTTGAATGGAACTACGAAGGTTTGACAGGTTCTGCTTACCGTGTTGGTTGGAAACCAGCCAACGAAGTGGTCTTCGAAGCAGACACAGTTCTTTTCCTTGGTTCAAACTTCCCATTTGCTGAAGTTTACGAAGCCTTCAAGAACACTGAAAAATTCATCCAAGTCGATATCGACCCTTACAAACTTGGTAAACGTCATGCCCTTGATGCTTCTATTCTTGGTGATGCAGGTCAAGCAGCGAAAGCAATCCTTGATAAAGTGAACCCAGTTGAATCTACTCCATGGTGGCGTGCAAACGTTAAGAACAACCAAAACTGGCGTGATTACATGAACAAACTCGAAGGTAAAACTGAGGGTGAATTGCAATTGTACCAAGTTTACAATGCAATCAACAAACATGCTGATCAAGACGCTATCTACTCAATCGACGTAGGTGACACTACTCAAACATCTACTCGTCACCTTCACATGACACCTAAGAACATGTGGCGTACATCTCCACTCTTTGCGACAATGGGTATTGCCCTTCCTGGTGGTATCGCTGCTAAGAAAGACAATCCTGATCGCCAAGTATGGAACATCATGGGTGACGGTGCATTCAACATGTGCTACCCAGACGTTATCACAAACGTTCAATACGACCTTCCAGTTATCAACGTTGTCTTCTCAAATGGTAAATATGCCTTCATCAAGGACAAATACGAAGACACAAACAAACACTTGTTTGGTTGTGACTTCCCTAACGCGGACTACGCGAAAATCGCTGAAGCTCAAGGAGCTGTTGGATTTACAGTTGACCGTATCGAAGATATCGATGCAGTTGTTGCAGAAGCTGTTAAATTGAACAAAGAAGGTAAAACTGTTGTGATCGATGCTCGCATCTCTCAACACCGTCCGCTTCCAGTAGAAGTACTTGAATTGGATCCAAAACTTCACTCAGAAGAAGCAATCAAAGCCTTCAAGGAAAAATACGAAGCAGAAGAACTCGTACCATTCCGCCTCTTCTTGGAAGAAGAAGGTTTGCAATCACGCGCAATCAAATAATTCTTCTCGTCGAAAATCAAATGTAAACTGTGTCATCTTCACCTTGCCGTACCCCAGTACTGCCTGCGGTTCGATTCCTTGTTTATTCTTTGATTTTCTTAGAGCAGAACTTGAAAAGATCGGAGCAATCCGGTCTTTTTGTGGAGGGTAGTAAATGAATTTAAATCAATTAGATATTATCGTTTCAGATGTTCCCCAAGTCTGTGCTGACTTGGAGCGTATTTTGGATAAAAAGTCCGATTATGTTGATGACAGTTTTGCTCAGTTTACGATTGGCAGTCATTGTCTTATGTTGTCCCAAAATCATTTGATTCCTTTGGAAGATTTTCAGTCAGGAATTATTCTTCATATTGAGGTTGAGGATCTGGACCAGAACTATCGACGGTTGAAAGAGCTTGGTGCCGACATTTTACACGGTCCGGCTGTAACTGATTGGGGGACAGAATCCTTGCTTGTAAAAGGTCCAGCTAGTTTAGTGATTGATTTTTATCGTATGAAATAGGTCGCTTAATCATTTGAAGCTAACCTTAATTATTCTTAATACAGAATGTGAGAATATGAACTATTGAAAAGATCGGAGCAATCCGCTCCTTTTCTGTTTCCTCTTTCTTATCACAAGATTGTGATAGTTTACATCTTCATAACAAAAGCTTCAAAGTCTTGATTGTTTTGAAAAAAGATTATAAAATATGATTCATAAAAAATGAAAGAGGTTTTGAAAATGTCTGAAAAAAATGAAAGTTTTGGGTTGGGTAGCGACCTTTATGTCCGTTATGATGTATGTCTCTTACTTCCCGCAAATCATGAACAATCTGGCTGGTCAAAAAGGGAACTTTATCCAGCCCTTGGTTGCTGCAATCAACTGCAGCCTTTGGGTTTACTACGGTCTTTTCAAGAAAGAAAGAGATATTCCCCTTGCGGCAGCGAATGCACCAGGTATCGTTTTTGGTCTGGTAACAGCTATTACGGCATTGGTTTAAAAGGAACAGAGGAGACTGGTTTTCAGTCTTTTTTTAGCGAAATATAGTCTTAAGTGAAAAATTTTAAGGCTAGTTGAGGGAAATAGCCCATTGACAGCTTGCTTTCTGAGAGCTATTTTATGGGATTCTATGAAATATACTCGTTTATCGTTACTATTTTTATAAAATCTTCTCCCTACTTTATAAGATCGGAAAAAGAGTTCAATTCGAACTCTTTTTTTGCTATAATGAGGTGAGAAAAACAGACAGGAGAATAAGATGTCAGAACCATTATTTTTACAATCAGTTATGCAAGAAAAAATCTGGGGTGGAACCAAGCTACGTGATGAGTTTGGCTATGACATTCCAAGTGAAAAAATCGGAGAATACTGGGCTATTTCAGCCCACCCAAATGGTGTTTCAAAGGTCTCTAATGGGCGCTTTGAAGGAACAGACCTAGCTACATTGTATGCAGAACACCGTGAATTGTTTGGTAACCGTCCAGAACCTGTGTTTCCATTATTGACCAAGATTCTCGATGCCAATGACTGGCTCAGCGTCCAAGTTCACCCAGACGATGCCTATGGATTAGAACATGAAGGCGAGCTCGGAAAAACAGAGTGCTGGTACATCATCGCAGCAGACGAAGGTTCAGAGATTATCTATGGCCATAATGCCAAATCAAAAGAAGAACTCCGCCAGCAAATCGAGGACAAAAACTGGGATGCGCTGTTGACAAAAGTGCCAGTTAAAGCAGGAGATTTCTTCTATGTACCAAGTGGAACTATGCACGCTATCGGTGCAGGTATCTTGATTCTTGAAACCCAGCAGTCTAGCGATACCACCTACCGTGTTTATGACTTTGACCGCAAGGACGATAAGGGTAATTTGCGTGAACTTCACCTTGAAAAATCCATCGATGTTTTAAACATTGGCGAGCCTGCCAATAGCCGTCCTGTAACTATCAAAGCTGATGACCTGCGTTCAACTCTTCTTGTGTCTAATGACTTCTTCGCAGTTTACAAGTGGGAAATTACTGGAAAAGTTGACTTTGAAAAGACAGCTGACTATAGCTTGTTGAGTGTCTTGGCTGGTCAGGGTCAACTGACTGTTGACGGGAAAAACTATCCAATCCAAAAAGGCAGTCACTTTATCCTACCAAGTGATGTTGAAACTTGGACCTTGGAAGGGCAAGGTTTGGAATTGATTGTTAGCCATCCATAAAAAAAGAAAGGGCCTGAGTTTACTACTCAAGTCCTTTTTGATTACATAAATTGGGCGATAAAAACCACAATGATGATAATAGGAATGATGAAACGAAGGAGGAAAAGCCAGACTTGGAAAAGTCCTTGTTTCCAGGCTCTTTCATCAAGATGCAGTTCCTCCATGGCAAGGGCCTTTTTAAAGATATAGCCAGTAAAAAGTGACAGACAGAGAGCTCCAAATGGCATGAGGAGATTGGAAACCAAGAAGTCCATAGCATCAAAGAAGGTCTTCCCAAAGATGTGAACATCCGCCATAACACCGTAAGAAAGGGCTGAAGGAATTCCAAAGACAAAGGTCAAGATTCCTAAAATAGCACTCCATTTAGCACGCTTGCTGTTGTCCTGATTGGTGATATTGCCCACATTGATTTCCAGCATCACGACAGAGGAAGTAACCGTCGCAAATAGGAAGAGCAAGAGGAAAAGGATGTAGAAAATAGTTCCAAAAGGCATCTTGTCAAAGAGTTGAGGCAAGACGATAAAGAGCAGGCTTGGTCCCCCTTCAGACTGGATATTGAAGGATGACATGGCTGGGAAAATGGCAAGTCCTGCCATGATGGATACCGAGATGTTCATAGCTACGATGGAAATCCCTGACTGGACCAGATTGGTTTTCTTGTCCAAGTAGGATGCATAGGTCAGCATGGCTGTAACCCCTAGTGAGAGGGCAAAGAAAGATTGTCCCAGAGCATAGAGGAGACCAGCGCTAGTTAGTTTTGAAAAGTCTGGTTTGAGGAAGTAGAGAACCCCTTCCATGGCGTTTGGCAAGCTGAGAGAGCGCCCAATGATCACGACAAAGATGATAAAGAGTAGCGGCATCATGGCTTTTGAGGCTCTTTCGATCCCTTTTTGAACCCCACGTGATACAATAAAGATATTCAACAAGATAAAGGCAGCTTGAGCTCCTAGGGCAATGGCTGGATTTGAAATGATTGAAGTAAATAACTGAGCATAATCACCCGTACCGCCAAGCTGGAATAATTTCCCAAACTCAATACCTAGATAGACTAAAATCCATCCTCCGATAACACTGTAAAAGGAGAGAAGGATAAAGAGGGCAAAGGCACCAATCCAACCGATAAAGTTGTACTTGTTATTCTTGCCAAGTTTTCCAAAGGTTTTGATAGCGGAAACGCCAGCACTACGACCAAGGGCAAACTCAGCCAGCAGGAGCGGGAAACCGATTAAAATAGTGGAAATGAGAAAGACTAGTAAAAAGTCTCCCCCGCCATTAGCAGCAGTCATGTAGGGAAATTTCCAAACGGCTCCAAGTCCGATGGCTGAACCAGCAGATGCTAGAATAAAGCCTAGTTTCGAGCCCCATTGCGATTTTTCTGACATAGTTGAAACTCCAATCTCTTTTTTAAAATAAGAGAAGGCTACTTGAGTTGTCAAATAGCCTTCTCTCAATGACTCTCTATGAGCCTTCTGTTTGATTGATAGACTTGACTATCCTATCATGTTTCCTAAGGTCTGTCAAGAAAACCATTTTCAAGTTTTCACACCTTTCTCAAAAAGTTAAAAATTTTTCGTAAAAACCCTTGACTCTGACCTAAGGGGAGGGGGTATACTATCCTTGTAAGGAGGAAATCATGTACCATATAAAAGAAGCTGCGCAGCTTTCAGGTGTCTCTGTCAAGACCCTGCACCACTACGATAAGATAGGACTCTTGGTTCCTTTAAAGTCGGAAAACGGCTATCGAACCTACAGTCAAGAGGATTTGGAACGCCTTCAGGTCATTCTGTATTACAAATATCTAGGTTTTTCTTTAGAAAAAATAGCAGAGCTGTTAAAGGAAGAAAGGACAGATTTATTGCCCCATTTGACTAGGCAGTTGGACTATCTAACTCGAGAAAGGCAACATCTGGATACCTTGATTTCCACCTTGCAAAAAACTATTCAAGAACAAAAAGGAGAAAGAGAAATGAGTATTCAAGAGAAATTTGCTGGATTTAACTACCAAGACCATCAAAAATACCACCAAGAGGCGGTAGAGAAATATGGTCAAGAAGTCATGGATCAAGCGCTTGAACGCCAAAATGGTAGAGAAGATGAGGCTACTGCCGCTTTTAACCAAGTTTTTCAAGCTTTAGCTCAAAACCTTAAAAATGGACTAGCTGCAACAGCGGCCGAAAACCAAGAAGAAGCAGCCAAACTCTTGCAAGCTATTCGTACTTATGGATTTGACTGCTCTATTGAGGTATTCGGTCATATCGGCAAAGGCTACGTCTACAACTCAGAGTTTAAGGAAAACATTGACAAGTTTGGAACTGGTACAGCTCAATACACATCAGATGTTATTGCTGCTTACGTTCAGACAAATGCAGAATAAATAGGCTAGGAATTTCCTAGCCTATTTTTTACTTCAAATCATAAAGCCAGTCGTCACCGTCTTTGTAGTAAAAGAATTCACTGAGATTCTCTTCTAAAAAAACACGAAGCATATCAGACATATCATCAGTAGCAAGTTTTAGATGAGACAGATTGTCAAAATCCTCCCACCAAACTTTCCCTTCGTCTGAAGACTGGAGTTCACCAGTAAAGTGTTCTGTTTTGTAAAAGAGGACGACATAACGATAATCCTTGTCATCGTACCAGTTTTTGATACCACAGAGTTGGGGTTTGGAAATGGTCAGACCAGTTTCTTCTTTCACTTCACGAATGACAGCATCGACAAAGGATTCGCCACGTTCAACATGACCACCAGGAAAAGTAATGCCGGGCCAGTCGGGACTAACTCGATCTTGAACCAGAACCTTGTCTCCGTTTTGAATCATACACATGTTGACAAATTCGACTGTTTCTCTTCTGTTCATTTTTCACAACCTTTGATCTTTAATCATAATGCAGACTTCCTGCCACCCAACCGGTACAGAGGGCAGAAGTGATGTTAAAGCCGCCCGTGTGGGCATTGATATCCAGTACCTCGCCAGCAAAGTGGAGCCCAGGAACGAGTTTGCTTTCCAGAGTTTTAGGATTGATTTCTTTGAGACTGACACCGCCTTTGGTGACAAAGGACTTAGCAAGGGACATTTTGCCAGTCACAGGGATTTTGAGGGCCTTGATGGACTGGAGAAGTTGTTCGCGTTCCTTTTCGGTTAGTTGTTTGACTTTTTCAGGATAGCCTTGCACCAAAAATTCTGCCAAGCGTTCTGGAAGCAAAGTTTTTAAAGCATTTTTCAAGGATTTTTCCCGATTATCTTCTAGAAATGCCACCAAGTCCTTCTCAGAAAGTTGAGGCAAAACATCTAGCGAGAGAACCTCACCACCCTTTACAAAGCTAGACATACGCAGAGCAGCAGGACCTGACAAACCAAAGTGGGTAAAGAGCAGATCGTGAGTGATGACATGCTTGCCATAGCTTAGGGTTACATCGTCTAGTGAAATCCCCTGAAGCGCTTTGTGTGGAAAATCAGTCAACAATGGGCTCTCAGCAGCTTCAAGCTCAGTAATGGTATGTTTAAAATGACGGGCAATCTCATGACCAAAACCAGTCGAACCAGTAGAAGGATAGGATTTTCCGCCAGTTGTGACAATGAGTTTATTACAAGTGAAGCTTTGGTCTGCGGACTTAAGGACAAACTGGTCGTCTATCTTTTTAACCGAAACAATTTCTGTTTGAGTAGCAACTTGACCACCGAGCTCAGTGATTTTCTTTTCCAAGGCCTCGATAATAGTCCGAGACTTGTCACTAGCAGGAAAGACGCGTCCGTGGTCTTCGACCTTGAGTTTAACACCATTTTCCGTAAAAAAGTTGATGATATCGTGGTTATCAAACTGGGAGAAGACACTGTAAAGAAAGCGCCCGTTACCAGGGATTCCAGCTAATAGGTCATCTAAGGTTCCATTGTTGGTTACATTACAACGACCACCGCCCGTTCCAGCTAATTTTTTTCCAAGTTTGCGGTTTTTTTCAATGAGTAGAGTTTTCTGACCATAAAAGCTACTGGAAATCGTAGCCATCATGCCAGCAGGTCCACCACCGATGACAATAGTATCAAAATGTTTCATAGCTCTATTGTACCACAAAAAACAAGAGATGCTTGGCATCTCTTGTTGCTCATAATCTTAGTTAATTTCATATCCCATCAACAAACCGCCATCTTCTGCATAGAAACTGCAGAGACCAGACGTTGGGATGATTTTGATATTGGCTTGTGGGAAGGTTTCCAGCAAGCGTTCCGATAATTGCTGACAGAATTTTTCATTGCTGCGATGAGCCATGACGATACGGCCACCAGTATAGCCAGCCTTGATGAGTTCTTCATAGGCTGCTTGAAGGGATTTTTTTGGTCCACGCGCTTTCTGGAGCAGTTCTAAGGTTCCAGTTTCACTTGCTTCCCCAACCATACGGATGTTGAGAAGGCCAACGACTGTACCGATAAGCTTACTCAAACGGCCATTTTTTACCAAGTTATCGACTTTAGCGAGGACAAAGAGCAACTTGGTTTTTTCTTGGTAGGCTGTAATAGCTTCAACAATTTCCTCATAAGAAAGTCCTTGATCAATCAAACTATTGATTTTCTCGACAATCAAGTCAACCTCACCACCTGCAGACAATGTATCAATCACATGAATCTGAGTGTCAGGATGTTCTTCAAGGTAGATATTTTTAGCGAGCTGTGCACTATTATGGCTACCCGAAAGAGTACCAGTGATAGTAACGACAAAGATATGCTTAGCACCTTCAAATGCACGCAAGTAATCATCAGGGCTAGGACAAGCTGATTTTGAAGCCTCAGAAGTCGCATACATGGTTTCCATCATGTGGTCAATGTCAAGATTGGCATCATCGATAAAGACCTGATCAGCTACTTGAATGGTTAAAGGAACACTAACAAATTCCGTATCAATAGCAGGAGTTGCTAGTTGACGATAATCACAACCAGAGTCAGCTACAATCTTCCAAGTCATAGAAATTCTCCATCTTTGTCACTTATACATTGACAAAGGTTCTGTCTTTTTTTACAATTATATCATGAAAGCCCTTGAAACAAAAGTACCACCTCTCTGTTGTCACAAGTAGAAAGAAATTGTTATGTCTGAACGTAGAATATCTGAAAAATCTCTTGAAAATCTCAGAAAATCAAATCAAGAATCCAATTTTTTAACCAGAGAAGCAATCGAGACGGCTCTTTTGCAACTTCTAGAAAAAAAAGATTTGGCCAAGATCAGCATTTCGGAGCTGGTCAAGCGAGCGGGCGTCTCTCGTGCCGCCTTCTATCGTAACTATGACTCTAAAGAAGAAATTTTGGAAAGCGTCTTTAAACGCAGTGTCCATAACATCATGGAACAGCTCAGCCACTACGATGTCAAAACGGACCTTTATCTAGTCTGGGTTCACCTTTTTCGAGCAGCCAAGAAAGAAGCCAAGGTTATCCAACTTGCTCTGGACTACCACTTGGAAAAGATTTTCGTCCAAGCCATGCAGGAATTTCTGGAAAAATACCACGGAAAATCAAAAGGCGTTAGCAGCTACCTTCATTCCTTTTGGAGTTCTGCCATCGTATCGGTTTTGCTCAAATGGATCAAGGATGGCATGAAGGTTCCAGCAGAAAAGATTGCAGATTTACGCTTGCCATTTTTCAAAAAATAGGGGATAAGGAGAAGAATTATGACAGAAAAAAGACTGGCTTGGGATGAGTACTTTGCAGCCCAGGCTTTACTGATTGCCAATCGTTCTACCTGCAAACGTGCCAAGGTGGGAGCTGTCCTAGTCAAGGATAATAAGGTGATTTCAACAGGCTACAATGGTTCCGTATCAGGAACAGAGCACTGTATCGATCACGAATGTTTAGTCATTGAAGGCCACTGTGTCCGTACCCTTCACGCTGAGGTCAATGCTATTCTCCAGGGGGCTGAACGAGGGGTTCCTAGAGGATTTACAGCCTATGTGACCCATTTCCCTTGTCTGAACTGCACCAAACAACTGCTTCAAGTTGGTTGCAAGCGCGTGGTTTATATCAACCAGTACCGAATGGATGACTATGCCCAGTACCTTTATCATGAAAAAGGCACCGAGTTAACCCATTTACCATTAGAGACTGTTCAGACAGCTCTTCAAGAGGCAGATTTGATTTAAAAATTAATTAAAATAAATGGTTTAGAAAGCTTTTTAAACCGTTTTTTGATATAATAAGAAGAATAAATTGAAAGAAGGAACTCAGAAAATGGGAAAAATTGAAGTCATTAATCATCCACTTATTCAACACAAATTGTCAATCTTGCGTCGTACAGATACTTCCACAAAGGCTTTTCGTGAACTAGTAGACGAGATTGCAATGTTGATGGGATATGAAGTACTTCGTGATCTTCCACTTGAAGACGTGGAAATCGAAACACCTATCACAAAGACCGTTCAAAAACAATTGGCTGGTAAAAAATTGGCGATTGTCCCAATCTTGCGTGCAGGTATCGGGATGGTAGATGGGCTCTTGAATCTGGTTCCAGCAGCAAAAGTTGGACACATCGGTATGTACCGTGATGAAGAAACCCTTCAACCAGTTGAATACTTAGTGAAATTACCTGAGGATATTGACCAACGTCAAATTTTTGTCGTTGATCCAATGTTGGCAACAGGTGGCTCAGCAATCTTGGCAGTAGATTCCCTTAAAAAACGTGGCGCTTCAAATATCAAGTTTGTCTGCCTAGTAGCTGCTCCAGAAGGAGTGAAAGCCCTCCAAGAAGCACACCCAGATGTAGAAATTTTTACTGCGGCCTTGGATGAACGCTTGAACGAACACGGTTATATCGTTCCAGGTCTTGGAGATGCTGGAGACCGCTTGTTCGGTACGAAATAACCTAGAGAAGAGAGAAGTTTAATATGGGATTTGATTGGGAAGAAATTTTAGGTGAGGAAGAAAATATTGCCGAAGCCTATGATGAACTAGTAAATAAAGCTATGGAAGATAATGATGACCTGTATGTATTTGGTGATTGGAATGGGGAGACTGTTCGTTTTAAACGTAAATGGTGTAATCATGAATTTTCTGAACAAGAAATAAATGATTTATTAAGTGGTAAAGAGATTCGTTTTCGATGTACTGTGACTAAAAATGAGCAGGATGTTATTGGGAAATTAGAGCATTTAGAATACAAGGGAACTAAGTACATAGGTTTTTCTCCTTCTAATTGGAAAAAGTGATTTTTGATACTAAATTTAATGTTTGTTATAAATTAAATTTGACCTTTTTTGACCAAAAAGATATAATAGTTCTGTATTGAGTCGTAAGACTAAGAAAATTCAACATAAAAGGAGAAATGAATGATTCCTGTAGTTATTGAACAAACAAGCCGTGGAGAACGTTCCTATGATATTTACTCACGTCTACTAAAAGATCGTATCATCATGTTGACTGGACCAGTTGAAGACAACATGGCCAACTCCGTTATTGCCCAATTGCTCTTCTTGGATGCCCAAGACAGTACAAAAGATATTTACCTTTATGTAAATACTCCGGGTGGTTCTGTTTCAGCGGGTTTGGCAATCGTTGATACCATGAACTTTATCAAGGCAGATGTCCAAACCATCGTGATGGGGATGGCAGCCTCAATGGGGACTATCATTGCATCAAGTGGAGCAAAAGGCAAACGTTTCATGCTTCCAAATGCAGAGTACATGATTCACCAACCAATGGGTGGTACAGGCGGTGGTACCCAACAAACAGATATGGCAATCGCTGCAGAACACTTGCTCAAAACTCGTAAGACTTTGGAGCAAATTCTTGCAGATAACTCTGGTAAAACAGTTGAGCAAATCCATGTAGACGCAGAACGTGATTACTGGATGAGCGCCCAAGAAACACTTGAGTATGGATTTATCGATGAAATCATGGCCAACAATTCTTTGAGCTAACCAACCTAAAAAGCAAACTCGACGGGGTTTGCTTTTTTTGATATAATAGGAGAAGATTTCTTAGAAAGAGGATTCATCATGTTTGAAAAGGTCAATCGATCAGGATTAATCATCTATCTCTACTATAATCGGGATGCAAAGAAACTTCAGGAATACGGTGACATCTGTTACCATTCTAAGAAGCATCGCTATTTGCAACTCTATGTTCCAACTGAGGAGTTAGATGACTTAGTAGAGAGATTAGGTAAGGAAAGATTTATCAAGAAAATTAGACGGTGTCACATTCAAGAGTTAGAAACTCCCTTCGTTGGCAATCTCTATCAAAACGAAGAAAACGTTATCATTTAAAAAAGCGAATAAAAAGGTTGACAATTTTCTGATAATTCGGTATATTCTTAACATACTATTTTTGAAACAACTATAAGGAGATTGAAAATGAAGAAAAAATTTGCCCTATCTTTTGTGGCCCTTGCTAGCGTAGCCCTTCTCGCTGCTTGTGGAGAGGTCAAATCAGGAGCCTCAAACGCTGCTGGTAACTCAGTCGATGAAAAGACAATTAAAATCGGATTTAACTTTGAAGAAACAGGTGCTGTAGCAGCCTACGGAACATCTGAACAAAAAGGAGCTCAACTTGCCGTTGATGAAATCAATGCTGCAGGTGGTATCGATGGAAAACAAATCGAAGTTGTGGATAAAGATAACAAATCTGAAACTGCTGAGGCTGCCTCTGTTACAACGAACCTAGTGACCCAATCAAAAGTTACAGCTATTGTAGGACCTGCGACATCTGGTGCAACTGCTGCAGCTGTAGCCAACGCTACTCAAGCAGGGGTCCCATTGATTTCACCAAGTGCGACTCAAGATGGATTGACCAAAGGTCAAGATTACCTATTTATCGGAACATTCCAAGATAGCTTCCAAGGGAAGATTATTTCAAACTATGTGACAAACAAATTGAATGCTAAGAAGGTTGTTCTTTATACTGACAATGCTAGTGACTATGCTAAAGGTATTGCTAAATCTTTCCGCGAAACTTACAAGGGTGAGATTGTAGCAGATGAAACGTTTGTAGCAGGTGATACAGACTTCCAAGCAGCCCTTACTAAAATGAAAGGGAAAGAGTTTGACGCTATCGTTGTTCCAGGCTACTACACAGAAGCAGGTAAAATCGTAAACCAAGCCCGTGGTATGGGAATTGATAAACCAATCGTTGGTGGTGATGGATTTAACGGTGAAGAATTTGTTCAACAAGCAACAGCTGAAAAAGCATCAAACATTTACTTCATCTCAGGATTCTCAACTACAGTTGATGTTTCTGAAAAAGCTAAAGCCTTCCTTGAAGCATACCGTGCTAAATACAATGAAGAACCTTCAACCTTCTCAGCCTTGGCTTATGACTCAGTTTACCTAGTAGCCAATGCTGCAAAAGGTGCTAAAAACTCAGGTGAAATCAAGGATAACCTTGCTAAAACAAAAGATTTTGATGGTGTAACTGGTCAAACGAGCTTTGATGCTGACCACAATACAGTGAAAACTGCTTACATGATGACCATGAACAATGGTAAAGTAGAAGCAGCAGAAGTTGTAAAACCATAACATTATAATAGTAGTTGAAATAGGGAATGAGCCTTTGACTCACTCCCTGTTTCGGTGTTTATGAACTTGTGAAAATGATGAAATTTTCTAAAAAATAACGATAGAAAAGAGTGAATGCTATGCTCCAACAACTTGTGAATGGTTTAATTCTGGGTAGTGTTTATGCACTTTTGGCCTTGGGTTATACCATGGTTTATGGAATTATCAAACTCATCAACTTCGCCCACGGTGATATTTATATGATAGGTGCCTTTATTGGTTACTTTTTGATTAATTCCTTCCAAATGGATTTCTTTTTAGCTTTGATTATTTCAATGGCAGGAACCGCACTACTTGGTGTTGTGATTGAATTTCTTGCCTACCGTCCTTTGCGACACTCTACACGTATTGCCGTATTGATTACTGCCATCGGAGTGTCTTTCCTACTGGAATACGGAATGGTTTATCTAGTAGGTGCCAATACTCGTGCCTTCCCTCAAGCAATTGAAACAGTCCGCTTTGACTTGGGACCAATTAGCTTGACAAATGTTCAATTGATGATTTTAGCAGTTTCTGTACTGTTGATGGTTTTATTACAATTGATTGTCCAAAAAACAAAAATGGGGAAAGCCATGCGTGCGGTATCAGTTGATAGTGACGCAGCTCAATTGATGGGAATTAATGTAAATCGTACAATCAGCTTTACCTTTGCTTTGGGTTCAGCCCTTGCCGGTGCGGCAGGTGTCCTCATTGCCCTTTACTACAACTCTCTTGAACCTTTGATGGGCGTGACTCCAGGTCTAAAATCATTCGTTGCGGCCGTACTTGGTGGTATCGGGATTATTCCTGGTGCAGCTCTAGGGGGATTTGTGATTGGCTTGTTGGAAACTTTTGCAACTGCCTTCGGTATGTCTGATTTCCGTGATGCTATCGTTTATGGGATCTTGCTTTTGATTCTGATTATTCGTCCTGCAGGTATCCTTGGTAAGAATGTGAAAGAGAAGGTGTAAACAATGAAGACAAATCTTAAAGTAAATATTCTCTGGTTATTCCTTCTGTTAGCGGGTTATGGATTGATTAGCGTACTGGTTTCTGCTGGTGTTCTCAATCTATTCCATGTCCAAATTTTAGAACAAATTGGGATTAATATCATCCTTGCAGTAGGTTTGAACTTAATTGTCGGTTTTTCAGGACAATTCTCACTCGGTCATGCAGGTTTTATGGCGATTGGGGCTTATGCAGCAGCGATTATTGGTTCAAAATCACCAACCTATGGTGCCTTCTTTGGAGCAATGGTCTTGGGTGCCTTGATTTCTGGTGCAGTTGCTTTGCTCGTTGGAATTCCAACACTACGCTTGAAGGGTGACTACCTAGCTGTTGCGACACTAGGTGTTTCAGAAATCATTCGTATCTTTATCATTAATGGTGGCAGTTTGACCAACGGTGCTGCTGGTATCTTGGGTATTCCAAACTTTACCAACTGGCAAATGGTTTATCTTTTTGTGGTGATCACAACTATTGCAACTCTCAACTTCTTACGTAGTCCAATTGGACGCTCTACTCTATCTGTTCGTGAGGATGAGATTGCTGCTGAATCAGTTGGGGTTAATACAACTAAAATTAAAATCATCGCTTTTGTCTTTGGTGCCATTACAGCAAGTATTGCTGGCTCACTTCAGGCTGGTTTTATCGGATCTGTTGTTCCAAAAGATTACACCTTTATTAATTCCATCAACGTGTTGATTATCGTTGTATTTGGTGGACTTGGCTCTATTACTGGTACCATCGTTTCTGCGATTGTTTTAGGAATTTTAAATATGCTCCTTCAGGATGTAGCAAGCGTACGTATGATCATCTACGCTTTGGCTCTTGTATTGGTCATGATTTTCAGACCAGGTGGACTTCTTGGGACATGGGAATTGAGTCTATCACGTTTCTTTAAAAAATCTAAGAAGGAGGGACAAAACTAATGGCATTACTTGAAGTTAAACAGTTAACCAAACATTTTGGCGGTCTAACAGCTGTTGGAGATGTCACTCTTGAATTGAACGAGGGAGAATTGGTTGGTTTGATTGGACCAAACGGGGCTGGTAAAACAACCCTTTTCAATCTCTTGACCGGTGTTTATGAACCAAGCGAAGGTACTGTGACACTAGATGGTCACCTCCTAAATGGGAAAACTCCCTATAAGATTGCTTCACTTGGACTCAGTCGTACTTTCCAAAATATTCGTTTGTTCAAGGATCTGACAGTTTTAGACAATGTTCTCATCGCTTTTGGAAATCATCATAAACAACATGTCCTCGCGAGCTTTCTACGCTTGCCTGCTTTCTATAAGAATGAGGAAGAATTAAAAAGTAAAGCGTTGGACTTGCTGAAAATCTTTGATTTGGATGGCGATGCAGATACACTTGCTAAAAATCTGGCCTATGGTCAACAACGTCGATTAGAAATCGTTCGTGCTCTAGCAACAGAACCTAAGATCCTCTTTTTGGATGAACCTGCAGCTGGGATGAATCCACAAGAAACAGCTGAATTGACAGAATTGATCCATCGTATCAAAGACGAATTTAAAATTACCATCATGCTTATCGAACATGATATGAATTTGGTTATGGAAGTCACTGAGCGTATCTATGTTCTTGAATATGGTCGGTTGATTGCTCATGGGACTCCGGATGAGATCAAGAACAACAAACGCGTTATCGAAGCTTATCTAGGAGGTGAAGCCTAATGTCTATGTTAAAAGTTGAAAACCTCTCTGTGCATTACGGTATGATCCAAGCAGTTCGTGATGTAAGTTTCGAGGTTAATGAAGGTGAAGTTGTTTCCTTGATTGGTGCTAATGGTGCCGGTAAAACAACCATTCTTCGTACCCTTTCAGGTTTGGTTCGTCCAAGTGCTGGTAAAATTCAGTTTTTGGGAAAAGAAATTCAAAAGTTGCCAGCGCAAAAAATCGTGGCAGGTGGTCTTTCACAAGTTCCTGAGGGACGCCATGTTTTCCCAGGTTTGACTGTTATGGAAAACTTGGAAATGGGAGCTTTCTTGAAGAAAAATCGTGAAGAAAATCAAGCCAACTTGAAAAAAGTCTTTTCACGTTTCCCTCGTTTGGAAGAACGTAAAAACCAAGATGCGGCAACTCTTTCAGGTGGTGAACAGCAGATGCTGGCTATGGGACGCGCTCTCATGTCTACACCTAAGCTCCTTCTCTTGGATGAGCCGTCAATGGGACTTGCCCCGATTTTTATCCAAGAAATTTTTGATATCATTCAAGATATTCAGAAGCAAGGAACAACGGTTCTCCTAATTGAACAGAACGCTAACAAGGCCCTTGCTATCTCTGACCGAGGTTATGTACTTGAAACAGGCAAGATCGTCCTATCAGGAACAGGAAAAGAACTCGCAGCATCCGATGAAGTCAGAAAAGCATACCTAGGTGGCTAAACTAGTCTGGGAGCCTAGTTTAGGTTGTGGACGGAGATTGCGCACGCAATCCCTCTATAGTCTGGGGGACCTTTTTAGTCGGCAGATAAGGATTACGTAAGTAATCATCCAATCCAGTGGATTGTTTTAGTCGGCGGATAAGGATTGCAGCCAAGTGACACCTAATATGACTACTTATCAAAAATATAAAATATTTCAGAGCTCCAGAATAAGGAGCTCTTTTATTTATATGTTTTTTGAGGAAAGGGAAGAAGGTCTTAATTTTTACTCATTCTTTCCCTATTTGAATTGACAGTCATTTTTGTTCATATTATAATATGAGTAAGAAAAAATTGAACAGGAGGACTGAGAATGGTAACAGAAAAACAATTTAAACTTTTGCGTTTTATGTTGATACATAAAGAAAAGACCTTTACTCAGAGACAGTTAGCTGAAGAGTTAGACCTATCTTTAGGAACAATCAACACATTATTGAAAAAACTGAAAGAAGAGAAGTGGGTTGATGAGGAACTTCACTTAACAGAACTAGGTCAGAAAGTTTTAGAACCCTATCGAGTAGAAAATGCCATTATAATGGCTGCTGGCATGAGTAGTCGTTTTGCTCCTTTGTCTTATGAGATTCCTAAAGGATTACTTCAAGTCAAGGGGGAACGCTTGATAGAGAGGGAAATCAGACAGCTGCAAGAAGCAGGAATAGAAGATATAACTGTTATTGTAGGCTATCTTCAAGAAAAAATGTTCTATCTTGCAGAGAAGTTTGGTGTAAAAATTGTAGTGAATAATGATTACTACAAATACAATAACTGTTCGTCTCTTATGTTGGTTAAAGATCAACTTTCCAATACTTATATTTGTTCATCAGATAATTATTTTGTGGAAAATCCGTTTGAGCAATATATTTATAGAGGTTATTACTCGACGATATTTGCAGAAGGTCAAACAGACGAATATTGTGCTATAGAGGATTCGAATCACACCATCATTGATATCCAGATTGGTGGGGAAAATACTTGGGCCATGGTGGGGCACGTTTATTTCGACCGTGCATTTAGCGAGAAATTCAAGGAAATTTTAGAAACCGAGTTTAAGCATGAACCTTATCGGGAACAGCTTTGGGAGGATTACTATAGTCGCCATGTCAAGGAACTCCTTTTAGAAGCCCGCCACTATTCAGCGGATAGTGTTAAAGAATTCGACTCTCTAGATGAACTACGACAATTTGATGAACGTTATTTGGTAAATGCAGACTCAGCTATTATCGATAATATCTGTAAGACATTAAAGTGTGTGGCTTCAGATATTGTCAATATCAAACCTCTAAAAGATGGGTTAACCAACACATCATTTTCATTTGACTGTCTAGGGAAAAAATATGTTTACCGTCATCCGGGCAGGGGAACGGAAAATTATATCGACCGAGCTAGTGAAGCAGCTTCTATGGAAATTGCTGCAAAATTAAAGATTGACCGTACCTTCGTAGCTATGAACAAGGATGAGGGCTGGAAAATTTCAGAATTTATTCCCAATGCTAAGCAACTGGATTATGATAATTGGGATGATGTGGCACAAGCAATGGACCTCTTGAGACGGTTACACCAATCTGGAGAAAAAACGGAACATTCCTTTGACCAATTTGAGGGAATTGATGATTTTAGAGAAAAATTGAAGGCTAGAAATCGATTTGAGTTTGATGGTCTCGAGGACTTGGATAAAACTGTTTCACTTCTCAAAAACTATTTACAGAATGATCCGAAACAGGTTGTCCTTTGTCATGGAGATTCCTATAGTCCTAATTTTTTGTTAAATGAAGCAGGCGAAATGAGCTTGATTGATTGGGAATATTCTGGAATGGGAGAGCCAGCAGGAGATTTGGGGACCTTTATCGCGTGTTCTAATTATACCGTAGAGGATGCTGAAAAAGTACTGGAATTGTATCTACAAGAAGTACCAGATAAGAAAACCAAACGTCACTATTTGGCTTATGTAGCAGTGACCTCATATTATTGGTTCTTGTGGGCTTTGTTCCAGGAGAGTGTCGGAAAACCAGTCGGTGAGTTTCTCTACATCTGGTATCGCTATACCAAACAATATGGACAACTGGCCCTTGACTTGTATTTGGAGGAAAACTAAGATGAAAACGACATCCGAAATTGAAGATTTAGTAGCAACTGAAACAAAGAGAAGATTGGAAGAAATGGAGTCACCAAACTACGAGTTTGTTCAACCCTTCCTAAAAAGTGATTTCATTTTAATCATCTCCATAGTCCTAATCAACCTTGTTTTGATTATCTTAGCAATGACGGGAGGAATTCAATAACATGTCTAAAATGAATGACTATATCCAACAAGAAACCATAACCGGAATTGTTCCCATGACCAATAAGGATCGTCAGTATTCTTTCTGGGATCTCTTTCTATCGACAAGTGGTTTTGCCATTGCTACTTGGTGTTATACCCAAGGAGCCTATGTAGCTCAATATTTGACCTTTAATCAAATGTTGATAAATATTTTTAGCTTTAACATTATCTGGGTCTTTATTGAATGTCTTCCTATTTTGTTTGCGGTTAAGTATGGAATTGATTTGTGGATTTGGTTGAGAGCTGTTCTAGGAAAAAGAGGTGTAGCCCTGTTATCAACCATTATTAGCTTGGCTAACTTTGGATGGTATGCTGTTGCGGCCAATCTTTTTGCTAGTTCCATGATCCATTTGGCAAATAACTTTGGTCTTGGTTTGGACAAGGGAATATGGGCGACTATTCTTGGTACCCTCTGTGTTCTGCTTGGAACTCTCATTGCTCTTGGAGGTCCAGAAGTGATTAAATGGACCAATCGCTTCTTGGTTATCGCCTTGTTGATTGTCGGTCTGATCATCGTTGGAATCTGCTTTGTCGCCGTTCCTATAACGGATATTATGAATATCCAACCAGCCACTCAAGGAGATTTGACGCCATTAGAACGCTTCATGCTTTCTGGAGAAGGAAATGTTGCATTTGCTTTCTCTTGGTCTACACAAGCATTGGTTTTACCGCGTTTAGCAAAATCAGAACGCAGTGGTTATTGGGCTACAGCCTTATCATACGGAGTTGTGGCTCCATTCTTCGTTGCGACAGGTGGAGTCATGGCTCTAGCCATGTTTGTTAAAACAGGTGTGTATGAAAGTGATCCAACAACCATGCTATCAACTCTAAGCACCCCAGCCTTTGCTCTCTTAAGTCTACTACTAGTAGCCTTTGCCAATATTGGAACCCAGGGGACAGGATCGTATGTGAACTGTATGATTGTCAAAAGTGGGATGCCCAAAGTAAGCTATAAACTAATGGTTTGGATTGCCATGGTTTACGTGAGTCTACTCACTATCTGGGGAGGAGTAGAAGAGTATTTCGGATCCTTCATCTCCCTAGCCGCCTATATTCAGGGGCCAATTATTGGTATGATTGTTGTTGACTATTTTATCTTAAGAAAACGAAAACTCGACTTGCGGTCAGCCTATTTCCTTGAAGGGCATGACGCCTACGAATTTACTAAAGGATTTAACTTAGTTGGCTTGTCTTGCGTATTTATCTCCTTATTGGTAGCGGTACTATTTGTCTACAACCCTGTAACTGCACAAATTCAAAGTCCAATCTTTTTAATCACAACGGGTAGCGGATTTACTGCGCTATTTGGTGGTCTACTATACTGGCTAGCTAGTCTTAGCCCACTGAAACGTTATATGATAAAAGATCGAGACACTGTTACGATTTAAGAAGAGAGGGGACTTCGGTTCCCTTTTAACTTACACTGGCATTTTATGCAAACTTCTCAGATTATTCAAAATCTTGAAAAAGAGATGAAAGCGTTTGATAGATTTTCTAAGAAAGTGTATAATAAAAGTAGCAATATAGAAGGAGAAGTCTCATGGCAGTTAAAGATTTCATGACCCGTAAGGTAGTTTATATCAGTCCAGATACGACTGTAGCACACGCAGCAGATTTGATGCGCGAGCAAGGTTTGCACCGTTTACCTGTTATCGAAAACGATCAATTAGTCGGATTGGTAACAGAAGGAACCATTGCGGAAGCCAGCCCATCTAAAGCAACCAGTCTCTCTATCTATGAGATGAATTATCTTCTGAATAAAACCAAAGTAAAAGATGTAATGATTCGAGATGTCGTGACGGTTTCTGGCTATGCTAGTCTAGAAGATGCGACCTACCTGATGCTGAAAAATAAAATTGGGATATTACCAGTCGTAGACAATCATCAGGTCTACGGCGTCATTACAGACCGCGATGTTTTTCAGGCTTTCTTGGAAATCGCTGGATACGGAGAAGAGGGGATTCGTGTTCGTTTTATTACAGAAAATGAAGTCGGTGTACTGGGAAAAATTGTAGCTCTAATCGTAGAAGAAAATCTAAATATCTCGCACACAGTTAACATTCCACGTAAGGATAGGAAGGTCGTCATCGAAGTTCAAATTGATGGAAAAATCGATTTGACTTCATTAAAGGATAAGTTTGAAAAAGAAGGAATTCAAGTGGAGGAGATTACTCAGACCTCTGCCAAAGTCCTTTAAACCAGAGGCTTTCAGGCCTCTTTTTTCTGCCACAAAAAGCGATGAAAAGCAAAATATGGAAAGAAATAAGAGATTATGGTATAATAAAACGATATGAAAAGGAGTATCTATGGACATTTCAGAAATTCGTCAAAAAATTGACGCAAATCGTGAAAAATTAGCTTCTTTCAGGGGGTCTCTTTGACCTCGAAGGCTTAGAGGAAGAGATTGCCATCTTGGAAAACAAGATGACAGAACCTGATTTTTGGAACGATAATATCGCGGCCCAAAAAACGTCGCAAGAATTAAATGAATTAAAAAACACCTACAACACCTTCCGTAAAATGGAAGAGTTGCAGGATGAAGTTGAGATTTTATTGGACTTTTTAGCAGAAGACGAGTCAGTCCACGATGAACTGGTCGAGCAGCTAACCGAGTTGGATAAGATGATGACCAACTACGAGATGACCCTTCTCTTGTCAGAACCTTATGACCATAATAATGCCATCTTGGAAATCCATCCAGGATCTGGTGGTACTGAGGCTCAGGACTGGGGCGATATGTTGCTCCGTATGTACACTCGTTATGGAAATGCAAAAGGCTTTAAAGTAGAAGTCTTGGATTACCAGGCAGGTGATGAAGCAGGTATCAAGTCTGTGACCTTGTCTTTTGAAGGTCCCAATGCTTATGGCCTACTTAAATCAGAAATGGGTGTTCACCGTTTGGTCCGTATTTCACCATTTGACTCTGCCAAACGTCGCCATACTTCATTTACATCCGTAGAGGTTATGCCTGAACTGGATGATACTATCGAAGTGGAGATTCGTGAAGATGATATCAAAATGGATACCTTCCGTTCAGGTGGTGCTGGTGGACAAAACGTCAATAAAGTTTCAACAGGTGTGCGTTTGACACACATTCCTACAGGAACTGTCGTCCAATCAACGGTCGATCGTACCCAGTATGGAAATAGAGATCGTGCCATGAAGATGTTGCAGGCTAAGCTCTATCAAATGGAGCAAGAAAAGAAAGCTGCGGAAGTTGATTCCCTCAAAGGTGAGAAAAAAGAAATCACATGGGGAAGTCAGATTCGTTCTTATGTCTTCACACCTTATACTATGGTAAAAGATCACCGTACAAGCTTTGAAGTTTCCCAAGTAGATAAGGTTATGGATGGAGACCTTGATGGTTTCATCGATGCCTACCTCAAGTGGCGAATTAGCTAAGAAAGAAAGGAACTCATATGTCAATCATTGAAATGAGAGATGTTGTCAAAAAGTATGACAATGGAACGACTGCCCTGCGTGGTGTCTCTGTCACCATTGAACCAGGAGAGTTTGCCTATATCGTAGGACCTTCTGGGGCAGGTAAGTCAACCTTTATTCGAGCTTTATACCGAGAAGTAAAGATCGAAAAAGGAAGCCTATCAGTTGCAGGCTTTAATCTAGTTAAAATCAAGAAGAAAGATATCCCGCTTCTACGTCGTAGTGTCGGGGTTGTCTTTCAAGATTACAAACTCTTGCCTAAGAAAACGGTTTATGAGAATATTGCCTACGCAATGGAAGTTATCGGAGAGAATCGCCGTAACATCAAAAAACGTGTTATGGAAGTATTGGACCTAGTAGGTTTAAAACACAAGGTTCGTTCTTTCCCGAATGAACTCTCAGGTGGAGAACAGCAACGGATTGCGATTGCCCGTGCGATTGTCAACAATCCGAAAGTCTTGATTGCTGATGAACCAACAGGAAACTTGGACCCAGATAATTCGTGGGAAATTATGAATCTGTTGGAACGCATCAATCTTCAAGGTACAACTGTTTTGATGGCGACCCACAACAGCCAAATCGTAAATACCTTGCGCCACCGTGTCATTGCCATTGAAAATGGCCGTGTCGTTCGTGACGAAGCTAAAGGAGAATATGGATACGATGATTAGTAGATTTTTTCGCCATTTATTTGAATCATTAAAAAGTTTAAAACGAAATGGCTGGATGACAGTAGCAGCAGTGAGTTCGGTTATGATTACCTTAACACTCGTTGCCCTGTTTGCATCTGTAATTTTTAATACAGCAAAACTGGCTACCGATATTGAAAACAACGTTCGTGTTATGGTCTACATTCGTAAGGATGTAGCAGATAACAGTGAAACGATTGAAAAAGAAGGTCAGACAGTTACCAATAATGACTACCACAAGGTCTATGATGCTTTGAAGGCGATGCCTGCTGTAAAAAGTGTTACCTTCTCAAGTAAAGAAGAACAATACGAGAAACTGACGGAAACAATGGGTGACGATTGGAAGGTCTTTGAAGGGGATGCAAATCCTCTCTATGATGCCTATATCGTCGATACAAATTCTCCAAGTGATGTTAAAACAGTAGCTGAAGAAGCGAAGAAAATTGAGGGAGTATCAGAGGTTCAAGATGGTGGAGCCAACACTCAACGACTTTTTGAACTAGCTTCCTTTATCCGTGTTTGGGGATTGGTTATTGCAGGGCTCTTGATTTTTATTGCAGTCTTCCTCATTTCCAATACCATCCGTATTACCATTATTTCACGTAGTCGTGAGATTCAGATTATGCGTCTTGTAGGAGCAAGAAATGGTTATATCCGTGGCCCATTCTTGCTAGAAGGTGCTTTTATTGGCTTGCTTGGCGCAGCGATTCCTTCAGTTCTTGTATTCTTTGTTTACAATATCGTTTATCAATCGGTCAATAAATCCTTGGTAGGTCAAAACTTATCAATGATTACGCCAGATGTGTTTGTCCCTTTAATGACAGTTCTACTATTTGTAATCGGAATTTTCATTGGTTCAATTGGTTCAGGAATTTCGATGCGTCGATTCTTGAAAATTTAATTGGATATAAATGCAAATTGAGATAAAAACAGAAAAACAAAACATTTTTAAAGAGAAGTTTTCGTAAACTTCTCTTTTTCCTTTTAAAAATTAAAAAAAGTAGATATTTTTTTATAAAAGCCTTTACAAAAAAAAATAAAAGTGGTATAATTAATACATAACCAAATGCAAACGTTTTCGTAAAACGTTTGCTTAAATAAAATAAAGGAGATTTGAATGATGAAAGATACATTCAAAAATGTCTTGTCTTTCGAATTTTGGCAAAAATTCGGTAAGGCTCTAATGGTGGTTATCGCTGTTATGCCAGCGGCTGGATTGATGATTTCAATCGGTAAGTCGCTTGCATTGATTGACCCAAATCTTGCCCCACTTGTTATTACAGGTGGAATTCTTGAGCAAATCGGTTGGGGAGTTATCGGTAACCTTCATATTTTGTTTGCTCTTGCTATCGGTGGTAGCTGGGCTAAAGAACGTGCAGGCGGTGCTTTTGCAGCAGGACTTGCCTTTATCTTAATCAACCGTATCACTGGTACTATCTTTGGAGTTACAAGTGATATGCTGAAAAACCCTGAGGCTATGGTCACTACTCTCTTTGGAGGCTCAATCAAAGTTTCTGATTACTTCATCAGTGTTCTTGAAGCACCAGCATTGAACATGGGTGTTTTTGTAGGGATTATCTCTGGTTTTGTAGGGGCAACTGCCTTTAACAAATACTACAACTACCGTAAACTTCCTGATGCGCTTTCATTCTTCAATGGGAAACGCTTCGTACCATTCGTTGTCATCCTTCGTTCAGCTATTGCAGCAATTGTACTTGCAGCTTTCTGGCCAGTTGTTCAAACAGGTATCAACAACTTTGGTATCTGGATTGCCAATTCACAAGAAACAGCACCTGTTCTTGCACCATTCTTGTATGGTACTTTGGAACGTTTGCTCTTGCCATTTGGTCTTCACCACATGTTGACTATCCCAATGAACTATACAGCTCTTGGTGGTACTTATGACATTTTAACTGGTGCAGCTAAAGGTACTCAAGTATTCGGTCAAGACCCACTATGGCTTGCATGGGTAACAGACCTTGTAAACCTTAAAGGTACTGATGCTAGTCAATACCAACACTTGTTAGATACAGTACATCCAGCTCGTTTCAAAGTTGGTCAAATGATCGGTTCATTCGGTATCTTGATGGGTGTCATCGTTGCTATCTACCGCAATGTTGATGCTGACAAGAAACACCAATACAAGGGTATGATGATTGCGACAGCCCTTGCAACATTCTTGACAGGGGTTACTGAACCTATCGAGTATATGTTTATGTTTATCGCAACACCTCTTTACCTAGTGTATGCTCTTGTTCAAGGTGCTGCCTTTGCTATGGCGGATATTGTTCACCTTCGTATGCACTCATTCGGTTCAATTGAATTCTTGACTCGTACTCCGCTAGCTATCAACGCTGGTCTTGGTATGGATATCATTAACTTTATCTGGGTAACTGTCCTCTTTGCAGTCATCATGTACTTCATTGCCAACTTCATGATTAAGAAATTCAACTATGCAACTCCAGGACGTAACGGAAACTATGAAACTGCTGAAGGAGCATCAGAAGATGCAGCTCCAGGAGAAACAAAAGTTGCAGCAGCTTCTCAAGCTGTAAATATCATTAACCTTCTTGGTGGTCGTGCAAACATCGTAGATGTAGATGCATGTATGACTCGTCTTCGTGTAACTGTTAAGGATGCAGATCGTGTTGGTACTGAGGAACAATGGAAAGCAGAAGGCGCTATGGGTCTTGTCATGAAAGGACAAGGTGTCCAAGCTATCTATGGACCAAAAGCTGACGTATTGAAATCTGATATCCAAGATATCCTTGACTCAGGTGAAGTAATTCCTGAAACTCTTCCAAGCCAAATGACAGAAGCTCAAAAAAATACTGTACATTTTAAAGGTGTAACTGAGGAAGTTTACTCAGTAGCTGACGGTCAAGTTATTGCCTTGGAACAAGTGAAAGATCCAGTCTTTGCTCAAAAAATGATGGGTGATGGTTTTGCAGTAGAACCAGCAAATGGAAACATTGTATCTCCAGTTACAGGTACTGTATCAAGTATCTTCCCAACAAAACATGCACTTGGGCTTGTTACTGAATCAGGTCTTGAAGTACTTGTTCATATTGGTTTGGATACTGTAAGTCTTGAAGGAAAACCATTTACTGTTCACGTTTCTGAAGGACAAAAAGTGGCTGCTGGTGACCTTCTTGTGACAGCTGACTTGGATGCTATCCGTGCAGCAGGTCGTGAAACATCAACAGTGGTTGTCTTTACAAATGGTGATGCTATCAAATCAGTTAAATTAGAACAAACAGGTTCTCTTGCAGCTAAAACAGCAGTTGCTAAAGTAGAATTGTAATATACTCGAGGTTGGAAGCTGTTTTCCAACCTCTTGTTTTAGGAGAAAAGCATGAAATTTTTAACACTCAATACTCATAGTTGGATGGAAAAAGAAGCAGAGGAAAAATTCCAGCTCTTGCTCCAAGATATTCTTGACAAAGATTATGATTTGATCTGTTTTCAAGAAATTAATCAAGAAATGAGTTCGCCTGAGGTAGAGGTTAACAATCACTATCAAGCTTTACCATCAGCAGAACCTATTCATCAGGACCACTATGTACGACTCCTGGTTGAAAAATTGGCTGAGAAAGGGAAAAACTACTACTGGACTTGGGCTTACAATCATATTGGCTATGACCGCTACCATGAAGGCGTAGCAATCTTATCCAAAACACCTATTAAGGCGCGTGAGATTTTAGTATCAGATGTAGATGATCCAACGGACTACCATACTCGTCGCGTTGCCTTGGCTGTGACAGAGATTGAAGGTAAGGAACTTGCTCTTGCAAGTGTTCATCTCTCTTGGTGGGATAAAGGTTTCCAAGAAGAATGGGCACGATTTGAGGCTGTACTAAAAAAGTTGAACAAACCTCTGATTTTAGCAGGTGATTTTAATAATCCAGCTGGTCAGGAAGGCTATCAAGCGATTTTAGCTAGCCCATTAGGATTACAAGACGCGTTTGAAGTTGCGAAAGAAAGAAGTGGTAGCTATACCGTTCCACCAGAAATTGATGGCTGGAAAGGCAATACTGAGCCACTACGAATCGACTACGTCTTTACGACCAAAGAGTTAGAAGTAGAGAGTTTACAAGTAGTTTTTGATGGACAAAATAGTCCACAAGTCAGTGATCACTATGGTTTGAATGCTATTTTAAACTGGAAATAAAAATGAAAGGAATTACTTCCTTTCATTTTTTGCTTCTCGAACTGGACTACTGAAAATGTTCAAATTATGGTATAATGGTTAGATGAATAGAATCGAGGATAATATGTCATTTACGAAATTTCAGTTTAAAAACTATATAGAAAAGGCATTGGAGGAGTTGAAGTTTACGACTCCTACAGAGGTACAAGAAAAATTAATACCTATTGTCTTGGCAGGTCGTGACTTGGTGGGCGAATCGAAAACAGGTTCAGGAAAGACTCATACTTTCTTATTACCAATTTTCCAACAATTAGATGAAGCTAGCGATAGTGTGCAAGCAGTCATTACTGCACCAAGTCGTGAGTTGGCTACTCAAATCTACCAAGCAGCTCGCCAGATTGCAGCTCACTCAGATGTCGAAGTTCGTGTGGTTAATTATGTAGGTGGTACGGATAAGGCGCGTCAGATTGAAAAACTTGCCAGCAACCAGCCTCATATTGTCATTGGAACGCCAGGTCGCATCTATGACTTGGTCAAATCTGGTGATTTGGCTATTCACAAGGCCAAGACCTTTGTAATTGATGAAGCTGATATGACCTTGGATATGGGATTTTTGGAGACCGTTGATAAGATTGCAGGAAGACTTCCAAAAGACTTGCAATTCATGGTTTTTTCAGCGACTATTCCACAAAAATTGCAACCGTTCTTGAAAAAATACTTGTCAAATCCTGTCATGGAAAAAATCAAAACAAAAACAGTAATCTCTGATACCATTGATAACTGGTTGATTTCAACCAAGGGACGAGATAAGAATGCTCAGATTTACCAACTGACTCAGTTGATGCAGCCTTATTTGGCAATGATTTTCGTCAATACTAAAACGCGTGCTGATGAGTTACATGCCTACTTGACTGCTCAAGGATTGAAGGTAGCAAAGATTCATGGAGATATTGCCCCTCGTGAACGCAAGCGGATCATGAATCAGGTGAAAAATCTGGATTTTGAGTACATCGTCGCAACGGACTTGGCAGCGCGTGGAATTGACATTGAAGGTGTCAGTCATGTTATCAATGACGCCATTCCGCAAGACTTGTCCTTCTTTGTTCACCGTGTTGGACGAACTGGGCGCAACGGTCTACCTGGTACAGCGATTACCCTTTACCAGCCTAGTGATGACTCGGATATCCGTGAGTTGGAGAAATTAGGGATTAAGTTTACTCCTAAGATGGTCAAAAACGGAGAGTTTCAAGATACCTATGACCGTGATCGTCGTGCCAATCGTGAAAAGAAGCAGGATAAGCTTGATATCGAAATGATTGGCTTGGTCAAAAAGAAAAAGAAAAAAGTTAAACCGGGTTATAAGAAGAAAATCAAATGGGCGGTTGATGAAAAACGCCGCAAAACCAAGCGTGCTGAAAATCGCGCACGTGGCCGTGCAGAGCGGAAAGCCAAACGCCAAACATTTTAAGAACAAAATTGGAGCTGAATGGCTCCTTTTTGTAACTTCATTTTGTAAATTATCGAAAAGAATGCAAAAATGAGTAAAAAGTGGTATAATGATAAGGTTATATAGTCCCGATAAGATGGTAGAAATTTCTATCAGTACTTTGTAATTCGCAAAGAATGACGGCTCCAAAGTCACTCGTCCTTCTACGGTTGCCGCTATAACGCGTTCACCCTATGCGCCTTACTAGCTTCAGAAATAAAAAAACATCGTTTTATTTCTTTCGCGTCGTAACTCGCAAAGAATGACGGCTCCAAAGTTGCTCGTCCTTCTACGGTTGCCGCTATAACGCGTTCACCCTATGCGCCTTACTAGCTTCAGAAATAAAAAAGTATCGTTTTTATTTCTTTCGCGTCATAGCTCTTAGACGATAGAAATACCTATCAGTACTTTGTAACTCTATAACAATATTTTTTAAGGGGGGACATTTTTATGTCAGAACGTAAATTATTCACGTCTGAATCTGTATCTGAGGGGCATCCGGATAAGATTGCAGACCAAATTTCAGATGCGATTTTGGATGCTATTTTAGCAAAGGATCCAGGGGCGCACGTTGCTGCTGAGACAGCTGTGTACACGGGTTCTGTCCATGTTTTTGGTGAAATTTCTACAAATGCCTATGTGGATATCAACCGTGTGGTTCGTGATACCATTGCAGAGATTGGTTATACGAATGCAGAATATGGTTTTTCTGCGGAAACAGTTGGAGTTCATCCATCGCTTGTTGAGCAGTCACCGGATATCGCCCAAGGTGTTAACGAAGCCTTGGAAGTCCGTGGAAATGCAGATCAAGATCCGCTTGACTTGATTGGCGCTGGTGACCAAGGTCTCATGTTTGGATTTGCAGTGGATGAAACAGAAGAACTTATGCCATTACCAATCTCACTCAGCCACAAGTTGGTTCGTCGTTTGGCAGAACTTCGTAAGTCTGGTGAAATTAGCTATCTTCGTCCTGATGCTAAATCACAAGTTACAGTTGAGTATGATGAAAATGATCGTCCAGTACGTGTGGACACAGTCGTGATTTCAACTCAGCACGATCCAGAAGCTACTAATGAACAAATCCATCAAGATGTGATTGACAAGGTTATCAAAGAAGTTATTCCAGCTTCTTACTTGGATGATCAAACAAAATTCTTCATCAATCCGACTGGTCGCTTTGTAATCGGTGGACCTCAAGGAGACTCAGGTTTGACTGGTCGTAAGATCATCGTGGATACCTATGGTGGCTATTCTCGTCATGGTGGCGGTGCCTTCTCTGGTAAGGATGCGACGAAGGTGGACCGTTCAGCCTCTTATGCGGCTCGCTACATTGCCAAGAATATCGTGGCAGCAGGTCTTGCTAAGAAAGTAGAAGTGCAATTGGCCTATGCCATCGGTGTGGCGCAGCCTGTCTCTGTTCGTATCGATACTTTCGGTACAGGAACAGTAGCTGAAAGCAAACTTGAAAAAGCAGCGCGTCAAATCTTTGATCTTCGCCCTGCAGGAATTATCCAAATGCTGGATCTTAAACGTCCAATTTACCGTCAAACAGCGGCATATGGTCACATGGGACGTACAGATATTGACCTTCCATGGGAACGTTTAGACAAGGTAGAGGCTTTGAAAGAAGCGGTGAAATAAAAAAGATTGGTAGTACACAACTACCAATCTTTTTTGTAAGTGAAGACCAGCTTTTAAGTTGGTCTTCTTATTTTATAGGGATTGAAATCTCAATCAATTTATCCGAATAGAGGGTTTTGATATTGGCTTCATCGATGCTTCCCTTGTCGATTTTACGTTTCAAGAAGAAGTCTTGGATGGTTTCAATTTCGGGTTCACGAATAGCACGGTGTTTGTTGGAAATGAGGATTTCATAGTGAAGCGGGGCTTGTGTGAAAACCACATCTGTATTTCCGGCCGAATAGACCTCGACAAGAGTTGCGTCAGTACTTTCTAATTGGCTTTTAACAAGTTGCGAGTGTGAATTAGTCGTGTTGATAAGCTTCATAACAGTTCCTCCGATTTTCTAACTCTATTATAGCACTTTTTGGATAAAATCGTGTATTTTAGCCAATTCCATGCTGGATTTTCCAAGCTTCAATTCCCCATTTATGGCTACCACGTTTGAGTTTTTCAATTGCCTCATTAATAGGAAACCAAGCAATATGATTAAAATCTTCTAAGGGGTTTTGTACTTCTTGGAAAGAAATAGCTTCGTAGAGATAAGCTGGATTGTAGTAGTAGGTATCACGGTGGCGAGAGTAGAAATACTCATCAGCTTGCCCATAATAGGTTCCAATCTCAGCTGTAAAGCCAAGTTCTTCGATTAGTTCTCTCTTCAGTGCTTCTTGATGATCTTCGCCGGCTTCAATTTCTCCGCCTGGCAAGAACCAAGCACCATTGGGGGCTTGAACTAGGACAATTTGTTTTTTCTCCGCATCCGGAATAACTGCGTACACGCCATAGCGAGGCTGGTAAGTCACATTCTCTTTTTTTTCACCAAAAGTTGGGTTTGCCATTGCATTTTCCTCATTCTCTAGTATCTTTATTATTATCATAATGGACAAGGAGCTAGCTGTCAAGAATAAACCAACGAACTTGTGCAGAAATAGCTACTTTGTCTTGATCAATACTTGTCTAGTTAAACTTTCCAACCCTAGCCCTCTAACTGGTATAATAAAAGAGAGGTGATTTTATGGCAGAATCAAGACTATTTCGTATTCTATATCTACTTTTAGAAAAAGGTAGCATAACGGCTCCTGAATTAGCCCGATTATTTGAAGTATCTGTACGAACGATTTATCGCGATATTGAGCGGTTGAGTATGGCTGGGATTCCCCTATATTCAGTACCTGGAAAGGCGGGCGGAATCTTTTTAATGAAAGACTTTGTTCTGGATCGTACTCTCGTATCGGAGGATGAAAAATTAGAACTTCTGTCAGCTTTGCAAGGGATTCAAGCCCTGACCGATGATAGGCAAGACCTGTTACTTGAAAAATTGGAATCTATCTTTCAAGTTTCTACCATCCCTTGGATAGAAGTAGACTTGACTGACTGGAGAAAGCGAGAAGGTCAAAAAGAATAATTTGATAACATCAAACAAGCTATTCTAGAGAAGAGGCGACTGGTGGTCACTTATCTGGGTGGGAGTGGTCAGAAAACGGTTCGTACAGTTGAACCTTTTAAACTCATATTTAAAAAGAGAGATTGGTATCTTCATGCCTACTGTTGTTTGAAAGAAGAGTGGCGTTTTTTCAAATTGTCTAGAATTAGGAACTATCACCTAACAACTGAAACTGTGAAGCAGAAAAATGTGCTGGATTGCGTTGATGCTTCAGATCAAGTGGCACATCAAATCGAAGTTTCCTTGAAGTTTAGTCCCAATCTTGCTTTCCGGGTTTATGAAGATTTTTCAGAAGATGAGATTAGCTTGGGGAAAGATGGATATTATTATGTCAAGATTGTCCTACCTGACCACGAAAGCATGTATACTTACCTCCTGTCTTATTTAGATGGAGTGGAAATACTCGAACCCGATTATGTGAAGAAGGAACTGCTTTCTAGAGTAGAAAAAATCCAAAAACTTTACAAACCTTGACAAAAGATGTCAGGGTTTTAATGCTATACTAGAGACAGAAAGGAGAAGAACCAAATGAAATACGAATGGAGAAAAGAAGCGAAAGATCTTTATCAAGTGAAGGCTAGACCCAGCATTTTGCGGGTGCCAGATCAATCCTATATCGTGATTGAGGGTAAAGGAGATCCAAATCAAGAAGATTTTTCAGAACGAGTAGGGGCCTTATATGCCAGCTTATGCGATAAAGATGAAGTATAAAAAAGCTCCTCTGGATGAGGTTTACACTGATTTTACGGTTTTTCCTTTAGAAGGGGTATGGAAAAAGGAGAAGGAGGGAGAACTGGTAAAAAGTGAGCTTTCTTATAGTATTATGATTGGGCAACCCGATTTTATTACGAGAGAACTATTTGAAAAAGCTTTGGAAGAGGTGAAAATCAAGAAGCCAAATCCTCTCTATGAGGCTGTTCGTTTTGAAAAGATAGAAGAAGGCCAAAGCCTTGCTATGCTTCATGTAGGACCTTTTGATACTGAAAATGAGACTTTTGCAGAGATGGAGTATTTTTGTCAACTTCATAAGCTCAAAAGAACTTCGGAAGTCCACCGAGAAATTTATCTCAATAATCTTCATCGAACGGAGCCAAGCAAATTAAAAACAATTCTTCGCTATCAAGTTCAAGAAGAGAATTAAAAAAGAATAGGAAACAAGATTTCCTGTTCTTTTTTACGAGTTCTAATCTTCTCTTTCAGAAGTATTCTCTTTGATTTTTTCAGTTTTTTTGGCAGATTTGATTTGAATCTTACCATTGCTTGTCATAACTGCCTTGAGGTCTTTTTCACTTGGGTTTTCAAGGTAGTAGTCAGTGATGGCATCCTCGATATGGTCTTGAATGGTACGACGGAGAGGGCGCGCCCCCATTTTTGGATCATATCCTAGGTCAACTAATTTTTCTTTGACCTTGTCCGTCACATCGAGATGGATGTTGTTGCTAGAGAGGCGTTTGTTGACATCCGCTAGCATGAGTTCGACGATTTGGAGAAGGTTGTCCTTGCTGAGAGGTTTAAATTCGATGATGCCGTCAAAACGGTTCATAAACTCTGGGCTAAAGAAATTGCCGAGTTCACCGAGGACAGAGTTGGTTCGACCTTCACGAGCAGCTCCAAAACCAACACTGGCTTCGGCCTTACCGGTACCGGCATTTGAGGTCATGATAATGATAGCATCCTTAAAGCTAACTGTTCGTCCTTGTCCGTCTGTCAAACGGCCATCGTCTAAGACTTGAAGGAACATGTGCATCACATCTGGATGGGCTTTTTCGACTTCATCGAGAAGGATGAGTGAGTAAGGATTACGACGAACTTTTTCCGTTAACTGACCCGCTTCATCGTAGCCAACATAACCTGGAGGGGCTCCGACCAATTTAGCCACACTGTGTTTTTCCATGTATTCACTCATATCAAAGCGAATCATGCTGTCAGCAGAACCAAAGAGTTCAATGGCTAGTTGTTTGGACAGTTCTGTCTTACCGACACCAGTTGGTCCGACAAAGAGGAAACTTCCGATTGGGCGGTTAGGAGTTCCAAGACCAACACGATTACGACGGATGGCTTTGGCAATCTTATCGACAGCTTCATCTTGACCAATGACATGAGCTTTGAGGTCGTCTGCTAGATGGATAAGCTGAGACTGTTCTTTTTCTTTGAGTTCTCCGACAGGAATATTGGTTTTCTGCTCAATGATATGCTCAATGGTTTTCTCGCTAATGATAGGAGTATCCTGGTCAGTCACCTTGTTTTTCTGCATTTCCTTGTACTTGGCAATCTGATCGCGGAAATAGGCAGCCTTTTCAAAGTCTTCCTCTCGAGTAGCTTGAGCCTTGAGATTCTCAGCTTCAATTAAACGCTGATCAATCACTTTAGGATCAACAAAGTTCAGCGTCAGATTCATCTTAGAACCAGCTTCATCTAACAGGTCAATAGCCTTGTCTGGCAAGAAGCGGTCTTGGATATAGCGATTGGAAAGATTTGCAGCAGCTTCGATAGCAGCGTCTGTGTACTTGACGTGATGGTAGTCTTCGTATTTCTTTTGAACCCCTTTGAGGATGATAATGGTTTCTTCGACAGTTGGTTCATCAACTTTGACAGGCTGCATACGACGTTCCAAAGCAGCATCTTTTTCAATGATACGGTATTCATTGAGAGTAGTAGCGCCAACCAATTGCAATTCACCACGGGCAAGGGCTGGTTTCAGGATATTGCCTGCATCCATATTGCCATCACCTGCTGACCCTGCACCAACAATTTCATGGATTTCGTCGATAAAGAGGATGATGTCCTCGCGTTTGCGAATTTCTTCCATGAGCTTTTGCATGCGTTCTTCAAATTGGCCTCGAATCCCTGTTCCTTGAACTAGACTGACCACATCCAGACGGATGACCTGTTTGCCTTGGAGTTTATGGGGAACATCGCCATCGACAATCTTCTGAGCTAAACCTTCGACAACAGCTGTTTTACCAACACCTGGTTCTCCGATAAGGACAGGATTGTTTTTGGTTCGACGGTTGAGAATTTCGATAACGCGGATAATCTCCTCGTCTCGGCCGATAACAGGGTCAATATCTCCTCGACGAGCTATTTCAGTCACGTTGATACCATATTCCTCTAGGAGCCCTCTTTCTTGGCTAGGAGGAGGTGTTTGAACAGGTCCGCGGTTTTGAGGTCCGTATCCCCCATTGCCTCCGTATCCCCCACCGGATTGAGTTGGAGGGACGTTATTTGAAGAAGCCCTGAAATTGTTCAAATCATTGAAAAAGTCTCCGAAAGGATCAAAGTCACGATTGTTTAAATCAGTCATTCCTTTAAAGAGGGTATTATTTGGATCTGTTTTGATAATTTTATAGCAATTTTGACAGAGATCAATTTGTTTTTGCTGTCCATTGATATTGGTATACAGATGAATTGTTGAGTCGTTAATTTTACAGTTTTGACAGAGCATAACATCTACCTCATTTCATTCTTATTCTTGGTCTAAGAAAAAGGTCAAGAATAGTCAAAGTTTTATACTCTCATTATAGCATGATTAAGGTGTAAAGCAAGTAAAAAGATTGGGAAGTGGTCGTTTTTAAAAGAAGGATTTATGGAGAATGAAGCGACATTAAAGGTAAGAAAAAATCCCATTTGTGGTGACAAAAAGGATTCTCATTCATCAAGCAGGGGTCTCTCTGCTGTTTGTATATTAGTAAAGGAGTTCGTAGATCTCCATTGCAATCAAATCAATGCTATCAAAGGTATAGGTTTCACGAGCTTCTACATCGCGAAGAGTGAAGAGTGATCCGTTTTCTTCGTCGTGGCTGTATGCAACTTCTGCGACAACAACACCTTCACGTTCAAAATTACGTTTTAGATTTCCACCATCTTTTGTCATTGCTTCTAGGCGGTTAATGATTCTAACCAAATGTGATTCCATTTTGATTCTCCTCCATTTCTTATCGTTTCTATTTTACCATAAACAAGAGGTAGTTGACTAGAAAAAAACTGTGATTTCTCTCTATTTCTCCATTCTATCAAGTTAATTGTTAAAATTGGTGAAAAAGGATTGCATTTTAATTCAATTCATGTTATAATCATACAATCTAATACATAGAAAGTTGATTGAATATGAATTTTTCTTTTTTACCAAAGTATTTACCGTATTTTAACTATGGTGCTCTGATTACCGTATTGATTTCCATCCTTGTTGTCTGCTTAGGTACCATTATAGGTGTGTTGCTGGCCTTTGCTCAGCGATCACGCTTTAAACCGCTCGTTTGGTTTGCAAATGTGTATGTTTGGATCTTCCGTGGAACTCCGATGATGGTTCAGATTATGATTGCCTTTGCTCTTATGCATATCAATGCTCCGACTATCCAAGTGGGAATTTTAGGAGTTGATCTTTCTCGTTTGATTCCTGGTATTCTGATTATTTCTATGAACAGTGGAGCTTACGTTTCAGAAACTGTTCGTGCGGGGATTAATGCGGTTCCTAAAGGACAGTTAGAGGCCGCATATTCTCTCGGTATTCGTCCTAAAAATGCCATGCGTTATGTCATTTTGCCACAGGCTATCAAGAATATTCTTCCAGCTCTGGGAAATGAATTTATCACCATTATCAAGGATAGTTCCCTCTTATCAGCGATTGGGGTGATGGAGTTGTGGAATGGTGCAACGACAGTAGCAACAACAACTTATTTACCGTTGACTCCCCTTTTATTTGCAGCCTTTTACTATTTGATTATGACCTCTGTTTTGACAGTGGCGTTGAAAGCATTTGAAAAACATATTGGACAAGGAGACAAGAAATAATGACAGAAACCTTGATTAAAATTGAAGAACTACATAAGTCTTTTGGGAAAAATGAAGTTTTAAAAGGCATCAACCTTGAGATTAAACGAGGAGAAGTTGTGGTCATTATCGGACCGTCAGGGAGCGGAAAGTCAACTCTCCTTCGTTCGATGAATCTCCTTGAAGAAGCAAGTAAAGGCAAGGTTATCTTTGAAGGAGTTGATATCACTGATAAGAAAAATGACCTTTTTGCTATGCGTGAAAAGATGGGCATGGTATTTCAACAATTCAACCTCTTTCCCAATATGACAGTGATGGAAAATATCACTTTGTCACCAATTAAAACCAAAGGAGAAAGCAAGGAAGTTGCGGAGAAAAGAGCACAGGAACTGTTAGAAAAAGTTGGTTTGCCAGATAAGGCGACGGCCTATCCACAGAGTTTGTCAGGTGGTCAGCAACAACGGATTGCCATTGCACGTGGACTTGCTATGGAACCAGATGTTTTGCTTTTTGATGAGCCGACTTCAGCCCTAGACCCTGAGATGGTTGGAGAAGTTCTAGCTGTTATGCAAGACCTTGCCAAGTCAGGGATGACTATGGTGATTGTAACGCATGAAATGGGCTTTGCGCGTGAGGTAGCAGACCGTGTTATCTTTATGGCGGATGGGGTTGTTGTCGAAGATGGAACACCAGAAGAGATTTTCAATCAAACGAAAGAACAACGGACCAAGGAATTTTTGAGTAAGGTTTTGTAAAACCTCATTTTTAGAAGAAGGGGAGTAGGCATCATGGCTTCCAGTAAAGAATATTTAGATTTTATTCTAGAACAGCTATCAGAGCTAGAGGAGATGAGTTATCGTTTAATGATGGGAGAGTATATCCTTTATTATCGTGGGAAGATTATTGGGGGAATCTATGATAATCGTTTGTTACTGAAGACTGTGAAGGTGGTCATGGATCAACTGGGACAGACTAGGCTTGAACGTCCTTATGAAGGAGCTAAGGAGATGATTTTGATAGAAGACATTGAAGATAAGTCATTTCTAATGAGATTAATTAAGGATATGTATGAAGTCTTACCGGCTCCAAAAGTTAAAAAGAAAGCATGACAGATTTACCCAGTATAAATAGGCATAAAAGCTCGATAAGGGCTTTTTCTTATAGTTTTTGACTATAAGGTCCATTAGTCAAGAAATGTTAGAATGACAAGGTATTTTTTGTTATAATAGAAGATATCTGATAGAAAAGGGAAGAGATATGGCACAGATTATTGATGGGAAGGCTCTTGCGGCTAAGTTACAAGGGCAGTTGACTGAAAAGACGGCCAAACTAAAAGAAGAAACAGGTTTAGTTCCAGGCTTGGTGGTGATTTTGGTTGGAGATAATCCAGCCAGCCAAGTCTACGTTCGCAACAAGGAACGCTCAGCTCTCGCTGCTGGCTTCCGTAGTGAAGTAGTGCGAGTTCCAGAGACCATTACCCAAGCGGAATTGTTAGACTTGATTACCAAATACAATCAAGATCCAGCTTGGCATGGGATTTTGGTCCAGTTACCTTTACCAAAACATATTGATGAAGAGGCAGTTTTATTAGCCATTGACCCCGAAAAAGACGTGGATGGTTTCCATCCGCTAAACATGGGACGCTTATGGTCTGGGCATCCAGTTATGATTCCTTCGACACCTGCAGGAATTATGGAAATGTTTCATGAGTATGGGATTGATCTAGAAGGTAAAAATGCGGTTGTTATCGGTCGTTCCAATATTGTCGGAAAGCCAATGGCTCAGCTTCTTTTGGCTAAGAATGCAACAGTGACCTTGACCCACTCACGTACCCATCATCTTGCCAAGGTGGCTGCTAAGGCAGATATTCTGGTGGTTGCAATCGGTCGCGCTAAGTTTGTGACTGCTGACTTTGTCAAACCAGGAGCGGTTGTCATTGACGTTGGGATGAACCGAGATGAAAACGGCAAGCTTTGTGGAGATGTTGATTATGATGCCGTTGCACCACTTGCTAGTCACATCACACCTGTACCGGGTGGAGTTGGTCCTATGACCATTACCATGCTGATGGAGCAAACCTATCAGGCAGCGCTTCGAACACTAAACAAGGACTAGGAAGATGAAATTCGTATTTGACCTGGATGGGACACTATCTTTTGACTACATGACCATAGATGAGGAGATTAAGCAGGTTCTTTTAAAGGCTGAAAATTATGGGCATGAGGTTGTGTTTGCCTCAGCTCGCTCTTATCGGGATTGCTTGGGTTTATTAGGCCCTGAACTCAGTCAACGCTTGGTCATAGGGTTGAATGGTGGCGTAGCCTATCATCTAGGGAAGGCTGTTTTCGAAAGGAATCTCGATGCTAGAGTTTATCAGGCGCTAGTGGATTATTGCCAGACCTATAATCTCCCTTTCTTTGTAGATGATTGCTTTGACTATAGTGGTCAGATTGTGGAGAAGATTCCATTTATTTCCAGTGTGGATCCCCTAAAGGTGGCTCGTTATCAGAAACTCGAGGACTTAGGGACTCCGATTAAGGTAGTCGTTTATATGGGAGACCATGAGGATTTGATTGATGACCTGCTTGGTCAGTTAGAAAGACTAGGGCAGGCTCATCTGTCCTATCATGCCCATGAAAAGTGCCTTTATGTTAATCCCTTGGATACTCATAAGGCGACAACTGTTGAAAAGTTATGTGGGGAGAACTTCATTGCTTTTGGAAATGACCAAAACGATATTGAACTATTTAAAACGTCTCTCTATTCAGTTCAGATAGGCGATTTTGCTGGCCTTAGTCCATATACAGATGAAACGTTAGAGCTAAAAGGAGAACCTTCTCCAGCAGTGGCAGCTAAAATCTTACAGACTTTTGCGGAATTTAAGGGGAAATAGATAGAAGGAGGTTCGCCCCTCCTTTTGTAGTATAATGGAGTGAGAGGGAAAAAACGATGAAAGTGATTGATCAAACTTTATTAGAAAAAGTCATTATTGAACGTTCTCGTCACAGTCATAAGAGAGATTACGGTCGTCTGCTCTTGCTAGGAGGGACCTATCCTTATGGGGGAGCTATCATCATGTCAGCCATTGCAGCTGTTAAAAGTGGGGCTGGTTTGGTGACTGTTGGTACGGATAAGGAGAACCTTTCGGCTCTGCACAGTCATTTACCTGAGGCCATGGCATTTTCTCTTCAAGACCAGCAATTGTTAAAAGAGCAGTTGGAAAAGGCAGAAGTTGTCTTGTTAGGTTCGGGTTTGCGAGAGGATGCATTTGGAGAAGAACTCGTAAGAAGGGTCTTTGACAGCCTTAGAAAAGACCAGATTTTGATTGCAGATGGCGGTGCTTTGGGCATCTTAGCAAAAGGTCAGTTACCATGTCCTTCCAGTCAGCTTATCCTAACTCCCCACCAAAGGGAATGGGAAAGACTGTCTGGTATAGTTCTTGACCATCAAAATAAAGATACGACTGCTAGGGCTCTTTCTACTTTTCCTCAAGGAACGATTCTAGTCGAGAAGGGTCCAGCAACTCGTATCTGGAAAGCTGGTCAGCCTGAATATTATCAGTTAGAGGTTGGAGGTCCCTATCAAGCAACTGGTGGGATGGGAGATACTCTGGCTGGGATGATTGCAGGTTTTGCAGGTCAGTTTCACCAAGTCAGTCTCTATCAGAGAGTGGTGGCAGCAACTCACCTTCATTCAGCTATTGCGCAAGAACTAGCTCAAGAAAACTACCTTGTCTTGCCAACAGAAATTAGCAAGCTACTCCCAAAAACAATGAAAAAAATATCTCAAAAAGGCAGCTAATATCTTGGTTGTCTTTTTATGTTGATGAAGCTTTGTTAATAAGGTTTTCAAATACCTCAGAACCAGCGACCAACTGCTGAACTTGCGTGAAATTCTCACTTTTAAGGTCTTGATTTTTACTCAAACTCAAAAGAAAAGCGAGATTGTTATCAAAGTTGAGGAGTGTCAAATCATGCTTTTTTTGATATAATTTTTAATGATGAATGCGAGAAATGATCGGTATGTGGTCGTTGATTTAGAGGCGACCAGCACCGGAAGCAAGGCAAAAATTATTCAAGTAGGCATTGTGGTGATTGAGAATGGTGAAATCATCGATCAGTATGCGACTGATGTCAATCCCCATGAACCCTTGGATTCTCATATCAAAGAATTAACGGGTCTGACCGATCAGCGTTTGGCTGCGGCACCAGAGTTTTCTCAGGTGGCCGGAAAAATTTTTGAATTGGTTAAGGACGGTATTTTTGTTGCGCACAATGTACAATTTGATGCCAACCTCCTTGCAGAATTCCTCTTTTTGGAAGGATATGAATTGCGTACACCGCGGGTGGATACAGTTGAGCTTGCCCAAGTTCTGTATCCTCAGTTTGAAAAGTATAACTTAGGTATCCTTTGTCAAGAGCTGGGCATTGAGCTGGAACATGCCCATACTGCCCTGTCAGATGCTCAGGCAACAGCTGAACTCTTGCTTTACATGCGTCAAAAACTTTTTGAGCTACCTAAAGGGCTTTTAGAAAGCTTGTTAGACCTTGCAGACAACCTTCTCTATGAAAGTTATCTGGTGATTGAGGAAGTCTATCAGCAACAATCTCTCTTGTCTTCGCCAGACTTGATGGAACTTCATGGGCTTTTCCTCAGAAAGGAAAGCAAAGCCTTAGTCCCACGAAAGTTATCCAAAGATTTTGCTAAAAACATTTCTTTATTGGGGTTGGAGGAACGTCCACAGCAGCTGGATTTTGCGGAGGAGGTTGAGCAATTATTGGAAGAACACCAAACTTCCTTTATCCAAGCCCAAACGGGACTGGGCAAGACTTATGGTTATCTCCTCCCAGCTTTGAACTTGGAGAGTCAAGCAGGGATCCTAGTGAGCGTTCCGACCAAAATTCTTCAAAATCAAATCATGCAAGAAGAAGGTCAGCGCTTAAAAGAGGTCTTCCATCTGGAAATTCATAGTCTCAAGGGGCCTCAAAATTACTTGAAATTGGATGCCTTTCACCGAGTTCTCTATCGATCAGAGTCCAATCGCCTCTTCACACGCTTTAAAATGCAACTGCTCATCTGGCTAACAGAGACAGAGACAGGTGACTTGGACGAAATCGGGCAGCTTTATCGCTACCAGCATTTTCTACCAGAACTAGTCCACGATGGCAAGCTTTCAAAGAAAAGTTTATTTGCTACAGAGGATTTTTGGAAACGAGGGCAAGAAAAGGCTAAAACCAGTCGTGTTCTTCTGACCAATCATGCCTATCTGGTCACTCGTTTGGAAGACAATCCAGAGTTTGTCGACAACCGTTTGGTGATATTGGATGAAGCTCAAAAAATGCTGCTAGCTCTCGAAAATCTAGCCCAGCAGGCTTATCGCCTTGAGGAACTTGTAATTCAAATTGAAAAGTCCTTAGAATCAGAGGAAGATTTGGTTCAGAAACGCTTGCTTGAGAGTATCGGCTTTGAATGTCGTTACTTGATAGAGCACTATCAGTCAGGTCTGAAGAATGGAAAGTGGTTGGATTCTCTTGAAGAGTTGCGCCAGCATTTTTCGGAGCTAGCTCTCCCAGAGTATAGAGATCTTGCAAACTTTTTCACCTCGGACCGTGAATTTTGGCTTGCTACAGCAGAGAAATCGAGCAAGGATGTCTTGATTTGTTCAAGCAAAAAAGGCCGCTTTATACTAGCAGAGTTATTGCCAGAAGATTGTAGGCTCCTAGGAGTATCAGCTACTCTTGAAATCAGCAATCGGGTTTCCTTAGCAGATTTATTGGGATTTCCAGATGCTCCACTTGTTAGGCTTGATGTAGCAAAGCAGGACCAACAAGAAGTCTTTCTGGTCGATGACTTTCCTCTTGTGACAGAAGTTTCGCCTTTTGACTATGCGAGTGAAGTAGCTTCTGTCATTCGAAGTTTACAAGCCTTTCAAGAACCCTTATTGGTTTTGTTTACTTCAAAAGAAATGCTGTTGGCAGTTTCGGACCTGCTCGACCAACCGCATCTAGCTCAGTATAAAAATGGGGAACCAAGCCAACTGAAAAAACGTTTTGAAAAAGGTGAACGGCAGATCTTGCTCGGAACAGGTAGTTTCTGGGAAGGAGTTGATTTTTCAACCCATCCTTGCATAATCCAAGTGATTCCGAGATTGCCTTTCCAAAATCCCCATGAACCGTTAACCAAAAAATTAAACCAAGAACTGCGCCAAGAAGGGAAAAATCCTTTCTATGATTATCAGTTGCCGATGGCGATTATTCGGTTAAAGCAAGCCCTTGGTCGTACTGTTAGACGACCTGACCAAGGTTCGGTTGCTGTAATCTTAGACAGTCGTGTTGTCAGCAAGCGCTATGGCAAACAAATCGCCCAAACCTTGTCAAAAGAAAGAACAGTTCGGGTTCTTGCTAGAGAACAGCTAGGGTTTGCAGTAGCAGATTTTCTCCAATCTCGTCGCAATAGAATGAAAGAAAAATCCAAGAAAGAGAAAAGGTAAAAAATATGAAACGTTCCTTCGACTCTCGAGTCGATTATAGCCTCCTCCTACCAGTGTTTTGTTTACTGGTGATTGGAGTAGTGGCCATTTATATAGCAGTTAGTCATGACTATCCCAATAATGTACTTCCAATACTAGGTCAGCAAATCGCTTGGATCTCCTTGGGCCTTGTCATTGGTTTTGTGGTCATGTTTTTCAATACCGAGTTTTTATGGAAGGTGACTCCTTATCTTTATGGTCTGGGGCTAGCTTTGATGGTTCTCCCGCTTGTTTTCTACAATCCAAATCTTGTAGCGTCAACAGGTGCCAAGAACTGGGTATCAATTGGCGGAACGACACTCTTTCAGCCATCTGAGTTCATGAAGATTTCCTATATCTTGATGCTGGCTCGAGTCATCGTACAATTCACTCAAAAACACAAGGAATGGCGACGGACTATTCCCTTGGATTTCCTATTGATTGGTTGGATGATTGCCTTTACCATCCCAGTCTTGATCCTCTTAGCCCTACAAAGTGACTTGGGGACTGCCTTGGTCTTTGTAGCTATTTTTGCAGGTATGGTTCTCCTTTCAGGTGTTTCGTGGAAGATTATCATTCCTGTTTTTGCGACAGGAGTGACTGCAGTTGCAGGTTTTATGGCCATCTTTATAAGCAAGGATGGACGTGCCTTCTTGCATCAGATTGGAATGCCAACCTACCAGATCAACCGTATTTTGGCTTGGCTCAATCCCTTTGACTTCGCGCAAACAACGACTTACCAACAGGCGCAGGGACAAATTGCGATTGGAAGTGGTGGCTTGTTTGGGCAAGGTTTCAATGTGTCCAATCTCCTCATTCCAGTACGTGAGAGTGATATGATTTTCACGGTGATTGCTGAGGATTTTGGCTTCATTGGTTCGGTTTTTGTCGTTGCCTTGTACTTACTTCTCATCTATCGGATGTTGAAGATTACGCTCAGGTCAAATAACCAGTTCTACACCTACATTTCGACTGGATTTATCATGATGTTGCTCTTCCATATCTTTGAAAATATCGGTGCCGTGACAGGCTTACTTCCTTTGACAGGGATTCCTCTGCCTTTCATTTCTCAAGGGGGCTCCGCAATTATTAGTAACCTCATCGGTGTCGGTCTCCTCTTATCTATGAGTTACCAGACCAACCTAGCGGAGGAGAAAAGTGGAAAAGTTCCATTCAAACGAAAGAAAGTCGTCCTAAAACAAATCAAATAAGGAGGCCACTATGGCAAAAGTAGCAGTTATCTTAGCCCAGGGTTTTGAAGAAATTGAAGCCTTGACAGTAGTTGATGTCTTGCGTCGAGCAAACATTTCATGCGATATGGTAGGATTTGAAGAGCAGGTGACAGGATCACATGGCATTCAGGTAAAAGCCGACCGTATCTTTGATGGCGATTTGTCCGACTATGACTTGGTAGTTCTTCCAGGTGGTATGCCAGGCTCAGCTCACCTACGGGATAATCAAGCCCTCATTTCTGAAATTAAAGCCTTTGACCAAGTAGGAAAGAAAATTGCTGCCATCTGTGCAGCCCCGATCGCCCTCCATCAAGCAGGTGTGCTGAAAGACAAGCACTTTACCTGTTATGACGGTGTTCAGGAAAACATCAGTGATGGAATTTACCGAAAGGAAACAGTAGTTGTGGATGGCAATCTAACAACCAGCCGAGGACCGTCAACTGCCCTTGCCTTTGCCTATGAGTTGGTAGAGCAGTTGGGAGGAGATGCAGAAAGTTTACGAGTCGGCATGCTCTATCGAGATGTCTTTGGAAATTAACAGTAAGACGAGAGTTCGGCTCTCGTTTTTGCTTGGAAAAATCTAGGAAATCATCGCTTTTTTCGTAAAAAAATGGTATAATGAAGGGTATGAAATATCGTGACTATATATGGGATTTAGGTGGTACCCTATTGGATAATTATGAGACTTCTACAGCGGCCTTTGTAGAGACCTTAGCCCAATACGGAATAGAGCAAGAACACGACCGTGTTTACGAAGCCTTGAAGGTTTCGACAGCTTTTGCCATTGAGAAGTTTGCCCCAGCCATCGAGAATTTTTTAGAAAACTACAAAGAGAATGAAGCGCGTGAGCTAGAGTACCCAGTTTTGTTTGAGGGAATTCCAGAGTTACTAAAAGACATCTCTGACAAGGGTGGCCGTCATTTCTTAGTCTCTCATCGAAATGACCAAGTGCTAGAACTTCTTGCAAAGACTCAGATAGCTGACTATTTCACAGAAGTCGTGACTGCCAGTTCTGGTTTCAAACGAAAACCAGATCCAGAGTCTATGATTTATTTACGTGATAAATATCATATCTCATCCGGTTTGGTCATTGGAGACAGAAATATTGATGTAGAAGCAGGTAAAGCTGCCGGCTTAGATGCCTATCTTTTTAAAAACGTTGCGACACTGAGACAAGCAATAGATATGTAAGAAAAGGGAAAAAATGACAGAAGAAATCAAAAATCAACAGGCACAGGATTATGATGCCAGTCAAATTCAAGTTTTGGAAGGGCTGGAAGCCGTTCGTATGCGTCCAGGTATGTATATTGGATCTACTTCAAAAGAAGGCCTTCACCATCTAGTATGGGAAATCGTTGATAATTCAATTGATGAAGCCCTAGCAGGATTTGCCAGCCATATCCAAGTCCTTATTGAGCCAGATAATTCCATCACCGTTGTGGATGATGGACGTGGTATTCCTGTTGACATTCAGGAAAAGACAGGACGTCCTGCTGTTGAGACCGTCTTTACTGTTCTTCACGCTGGAGGAAAGTTCGGCGGTGGCGGATACAAGGTATCAGGTGGATTGCACGGTGTGGGTTCATCAGTAGTAAATGCCCTCTCAACTCAATTAGATGTTCGGGTTCATAAAAACGGAAAAATTTATTATCAAGAATACCACCGTGGGAATGTCGTTGCTGATCTTGAGGTGGTTGGAGATACGGATAGAACCGGAACAACAGTTCACTTCACGCCGGACCCAGAAATTTTTACAGAAACAACGACCTTTGATTTTGACAAATTAAATAAACGTATTCAAGAACTAGCCTTTTTGAACCGGGGTCTTCGAATCTCCATCACAGATAAGCGTGAAGGTCTCGAACAAAGCAAACATTACCACTATGAAGGTGGGATTGCTAGTTACGTTGAATATATCAACGAGAACAAGGATGTTATCTTTGACACACCAATCTACACAGATGGTGAGATGGATGATATTACTGTTGAAGTAGCCATGCAGTACACAACCGGTTACCACGAAAATGTCATGAGTTTCGCCAATAATATTCACACCCATGAAGGTGGAACGCATGAGCAAGGTTTCCGTACAGCACTGACGCGTGTTATCAATGATTATGCCCGCAAAAATAAGCTGCTAAAAGACAATGAAGACAACCTAACAGGGGAAGATGTTCGCGAAGGATTAACTGCAGTTATTTCAGTTAAACACCCAAATCCGCAGTTTGAAGGGCAAACCAAGACAAAGCTGGGCAATAGTGAAGTAGTTAAGATTACCAATCGCCTCTTCAGCGATGCCTTCTCTGATTTTCTCATGGAAAATCCACAGATTGCCAAGCGTATCGTGGAAAAAGGAATTTTGGCTGCCAAGGCTCGTGTGGCTGCCAAGCGTGCGCGTGAAGTCACTCGCAAGAAATCTGGTTTGGAAATTTCCAATCTTCCAGGAAAACTAGCAGACTGTTCTTCAAATAATCCTGCTGAAACCGAACTCTTCATCGTCGAAGGAGACTCGGCTGGTGGATCAGCTAAATCTGGTCGTAACCGTGAGTTCCAAGCTATCTTACCAATTCGTGGTAAAATCTTGAACGTTGAAAAGGCTAGCATGGATAAAATTCTTGCTAACGAAGAAATTCGGAGTCTCTTCACAGCCATGGGGACAGGATTTGGCGCAGAATTTGATGTTACTAAGGCTCGTTACCAAAAACTCGTTTTGATGACCGATGCCGATGTCGATGGTGCCCACATTCGAACTCTCTTGCTAACCTTGATTTACCGCTACATGAAACCAATCCTAGAAGCTGGTTATGTTTATATTGCCCAACCACCAATTTATGGGGTTAAAGTTGGAAGTGAGATCAAAGAATACATCCAGCCAGGTACAGATCAAGAAATTAAACTCCAAGAAGCCTTAGCACGTCATAGTGAAGGGCGCTCAAAGCCAACCATCCAACGTTATAAGGGATTAGGAGAAATGGATGACCACCAATTGTGGGAAACAACCATGGATCCAGAACATCGCTTGATGGCGCGTGTTTCAGTAGATGATGCTGCTGAAGCAGATAGAATCTTTGATATGTTAATGGGCGATCGGGTAGAGCCTCGTCGCGAATTTATCGAAGAAAACGCTGTTTACAGTACACTTGACGTTTAAAAAATGTGGGAAATAGTTCCCTTGGTTTAAAAAATATGATATAATCATTACGATTGTTTCTAGTATAAAAGGAGTTTGATATGTCTAATGGACAACTAATTTATCTAATGGTTGCGATTGCGGTCATTTTGATTTTAGCTTATGTAACAGCCATTTTCCTACGTAAGCGTAATGTAAGCAGATTAACGGCGCTTGAAGAAAGAAAAGAAGAACTCTACAATCTTCCTGTAAATGATGAGGTTGAAGCCGTTAAAAATATGCACTTGATTGGTCAAAGTCAGGTAACCTTTCGTGAATGGAATCAAAAATGGGTTGATTTATCTCTGAACTCATTTGCAGACATCGAAAATCACCTCTTTGAAGCTGAAAACTACAATAATTCTTTCCGTTTCTTTAAAGCGGCTCACAAGATTGATCAAATTGAAAGCCAGATTAGTTTGATTGAAGAGGATATTGCAGCTATTCGCAATGCCCTTTCTGAACTCGAAAAGCAAGAGTCTAAGAACAGTGGTCGCGTCCTACATGCTTTGGACTTGTTTGAAACCCTTCAACATACGGTTGCAGAGGACTCAGAGAAATATGGGAAAGCTCTTCCTGAGATTGAGAAACAATTGGAAAATATCCAATCGGAATTCTCTCAATTCGTTACCCTTAACTCATCAGGTGACCCAGTTGAAGCTGCAGCAATCTTAGATGATACTGAAAATCATATTCTTGCTCTAACGCATATTGCTGATCGGATTCCAGCTCTTGTTGAAACCTTGACAAAGGAATTACCAGACCAATTAGCAGATTTGGAAGAAGGCTATCGTAAGCTGTTGGATGCCAAATACCACTTTATTGAAACAGATATTGAGTCACGTTTCCAACTTTTGCATGAATCTTTGAAGAATAATCAAGAAAACATTCGTCAGTTGGAGTTGGACAATGCAGAGTATGAAAATAATCGCATTCAAGAAGAAATCAATGCACTTTATGATATTTTCACTCATGAAATTGAGGCTCAAAAAGTCGTTGAGAATCTCCTCTCAACACTTCCAACCTATCTCAATCACTTGAAGGAAAATAACCAGGTGCTTGTTCAGGATCTTGAACGCCTAAATAAAACTTATCTTCTTCCAGAAAGTGATGGGAATCATGTCCGCCGACTTCAAGAAGAATTAGCTGCACTTGATACCGCTATTTTAGAAGTAACAGAGGACCAAAGAGAATCTGCTCAAGCCTATTCTGTTCTTGAAGAACAGTTGGAAATGCTTCAAAGCAATCTCAAAGATATTGAAGATGAGCAAATTTCTGTGAGCGAACGACTTGCGCAAATTGAAAAAGATGACCTCAATGCTCGCCAAAAAGCAAATGTCTATGTGAATCGTTTGCACACTATCAAACGTTACATGGAGAAGCGAAACTTACCAGGAATCCCTCAAAGTTTCTTGAAACTCTTCTTTACTGCAAGTCATAACACTGAAGATTTGATGGCGGAGCTAGAACAACCGCAGGTTAATATTGAATCTGTTAAGCGAATTCTTGAAATTGCAACGAATGATATGGCAGTACTTGAGACAGAAACATATGACATTGTTCAGTATGCAACTTTGACAGAGCAACTTCTCCAATACTCAAATCGCTACCGTTCATTTGATGAACGTATCCAAGAGGCTTTCAACGAAGCACTTGAAATTTTTGAGAAAGAGTTTGACTATCGGGCATCATTTGAGAAGATTTCTCAAGCCTTGGAAGTTGCAGAACCAGGAGTTACAAATCGTTTTGTGACTTCATATGAAAAAACACGTGAAGCAATTCGCTTTTAAAATAGAAGCTTAGAGAATTCTAAGCTTTTTCTTTATTTTTTGAAATGGAGCTAGATTATCTGTTTATCATTGAAATAATAGCTTTGATTTGATATGATGGAAATATGAAGAAAAATATGAACCGTGTTTCTCACGATAAAAAGAGAAGTATATTGCTTTCCTTTGTTGGAATCTTAGGAATCGCTATGATTCTTTTGGGAAGTGCCATTGGCTACAAGGTTCTACAAAAGCAATCTTATGAACAAAAAATTGAAGCGTTAAAAAGCGAAAAGGACCAGCAATTCAACTCAGGTAGTCAGAAGGACCATTTCCGAAAAGGGCAAGCTGAGGTGATTGCCTACTACCCTCTGCAAGGAGAAGAGGTCATTGCGTCTATTAGAGAAAAAATCAACCAAGATATCAAAGAAAATCTAGAAGATAAAGAGGATCTGGTCTTTTATTATACTGAGCAGCTGGATCCTGTCCTTAAGGGAGTTGTTGCTCGTAATATCAGTAGGCAAGTCTACGATTTGTCTGCAGCAAAGGTTGAAGAAAAAGAAAAGACTTCCTTAGGGAAAATTTTCTTGACTGAAGATGGGAAAGCTTTTGACCTCAGTAAACTCTTCAAAGATGCAAGCAAGGCTAAGGAACTCTTACTGAGTCAAATCAAATCAACTCTAGAAGATAAGAAACTTGACCAGGCAAAAATTGATCAAGTTATAAAGAGCTTCACAGATCAGGATTTGGCATCTTGGAGTTTTGATTATAAAGATAGTCAAATCATCCTTTATCCTGCTAATTCTGGAGAGGCTGTTGAGGAAATTGCTTTACCAATATCCAGTTTCTTTGATGTCATTGAGTCCTCTTATCTGTTAGAAAAGGATGCGGAACTCTACCAATCTTACTTTGCTAAGAAAAATAAAAAGGTTGTAGCCTTGACCTTTGATGATGGTCCAAATCCGACTACAACTCCACAAGCTTTGGATACCTTGGCTAAGTACGGTGTAAAGGCAACCTTCTTTGTACTTGGAAAAAACATAGCAGGAAATGAAGATCTTCTGAAACGAATGAAATCGGAAGGTCATGTTGTGGGAAATCATAGCTGGGATCATCCTGTCCTTTCTAAATTATCTCTCGAAGATGCTAAAAAGCAAATCACTGATACAGAAGATTTGTTAACTCAAGTTTTAGGATCAAGCTCTAAACTGATGCGCCCACCTTATGGTGCCATCACTGATGATATTCGAAATAGTCTTGACTTGAGTTTTATCATGTGGGATGTGGATAGTTTAGACTGGAAGAGTAAGAATGAAGCTGCTATTTTGACAGAAATTCAACACCAAGTTCGTAATGGTTCTATCATTCTCATGCATGATATCCATGGTCCTTCTGTCAATTCTCTACCAAGTGTCATTGAGTATCTAAAGGGTGAAGGGTATACATTTGTGACCGTTCCTGAATTGCTCAATTCTCGTTTGAAAGCTCACGAGATCTATTACGATCGTGATCAATAATTGTTAAAATCTAAAGGAGCAAGCGTACTGGTAATCAGGATTTTGTTTCTTTAGATTTTCTTCACATAGAAAGGAAAAACGATGAAATCTTACACCCTTAATAATGGAGTTTCAATTCCTGTTCTAGGATTTGGAACATGGAAAGCTGAAAATGGAGAGGTGGCCTACCAAGCTGTTTTAGAAGCTTTAAAGGCTGGTTATCGTCATATCGATACTGCAGCTATCTATAAAAATGAGGAAAGTGTTGGTCGTGCTATACGAGATAGCGGTATTCCACGACAAGAAATCTTTGTAACGACTAAACTTTGGAATACCATTCACAGCTATGATGAAACTCGCCATGCATTTGAAGAATCAATGGAAAAACTGGGATTGGATTATCTAGATTTGTACCTTATTCATTGGCCAAATCCAAAACCACTAAGAGAAAATGACGAATGGAAAACTCGCAATGCTGAAGTCTGGCGAGCGATGGAGGATCTTTACAAAGAAGGCAAAATCCGTGCTATCGGCGTTAGTAATTTCCTTCCCCATCATTTGGATGCTTTGCTTGAGACAGTAAGAGTCATTCCGGCGGTCAATCAGGTACGCTTGGCACCAGGAGTTTATCAAGAGGAAGTGGTTGACTACTGTAGAGAGAAAGGAATTCTCCTAGAGGCTTGGGGGCCTTTTGGGCAAGGGGAGTTGTTTGACAAGACAGAAGTCCAACAAATTGCTGCTAAGCATGGGAAATCAGTGGCTCAAATTGCCTTGGCTTGGAGTTTGGCAGAAGGATTTTTACCCCTACCTAAGTCAGTGACAGCCTCTCGCATCCAGAGCAATCTTGACTGTTTTGGAATTGAACTCAGCAAAGACGAGAGAGAAGTCTTAAAGACTATCTCAGTGACTTCTGGAGCATCTCGTGTGGATGAGATGGATTTTTAATTTTTAAAATCGATTTATACCGAAATAACAAAGACTAGGAATTTTAAATCCTAGTCTTTTTTGCATCTTGAATATACAATATAAGTACACAATAAAAACTCATAAGATGTGTACTGCCCCCATAAAATGAGACACAAGAAAAACACTCCTGTTGAAAATGAACTGCACCCCAAAAGTTAGACAGAAAAAATCTAACTTTTGGGATGTTTTATTATGAAATTGAGTTATGAAAATAAAGTTCAAATCTATGAACTTAGAAAACAAGGATATAGCTTAGAGAAGCTTTCAAATAAATTTGGGATAAACAATTCTAATCTTAGGTACATGATTAAATGGATTGATCGTTACGGAATAGAGTTCGTCAAAAAAGGCAAAAATCGCTACTATTCTCCTGATTTAAAACAAGAAATGATTAATAAAGTCTTACATGAAGGCTGGACTAAAGATAGAGTTTCTCTTGAATACGGTCTCCCAAGTCGTACGATACTTCTTAATTGGCTGGCGCAATACAGGAAAAACGGGTATACTATTGTTGAGAAAATAAGAGGGAGAGTACCTAAAATGGGACATAAACGGAAAAAAACCTAGGAAGAAATGACAGAACTAGAGCGACTACAAGAGGAGAATGAACGCTTACGGACTGAGGTGGCTTACCTAAAAAAGTTAAAAGAGTTAGAGGAAAGGGACGAAGCCTTAGAGCGAGAAAGGCAGAGACAGTTAGAGAAATGGCTTCAGGAGGATTTCGACTAGATTTACTTCTTGAAGAGGCTCGTTTACCTCGCTCAACTTACTACTATCAGTTGAAGCAACTAGATGGGCTTG